>RAPG01000005.1 GCA_005239165.1 Allopusillimonas ginsengisoli
CAGTTTGCTATCCTATACGAGGAGCGATTCACCCAGGCCTATTCCTATCTGGACCCAGAGTCACTGGGAAGATAGGCGGATCAATGGTTTATCTAAACCGCCTGAACACAAAAATTCTGACACTCCCTCCCATAACCCGATTAATTTACGTTATCGAAAAAATATTCATTCTCAACGAGAAGTCGATCTACTTCTAATGGGTTAATCGGCTGATCGTCCATCCGAACCTCATAATGCAAGTTGTTGCCAGTCACCATTCCGGTCGATCCCACATATCCGATAGTCTTTCCTTTTGCAACGGCAACGCCTTTTTTTAAACCCGTGGCGAACCGGCTTTGATGAGCATAGAGGGTGGAGAAATTGGCAGCATGCTCGATAATAATGACTTTTCCGTAGCCCTTTTTTCGGCCAATAAATGCAATAGTGCCGTTTGCTGTTGTTCTGATAGGCGTGCCTTTGGGCGCTGAGTAATCCACTCCACTATGGGCTATGGGTTTGTTCAGAACGGGGTGGAGGCGTAAGCCAAAATTAGAACTTATTTTTGTTCCGGCTCCTTTTATCGGGGTAAGGAGAAACGATTTACGAAGCCGTTCTGCTCTTGGGACTTCGGCGACGGCGTTCGTGTCATGAAGTTGAAACTGCTCATTGATAATAGAAAAACTTAATACCTCGGCAAACGCATTGGAAGCCATAAAAGCGCTTGTCGATAACAGAATTACGCTTGCGGCACGTACGAAATTTTGTTGAGCGATAGCTGTTAAAAATGTTTCATTCCAGGACATGAGTTTGAGTTTTTTTTAATATTTGATTGTGCCTTTTTGCAACGTGCAATGAGGGCATTTGATGAGTTAATAGGATGGAAATACAGGATTATTGCAGAAGCTATGTAGCTTGCTTCATTTCGTTTCGCGGGAAAGTAAAGGACGATAGGACAAGAAAAATAGCGCCGCCGACCACTAACACATCGGCCAGATTGAAAGCCGGCCAATGCCATAGTCCCCAGTGAAAATCAAGATAGTCTACGACAGCGCCTATACGCACTCGGTCAATAACATTGCCCAGGGCGCCGGCAACGATCGAAACATACGATGCCGTTACCAATCGATTCGTGACTCCGCGCCACAGCGAGAATAACAGTATGGCGCTCACCAGCAGCCCCACGGCGCTGAAAAAATGCCGTTGCCATCCACTTGCGTCAGCCAAAAAAGAAAAGGCGGCGCCCGGGTTCAAAACGTGAGTCCAGTTGAACCATGGCGTGATTTGAATACTCGCATGAAGCGGGAGGGAGGCTGAAACCGCCTGTTTAATGGTTTGATCAATTGTGGCTAAGCTCAATGCTAATAAGCACCACAGCCACCAACGGGATTTGGACGAAAATTGTTCTTCCATCCTGAGCCTAACCGGTCGAACGTTCATAATCGGCCCTGGGCATGTCGGCGGGAGCCGCGCGCACTCTTGCTTTTTTACCGCTGCGCAATAAACGCAGGCCATTAGCCACAACCAGTAGGCTGGCACCCATATCTGCAAAGACGGCCATCCACATGGTCGCTCCGCTAAAAATGGCGAGGTAGAAAAATATTACCTTGATGCCGATTGCGAAGCTTATGTTTTGCCATAGCACTGCATGGGTTTTGCGCGATAACTCCACTGTTGTCGCAATGCGATGCAGGTCATCGTTCATAATGACCACGTCGGCTGCTTCCATGGCGATATCCGTACCTGCAGCGCCCATGGCAAAACCTATATCGGCTTGAGCCAGCGCTGGCGCATCGTTAATACCGTCGCCTGTCATCCCGGTTAAGCCATAATGCTTTTGCATTTCCTGGATTGCGGCGAGTTTGTCTTGCGGTAAGAGATTGCCACGCACATCCTCGATACCGGCTTGGTGGCCAATGGATCTGGCTGTCGCGCTATTGTCGCCCGTTAACATGACGGGTGTGACCCCAAGCGCCTTCAGATCAGCAATAGCAGCTCGCGAGGTTTCTTTGATCGTGTCGGCAACGGCAAAAAGAGCTAGCACGGCCTCGTTGGAGGCAAACAGCGTAACGGTTCGCCCGGCCTCTTCATGAATTTTAAGCAGTGCTTCCAGTTCGGCGCTGCATTGATCGCGCTCCTCGATCAAGCGATGGTTGCCTAACACGTAGTCCTCGCCCGCCACTGCACCTTTGACTCCGCGGCCAGGAAGCGCCTCAAAGCCATCAACATCATTGAAGGGCAGGTTCAATCCTGCGGCAATAGCTTTGGATACGGGATGGTCGGAACGACCGGCCAGGCTTGCCGCCATCGCGGCTACGCGTTCTTTTGAAACAATAGGGGAGATGATTTCCCATTCGACCAATTCTGGCTTGCCTGCGGTGATCGTGCCGGTTTTATCTAATGCCACGGCTTTGAGTTTGCGAGCCTCTTCGAGATAGGTGCCACCCTTGATTAGGATTCCTCGGCGCGCGGCCGCAGCCAAGCCGCTGACAACTGTCACGGGCGTGGAGATGACCAGTGCACAAGGGCAAGCAATGACCAGTAAGACCAATGCTTTATAAGCAGCTTGCAGCCAAGTCCAATCGAAGAGTAGGGGGCCGGCTAGCGCCACCGCCAACGCTATGATAAAAACAGCTGGTGTATAGATGGCGGCAAACTTGTCCACAAAGCGTTGCGTTGGCGCGCGGCTGCCCTGCGCCTGCTCCACGGCATGAATGATTCGGGCCAAGGTGGAATCGCTCGCCACAGCAGTTACTTCAAACTCCAAGGAGCCGGATTCATTGATGGTGCCGGCAAACACCGGGTCACCGATGGCTTTTTCAACGGGGATGCTTTCGCCTGTCACAGGTGCTTGATTGATCGCACTTGCTCCCGCCGTGACGGTGCCGTCTAAGGCCACCCGTTCACCTGGTTTGATACGCACGATTGACCCGAGCGTAATCTCCCCAGCTAGCATTACCTGCCAAATGCCGTCAGGCTGGCGAACCTCGGCCGTTTCTGGCGCAAGGTCCAGAAGACCCTTAATCGCATTTCGTGCCCGATCCACTGCGCGAGCTTCGATTAATTCAGCGATAGCATACAAGGCCATGACCATGGCCGCTTCAGCCCATTGGCCGATTAAGAAGGCTCCTGTGACTGCGACGGTCATCAAGGCGTTAATGTTAAGCCTGCCGTGGCGAAGAGCAAAAAAGCCCTTCATGTAAGTATCGAGTCCGGCCAGCCAAATCCCGATAACGGCTATCGCCATTCCAGCGATTTGCCACGGCTGGGTGTCGGGAGCGAGAAACGAAAGACTCTCCGCTCCGAAGGCAAAAACGAGCGCAAAAATCAAGCGAGTGATGCCGCTCGAAAATCCGTGTTCCTGGTCGCTATGCGGCCCGGAGATTTCACCACTCTCGCCTGGTTTTGATATTTCTTTCGGATCAAAACCGATTTTGCGTATCGCAGTTAAAGCCAACGGCAACACGTCAACTGGTGCATCGATAACCAATGTGCGCGCGCCAAGCTGAAAGCCCAAGCTACGGATACCAGTAACTGGTTCGAGCGCGCGACGGATTTCAGACTCTTCAGCGGAGCAGTCCATGGTGGCAATGCGATAGGCAGTCGCGGAACCGCTTTTTTGTGGCATCTGCGGCGGCTCTGTGGGTTGGCTACTGTGGCCGTGTGCGTGATCGCAACACGATGCGATCGTTTTGTCGAGGGTTAGCTGAGGATTTTTCATAGTGGATTTCCTTTGATGCCGCTATTAGAAACCCTACAGTGGCTTTAGGGTCAAGTGTTTTTTGATTCTCTTGTCATCTATCGCCGTCGCGTCAACTAGCGGGGGTAGCAATTGCTAGAATGCTGCTGACTTGGAGAGGTAGCTCAGAGGCCAGAGTGCGTCTTTCAATGACGAGGTCGGGAGTTCGACTCTTCCCCTCTCCACCAATAGCAGCGGCATCGCTAATTCAGGCCGCTTTTCCGTAGAAGGTAAAGTCTAATTTTCAAAGACCTTAAGTCCAGGATCAGTGTGACTCCATGATCAAGTCAGCGCGTCGGTCTTATCGGCAATGTAGTATTCCAATACACGTAGGCCTTTATCTAGGCTCCTTTTTATTAGGCGTGTTATCGGTATTGGCCTTTGCACCGTTTAATCTGGCATGGGTATCGATTTTGACCTTAGCGGGTCTTTTCGGTTTGCTGTCCCAAACGCGCTGGACGCTTAACCCCACGCTTGTCGGGTTTATGTTTGGGGTAGGTATCTTTGGTGCAGGAGTGAATTGGATTTACGTGAGTCTCCACACCTACGGAGGCATGTCTGCGTCATCCGCTGCGCTCGCAACGTTATTGTTTTGCGCGGTGCTAGCTCTTTTCCCCGCATTATTTGGTTTTGTGGGAAGCCGCCTTATCCGTAAAATGCAGGGTGTTTGGGTTCTGGCCCCTGTTTGGGTGACGTGCGAGTGGCTACGTGGTGTGCTTTTTGGTGGCTTCCCTTGGCTAACATCTGGATATACACAAGGTTTTACTAGCCCGTTGTCTGGGTATGCCCCGGTGTTTGGTGTATACGGGGTTTCCTTTGTTGTGGCTCTTAGTGCGACGACGCTGGTGTCCTGCATGGTGCATCCCACCCGTGCTTGGCTAAAATTAGGCCTTCTCGGGAGCATCTGGGCCGCTGGCTGGGGACTTCAGCAATTGGATTGGTCGCAGCCCGTGGGGGCGCCTGTCTCTGTGTCCTTACTTCAGGGGAATGTGCCGCAAGACAAAAAATGGCGTGCAGATGAAGCTGAAAATACATTAAGAAACTATGTTCAATTGGCTCGATCCTCGAAAACCCAGCTAATTGTCCTGCCGGAGACGGCAGCGCCGATGTTTTTCAACCAAATTCCAGCATGGTTCGGCGACGAATTAGCAACGATTGCGCTCGAAAATGGAGGCGATATTATTTTTGGCGTGCCCGAACAAGTTCCAGGTGAAGCAAGCGGCACTTTGCAATTTAACAGTGCGGTAAGTATTGGTAATGTGCCGCCTCAACGGTATCGTAAGCAACATTTGGTGCCGTTCGGTGAATTCATCCCTTTTGTAACGCTGTTTTCCTGGATTCCCGAAGTCCTTCAAATTCCGATGGCCAACTTTTCAGCCGGCGCATCAGAGCAGCCAGTCATGCAGATGGCGGGACAGCGCATTGCGGTCAATATCTGTTTTGAGAATGTGTTTGGCGAAGAAATTATTGGGCCGGCCGCCGATGCGACCTTACTGCTGAATTTGAGCAACTTGGCGTGGTTTGGTCGTTCACTTGCTCCTGCACAGTTTGTCGAAATCAGCCAAATGCGAGCCATGGAAAATGGACGGTATATGCTGCTTGCAACGAATACAGGGCCGACCGCAATCATTGATGCGAAAGGACGACTCGTGAAACAAATCGCCGGATTCGAAAGAGGGGCTCTTACCGGGACGGCTCAAGGATATAAAGGCCGAACACCCTATAACATCGCGGGCAACTGGGCTATTTTAGTCCTTCTGTTTGGTCTAATCGGTATGGCCGCAATTGGTGGCAGGCTCGCCCGGGTTCGAACTAGACCAGGCAACCGAGCGATTGGTCCTAGCCAATGATGGTTCCCCCGACATTGCCGTACGTCCCTGACACATCAGTGTCGACATCCTCTGGCAGGACTGTGCCCAAGTTCGTGCTGAGAAGCAGCATCCTGCTTGCCTTAAACCTATACTGCCACGCGTCAAGTTGACGGGGTGAGGAAAGCGGTGTTCGCGACACGAAAGTCTCGACCTAGGACGGCTATTACCTTTAAGCTCAAATCGTTATTGAATCCTTAGAAAAAGCCACACCCACACCCAGATGGAGTTTGCGGGCCAAGCGCGTAGCCAGTACAATCTCTCACGCGATGAAAAAACTGCTTCTCCTCTTTATGCTCGTCATGCTTCCGCTCCAAGCCTCTTGGGCGGTAGTGAGCGTGTATTGCCTGCCGGAGCAATCCGCGTGCGTAACTCCCTGTTATGGCGATGCGCAAGAGGTTCTGGTCGATGCAAGCAGCAGTGGAGAAAAAAATACATCCACCACGGCAAAGGCCGACCACAACGTGCATTCTTGTCACGTCTACTGTATGTCTCTAATCGGGGTTTCACATACAGACACATTCCTTTCTTCCTCCAGCTTAGCCCATCGATTTATTGATTCGCGGCCTCCATTAGCACCAATCAGTGAACGGCCCGAGCGGCCCAAGTGGTCAGACGTAGCCTAAGTTGGTACGTCGCTGATTCGTTCTCACCGTCCATCTCATTCCGAGCCGTCGAGTCCTTGCCTCGATCGTACAGACTGCGCGTATTAGGCGCGCTCTAGCTCGAAAGAGAGTCCCGCTGTAACGCTACGTCTACTGCCAGCTTTGTGCCGATGTACTGGCTCATTGCCTGCGATTGCCAGATTGGTTGTTGATATTCATTTTTGCAAGATCAACGGCGGCCATATCCCTGAAATAGAAGGAATCTCATGAACCCGACAGCCGTATTATTGGCTACTTTTATTTTGTCTATCGTAGGGCTGTTTGCCTTCATCTGGTCGATGCGCAAAGGCCTGTTCGATGCGACATCTAGCGGTGCACGTTCTATATTTTCAAAAGACGAAATTGGCCAGACCGAAGAGCCGTCCGCCACTGCTCAACAACGCCGCAGTTTACAAGGTGTCACCAACGCGAACGAACGTGACAGTGTGTCGCAAGAGGGCGTTTCTCCCACCGAAATCGCCGCTCGTGAAGCCGCCGATCGTTCAAGCGCTCTTCCCGCCTACGTACTTTTTGCCTGTGCTGCCGTCTGGCTGGTAGTGGCATCGGCCGCCGGCTTGCTCGCATCGGTCAAACTGCATGCGCCCGATTTGTTGACCGATACCGCCTGGCTCACGTTTGGCCGATTGCGAACCATTCACCTGAATGGCGTGGCGTATGGCTGGGCGCCCATGGGCCTGCTCGGGTTGGCTATTTGGCTGTTGCCGCGCTTGCTTCATACGCCATTGCAAGGCGGGCGCCTGGTAATTCTGGGCGCGGCTCTGTGGAACGGCGGGTTAATCGCTGGTCTGGGTGGCCTTGCGGTAGGCATTAGCGCCGGCATGGAGTGGCTTGAAATTCCCTGGCAAATCGGCAGCTTGTTTGCCATAGGCGGCATGCTGATTGGCTTGCCCCTGGTATTCATGCTGCCGCGGCGTAAAGTCCATCATTTGTACGTTTCGGTTTGGTATATGGGCGCGGCGCTGTTCTGGTTCCCGATTCTGTATATTGTGGCCAAGATCCCAGGCGTGCACTTCGGCGTCGAGCAGGCGACCATGAACTGGTGGTACGGACATAGTGTATTGGGTTTGTTCTACACGCCGATGTCCATCGCCATTATTTACTACCTGCTGCCTAAAATCATTGGGCGTCCGGTGCGCTCGTATAACTTGTCCTTGCTGGGATTCTGGACCTTGGCGTTCTTTTATGGACAGGTCGGCGCGCATCACCTGATTGGTGGCCCAATCCCTGAATGGCTCATCACCTTGTCCATTGTCCAGAGTGTCATGATGATCATTCCGGTGCTGGCGTTTTCTATTAATCAGCACTTGACGCTCAAGGGGTATTTCAGCGCTCTGAAGCACTCGCCCGTATTGCGTTTCATCTTTTTCGGCGCCTGCATGTATACCGTGGCATCAGTGCAAGGGTCGCTCGAAGCATTGCGCTCTTTGAACGCCGTTACTCACTTCACGCACTTCACCGTCGCTCATGCCCATTTAGGCATGTATGGTTTTGTATCGATGGTGATTTTTGGCGGAATTTATTTCGCCATGCCCCGCGTAGTCAATATGCCGTGGCCTAAACCAGCTCTGATTTCCTGGCACTTCTGGCTGGTTGTCGCCGGTTTTTCGATCTACATCATTACGCTTAGCATTGGCGGCATCTTGCAAGGCTTGGTTTTGCTTGATCCTGCGCGTCCCTTCATGGACTCGGTTGCCGTGACCTTGCCGTGGCTTAAAGGTCGTTCGATCGGCGGTGCCATGATGACTCTGGGTCATTTGATCTTTGCCTACCATTTGGCCCTGATGATCATACGCTCCAGCTCTGTGCCGTCCTCAGTACCGGCTCCAGCCCCTCAACAGATTACTGCCTGATAGATATGGAAAACGAACGTAAACTTATAGTAGGTGCGATGGTGACGCTGTCTCTAGCGACGGCGGCAATGATTGTCGTGCCTTTTATGCAGCTTAAAGATGTGCCTGCGCCCGAAGCGCTAGCCCCCTATACCAGTGAGCAGCTACGCGGTCGCGAGGTCTATATCGCTAACGCGTGTATTGCCTGTCATACCCAGCAGCCTAGCACCACGGGCGCCGGCATAGCCGACGCCAGCCGTGGCTGGGGGCGCGCGTCGGTGGCCGCCGACTACCATTACGACAGTCCACCTTTACTCGGCACCATGCGCACCGGCCCTGACCTGTTTAATATTGGTGCGCGTCAGCCTAGCGCCGACTGGCATTTGGGGCATTTGTTCCAGCCGCGTGCTTATGTTCCAGGTAGCGTGATGCCTGCTTATCGCTATATGTTTGAGGTGAAAGACCCCGGCTCCGTAGCTAAGGGCGAACGCGTGGTTTCCTTGCCGCCGGGAGCGGTGGAAGAAGGTAAGGTCGTGGTCGCCAAACCCGAGGCCCTGGACCTGGTGGCCTATTTGCAAGGCCTGGATCGCACCTATACCGTGCTTTCTGCTGAAGAGGCCGAATGGGCCGCCAGCCGCCTGGCCCCTAGTCGCTTGGCTAAAGAGCCTGCCGAGGCGGTGACCGACACTAACGAATCAGGAAACACCGATGAGACCAAAACAAACCCGTAGTTCCGAGCATGCCGATCCCAAAGAGCTGTATAACCCGGTCCCGCGTGTATTTCTGGGGCTGATCATCGGCCTTGTCGCGTGGGCGGTTTTTACATTGTCAATGCTGATCCCACAGGGGTGGCGTCGCTAGGCGACCGTCGAGTTCCCGCAACCCTGGCGGCGGGCGCCGGTGGCGATGAGGGCAGTGTAGTCGACGGACGTCAAATTTATACCACTACCTGTCAGGCTTGCCATCAGGCAACCGGGCAAGGTTTGCCTGGCGTCTTTCCACCGTTGGCTGGCGCGTCCTGGGTTACTGGCGATGCCAATATTCCCGCGCAGATTGTGCTGCACGGCTTGACCGGGCCGATCGAGGTCGGCGACACCACTTACAACGGCGCCATGCCGGGTTTCGGTACGCAATTGAACGACGCGCAAATCGCGGCCGTTCTTACTTTCATCCGGGCAGAGTGGGGCAACGACAGTCCTGCTGTCGAAACGGCAACGATTGAAGCCGCGCGCGCGGCGACAGCATCCCAGGCTGAGCCTTGGAGCAATGTCGCCGACATCCCTGCCACTGATGCGGGCGCGGCTCCGGCTGCAGAGCAGTCATGACACACGGCGCCAGGACGCTGGTGGCCATCTTCGCCGTAATCGCCTTGGGGCTGCTGGCGTTTGGCGGGGTGACGCGCGGATTCGCCGCAATCACCGCCGATGGCGTGCGCCGGATCGACCTGGAGCGAGCGCCGCGAACCTTGCCAGCCCTATCCATGATCGACCAGGCCGGCAAAACGCTGTCGCTGGCCGATTATGGCAGCGCTTCCGGTTATACGACCTTTGTCACGTTGCTCTACACCAGTTGCGACACCATCTGCCGTACAAGCGCATCGGGGCTAACGTTTCTACAGCAGGAAATACGCAACCGGGGCCTTGAAGGTCGTGTGCGTTTGTTGACGCTTAGCTTCGATCCGTTCAACGATACGCCTGCGGTGTTGGCCAAGCATGCCCGTAGCCTGGGGGCCGACGCATCACTGTGGCGCTCGGCAACGGTCACCCGGGCCACCGACCTGGAACCCATGCTCAAGTTGTTCGACATCGTGGTTATTCCTGATGGCCTGGGCGGATACTCGCACAATGCGGCGCTATTTCGTATTGACGAGCGCGGAAAGCTGATCAAAGCGTACGATGTCGATCGTGCCGACCTGGCATTGGCCGACTATTTATATAATAAGTCGGAGCCGTAGCCCATGCGCTTGAGCACATCTCGCTATATTGCATGGTTGCCTGGCGTGCTGCTCGTGGTGGCAGCCGTACTGCAACCGTGGCTCGAAACCACCATGGCCCGCCATATGGGGCTGGAGTTTCCGCTTCTGTTTGTCATAGGCTGGTTGACCGCCTCGGCTGCGGGCCCGCGTCTTGCGCGGCTGATTGAGCCCTGGAACGCAAAGGGACTTACCGCGCTTGTAGTCACGGCCTTGGTGACTGCGTTCTGGATGGTGCCTGCCGCGCTCGATCTGGCCGTCCTTCATACAGGCGTGGCCTTAATTAAGGTTCTTAGCTGGCTCGTTGCCGGCATGCTGGTGGGCGTCTCGTGGCGCCAGGCGGGCGTGGTGATTCAGGCATTTTTTATTTTCAACTGGTGCTGGATGACGGTTGCCGTGGGCCTGATCTATCAGGAAGCCCCGCAGCAATTGTGCAGCGTTTATCTGGTTGACGATCAATGGAATGCAGGGGCTTTCATGGTTTTCTGGGCCGTGGCTGTATTTATACTCTGGTTACCGGGGGTGATCAAATCGAGCAACTTGCTGGGCGATAGCGTTGACTCATCCAAAACGCGGCGCACAAATTAGGTGCATTTCCTGAGCGTACTTTGTTATTTAAAGGTGCACGATCTCGTTCTTGTAAGTGAGGAGACTTCGTCTTGCGTTAGTTGCTATTGATATACGAATACCCTATAGTTACTATATGGTTTTATTAACTGAGATTAAGATGAATATCAAGATTGGCGAACTGGCCAAGCGCACGGAATGTCAGGCCGAAACCATTCGTTATTATGAAAAGGAAGGGTTGTTACCGGAACCCTCTCGCACTAGCGGTAACTACCGTTTGTATAGTGAAGAACATGTTGAACGTCTACGATTCATCCGGCACTGTCGTACGCTCGACATGGCGTTGGACGAAGTACGTACCTTGCTTCAGTACCGTGACATGCCTACTGAGGATTGTGGCGACGTGAACGCCTTGCTTGATCAGCATATCCATGCGGTGGAGGTGCGCATGGACGAGTTAATGCAATTGAAGGAGCATTTAGTGGTTTTGCGCCAAAAATGCACAAGCGCAAAACCGACGGAATCGTGCGGGATCTTACAAGCGTTGTCGGATTGCTCTTGCCACGTTTAGGGTGTCAGTTTCAAATTTCATGAGCGTGTGCTGGTTTTCGTCAATCTACTATTCGCTCGATCACTTTGACATTATGGACTAACTCACTAGCTGGCTTATGGGGCGAGCTGGAATAATTGCATCCGTCGTCGGTACGTGTGTAGAGCACCGTTTCAAGTCGGAATGTGGTGTGATGGATGGAAATTGCATGGTGAGAGTCGACAGATAATCGCGCTAAAATCCTTGAACTATGTTTTGTGGTGCCGTGGCACCGTTACGGAGTGGTAAATGATCAGTTTGGCCAGTGGCATTACATTGGTTGTCGCGTTTGCGATAACCTTTATTATTTCCCGGCTTATTGTAAAACGCCGTGCGGCGAACGCAGCTATACAGGAGCGACAGCGTGTTGAGCGGCTTCGGCAAAACTTGCCGCCGCCAGTACTATCGAAGAACAAAAGTAAAAGGCGGCGACAAGAGCGTACGCAGCGCTGATGTTTGTTTTTGAGAGTGCTCCCCGTCAAGGTCCGTAGTGGCCTCACTGGTGGCAGGGCATAAGAGGTGGATAAGCGCAAAGGATCCCAACTGCATGTAAGAGCGTTGCAACGATAATCTCCCGTAAATCCGCAGTGCTAAAAATGGAGGGATTGCCCAACGAATGCCACTTCTGTCTTGCCAAAGACAGCATGGCGTGTGCTGCGTTATAGACAGCTTCTCACCTGCATATACCTACGGCGATATTTAGCTCCCCAATCCTTGCCCCATTGACTCGAGGCACGATGCGAGTTTGTCCTGTGCAAATTCATCTACGTTGTCCAGCCAGCCGTAAACGTTCCGCCCATTCCATCTTGGCAGATAATGTATCGCAAACTATGATGGTAAATGCCCTTTATCTGAGACCGTCTGACCGAGAGCAATATGAGCGAGAGCCAACTGAAGGATAGCGGCAAGCCTGCCGATGAGATTCGAGATCTTGATCGAAGTACGTTGAAGTGGGTGCTTACCATCAATCTAGGGCAGTGTGTGGCAGGGGCGATGGTTGGATTGTGGGCAGAATCAACTGCGTTAATTGCAGCGGCTTTGGACAACCTTGCCGATGCGTCGGTTTATGGTGTCAGCCTCTATGCCATCGGTCGTGCCGCACATATTAAGGTGATGGCCGCGCGCTTATCCGGTTGGTTGCTGATAGGGTTGGCGCTCGGTGTGCTCTTTGAGGCGGTTCGTCGGTTCTTCGGCGGTGAGGCTCCCATTGGCGCTGCCATGATGGTGATGGCAACTGTCAATGCCGGCTTGAACTTAGTATGCCTACGGCTGTTGTCGCGCCATCGTGGCAACGACGTGAACTTCAAGGCCTCATCGATTTTCACCAGTAATGATTCGATCGCGAACGTTGGGATCGTTATCTCTGGCGCGCTCGTAATGTGGCTGGATTCCAATGCGCCGGACCTACTTCTCGGTATAGCCGTAGCCTGTGTCGCTGCCCACGGCGGGAAGGAAATACTTGAAGAGGCTGCCAAGACTAAAGCCTGTTCAGAAGCTTCTTAAGCGTACGTCGCTGCCCGGAACTGATCTCGAACGGTTCATACAAACCACCCAAAAGAAGTCTCTTGGGAGCTGTGAGCGTGTATTGACAGCATGGCGTTCCAGACAAATATACTTGCGTTAAATATTGCTGTTGAAGCGGCGCGTGGTGGCAACCATGGCAACGTAAGTGGTGGTTAGCGCACTAGAGCATTTTTGATTTAATTATATACATAATATAGACTATCCTCTGCGGCCACGATGGAGGGATAGTCATGCATGCCTATTCGCAAGATCTGCGAGATCGAGTTTTGGGTGCACTGGAGCGCGGCGAAGGCCCTACAGCGATTGCCCGGCGCCATGAGGTCAGCCGTTTGTGGGTGTACCAGGTGCGCAAACGATGGCAAGAAGACGGTCAGCGCCATAGTCTGCCCATGGGAGGCTATCGACGCTCGCGCATTGCGCATAAGGAAGATCAGATTCGACAGTGGATCGGGGCAACGCCCGATCTGACCCTGGCAGAACTGAGTGAACGTCTGGCCAAAGAAGGGATCCAGATCAAGGTCCCGGCACTTTGGCATCAGTTGAACAAATGGGGATTGAGCTTTAAAAAAAACCCTGCACGCCAGCGAGCAGTCGCGCGCCGACGTGTATCAGGCCCGGATTGCATGGATGGATGATCAACCACGCTGGGATTGTCGGCATCTGGTCTTTCTCGATGAGACGGCCACCGCCACCAACATGACCCGACCAAGAGGCCGTTCACCTCGCGGCCAACGCTGCGTCGCCTCGGCGCCCCACGGCCACTGGAAGAGCACAACCTTCATTGCTGGCCTGCGTCATGATGCCATCACCGCCCCACTGGTGTTGGACGGCCCGATGAATGGCGCTGCGTTTCTGGCCTATATCGAAACCTGCCTGTGCCCCACGCTAAAACCGGGAGACATCGTAGTGGCCGATAATCTGTCTTGTCACAAGGTAGCGGGGGGCAGGCAGGCAATCGAAGCGCGCGGCGCCACGCTGCGCTATCTTCCACCGTATTCGCCCGATCTGAATCCGATCGAGAAGATGTT
The DNA here is from genome assembly GCA_005239165.1 of Allopusillimonas ginsengisoli. Taxonomy (GTDB): domain Bacteria; phylum Pseudomonadota; class Gammaproteobacteria; order Burkholderiales; family Burkholderiaceae_B; genus Allopusillimonas; species Allopusillimonas ginsengisoli_A. The sequence continues at coordinate 13,758 of RAPG01000005.1, forward strand.
CTCCAAACTCAAGGCATTGCTGCGCAAGGCCGCCAAACGGACCGTGAACGATCGGTGGAACGAGATCGGCAGGGTCCTGGACTTGTTTACCTCCGCAGAATGCGCCAACTATTTTGCTTCATGCGGGTATGTAAACAAGTAAATTAAAAATGCTCTAGCGTATTGAACGTTGCGCCGCTGGAAACACTACTTCGAACTGGGTTGCGTCGGCCGTCGAGCTGGCGCTGACTCGACCCCCATGGGCCTCTACAATTGTTTTCACGATAGCTAATCCAAGCCCCGAGCCTTCACTGCTGCGCTGGCGCGATGAATCCGGCCTATAGAATCGTTCGAAAATATGGGTGAGGTGCTCCGGAGTTATGATCGGCCCTGGGTTCGCGATACAAACGCTTGCCTTGTCGGCGACGAGATTGAGCAATACCGTAACGCTGCGTCCACGCGGCGCGTAGCGAATGGCGTTCGACAATAGATTACTCAGCGCTCGGCGTATCATGAGTCTGTCCCCACGGACGAGTACTGGGCCGCCGACAGCATGCAGTTGCACTTCGCGTTCTTCGGCCCAGGCACTAAAGTAATCAAATAGCATCTTGATCTCGGCTTCGAGGTCAATCTCAACAAGCTCAGGTTTAAGTAAATTGTTGTCGGCCTGAGCTAGAAACAGCATATCGCCAACCATTTTGGCCATGCGCTCGTACTCTTCTAAGTTCGAATACAGGATCTCCCGGTACTGTTCGACGCTGCGGGATTGAGAAAGCGCGACCTCAGTTTGGGTTTTGAGGTTCGTGATGGGGGTTCGAAGCTCGTGCGCGATGTCACCTGAAAAATCGGAGAGACGGCGGAAGACGTCCTCAAGCCGCTCAAGCATTCCGTTGAAAGACATTGCAAGCCCGACCAGTTCAGTAGGAACGGCGTGTGGTTCGAGTCGTATATGCAGCTGATCTGACCTGATTTTTCCGATTTCGCGGCTGATGCGCCGTATCGGTGCATGGCCTTGGTGCACAGCGAACCATGTAGCCAAAATCGCAATGAGACAGGCCGCCACTGTGATGATTCGGAGGTAGTCCCGAAAGCTGTCCAGATAGTGCAGATGGAAATTGATGCCCGTGGCCACGGCGATGGTTAAGGTGCTCCGCGCAGGGAAACTGTCCGTTCCGGTCCGTAGTACAGCTCCTCGAAACGTCTCGCCGTGATCTTGCCATATGCCAACCGTGTCAATAGTGATTTTCTCTACAGGCTGGGCGATTTGAGCAAACCTGTCCAAATTGGATCCCGGCGTAGCATAGATCATCGCACCGGAGTCCGAGGAGATACGATATTGAGCGTTATGGTGGCCGGACACGGCATTGGCAAGCCGCTGATTCAACTCGGCAAGTGCCATATCAGTCGGTAGCGTGGCTAGCGTGTGCTTTAAGGCCTGAACGACCGCATTCAGTTCATCAACATCTTGCTGAATAAAGTGGTTGTTGATTGACCGCTCTACGATCCAGCCGAATGTGAGTAGTACGACTGTTATCACCGCCCCAATAGAAACGGTAAGCCGTACAGCTAGGGATGCCGGCCGTCTTTTCATCAGCTATTCGGGGAGCGTCACGTCCAGCATGTAACCCATGCCGCGTACCGTGTGGATAAGCTTAGGATCAAAATCGTCATCGATTTTGGCGCGCAGGCGTCGGATCGCGACATCAATGACATTGGTGTCGCTGTCAAAGTTCATGTCCCACACCTGGGAAGCAATCAACGAGCGAGGCAGTACTTCGCCTTGACGACGTACCAAGAGTTCCAACAAGGCAAACTCTTTGTTCGTAAGATTAATACGCACGCTTTTGCGCTGAGCTCGACGTCGAGGAATATCGAGAACGAGATCAGCGATCTGTAACTGATCCTGGAAGGCGGGAGCGGCGCCCCGCCTTAATAACGTACGTACACGCGCTAGGAGCTCTGAAAAAGCGAACGGTTTTACCAAGTAATCGTCTGCGCCCAGCTCCAGCCCTTTGACGCGGTCTTCTACACTATCCCGGGCAGTCAGAAATAATACCGGCGTCGACGATTTCGCATCGCGTAGAGCCTGGACGATACGCCAACCGTCCACATCGGGCAGCATAACGTCCAAGATAATCAAATCATAAGAGCCAGTCAGGGCCAAATGATGTCCGTCCAAGCCAGTGCGCACGAGGTCCACAACGAAGCCGGACTCGACTAGCCCTTGGCGTACATAATCACCGGTTTTGGTCTCGTCTTCGACCAACAGCAATTTCATGGGTTCGATCCTGTAGATCCATCGGTTATCACGAAAAGAAGAGCGCTTTGCCGTCCATTGTTAGACTTTAGTGCCATGGCGCTGACGGCAACATGACGTCAGCATTACAAAATTGTAATGCTACGGTAGAAGCCGTCACCGGTAGAGCTGGGTTGCCAGCTTTTGCAGGCAAATTACTGCCCGTACGGCATCCGAGTTGCTGCATGAGGCAAGTGGGGCCACATGACGGTGGCCACATGATGATCAAACCTCAACCTTGTTGGAGATCGATATGCCTCATGAAAAGTTTCAATCCTGCATAGACGCTTGTTATGCCTGCGCGACGGAGTGCGACCACTGCGCAGCCTCATGCTTGGGGGAACAAGATGTCAAAGCCATGGCGCGGTGCATAAAGCTCGATATGGACTGCGCACAAATTTGCCGCCTGGCCGCCAGCTATATGGCCAGGGGCAGTGAATTCGCCCAAGCCCTTTGCCGTCTATGCGCTGATGTCTGCCAAGCTTGCGGTGATGAATGCGCAAAACACCAAATGGATCACTGCCAGCGTTGCGCCGAGGCTTGCCGCAGATGTGCTGAAGAGTGCAGGCGGATGGCGCAGACGGCCTGAGCGGCCTAGCAACCAGGATCGCTACCCGCACGAGCGGTGCGGGCAAACGAACAAATTGAGGCCAGGGCGCATCATTGCACCTTGGCCTTTTAAACTTTACGCGACGGACTGTAACCCGCCTCGCGAATAGCTTGTTCTACTACGTCTGCGTCGGGAACCCCCTCCACGCGCACGGCGTGCTCGGGCAGGTCAACCGAAATGATAGCCTCGGGTGCGGCGTCTTTGACAGCGGCGGTAACGGCGCCCACGCAGTGCCCACAGGTCATATCGTTTACTTCAAACTGAATCATTTTTTCCCTCTATTGGTAATTCGCCGAGCCGGATAACTACAGGATAAACATTCCCACAGTGGCAATGTCAACGGATATGGTGTTTTTTGCCGCCTCTTGCAAATAGAACGGGACTTTGCCCCGGACAGGGTGAAGCGATGTGGTGCTTCATACATATCGCAACAAATTTATTACCTCTGTGGCGTTCTTTTTAAAGATGACAAAGATGTAATGCCCGCGCAACCTTTCTGACAGCGACGGACCGTTACAGTAGGCTCATCGCCAGATAGAGTTCAAGCGACGCAAGTGCAAGGAGAGCTGATAATGAAATGCGATGTGAAGACGATGTTGAAAGGCGGTCTTGGGCTTGCCGCGTTGATTGCAGTGGCGTACGCGGCCCTGCCTGTCGCGCGGGAGTGGATCGCTGCGCTGAGCCCATTCTTATTCTTTTTGATCTGTCCGTTGATGATGCTTTTCATGATGAAAGGCATGCAGTCGTGCCATAGCGATAGCGATTCAAAGAACGGTGGACCCACTCAAGCACAAATACCGGAAGGGACTAATGCTGGCGGGCACTCACGTCCGCCAGCTCCAGCGAACCGCTTTGATGCTTGAGCAGACCATGAGAACCAGACTCACGCGAATAGTCATCCTAGTACTAGCGGCAATTGGGTTGGTCGCTATTTTGGCTTTCGTTTTCATGGGCATCATGATGTTCTGGATGATGAGTGGTTGAAGTGAAATTTATTCGTTTCTTGCCAGCCCTGCTCGTACTGGCACTGGCCTGGCTACCTGGAATTAGTCCGGCGAAATTCTCTGCAATAGCTGCCAGCTCCACGAGTATTACCGCCTCAAACTCTGCGTCCCCGGCTCAGGGAATCTTCGATTCATTTCGCGGTTGGTTTAGTGATGAGGGTGCTAACCAAGAGCTGCTGCCGCCAGACGAAGCGTTCAAAATTGCGGTGAGGTCCAGCAACGCCGATACGCTAGTCGCTACACTCACTGCGGCAGACGGCAAAGGAAAGTATGCGTGTATCGTCTCGCTGGCCACGTCAAGCTTGATCACGGCGGACCAGATGCGGCAGCAATTGAGCATTCACGATGAACTTGTCCATGCAACCGTGGAAATAAACCTGCTGCATACATGAGAACCAGGCGTAGCCGTTCAGCGTCGCCTAGGTACATCTGTTCTTACATGGTGAGGTGTTCGTACAGAATGACGGTACCGACACCTATCAACGCCAATCCGCCAAGAATCTCCGCCCACTTGCCGGCCACATTGCCGATCAACCGGCCGATCATGACACCCAGCGTCACCATTAGGAACGTTGCTAAGCCAATGGCCGCGGCCGTGATCAGAATATTATTATCGATAAAGGCGAGACTAACACCCACGGCCATCGCGTCGATGCTGGTGGCGAACCCCGTGGCGGCAAGTAACCAAAACGAATGACGGATCGCAGGAGTGGCTTCGGGCTCGTCAGCCCGAAGGCCGGTGCGAATCATCAATGCGCCCAAGACCAGGAGGAGGGCGAAAGCGATCCAGTGATCCCAGTCCGCAACGAACTCAGCAGCGATGGAGCCTAGCGCCCAACCGATCAATGGCGTGACGGCTTCGATCACACCGAAAATAATACCCGTGCGCAGCGCTTCCGATAGGCGAGGATTGCGAAGGGCGGTACCTTTGCCCACAGCGGCCGCAAATGCGTCGGTTGACATGGCTAGTGCTAAGACCATGGTAGAGAGAAAATTCATGGGGTGTTCCAGCCGAGCGACACATGGACTTCCCAGTACGGCTCGGCTGCGCACTGGAAGAGTCTATGGTCTCGCCATGCCTTTCGGCCGGCTGCGCCATGGCATTAAGGCCAAGAATGTTGACGCAGCCCTTTCGCGCGAAGTCGAAAGTAGGCTACTCCCCAAAGAGGAAGCGGAATTCTACCACTCGTATCACGCTAAACAGAGTCCGCAAATGAAATCCGCCGCGAATTCCAGATTACAGAAAAGTAATGGAGCCGTCATTCGTGTGACAGCCGTACTTGATTAAAGTTAGGAATAGCAATTTGTCGGTTCGCCCAGAATGCGGCAGACGAAGCTCCGATCAACGATTCATTACAGGATTCTCCCCGCGTGAAACGCTCAACTACGCTAGCGGTTCCCTTCCCGGCCATACCTCGTCGCCGTTTTGTGCAAGGCCTTGTCGCCGGCGGCGTGTTGCTGGGCTTGTCGCCATTTGCCCGTGCCGCTGGAATGCAATCGGCCCGAACTAATACGGGTTCTGCGGCGGTACTGAGTGGGACCGAATTTAATCTGGAGATCGGTGAATCACCTGTGAATTTCACTGGTACGCCTCGTATGGCGACGACGGTCAATGGCTCGCTCCCGGCGCCCACGTTGCGTTGGCGCGAAGGCGATACCGTCACTATTCGCGTCAAGAACCGCCTGAACGAAACCACCTCAATTCATTGGCATGGCATCATCCTGCCGTTTCAAATGGACGGGGTGCCCGGCATCAGCTTTGCGGGAATCCCGCCCGGCGAAACGTTCACGTATCGGTTCAAGGTGCAGCAAAGCGGCACGTATTGGTATCACTCGCACTCGGGCATGCAAGAGGCCACAGGGGTTTATGGGGCGATCATTATCGACCCGGCACAAACGGACTCCATACGGGCCGATCGCGAGTATGTCGTCCAACTCTCTGACTGGACCGACGAGGATCCGATGCGGGTTCTGGCCAAGCTCAAGATGCAGGGCGACTACTACAACTACAACCAGCCCACGGCGGTCGATTTCTTTCAAGACGCCTCCCAGATGGGCCTGAAAGCGGCTATCGACAAGCGCAAGATGTGGAACGAGATGCGCATGAGCCCCACGGATTTGGCCGATCTGTCCGCGAACGTGCTGACCTACCTGATGAATGGGACGACGCCGGCGGGCAACTGGACTGGGCTATTCCGGCCTGGAGAGCGGGTGCGGCTGCGCTTTATCAACGGCGCGGCTAATACTTTCTACGATGTACGCATTCCGGGCCTTCAGTTGACCGTCGTTCAAGCCGACGGGGTCAATGTGGAGCCCGTTACGGTGGACGAGTTCCGATTTGGGCCCGGAGAAACCTACGATGTATTGGTACAACCGAAGGACGACGCTTACACCGTTTATGCGCAAGCAATGGACCGAACAGGGTATGCGCGCGGTACGCTAGCCACGCATGCCGGTCTCGAAGCGCCAGTACCGGCGCTCGACTCCGTGGAATGGTTGACCATGACGGACATGATGGGCGCTATGGGCGGAGGCATGGCAGGAATGAGCCATAGCGCGGCCAGCCAATCGTCCGGTGGCATGAGCCATGGAGGCATGACCGGAATGGGCCACGGGAATATGGCTGGAATGAATCACGGCAGCATGCAAGGTATGAATCACGCAGGTATGTCAGGCATGGACCACGGCGCTATGTCTGCGGCCGGCGCCAGCACCCAAGTACGCCATGCCAGGACCGAGTATGGGCCCAGCATTGATATGCGGGTCGATATGCCGCGCACCAACCTGGACGATCCCGGCATTGGGCTGCGTAATAACGGCCGACGCGTGCTAACGCTGTCCGATTTGCACACCGTGGGCGGCCCAATGGACCCGCGCGGCGCAGAACGTGAAATCGAGCTCCATTTGACCGGCAATATGGAGCGCTATACCTGGTCGTTCGATGGCGTCGAGTTCGGAAAATCAACCCCGGTTCATTTCCGTTATGGCGAACGGGTCAGAGTCATCTTGCATAACGACACCATGATGACACACCCCATGCATTTGCACGGTATGTGGAGTGAGCTCGAAGCGCCGGATGGCCAATTTCAGGCGCGACGCCACACGATTCCAGTGCAGCCCGCTCAGCGTATCAGCTTTCTTGTGACCGCAGATGCGCTCGGGCGCTGGGCGTGGCATTGCCATCTGATGCTGCACATGGATGCCGGGATGTTTCGCGAAGTGGTGGTGGCATGAAGACGATGAACGACGCGTTAGGCATCCTGGTCATGAACAATCAATTGAAGAAGAAGTTTCTTGCGGTGGCTATCGCTACAGTGGGAATGATGCCCGTGCTTGCCTATGCGCAGACGCATGCCGGCCATGCCGGTCATACTGCGGCGCCGCCCGCAACAAGCACGCCCGCGACGGCTTCGGGCATGGATCATGGCGATATGCAGATGCAGGGCGGCTCGCCGCCGCCGGACGCTCGCGATCCGGACGCCTACTCCGATGGCTATGTCCGCAATGCCGGCAAGTATGCGTTGCCGCCGTCAGACGCGCTAATCATGTCCGACATGCACAACTTCGGCTCCGTCAACGTTGACCGGTTGGAGTACGTCAGGGCGCGCGGCGAGGAATGGGCGGCCTATGAAGGCGAGGCCTGGTACGGCAGTACCTACAACCGCGCCGTGATCAAAGCCGAAGGGGAAGTAGCGAGCGGTAAGCTGCAAGAATCTGAGACGCAACTTCTGTGGCGCCATGCAGTTTCTACGTTTTGGGATACGGAGCTGGGCTTTCGTTTCGATCATGGCCAAGGCGTGCCGAACCGGGAATGGTTGGCATTTGGCTTTAAAGGGTTAGCGCCTTACTGGTTTGAAGTCGATGCCACCGCCTATGTTGGCTCGAGCGGCCGCACCGCTTTGGAGCTGAAGGCCGAGTACGACATCCTGTTGACCCAGAAGCTGTATCTGCAACCCAGCGTCGAAGTGAATTTCTATGGAAAGAACGATGAACGCTGGGGCATTGGCAGCGGCTTGACAGACGGCACGGCGGGCTTGCGCCTCAAGTACGAAGTCACGCGTCAGTTCGTCCCGTACGTGGGCGTCGAATGGTCCAGCAAGTTTGGAAAAACGGCGGATTACGCACAGGCAGCGGGCGACTCCAAGCAGGAAACTCGCTTTGTGGACGGTTTGAGCTTTCGCTTCTGAAGTCGCCTTTCACCTTTTCACATGGGCGGCTTGAAAAGGCCGACTGCTAAAACAAATCTCAAGAGAGTATTGATATGAAGAAGACCCTTTCTATTCTGGCTTTGAGCGTACTGCCGACCCTCGCATTGGCTGCCGGCAACCATGGCGGGGGGCATGGCGCACCGGCGCATGGCATGCCCGGTCACGATATGTCTACCATGTCGAATGCACCTTCGCCAACTGGCCAGCCTGGCGATCCGGCTAAAGTTACGCGCACGATTGAGCTGACGATGGACGACACCATGCGGTTTACGCCTGGTGACATCCAGGTCCGCGCTGGCGAGACAGTTCGTTTCTTTATCAAGAATACGGGGAAAATCCCTCATGAAATGGTGATCGGCTCAATGGCCGATTTGAAGGCCCATGCGGCCGAGATGCAGAAGATGCCGGGGATGCAGCATTCGGAACCGAATATGATTACATTGGGCCCGGGTAAGATCGGCGGCTTGGTGTGGCAGTTCGACCAGGCGGGCACTGTCGATTTCGCTTGCCTGATTCCGGGCCACATGGAAGCTGGAATGGTCGGCAAGGTAAAAGTCAGCTGATCTAGCGCATTCAAATGACACGGAGAAAATTGGTCTTTGGAGTGGTTGGCGTCGTCATAATCGGCGCCGCCGCAGTCCTTTACAGCACGATTCTGCCATCTGGCCCGGCATTCATTGACCCTGCGGACCAATCCCTTGTGATGCAGGGCAAGGCGATCTATGCGAACAATTGCGCAGCCTGCCATGGCGAGGCCCTGCAAGGCCAGCCGAACTGGCGTGAACGCATGTCCAATGGCAGGCTGCCTGCACCGCCGCATGACAAGAGCGGCCATACCTGGCACCATCCCGATGCGATGTTGGTCGATATGGTGAAAAACGGCCTGGTTCCAGGAAAGACCGCGCCTCGGGGTTATGTAAGCGACATGCCCGCGTATCGGGACATCCTCAGCGATCAAGAGATCATTGCCGCACTGGCTTATATCAAGAGCAACTGGCCGCCTAAGGTTCTGGAGGCACAAAAAGAAATCACTTTGCAGCGACAGAACTAAGCTGTCTGAGTGTGGTCTTTATCTCTATTCTGAAAAACTGAAATTTTACTTTTTTGCTGGAGTGGATCTTATGAAGTTATGGCTAGTAGCGGCGGCGTTGACCGCCGCATCATCCTTTGCACAGGCTGCCGGCACCGCCATTACCGTATATCAGGACCCCAATTGCGGCTGCTGCTCCGGCTGGGTTGATCATATGCGGGAATCCGGCTTTGATGTCACGGCTATCAAGACGGCCGACATGGCCGCGATCAAGCAGAAGCTCGGCGTACCATCAGCACTTAGCTCATGTCACACGGGGGTGATCGAGGCCACCGGCCAAATCATAGAGGGGCACGTACCGGCCAACGCGGTCAACAAGTTGCTCGCTGACTCGTCGGTAAAAGGTGTATCGGCACCCGGCATGCCGTTAAACGCGCCGGGTATGGGAAAGCTTGACGGCAATTTGGTTACTGTTGACTTTACCGGCAAGCCTTTTTCCAGGGATTAAAATGGCTGGAGAAGATTGGCGAGTGTAATGTCCACTTTAATGAGACAAAATCTTCGAAAGAAAATCCTGAGCACGTGCCGAAAGCGTCTGCGTTTGCCTAAAAAAATGGTCTGTGGAGCAATCCTCCACAATGCGGCCTTGATCCATGAAAATAACGCGGTCGCTGACTTCTTTCGCAAAGCCCATTTCGTGACTGACACAGATCATGGTCATGCCTTCCCGAGCCAGTCCAACCATGACGTCGAGAACCTCGCCGACCATCTCCGGATCCAATGCGGAGGTCGGCTCGTCGAACAACATAACGATAGGGTCCATGGCCAGCGCCCGGGCAATAGCTACGCGCTGTTGTTGCCCGCCCGATAGCTGCCCTGGAAACTTATCGGCGTGGTTCCCCAAACCGACCCGGTCTAAAAGAGCCACACCTCTTACCTTTGCTTCTTCCGTGCTTCTGCCCAACACTCTTTCTTGCGCTAGCGTTAAGTTTTGCATGACCGAAATATGGGGAAACAGCTCAAAGTGCTGAAACACCATCCCGACGCGTGCCCGTAACGCCGGCAGATTGGTTGAAGGGCCGTGGACGACTTTACCGTCGATGTATATTTCGCCTTGCTGAAGGGGCTCAAGCGCATTGATCGTTTTGATCAGCGTCGATTTCCCTGAACCCGACGGCCCGCACACCACTACGACTTCACCTGTTGCCACGCTGGTACTGCATTGATCCAGTACTTTGAATTCGCCATACCATTTGGAGACGTTGTTTAGCTCTATCATGTTTCTGACCTTCTAAAGCAGCGGCTACGAAGCCGCCTGTTTCTTCTTCAATATATTGACCAGCCAAACGCCAAATGAGCAGAGGGCTAAATAGGTAACAGCGACAAATAAGTACATCTCTACCAACGTGCCATCACGATGGGCAACTTTGGTAGCGGCGCCGAGAAAATCATTCAGGCTGATTACATATACAAGTGAAGTGTCTTTGAGTAGAGCAATAGTCTGGTTGATCAGCGAAGGCGTCATATTGTGGAATGCCTGCGGCAGAACGACATGCCGGAGTGCTTGCCAACGAGTCAGCCCCAAGGCTATTGCGGCCTGCATCTGCCCTTTGCGCACACTGTTGATGCCGGCACGAACAATTTCGCAATAATAGGCTGCTTCGGCTAAAACGAATGCAGACAGCGCTGCGTAGATTGGTCCGACGCCAGCATAGGGATTTCCTGTGACTGCCCGTAAAACAAACGGCACCAGAAAGAAGAACCAAAAAATGGTGAGGATAAGCGGAATCGCACGAAATAGATTGACATAGAACGCTGCCGCCAGAGAGACCCACCGTGGGCCGAACAAGCGGGCGAGTGCCAAAACGACCCCTAGCGCGATGCCGAGCATCATACCCACGCTTACGAGAAGGGCAGTCGTTGCCATGCCGTCGAGTATGAACGGCCATCCTCTTACGAGCGTCCCCCAATCGAAAGAATAGTCCATTTGGTTAGGCTCCCCAATAGCCAGGAATACGCGTGGCCTTCTCGATACGTCGCATAAACCAGATGACTGAAAGGGTGACGAGTGTATATATGACGGTTGCGGCAATATATGCTTCAAACGGCTGGGAGCTGAAATCCCCGATCTGGCGTGTTTGACCAGTGAGCTCCATGAAACCTATAGTCAGCGCGACTGAGGAGTTTTTGAACACATTCAGGAAGTCAGAGGTAAGGGGCGGCATAATGATGCGAAATGCCTGAGGCAGGATGACATGACGATACGAACCAGGCTCTGTAAGCCCAAGAGCTGAAGCTGCTTGCTTCTGGCCGATGCTTACCGCTTGTATTCCTGAGCGGATGACTTCCGCTGCTTTGGCTGCCGTGTATAACGAGAGGGCGATAAGAACGGTCAGGAACTGCCCTAATGTGGGATCCATCCGTTTGATCGCGGTGCCCCATTCGCTCGGTAGCAATTCCGGGACAACGTAGAACCAAAGGAACACTTGGACCAGTAGAGGGGTGTTGCGAAAGCAATGCACGAATACTGCCGCAGGCAAGCTCAGCCAGCGAACAGGTAGTGTGCGTGCAATACCCAAAGCAGTACCCAGACTTAATGCCAGCACCCATGAGAGCAGCGACAAAAAGACAGTGCGGCTCAGCCCCTGTAAGATCAATTCCCAGTAATATCCTTCACCGGTAAGTGAAGGCTTGAAATAGATCAAAAAATCCCATGAGTACTGCATTGCTTTACAACACTTTGTCGTTCGGATTGGCGAACAGGTCCTGTATTACAGGCGACATGGGTGCGTTAATGTTGAACCCACCACGCACTTTAATCGGGCTAGTGAAGTATTTGCCATAAAGCTTAGCCATCTCACCGGAATTCATCATGCCGGTAATCACGTTATCGACCAATTCTTTAAACTCAGTGTCGTCCTTACGAAGCATGCAACCGTAGGCTTCAGGTTGCAATACCTCTCCGACTACTTTCCATTTTTTAGGGTCGGGCGATCGAGCGATTAGACTGTACAGAACCATGTCGTCCATCATGGCTGCATCGGCCCTGCCCGTATCCACAGTCATAAAGGTGTTGTCGATATCTTTACTAAGTATGATGTTCACCCGCAATTTTTTTTCGTCATTTACTTTACGCAGCAAGCGCTCTGCGGTTGTTCCTGCGCTGACGACGACGTTTTTACCCGCCAAGTCTTCCCAGTTCTTGATGGGTGAGTTGGCCAGCGTCAGCATGCGGGTGCCTACGATGAAGAAAGAAGTTGAGAAACTTACTTGGTTCTCACGCTCCCGATTGTGTGTAGTAGAGCTGCACTCCAGATCCACTGTTTGATTGGCCACAAGTGGAATACGCGTTTGAGGCGTGACTTCCATTGGACGTACTTGAATGTCATCGCGCGCCACGGTTTCTTTCACTTTGTCGGCCACACGCTGTGTGATTTCCCAAGCAAATCCGCTTTGTTGGTTGTTATCATCCAGGTAGTTGAAAGGGATTGATGCAGCGCGCGTACCTACTGTAAACGTTCCCGTCTGTTCAACTTTTTTCAGTGTCGTGGCCCTGTCCTGGGCCTGGATGGGGGCAGCCGCTGATAATGCAATGGTTGCTGCGGAAATAAAGATCCATAGGCGTTTCATTCTCTTGTCTCCTTAGAGTTGGAAGGGCGACCGCAGCTCTGTGTATGCGATCATTCAAAACTATTTAGCGCCGCTCTTTGCGCTATCGATACAAACCGATTCGAACGTTTCCAGCGATTGGTTTAGCTCGGTAGCAAGGACGCTGTAGTCTTCCAGGCCAATGGCAAGACGAATAATAGGTGCCTGGATACTGGGAAAGAGGCGGCTGGTCTGCTGTTGTGCGTGATAAAAGGCTGCGAGGCTGTGAAGCCCGCCGTAGCTTGCGCCAATGGCAATGTGACGAAACGAGCCGAACATGGCGCGGAAAGCGTCCAGAGGCGCATCCTGTAGCACTAAGGAAAAAAGGCTGCCGCTACCGCTAAACTGATCTTGCCACAAGCTATGTGTTTTGAAGGTACTTAGTGCGGGATGGAGCACTTCTCGAACCATGGGATGCCGCTGCAAATGCTCTGCAAGACGTAATGCCTTGACGGATTGGGCCTCAAGCCGCAAAGTCATGGTATCTAGGCCGCGTTGGACAAGAAAGCAATCTTCAGCGCTAACCGCTTGCCCCATGGTCGCCTGCAAAGCACGTAGTGCGGTGTGTAGTGCAATATCGTTTGTGCTAACGGAACCCATAAGCAAGTCGGAGTGACCACCCATGTGCTTGGAGCAGGCCTGGATACACAGATCCACGCCAAGCGATAGCGGCGAAAAATACAAAGAACTAGCCCAACTGTTGTCGATTGCGGTCCTGATTCCGTGCGAGCGAGCCTGTGAAACAATGGCGGGCACGTCCTGCACCTCCATCGTGACAGTACCCGGTGACTCCAACCATATCAGCTGGGTATTAGATCGGATGAGGTCTGCGATCCCCGACCCTATACACGGATCGTAGCGCTCCACCTCCACGCCCATGTGTGTAAGGTGCGTCGCGAAATCGTGTGCTGGGCCGTAGGCGGAATCCGTAATAAGAAGATGATCCCCGGCTTTCAACATGGTGAGCATGACAAGGCTTATCGCAGCCTGTCCTGAAGGCAGCACCACGCAATGGCTTGCCTTGTCCAATGCAGCGATGCGCGCCTCCAGCTCACGGTGGGTCGGCGTGCCGGTAGTTCCATAGGTATAGCCATCCGGTAATCGCGATTTACGAGCCACGAATTCATCCAGGCTTGAGAAGGTAATCGTTGACGCCCTCCAGACAGCGGGCGACAGGCTTGAGAAGCCAGTGAGATATTTGCGTTGAACGGCTAGATGAGCGGCTGTAGCGTTTTTCATAAATCGAAGTATAGTTTTATAGCTATAAGAAATAACTTCCATTATGTTATTGGTCTAGAAGTAGAGGTTATATATGTTGCTAAGAGAGATTGAGGTTTTTCGTACGGTCATGACTTCGGGTACGGCAAGCAAGGCGGCCAAGCTGATGGGCGTGTCGCAGCCTGCAATTAGTCAGGCATTGCGGCGGTTAGAGCAACATGCCGGAATTGTTCTCTTTCTCAGGATGCGGGGCAGGCTACAGCCCACGCCGGCGGCTCAGGCCTTGTTAATTGAGGTGGATCGATGCTTTGTTGGATTAGATGTGATTGAGCACCGTTTACGTAGCTTGCGTCAGTTCACTGGAGGCCGCCTAAATGTCGCCAGCTTGCCTGCTTTGGGCGTAGGTTTTCTACCGCGCGTCTTGCGTAATATGAAATTGCTGGCGGAGCAGCGTACGGTGTCCTTGCAAATCATGAGCTCCCGCGAGGTCCGCGAGCGACTCTTGTCGGGGCAGTGTGATCTAGGGCTTATGGCGGACGAAGTGTCGACCATTGGTTTGGAACACTCGATTTTCAGTCGCTTGGATGGGGTTATCGCCATACCCGCTTCTCATTCGCTGTCATGCAAACCGGTGATCAAGCCCCAGGATCTGAACGGCCAAGCCTTTATTGCACTCAATCCCGAGGACACTTCGCGTCGTCAGCTGCAGAGTGTGCTGGATAAACACTCTGTCGTGCCGTCCGTAGTGGTCGAAACTCCTTACTCGGTCAGCGTATGCGAACTTGTGCAGCAGGGCGTGGGCCTTGGCTTGGTAAGTCCGGTGACGGCTTTGGATTACGCTCAGCGTGGCATTGTGCTCCGCCCCTTTTCCGAACAGGTGGTATTCACCGGCATTCTAGCCTTTCCAGCGGGAACGCAACTCACAGCGTTCATGCAGACGTTCATCTCTGCAATGCGTACGCAGCTTGCAACGGATATGAGCCAACTGACTGCACTGATGTCTTGACCGAGCGAATAGCTCAATTGGTGCTTCGCTGACCGGCGGCACGTTACCCTCCCTAGTCATACCGACTTGCGCAGTCTAAGGGCATTGAACACGACCGATGCTGAACTCAGGCTCATCGCCAGTGCAGCGAACATGGGTGAAAGCAGCAGGCCCACAAATGGGTACAAGACCCCGGCAGCCAGTGGTACGCCAAGCGCGTTATAAACGAATGCAAAGCCCAGGTTCTGCTTCATATTGGTGATTGTTGCGTCCGACAGGTGGCGTGCAATCGAGATCCCGCGCAAGTCCCCTTTGACCAGGGTGACCTGTGCGCTGTTCATCGCCACGTCGGTTCCGGTGCCCATCGCAATGCCCACATTCGCCTTGGCCAGGGCAGGGGCGTCATTAATGCCGTCGCCGGCCATCGCGACAATTCGGCCTTCGGCTTGAAGTTTGCTGACCAAA
Organism: Allopusillimonas ginsengisoli; assembly: GCA_005239165.1. Classification (GTDB taxonomy): domain Bacteria; phylum Pseudomonadota; class Gammaproteobacteria; order Burkholderiales; family Burkholderiaceae_B; genus Allopusillimonas; species Allopusillimonas ginsengisoli_A. Next base: position 29,201 of record RAPG01000005.1, read on the forward strand.
TCCAGCTTGTCGGCCGGCTTCACTTCACCGTGAACCTCGTCAATGCCTAGTTGTTCCGCCACGGCTTTAGCCGTTGAAACGCCGTCGCCCGTTGCCATGATGACGCGGATGCCAGCCGCCTTGAGATCCTTTACGGCTTCCGGTGTGCTTTTCTTGATTGGATCAGAGACAGCCAGCAAGCCCATTAATTGACCGTCTGTTGCTAGGTACATGACACTCGCACCCTTGGCGCGCAACGATTCAGCGCTACTGGTCATGATCGAGACATCAACGTTTTCTTGATCCATCAAGGCAGTATTGCCCAAAGCAAGGTGTTTGCCCTCGACCTGGCCACGTACCCCGATACCGCTACCTGATTCGAAGTCGTTTACAGCGCTTAGGTTTAAACCGCGCTCCCGCGCTGCTTTGACAATAGCATCGGCCAAGGGGTGTTCGCTGCCCTGATCAAGGCTTGCCGCCAAACGAAGCACCTCGTCGGCCTCCGTGTCACCTGCGGGAATGGCCTGCTCGAACGCGGGCCGGCCTTCGGTTAATGTGCCGGTCTTATCAACAATGAGGGTATCGACCTTGCGAAAGTTTTCGATGGCTGCTGCATCGCGAAAAAGCACCCCCTGGGTGGCGCCACGACCGGTGGCCACCATGATGGACATGGGCGTGGCCAAGCCCAGGGCACATGGGCAGGCTATGATCAGCACGGCCACAGCGTTGATCAAGCCGTACACCCAGCTCGGTTGAGGGCCAAAGATGCCCCAAACGAATAAGGTGACGATAGCAATGACCACGACCGACATCACAAAATAACCCGCGACCTGATCCGCCATGCGTTGCATGGGTGCGCGAGAACGCTGCGCTTGGGCGACGAGTTGGACGATCTGCGAGAGTACCGTGGCCGAGCCGACCTTTTCAGCTCTAATTACTAGCGAGCCGGACGTGTTCATCGTCGCGCCGATCACTTTGTCGCCAGGGCGCTTGCTTACTGGCAGTGGTTCGCCCGTGAGCATGGATTCGTCCAGAGAACTGGCACCGTCTTCCACCAGACCATCTACGGGAACTTTCTCCCCAGGGCGTACACGCAAGCGATCGCCTTCATGGACATGCGTCAGCGGCACATCTTCTTCTGATCCATCCGTGTTGATACGGCGGGCTGTTTTAGGTGCGAGCCCCAACAGTGATTTGATGGCAGCTGACGTCTGCGAACGTGCTCGAAGCTCGAGCATCTGGCCAAACAGCGTCAACGAGATAATAACCACCGCCGCTTCAAAGTAAACGGCGATACGGCCCATGGACATGAACGTTTCGGGAAAAACTCCTGGGGTGACTGTCGCGACAACGCTATAGATGAATGCAGCCGCTGTACCCAGACCAATAAGTGTCCACATATTGGGGCTGCGATTGATCACCGACTGCCACCCGCGCACGAAGAACGGCTGCCCCGCCCACAGCACCACTGGTATCGATAGCACCAGTTCAATCCAGGTTTGGGCGGTCATGCTGAACCAGCCCAATTGGTGGCCGAACATGGCCAACACGGTGACAATAATGGTGAATGGCAAGGTCCACCAGAATCGGCGCGTGAAATCCTTCAATTCTGGATTGTCATCGTCGAGACTGGGCATCAGCGGCTCAAGCGCCATGCCGCACTTCGGGCAGCTTCCTGGATGATCCTGTCGAATCTCAGGGTGCATTGGACAGGTATAGATGGTGCCTGCAGCTGCTTGATCGAAAGCTGGTTCGTTTACATTCTTTGGCGCAAGGAACTTCTCAGGATCGCGTTTGAACGTTTCCAAGCACTTTGCGCTGCAAAAAAAGAATGACTTCCCTTGACGCTCAACGTGATGTGGTGAGTCTTTTGTTACCTGCATACCGCACACGGGATCGGTGAGTTGGAAGCTTGAGGGCTGCTTCATGTTGCGATCATGAGTGTGTCTAGAACTGTTCTGCGCCATGGCGATAAAAACCTTTTAAGGGTCTGGGCACAAGGTCATTGCACACGGCATGCACGGCTAAATGCTCTTAGCGTCCCAGGGACATTTGGGCCAAATCCCATCATGCCACATATGCACACGTTTCAAGTCGTTAATTCAGTGCCTGCCACATTACATTTTTGTCATGTATCCGGACCCGTAATGTTTATGCACTGGAGTGGAGGTTTGTGTTCGTGCTAGCGGACCTAGCCAAAAGCACGTCAAATTAGATCGACCATGGGCCGATGATGGCGCTCGCCGCGCGGGCCAGCATTCGCAATCAGTGCATAGTGGGCCGTCTGTTCCTGTTGCCCTGAGTGCGCCGCCCAAAACGCCGACTGTACCGCCATCCGTGTCCGCTGCCCTGGCTTTCGCGGCATAAACGGCTTCCTCCCCGCCCCGCGGGTCCCCTCCATATATTCCACGGTCCTGTTCATCAGCCCCGGCCAGCAGTTCAGAACGGCAAGGCGACGAACTCACGGCAACGGCGGCAACCCCGCAGGAACCGTATTACTGCGAACGCCGAAAACCTACGATCAGGCTCGGAATCTTCGGCCCCGGTCAGCAGGAAAACCAACCGGCTTTTGAAGGAACAGGAAAATGGAACACGTTAACCACAATGCAGCTTTGGGCTATGACAACATGAACGCAGGGCAGACGCTGTATGTGCGTAGCCCGTCAGGGCGATATCATGCCGCGACCGATTCGCACGTACTGGCCGCCGCGCGGATCGCTGCGGAAAGCTTGATCGGTGATCGGGCTGATATGGGAAACCCAAACGCCGTAAAGCAGTACTTTCAGGCCAAGTTGTCGGGCATGGGGCATGAAGTTGCCGCTGTGCTGTACCTGAACAGCCAGTTTAAGGTGATCCGTTACATGGAAATGAGCCATGGCACGTTGACGCAGGCCAGCGTATACCCGCGCGAAATCGTTAAAACCGCGCTACGCCTGGATGCCGCTGCAATCATCATGTCACATAACCATCCTAGCGGTATACCTGAACCCAGCGAAGCCGATCTGGCACTGACGCGGCACTTAAAACATGCTTTGGCGTTGGTTGATGTTCGTTTGCTGGATCACATCATCGTGACCGGGCAGAACACTACTTCGTTAGCGGAACGAGGCCAGGTGTAAACCTGGAGCAAGGCGGGTGAGAGCCCGCCTGCACAGGTAGACGCTGCGCGTTGCGGCGCAAGTTGGACTTGTGCTGCCGCACAAGTGTTATCCGTTTTCTTCCTTCTCGACAAAAGCAGCCCGTCCCTGTGTACCAGGACGGGCATAGCGGCTTGCTGGCGCAAGCTGGATACATCTTGAGTAACTACCTTCAATTTAGATCACCGGCTCGGTGATGGTGGCGCTCGCCGCGCGGGCTGCTGCCGGGTTGTGCGTCGTGACACAGCATGCCTGGTCCTGATAGTTCCATCGCCCTAAAACGCCGACTGTATCACTACGTTCCGGCGCTTCAAGGGAGTGTTCATAAAACCCGCTACGCGACTTTTACAAATCTTCCCCCTTTCCGCTAGTCACTGCCTGATTCAGCACGGCAAGGGCGATGGAACTCACAGGACTGGCGGCAAAACGCGATGGGACCAACACACAACCCGGCAGCAAAAACCTACAAACGGGCTCAAGAATCTTCAGGCCCGGTCAGCAATGACATCACAACCGCGCCACTGCGCACTTTTTGAAGGAAAACGACATGAACCACTACGAAGCAAAGCAGGCAGACCGCAAGGCCAAGCTAGAGGCTAGGGCAGTTCAGGCCGAGGCACAGGCTGCAACCACCTACGACCGGGCAAAGCAAATGGGTGAGGCGATTCCATTCGGACAGCCGATCCTAGTTGGCCACCATAGCGAAGGCCGAGACCGCAATTACCGGCAGCGGATTCATAACACGTACGGCAAAGCCTTTGATCTGCAAAAGAAGGCTGACCACTATGTGCAGAAGGCGGCTGCAGTAGGCGATGGGGGAATTTCCAGCGATGACCCGGATGCAATAAGCAAACTCATGCGCCAGGTGGAGCAACTGACAGAAAATCAGGAACGCATGAAAAAGAGTAATCAGCTGATCCGTAAGCACAAGGGCGATGCAGAGGGCCAACGGCGCGCTTTGCTTGAGCTTGGATACTCGGAAGAAAGCGCACAGAAGCTGATCACGCCGGACTATGCCGGGCGTGTAGGCTTCCCGCCTTATGCCTTGACCAACAATAACGCGAACATTCGCCGTATTCAGCAACGGATCAAACAACTACGGGCAATCCAGGACCGCAAGCCGGTCAGCATACAGGGGACGGGGTATGCATACGCTGAGGACGTGGAAGAGAACCGTGTGATGTTTATGTTCGAAGGTAAACCGGAAAAAGCCACCCGCGAGATTCTAAAACGCCATGGTTTTCGGTGGAGCCCAACCCGTGGCGCATGGGTGCGTCAACTGAACAACGCCGCCATATGGCAGGCAAAAGCCGTCATGCAGGTTTTGAACGGATCAACAGATAGCTAAACCGAAACCCAGGCCGCTTTATCGGCCTGGGCAATTTGTCGGCGAGATTACGCCGAACCACTACCAGGAGCAACAGCATGGCATCAGTCAACAAAGTCATCATTATCGGCAACTTGGGCCGTGATCCAGAGATCCGCTATAGCGCGGATGGAGTCGGGATCTGCACCATTTCCGTGGCTACATCGACAAGCTGGAAAGACAAGGCGACAGGCGAGAAACGAGAAGAAACCGAATGGCATCGGATTGTGTTCTATAACCGTTTGGCAGAAATCGCCGGCGAGTATCTGCGCCAGGGTAGTGCGGTCTATGTAGAAGGGCGGTTGAAGACTAGGAAATGGCAGGATAAGGAAGCAGGTGCTGATCGTTACAGCACCGAGATCGTCGCTGAGCAAATGCAGATGCTCGGGGGCCGTGGTGCAGATGGCCAGTCGTCGTCAGCTAAGCCAGCAGCGCGTAAGGCCGCTGCTGCTCCTAGCCTCACGAGTGGCGGTGCTGTCGTGGCGGATGATATACCGTTCAATCTGGTAGGTGCGGGACGCAGCTGGCTGTGCATGTGAGAAGGTTTGCCCCGGCTTTAGCTGGGGCAGGCATTAGGACGGATTGACGTTGCCTCAGACGGTAAAGCTATTATTAAAAGTGTCGAAGTAGCTACCACAGAGCCTGTTGGGTGATGACGTTGGCACCGCCCAGCGAAGGCACCTCGATGGGCTTGGTATCTAAAATATCTTCCGGTGCCAAGCGCAAGAGGCTGCTAGCCTCCTCAACTGAGCCTGTCAGCCACCAATCGACATCATTCAATTCGATCGGAATGACTGAGCGCTTGTCTTGGGCAGTGGCTGACTTCTTCGGATCAGGCTTGTGCATCCGACGCATCAACGGATGTGCATCGGCGTTGATTGTGAGCATCGTGTAGCTTTCCAGTACTTCGCCCGTCGCCGGGTCGGTCCAAGCATTCCACAGGCCGGCCAGGCCCCAAGGGGCACCGTCTGACCGCTGGAATTGCCACCACACATTGCGGCCGGTTTCCCAGCAAGGCTCGTCGAAAGACATCGCCGGCATAATACAGCGCTGACCGCGCTGCCAGGGTTGGCGATAGCTCGCCTTGCTGGCCAGTTCTTCTGAACGAGCGTTGTTCGTCTGATATGGCAGCTTCGCCGACTTGGCAAAGTGCGGGATGAGGGCCCACTGGCCGACCACCAGCTCACGCCCGATATCGTACCCCCGAATAAATGGGCCAGCAGCACGAGGGTGAACGGCGGCCTCCCACCATCGAGGCTGGTTCCGGTTTCCAATATGCCAAAGCCTTTCAATCTCAGCTTCGGTCGGTGTCACATAGCGATTGCACATGCTTTATTGTGACAGAACCTATGTCTCGGCTATCAACTGAATAGGATTGGCGTCCCATCTTCGATGGGTCCCTGAGATGTGACGTTGCCAGCTCTTCGATCTGGCAGGCACTTCTAAATCCCCAAATTCGCTTTCGCTCATTTGTGGCCTTAAAAGTGCCACACAAGACGCACCCCTGACGGGGTGAGGAAGGATCTTATTTATCAAATGCTTGCAGGAAAACGGTCACGTGCACCGTCGTAGGACAGACAGAGCAACAAACTGGTGTAAGGCTATGATATGGCGGGGAGGGTTGAGGCCACGATCGTGGCCTTCTGGTGCGTAGACAGGGTGGCGACCATATGGCCCCAACACTATGACTACAAATCGACAGCTTTTCTTCTGCACTGTGACAGCATCAAAGCTGCATGAGCGCCACGCCATGATTGCAGATGGGCTGTGATGGGATTACAGGATCGCCGCAATAGATCCACTAGAGGGCTGCATCCTGGGACTGAGCGCGTTCCATCAATTCTTCTGGACAGATTCATTACGACGTATGGGCAGGAGGGATAACGTGTAGGCGGTCATCGAACACCTCCTTTTCCTCACCCGGCGCAGCAGGACAAGCGCGATACGTCCTTGCTGAAAGTCTGCGCCGCGAGTTTCAGCCCTTCGACCATCGTGAGATACGGGAACAACTGGTCGGCCAGCTCCTGCACGGTCATCCGGTGGCGGATCGCCAACGCGGCCGTCTGGATCAGTTCGCCCGCTTCTGGAGCCACCGCCTGCACCCCGATCAACCGCCCCGAGCCGGCCTCCACCACAAGCTTGATGAAGCCACGCGTGTCGAAGTTGGCGAGCGCACGCGGCACGTTGTCGAGGGTGAGTGTGCGGCTGTCGGTCTCGATACCGTGGTGGTGCGCTTGCGCCTCGCTGTAGCCCACAGTCGCCACCTGCGGATCGGTGAACACCACCGTTGGCATCGCCGTCAGGTCCAGCTCAGCATTGCCGCCGATCATGTTGACCGCTGCGCGCGTGCCGGCCGCCGCCGCTACATAGACGAACTGCGGCTGGTCGGTGCAGTCGCCGGCCGCATAGATGTGCGGCGCGCTGGTGCGCATGGTGCGGTCGATGACGATGGCCCCTTGCGTGTTCACCTCGATGCCCGTCGCTTCGAGGTTCAAGTTGCCGGTGTTCGGTGCGCGACCCGTGGCGATGAGCAGCTTGTCGGCGTGCAACTCACCATGCCCGGTGGTAAGCACGAATTCCCCGTCCGCGTAGGCGACCTGGCTCGCCTGGGTGTGCTCCAGCACCTCGATGCCCTCGGCACGGAAGGCGTTTGCTAAGGCTTCGCCAATGGCCGGGTCTTCGCGGAAGAATAGCGTGCTGCGCGCCAGAATCGTGACCTGGCTGCCTAGTCGTGCAAAGGCTTGTGCTAACTCCACCGCCACCACCGACGAGCCGATGACGGCCAACCGCTCGGGGATCGTATCGCTCGCCAGCGCGTCGGTAGACGTCCAGTACGGCGTGTCCTTCAAGCGGGGGATCGGCGGGATCGCTGGACCCGCGCCGGTAGCGATCAGGCAACTGTCGAAGGTCACTTCGCGCGTGCTGCCGTCATCGGTTGCCACGGTTAGTGTACGCCCGTCCTTGAACCGAGCTTCGCCCGCTAGCTGCGTGATGGCCGGGGTGCTCGCTAGGATGCCTTCGTACTTGGCGCGGCGCAGTTCTTCGACTCGGCCTTGTTGCTGGGCCAGCAGACGCTCGCGCAGCACGGCAGGTGCTACGGCAGGCAGACCTTCATCGAATGGGCTTTCGCGACGCAGGTGGGCGATATGCGCGGCCCGGATCATGATCTTGGAGGGCACGCAGCCCACATTGACGCAGGTGCCGCCAATCGTGCCGCGCTCGATCAGCGTCACGCGCGCCCCACGCTCCACAGCTTTCAATGCTGCCGCCATCGCCGCGCCGCCGCTGCCGATTACGGTCACGTGCAGAGCTTGTTCACTGCCTTCATGCTTCGTTTCTCCACCGAGCCGGCCCAGCGCCTTGTTCAGCAGGCCGGTAGGCTTGTTCGGCATATCGGCAATCCGTGCGCGATAGCCGAGCGTGGCCACTGCGGCAACCAGCGTGGCCACGCTCACGCCTGCGTCCGCCTCAATGTCGGCTTGCCGTTGCGCATAGGACACCGAGGCCGAGCGCACGCCGGACACGTTCTTCAAAGCCTCCTGGACGTGCTCGGCGCATGACGTGCAGGTCATGCCTTCGATGTGAAGAGATGTGGTTTCGGTCATAGCCGCCCCTGCTGTTTGGCGCTGGAGGGATAGCCAGCGTCCTTGGTCGCTTCAACCAGAGCCTGTACGTTGGTCTTGCTGTCATCATAGGTGACACTGACTAGCTTGTGCGCCTCGTCGATGCCAATCTTCTCCACGCCAGGTATGCGGTTGAGTGCAGTGCGCACAGTGATCGGGCAAGCGCCGCATGTCATGCCTGGAATGGACAGCGTTACCAACTTATCGGCCGCCCAAGCCGGGGAGGAAAGCGCAGTGGCAAGGGCGAACAGGACAGTGAGTTTTCTCATGAGGATTTCCTTTCAATAGAACAGCGGCAGGACGTAGGGGAAAACGAGGACCACCAGGACCAGGGTGGACATGATCCAGAAAATCACCTTGTAGGCTGTCCGAACTTGGGGTGCGGCGCAAACGTCGCCGGGCTTGCAGGCATGGGGCGGTCGGAAGATGCTGCGCCCGGCGAAGAACAGCGCGATGAGCGCTACGACGATGAAGATTGGCCGGTACGGCTCCAGCACGGTCAGGTTGCCAATCCATGCGCCCGAGAAGCCGAGAGCGACCAAGACGAGCGGGCCGAGGCAGCACGTTGAGGCCAAGATGGTCGCGAGACCGCCAGCGGCCAACGCGCCGCGACCGTTCTTGGGTTCCGACATAAGGTTTTCCTTCCGAGTCTTCGCTTGATGCTGTAATGTTACTTCCGTAGTCAACTACGGAGTCAAGGCCGTGCAGAGCGCTCAAGAGAATCTAACCATTGGTGCCTTCGCCAAGGCAGCCGGGGTCAACGTAGAGACGATCCGCTTTTATCAACGCAAGGGTTTGCTGTCCCAGCCAGAGCGGCCTTATGGGAGGATCCGCCGCTACGGGCAGGCGGACGTGGCGCGGGTGACGTTCGTGAAATCAGCCCAGCGCTTAGGGTTCAGCCTGGATGAGGTTGGCCAGCTCCTGAAACTGGAGGATGGCACCCATTGCAGCGAGGCGGCCGAACTGGCCGCCCACCGGCTGGCCGATGTGCGCGCACGCATGGCGGACCTTACGCGAATGGAAGCAGCGCTGTCGAAGTTAGTGAGCGAGTGCAGTGCGCACCACGGCAATATTTCCTGCCCGTTGATTGCAGCGTTGCACTGCTGCTAGGTCAAAGCTGTCGCGCGCCTTAGCGTACGATTTTTTTTCGATTTCTGAGGCGCCTCCAGATAGGGCACAGGTGCCTGAACTGATGGGCGATCTTGGAAATTATGCAATGTCCAACTCGGATTCCGCTTTCAGGGGCGCTGTGCCAAGCTCGTTCTTTCCAGGCTCCAACTCATGTGCCGCCATCTGCTGCAGGTCATGAGCTAAGCCTTTATATGTCAGGCGATCCACGCGTTGGGGCAGCTTGGACGCATCATCTGTAAATGCCACAATTTCGTGCCGCTCACGAGAAATGCTGACATAGTAGGTGTCCTGGGCGGTCGTGCGGCTGAAACTTTCAGCGTTGTAAAGCACCCGGTCGCAGGTCAAACCCTGGGCGCTATGCGCGGTGGTGGTGTACGCATAGTTCATGTGTAGCGGTCGATCTGTTGATAGCTGCACGCGGCGACCGTTGGTTTCGATGGTGACGCTGCTTGCATCAATCGCCGCGACCTTCGCCAATTGGCCGTTGACTAGGTCGTTCTGGGCATCGTTGCGTGTGATGCGGACATGGTCGCCCACAGACAGCTCTGCCCGGCTCAGGTGGTAGACCGATAGCTTGGACATGGTTTTCGGGATGATCTCTATGGGTTCGGCATGGGTTGGGCTGGGCTTGAGCGGTTCCACGGTGATGCGGTCATGGCGCGTGCTGCTGGTGACGCTGTACAGCTCGCCGCGTTTCAGACCGCACTGGTAATCCCGTTCCGGAACGACAATGTCGCCAACGGTGTAATACCGGGCGACACTGCGCTCTGCGCGAGTGGTGTCATGACGAGCAAGCAACTGGCATTGATGGCCTCTGCCTTCCAGCCCGAGTAGCGCATGGATCCGTGCATTGATGGCTTCCCGGGACGCATTGGTCCCTGTCACCACGATGGTGCCTGCTTGTTCTGCGGCTGAAAGCTGCGTATAGGTCTGGGCAATTGCTTCATACCGGGAGGAACTGTCTCGGGTTTTTCGACCATGCTCGTCAATAGTGAACTGATCCGGGATGGTGAGCACACGATTCAAAAGCGGCAGAGATCGGCTTGCCTGACCACCGGCAGCCAGTTGCACCGCTTGGCGTAGCCGTTCGCAGCGTTGCCGCTGGATGTCTGCCATTAATACGGTTTTCATGCCATTTTCCTGCAGCATGGCAAAGGCGCGGCCAGCCTCGATGGCCTTGGTCTGGGCGGTGTCGCCCAGCAATATGACTTTGGCGCCGGTCGGCTGAATAAGTGCCAGTAGTTTGTCCATCTGCCGCAGGGGCACGACGCCGGCTTCATCAATCACCACGACCGTTTTTTGCCCTAGGGTGTCGGTGAAGGGGCGTTTGTCAGAGGCAGACAGGACCGATGCAATCGTGCTGGCTGGTATGCCATCTTCGCGCAGATTTCGAACCATGTTCCCGTAGGGGGCCAGGGCCGCCATGGTGTGCCCTTGGTGATGTAGGATCACTTGGGCGCTTTGCAGGGCGAAGGATTTTCCGGTGCCCGCTAGCCCCTGAATCCCGGCAATTTGATCGGAGCCGGTTGCGATCAACATGACGGCTTCGCGCTGTCCTGGTGTGAGGCGTGTGTCTAGGCTGCTTTCTGCTTTGGTGGCGTCAATCGTGGCGTGCCAGGCACTGCGTCCAGCTTGTTCGGCGGCCAGTATTCTGGATTCTGCCTCAAAGGCCTTCCGGGTCGCATAGCGTGGGCTTTCCATCAACAGGCGTCCTTCGCCAATGGCCTGATCAACGAGTTGCAGAGCGGTTTCCTGGGGTAGGCCGCGCAGGCGTACGACCTCTGTGGCCCAGCCTTCGCGCGTCATGGGAAAGGCCTGCATGTCCTGCGTGCTGCGGTAGTGGGGCGCCTCTCGGATCAGTGCGCCGAACTTCACACGGCCCTGGATCGCTGCCTGAATGGCTGTAATGTCCGTATGGCCGCCGGCATGGCGAACGGCGTTTTGCAGTAAATCCGCCAGAGGCATGACGGATTCCCTTTCGGCCAGATGTTGGATCGACCAGTTCAGTGAGGCTTGAGCCACCAAATCGGATCGATGCTCCAATTCCTGTGTCGGCTGGATATCCGCTTGTTGGTTGGCATGGTCAAACTGCATCCCGATAGCTGTAGCGGCGTCACGCCATTGCCGATACAGTTCCGTTCGATTGAGTTCCTGTGTCTTCGCCTGGCGGTGGGCTAGAGTGATGCCTTGACGTAGGGCGTGAGGGGCGGCTTCACGACTGGTGCCGCGTGCAGATAGTTCAGCCGTGATGCCGGCGCTGCGTTTACTGAAAAACTCGATCTGCTCACGGCTGATATGGGCGAGTTCGATATGGCTTTTTTCATGGCGAACCGCGTACCCCAGCGCACGGACATTGCGTTCCAGTTCCGCCTGGTAGATTGAGTCCGTCACGCGCAGCAGCTTGAAGATTTCTTCATTGGACAACGCTACCCAACTGCCGTCGACCCGCTGAGTCAAATTCATCAGTAGGGCGTGAATGTGCAGATGAGGATCGGGGGCAGCGCCTTCGGTGGGACGTGCGGTTTCGTGGCGGAACTTGGCAATAATGAGATTGCCTGTGTGTTCTACCCTTGACTTGCCGTTTTCCTTGCGACGGCCCATGGTTAGGTGCTGTTCGGCATAGACGAGAGCCGAGGCGACCGCTTTATCGTTGGCGTGAATCAGGCGTTCGTCGCCACCGATCAAGGCCTGCAGGGTGATGCTTTTAGGTGCGCCGAAGGTCAGATCGAGGGCGGCGCGAGCTTTGGCATCTTTGCGGATTGACCGGCCGGCTGCGACGCCACGGCCAAAATCGCCCTGCAGCATGGCTTTGAAGCGTTGAGGGTCGATTTCACCGATGGCCCCCAGACGTCGAGCGCCTTCGCCTTGCCACGTGGCGGCGTTGCCGTCACGGCTGTAGTAATCATCGGCTTGATCGGCGTAGTAGTGGGTTGCAAGGGACGCGCGGGCGCGATAGATCTGGCTGTGCGAGATCATGTGAGCTCCAGGCAAGGGTGGTGGCGAGAAATTGGCCAGCAGGGCACTAACCCTTACCAGTGCTAGCTCTTGAAGGTAAGGAGGAAGGGTTTACACAAGTTTATCCACAGATTATGTGGATAAGTGACGGGGCAACTAATCGTGATCGATTAGTCTAACCATTAGATGGTGCTGTTGTGGAAGTAGCAGCATTCAGCACTCTTCCCGACTCTTGAAACGCCATCGCAGTCGCCCCAAACTCCCTGAACGGCAAACTCACCCTCGCAATCGGAAAATCCCTCGCCAAGGCCACATACCCGCCCAGCGCTGGCAGCGCTTGTATCTGTGCCGCCGCCACCACATCTTCTGTCGTCCGATCCATGTTGTCCGACGTATTCCGATGATCCACACTGCGACTGATGCTGTACTTAGGCCGTTCGACCTCGTGCTTTCCGAGGCTCTCACTCATATCCTTTGCCGTTTGCGGGTCGGTACGGGAGCCGCCCAGCACAGCCAGGTTGCGAAAGCTCGCCCGGATAGTGGTGGACATGGTGCGCCCGTAGATATGTTCCAACTGCGACGTACTCTGCAAACCCGCCACAATACGCAGGCCATTTTTCCGACCCTTGGTCAGGCCCGCTTCCAGTGACGGCAGGGCTTCCAGGCTAGCCAGCTCATCAATGAACAACCACCAGCGTCGGTGGGTGCCTTCAGGCATGGATAAGATGGACGTAATGAACACGTCAGCCCATGACGACACCAGCGGCTTCATGGAACTCATCATGTCTTCGCGCCAGTTGATGTACAGGTTTCCACCATCGGGCTTGGCCAGCCAGTCCCGGATGGAGAACCGCCCGGGCTTCATGCCAGTGTGCTCGGACAGCTTGTTTGACAGCACGAAGCGGGCGGAAGACAGCGCTTTGCTGGCTTCGCTGGAGCCAACAAAAAGGGATTCGGCCAGGGTGCCTTCCAGGAATTGCTTCAAGACCTTGGGGTCTTCGATGGTGCATAGGCGGAATAGATCCATCACGCTAGCCTCCGCGCCCTGCAACTGATGGAGTTTCTTGGCCGTCTCGCGTAGCAGCAGGCGGCCGAAGTCGTTCCATTCTTCAGCGTTTTTGTCCTGGCTCATGGGAACCATGGAATGGGCCAACCGCTTCCAGTCATAGTCGGCACGGACTTCATTGAAGAACGACCAGCCCTGGCTGCGGGCATCGTAGGGATTCAGAATCACATCGTTGGGTTGCCAGAGCTTGCTGAGCAGGTCCCCATTGGGGTCGATCACGATCATGCGATCGTTGCGCTCTGGAGTTTGGCCGAACAAACGGTTGTTCATGTCGTTCTGTGAGCGCTTGAGTACCGAAGCGGCCATGTTGCGCAACAACACCGATTTACCGGAGCCCGTGGCACCGCTGATGAGCAAATGCAGGTTCTCGTTGGCGGTCGGCATGGGGATGCCGCCCACGTCGATTTGTTGTTTGCCGACTTCTTGGCACTGGCGAGCCAGGCTTTTTGCCGAGGTGGTGCGTGTGCCACGTACAAAGCGTTTGTAGGCAGCACCCTCAAACCCTTCGGTTCTAGCGGTGCGCCCGATAAGCAGGATAAGCACCAAGGCGAGGACCAAACCTATGCCCAGTGCGCCGTAGAGCACTGGGTACTGCGGCGTTAGCATCACAAAATGCCAGAACGTTTTGGCGTTCCAGTCCCGCCAGCGCATATGGCTGCCCCAGGTGGCGGCAGCCATCCAGGCACCAGTCGGCAAGAGCGCCAAAGAAAAGGCGGCAATGCGCCGCCGGGTAATGGGTGAAATCAAGGTGGACATAAGTACCGGTCCTCAAGAGATCAAAATCTGACCCAGGGCCAGGCCTGCCAGCAAGCCACCCAGAATGCCTGCTATACCGCCTACGACCAGGGCGATGATTGCCATACGTCGTGCGGATTGGTGGGCGATGCTGGCGTACTGCGCGGCATCCCGGGCCAATTGATCCAGCCGGCTGCCGGTGTCATCCAGCATGGTCTGGATGGCGTGTTGAGCCTGCTGATTGATGGGTTTGGCTGCCGTTTCCATCGTGGCGGTCAGATGGCGGCTGAGTTGTTCAGGCAAGACTTGCTGCGCTTCGCCCATGGATTGCATCTGCTTTTGCACTGCATCCAGGCTTTGGGTGGCGCTTTCTAGTCTGTTCACCAGGCCAGCGACTTCACCCAATACTTCGTGGTACAGCAAATCCAGCTTGGTACGAGCGCCACTGACATTCGAGTGTGATTCCATGGTGGCCAGCTCAGGAAAACAGCGCGGTAAAAGCCGCGTTCATTTGCCTGTCCACCGGTTTGGCCAGGGCGCGCAGGGCGTGCCGGTTGCTCAGTTGTGAAATTCGGAAGTGGTCATCAGGTTCGGCAGCGCGAAGTAGGGCGCGATAGTCGGTCTGATCAGCCAGTACATCGGCAATTGTGGTGCGTTGGTCGGCCAGCAACTCGAAGACTTCGTTTTCGTAAATGGCAGCCTGGGGGTTGGCCTGCACTTCGCCTGTTTTGGCGGCATAGGCCAGGATGGAGGGGAATTCATCCTGCACGCTGCTATCGACACGATTGAAAAGTATCCGTACCCGCTCTGGGTCAACACCCAGTTCTGCCAGGGCAGCCACCGTCTTGATGGTTTCGCGCTGGGCCTTGCCGGTATTGATCACAGGCAGTACAAAATAGTTCATTTCCTCGTGTGCACCTTCGTAGCGCATCATATGCGTCAGAAAGTCCTCGATATTGCTGGCACCCACATCGACGATCGCATCTTCGCGGGTGAGTAGCTCGCGAAACAATCGGCCAAAGTGTTCGCCGCGTAGCTGATCGACATTCAGGCCCAGGTCAGCGCCCGTTTCGTTGGTGGATTCCACTGCAAAAATCTGGGCACCGTTCATGCGTGGTGCCAGAAGGTGAGAGGCAGCGACTGTCTTGCCAACAGAGCCGGTGTAGTTCAGGACGGCGACTTTCATGGTTTATTCCTTTTCATGGGGTTGTTTTCACTAGATTGGGTACGGCTGGCCAAGCCTTCACGTCGCAAGGCCTCCAGGTCTATCTGCATGTCGCGAATCTTGCGTAGATCGCCGGGTGTTTGGATGTTGTGTGGTCGGCCTTGAATAGCATCAAGTGCCGCAGGAGGTGAGGCCGGTTTCACCGTAGAAGCCGAAGGATTGGCTGCGGATCGCTGGGCTTTACGCCAGCGATACAGCGTGATGGCGAAGGTGCTGCGTTGCACGGTCAGACCTGCAGCGGCCAAATCCTCCAGTACGGCGGCGTGTGGCACACCTGCAGCAAACTCGGCTTCGATCATTGGAAACAGCGCGCGTAGTTGGGCTGAAAGGCTGATGCGTGGGTCGAGGGCAGAAAGTACGGCCCGATAGCGTGACACGGGTTGGGGTGAGTACATAGGTTTCCAGGAGTTGGGTTGAAGACAGTGCCGCTTAGTGCGACAGCTCAGGAAAGACCTCGGTCTGCTTGCCTTCCAGCCAGGCGCAGCCGACGGCCAGGGCTTCGTCGTAGGCAGATTGTTCGTCTGCGAACTGGACCGACCTGCCACGTGCGGAGAAACGTCCGCCGCCGACTTCCTGACCGTCGCTCAGTAGGCGTAGGGTGTAGCCGCCGGAGTCGGAGTGGTGAGGGATGATCTCGAATGAAAACCGAAGTCGGGCGTGAGTCACTTCGGTGTGAAATTGCCGGGCGACTTCGGAGAGGCGGGCAGCCCATTCCGGACCGATTCGATCCAGGGCTTGGGCGATGCTGTAGCCACGCTCGCGCAGCCAGTCGCTGCGATCCAGCACCAGGGCGGCAGTGAGCGCTTCGCCCAGGCCCATGGTGCCAATGCCGTAGTGGGCGGCTTGTTGCACGATGTGCAATATCCGGGTGTCGATGGTCGAGTGCATGAGGACTCCTTTGCCCAGCAGCTTGAAGGGCAGTGATGGGGGATGAGGGTGAGGTGTGTCCGAAAGGGCGGATGTGGTCAATTGCAGACCGATGCAGCCGCGATGCGGCTGCTCAGCGTGGCAATTCAAAACGGCCTGGATTATGCAGGCAAGGTGTTGCGATCAGGTGGAGCGGGAGTTGGACTTATCCACAGGACTTGCTGGTAGTAATAAGGTAGAAATAAGGTAGAAGGCGTTCTGATGGCTGGAAAGCGCCTGTTCATGCAGGTTTCAAAAAATGATGCGCGATGTTATGACGATAAAGCGCGATGCTATGACGAAAAGCCGCGATCTTATGACGATGCAGGCGCGATGCTATGACGACGGTACAAACCACTTATCCACAGCCTGAAAAAGGCCTTTGAATCGGCTGTTTTTGGAGTCAGGCGCGATGTTATGACGATGGAGAGTCTAGCGATCCAGTCGTGTCCAGACCGCTTGTTCATGGCCACGGGTGGCCGTTTCTATGTGGGGTTCCGTGATCACTTGCAGCGCTTCCAATTCTGTCAAGCTGCGCTCCAGGCTCGTTCGAAAATCACGCATGCGGCCAGTGTATTGAGCACGTTGCTTGAGAATGTCCAGGCTGTATTTCTGCTGGATGTCGGCGGACGTGCCGATCAGGCGCTGCAAGCTTTTGGACAGGTCATGACGCATTTGCAGGCGCTTGGCCCAGTCAACCAGGGCGTATTCCCGGTTTCCGAAGATCTGTGCCCAGCGAGGATCGGCGTACAAGGTATAGCTGCCGGTAGGCTCGTGGTAATCGAAACCGCCCAGCATGGCTAGGACTCGGGTCGAAGGGTTCTTGCCATAGCTGTATTTGACTGAGCCATCCTTTCTGCGGGCTTCGATGCACAGGGTGAAACGAGCCAAGTCTTTCATGCTTTCATGCAGCCATTCGTAGGCGCTGCCGCCTGTGGGCCGGCCCATCCCGCGTAGGAAGTCGGCTCGGTTGATCGTTGGCGCTTCGCCCAATAGGGCTGTCGTCTGCAGGTACATCGCGTGCATCCAGATGTCGGCGTGGTCTTCGCTCAACTGTTTGCCGGAACCTTTGAGTAGGATGTTGCTGCCTTCCAGAAATACGGTGTCGTCATGCAGTGTGCGCCAGCCCCGGCGAACCGGTGCGAAGATGGCACTACGGGCGATGTAATTCGGAATGGCGCGTGCTGTTTCATTGATACCGGGCAGTATGAATGGCGTAGGGGTTGAGGCCTGCTTTTCTGCTGCGGCGGCCAGTGCCTGGGTGGTTTTTTGCTGAGCACGCTGCATGGCTGCTGACAGGCGCAGGAGGTTCTTGTCCTTGTGAAAGGGCATACGGGTGGATGAGGTCATGGGTAAAGCTCCAGGCGAGCCCATGCAAGGCCTGCCCGGAACGTGTGCAGTGCCTCACACGGGTTCAGGGGTAGGTGCGGGTAGGCAGCGATGCCAGTCCGCAAGGATGGAAACGGGTGCCCCTCAGGGCGTTGTTGGCTTCGGGTCAGCCGTTGGCTTGCCGTTTGGGTTCAAACCAAAGCTCTTTCAGCCTGAACCGCTCGAAATGCAGCACGATGTCTATGGTCTGGCGCAGAAATGCTTGAATGGTTGGCAGATCGAGGTTGCCGCCCGTGGGTGATTGCTTGATGAGGATCGCCAGGCGGTCAAAGGCATCGGCTGCCCCGTTGGCGTGGGTGGTGGTGACGGATCCTGGATGTCCGGTATTCAAGGCCGCCAGGTAATCCCAGGTTTCAGGGCCGCGCAGCTCGGCAAGGAATATCCGGTCTGGCGATAAGCGCATGCAGGCGGCCAGGCTTTCGGTGGCCGAAACCCGACCGCGTGTGCCGCCATACATCAGATGAATGCGGTTTCTGTGCCGGGGCAGAATGAGCTCATGCACGTCTTCGATGGTGACCAGGCGTTCATCGACGGGCACACGGTCGATCAGCGATCTTGCAAAGGTGGTTTTGCCCGAACCTGTCGCGCCGGAGATGACCAGGTTTTTGCGAGCCTGAATGGCGGCAAGCAGAAATCCGGGAATATCACCAGCATCCTTCAGCGCCATCAGTTCTTGATCGGTTCTCGAAATACCGTCTGGCGTGTATTGGGCGGCGGCGTCGTGAGTGGCCTCAAAAGCACCTTGCGAGTGCAGTTCCTCCAGGGAGAGCGCCACTTGGGCGTGCTTGCGAATGTTGATGGCCAACGTGCCGTCAATGCAGGCTGGTGGCAATACGATCTGGCCGCGCTCGCCATCGGGCAGGACGACAGATTGAATGGGGCTGCGTGCCATGTGGTTGTACGCGGCCAGGGCCGTAGCCAGGGCCTCCAGGTGGGGGTAGGAAAGCTTGGGGCACTCGTGAAGCTGCCACGCACCGCGTGTGCGGGTGTAAAGCTCACCGGCTCGCACGATGGCGATTTCAGTGACATTGGGATCCTCCTGATGTTTGGACAAAGGTCGCAGAAAGGTGCGAACCGCAATGGATCGATCAAAGGGGATCGCTTCAGTGGATGGGTTCAAGCTCATAGACGTGACTGAAATCCAGATCACGGGCGACCATGATGCCGATACGCTCGCCCTGGTTCTTGTAAAGGGTGGGAGGAATGTCCAGGGACTTCTCCAGAATCTTTGCGACCGCTTCCTGACCGCCTTCGGCGGTGTTGTCAAAGCGAATGTTGTTGCTGCCCGATTGCCCTTGATTGGATGCCCAGTTACCGAAGTCGCCCACCAGAGAAAGCATGATGGCGTTGCCAAAGCGTTCCCAGAAGTGGTTGTCGATATGTCCGCCCAATCCCGCTTCGCCCAGCGGGCCGGTGCCGGGCGAACTCAAATTCACGATGACGCCGGTAGGCGTTTCCAGCCGGTTCCATGTCACAAAGGCGCGGGCCTGGCCCTGCTGTATGCCTCCAGACTGATAACCCGTGAACTTGGTGCCGGCATCAATGAGCTTGACCTTGCCGTTGGCGCTCATGACATCGTGCGTGGCAAGACACGTCAGAAGCCCGGACTGGGTGCTGACCAGTTTTGTCTGTAGGGTGCAGTCGATCATGGTGCCTTGCGTGAGCAGGAAGTTGCGGTCACCCAGTTGCCCGGCCACTGATGGGGCCAGCTCCAGCGGTCGCAGCTTGTCGGCCAGAGGGCCAGCATCGCTATAAGGGCCTTGAGGCCCGTTTGACTGGCTTGGGGTCGTGCCGCTAGCGTCTGCACCGCCCGCCTGCAGCGGGCTGGTCAGCCGACGCTGGGTAAGCTCATCGGCAGGAGGTGGAGCTGCGGGCATGGGTGCCGGGACGTTGTAGCTGGGCACCACCGTTGGTTCGGGTGACGGAGGCGGCGGTGCGAGAGGTGGCGTGGGGCGCTCCACGTTGGGGGCCTTGAGGCGATTGGTAATGCCGCTTTGATCGGCTTCCAGACCGCTATCGGCTTTTGCCGCTGGTTCGCGGCTCCAGACCTTCATGAGCACGCCGGCAGCCACTGCCACAGCGATTAGAATGGTGAGCCAGAGAAAAGCGCGGGCACCGCGTGGGGCGCTGCGCCCGGTTGCCTCCAGATTCAGTGTTTCCCGCTCCAGATTGGCGTCTTTAGGGTTCCCCTCTTGCGAGGCTTGTGCCTGGTCTTGTTCGTTTTCCGTCATGGGGAATTCCTTTCTTGCGTGGCTTCGCGTATGCGGATGGTGGGCACAGGTGCCGCAGTGGACGATTGCGGGCTCGCACTACCCTTGATGCTGCGTCTGACCGCTGGTGATGCCGTGCCGGTATGTGCTGGTACGGGTGTGGTGCCGTAGGCGCCGTTGTGAATCGCCAGCACTTGGTCGCCCAGGCGCAGATGCCATAAGGCAGAGGTGCGATGAAGCACCATCGTCCGCTCATCTGCCATGTGGTGATTGGTGATGACTTCCTGGCCATCTGGTGTGACGCGGTACACGGTCGGAATGTCGGCTTGCGGTGCAAACTGCAGCCAAGTCTGACGACCATCGTCCCAGGCGTGTATCGGTGCGATGGCCGCATCGCCGCTGCGGGTGTAGGCCTGCCAGTTCATGTTCGCGCTGACGGCTTGTAAGGATCGCTCAATCGCAGCCTTTTGTGCGGCCTGGGTCCGTTGCCTGGCTTGAACCTCTGGATAACGAACCACGAGTTTGTACAAGGCGGCTGAATTGCGATTGTCGCTGTACGAGAGCCGGAAGCTGTAATCGCGCCTGTCAGTGACGACGATAAGGTTGGTGTTGGCGTCTTCTGCCGTGGGTTTGAAGAACAGGTGATTGTTCTTGTAGGTAAACGCATAGGCTTGGCTGTCGCCAAAGACGTGGTAGACGTACTTTTCGCCGGGCTCCAGCACGATATGGGTGGCCACGCCGATCACGGCATTGAGCTGGATGACATTGGCGTCGTTGTAATTGACATAGCGCACGCGGTGGTCGAGCCGCGAGGAACGAGGGGTCTCCAGCGCCAGGGCGCTGGCAGGGATGGCCAAGCAAAGAAACAACGCCAGCACCTGCCGACTGGGGAAATGTTTAAACATAAGAATTCCTTCAGATCCTTGTCGGTGTCAGCGCGACAGGTCGGCAGCCAAGTCATAGCGCATGACCTGAAAGCCCAGCGGGTTCAGGCGGGCGACCTCTTCGGTGAGCGGCACGTCGGTGTACTGATACGCCATGGTGGCAATCAGGTGCTGAGCCTTGGTGATGTTGCCCGTGGTGACTTCCCGCTCTGTCTTGGTAAAGCGCACGATAGCGGCCTGGTTGGCACCCAATGTGATCGAATGAACCTGCACATCGACTGTGCCCTGAGTACCGAGGCGTGTCGTGACGGCGTCCTGCCCTTCGAATCGTTTGCCGTACTGCGTCTGGATGGGTGCAGAGGACAGCAAGGCGCACGTGTCGAATTGCTCCTGTATCGTCTGCCAGCTGTAGCCCTCGCAGTTCAGCACGTACGTGTTCAGAAAATACTTGGCGATGCGCTGGCCGTAGTCTTCGAGCGGCTGGCCCAGGCTGCTGACATGTTCGATGGAGCCGGTGGCGCTATCGACGCGGACCACATACATTTCAGGTGGCTGCTTCAAAGGAGTGAGGCCCGCAACAGCAGCGATGGAGGCCAGGGCGATCAGGCCAGCACCGAGGGCCACCTGCCAGGCGCGTTTACGGCTGCTGACGAGCTCGCCAAGGTGATCGCGCTCCAGGCCGCGCGACTGCTCCAGGTAAGCGGCAATGTCTTCGGATTTAAGTGATGCGGACACGAGTCAAACTCCTTTGAAAAGAGGCGGCGTGGCATTGACCGGCACGCGTGGTGTATCGGCCGGTTGCGGCGGCTGGGGCGCGTGAAAGGCGCAGCCAGCCAACAGCCCGGCCAGCGCGAGGGCGGCAAAGAGGTTTTTCATGGAATGGTTCCTATCCTGCCGGACTGGCAGAAGGATTGGGGATGGATGGTAGGGCGATTGGCCCGGCATGGGCCGACAGGCGGACTGCCTATTTGGCGCGCAGGCGCAGCATGCTACGCAGCCGTAGCATTGAGAACGCCCCTTTGGCAGCGGTACCCACACCGAGCTGAGCGCCAAAGCCGTTGGAGAGACCGGCGGCGAGGCCTGGGATCATGACCATGATGACAAGGCTAGCGATGCCGACAAGCAGCTGGGCACCGAAGAGTCCGATAATATCCTTGGCTCCGCCATTGATTTGATCGGCAATCATTCGGATGAGCTGGATATTCATCTGCAGCAATAGTCCGAAAATCAGGCCGGCCAATAGCGCCAGAAATATAAAATTCAATGCTTGAGAGACCCAGCTGTTGAAGAGTGGTTTGGTGGGTTCAAACAGAGTGGCTGCAATGAAAATGGGACCCGTGGCGACGACGAGCGCCATGCCGACCTTGCAGACCACAACTATCACCATGATGATGCTACCTACCACGGCAGCATTGACACGTACCATCGTGGCAAGAAGACTGACCAAGACTTCCTTGGTAGATGGTAGAAAGTTGAACCAGGCGTCTTGGCCCTTGCCCATCATGGCGTTTGATGCCTTGCCGGTTTCGTTCTGCAGCTTGTCCACCTCTTGGGCCACGCTGCCGGTACTCAGGGCGATCTGCGTAATATCGTCGGGCAGCGCAATCATGGTTTCGGCGATATCGTTCTGGTACAAGCCTCCCGTACCAAAAATCATTGCGACAATGGCTACAAGAATAGCCTTGCGAAAGAACTCTGTGACGGTCATGCTGCTCTGGCCCTGCATCAGTGCAAACGCGTAGACCACAAATTGAATCGTAAGCCCTACCGTGATGACCGGCATTAGGGCTTCAAATAGCGCTTGCATTGGGCCGTTAACCGCATCGCTCAATGTATTTTCGGTTTGGGTCATCACCCATTGGGCAATGTCGCTAGGGGCTGAAGGCGGGGTTACGGAAGGAGTGGAGCCAGACATGGTGCGGCCTTACTCGTTGGAGCCGGCCTTTACGCCAGCAGTATCGTTATCCCCAAACCAGCCACCATATACCCGTTCTGCTCTGGCTTGTAGCAGGTGACGCTCTGCCTCCAGTTGTTGGGAGGCTAGCTGAATGCGAGTTTGCTCGGCCAAGATATTGGCCTGCTCAATCTGGATTCGAGCCTGTAGCTCGGATATCTCTTTGGGGTTAGTCGTCTGATTGATCTTGTCTTGCAGTGCATCCACATTGGCCAGACGTTGGGTCATGGAGTCGTAGGCTCGTTGACTCATGGCCTTGGCGGTCGCTTCGATGTTCAACGCCTTCTTTGAAAGTTCTGCACGATCCGCTTCAAAATTTACCGGAGCCATGACCGAGTCGGTAACGCGGCTAACGTCGCCATCCAGGCTTGAGCCGTTTGAGGGATCAAGTAGCCCTTGGGCATTCGAAGGCAGAGCTGAACGTAACTGGTCACGCATGTCAGGACTGCCGACTACATTTCCGAAACCACTGGATTGTGTGAATGCGGCGAGTTGGCTTTTGGCGGTGGCCAGCTGTTCGGTCAGATTCTTCAGTTGGTCTCTGGCAGTGAGCAATTGCTCCTGTAACTGCGCAATGGTGGCAGCATCGACCGTAGGGATGCCGCTAGCTTGGACAGGGTTTAAGAAAACGGCGGACAGGACGATGCCCGCCGCAAATGACTTGCAGCGTGTCATGGGAAATACTCCGGAGAATGCGCCTTCAGGCGCGAAGGTCAGGGTTTGGTACTGGCCTGCTTCGCAATGGCTTGGTAATCGGCTTCGGTCGTGCGATGCGCTTTCATCTGGCCCGACACAATGAGGTCAGCGCTTTCATCGTAGGCAACGCGTTTATCACCTACAGCCAGAATGTTGTCTGAATCATCCAGCTTGCCGGGTAGCTTGTGGAGTTGGTAGCCGCCACCAAAAGGGTCCTTGGTGACGAGCGTGAAGAGGAAGCTATCGCCGTTTCGGGTGATGTGGATGGCATCAGGGTCATACTTGCTATCCGACTTCCAATAACCAAGAAACTTTTCACCATCTGGTTCAGTCTTGCATCCGGCTACGATGGTCAGCAGCGCAGCGGCGCTAACAGTAGTGATGAAATGTCGTCGATTCATTGGGTTTCCTATGGTGAACGGTTGTTGGGGTGGGCCGGGCTGCGTTTGACTGCCGCCCAGGCATCGGTCACGCTGCAGACGTGCCCAGCCTTTGTAAGCCAGTCGGGCGCTTGTTTATGTTTCAGGATGTACCGACAAAGTACGCCCATGTCGTCATTCGGAGCAGGGATATGTTGGAGGCTGAATGGATTCATGAGCATAGGTCTGGCCCGTCTTGTTCGAGCTCCTGCTCCTGCCTTAGTATGGCTTGATCGAAGCGGACGCCGACCAAGTCAGCCACCCGTTGATACTCGGCGGAGCCAGGTGGGTGGCCGTTCACTTCGTGGATGTGTAGGCTGTAATATTTTTCTACACCTTGCTCAAAGTAAGCACGATCTTCGCGCGGATACGTGGAACGGAACCAGATGTTCGGGGTCATGCTGGGATCGGTGCTCGATGGTTCGGAAATTCCGTAATCCCTGCTATGGCGCACCAAGTCATCGGCATTGAAGGTGACGCGGTCGAGTTCGATGTCGTGGGTACTGCCTCCGCCTGCTTCCAGATCTGAAAGCGTCCAGCGTTCGCAGTGGATGGAAATGACAAATGCATCCTCTGGGGTGTCCGCCTCTGCGTCCGGACCGGAAAGTCCCAGACGGGCATAGAAGTCCTGACCTTTCGTTGCTTGCAAATCGTCGCGGGCCTGTGCTTGGCGCTGGTTGTGTTCAAGCGCTGCTAGCTGCTTTTCCCGATCATGAGGGTCTGGTTTCATAGGCTACCTTCTTATGAGATGGCGGTTAACTGGCGGGTTTGTTTGACGGTGTCCAGGTACACGGGTAGCCAGGCGGCCGGATCATGCCCGGCATGGGCCACGGCCTGCTCAGCTATCTCCGCCATGTCGGGGCTGCCAGAGAACACCAGCAATTCGTCTTCGCAGCCGGACAAGTCCAGTTGCGCGACCGTGACGCTTGAACCTTGCTTGACGAGAAATTTTCGGCTGGCCTCGCCCAAAGACTTCAACAGTTCGAATTCAGTGGGCGACAGGCCGAAGCCCTCGATGTAGTCGCGGGCCTTGGCTCTGGGATTGGGCAGCAGAATCAAGGTGGCTGTCTGCTGAACCAGGGAGGGGCCGACCGGGTTGTCCGTGATAGCCCCCGGCTCCTGGGTAGCGAAGGCCAGCACGCCGTTTTTCTTGCGGATGGTGCGGCTGGCATCTTGCATGTCTTCCTGAAAATGCCTGTCCTTTAATGGGTGCTGGCATTCGTCGTACAGATTGATGATGCGCCGGCCATCGTGCAAGGCATCAATGCGGTGCTTCAGATACATCGTGGCTGCGCCTCGTACTACGTCATCATCGAGTAGTTCGGTCAGATCAAATCCGAAGATGGCAGGGTCGCCCGTGTCGGTGGCTAGACTCAGTTCATCGGCAGGGTTATCGAACACCCAGCCGTATTCACCGCCCTGGCACCACGGAGCCAAGCGAGCATGAATGGTGCTTGTCGTGTCATCGTCGCTGTACGGGTTGGGCAGCAAGGTATTTAAGGTCGATAGCGTGCGGGCTTCCCGGTCGATCAGCGTGGTCAGCTGTTGCACGGCCTGCGTGATCTCGGCCTGCTGCCGTGTGGTGACCGCTTCGCCCCGGCGCTCGGCCAGGAATACGACCAGGCGCACCATGAAGGCGACGTTTCCTTTGGTGGGCTCCATCTGGAACGGATTCCAGCCTGTTGCTTCACCAAGTCGGATGTTGAAGTAGCGGCCCCCCAGCGCCATGATGAGCACCTGCATGCCCTGATCCTTGTCCCAGACAACACACGTTGCGCCAAACTTCTGCGCCTGGGTAAGCAGCATTCCCTGCAGCACGGTTTTACCCGTGCCGGTCATCCCAATGATCATGGTGTTGCCCGGACGACGCTTTCCGGTTTCGTCCAAGTCCTCAGTAGAGGCATGGAAGTTGAAGAAGAACGGGCTACCTGTCTGGGTTTTGAGCAGCGTGACCGCGGGCCCCCAGGGGTTGCCGACCGGTTTGCCAGTCAGCTGGTTATGCAGGCTGGAAAAGCACAGGAAGTTGAGCGATGTGATGGGCACCGGGCGTGGCCGCCAATGCCAGTTACCGGGCAGTTGCGCCCAGAACCCGGCTTCCAGCGCTCGATCCAGTGGCCGGAAGCCGACTGCCTCTTCGGCCAGCGCCGTGGCGGTCTGGGCCAAGGCCTGGCGCACCCCTTCAGCCGTGTCGCCATAAATCAGCATCGTGGCGTGATGGTCGCCCAGACCCAGGCGCGCTGACGTCAGGTCGTCCATGGC
The DNA here is from genome assembly GCA_005239165.1 of Allopusillimonas ginsengisoli. GTDB lineage: Bacteria > Pseudomonadota > Gammaproteobacteria > Burkholderiales > Burkholderiaceae_B > Allopusillimonas > Allopusillimonas ginsengisoli_A. Next base: position 55,135 of record RAPG01000005.1, read on the forward strand.
CTCAGTCAGTTGGGTGACCTGGCTGATCGAATCATCGCCGGAATCGACCAGCAGCTTGTGATGCTTCTTGACCAGCTTCTTGGCTGCGGCCCCAGTATGGCTGCCCCACGATTGGGTGAGCACGAATTCGTGCGGCAGGCCCAGTAGCCGATCCAGGTGTCCCGGTTTTGTCGCTTCCGGGTAGTCGCGCAGCTCCATCATGCCAAAGATGCGGGAGCTGGCGACGGTACGCAGTTCGCCCAATTCTCCATGGCGGCCAAAGATCGGTCTGGCGTAGGGCAGGGTGTCTCGCAAGCGTTCTCGGCTGATTGGTACGGGCCGGTGGGTACCGGAAAGCAGAAATCCAAGAAACTCGGCGGCTTCGCTGAAGGCAAAGCCCTTGCGAGCTACGATCCCCAGGGTTTGTGGATCGTAGCGGTAAAGGCCCGCGCTCAAGGCACGTATGATGCCGTTCAGGCGTTCGATGGATTCGGCTTGCCAGTGCGCAATGCGTTGCGCGTCGGCTTTTTCCAGACTGGCGAATGTGCCCAGTATCGGATCTTGTACCGGATGAATAAGCACCGTCAGGTATAGATCGTTGACCATCAGGCCCGAGGCATCGAACGTGGCGCGGTAGGCAGCATCGAATCGGGAGGCAAAAGGCTGCTTGAAAGTGCTGTCGGGATATTCCGTGACGCGGCGGCGCACGATGTGGGAGTACAGGCCAAGCGATCCCATGGGTAGGCCGCGTAGTACGTTATGCAGCGCTTCGATCCAATCTTTCAGCTCATCTTGTGCATAGGCATCCGGCGCGCGGCCTGTTACCTTTATGACCGCCAGGTATTCATGGTTGTCGCAGGCAATGATCTGGTCGGTGACATGGTGGGAGTAGGGCAGATAGCGCGAGACGCGCCGTTCGTCCACGGCCAGGGTGGTGGCAGCAGTCATGAAAACATCCTTTATTTGATGAGTGCGCGCCAGGGCCGACGCCGGTGATAGCCCTGCAGGGCGTAACTTGAGCCTCGCCAGAAGCGTTGGTTGCGATTGCGCCGCCGCGTTTTCAATTCGAGCCACAGCACATCCAGCGCTTTATCATCATCGCGGGTGAGAATGGCGAGCGTGGGTATGACGATGAAGAGCAAGCCCCACCAGGCCAGACCTGCCGTCATGGCGACTATGGCTACGCAGGTAAAGGCACCCAGTAATAGCTTGGTGGGAACGCCCATGAAGGTGGCCTTGCGGCCCAGTCCTCTAAAGACCGGATAGGTGTTGGTTGCCATGGCTTACCTCCAAAGCAACACAACCAGTTCGGCAACGGATCCGGCCAGCAGCACGCCAATGCCCCAACGAATGGCATCGTCTTTACGCATGACCTCTGCGGAATACAGTACAAAAATGATGACGCCGATGATGATGGCCGCAATGGGCAGGATGACATCCAGATTGTCTCGGAGGGTCTGCAATGTCGTTTGCGCTCGGGAAAGTCCGCCGATGGATTGTGCAAATGCAGCCTGATGGATACCGAACAGTAGTGCGGCTGTAGTCGGTTTACTGATGATCCGTAGGAAGGACATAGCGTTCTTGATGCGTGTCAGTAGAGACATGTAAAGACTCCTGCCCCTGGGGACCAAGTGGCGCAGGGGTGGTGGTTGGTAAGAAAAGGAATAAGCGCGGCCACGTTGGCCAAAAGTGCGTCAGGTGTCGGAGTTAGCGCTGCTTTCTGGCTCGTCGTCACGCGTTTGTGAAAAACCGTCGGTTGCCGGATTGGCGCTGAAACCGTCCGGTGCGCCTTCTGGTGGAGCCGGTGGTCCTTGATCGGGTTTCTGCGCTGGCTCTGCCGGCGTGGCCTTTGTCGCGGGCTCGGCCGTTTCGTTTTTCAACGGTGCCAAGGCAGGAACCTTGATCTTGGCTTGGGCCAGTACTTTGCCGACATAGCCATTGGTGAAACCACGCTTGAAATTGCCGGTGTTGTAGCAGGACAGTGCGGCGCGTAAGGCATGCTGCGGGTCCGTCTGTCGGGGTAGCGCTCTGGCATAGCACTCTGCCAGTACTGTCTGGGCAGCCGCCAAGTTGCGGCAGGGATCAAAGACGGTCTTGCTATCCAGATTCAACCACGCCCAGTTGCGAACATTGATCTGTCCCAGCCCGGCATCGAAGTCAATGCCTTGGTCAATGAGGCGATCAGCGACTGTGGTCGCTTCGGCCAAGGTTTGAGGTTGCCGTCGAAGGTGCTGGCCCTTGCGGTTGACGCCGATGGCGTACTGCTGGACTCGGGATTCATGACGAATCAGTGCATGCAGGGTGACTGGGTGGATGTTGGGCGCGCAGGTGAGGGCCAAGGCTGCTATTTCTGCGATCATGCCTGGCTCCTTCAGCGTCCACGCCGGTGTCTGGGATTCGTTAGGGAAAAATTCCAGCCTTTCGCCCATAACCCGCTATGGTCGGCATCCCATTTGGCTTGTGCCGCTTCGAATTCTTCGGCTTTGACCCAATGCCCGCCCATGGTTGGCCTGCCGACGTAGCGTACAGACAGCTCATACGTCCAGGCGTGATCGTTGTAAACGACACAATAGGTGGGTAGCTGGTCGAGTGTGACTGTAGGTAGCGGATGGACTTCGTAGACGGTCTGACCGCTGTCACCGCCGTATTCACGCTTGCGCCATTTGTACGCCGTATCGGCATAGGTTTGGTTCAAGAATTCCGCGTCGCATTTGCCAGCACCGCGTGATATGGCATCAATGCGCTCTGACATGCCTGAGTCGCCGGACGCGGGACACTGGGATAGAAAGGAACGTCTCGCTGAGACGGTAGCAGACCAGTCCAGGCCGTGCTTGTTGTACTTCCTGATGTCGAAGTAGTGGTCCAGGGATGGACTGCATTCGCCCGGTCGCAAGCTGGAAGACAGGCAGAGCGTTGCTTCGCAGGCTAGGCGGGGGACGCCCGTGAGCAGGTCAGCGGTGTCGGCAGCATGAGTGACAGGAGCCAGGACGCAGGCGAGCGCCAGCGCCCCAGCCCGCAAGGCGGGAAGGGTGTGCATGAAGATGTCTCCGGGAATGGGTACGGCAGGCCTTGGAACAGGCCGAGGACGAATCAGCGTTGACGCTGGAGATTCTGTTGGGCGATGGCGATTTGTTCAGGCTTGGCCATGGCCCGCAGCCTGTACGGCTATAGTCTTAGGCATGAGTCAGCATCAGATGGCCGACTGTCTCCGGTGTTTTACGCAGGCGAATTTCTATGTCATAGCCCAGGCGGTTCAGGCAGTCCATCAGCTTGCGCTCGGATAGATTTGAGAACTCACCGCGCAGCAGACTCGATACTTTGGGTTGTGTCAGACCCATGCGCTGTGCCGCTTCGACTTGGGTAAGTCCACGCTCCCGAATGGCTTTGGCGATTTCGGTAGTCAGCCCCGATTTGATCTGTAGCTTCTCGGCATCGGGTAGGCCGAGGTCTGCGAATACATTGCCCGAGCTGGCCTCGATTTCAACTCCTGCAACAATGCGTTTAGTCATTTTTTCAACTCCTGAGCAACGAGGGCGGCGGCTTTGAGGCGCTGGCGAATGATGTCCATATCTGGCTTGGGCGTTTCAATACCGCGCTTGCTCTTCTTTTGAAAGACATGCAGCACAAACACGGCCTCAGAGAACCGCACGGTGTAGACGGTTCGGTATGTGCTGCCGGAGTCGTCTTCGATGATCTCCAGTACACCTGCGCTGCCGAAGCCACTCAGCACCTTTACTGCTTCGTGCTGTTCACCTCGTTGGGCGGTATCAAGAACATGGCCAAAGAATTTCCGTACTGGCACAGGTAACGCCAGCAGATCTTTCTTGCTGCTACCAAGCCAAAAAAGCGGTTTTATAGGGGCAGGCTTCACGTTAATATACCATTTCAGGGATAGTTTGACTACGTCCAGTAAGAATCAGCGTTGATGCTGCAGTGTTTGTTGCGCGATGGCAATGTGTTCAGGCTTGGCCATGGCGCGCAGCAGATGGGCGGTTTCGATGGCGGCCAGACGGGTATCGCGCAGATGACCCAGGTCTGCCACGATCTGACGCAACAGCGTCAATTCTTCCTGCAGCATGTCATCGGCGGACAGTCGCCTCCTCATGTAATCCGAGAGGGACAGCCCTGAGAGAGCTGCCGCCTCGCCCAGACGAGCGGCATGGGAGGGAGTCACTCGGATGCGGATGACTTCAGAAAGGGACTCATTCATGGGTAGGTTCCTTGGGAGATACAGTCAGTCGTCACTTGAGCATTGCCACCAGATAGCAATGCCCTAAGTTTCGTCATGTCCCGACCCGTAGCGCAGGCCGTGGCCGATGACGGATGAATTGCAGTATGTTGTCCTCGGGCATAGGCATCTGCCCAACTTCCAGCTCATCCAGAAAGTCGGCCCATTGCTGCACCATCGTTTTGCGCTGGGCAATGAAGGCTGCGCGGTCATAACTGCTGCCGAGCTCTTCGTCTGAAGTGTGGGCCAGATGGCGTTCGATGACGTCGGGCTCCCAGCCCAGATGTTCGCGGATCATCGTGCGTGCTGTGGCGCGAAAGCCGTGACCGGTGATTTCTTCCTTCGTGTCATAGCCCATGGTGCGCAGCGCCGCGTTAATCGTGTTATCGCTGATGTAGCGGCTTTTCTCCGAGCGTCGTGACATGCTGCGGAACACGGGGCCGGTGGGGCCAGTCAATGGATATAGCTCCCGCAGAACTTCCAAGGCCTGGCGAGGTAGCGGTACGATGTGTGCCGGCGTGCGGCTATCCCGTTTTTGCCACTCACGCATCTTCATTTTCTCGGGCGGGCAGCGCCATAGTTCAACTTCAAAGTTGATGTCCTCCCAGTCAGCGAGCCGGATCTGGCCTGGCCGCTGAAACATCATGGGCGCAAGCCTCAATGCACATCGCGTGATGAAATGGCCGTGGTAGCTGCGAATATCGCGGAGCAGTTGTCCAAGTTGGGCAGGTTCGGTAATCGCTGCGAAATGCCGACTGCGTGGCGGTGGCAGGCCGCCGGTGTTCTTGTTGACGAAATTCTTGCTCGGCTCCAGCGCTCCCACGTCTACAGCGTATTGGTAGACGTGCTGAACGGCCTCGCGCACACGCTGGGCTGTTTCCAGATTGCCGCGATCCTTCGGACGATGCAGGCACCGGACAATTTCCGTGGGCAGAATCACCTCAATTGGTTTGTGTCCCACCCATGGGAAGATGTGGATTTCCAAATGTCGGATGACTTTCTGGGCGTAGTCCTCCGACCATTCCCGGTCTTTCTTGGCACTGGTGTGCCAGGCGCGGGCTAGTAACTCGAAGGTATGCAGACGAGCGATGCGCGCCAGCTCTTCCTGGTGCTCACGGACTTCTTTCGGGTCCAGGCCATTGGCTCGTTGACTGTTGGCTTCGTATGCCTTGGCTCGTGCCTGCGCGAGGGAAACTTCCGGGTATGGCCCCATCCCAAGTTTGATGGGCTTGCTATCCTTCATGTAACGGTAAATCCAGGCCTTACCCGTGGTTCGCACACGCAGGTACAGATTGTCCCCGTCATTCAGTAGGTATTCCTTCTGGCCAGGCTTGGCCGCTTTGATCTGTGTTTCGCTTAGTAAGCCCAAGACTTGTACCCCCAAAGGCTGTTTTTCACGAAACCATTGTGGGGTACAAACTGGGGTACAGACAAATGCGGGATATAGCGACGCGCAGTGAGACGTCCTGGGCGATGATTGTCGCCTAAGATATTGATATTTCTGCGTTTTGGGATGTTTTGAAGCGTGCTGGAACAGCAAGATGGTGGCCTGGGGCGGAATCGAACCACCGACACAAGGATTTTCAATCCTCTGCTCTACCGACTGAGCTACCAGGCCACTGAAAGGCGAAATAATACACGAAAATTTCAAAGCGTGCTTGCGGGTGAGCCAGGAAGAGTGAGGGCTTTTAGCATCAAGTTTGATCTCGCGCAGGCAAAAACCGTGCCAAAACAACGACAAAGGTTTAGCAAAGCTGTGGCGGGTACTATAATAGGCGGTGTCCCAAAGTGCGCCTGGCGCTAATTCAAGAGACTTATGTCAGTAGACGTATTAACTTTCGGCCTGAATCATGTTTCTGCACCCGTAGCGGTGCGGGAGCGCGTGTCGTTTCCGATGGATGTCTTGAAGCCCGCGCTCGACGGCCTGCGGTCCGCATTTGGTTCGTCGGTCAAAGAGGCGGCCATCCTATCAACCTGTAATCGCACCGAAATCTACTGTGCGGCCGAACCGCAGGTGCAAGAGCACCTGCCTTCATGGCTGGCAGACTTCAACAGCCTTGAAGCCAACAGCCTGCAGCCACATCTGTATCAATATCAGCGCAACGAAGCAGTGCGGCATACGTTCCGTGTCGCTAGCGGGCTTGACTCCATGGTGCTGGGCGAGCCGCAAATACTGGGGCAAATGAAAGACGCAGTGCGCGCGGCCGAGCAGGCCGGTGCGCTGGGCACCTTACTGCATCAGCTCTTTCAGCGCACCTTTTCGGTGGCCAAAGAGGTTCGCTCGCAAACCGCTATTGGCACGCAGTCGGTTTCCATGGCCGCTGCCGCCGTAAAGCTGGCCGAGCGCGTGCTGGGCGATCTGTCTCAGGCCAACGTGCTGTTCATCGGTGCCGGCGAAATGATCGAGCTTTGCGCCACGCACTTTGCTGCGGTGCATCCCAAGTCCATGATGGTGGCCAACCGTACGCTAGACCGGGCAGAAGCCCTGGCTTCGCGCTTTATGGCAAAAACCATGCAGCTGTCAGATATCCCTGACAAACTGGCTAATTACGACGTAATCGTATCCTGTACGGCCAGCACCCTGCCCATACTCGGGCTGGGTATGGTCGAGAGGGTTACCCGTGCGCGCCGGCACAAGCCTATGGTCATGGTTGATCTGGCCGTGCCCCGCGATATTGAAACCGAAGTTGGCCGTCTGGCCGACGTGTATCTGTATTCGGTTGATGACCTGGGTCGCATGGTGCAAAGCGGCACCGACGCACGCCGCGCGGCAGTCGTGCAGGCCGAAGCCATCATCGATACGCGTGTGCAGCATTTTATGCATTGGCTGCAAACACGTGCGGTGGTGCCTGCCATTATTGATTTTCAGCAGGCTGCCGATCAGGTGCGCGAGAGCGAACTCGAACGTGCCCGTCGTATGCTGGCGCGGGGCGATGCGCCCGAGCTGGTCATAGAGCAACTAGCCCATGGCCTTACGCAAAAATACATGCATGGGCCTCTTGTGGCGCTAAATCGTACCGAAGACGACGAGCGCAAGCAATTGCTTAACCTGTTGCCGCGTCTGCTTCCCCGCGTCGACCGCAGGCGTTAGCGGCGCTGGCCTGTTCCAATAGCCGCCTGGCTGATGCTATTCTGCATCCGCCTCCATCACTGATTTACTCTTGTCCCTATGAAAACTTCCATGCGAAACCGGTTGGAGCAACTTGCTCACCGGTTAATCGAAGTCGATGCCCTGCTTGCCGAGCCCGAGATCGCCAATGATATGGACCGCTACCGCAAGATTACGCGCGAGCGGGCTGAACTTGAACCCGTCGTGAACGCTTTCAATGCTTATGAAGCGGCCGAAGCCGATGTGCAAGCGGCACAAGACATGATGTCTGATCCCGAAATGCGGGAAATGGCTGAAGAAGAAGTAAAGATAAGCAAAGATAAGATAGAACAGCTCGAAGATGAGCTGCAGGTTTTGCTGCTTCCGCGCGACCCTGACGACAGCCGCAGTGTTTTTCTTGAAATTCGTGCGGGCACTGGTGGTGATGAAAGTGCATTGTTTGCTGGTGATTTGTTTCGCATGTACAGTCGCTACGCAGAACATCAGGGCTGGCGCGTAGAGATCATGTCAGCCAACGAGGCCGAGGTGGGTGGGTACAAAGAGGTTATTGCCCGCATCGAAGGCGACGGCGTTTACGGACGACTCAAGTTTGAGTCTGGGGCGCATCGCGTGCAGCGCGTGCCCGAAACCGAAACGCAGGGGCGTATCCACACGTCGGCCTGCACGGTGGCGGTGCTGCCCGAAGCCGATGCGCAAAACGATATCGTCATTAACAGCAGTGATCTTCGCATTGATACCTACCGTGCCAGCGGTGCGGGTGGCCAGCATATCAACAAGACAGATTCGGCTGTTCGCATCACTCACCTGCCTACGGGGCTGGTGGTAGAGTGCCAAGATGACCGCTCGCAGCATCGCAACAAAGACAAGGCCATGCAAGTGCTGGCAGCCCGGCTAAAAAACCAGGTGCAGCAAGAGCAGCACGATAAAGAGGCTGCCGAGCGCAAAAGCCTGGTCGGCACGGGCGACCGCTCTGAGCGCATTCGCACCTATAATTTCCCGCAAGGCCGTGTCACCGACCACCGCATCAACCTGACACTGTATAAGCTTAACAACATCATCGAGGGTGATCTCGACGAGCTTACTGGCGCTTTATTGGCCGAGCATCAGGCTGATCTGTTGGCGTCACTGGCACTGGATTAAGGCGAACCCTATGGATACCTTGCGTGTTTTGCTGCGCGAAAACCGGCTGCCCCGCCTTGAAATGCGTATGCTCTGGCAACATGTGCTGCAAGTGCCTCGCTCCTGGCTTATCGCGCATGACACTGATACGCTCGATCCAGAACACGTAACCCGCTACCGTCAGCTAGAGCGCCGGCGTCTGCTCGGTGAACCCATGGCCTATATTCTCGGGTATCGCGAATTTATGAGCCGAGAATTCCAGGTGACGCCTGATGTGCTTATTCCACGGCCCGAAACCGAGGTTCTGGTTGAAACGGCATTGAGCTGGCTGGGCGGTCGCCGCAGGCGCCAGGCTGACACGTTTCCGGCAGACGACGCCGCGGATGCAGGGCCAAGCGTGCTCGATCTGGGTACAGGTACCGGTGTCATAGCCATTTCGATGGCACTTGAGCACCCTGGAGTTCGTGTTACGGCCACCGATGCCAGCGCCGCAGCGCTGCGTGTCGCAAGAGAGAATGCAAAGTCTTTACGTGCTTCAGTCGAATTTTTGACGGGTAATTGGTACGATGCTCTTTCTGGCACAGCGCATAATGGCTTTGACCTTATTATTTCCAATCCGCCGTATATTGACGCGTCTGATCCGCACCTCAGTCAGGGTGATTTGCGTTTTGAGCCGGGCATGGCCCTTACTGATGGTAAAAACGGCCTGTCAGCGCTCAAAATAATCAGTGCGGGCGCAGGTAAGTGGCTTAAAAAAGGCGGTGCGCTGTTTGTAGAGCATGGCTGGGTCCAGGCCGAAGCGGTGCGTGGCTTGCTGCGCGATGCCGGGTTTTCCGATGTCGACAGTGTGCCTGATCTTGCCGGTATCCCACGGGTTACCGGTGGTATTTATAATTGAATTTTTCCAGGAATCGAGATCATCATGAGTGACGTTCAAGACTTTATCCGTGAAACCGTTACAGGCAACCCTGTGGTTCTGTTCATGAAGGGCACGGCACAGGCACCCCAGTGTGGTTTTTCGGGTCGCGCCATCCAGATTCTGCAAGCGTCTGGCGTCGGCAAGCTGGTAACAGTCAACGTGCTTGACGACGAAGAAGTGCGCGCGGGCATCAAAGAATTCGCCAATTGGCCCACCATTCCGCAGCTGTATGTCAATGGCGAGTTCATTGGCGGTTCCGACATCATTGCCGAAATGTATGAAAATGGTGAACTTGCGACGGCGCTGAAAGAAGCCGGTGCCGTTGCGTGATGGGCCACTGGCACATACACCTGTTCTGTACTCCTTAGGGCAGCACAGATATGGTTGATGATCATCGTGGCGGTTCCGGCACAGGCGAGGCTGCGGCATCGCCATTGCGCGGTACCGCTGCGCGCCGTATCGTCATAGGCATAACGGGCGCCACAGGCGCTGTATATGCCGTACGTATGCTGCAGGTGCTGCGCACTTTGCCCGATATTGAGTCACACCTGGTGGTTTCGCCTCCAGGTGTGCTCAACATCAAGTACGAGCTCGGCCTGGATCGTAAACAGGTTTACGATTTGGCTGACAAGGTTTACAGCTTTCGCGACATAGGTGCCGCCTTGTCCAGCGGCGGCTTTGCCACGGCAGGCATGGTCGTCGTGCCGTGCTCAATGCGCACGCTGGCGGCGGTCGCGCATGGTTTTTCTGACAATCTCATCACTCGCGCGGCTGATGTCACTCTAAAAGAACGCAGACGACTAGTCATGATGGTGCGTGAAACACCGCTCAATCTGGCGCATTTGCGCAATATGACATCGGTGACCGAAATGGGTGGCATTATATTTCCGCCGCTTCCGGCGTTTTACCATCACCCAAAAACACTCGATGAAATGGTAGATCACACCGTCGCCCGTGTGCTTGAGCTGTTCGACATCAGTGTCGACGGCCCGCATTGGGAAGGCATGGACGGCTGAGCCGGGCATTTTCGAAATCATTCCGGTCCAACCCGGCGCTTATAAAAAAACAGGCCCTGCAGCCATCGCGGCACAGAGCGTTGTTTTTTTTGTGTGCGGAGGTGTCTACTCCATTAGGCTCCTGGGTCTGTATAAATGACCAGCCGAAGGCGGCTGCCTATGTGCATCGGGCTTCTCGCACCCGTGCACACAGACATATTCCATCAGTTTACGTTGCGTCGGGTGTCAGCGGCCGCATGGTCTGCCCGGGTGGCGGCTCCTTGCCTACCGACGACTTCAACGCTTCTACCGCGTGCACTTCGGCAGGCGCGGCATAGCCGTCTTTGTCACGCCCAAAGTGCAGGACGGTTTGCGGATAGGGCAATTCAATGCCAGCGGCATCAAAGCGTTCTTTGACCAGGCGGTTGAAGGCGCGCTGTACGGCCCATTGATTGCCAGGCGTTGTTTTGATCAGCACCCGGATGGTAAAGCCTCGCTCATTAAGTGCGGTGACCCCGGGTATATCGATATTCGACATAACCTCTTTGGACAAGGTGGGGTTTTTCATCAGGTCCTGGAAGGCGAGCTCAAGCTGGGCAATAGCCTCGTCCACGCTTTCGCGATGCGCGATATTGTATTCGCCATAATGATAGCCAAAGTCGCGAGTATGATTAGATACACGGTCGATGACTGAAAACGGGATCAGATGATAGCCTCCGTCCAGTGAGCGTATTACGACCGAGCGTATCGTTATTTTTTCTACCGTACCAAACAAGCCCGCCACCTCGACGATGTCGTTCTGGTTCATGCCGTTTTCAAGCTGGATGAAGATGCCGGTAATGACGTCCTGCACCAGTTTTTGTGCGCCAAAACCAATGGCCAGGCCTGCAACACCCGCACCGGCGATCAGTGGCCCAATGTTGATGCCAATCTGCGAGAGCAGAATCAATATCGTCATGGTGCCAATTAAAATAGCGGCTGCGTTGCGAAAGAGCATAAGTAGCGTTTTCTGACGCTCAGTGACCTGGCGCCGGCTGGCACCGCTGCCGGTAAGCCGGTGTTCGATCAGGCTGGCGACGACGGTCCAGCTGAGAGCCGCAAGTCCAAGAATGAGGCCGATGCGCACCAGATGAGTAATAACGCTCTGCCCGCTTTTTGATTCGAGCCAACCGGCCAGGTCGAAGGCATGCCAGGCGTCAAGCACGACGAGAGAAACGATGATGAGAATCAGCAGCCGCAGAGACCTGAGAAAGGCGGGCACGTAAGAATTGACGCGCGCTTCAAGCGAGGGCACAGCATCGCGCCACCGGTGCGGAAGCGACAAATGCCGTTCAAGCAACTTGGTCAGTGCAGCGGCCAGCAATACGCCTGCGCCAATGCTGATGGCAGATTGCAGGGTTGCTCTGCCCATAAATCTGAGTGCTTCTTGCTGCGCAATCTGACTGACAATAAGCAGAACGGTGAAATAAAGAATGGCGACGATATGCCATACGCGTGCCAGCACCCGGGTCAGTGTGCCGAATATGGCGGCGCTGGCCTGATCGGCGTGGCGCAGTAGGCCGGCACGTACTGTCTTGCGGTTTTTCCAGACAACCCCTACCGCATACACATACACGCCCAGCATGATGATCAGGCCGACGATATGTGAAACAGACTCAGGGAAGAGGGTGTTTGCGAGTGGAACAATGAACAGCAGGGCGTAGCCTGTTGCGGTGATAAGCCGCGAAATCCACAGATTCCAGTAATTTGCCGCCTCGGGAGAAAGCGGTAATAGCCGCAATTGGTCATAGCGTGTGGCAAACAGGCCGCGCGAAAGTGCCTTAACCGCTTCAACCATGACAAAGGCATTGATGAATTCAAATGCGAAGAGACTGGTGCTGCCGGTGCCGGCCAACGACAGTGTGACTGTATAGCCGGCGAGAGCGGCGAGCAGTGTCGCGGAAATATCAATGCCCAGTGCTGCGGCAACACCTATAAGCTTGCGACTGAGTGCGATGTGTTTGAAGCGATGCTGGCCTGGTCCTTCTGGCTCTTTAATGGCGGGGCCATGCGCAACTTCTTCTATCGTTGGTTCTGCTGCATTCTCGGTGGCGAGGGTTCTGTCTGCGCGTTGGTGCGGGACAGGCTCGTCGTTTGTGGTATGCGCCGCGTGCTGCTCAGTTTTGGCGTCACGTCTGATCCACACGTTTAGCCAGGAGAAGCCGAATCTGGCCAACAGGCGCAAAATAATATAGCTGATCAGCACCGTTGCCAGGGCAAGAGCCAGAACGTTCAGCGCACCGCTCCATCTGTGCAGCCCTGAGTCGGCAACGGGAGAACCCGTTGCCAGGCCGGCAACCACGGAGGCTGTTTCTGAAAAATCACCAGCCAGACCGGCTAAAAAGGTGTCGATGGAGTCGGCCAGACGCTGCGATAGCGAAGGGACACCGGTATCGGCCTTGTTTGCAGTATCGGCAGTGCTTTTGTCGCTTTTGGCTGATGTGTCTTCCGATGCCAGGGCGCGCAACTTATCCACGAGCTGGTCGCGTGCTTTGTCATTTTCAAGCAAATCCGCCAGCGCGGTGTAGGACGTTGCCTCCGCCGGGGCAGACTTCGCTGTGGTTTGGGCGTAGCTGTTACCGGCAAGAAGGGAGGCGAGCACGCACGACAGAACCAGAAAGGCTGTGAGCAGGCGCCGGCTTAGCGTGAGGTAGGCCGCATTCGGGTTCACCAGGGCGTCTCCTGTGGACATTGATGTAAGCATAAATGAAAAAAAGCACGTGAAGGGCGTGCTTTTCTTTTAAAAGGGTAACACTGGCAGCCTATGGTTGTCAGCGACGTAGGTCGGTAATGGCGATGACTCGACGGTGGGCCGGGGTGTCATCCATGCCGGCATCATCAGTGGGCGTGCCTGTCGGCAGGTCATCGAACTGTTCGGAGTCAAACGCCTTGTCGCCGTGTTCACTGGCTACACCGTTGGCCATGATGCCCGCGAAGTCGAACAGGTCGCGATCCATCAGATGGCTGGGAACCACACGCGTCAGGGCGCCGAAGATATTCCATGAGCGCCCTGGAAACTTCTTGTCCCACTCAGCGATAAGACGGCTGACTTCAACGCGCTTGAGGTTTTCTTGTGTTCCGCAGAGGTTGCACGGGATGATGGGAAACTGCTTCTGGGCGGCATACGTAATAATGTCCTTCTCGGACACGTAGGCCAGCGGGCGAATGACGATATGCTCTCCATTGTCTGACATCAGCTTGGGCGGCATGGCTTTCATGCGGCCACCGTAGAACAGGTTCAGAAAAAAGGTCGCCAGAATGTCGTCGCGATGGTGGCCCAGCGCGATTTTAGTAGCGCCCAGTTCGCTGGCGACGCGGTACAAAATGCCACGCCGCAGTCGCGAACACAGCGAGCACATGGTTTTGCCCTCTGGGATGACACGCGTTACAACCGAATAGGTGTCCTGGGTTTCTATGTGAAACGGCACCCCTAGCGAGCCCAGGTATTGGGGCAGCACGTGGTCAGGAAAACCGGGCTGTTTCTGGTCGAGGTTGACCGCCACAATTTCAAAGTTGATTGGCGCGCGTGCCTTCAGTGTAAGCAGCATATCGAGCAGCGTGTAAGAGTCTTTGCCTCCCGACAAACAGACCATGACTTTGTCGCCGTCTTCGATCATGCCAAAGTCTGCGATGGCGCGGCCTGTTTCGCGAAGCAGGCGTTTGGCCAGCTTGTTCTGGTCAGTGCGCTGTTTTTGCTCGCTGCGGCTAGCAGGGTGCGCCGGGGCGCTGGTATCGGTATGTGCGTGCATGAGATTATGTGGGGGCGTTTTGGCGGCTTCTTTGCAGCTCGATGCCAACAGACGCGCAGTCTGAAAATGCAAGCGGTTTGCTGATGCGGATTCTTACTTGCTGTACAGTCGGAAACTCTGTCAGTATGCGGTTTACCACGCGCTCGCTCAAGGTTTCGAGCAGGTTGACATGCGCCCGTGTGCACTCGTCAACGATCGCGTTGCGCAACAGCCGGTAATCGAGCACCGTCTGAATATTCTGATCATGCACCTCTTGGGTGACATCAACGTCGAATTCGGCGTCAATATGCAGCGGCTGGGTGGCACGCAATTCGTGCTCAAGAATGCCAATGTGTGCGTCGAGTGCAAGCTGCGAAAAATATATGCGTCGTGTGGGCATGAAATCAGCCTTGTAGAATAGGCTTAATTGTATGTTGGAATTTGCATGCACGCAGAAAACACTATCTACGATGCGGCCATAGTCGGCGGTGGCCCGGCAGGCGTGTCTTGCGCGGTCTGGCTTGCGCGTCTGGGCCTGGCGCCAGTTCTGGTCGAGCGAGGTCCCGCCATAGGCGGTCTTTGTCTGAGCCACTCTTTTGCTGATAACTGGAACGCATCACTGCCAGGTTTTACCGGTCCTCAGGTGGCCGAGAACCTGGCTCTAAGCCTTGAGCAGGCTGCTGTGCCCATCTTGCTGTCCAGTGCGGCCGAGCGTGCCGTGGCCGTTGCCGTCGGCTATGAACTCTATGTTGCGGGCCAAACGGCTCCCTTGCTTGCCCGCCATCTGGTGTTGGCAACAGGCGTGCGCGCCCGCACACTGCCCCAGTGTGAAGGTATAGAGGCGCAAGGTATTCTGGTGGGCCCTGGCACCCATATTGTTTCGCAAGCGTTTCAGGGAAAACGCGTGGCGGTCCTGGGCGGCGGCGACAATGCTTTTGAAAATGCCCTGTATGCCATAGAACATGGCGCTGAAGTGGATTTGTACGCGCGCACCGTCAGGGCGCAGCATCAGTTTGTCCGGCTGTTTCCCGGCAGTTCTGTCAATGTCGGGCCGTACCAGGTTAGTCCTGCGGCCCGGCGCGTCAATGACAAAACCTATGATCTGATCATGGTTTTTTATGGCTGGGAGCCCTGCATGCAATTTGCCGGCGCGCTGAATCTGCGCCGCAGCGCGCGCGGGTTTATCGCCACCGACATGGAAACCGCCCAGACCAGCGTGCCAGGCGTATATGCCATTGGCGAGGTCGCCCAGCGATTGCACCCCTGCGTCGTAACGGCGCTGGCCGACGGCGTGACAGCAGCCAAGGCCATACAGGCGCGCACCGAGGCGGCCTGTCGGTAGTTCAAGGTGCCTGCATCGGCTCCTACGTCAGCACCTACATCGGCACCAGCATCGGTGGTGCCGGGGAGCACAGGCCGGGTGAAACTAGAGGCGTCAAGACGCTGGCACTTCTTCTATGCGTTCAAGCGTGCATTGCGTCGCGACTGGCTCGCGCAATGCGGCCGTAAACACGCGCAGCTCGTCCCGACGGAACACATGCACCTTTACCCTGTCGCCGGGCTGGTAGGCGGCGAGCAGCCCGTCCAGCGAAGCAGGGTCAGACACGCGCAGCCCATTGACAGCCACCAATGTGTCGCCCGCCGAGATGCCCGCTGCATGCGCGGCGCCATTCTCCAGAACCGTGCTGATCCGTGTTTCGCCGTGTTCCGCGCGCACCCGGATATCCAGGGCAGGCAGGGGCGAGGCGGGTGCCCAGTTCATGGCAAAGCCTTGCGCAGTAAACAGTGTGTGCAGGGGAACGTCTTCGCGGCCCCATACATAGTGCTCAATGAAGGATGACGCATCAACACCCGTCGCATCCAAGATGATTTGCTGCATGGCGTTTTCAGCCAGACCCTTTGCGGCTCCGTTTTGGTAAAAATCGCGACCAAAGCGGTCCCACATCAGGAGCATGACATCGTCTAGCGACCGCTGGCCGTTGGTTTCATTGCGAATGAGCAAGTCCAGGCCCAACGCAATCAACGAACCCTTGGTGTAGTAACTGACCAGCGCGTTGGGTGAGTTTTCGTCCTGCTTGTAAAAGCGCGTCCAGCTGTCAAACGAGCTTTCTGCCACACTTTGCTTGGTGCGGCCAGGCGTGCTGTGCACGGAGGCAATCACCTTGCCCAGCATGCGCAGATAGTCGGTTTCCGTGACAACGCCTGAGCGCAAAAGCATCAGATCGTCGTAATAGGAAGTAAAGCCTTCAAAGACCCACAGCAGGGTGGTGTGATTAGGCCTGTCGAATCGGTACGGTGCAAATGCAGCGGGTTTGATGCGTTTGATGTTCCAGGTGTGGAAGTACTCATGGCTTACCAGGCCCAGAAAGGTCTGGTATCCCGTCCCGGCGTCTGCGCGGCCCAGTACAGGCAGGTCGCGACGCCCGGCCATGAGGGCCGTGGAAGCACGATGTTCAAGCCCGCCATAGCCGTCGTCAGTGACCATGGTCATGAATACATAACGGTCTGAGCTGTCGAGAAACGGCGCCTTCTTGCTTTCGGGATCAAAGAATGCGATCTGAGCGGCGCATATGCGCTTTACGTCAGCGACGATGCGCTTAAGGTCGAGGTTGGGCGCCACGCCTGTAAAGACCAGTTCGTGCAGGGCGCCATGAACGCGAAACCGTGCCACTTGCGGCAGGCCCATCTCAACAGGGTGGTCGACCAGTGCGTCGTAGTTGGGTGCGGCATACATGCCAAACCCATTGCGCCGCGCGGCCTGGGGGTGGCCCGTTGCTTCGGGCAGGCTGGTGTATACACGCCAGCTGCGCGCCTGGGTGCGGGGGGGCGGACACAGACGTACATGACAGAGCTGGTGCTCCTGGCCTTTTACCGAAAGAAAAACGCTGGTGCCATTGAAGAAGGCATGCGTTTCGTCGACATGAGCGCTGCGCACCGAGAGATCCCACGCGTAAATCGTGTAGTCGATCACCAGCGGCCCGTCGCAGGGCGCGCATTGCCAGGCGTGTGTCGATGACTTGCTGATGGCAACGGCCTTGCCTGCGCTGTGTGCGCGTATGGTTTCCACCTGTCTGGAGAAATCTCGAATAAGATAACTGCCAGGTATCCAGGCGGGCATTGCCAGTATCTGGCCTTTGGGGTCAGGGCTCTGGATAGTGAGGCTGATATCAAGTCGATGGCCTGCCAGGTCGCAAGGCGTTACGGTATAAAGTACATATTCGTTTTTCATGGCTCTATATTAATTAACTTTTCAAGGAGACGGCATGACCACACCAATGATGAAAACAGAAGTGCGTGGACGGGTTGCCATTCTGACCATAGACAGGCCCAAGGCGTTGAACGCGCTCAACAACGAGTTGATATCTCAGCTTGTCGAAGCCATGCGTGCTTTTGATGCCGACGATAACATCGGCGCCATGGTGCTTGCCGGAAGTGACAAAGCCTTTGCGGCAGGCGCCGATATTGGTGCCATGCAGGGCTGGTCGTATATGGACGTGTACAAGGCTGATTACCTGGGCGGCGACTGGGAGGCCATCAAGCGTATCCGCAAACCCATTATTGCCGCCGTTGCAGGTTATGCACTGGGCGGTGGCTGCGAGCTGGCCATGACGTGCGACTTTATCATTGCCGCCGACAATGCGAAATTCGGTCAGCCCGAAATCAAGCTGGGGGTCATTCCAGGCTATGGTGGCACCCAGCGGCTTCCGCGCGCCATCAGCAAGGCCAAGGCGATGGACCTAATACTCACCGCACGTATGATGGACGCCGAAGAGGCCGAGCGCGCAGGCCTGGTTTCACGCGTCGTACCGGCAGACAGGGTGCTTGATGAAGCCATTGAGGCCGCAACTGTCATCGCATCCATGTCGCTGCCTTCGGTCATGATGGCGAAAGAATGCGTAAACATGGCGTACGAAGGTTCGCTCAACGATACGCTTATGTTCGAGCGCCGTAATTTTCATGCATTGTTTTCAACCGAAGATCAAAAAGAAGGCATGAAGGCTTTTGTCGAGAAGCGCAAACCCGATTTTCAGCATAAATAGATTAAGCCAGTGAGGCAGATCAACAACACGATAAGCGGGTTAAATGTAACCGGTCTGCCTGACAGTTTGCTTAAGCAAACGATTAAACGCTATACTCTCGGGGTTTTACGCATTGCGGTAATTAAAAGGTTTGTCGTTAACAGCCATGGGTTTTGAAAATACTGAAGGCAGCGACAAGCCTAGCGAAACAGAAGGCGGGGGCGACACCAGGTTAGTGCTCACAGAGCGTGACCGTGCGGCCATAAATCAGCGCGCAAGCAAAGGCATTGTCCGGGTAATAGTTGCCCAGGCCATTATGCTCAGCGTAGCTGTGCTGGCAAGCTGGCTGGTGTCGGGGCGTGCTGCGGCAGCTTCAGCGCTGATCGGTGGTTGCGCCTATCTGGTTCCTAATGCCATTTTTGCACTGCGATTGCTGGTTGGCCTCTGGGGGCCCGCACAAAGCAGCCCATTCACGTTTTTCGTGGGCGAGGCGTTCAAGCTGGGTACGGCAGTTATCGTGCTTGGTCTGGCGGCCTGGCTGGGTTCCGGGTGGGTGGTTTGGCCGGCGCTGGTAGTAGGTTTGCTGTTTGTATTGAAGGGCTATGTGTTGTTACTGGCTTCACGCCGGTTGCCATAGTTTTTTTAAGTAATAAAAAATCGGGGCGATGTGCCCTGTCTTATTAACAGGATAAAGGCTCATTCAGATGGCTGCTAGTGACATATCGCCACAGTCCGGGTACATTCAGCATCACCTGGTTCACCTGAATAACATGGGCGAGAAACAGACTGTTATCGCCAACTTCGATTTCGTCAACTACGATTCCCTGTTCTGGTCCCTGCTTATGGGGCTTATCGTTATTTTCGTTCTGTGGCGCGCTGCAAGCCGCGCCACTACCGGGGTGCCAGGTCGTTTTCAAATGGGTGTCGAAATGCTGGTCGACATGGTTGAAAACGAATCCAAGAGCATTATCCCCAACGAGGTTACCCGTCGCTTTATGTCGCCTCTGGCGCTTACCGTGTTCGTGTGGATCATCCTCATGAATGCGCTCGATCTGGTGCCTGTCGACCTGCTTCCCTGGATCTTCAAGGTTACCGGGCTGGGTGCCGAGCACGGTGATCCTCTTTATTACCATCGTATTTTGCCTACGGCTGACCTTAACGTGCCAATGGGTATGTCGCTGGGTGTGCTGTTGCTCATGTTTTATTACGGCATCAAAATCAAGCGCCCCGGTGGTTTCTTCAAAGAATTGTTTATCGCTCCCTTCCATGCTCCGGGCCTGGCCGGGGTGGTGCTCGCGCCGTTCAACTTCCTGCTGAACGTCATCGAGTACGCCGCCAAGTCGGTATCGCTAGGCATGCGGTTGTTTGGCAACATGTTTGCCGGCGAGCTTATCTTTATGTTGGTCGCCCTTATGGGTGGCGCATGGACCGGGTTTAATGGTTCAAGCCTCGGCTTGGGTGTGGGTCACATATTGGCGGGTACGGCGTGGGCTATTTTCCACATCCTTATCGTGCTGTTGCAGGCCTTTATTTTCATGATGCTGACCCTGGTGTATGTGGGGCAGGCTCACGAAGGTCATTAAATCGGTTTCGGCTGGGGCGGGCTGCGCGCTCGTCCAGTCGAGGATGCAAGAATGTCTTGCAAAGCAGTTTTCCAGTTTTAGTATTTTGATTACATAGTTATTAACCAAGGAGTTGTCATGACCAACGTTGCTTTCGTTGCTCTAGCTTGCGGTATTATTATTGGTCTGGGCGCTTTCGGTGCTTGCATTGGTATTGCCCTGATGGGAGGTAAATACCTCGAAGCTTCGGCTCGTCAGCCTGAGTTGATGAATGCCTTGCAAACCAAGATGTTCCTGCTTGCCGGCCTGATCGACGCTGCATTCCTGATCGGTGTAGGTATTGCCATGCTGTTCGCTTTCGCCAACCCGTTCGTCGGCTAAGCATTTGCGGCCCGTTTTGTCGGGCCTAGCCGCCGCAAGGCCGCCTCGGGGCGGGTTTGCGGCTTGAACATCAGGTGTCATGCGGCACAGGCCGCCTGTCACCAGTGGTTTAAAGGGAAACGACCGTGAATTTAAACGCGACTCTCTTTTTTCAGATGATCGTGTTTTTCGTTTTGGGTTGGTTTACGATGAAATTCGTATGGCCGCCCCTCACGAAAGCAATGGATGACCGCCGTCAGAAAATTGCCGATGGCCTTGCGGCCGCCGACAAGGGTAAGGCCGATCTGGCCCAGGCCCAGGCGCGCATCAGCCTGATCGAGGCATCTGCAAAAACGGAAAACCATGGCCGCATGGTCGAAGCCGAGAAACAGGCGGCTGCGCTCATTGACGAAGCCCGCCGCGAAGCCGAGGTTGAAAAAGCTCGTATCGTGGCTCAGGCTAGACAAGACGCCGACCAAGAGGTGCAGCGCATTCGTGAATCACTGCGCAATGACGTGGCCTTGCTGGCCGTTAAAGGCGCAGAGCAAATTCTCGAGCGCGAAGTCGATGTGCAGGCCCATGCCAAGCTGTTGGATCAGCTTAAGGCTCAACTCTAATCGCGGGGCAAGCCATGGCTGAACTATCCACAATCGCCAGACCGTACGCCGAAGCGCTGTTCGCGGCGGCTCTCGACGACCAGGCCGACCTGGAGTCTTGGTCCAGTCTGGTGTCCGAGCTTGCCGCAGTGGCAAGCCTGGATGACGTGCGCGAGGCACTTACCGATCCGCGGCTCAATGCGGCTCAACGTATCGAGCTGTTTTCCAGCCTGATCAAAACACCGTTGTCGCCCTGGGCGCAAAATTTCATTGGGCTGCTGGTCGACAACAACCGTGTCTTGGTGCTCCCCGAAATTGCCCAAGAGTTCGAAACGCTTAAAAACCGGCGTGAAGGTTCGGCGCTGGCCCAGATTACCAGCGCGTTCGAGCTCTCTGAAGAGCAGGTTCGCGATCTTGTGTCCGGGTTGGAAAAGAAGTTCGGCCTCAAGCTCAAACCGTCCATTGCCGTTGATCGCTCGCTTATTGGCGGCGTCCGTGTGGTGGTCGGAGACCAAGTACTTGACACTTCCGTGCAGGCCCGGCTGACCGGCATGCGCGATGCACTGGTCGCCTGACGCGGCCAGATCAACAGGATTCCAGGAGTCTGAACATGCAACTTAACCCGTCAGAGATCAGCGAACTGCTCAAGAGCCGCATTGAAGGCCTGGGCGCGTCTACCGACGTTCGCACACAGGGCACGGTCGTTTCCGTGTCCGACGGTATTACTCGCATTCACGGTCTGTCCGATGTGATGCAGGGCGAAATGCTCGAGTTTCCCAACAACGTCTTCGGTTTGGCGCTCAACCTCGAGCGCGATTCGGTTGGCGCCGTTATTATGGGCGACTACACCGGCGTGTCGGAAGGCGATCCGGTAAAAACCACTGGTCGCATTCTTGAAGTGCCGGTGGGCCCCGAGCTGTGTGGCCGGGTGGTTGACGCGCTGGGCCAGCCCATCGACGGCAAAGGCCCCATTAATGCCGCCGCCACAGACATCATCGAAAAAGTTGCGCCCGGGGTTATTGCCCGTAAATCGGTATCGCAACCGCTGCAAACCGGTATCAAGGCTATCGACGCCATGGTGCCAATCGGTCGTGGCCAGCGCGAGCTGATCATTGGTGACCGTCAAACCGGTAAAACTGCAGTTGCCGTTGACACCATCATCGCTCAACGTGGCCAAAACGTAACGTGTGTTTACGTCGCCATTGGGCAAAAAGCCTCCACGATCAGTAACGTGGTACGCAAGCTCGAAGAGCACGGTGCACTTGAGTACACCATCATCGTGGCTGCGGCTGCTTCCGAATCAGCCGCCATGCAATACCTGGCTGCCTATTCGGGCTGCACCATGGGCGAGTACTTCCGTGATCGCGGTGAAGATGCCCTCATCGTTTATGATGACCTGACCAAACAAGCGTGGGCCTATCGCCAGGTTTCGCTGCTGTTGCGCCGCCCGCCAGGCCGCGAAGCATACCCCGGCGACGTTTTCTATCTGCACTCCCGTTTGCTTGAGCGTGCCGCTCGTGTCAATGAAGAATACGTAGAAAACTTCACCAAGGGTGAAGTCAAAGGCAAAACCGGTTCACTGACTGCGCTTCCTATCATCGAAACCCAGGCTGGTGACGTTTCTGCCTTTGTGCCGACTAACGTTATTTCCATTACCGACGGCCAGATCTTCCTGGAAACCGACCTGTTTAACGCTGGTATCCGTCCTGCCATTAACGCCGGTATTTCAGTGTCGCGTGTGGGTGGCTCAGCACAAACCAAGGTCATCAAGAAGCTCTCGGGCGGTATTCGTACCGACTTGGCGCAGTATCGCGAACTGGCGGCGTTTTCGCAGTTTGCCTCCGATCTTGACGAAGCGACGCGTCGTCAGCTAGAGCGCGGCAAGCGTGTTGTTGAGCTGCTAAAGCAACCCCAATACCACCCGAATACAGTTTGGGAACAGGCTGTCTCGCTGTTCGCGGTGAACAATGGCTACCTGGACGATCTCGAAGTCGAACAGATTCTTCCGTTCGAGAAAGCATTGCGCGATTTCCTGAAGTCCAAGCATGAAGGCATGATTCAGCGTATCCAGGACACCAAACAACTGTCCAAGGATGACGAAGCCGAAATGGTTGCCGCCGTTCAAGAATTCAAAAAGCACGGTGCTTATTAATTCACCGACCAGGGTGATGAGGCCCAGGCTTCAGTATCCTAACGTAGTGTGGGGCAAGCAGTGTTTGCCCCACGATAACGCCCTATCAGGGAAGAGCGATGGCCGGAATTAAGGAAATTCGAACCAAGATCAAGAGCGTGCAAAACACGCGCAAGATCACCAAAGCCATGGAGATGGTGGCGGCATCCAAGATGCGCAAGGCGCAAGAACGGATGCGTGCAGGCCGTCCCTATGCCACCAAGGTGCGCGAGATCGCCTCTCATTTGATGCAGGCGCATCCTGATTATTCGCATCCATACATGATCGAGCCCAAGGCAGTTCGTTCGGTTGGGGTGGTGGTCGTCACAACAGACAAGGGTCTGTGCGGCGGCCTCAATACCAACCTTATGCGTCTGGTGCTTGCCCGTCTTTCAGAATTTCGCGCAAAAAGCATCGAAGTTCAGGCTACGGGGCTGGGCAGTAAAGGGGTCGGCGTGCTGACACGCATTGGTGCCAATCTGGTTTCGCAGGAAGTGCAGCTGGGCGATGCGCCCAACCTCGACCGCCTGATTGGTGCCATCAAGGTACAGCTCGACGACTTCGAATCTGGCAAGATTGACGCTGTGTATTTGGCGACCAACCGTTTCGTCAATACCATGCGCCAGGAGCCAACGTTCATGCGTTTGCTGCCTTTGCCCGACGGTTTGTCTGATCCTTTCCAGGCCGGCGAGGGTGCTGACAGCGCAGAGCAGGTCAAGTCGACATATGGCTGGGACTACATCTACGAGCCCGACTCCAAATCCGTCATCGACGATTTGCTGTTGCGCTATGTAGAAGGCCTGGTTTATCAGGCTGTAGCAGAAAACATGGCATCGGAGCAGTCTGCGCGCATGGTCGCCATGAAGGCGGCATCCGATAACGCCAAAACAGTTATCAGTGACCTTGAGCTGGTTTACAACAAAACCCGCCAGGCAGCCATTACCAAAGAAATTTCAGAAATCGTGGGGGGAGCTGCCGCTGTTTAAGCAATAACAGAAAGGCATCCCGTCAAAGATATTTAGCAAGGACTAAACATGAGCAACGGTACCATCGTTCAGTGCATCGGCGCCGTGGTGGATATTCAGTTCCCCCGCGACACCATTCCAAAAATCTACGACGCGCTTAAGCTTGTAGATGACAGTTCCAGTTTTGCAGAAAAAGGGCTTACTTTCGAAGTACAGCAGCAGCTGGGCGACGGCGTTGTCCGTACCATTGCCATGGGTTCGTCCGATGGTCTGCGTCGTGGCATGGAAGTTGCCAACACGGGCGCAGCCATTTCGGTGCCCGTTGGTGAAGGCACTCTGGGTCGCATCATGGATGTGCTGGGTCGTCCCATTGACGAGCGCGGCCCCATTCTTAGCGAAGAAACACGCTCCATTCACCAGGACGCTCCCAAGTTTGACGAGCTTGCTCCTTCGGTAGAGTTGCTTGAAACCGGCATCAAGGTTATTGACCTGGTCTGCCCGTTTGCCAAGGGCGGCAAGGTCGGCCTGTTCGGCGGCGCTGGTGTGGGCAAAACCGTTAACATGCTTGAGCTCATCAATAACATCGCCAAGGCGCACAGCGGTTTGTCCGTGTTTGCTGGTGTGGGTGAGCGTACTCGCGAAGGTAACGATTTCTACCACGAAATGGCTGAAGCCGGCGTTATCCAAATGGATAACCTGAAAGAATCCAAAGTGGCCATGGTGTTCGGTCAGATGAACGAGCCCCCCGGCAACCGTCTGCGCGTTGCGTTGTCCGGCCTGACCATGGCCGAGAAGTTTCGTGACGAAGGCCGTGACATCCTGTTCTTCGTAGACAACATCTACCGCTACACGCTGGCCGGTACTGAAGTGTCTGCTCTGCTGGGGCGTATGCCTTCGGCCGTGGGTTATCAGCCTACGCTGGCTGAAGAAATGGGTAAACTGCAAGAGCGTATTACCTCGACCAAAACGGGTTCCATTACGTCTATTCAGGCCGTATATGTGCCTGCCGATGACTTGACCGACCCATCGCCTGCCACCACTTTCTTGCATCTTGACTCTACAGTTGTGCTGTCGCGTGACATCGCTGCGCTGGGTATTTACCCCGCCGTTGATCCGCTCGACTCCACCAGCCGTCAGCTTGATCCGCAAGTTGTGGGTGAAGAGCATTACGCGGTTGCTCGTGGTGTACAGCAAACGCTGCAGCGTTACAAAGAGCTGCGCGACATTATCGCTATTCTTGGCATGGACGAGCTCTCACCTGAAGACAAACAGGCTGTTGCCCGCGCCCGCAAGATCCAGCGCTTTCTGTCGCAGCCCTTCCACGTGGCAGAAGTATTTACCGGTGCTCCCGGCAAGTACGTACCACTGACCGAAACCCTGCGTGGCTTCAAGATGATCGTCGATGGTGAGTGCGACGCGGTGCCCGAGCAGGCGTTTTACATGGTTGGCTCGATCGACGAAGCGCTCGAGAAAGCCAAAGCCCTCTGATAAGGATTACACATGGCCACCTTGCATGTTGACGTAGTCAGCGCAGAAGAATCGATTTTCGCTGGTGAGGCAAAATTCGTTACGCTGCCTGGCGAGTCCGGCGAATTGGGTATTTTGCCCGGTCACACGCCGCTTATCTCGCGCATTCGGCCTGGTACAGTCAAGGTCGTTCTTGCCGACGGCTCAGAGCTCAGCATTTTTGTTGCTGGCGGCATACTTGAGATTCAGCCAGGTACGGTTACCGTGTTGTCCGACACGGCAATCCGGGCTGAAGACCTCGACGAAGCCAAAGCGCTCGAAGCCCGTAGAAAGGCCGAAGAGGCTTTGCGTGACGCCAAAGACAAAACCGACATCGCTGTGGTCGAGGCTGAACTTGCCATGTTGGCAGCTCAGGCCGCCGCTGCTCGTCGCTTCCGTGATATCGGCAAACGCAGGCATTGATGCACATGTAAAGCATGACGGCTTGGCCGTCATTGCAGTCACAAAGAAAAGGCTGGCTCATGTAGAGTTGGCCTTTTTCTTTAGCGCTGCCAAGGCCGTGAATGTCGAAGTATCCCTCCGCTACGCACCTATGACCGTTAGTGCCTAAGTATCCCCGTGCTACCAATCTAGGGGCGCGAGTTTGGAGGATATTTCTATGCTGCGCACCGCTGGCTGTGAGTGTCGAACACAAGTCCACGCCGCCACCCCTTGGCTGTGCGTGTCGAAGTCATCCTGCGGGCGTCCAGCGTTGTTGTAAGGCTGCGGGGGCTGAAGCTATCTACCCCGAGCTTGCAACCAGTCTGAGATATCATCGGCTATCGGTGCAAGCAATGTGTACGCGCCTCGAACAAGGAGTGAAAAATGGATTTACAGCTTGCAGGAAAGACGGCGCTGGTTTGCGGTGCGAGCAAAGGGCTGGGTTATGCCTGCGCCATGTCTCTGGCGCGCGAAGGTGCTGCTGTGACGATCGTGGCCCGGCACGCCGATGTGCTCGAAGAGGCGGCTCAGGCCATACGTGATGCGACAGGCTCACAGGTGACCGCTGTTGCGGCAGACATCACGACGTCAGAAGGGCGTGTCGCCGCACTGGCCGCATGTGGCGTGCCCGATATTCTGGTGACCAACAGCGGTGGCCCCAAGCCTGGCGACTTCCGGGAGTGGAGTAAGGAAGACTGGATGACGGCGCTCAATGCCAACATGTATACGCCTATTGCACTTATTCAGGCGGTGGTCGACACGATGATAGAGCGGCGGCATGGCCGCATCGTCAACATCACTTCTGCCGCCGTCAAAATGCCTATTGATATTCTGGGGCTGTCCAATGGCGCGCGTGCAGGGCTGACCGGGTTCGTAGCGGGCCTTGCGCGGCAGGTCGTGCAGCACAACGTGACCATCAACAATCTGCTTCCCGGCCCATTTGAAACCGACCGGCTCAGACAAACCGCAGCCACTAAAGCTGAGCAGGCAGGCAAAACTGTCGATGAAGTGCTGCGGGCCAGGCTTGATGGCATCCCCGCGCGACGATATGGCCAGCCGCCAGAGTTTGGTGACGCCTGTGCCTATCTGTGCAGTGGTCAGGCAGGATTCATAACAGGCCAGAATCTGGTGCTCGATGGCGGCATCTATCCCGGTACCCTCTAAGCATCCGGTCTGATCATGCGCATACGCAGACCGGTTGCGAGCAGAGTCACGTGCTTCCTCCTTAAGCCAAATGCGCAGATTACTCAGTACGCCAGGCCTGCGTATTTTCCGATATGTTGTTTTTGCGAATTGTTCTCATTTGCGCGGCTGCGTAATCTTGACGCCTTGATTCACTACCTGGAAACATCATGCGTGAACATCTTGATTGCGCCGTATTTGGTACGCTCTGCACTGATAGCTGGTTTAGCTCGTGGCTAGGGCCGCAGGCCGGGGGGCGTGTCCATATTCACCGTCTGTGCGACAGCGTCGATATTGCCGACCCCAGCTCTTTAAACGTGCTTCAATCATGCGGCATCAGGTTGCACCGCTATGATGCCTGCCTTATCCCCGTCACCGAAACCAATCTGGCGTGGGCCCGTACCATGCTTGCCGGCCTGGGCAACGCCTTGCGTACGCCGGTAGTCGTCATGGCACGGGGACTGCGTGCTGCGGCCCTTAATGACTTATGCTCTCTGGGTGCAAACGACTTTGTGCAAGAGTCCGCATGCTTCGAAGAGCTGCGGGTGCGCGTCGAGCGCCTGCTCGAGGCGAGGCGTCCTGCGATGTCTCTTGGCAGGGCGGTTTCCTCAGTACGCGAATATCCGTTAAGCTATGCGGTTGTGCCTGCCATGAACGGGTCCGGGCACGGTTTGGTGTCTTACCCTTCTGCCGACAACGAACACGACTTCGGCAGTGCCGAGCTTGACGCATTTGCCCGGGCCTCCGCCTCATATTGTTCGGTAACCAAAGAATCGTTTCGCATGGCCAAGTCCCGGGTGATAGAGCGCTTTGAAAAAGTCTACATCGCTGCGGCGCTCAGCCGGCATTCGGGTAACATCGCCATGGCGGCCCGTGCGGTCCAGAAACACCGTCGCGCGTTTTGGGCGTTGATGCGCAAACACGACATCGATGCCCGGCCTTTTCGTAACGGTCCCAAACCGTTTCCCGCCCACGGCGGTAAAATCACTAGTCTTGCTTATAAGGATAGACGTGACTGCTCCAGCCCTCAAAAATGACATCCTGCTGCGCGCCTTGCTGCGTGAGCCTGTTCCCTACACGCCTGTCTGGCTAATGCGCCAGGCAGGCCGTTATTTGCCCGAATACAACGAAACGCGTGCGCGGGCCGGGTCATTTATGGCATTGGCCCAGAATCGCGAATACGCCTGCGAGGTCACCCTCCAGCCTCTGCAGCGGTTTGACCTCGACGCGGCCATTCTCTTCTCTGATATTCTGACCATTCCCCACGCCATGGGGCTGGGGCTAGACTTCGTCGCTGGCGAGGGCCCAAAGTTTGCCCATCCTGTACGTACCGAAGATGATGTGCGCAAACTGAAAGTCCCTGATCTCGACTCGCTGCGCTATGTGTTTGACGCTGTCAGCCTCATCCGTAAAGAGCTCGACGGTAAAGTACCACTCATCGGTTTTGCCGGCAGCCCCTGGACAGTCGCCTGCTACATGGTTGAGGGCGAAGGCACCAAAGAGTACCAACTCATCAAATCCATGCTGTACGCCCGGCCTGATCTTCTGCATCAAATTCTCGAGATCAACGCCCAGGCAACCCTGCAATACCTCAATGCCCAGATTCAGGCGGGCGCCCAAGCCGTCATGATCTTCGACAGCTGGGGTGGGGTACTGGCAGATGGTCTCTTTCAAGAGTTTTCGCTGGCCTACAGCAATAAAGTCATTCAGGGCCTTATCCGAGAAAACGAAGGCAGGCGCGTTCCGGTCATTCTGTTTACCAAAGGTGGCGCGCAATGGATCGAAGACATTGTCAGCACCGGCTGTGATGCTGTCGGCCTCGACTGGACGGCCAATCTCACCCAGATTCGTCGCCGCACCGGCGACGCCGTAGCGCTGCAAGGCAACCTTGATCCTATGGCTATGTTTGGGGGCGAGGCCGCCATCCGCACCCAAGTGCGCCGGGTTGTTGACGACTTTGGCGATGTGGGCTCCGGCGGCCATGTATTCAATTTCGGGCACGGTATTTCCAGATTCACACCGCCAGAGGCGGTGGCAGCGCTGGTTGATGAGGTTCATACTTACAGCCGCAGCAAGCACAAGCCAGGTGTCTGAAAATACAGGAAATCCCTGATTAACACTTCTTATATTCTTTGGTTGTGCACAGTTTTCATTGCTGTGCACAATTAAAATTTAAACCTAAGTTACGTTCTTGCAGTGTTATTTAAGTTATTGTTTTTATTGGGAAAAGCCTGAGTTTTAATTATTTTTGCGTTTTTTTTCGATATTGAGCATTGACTTTCCCCAGGTTGTTGATTGACTTTTCCCCAAAGTTATCCACAGGCTGCCTGGTGATCCTCAAAAGGCGCGTAGTCACTGGCTTGTTCAACCTCCATTCAGAATTTACTTGAAGTCTTCATGCCCGATATCCCTTCGTCCAGTCAGCCGCTGCCCGTATCCGATACAGGTGAGGCGTCGGGCGGTTGGGTGCGCGTGGCACTCGATGTGCCGCTGCAAGGCTTGTTCGACTACAAGGTTTTAATTCCCGTTCAAGTAGGCACACGCGTCATTGTTCCATTCGGCCGGCGCAAGCTGGTAGGCGTGGTTGTCGACACACCAGAACAGCCTGCGCTTGACGTGTCGCTGGTGCGTGAGGTCGACCAGGTACTCGACGATCTGCCTCCGTTTCCTGTTGACTGGTTGCGGCTGGCCTCGTTTGCTGCCCAATACTATCAACGCCCCCTGGGCGAGGTTATGCTGCCCACCTTGCCAGCGCCTTTGCGACGCATAGGCGCGTATCAGGGCAAGCGTTCGGCGGGCGGGCCAGTGTCGCGCATGGACAAGCGCTCCGGCGTGCAAAGCAAGGTTTCGGTCGCGCCCGATGTGCCCCCGCTACTCAACGCCAGTCAGTCTGATGCGGTCACGCAGATTGCTGCGCTGCAAGGCCATAAAGCGGTGTTGCTGCACGGGGTGACAGGTAGTGGTAAAACCGAGGTGTACATGCACGTCGCCCAGCATGTGCTGGCGCGAGGAAAGCAGGTGCTGTTTCTGGTGCCCGAGATCAACCTCACTCCGCAGCTTGAACAGTCGCTGAGAATGCGCCTGGCGGGGCTTGGCGGGCACGATGCCCTGGCCGTCATGCACAGCGGTCTGGCCGACGGCGAGCGCTTGCGGGCCTGGGTCAGAGTGCAGCGCGGCGAAGCCAGGGTGCTCCTCGGAACCCGGATGGCCGTGTTCGCGCCTATGCCTGAACTCGGGCTTATCATCGTCGACGAAGAGCACGACACATCCTATAAACAACAAGAGGGTTTGCGATACTCGGCGCGCGATCTTTCGGTCTGGCGTGGCAATGATCTGGGCATACCTGTAGTGCTGGGTTCGGCGACGCCCTCGCTCGAAAGCTGGAACCACGCTGAAACCGGGCATTATCTGCGCTGCACACTGGCAGAGCGCGCACGTGATGTGGGCCTGCCTTCAGTACGTCTGGTCGACACCCGTCGCCTGGCTATGCGTGAAGGTTTTTCTCCTCAACTGATCGAGGCGGCTGGCTTGCGCCTGGAAGCAGGTGAGCAGGTTCTCATTTTTCTCAACCGTCGCGGCTACGCGCCGGTGCTCAATTGTGCGTCTTGCGGCTGGGTCAGTCAGTGCCCGCGATGCACGGCGTACACTGTGCTGCATCGTGGTGGCGCACGAAGAAATTTTTTGCAGTGTCATCATTGCGGTTATCAGGCACGTGTCCCTGTTGCCTGCCCTGATTGCGGTGATCAAGATCTCAAGCCCATGGGTCGCGGCACGCAACGGGTTGAAGAGCATCTGGCCGAACTGTTTCCCGAAGCACGTATTGCCCGCATTGATGCTGACAGCACGCGGCTCAAGGGTAGTGCGCAGGCACTTTTTGACAAGGTGCATGCGGGCGAGATCGACATAATGGTAGGCACACAGATGGTGGCGAAAGGGCATGATTTCTCGCGCCTGGGGCTGGTGGGGGTGCTTAATGCCGATGCCATGTTGTTTGCGCAAGACTTTCGCGCTCCTGAGCGTCTTTTTTCTCAGCTTATGCAGGTGGCGGGCAGGGCAGGTCGCCACACCAAGGGTGGCGAGGTTATTATCCAGACCGATTATCCTGAACAGTCTGTTTACCAGGCTCTGCAACGCCATGATTATGTCGGGTTTGCGCGGCATGGCCTTGACGAGCGCAAGGCGGTCGGGCTTCCGCCTTATGCATACCAGGCCTTGCTGACTGCCGAGGGCAAGGCTCTGGCGGATGCGCTGGCGTTTCTGGAAGGGGCCCGTGCTTTGCCAGATCAAGATGCATCGCGTTTTTCTACCGCCTCAGCCATCACTATCTATGATCCCGTACCGCTGCGGGTTGTGCGGGTTGCACATATTGAGCGTGCCCAGCTGCTGGTAGAGAGCGCGCATCGTCGTGCCTTGCAAGAGTTTCTATCTGCCTGGTGCTCTGTGCTGCCAACGTTTGCACGCGGGTTTAAGGTGCGTTACCACCTCGAAGTCGATCCGCTCGAAATATAAATGACGCCCATATGAACTCCACTCGCGGCTCCACTGTAGCGCCTGACATGAATAGCATGCAGCGTGAGGCGGTGCTGTATCTTGACGGCCCGTGTCTGGTGCTGGCGGGAGCGGGCAGTGGCAAGACGCGCGTCATTACGCAAAAAATTGCCTATCTGTTGCGCGAATGCGGGTATCAGGCAAAGCAGGTTATTGCGCTCACGTTTACCAATAAGGCAGCGCGTGAGATGGGAGAGCGGGTGCGACAGCTGGTAGATGCCAAAATGGCCAAAGGTCTGACGGTGAGCACATTTCATTCGCTGGGCTTGCGGTTTTTGCGTGAAGAAGCCCGGCACGTTAACTTGAAGCCTTCGTTTTCGATTCTGGATGCCAATGACGGGCTGGCTATTATTCAAGAGCTGCTCGCTACGACCGACAAAGCCCGCTTGCGTGCCGTGCAGCAAAATATTTCGCTATGGAAGAACGCGCTTATGGAGCCCGATGCGGCTGAACGTAGCGCCGGCTCACCCAGCGAAGCCGAGGCCGCCAAAGTGTATCGCAGCTACAGCGCAACGCTGGCAGCCTATCAGGCGGTCGACTTTGATGATTTGATCCGCTTGCCGGCCATGTTGCTCGAAACCAATGAAGAAGTGCGGCAGCGCTGGCAGGCACGGGTGCATTATATGCTGCTCGATGAGTATCAAGATACAAACGTTTGCCAGTATCGCCTGGTGCGTGCACTGACTGGCCAGCGGTCTATGTTTACGGCGGTTGGTGATGATGATCAGGCCATTTATGCGTGGCGTGGCGCGACGGTTGAAAATCTGGCTAATCTCACAACCGATTACCCGTTACTTAAGGTAATCAAGCTTGAGCAGAACTATCGCTCGGTGCAGCGCATTCTGTCGGCAGCCAACCAGGTTATAAGCAAAAATCCAAATATATTTGGCAAGAAGCTGTGGTCAGATCTGGGTGTAGGTGAACCAATTGAGGTAACACCCATGGATAACGAGCAGGCAGAGGCAGAATCCATCGCCATACGGATTTCGGCAGCGCGTTTTGAGAAACAGGCAGAGTGGCGTGACTTTGCCATCTTGTACCGCAGCAATCATCAGGCTCGTATTCTGGAGCAGACTTTGCGCACCTTGCGCATACCGTACACCATCTCAGGCGGTCAAAGCTTCTTTGACAAGACGGAGATCCGCGATATTTTGGCTTATATTCGCCTGATCGCCAATGATGACGATGACCCGGCCTTTATTCGGGCAGCCACTACGCCACGTCGTGGCATTGGTCATACAACATTGCAAGCGCTGGGCCAGTTTGCTGCCGAACGCCAAATGTCGCTGTTTGCAGCGGTATTCGAAATTATGCATACCGACAGGCTGCCAGCAAGACAGCTTCAGTCACTTGAAACGTTTGCCCGGTTCATTCAACAGCTGCAGGCGCGGGCAGGGCGCAAAAACATGATCTCGGCACCGGTTGCGCAGGCCAGTCTGCTCGATGCGCCGCCACAGCGTGAGGATGCCCTGGTTGGTGCCATTGCAGGGCTTGATGGGGTGCGGGAAGACAGCACCGGCTTGCTGATCGATGACTTGCTTGGGGCAATTCAGTATGAACGGCATCTGTACGATATTCTCGAAGAAAGACCGGCGCAATCCCGCTGGCAAAATGTGCTTGAACTGACGGGCTGGTTAAAGCGCAAGGCTGAAGAAGATGGGCTGACGCTGGTTGAACTGGCGCAGCACGTCGCTCTGGTCACCATGCTCGAACGCAGCGACGACGAAAACCCCGATGCGGTCAAGCTGTCTACACTGCACGCATCAAAAGGGCTGGAGTATCCGCATGTGTACCTGGCGGGGGTTGAAGAGGGTTTGCTGCCACATCAGGGCCGTGATGAAGACATAAACCCTGAAACGGCGGCTGATGAGTTGGCGCAGCGCATACAGGAAGAGCGGCGTTTAATGTATGTGGGCATTACTCGTGCTCGTCGCAGTCTGCATTTAAGCTGGTGCAAAAAACGCCGTCGTGCCCGCGAAGACGTTATGCGTGAACCATCACGGTTCATCGAGGAAATGGGCCTGGGTGGTCCGGTGGTTACTGAAGACCCAAAAGCCAAGGCCATGAGCCCCAAAGAGCGCCTGGGCATGCTTAAGGCCCTGCTGACAAAAGAGTGATTTAATCGCAGTCAGTGTGGGCACTGGTACGAAAGATGGTGGTCGGGGTTTTAGCTGCCTGCCTGGGCGGCTGCTGGGTGCACCAATAACAAAGCCCACCGAAAAGGCAGGCTTGGAGCTTTCCATCTTTTGACCAAACAAACCGCATTTACATTTAACGCATGGCCACCGGGGCCGTTGCGTTTGGCGGTGCGACCTTGGTCAGGCCGTTTTTACCACTGTGAACCGGTAAAGCGGGCATCTTTGGCACGGGCTTCGTTCATGGCTTCGCTGACTTCAATTGTGTAGTCCCATACAGCGACTACGCCTTTTTTCAGGGCTGCCAGAACAGATTTGGCCAATGCAGTGACGGAGGTCGACTCGCCATTACTAAGCATGCTGGTCATGAGTGCGCGTTCCATGGAATCGCTAAGACGCATGCTGTTGTTAAGAGTTGAAACCGACATTTTGGACCTCACCAATTTGCAATATGTCGCCACAACTGAATGTTGTGTGCTGACATTTCTCATTATAGGGTAAACCCTAGATATACACAAGGGTTTACCCTAGTTGCGAGTAGGGTAGGCAGATCTGTGGGTAATAAGGGACATATTGATACCCAGCTCGGTACGAGATCGTTCCACAAGTACCCCATGCTGGTGTCAGACTTCTCAAAAGCGCGGGCGCTTTTTTGTGTGAGGCTGCACTGCATGACCTAATCAGGCAAAATAGACGCTTTCATTCACTTGCGCATCTATACCTTATGTCGTCTCCACGCTCCGCCCCGCTGACGGGCATCAAAGTACTGGACCTCACCCGAGTTCTGGCCGGCCCCTGGTGTACTCAGAATCTTGCTGATCTGGGTGCGGAGGTCATCAAAATCGAGCGGCCCGGCAGCGGCGATGACACCAGAGGGTGGGGGCCGCCTTACCTTAAAGACCCTGAGGGCGCCGATACCTCGGAGGCGGCTTACTACGCCTGTGCCAACCGCAACAAGCTGTCTGTCGCGCTCGATATTTCCAGCCCCCGTGGCGCTGAGCTGGTGCGTCAGCTTGCCTTGCAGTGCGACATTCTGGTTGAAAATTTTAAGGTTGGTGGCCTGAAAAAATACGGGCTTGATTATGAAAGCATCAAGGCCATTAACCCGGCGCTTATTTATTGTTCTATTACGGGGTTCGGTCAGACCGGCCCGTATGCCAGCCGGCCGGGCTACGATTTTATGATCCAGGGCATGGGCGGGCTCATGAGCATTACCGGTGAGCGTGATGATCTGCCCGGCGGCGGCCCTCAAAAGGCCGGCGTGGCGGTTGCTGACCTGATGACCGGGATGTACGCGACGGTAGGCATCATGGCCGCGTTGCATGAGCGCGGGCGTAGCGGTCTGGGGCAGCACGTCGATATGGCCCTGCTCGACTGCCAGGTGGCAATGCTGGCCAATCAAAATCTGAATTACCTGACCTCAGGGGTGTCGCCGCAGCGCGCGGGCAATGCCCACCAGAACCTGGTGCCTTATCAAGTGTTTGGTGCCGCCGACGGGCATCTTATCGTGGCGGTGGGCAACGATACCCAGTTCAGGGCATATTGCGAGGTTATTGGTCGTCCAGGATTGGCAGACGATGTGCGGTTTACGACCAACTCTAATCGGGTCATTAACCGGGAGGCGCTGGTGCCGGTGCTGACGGAAGCCATGAGGCTTCAGGCGCGTGATCATTGGCTTGAGGCGCTGGAGCGTGCCGGTGTACCCGCCGGGCCCATCAATACCATTGAACAGGTTTACGACAATCCGCAGGTAAAGGCACGAGAAATGCTGCATCATTTGCCGCATGCGCTGGCTGGGAAGGCTCCGGTCGGTGCAAGCCCGTTAAAGCTCTCCGAAAGCCCGGTCGAGTATCGCCACGCTGCGCCACTGTTGGGTGAACATACAGAACAGGTGCTGAGCGGCTGGCTTGGTCTTCCGCCAGAAGAAATACAAGCTTTAGTGGGGCGCGGGCGCTGAGAACACAGTCTGGTGGCTGCGTGGCCCTGAAGGGGCCGCTGCAGCCTGGTGGGCAATGCATTTGGGAAGCCGTGAGCGCTTCCCGATTTTTGCACCTTAGTCTTTATTGAGCGCAACCAGCTTGAAGACGGCCCGGGCAGTACATACTTCGACGTTGTTTGTGTCTTTGACGCTGCCTTCACAGAAGACAATACTGCGTCCGCGACGTAATGGTCGCGCCTCGAATACGAGGTCAGTGCGTGCGACGCTCAGAAACTGGGTGGACATGTCGATAGTAGCTAAGCCATAGCTAAGCGGGTCGTGCGAGCGTGCGGCTGCGCTCATGATGAAGTCAAGCACGCTCATCATGGTGCCGCCATGGACATCGCCGCGACTGTTGGTCAGGCTTTTATGCAGGGGCAACCGCGCACGGGCGTAGCCTGGCTCTATATGTTCGGCCTGAAGACCGAGATAGCGCATGAACGGAATCTCAAAACCAAAATAAGAATCTTTTTCGAACTGGAAAGTGGCGGCCTCTGGGGCGCTCATGGTGTCTGTAGGCATGGCAATCAATTTAAACGGCGGCTCGTAGAGCCGCCGTGTTTGGTGGTGTGGACCTCACGTGATGCGATGAGGTCAGCATTGCTGGTGGCGGCAGCCCGCCCGAGCACTTACTGAGCGGCGTGGACCATATAGTGGACGGCGGCGGACATTTGCTCGTCGCTGGCTTGTGAGCCACCGCGAGGAGGCATGGCACCCACGCCGCTGATGGCTTTGGCCACCATGGTGTCCATGCCGGTTTCAATGTACGGAGCCCAGACGGCTTTGTCGCCGAACTTGGGGGCACCTGCAACGCCCGAATCGTGACAGGCAAAGCAGACCGATTTGTACAGTTTTTCACCGGCAGGGTCGACGGCAGCGGTTTCCTTGGCGGGTGCAGCGGCTGCGGCCTTGTCGGCGGCAGGAGCCTCGGCTTTTGCTTCAGGCTTTTCAGCGGCGGGCTTCTCGGCTGGAGCGGCATTGCCGGCTAGCTTGGCGGGATCGACAGCATGAACTATGTAATGGACAGCAGCGGTCATTTCTTCGTCGCTGGCCTGGGAACCACCACGCGGAGGCATGGCGCCTACGCCTTTGATGGCGTTGGCCACCATGGTGTCAACGCCGGTATCAAGAAACTTGGACCAGGCGTCTTTGTCGCCAAATTTGGGAGCACCGGCAACGCCCGTGTCGTGACAGGCAAAGCAAACCGACTTGTACAGTTTTTCACCGGCAGGGTCGACGGCAGCGGTTTCTTTGGCGGGTGCTGCGGCTGCAGCCTTGTCGGCGGCTGGTGCCTCAGCTTTGGCTCCAGGCTTTTCAGCGGCGGGCTTTGCGGCGGGGGCGGCAGCGGCTTCGGGGGCTTTTTCAGCGGCCTTGGCGTCATCGCCTGCGGGTTCTTTGGGTTCGTCAAACGAGGCGCCGGACTTGTTTACCATATAGACAACGGCGCGTTCGACTTCGAAGTCATCCAGCGAAGGGTTGCCGCCTTTAGGTGGCATAGCGCCTATGCCATGAATGGCCGCATGGATAAGGTCTTCGTACCCTTTTTTGATGAAGGGTGCCCAGGCTTCTTTGTCGCCCAGCTTGGGAGCGCCAGCTACGCCAGCCGTATGACAGGCTGTACAGGTGGACTCGAACACTTGCTGACCGGTTTTGAATTCTTTAGGCGCGTTGGCGTCAACCAGGCTAAAGTCAGCCACGGGTTTGATGCGGTTGGCAATGGCCTCTTCAGTTTGCGAATCAGAACCTGCGCCGCCGCGTGAGGTTGATGCCACAAGGTGTGTAAGCAGGATAATTACAGCAATCGGTATGATGAACGCCAGGATGACGGTAACGATAAGCTGTTTGGGCGTTTTAATGAGGCCTTCAGATTGCGTTTCTTCGACGTGCTCTTCCGTATTATTCATAATCGAATCCTGCGTGTTCCTGTTTGAGGGGCATCAAGGCCTGAACGTTGAATGTGGCGTACGATCGGGTAGAAACGCCGCAGACGTTGCCTGCATTGAAAGTTTCATTATTCCCCGAATGAGGCATTATAGCGGCTGTAGTGCATCGATGCATGTTTAGACCCACACTGCTGCGGTCCAGATGCCAGCATTGTGGCGGCTTTAACGCAGAACTGCCCAATGCTTTTCTCTAAACACGGTACAATAGCGACCCTGCGCCCGTAGTTCAATGGATAGAATGAGAGTCTCCGAAGCTCTAGATACAGGTTCGATTCCTGTCGGGCGCGCCAGTTATTGTAAGAAAGCAGCCTTAGTGCTGCTTTTTTTGTGGCTCCTCATCTCCGGTGGGCTCCATCGATGAGATAACGTAACCAATTAGATAGATCATGAGGGTCAGAGCCCACATACGCATCGCTGTCACGTCCCCAAAGCGAGCCTCGATCAACGCATTAAGCCGTCATACCGTCCTGGTGTCACACCAAAAATCCGTTTAAACAAGGCAATGAAGGTGCTGACGTTGTCGTAGCCTAGGTCTAGCGCGACCGCTGTCACCGACCTGCCGGCCACCAGCCTTTCCAACGCCTTCAGCAGCCGCACACGCTGACGCCATTCAGTAAAGCTGAATCCCGTCTCTGCGACGAGTCGCCGCGTCAGCGTGCGCGGCGCGGTTTAACACCAAGTGAAATTCCAACCTGATGAGTATGCAGTTCTGATCTATATTCAATATCCATAAAACGTGCATTGAATTGTGCTCATCCGTCGCTGGTTAAGATGGCATTAAAGCGCCGCCGGTTAGCTATTCGTTAGAGCCAGGAGACAAATGGTTATGCATCAAATCTTCGTTTACGCAGACTCGTTAAGCTGGGGCATCATTCCAGAGACCCGTCGACGGTTCAATTTTGACCAGCGATGGCCGGGAATCGTTGAACTACAGTTGCGAAAAAACGGCATCGAGGCTCGGGTCATTGAGGATTGCCTTAACGGACGCCGCACAGTCTGGGATGATCCATACACGCCAGGTCGCAATGGACTTGAGGGTATCGAACAGAGAGTCGAAATCAACAGTCCTTTGTCATTGGTTGTCGTGATGCTCGGCACTAACGATTTTCAGTCCATGCACGCGCACAACGCCTGGCAGTCTGCTCAGGGTATCAGCGCTATAGTCCAGGCCGTTCGGCGCGCTCCAATTGAGCCCGGGATGCCTGTGCCTCCCATTCTTATCGTATCTCCTCCGCCAATTCAAAAAGCCAAAGGCAAAATCACGCCAAAGTTTGAGGGGGCGGAGACCAAGGCTGCGGGGCTTGCCGAGGCAATTAAACAGATGGCGGAAGAGAACAGTTGCCATTTCTTTGATGCAGGGTCGGTAACGTCAACCAGTCGGGTAGACGGCGTGCACCTTGATGAAGATCAACATGCAGTTTTGGGGCGCGCCCTCACAGAAGAGATAGGTCGATTGCTATCATGAGACTCGCGTCTGGTTTAGGCGTTGTACGCCTGTGCTTGGCGGCATTAGTCTTAAGCAGGTGTTGGCTATTTTAAAATATCGTCCAATCCATCTCGTTGCTGAGCCTGGGGCTGCGTTTTAGTCGCTTCGATAAAGTCTTGATCTGGCGTTGACAATGTGTCGGGCCACCACCCGTTGTCGGGTGCATTTTCAAGCGTTAGTTAATGAGGCGACTTTGTAAATCTTCCAGCAGCCAGCTTCCTCCACGCCCCAACGGACGGTCGCGGACATGGGCGGCATAGATCGGCAGCGCTCCCGTCGGTGAGATGCCCTCGTCAGTGATGTCCAGCTTCACCAGTCGGCCGTCTGTCAGATACGGCTCAATGATAAAGAGCGGCATTTTGCACCAGCCAAACCCGGCAAGCAGAAAGTCGAGTCGGCGTCCTAGATCGACAAAACGCCAGATCCGACTCCCGATGACCCCGTGGCTCGGACCATCGATGCCATGAACATCGGACAGCACCAGTTGCACGTGAGCTTCGAGATCGGCCCTGTCCAGTTTTCGATCGAGGCGTACGAGCTGGTGGTTGGCTGCGGCCACCGGCACAAGGTTGAGATCCATGAGAGGATAGGCCATCAGATCGTCAGGCACGGACGGCAGTAAAAGACAGAAGGCCAGCGACGCGGACTCATCCCGCAGGCGCCGCTCGGCGCCACCTATGCCTTCGGTGGAAAAGGAGACAGACAAGTCTGGGAATGTGTCGCGAAGCGCGCGCAGACTGTCGATGAGTGGCGCGGTCGGAACCAAGGGATCGATCGCCAGGACGAGCGCCGGCTCAAGACCGGTGCGCGTTCCAGCCGCGATGGCCTCGAAACGAGACGCGCTGGCGAGCGTCATGCGCGCCTGGTCAACAAGCACACGGCCCACGGCCGTCAATGTCGGTTTCTGGCGAGTGCGATCAAATAGCTCAACCCCCTGGATATCCTCCAGCGTCTTCATCGCCTGGCTGATCGCGGACTGGACCCGGCCAAGCGAGCGGCCTGCGGCCGAAAAGCTCCCCGCGTCGCTGATGGTCACCAACACACGCAGTTGATCAAGCGTAAGCCTGCCTATCAAAGCCATCTCCTTGAGTGATGGAAATCATCATAATTTAATCGCTTCCGCCGATAGATTACAGCTTTTATAGTGTTCCCATGCAATCTACATACGTTATCAATCACGGCGGCGTCCCTTGCTTATTCCTGAAGTCCGGAACCATGCGAGCCGTTTGGAAGCCGCTTGAGGACTACCTCGCACGTTTGCCTCCACACTTAAAAAACGGCCGCTTGCACTCGTCGTTATCTCGGGTCACAGGGAGGAGCTGGTCTCAAAGCCGAGGCATTCGACGCCTGGCTGCGGCAAAGCATCACCGCGTCGGCGACGCGTGATCAATCGTTGATCGACTGGTAGAGTGCGCCGGGCGCATTCGACGCGCAGCCTCGAGAGGACCATTTCCTGCCGCTGATGGTTGCGGCTGGTGCGGCCCCGGGCGAGGAGGCCATCGTCGACTTCCGCGGTGTCGTACTCGGTAAACCCATCTCCGGCTTTCGCTTCGGCTGACTCGTCGCACCGTCTTCATCGAACTGCACAAATACCGTGCAGTTTCCACAACCTGAATTACCAAGGATTTTCTCTATGCCCACCCTTCTCGTTGTTGAATCCAGCCCGCGCGGCGAACACTCCATGTCCCGCGGACTTACCAAGATGTTTGTCGAGGAATGGGTGAAGACTCATCCTGGCGGAAACGTAGTCGAGCGAGATTTGATGGAGAGCAATCTCCCGTTCGTGACCATGCCGTGGCTCGGCGCCTATTTCACTCCGGACGAACAGCAAACTCCTGAAATGAGGGAAACTCTGCATCTTTCTGACGAGCTGGTCAGCGAGATCCTAGCAGCCGACCACATCGTTATTGCCACACCGGTTTACAACTACAACGTTCCCGCCGTACTTAAGGCCTACATTGACCACATCGTGCGCAAGGGTAAGACGCTCGGCTTTGCCGGCGAAGGCCTGGTTCACGGGAAGGCCTGCACTATCCTGATGGCATCGGGTGGGGTCTACACCGAGGGATCTCCGATCCGCGACCGGGATATTGCTACCAATTACCTGCGACTGATCCTTAGGGTGATCGGTATCGAAGACGTCACGGTTGTGGCCGGCGGTAACGCGAAGTCTGTCGATATGGGCGAGATCACACGCGACGCGTTTCTGCAGAAATTCGTCACGGAAGTGACCGAGGCTGCGGCCAACGTCGGGCAGCAGCTCGACCGCATTGCGTCTAGAACTCTGATCACTTCCGATTAAGCAAGCTGCTGAGCCCGGTGCTACGTTTTGGTTGGTTCGATAACGTCTTGGTCGGGCTTAGGCGATGTGTCGAGCCTCTACTACTTGTCGGGCGCGCCAGTTATTGTAAGAAAGCAGCCTTTGGGCTGCTTTTTTTGTGGGTGTTGCGAGTGGGTGGGTACCGGATCAAATGGGCATGATATCTAGTTCTTTCTACTTGTGACATAGTCGATGGTGCTTTGGCCCGGAAGTAGTTGTGGTCTGAAGATTGGTATGAGATGTGGCCGGAGCTGCGGAGGCAGTGGACTGAGGGTGCTGGCGAGGCGTGTTGACCCGAGCGCGAAGACAGATTACTATTTACCCAAGTCAAGACTACGTACAAGCGAGTGCAAAAAACGTAGTGCCGCCCGAAATCGGGTCCCACCTGGAGTGGGAGTTCTACTCAAGTAGATAGAGAGTCTCGCATGCAGCGGCTGCCATTGGCAGCCGTTTGTTTTTGTGGTCTGGTTTTAAGGTCGAATGCCCCGCCCCTCGTAAGCAGCCTTAAGAATCACATTTAAATTGACCTTCTTTGCTTCTTTTTGCCGTTTGGTCAAGCCGTTGGCCAGGCAATAGGCAGATTGGACCCGAAGGATCAGGCGCTTTCGACGGTTTTGATCTTTTTCCACATCAAAGAAAACAGCATAGTTCAACTCTGAGTCATCCTCGTTTTTTACTTCCACAGTCATAAAATTCCGACTGCTTTCATTGGCTACAACGATACGCCGCTGATCGAGAGTTAATAGTATGGGCTTCAATAAGCGGCAGGAAAGTTCATACCTGACTTTGTCTAGAACTCGTTCTTCACGGCCATCATGATAGATTTCTTCTGCGGGAATCTCTGATCGCTGACGTGTGTCCCAACGGAAACTATGGGTAAAACAATGGCTAGAAAAAATGACGAGTACATTGACCTCAAAACCCACATCTCTTTTAAAAGTAAACGCGTTCAGATGGGAGAGATCCCATTTCGCACCTTCAAATTTTACGGGTTTGAATTGATGGCTGGCGTCAGCCAAGGTCTCGGTCTTCGTCCTGTACGCTTTCAGCATCCTTCCGCATGATAAGTGTGATGTTTTCGTTGGCACATCTTCGCAACGAGCAATTTCGCTATCCCGTCTCAGACTCGGTAAACGTGTCCGGTATTTCAATGAGCTAGTCTATGCCAGCGCCTGACGGCATTAGCCTCGAGCAGATATTGGCTATTTAAATAGAGCGTCCAATCCAACTCGTTGCTGAATTTCAGGCTGCGTTTTGGTCGCTTCGATAACTTCTTGATCTGGCGTAGACGATGTGTCGAGCCTCGGCCACTTGTCGGGTGCATGTTTAAGCGCATCCTGCCGCGCCTCTTGCTCGTCTATCGCCAGGTGTTGGGCGATTTGCTCCTCTGTTGTTGAATCAACCCGGGCAAGATCAACCCGTCCTTTCGGTAGTGAGTCGGGATCCGCCAGGTCAATTTTCACTCGTACTGTTTTCATAGCAGAAGACCTCACATTGACTGGCCTTCCAGGCCAAAAGGGCATTCAAATCGCATTGGGTAAGATATAACGCCGCTGTTGCAGGAAATAGCGTTTCATTGACGGAGGTTTAAACATGCCCCAACGGCTGTATCTCCTTGAGAATGCGCTGGAC
Organism: Allopusillimonas ginsengisoli; assembly: GCA_005239165.1. Classification (GTDB taxonomy): domain Bacteria; phylum Pseudomonadota; class Gammaproteobacteria; order Burkholderiales; family Burkholderiaceae_B; genus Allopusillimonas; species Allopusillimonas ginsengisoli_A. Next base: position 98,094 of record RAPG01000005.1, read on the forward strand.
GACCTGCTTATCGACTGATTTCAGATCATAAGCCTGCTGCAGGTTCAGCCATGAACTTGCATCACCGCCAAAGAAGGCCGCTAGCCGCAGTGCGGTGTCCGGCGTGATGCCGCGACGCTCTCGTACGATTTCGTTCATGCGGGTTGCTGGTATGTGTAGATGGGCGGACAAGGCATTTACGCTCATGCCAAGGGCGGCGAGATATTCCTCGCGCAAGACTTCGCCCGGATGAATCGGGCGCATGCCATTTTTGCTCATGATGAACTCCGTTTCAGTATTAGCTGACGAATTCGACTCGCTCTGACCATCAGACATTGTCTGCAGGCTGGCAACGCGAGCAATACGCTTGCCTTCATAAAAATTCGGACATTCTCACGTTGTACCAATACCTGCTTGAATCCCGGATTGACATCAGACAAGTAAGACTATGTAATGAAGCTAGTTTCCATGGGTCATTGCGTTTGATACCCAGGCCCGCACGAGACCGTTCTATCAGTACTCCATCCGGGTGCCAGACTCGAATGCGTGCGAGCTTTTTCGCGTTTGCCTGCCTGCCATCCAGTCAGCTAACAGAAAGGAGACAACTACATGTCGGATCGAATCCCTTCCGCACAATCACGCCGTCATTTTCTTCAGTCCGTCGGAGCCACCGGGGGCATTGCGGTACTCGGCGGGGTGCTGCCGCTGCACCGTGCATTGGCTGCGGGCGCCCCGCCGGCCATCATGTTGGGGCAGATTGCACCCATGACAGGCTCTGCAGCCGAGTTTGGCCCGTACTATCGCGATGCCGTTCAGATGGCCGTAGACCAGATCAATATGGCGGCCAAAGAAGTCTTTGGCGGTCCCATTATCGCCAAGCACCTGACGGCCGACAGTGCCACCTTGCCCACCGTGGGCGTTCAAGCGGCCCGCCAGATGATTGACACTCAGAAGACACCCGTCATCATCAATGGTTGGTCCAGCGGGGTGACAGTGGCTGTTGCAACGTCTGCCACCATTCCTGCGGGTGTTCTGCAAATCGGCAACGGCACCACGTCGCCGCTGGTAACGGTATTGCCGGCCGACGCCAAAGCTGACCTGCTGTTTCGCACCAGTGCGTCGGACGCAATGCAGGGTGTCGTGGCTGCCCAGTTCGTCAATGGCGAATTCGACCCGAACTACAAGTTCAAGCGTGTTTCCACCATTTACATCAATAACCCTTACGGGCAGGGTCTGTCCAACGCGTTTACCAACGCCTTCAAGAAGCGCGGCGGCACGGTCCTGGCCGAGGTCCCTCACCCCGAAGAAGTCCAGCCCACGTACAAATCCATGTTGTCGCAGGCATTGAAGGACAAGCCCGACCTGCTCCTTATTGTCAGCTATCCGGCGCACACCATCGCCATCTGTAAGGAATCCCGCGACAGCTTCAACTTCACCAACTGGCAGTTTACCGACGGCAACGCCAGCATCGACATCATCAAGGAAGTTGGCGGGAAGGACATGGACGGACGCTACGGTACGGCGCCGGGCGAAGACACCAGCACACAGTCGTACAAGGACTTCTCCAAGAATTTTCTGTCGAGCTACAAGTATGACCATTTCCCGCCGTTTACCACCTGCTCTTATGATGCAGGCATGGTTGCGGGGCTGGCCATGGCAGCTGCGGTCGCTGCGGGCGCAACCGACGCTTCGAAGATCACGGGCACGGTACTGCGCGACCAGTTGCGCAAGGTCGCCAACCCCCCGGGAGAAATGATCGATGGTGGCGACCAGGCTCGAGTCACCGAGATGCTGAAAGCCCTGAAGGCCGGAAAGGAAATCAACTACAACGGTGCAGCCGGCCCCTGCGATTTCGACAAGAACGGCGATGTCATCACGCCTGTCAATATCTGGAAGTATTCGGGCGATGAAATCGAGACCGTGAAGATGATCGCTGCCAAGGACATCCCGGAAGCATAATCGCTGCTTTCTGTATGGGGAAAGGCCACGCAAGTGGCCTTTTTTAATGGGGGCTTTTCCAATGCGATCCAGACTTCGGCCCGCGCCTGCGCTCCGGTCTACCCACGTTTTGGCTCGCCCCTGTTCTTTGATCTACCGCGCGCTTCGGCCCACGCCTGCGCTTTGAGCTACCGCCCGTTTCGTCCCGCACCTGCGCTTTGATCTACCGGGCGTTTTAGCCCGCGTCTGTGCTGTGATCCACCACACATTCCGGTGCGTGCCTGTTACGAACGGCCAGGCCCGGCGTGACCGTGATCGTATACAGGTTTAATCTTCGGGCACGTCTTTCAAGAAGCGGGACACGCGCTTTTTCTCGGGCAGGATGCCCTGTGGGCGATACAGCACGATGATGGCCAGCAGCAGCCCCACAAAAGCCCAGCGCAAAAAGGACATGCGCGAAGCTACATCGGGCGCGACGCCCTGCAGAGCAGTCTGCAGGTAATCGGTGACAAAACCTGTGCCGCTCCAGACGGCCCAGATGACGAAGGCCCCCAAGATGGCGCCCTTGTTGTTGCCGCTGCCGCCCAGCATGAGCATCACCCAGACCAGAAAGGTCGCAAATAGCGGCTTGAAGTGGCTGTAGTCTATGGTGACCATGTAGGGCGCATACAGGGCTCCGGCCACGCCCATGACGACGGTACCCAGCACGAAGGACTGCACGCGCAGTGATTTAACATGCTTGCCATTCATGGCAGCGGAGTCTTCTTCGTCACGTACTGCGCGTAAAGCCCGCCCCCACGGCGAGCGCACCATGGCCTCCAGAACCATGTACACCACGGCCAGGCTGATGGTCACGATGACAAGATACAAATAGCTGTAGTCGCCGGGCTGCATAATCGAGAGCGCACGGTTCAGCCCGTCGGGCAGCCAGCTGCAGCCGTCGCTGTCAAACACGCAAGATAGGGGCTGAGGAATGCCGGACAGTGGTTGTGGCCCGTTGGCCAGCCAGCGTTCATTCTGAAAGATGAGCCGAATGATCTCGGCGATCCCCAGCGTAGCAATGGCCAGGAAGTCAGCACGCAGATGCAGGATGGGCTGCGCGATCAGGTAGCCCAACAGGCCCGCCAAGATGCCTGCGGCCACGACGCCCACCAAAAAGGGCGCGTTCAGGCCGAACCACTGCTGGGCATACGCCGCCATTACGCCTGAGGGTGGAGAGGTGACGAAAAGCGCCATCGTGAAGGCGCCCATGGCAAAGAAGCCGGCGATCCCGAAGTTCAGGTGCCCGTTGTACCCCCATTGCGCATTCAGGCCCAGCGACAGGATGGAGTAGATGGTCGCCATGATGGAGAAAGACACCAGGTAATCCATGGCGTCTGGCGCCCAGGCCGCAAGGCCGAAGGCCAGCACGCAGCCCAGGGCGACCGCTGCCGGTAAACGCGCAAACCAGCGCCAGCGCGAAAACAGCAGACACCCCAACAGAGTGGCTGGAACCAGCAGGAAACAGGCCTTGAGCACATGCAAAGAGTCCATGGCGCATAGCTCCTAGTGTTGAGCGAACAGACCCTGGGGCCGCATCAGCAGCACCAGGACCATCAGAATGAAAGCGACCGCTGGACCATAAGCCGGGTTCATGAAGGCAGAGGTTAGCTGCATGGCCACGCCGATGATGATGGACCCCACCAACGCGCCCCATGCGCTGCCGATCCCACCCATGATGACCGCCGCAAAGATGGGCAGCAACAATACGAAGCCCATGTCTGGGCGCATCTGTGACGCCAGGCCATACATGACGCCGCCAATGGCGGCCAGGCCTGCTCCGATGGACCATGTCCAGGCGATCACTTGCTCGGTATTGATGCCACGTACCTGAGCCAGATCGGGGTTGTCTGCGGTGGCTCGCATGGCTTTGCCCATACGTGTGCGGGTCAGCATCCAATACAGCATTACCACCAGGACGATGGCCAAGGCAAAGACAAAGAGCTGATCAGCCTGCAGGCGCAAGCCAAAAGGCAGGTATAGCGCTGGATTGGCGCGGCCGGAATAATAGAAATGGTAGTCTGATCCCCAAGTCAGATAAACAATGCCCCGCAGCAAAAACTCCATGCCCAGCGAAGCCATGGCCAGCAAGACCAGTGGTGACTGGTGCTTGCGCAGCGGCCGGTACAGCACGCGATCGATCACGACGGCCACGATGGCCGTGACGACGGCTGCCAGCAGTAAGCCGATGACCAATTCCCAGCCGAAGGAAAACAGCCAGATTGGATTGGATTTAGGCAGAACCAGAATCACGCCGTAGGTGACGTAAGCCCCCAGGGTGAGGAATTCGCCATGAGCAAAATTGGGGAATTTCAGGACGCCGTAACACAGAGTAAGGCCGATGCCGCCCAGGGCGATGATACCCCCCAGCATCACGCCCCATGCCGTCAGGGACAGCATTTCCTCGGTGCTCGTGCCCGAATACCAGCCGCCGATCCACATGGCGATCAGAATCAGCAGCAGCACGCCGCCTACAAAACGGCTGCTGCGCGCGCCGCCGGAGTCCCGTGCGTCGACGGTAGGGGTATCGGCTTCGTCCTGGTTGGCTATATTTGCCGTGGATTGCGCTGTATCGACCATCAAATCATCCCCCAAGATAAAGACGCCCGACATTGGGGTCGTCGAGCAGAGAGTCGCCAGTGCCTTCCTGGCGATTCTCGCCATTGGCGAGTACATAACCGCGATGGGCCATGCTCAGGGATTGCCGGGCATTTTGCTCGACCATCAGCACACCAATGCCACTTTCATTGATTCTGGTGATGCGTTCGAAGATTTCGTCCACCAGCTTGGGCGACAGAGCCGCCGTGGGCTCGTCGAGCAGCAGCAGCTTAGGATTCATCATCAGGGCGCTGCCCATGGCAACCATTTGTCGTTCGCCGCCTGACATTTTGCCGGCTACCTGACGGCGGCGCTCGCGCAGCTTAGGGAACATCTCATAGACGCGACTCTTGCTTTCTGTCAGGTCGGCCGAGCCCAGTGGAAACGCGCCCATTTCCAGGTTTTCTTCTACAGTGAGTGCCGTGAAGACGTTGGCCACTTGCGGCACGTAGCACATGCCCAGCCGCACGATGCGGTGTGGCGCCACGTGCGTGATGTCGTGTCCATCGAAGGAGATTGACCCCTGACGCGGATGCAGCAGGCCGAAGATCGTCTTCATCAGGGTGGATTTGCCAGCCCCGTTAGGCCCTATTATGGATACGACTTCGTGGGATTCCACGACGATGGATACGCTGCGCAGAATTTCGGTGTCACCGTACCCTGCGGTGATCGAGTCAACCTCCAGCAGCGGCATATTGTCCCCCCAGATAGGCTTCGAGCACGGCCGTGTTGCTGCGCACCGACTCTGGATCGCCTTCGGCGAGCTTGCGGCCTTCGCTCATGACGATGACGGGATTGCACAAGCTCATGACCATGTTCATATCGTGTTCGATGAGCAGGAAGGTGATGCCGCGTTCGCGGGACAAGTACTGGATGTTCTGGATAATCGCCTGCAGCAGCGTGCGGTTGACGCCCGCGGCCGGTTCATCCAGCAGGATGATCCGTGGGTCTGCCATCAGTGTGCGGCCCATTTCCAGGAGCTTTTTCTGGCCGCCTGACAGGTTGGCGGCGTATTCATTCTGCACATGGGTAAGCTGCAGATACTCCAGAACTTCGCGAGCCTTTTCCAGATTGCGCGATTCTTCGGCCCGGATTTTTCTGCCGTGAAACAGAGCGTTCCACCAGTGTTCACCCGATTGTCCCGTCGGCACCAGCAGCAGGTTTTCCAGCACGCTGAGCGAGCCGTGTTCGCGCGGTATCTGGAAAGTGCGGCACAGGCCCCGGGCGAAGATCTGATCGGGCCGCAAATGGCCGATGTCTTCGCCATCGAGGAGGATTCTTCCCGAATCGGGTGGGATGAAGCCGGTAATAAGATTGAAGGCAGTGGTTTTGCCCGCGCCATTGGGGCCGATCAGACCAGTGATGGTGCCCTGTTCGACACGAAAGGAACAATGATCGACGGCGCGCAGGCCACCAAAGTTTTTCGTAAGATCGCGAACCTCGAGCAGGCAGGAACCCTGGCCTGTGGCCGCAGCTGGCGGAGAAGATGCTGCCGAGTCTGTCACCCATGCCTCCTGCAGACCGTGCGTTTCAAAATGTGAAATCAGGTTATCACAGCACTCGTGCGAGCCGTATGCGGACAATTCCCTAGTAAGCTGGTTGGATGCGTTCGCTTAGGAGGAGGCCGTCTGCATCATTTCCTGGATCGCGGCTTCCCGAAGCAGCAATGTCTCATCAGAATTTAATGTGTTCAGCCACAGCCGCTTGTGCTCGTCTGCAGACTCATCGGCTTTTAGGGCAATTCTTTCAAGCGGCGAACAGCAAAGCGTGAAGTTGCTACGGCCATCCCATTTTTCTGTCACTGGAAAACCGTGACGGCGCAGACGCAGTGGAAAGGTAATATCGATCACGATTTCGCCGTGGCCTAAGTCGCACGTCAGAAAGTTATGGACGTCGTACACCGGGAAACCAGCAGTTTTCTGCCTGAGATCGTCAGAAAAGTACGGCTGGTTGAAATCGATAATATATGACGCCATCCACAACTGAGGCTGGTAGCCCATCAGGCACAACCATTCGTGCGCGGCCAAATGTTTTGCAGAGCAGGTCCCTCTCCATTGAGAGATACAGGCTTCAGCGGTATTTTTGCCGCTGGGCCGTGCATACGGCATGTCTCGCAGCGATAGTAGTACGTGGGGAAGCGAGAGCCGCTGTTCACTTTCTTTTGGGTTTTCTGTCGCAGTTTTGAGAAAGTGGGCTTGCCAGTGATGTGGCAGCTTTTCAATTAACTGTGCAAAGTTTGTATCCATGGTTTTAACCAGTATCAGCTATAGGGCTAAATTCAACACCAAGGACGGCTGCAATGACAAGCACTGATAGAAATTTGGACGGATTTTCAGGTATTACCCGCTTGTTTTTCGAACACAGGCAATTGGCATCAGAACTAATTCCATTTGCACTAGACGCAGAATCCAGCGATGGCGCACATGACTTGGCGCATATTGCGCGTGTTTGGGCTAATGCAAGAAGAATAGCCGAGGTTGAAGGCGGCGATCTTGAAGTTATTGTTGCTGCGGTTATTCTGCATGATTGCGTCGCGGTTGAAAAGAACTCGCCGTTACGCAACAAGGCTTCGTTTTTTGCTGCAGAGCGTGCAACAGAGATATTGCAGAGTATTGGCTGGAGCGATGATCGTTGTTCATTAGTGGCTCATGCCATACAGGCGCATAGTTTTTCAGCTGACGTAAAGCCTCAGACTTTGGAGGCTTGCATTGTGCAGGATGCAGACAGGCTTGATGCTATTGGGCTTATCGGGGTGGCGCGCTGTTTTTATACGGCTGGCCGCATGGGCACTGAACTCTATAATATTTCTGATCCAAAAGGTGATAGCAGAGAGCATCAAGACGGTAGTTTCGCTCTGGATCACTTTCCAGCCAAGCTACTAAAACTCAGCGTAAACTTTCGCACAAAACAAGGGGCGAAGATAGCCCGGCAGCGCCATCAGTTGTTAACTGATTTCTACAATGGGTTTCTTGATGAGCTGGCTGGCAACGGGTCTGTAGATAGCTGAGGTGTTTTTTATGTCCCGCCCCTGCAAACAATGCACACACACCGGGCATTGCGATGACCTGGGTGCGCTCGGGCATTAGCACTAAAAAATGAAGATGGCTTACTGCGAAGAGCAGGGGCATAATATTTATGTCGAAACACTTGGGGCACACCACTCACCAGGTTTTGTTGCGTGACAATTCAGGTACTTATTAGTACAGCAACACGATGTGCTCGCGGGGTCTTGCGCGTTCCTCTCTCACGGCACTCGAATAAATCATTATGTCGTGCATAGGGCAGAGGTGAACGGCGATGTGATTGGGCTACGAAAGAACCCATCGAGCGACAACGCCTCACACCAGGAAAGCCGAGTTTTATCGATAGAGGTGTTCAGCGTAACCTGAGGAGCCACCTCTGCTAAACCGCTTTTTTTGCAGGGAGGACTGGGTGTATAAGCGCTTCGACGCAGTGCGGGCTAACTTGTTCCGTGAGACGCGGGCCGAGATCGCCACTGCAGCGCTGGCGGTGGCGATGGGAGTCATCGCCGGCCTCGGTGCGGTGGGTTTTCGCAAGCTCATTGGGATATTTCACAACCTGTTTTTCTACGGTCGCTTCGACACGGTCTACGACAACCTGCAGCACAGCCTTCCCAGTACCTGGGGCGCTTTTGTCATCCTGGCACCGGTGGTGGGGGCACTGATCGTGACCTTCTTGGTGAATAATTTTGCGCCAGAAGCCAAGGGCCATGGCATACCCGAAGTCATCGATGCGGTGTATTTCAAGCGCGGTGTGATCCGCGCGCCGGTGGTGCTGATCAAGGCATTAGCTTCGTCGATCTCGATTGGTTCTGGTGGCTCTGTGGGCCGTGAGGGGCCGATCGTACAGATCGGTGCGGCGTTCGGCTCGCAGCTTGCGCTGTGGATGAAGATTCCGGAATGGCAGCGCTTGGTGCTGATCGCCTGCGGCGGTGGCGCAGGCATTGCCGCAACCTTCAACACCCCACTTGGCGGGGTGTTGTTTGCCGCTGAACTGCTGCTGGTGGAAATCAGCGCACGCACATTAATCCCGGTGATGATCGCGAGTGGTACTGCCAGCCTGATTGGTCTGGCGTTTTTCGGCGATAGTGCGTCGTTCGTGATGCCGCCGTTGATGCTGTCGCATCCGGCGGCCATCCCGGGGCTGGAGCTGCTCAGCTACATCCTGATGGGCTTGCTGACCGGTATCGCGGGCATGCTCTATATCCGCTCCATCTACTGGTTTGAGGACTTGTTCAAGCACATACCTGGCAAGGGTTACCTGCGGCATGCGCTGGGTATGTTGCTGATTGGCGTGCTGATGTACTTGATGCTGCGCTATGCGGGGCATTACTACACCGAAGGCGTTGGTTACGCCACGGTGCAGGACGCCCTCGGTGGCGCGTTGACCATGGGCTGGCTGGCCCTGCTGCTGGCGGTGCTGAAGGTGCTGGCGACATCGATAACCCTGGGCTCGGGGGCTTCGGGTGGTGTGTTTTCTCCGTCGCTGTATATTGGTGCCATGCTGGGCGCAGCATTCGCGGCCGGCGTCCACGCGCTGGTCCCCGGCGCCAGTATTACCATAGGCACGGCGGCAGTGATCGGCATGGCCTGCATGGTCGGTGCCACCACGGGTGCGGCGGTGACAGCAGTGGTGATGACCTTCGAGATGACGCGCGACTATCACGTGATCATTCCGCTGATCATTAGCGTTTCAATGGCCTATGCAATGCGTCGGCTGTTGCTGGCGGACACGGTGTACACCATGAAGTTGACGCGACGTGGGCAGCACATTACAACCGCAATCCAGAGTCAGTTGTACCTGACGCGGCTGGCACTGGAATTCATCAATGCGCCGTTCTTGTGTCTGCACGCAGACGCCATCCTCGACCATGCCTTAAAACGCTGGCGTCGGCTGCACAAGACGCCGCGCGTCGTGCTGCTCGATGGCGAGACACTGGTGGGGATAGTGCCAGCACACGCTCTGCGTGCCGCTGTTGACAGTGGTGTCGCCCGTTCCACCCCGCTGCGGGAACTGGCGGACCTCAAGCCTGTTGTGGTGGAATCGACCATCCAGGTATTCGACTTAGTGTCGCTATTGCGGCGGCAACGCGCCCACAACGCCTTGATGACGCGTGACGGGACAGTGGCAGGGCCAGACAGCGTGCTGGGCGTGGTGACATGGGAGGATCTGGTCGAAAACGTCAATTTGGCGGGTAGCCTCGACTTAGGCAATGAGGAGCCTAAGCAGAAGCCTCCGGATCAATCCACACCACCATAGTGAGTTCCGAGGCGAAAGGGGGCGGTCAGGCGTTTGCGCATCTCCTTGATTGCATGCACAATAAAACAAGGATACGTGGTTAATAAATAAGGAGCCAGACATGCAAAGCATGACCCTGGAGCAGCTCCGCGCTGCGAATAACGCTGGCGGTGTGTCAGGCGTTACATTGAAGGGGCAGGGCGGGTCGTTTCTCGTTCAGATTGACACTCGTAGCGGTTCGGGTGCCTTGCTGTCCAAAGCCCGCAGCATCGAGCCGCGCCGCTTCGGCAATCCACTGGCCGCTTTGAATGTGCTGCGAGCTATTGGTATCACAGCAGGTCAATTTGACGCCAGCGAATACGACCCGGCCGATAAGAAGTTCGACTCAGGCAACCGAGGCAGGGCCAACGCCATGCGCGGAGCACACAAAGCGGCCGCCTATAACGAGTGGCTGGTTAACGAGATTCAAGCATCCATTGATGACTCTCGGCCGAGTATTTCGCACGATGACGTAATGGCCGAGATGGATGCGGATATTGCCGGCTTGCCGAAGAAATAACGCGCATGACGGCCAGGCCTTATCGCATTGAGTGGCGACCCATGGCACGTGATGACTTGCGCGCCGTCGTGCGTTACATCGGCAAAGACAGCCCTAAGCGAGCCAAGAGTTTCGGGCAGGAGTTGCGCGACAAAACCAAGACCCTTGCACAGCATCCGGAGCTTGGCCGGCAAGGCCGTCCGGGGTTGCCGGAGTGGTTGCGCGAATTAGTCGTGCATCCGAACTACATTGTTTTTTATCGTGTACTGCCAGATGCCCGCACCGTTCAAATTGTAAGAGTGAAACACGCGGCACAACAAACGCCGTAATGACCCACGTCGAAGATACCGCCGTTATTCAACTGTTTCGGGCTTTCGATCTTACGACTCAAGTGCGGATTATGGTCAGCCGGGGTCCGATCAATGCAGTGAGTCGTTATACCGTCTAGGCGTCACACCGAATGCCCGCCGGAACAAAGCGATGAAGGCGCTGACGTTTTCGTAGCCCAGATCGAGCGCGATCGCCGTTACAGACCTGCCAGCCGCCAGCATTTCCAGCGCCCGCAGCAGCCGCACACGCTGACGCCATTCAGTAAAGCTGAAACCTGTTTCACTCACAAAACGACGTGTCAGGGTTCGTGGAGCGATGCCTGCCCACTGAGCCCATTCTTCCAGGCGGCGATTGTTATCGGGGCTGTCTGACAGTGCTTGGGCAATCTTAAGCAGTCGGGCGTCTTGCGGCATGGGCAAGCCGAGGGCTACTTTAGGCAAACTGCGGATTTCGTCGAGAATGACGCATGTCAGGCGGGCTTGAATGTCGCTCAAAGTGAGGCCCGACCACGACGACGCGCGCATCACCAATTCGCGAAGCAGGCCTGATACAGCGAGGATGCAGGGTTCTGCAGGCAGCTCGATGCAAGCAGGGGCTGCGATGTACACACTCCAGCCTGAGAAAGAGCCATGAGAGCGTATGCCATGCGGCACGTTAGGTGGTATCCAGACGGCATGGATGGCCGGCACCACCCAGCGGCCGTGCCCTGCATCGACCGATAGCAGACCCTGCATTGCACATAGCAGTTGTCCCCGTGCATGGCGGTGGCTGTGCGTTACCCGTACCGTACTGGATGACCGCGCCACGGCCAGCAGAAGTGGCCCTTCGCTGGAATTAGCCAGTGCCGGTGAAATCAAGGAAGCAGCTACCATTTCTTGGCTTTGAAAGCGTATTGAATGTCTTTTATACCGCACATAAGCCGAACGGTCGCCCATATCATGATGGAACTGTTGATTTCGAGGAGATCGTAATGCGAGCCGAAGACATTCTGTCAGACGAGCAAAATCAGGTGGAACGCGGCGGTGTTGTCATCCGCAAAGGAACCGTCGCGGCCTTCATGGCCAATGCCCGGGTTTGGTGTGATCCAGGGGCTGACGTTGCACAGCGCCAGAATGCCGAGCGCGACATCCTGGATGCCTTGCCGGGGCTGCACGCTCTCGGCGTATTTGATGTGTTCTCTGTTAAAGATGCTGAACTTAGACGGTTTCTCGAAACGCATTGAGCGCTGTATGCACGATATTTGCGCGCCGGGTCCTTATTATTAACGACTGTTAAAAAGGAGGGACAACCGTGTGCCAGGCACGGTTTCCCTTTGTCTTGAGATGCTAAGTTTGTGGGTATGGCTAGCCCAACAGGTACAACCATTCGTGTGTGGCCATCCAGCGATGGTGCATATGACGAGCTCATATGCAACAAGCTAGGCATGCGGGGCGTCGCGCCGGCCTGCCCCAGACATGAATGACCGGACGGGCGTTCACGCGCTGAAGCGCCTATCCGGAATCGAACGTGCCTACTTATCCACAATATGCCCTGACGACAACATCATGAGCGTCGAGCTGCAGATTCACGCGTTCAGCGTTGTATTCGCGAGTGATGGTTTGCCCGGGCCGGATGACACGCACAACGTTGGCACCGCTCAATTGCTGCGCCTTCTGTTCCAGTTCTGAAGAAATATGATGCCCTTGTATCGGGCTGCCGGGCTGCACCTTGCAGACGCCTGGTGTCTTGGAGGCCGGCGGTGGGGTGCTGCTGACGCAGGCGGCAAGCCCGGTTAGCAGGCAGCAAGCAAACATAGTGCGCACAAGCATAGAGTCCTCCTTGTTCAGGGCCTGCCGCATGGTGGCGGCAGATTTAAGGTGTAGCGCGATCGATACTTGGGTTGTCGGAAGTAGTGGGCTACTCACAGCGTCAGTACACGCGAGAAATCAGTTCTGTCCTGTTTTCGTCGCCTAGGCTGTGCTGATTCCATCATAAAACATATCGGTGAGCGACTCTGCTTCACTTCAGCCGGAAAACGATTACCAGTCAACGGGCCTAGCAATTCCTTAGGCGGCAACATCTCGCGCATGAGGGTGCAGCCCCTTGCGCGCGCCCGTAAATGCACCATCTCGATAGCCATACTGCTCAGCGACCAGTAGATCGCGCAGCAAACCGCCGCAATTGATGTCCCATAATGGGCCGTCCATGTGCAGGCCACACGCGAAAAACTCTTTCGGCCTACACGATGATGCAGACGCCCGAGACTCCACATCAGGCGAAGATTGGTTCAGTTTGCTTGCAGCTTTATTTCAGCCGGTTTCATAGTCCGGTGTTTTCTTCCCCCACCTGTTTCAGCGAGTTTCAAACCTGCGTCTGGATGCACCAGGTCACAGTAGGATAAGTACATTAATAGCCATCTGCAGAAGCAGAATGGGAGACGCATATGTCATTGACCTTTTTCAGCAGGAGTGCCAGCCAGCCCCGCAACGTGGGTTCATTGCTGGCTCGTGCAGCCATGGTGATCGGCCTGGCGCTGACGCTTTCAGCCTGTGCCTATGATTCGCCGTATTACAGCAACCGTAGTGGCTACAGTAGCTACAGCGGCTACATCGGGAACATCGGGCACAGCAATTATGGGCATCGCTATTACGGCAGAAGCCACCACACCCGCGATTACCGCTCACATCGCTCCGGGCGCCGTGCTCATGCAAGACATCGTGACGCGAAGCGATATCCTGGTGCTAAAAGTCATCGTCAGGAACATAAAGCCAGGGGACACCAATACAACCGACGTGCCACTCACAGACCGAACAGTGCAGGTCGCTCTATGCAGCGCAGAGACCACGGGCATAATGGCCGACGCTCGTCAGGTGCATCAAACAATGCCCGCAAGCATCGCAGTAATCGTTGATCCGCTCATTGTCCGGCTGGCTTGAAACGCAGCACGCTCAGAATGGTTGCTGCAACCCATGCCAATGGTCGCAGCAAAAGGCGCAGCAGCAACAGAACAGGAAGCAGCACGAGTGTCCAGCCAGCAACCTGTACCACCTTAACCGGCAATCCAAGTTTTTCAGCGACGGATCCCAGCAGCGCGTTGATGATGCTGGGATGACGAATAGCAATGTAGGCCAGTACCGCAGGTGCACCATATTTCACCATGCGCATACCAATTGCAGTTCCGCGCCATAAGCCCGAGCCAAGTGCTGCCGACCGCTGCGAAAAGGTGAGCGTGCGTCCGCCGACGACACTTGCTTTACCCATACGCAATAGCTTGAATGCGCTAATGCCAACGGCAACGTCGAGTGCCGCCCATCCTACATCGCCCACGCCTATAGGGTCGTCGCGGCGCAGGCGGGTTTCCAGGCCTTTAATCCCGCTTGCAAAAAAGCTGTTGATGCCTTCAAGAACGCGCTCTGTCTGTACCCAGCCGACCTGGCCGTCGGGAGCCAGTACAAACTGCCCAATGAAGTCGTAGCCCTCTGCCTTGACGAAATGTATGGCATACCAGCCGCGCTCTTCGCCCGACATTTCACCGCTTTGCGTGTTTGAGTCAGATGGGCTTTCGTCCTTAGGACGACTAAACAACTCCAGCGCCTTGCGGGTCGTTTCGCTGACCCCGCGCATGAACGCGAGTGTGGAGACTTCATGGGTGACAAAATACTGCACGGGAAGGAGGGCATCTTCACCATAGCGGCGAAGCACAACCTGGAATTCTGGGCTTTCTCCGTATGTCAGAAAAAGTGGTCTGGCTATATCGGGATAGCGCAACAAAGCGATTCTTGCCTTGGCAAGCAATATGGGGTCATCCGCGTAAGCTAGAAAAAGTGCCTGGATCTGGGCGGATTCATCGGCAAGTTCGTCGGAGAGCTCCGGTAAAGTCTGCATAATCTGCAGATGCAGCAATTGCGCCTCCAGCGGCTTGGGTTTATATGTGCCGGCAATCAGCAATGCACCGAGAAAGGCCAGCAAACCGGCTACAAACAGAGTTTTCACAAGGCACGCTCAACAGAAAACACGCAAGAAGGTTTACTTTAGCAGAGGCAACTGGCTACTTTGAACTAGTCTGGCCGCCTTTAATGCAGATGGCAGATCCTGGCGCGGCTGTGATTGACTGGCAAGCTGCGCTGTGCGGATCGCTTTGACCATTTCGATGGGCAGGCTCTGTGCATCATGCACTCAGCATATAATGCCAGATCGCATTCGGTTCATGGGTTCCCTAACCCCATCCATCAAAAAGGTCATCATGACATCCGCATCTGTCCCGCAATCGCGGGTATCGTTCTACCTCGCCCTGTTGGTGGCGTTCCACGTCTTCATCATCATTGCCAGCAATTATCTTGTGCAACTGCCGATTGAGCTCTTCGGTTTTCACAGCACATGGGGTGCCTTCAGCTTTCCGTTCATTTTTCTGGCCACCGACTTAACCGTGCGTCTGATCGGCAAGACCGAAGCACGCAGAGTCATCATGCGCGCCATGATACCGGCGCTGATCGCCTCCTATATTGTCTCGGTACTGTTTCATGAGGGCCGTTTTAACGGTGCCAGCGCGCTTGGCGACTTCAATGTTTTTGTATTCCGTATCGCTTTCGCCAGCTTTGCGGCCTATGTCCTGGGCCAGTTACTGGACGTGCAGGTGTTCGATCGCTTGCGTCGCGGCTACACGCAATGGTGGGTTGCACCGGCGGCGGCGTCGGTATTCGGGCAGGCGCTCGATACCGTCGCTTTCTTCGGCATCGCCTTCTGGCACAGCAGCAATCCCTTCATGGCCGAACACTGGGGGGAAATCGCTATCGTTGACTATGTCATCAAGCTGGCTGTCAGTCTTCTGCTGTTTGTGCCTATGTATGGTATTGCTCTGGGCGCCATCATCCGTGTCATGAAACGGCATGATGCCATGCAGGCCTTGCCATGAGTACGTCATGGCAACCCCATCGTCGCGCCCTGGTTCTGTTCTCGGGCGGTCAGGATTCCACCACATGTCTGGCCTGGGCGCTGGCGCGTTACGGTTATGTCGAGACCATAGGCTTCGACTACGGGCAGCGTCACCGCGTGGAACTTGACTGCCGTACTACCCTGCGCCTCCGCCTCGCAGCACAGCGAGATGACTGGGCGCTGCGTCTGGGTGATGATCACCTGCTCAGTGTCGATGTACTGGGGCAGTTGGGTGCCTCGGCCATGACTGACGACATTGCCATCGCCACTCAGGCTGACGGTCTTCCGAACACATTTGTGCCGGGCCGCAATCTATTGTTCTTCACTCTGGCCGCTGCGCTGGCCTACCGGCGCGGGCTCGACGTGCTTGTGGGCGGCATGTCGCAAACAGACTACTCAGGCTATCCAGACTGTCGGGATAACACCCTCAAGGCGCTACAGGTGGCACTTAGCCTGGGCATAGATCGCCCTCTGACACTGGAAACCCCATTGATGTGGCTGAACAAGGCCGACACCTGGGAACTGGCGCAGCAACTGGGAGGACCGGCGCTGGTAGAACTGGTGCGCACCGAAACCCACACCTGTTATCTGAATCAGCGCGATACCTTGCACACATGGGGCTACGGCTGCGGCACATGCCCTGCCTGCGTGCTGCGTGCGCAAGGCCATCGACAATGGTGTGCTTGACAGTAATATATCTAAATGTAATTATTAAATACTCTAAGTAGCTGGCCTGTTCAGGCCCCGTTGTTGTCAAGCACTATTGCATTGCATGCACCACACTCTTTCTTCTAGTCGCGTATCTGTGTCGCGAGATGACACTGCCATCAGCAACGAAATCAATCTACTAGAACTACTCGTCCTGCTTTGGCGCAAGAAGCTCACAATAGGGCTGTTCACATTCAGCGGGCTGGCTGCAGCACTTATCTATGTGTTTACGGCAGAACCAAAATGGACATCCGTCGCTTACGTTCACAAACCACGTCTTGAGCAGGTGAGCGCTTATCTGGATCAGCGACGTGCGATGGCGCGTGTCGACAGTAACAAGCCGGTCGACACGGCTGCGCTCACCCAAACGCTGTTCAACCGGTTTATTTCTCTGGCTGTCGCGAAGAAAAACCGTATCGAATTTCTGGCAACGACTGACTATTACAAGCAGCTTCTCGCAAAAAACGATAGCGATTTCCGGCAACGTTTTCTGCTTCATATGATGGCTCGCGAAAACCTGAAAGTTATCTCGGTTGATAAAAACCAGATAGCACCCTATTTTGAACTGTCGTTCAGTGCGAATAGTCCTGAAACGGCTCAACGCGTTTTACGTGATTACTTAGACTGGATCAACACCCTGGCCTTCCGGATGGTCGATGAAGAGTTCAACGATGAGCTAAACGCGCAATTGCTGTCACGCGAAACAGAGCTGGCCAACATAGAGTTTTCGCTGAAGACCCAGCGCGAAAACCGGGTCGCACAACTTGAGGCTGCCTTGCACAGTGCCAGGCTTGCAGGTCTGAAAGACTATATCGTCGGTCGCAATATAGACGGCAATACCGTCATTGAACTGAGCGACGCCAGGCATCTGTTCATGCTGGGCGAAAACTACCTGATGGCCGAACTCGAAACCGCGCGCACGACGCCACTTATTTACCCACCTCGCTATTACGAGATGAAAAGAGAACTGCGCGAACTGCAGCCGCTACGCAAGTATGAGGTCAAAACCCTGTCCTATGATTATCAGCTTGCTCCAACCTTGCCACTGCGCCGTGACCGACCCAGGCGCCTGCCTGTCGTACTGCTCGGCATGACGGTAGGGGCGATGCTGGGGGGCTTTTGGGTATTGGGAAGAATGGCCATTGCTCGGTCGCTGTGAACCTTAAGTGTGCGTCGTGACGTGGCTCGGTAATGGAGATTACGACTGCTTAAACTCGTACTTCTGGGGCTAAGCAAAATGAACTTGAGACACTATACTTATTGTGTGATCTGGTCGGAATAAGATCAGAAGCACTTTGGGGTTGTACATTGAGTTTCCGAGCCCATGACCACTGGAGAACATCGTGGACGAAATGCAAAAATTTGCTCGTGAAGTGTTTGAGAGCCAGCCATTCAGTCTTTTTATAGGGGCTGAATTGACGGCTGCTTCCAATGATTCGGCCGAATTAACCCTGAGCATCAAAGACCACCACAAGCAGCAACATGGTTTTGTTCATGGGGGAGTCATCAGTTATCTAGCCGATAATGCCATGACGTTTGCCGGGGGCTTGGCGCTCGGTGGCAATGCGCTCACAGCAGAATTCAAAATTAATTACATCCGGCCAGGGAAGGGCGAGCGTCTGGTGGCCAGAGCGCATGCTCGTAGTGCAGGAAAACGGCTTGCTGTTTGTCAATGTGAAATCTATGCCGTCGACTCAGGCGTTGAGAAGCTCTGTGCCTTGGCCCAGGGGTCGGTCGTCCCTGCGAATTGACGACGCTTGTTATGGACCAATGACACTGAATCCGCAAGGGGGGCGAACCATTTCTCAGACTTGAAGAAAGCGTTTTCCTGATTGGTCTTACGGTCTGGCCGGCTAGCCCATCATAAGCTTGCGCCGCAGCCGTATATAACCTATCCACACACCCGTCACACTCATTGCCAGGCCACCAATACTAAGTAGTATCAAGGCAATATTGCGCGTCAGCTCAGCCTTCAACATGGGCTGGAAATCCCAGCTATGCAGAAGATTGAATAGCCATCGACCGACTCTTTGTCTGCGGCTCAAGGATTGCTCTATGTCGCCTGTGTGCGGGTCGATATAAACCCATGTGGCGTCGGCGTCCTTGAACACGACACGCAATACCGGCAGGCGCCGGTCATCGGCACCGTACATCGATGCCGGTGCGCGGTGAAAGTAATATGCATCGTAATTGCTCAGTGAGCTTACAGCCTCTACGGGCGCTTTCAAAAGATGATGCACACCCGCAATTAGCACAGACTGAGGCCACTGTTTGCGGACGGTGTAGCCGTCGCCCTCGTGCACGATGAGCCGCACATGATTGCCTGCGTCACGCGCAAGCAGATAGGGCTGTTTGTTCAGTACCCGCCACTCTAGCTGCCGTGCGTAAAAGCCTTCCCGGGCCAGTAAGCTTAGTGCGTCGGGTGCCTGCAGGGCAAGGCGTTGCTGGCCCGGCGTGGTGCCGCGCCAGGCGGCTATGTCTGGCCTGGCATGCTGAGGGTTGAACACACCCACGGGGTTCATGGACATGAGTCCGCTGAATATCCAAGTGCAGGTCGTGGCGGCGAACAGCAGCCCTGCCAGGTGATGCCAGCGCATCCACCCATCCCGGTAGGGGGAGTGCGAGCCTGATTTGTAGGGATGGCTGAACCGCCAGCGCCAGAGCCCTACGAAGGTTCCGCTTACGGCGGTGATGACGCCAACCGCTGACAGAATAATTACCAGCCAGGTCCAGGTGGGATCGGAGGGCTGGTTACGAAACATATACAGCCAGTGCAGCCACGCCCCGACATAATTCCAGACGCGTTCGGCACGTGGCGCGTCCATGACAACTTCCCCCGTGGAGGAAGATACATAGAGCAGCGTATGGGCCGGGTCTTCTAGCTGCACACGGTGCAAAGGTCTGTGTGCGTTCAGCCTGCCAGAATGCGTCCAGCGGTCTTCTTGCGTCAGGCCCAGCCACGAGGCGTCCGTGTTTTGCGGTGGCTGAGCTTTTTTACGTTCTGCTATTGGCTTTATTGGGCCACCTGTACTGTCTCGCCGTCCGCTGGCCTGTTCCTCGTAAGTGCGCGCCGCCAGAACCGCTTCATCCTTGGTAATCGTAGTGCTACGAAGGCCGGTTCGCGCATTGACGGTGACATATTTTCCGTCGCTTTGTAGCAGACGGTAATAGGGCTGGCCTCCTTGCGCCGTCAGCTGGATTTCGCGTACGTCCGTCGGTTTCTCGGCCTGTGCTAACGCAGCCTCGACCGGCACGCAGCATTCGGCGGCGGATAGCACAGGCAGCGCAGCCAGGCGCTCGGCGGGCAGGAGTTTGGGGTAACCCACAAACAGCATGACCATGCCGCTTAAAAACCAGATGGCCATGAGCACGCACGCGCCAACACCCGTCCACCGGTGCACGAGGTAGGTGATGCGCTTAAATCGCATCCAGAAGCTGGTCATGATGGATACGCCTCTGGCTAGAAACGATAGTCGGCAGTCAGCTGAACCCGGCGCCCTGGCCCTTGCAACCATTGCGTGGGGTTGTAATACGCTGTCTCTGCATACTGTCGGTCAAAGACATTGAAGCCCCGCAAAGCGAATCGCAGGTCTTTGCGCGCCTGCCACTGAAGGGCGAGATCGACGGTTGTGTAGGCGGGCATTTCCAGTGTGTTGGCGCGATCCGCATAGCGCTTGCCAACATAGCGCAGGCCGGTACTCGCCGTCCATGTGGGCAGAAATTTCCAGCTTAGCCAAACATTGGCCAGGCGTTCGGGCACATCGGTGGGCACGTTGCCATTGCGCGAAACGGCCGATCCATTTACGGCTTCTGTAAAGTCATCGTACCGGGCTCGCAAAATAGAGGCGTTGGCGTCAAGACGCCATTTGCCAAAATCCAGGCCTACAGTTGCCTCCAGGCCTTGTGAAGATTGCTGGCCAACTTGAACACTGGTGGTTGGGTCGGCGACGTCTCGCGTGACCAGGCCGTTTTTTACTATTCTGTATGCAGCCAGAGTCCATTCACCCTGGTCGCCCCAGAATTGTTGTTTGACACCAATTTCCCATTGTTTGCCGGTCGATAAATCAAAATTCTTGTTGGAGGGTGACATCATCATGATGGCACTGACCGAGTCGGCTGCTTCAGAATATTGGCCGTAAATCGCTAGTCCGGGTGCAAGATCATAAACCGTACCTACACGCCAGCCCACGTTGGAGAAGGTCTTGTCGAAAGACGTGGTGCCGCCCGCCAGATCGCTCCGAGACAGGTCGATGTGGTCATAGCGCAATCCGCCCAGCACTGACCAGGAGGGAGTCAGTTCAATGCGATCTTCGGCAAATAGCGAGTACTGGGTCGCTACGTTGCGGTAACGCGGCGTAGGTGACACAACGTCGATGAACTCACCTCTGTCATCCTGATCTGGGTCCAGGTAAGACACACCGCCGTACGGCGAGTTATTGCTGTGCTTGAAGTGGCTGCGGTTGATGTCGAATCCGGCCGATACCTGGTTCTTCAGGCCGAACAGGCTTGTGTCGATACGAACGTCGGTGGTGTTGCCCGTTTGCGATTGGCGGTGGCGAATGTCTGTGTAACCGCTGCGCTCAATGAGGCCGCTGGAGGGCAGGTAATCGTAATTCTCGGCGTTACGCCAATGACGTCTGCTGTCGATTTGATAGAGGCGGCTACGCACTGTCACATCTGCGTTGGGCGTCCACTCTGCAGCGAGCTGCGTCCACTGGTCGTGAAATGAAATGTCCGAATCGTCGACGTTATAGTTCTTGTCTCGCCATGCGTCGTACTGTTCACCATCGCGCAAAGGCATGCCGAAATAACGCATGGGTTTCTGCCAGCCTTGCGCGTGGCTTAGTGTCAAACTGAGCTCGGGCGAGACATCCAGCGTCAAGGCCCCCGAAACCGTTAGGTCGCGGTTGTCTCCCATGTCGACCCAGCCATCGGATCGGTTACCGCTTATATCGAAACGGTACGACAGCTTGTCGTTTATGGCTCCGCCGCTGCCCCAGGCCAGCCCCTGTGTGTTGTCGGTGCCTAGTTTGAACTGCAGTTCGTTTTCGATAGGCCCGCGCTGCGGTTTTTTGGGTACAACGTTAACGACGCCGCCTATGGCACCTTCACCGTAGATGACGGCGGCTGGTCCACGCAGCACTTCGATCTGCTCAATAGACCAAGTGTCAAACGGAAAGGTAATGCCGATACCGCCATATTGCCGCATGCCATCGTATAACTGCATGACAGAGTTGGAGCCGGTGAAGCCGCGAGCCGCCAGCGCGTCACCACCATTCCCGGGGTGGCCGATCTGGCTGATACCCGGTGCGCGGCTAACGGCGTCTGACACACTTGTGTCGCCCCGTTCTTCCAATTGTTCACGGCTTATGACCGATACGCTGGCGGGTGTTTCCAGCGGCGTCAGATCCAGGGCAGAACCCGTGGAAACAACGGTATTAAGCTCAAGCCCGTCAGCGGCGCGAATGGAAATGGCCGGTAATTGAGCGACAAGTTCGGCGGCCAGGCTGACAGGGACGTAAAACGCGGACTGCAGCAGGCAGCCTAGTGGCACAGCGGCAATGGCTGCGCGTACAAAAGCGGAGGACATGAAAAAACCTCAGATACTTGTTATCGATGGCCGATACAGAAATGCATCGACGTCATGGAGACAAATCAACTGAGGTGGTAAGGTGGCGCTCGCGAACCGAGAGGTGGCCCCAGAGGGGGCATGGGTGGGAGCGTGGCAAAAACGGGTATGTTAAAGACGGCGCTGGCAGATGTTGGAAGGGCGATTTGCAGCGTGTCTGGCCCTGGCACCATCAAGGCCTGCTCGCTCATCATGCCGTAGGGGCAGCTATCGCCGCGCGACACGTCTTGTTGCGGGTCGTTGTCTGTGGCATTTAGCGCCAGAAACGATACGCCGCCGCCCGCTGTGCAAAGTGTTAGTACCAGCTGACCATTGCGCAGTGCAGTGGTATCGGGCATATACCCGAGAGGCATAAAGGCACGGCACACAAACGCCACCGTCGCCAACCACAGCATGACGCTGTGGACGCTCAAAGGTGTGCGGAAGTGGCCGGTTCTGCGCGACATAATAGCGGCGATACTAGCACACTATTGAGACGTATTTAGTTTTAATCTGGCGCCAAACACGCCTGGCTCGCCTTCGGGAAGCTCTAGCTGTTCGTCTTCTCGCTTGCCTGTGTTTGCGCGGTTGCTCAAGGCATCACGAGCAAAAATATAACGCCTCCAAGCCCCAGCAGCAGAAACGGGCTAACGCGTGTGTAAAGCAGCGCCAGGGTTGAGAGGCCAGCCACGCCCCAGGCCCATATGCCACCCTCAGCGGCTTTCAAGATGGTGCCTGTCGCAGCCAGTATCATGCCGGCCGCCACCGGTATCAGCCCGGCTTCAATTGCCTTGATAAGTGTTGCATTCTCGTGTTTTACCCAGATTCGGGCCAGGCAGTAAACCAGCAAGGCGGACGGTACGAAAATGGCGATGGAGGCCACGATGGCCCCCGCGAGGCCAGCTGCTTGCCAGCCTACCAGTGTAACCAGCAAAGATTTTGGACCCGGCGTTAAGCGCGAAAGCGCGAACAGATCCAGAAACTGTGCATTGGTGATCCACTGGTGCACGTCAACCGATTGTCTGTGAATGGCGGGGATAATACTTTGTCCGCCACCAACAGTAAGAAAAGACAATGGTGCAAATACGGTAAACAGACGCAGCAGGATTTCACCCATCGACGCCTCCTTGCTTGTGGGTAATGCTGTAATAAGCGATGCCGACGGAGCAGGGTGCGGCAATCAGTACTACCCAGATCAGATTAATTTCCAGCGCGAATATGGCTAGGAAGGTGCCCACCATGATCACTACAGCCAGCAAGCCGTCGAAGGCTCTTTTTGCTGCATGGATGCCCATTTCCAGCGAAAGCCCTATGGCCGCAGCGGCGATTCCTGCCAGCGCAAAATGCACGCTGTCTGATTGACTGACGTAGCCGAAGACGGCACCCATCGCAATGGCTACCACCATGGCTGGAAGCACCATGCCGAGCGCAGCTACGAGCGCGCCACGGCCGCCCCGCAGCCGATAGCCTATCCAGATGGAGAGATTCACTACGTTGATCCCGGGAAAAGCCTGCGTCAGCGCCAGTCCACTCAGGAAGTCTGCTTCCGTAATCCATTGTCGCTGACGCACGAATTCGCGCATCATCCAGCCACTGATGCCGCCACCGAAACTGGTAACACCTATACGTGAAAACGCCCAAAATAAGGTTGCTAAAGACGGAGGTGTCAATGTTGTTTCGGTGGTCATGGCAAGCTACAGTACGTCGTGGTTATCGAAAAAGCGTTGGCGTCAAAACCTGGCTAAGGGCATGTTCGTCCAATCAGTTCGCTTACGTTGGGTTGAGCGGCAAGATGCCAGCACAGAGCCTTCAGTGCCTCGCCTTTTTCCGAACCTATCACAGGGTTCACCAAGCCATCGAACTTGGCATTTAATTGTTCGTCTGACATCGGGTTTTCCAAGCTTCCTATGGCGTGCTCGACCCGTTCGTGCAACTGCCGGCCATCATGGCAGATGATCGTCACGTCCGATGCCGCTTCGTGGATGGAGTTGTCTATCGTCGCTGTAATTTTTTCGCGTAGTGCGACGACATCAGGACGATTAACGATGCCGTCCGCATACTCTGTTTCACCCGCGCTGCCGAAAAGCAGCCCGGCGGCGCAGCTGTGATAAATACTGAACTTGCCTTCCAGTCCGGTTTGAGGAGTAAGCTTGCCGGTCAGTTCTAGCACCAGTCCGTGCACTTTGAGTTCCACACGGGCAATGTCGTCGGGCTGCAACTGATGCTGGTTCCGAAGGCGTATGACGCCATCTATGCTGGGGTGGATAACAATACCGCAAGCGAATGGCTTATAAGTATTGAATGAAATCTCAAAGCGCTCACCAAGCTCATCGGTTATTTCATTCCAGTCTTGTTTTGTGGACAGTACCTGTGCGAAACCGCGAGGTGCTTCAATTGCCTTCGCTGATGCCGTGAAGCCTTGCTGGGCCAGCAACGCCGACATCATGCCGGCGCGGGCGGCTGCGCCAGGATGCAGCGGTTTGGTCATGGTGCCAAATTGCTCGCGCAGGCCTACGGGCTGGGACGCGGCAATACCAAGAGCCATGGTGGTTTGTGCTGTGTCGAGCTTGAGCAGGCGGGCGCAGGCGGCTGCAGCGCCCAAGGTTCCAGTGGAGCCGGTGATGTGCCATCCCCGGTCATAGTGCTCTGGGTAGACCATGTTGCCTACACGGCACGATACGTCGATGCCAAGCACCAACGCGTCGATAATCTCACGGCCCGATGATCCGATTTTTTCAGCCAGCGCCAGCACGGCTGAGGCTACCGGGCCAGCCGGATGGATAATGGTTTTCAGATGAGTGTCGTCGAAGTCGAAGGTATGCGACGAGATGCCGTTCAGCATGGCTGCGCTGGCTATGTCTACGCGCTCGCTGCGACCCAATACCGCTGCCTGGGCAGTCGGTTCGAGTGTGTTGATGGCGGCCAGTGCGGCAGCTACGGACTCATGATTGGCGGCGCCTATGGCGCAGC
The DNA here is from genome assembly GCA_005239165.1 of Allopusillimonas ginsengisoli. Classification (GTDB taxonomy): domain Bacteria; phylum Pseudomonadota; class Gammaproteobacteria; order Burkholderiales; family Burkholderiaceae_B; genus Allopusillimonas; species Allopusillimonas ginsengisoli_A. Next base: position 122,972 of record RAPG01000005.1, read on the forward strand.
CCAGCCAGTTCATGAACGTGCGCAGGGCTTCATGCTCTACGCTGTCGTCCCAGCCTTTGGTCGGATGCGTGGCAACGAAGCTGGCAAGAATGTGCGTAACAGAAGGCGCGTCAGTGCGCGCCTGGACGGTAGTATTAGTAGCCATTGATAATCCAGGAGTGAGAATGACAGTGAATTGATGAGTTAATAAACGATTACAAGCTTGCCCATGTGACGGTTTGATTCCATCTGCCGTATGGCAGTGGGCAGTTCCGTAAATGGATAAGCGTGATCGACGACAGGCCGAAGCCGTCCGCTGGCAAACAGAGGAACGATATCGGCAGTGAACCGTTGAACTAGCGAAGCTCGTTCGGCCGGGCCACGCAATTTATTTGAGACACCAAAAAGCACCAGCCGTTTGGCATGAAGAAGACCAATGTCAATGGTGCTGCTGAGTTGGCCATCGACATAGCCGACAGTAGCGAAGCGACCCTCGTAAGCCATTGAACGCATGCACTCATGGAAGAGGGAGCCGCCTACGTTATTGATAACGAGGTTGGCACCTTTGCTGTCAGTGGCCTGCAGGACGGCGTCGCTGAAGTCTGGCTCGCGTGTCAGCAGACCGACATCCAATCCAAGGTCTTTAAGACGGGTTAGCTTGTCGGTTGAACCGGAAGTGCCCACGACATGTGCGCCCAGCACCTTAGCCAATTGCAAGACTGCAACCCCGACGCCAGAGGAAACACCGGTAACCAATACCCACTCACGAGCTTTAAGCGCACCCTGGACAACCAGCATATCGTAGGCAACCAGATACGCCAGAGGAATGGCAGCCGCTTCTTCCCACGACATTTCGTCGGGAACACGCATGACCTCACGAACATCCATCAAGGCGCACTCAGCAAAGGCGCCCTGGCAGCGGCCCATTACGCGCTCACCCACTTTAAAATCAGCCACTCCGTCACCTGTTTCGACAATTGTTCCAGCGCCTTCGCTACCAAGTGGCTTGGCCTGTGGCGAGTTGCCGTGCAAGCTGTGGCCAGCGAGCAATTCGCCCCGGTTCAGACCGGCGGCATGCAGTTGCACCAGTACTTGGTTTGGGCCAGGAAGCGGCTGCTCGGTCTCGCGCAACTGGATGTGCGTTTGCCCGTTTTCTGATTCGATCCAATATGACTGCATGGTTGTTCCTTTGCTCTGCTCAGCAGGCTTTTACGCTGTGCGCCGTTTTCGTAGCGAGACAATGAAGGGGGCCAGGACGGAAAGCACAACCAGGCTGAAAAGCACGATGGACAGATAACTTTCAAAAAATACGTCCAGCCCGCCGATGCGTGTAGCCCGCAGATAGTTTGACTCAAGCATTGGGCCGAGAATAATCGCCAGAAGAAAGGCCGGTACTGGGTATTTTTTTGCACGCAGCAACAACCCCACCAGACCGAATATGATCATCAGGAAAATATCGAATGCCAGAAAGCGCCACGCATATGCACCAATGAAAATTAGTACTGATACCACTGGTACAAGTATGGCCGTTGGAATGAATACGACGCGCTGCATATAGCGGCACATAACCATGCCCAAGACCGCAATCAGAAAAGTGGCACCGAATAAGGCGTAAAGAATGGCATAAGACTCTGCCTGGAAATTGGCAAAGAACTGCGGGCCGGGGCGTACCCCGTGCAGAACGAGCGCAGCGAGCATAACCAGCGTAGAAGCGCTGCCAGGGACTCCCAGGGTTAGCATAGGAACAACTGCCCCGCAGGCCGTGGCATTGTTAGCGCTGTCGCTGGCAATCAGCCCTTCAGGGCTGCCTTTGCCGAATTCTTCTGGCTTGCCGGACCACTGCTTTGCCATGCCATAAGCCAGAAATGATCCGATGGTCGCGCCAGCACCAGGGATGACGCCGACAACGAAGCCGACCAGGCTGGAGCGCATCATGTTAAAGCGGTGTCTAAAGGCGTGTTTAAGACCTCGGAACAGTTCGCTCCACTTTTGCTCTTCGTCTGCGGTATCTGATACGGTCTTGCTGCCCAGCAGCAAAAGCAATTCAGAGAAACCGAACAAGCCCAGAAGCACTGGTATCAATGGCATGCCGTCATAGAGGAAACTGATGTTATAGGTGCCGCGAGCAAAGCCCGTCATGGGGTCGGCACCCATCAGCGACACCAGAATGCCAAAGGCAGCAATTAACAGGCCCTTTGTCATGTTGTCCGCTGCAAGTGTGCTGACGACCGTCATTCCCAGCAGTACCACCATGAACATTTCGGCAGGGCCGAAGCTGAGAGCATAGACTCCAATGATGGGAGCCAACAGCAGCGCCAGTACAGCACCGGTCAGTGAGCCTACCGTGGAGGCCCCCAACGACAGACCCAGTGCGTAGCCCGCCAAACCCTTCTTGGCCATCGGATAGCCATCAAGAATGCTGGCGGCGTTACCTGGGGTGCCTGGAATGTTCAGCAATATGGCTGGTATGGATCCACCCGCTTGCGCGCCGGTATAGATTGCGACCATGGCGATAATGGCCATGGTGGGTTCGAAAATGAGAGAAAACGGCAATAAAATCGCCATGATGTTGGCGTCGTTGAACCCCGGTATGGAGCCAACGAAGAATCCCAGGAAGAATCCTACTACCAGGAACATTAGCGTGTGCGCCTGGAAAAATACTTCTGCGCCCATCAGGACTGCTTCGTAGTCGTACATGGTTATCTCGCGAGCAAATGCGTTGTGATCAGAAGCCTAACGGCCCGGCAGGCGCGTTGAAGTCCATAAGTTGAGCCAATATGTAAAACACCCCTGCCATAACGAATGCAGACAGGCCTACCTTGACTATCGCTGCGGTGCGACCCATGCCCTGGCCAACTCCGGCAACAGGAAGAGCGATGATCAGGAACAAAAAATTGGCCAGATTGAAGCCCAGCGTGATAAACGCCGCGAAGTAGCCAAAGGACAGAACCATGAAAATAATCTGTGTTTTCCATTGCCTGATCCATACGCGGATCTGAATAGCAGGGTGCGCAGCCGTTTTGGTTTTCGTGGCTGCCAGAAGGTCGCCCAGCAGTACGATTATTGCCATGACGACAATAACGGTAATGACTGCCAAGGGGACCCGTTGTGCAGCTGACGGGGCATCAGCAATATGCAACCAATAAAGTCCTGTCAGAAGCAGTATCAGCCCCGGGACAAGTGCTGCTCGAAAAAGTGCTTGCATGAGAATCCTTTTCTTGGTTGCCTATTGTTCTTACATGGACTTTACGTCTGCTTCCATGGCTGGCCGATATTGTTTCAGCAGCGCAAGATAGTCATCGCAGAATTTTTGGCACTGGTCAGGTCCCCACGCCTCAGAAAAGAACGCAAGATCCTGCTTCTGGGCAGCGTTCTTGAACTCGTCGGATCTCATGGCTTGCTGGAATGTGTCGACCAAAAGCTTTTGTCGTTCGGGATGATCTTCAGACGCCTTTTTGGACATGTGCACGCCGTATGGCTCGTTAAGATCTGGCATTTCGAACTTCAGAACCTCATTGGCGGGTGGGGCATCCCATAGTCCGCTGGATGGGTCTTTTGGCGCAAAAATGCATAGTGCACGCGTGAGTTCGAGCACATTAATGGCAGACCAGTAGGGGGCCATGCAGCAGTCAACGTGACCGCCTGCAACGGCATTGCGTGCTTCCGCGCCACCTGAAAATGGCACCACGCGAAGATTGATGCCAGCACGTTCCCGGAAAACTACGGTTGCGGCATGTGCGGCAGACATAGGGCTAGATACCGAGGCGGTTAACACCTTGCCGGTTTTCTTTGCGTCGTCAATCAGGTCTTGCGCTGTTTTGTAGGGGGAGTCTTTTGCCACCAGCAATACATTGGGGTCCTGGAAGTATGAGCCTATCCAGGCAATTTGATCCATCTGGAAAGTTTCTGGCTCCAGCACACTGAGCCAGGCGGTGTGGGGTAGCGGAGTAAATAACAAGGTGTGGGCGTCATGGCGCGAATTTTTGAGCGTATTTTGCGCAATCAGCGTGCCAGCACCGGGTTGATTGTTGGGACGGAATCGGGCACTGCCGCCAAGAGCGGCTTCCCATGCGGGTGTCAGTACGCGTACTGAGCGGTCGGTACCGCCGCCGGGAGAAAACGGAATCAGCGCATTTATGGTGCGCGATGGGAAATCTTTCGCAAAAGCCTGTCTGGCTATGAAGCTACTGCCCAGCGTTATGCCAGCTGTACCGGCGACTGAAGCTTTAAGTAGTTGGCGACGCATTGCATCGTGGATAGTCATGTGTTTCCTCCAGAGATGGTTTACCCGGGGCCTTAGTGCCTCTTAAAGTCATTCTCAACTGTAAATTGTCTATTGTCAACAATTTTCGAAAGTGGCATACTGGTCACTACCTTTGAGGATGGAGAAACATCAATGAGTCCCCCGTTGCTATCGACGCACGTCCCGTTTTCGGCAGTTGTTGAACAATTTCAATCAGGTAGCACCACACCGCGCGAGTTCCTCGAGCTGTGTCTGGAGGCAGTGGAACGCTCTGAGTCCACTGTGCAGGCGTTGGTCTACACAGACTTCGACAACGCTCGCAAACTGGCAGACGAGTCCACAACCCGCTACCGTAGTGGCCGCCCCTTGTCGCCCATAGACGGCATGCCAGTCGGAATCAAAGACATCATCGACATCGCAGGCATGCCGACGCAGATGAACAACGCGCTTTACAAGAATTACCGACCAAAGGGCGATGCGGCTGCCGTGCGCGCTATCTATGAAGGGGGCGGTATTCCTGTCGGCAAGACGGTAACTACCGAATTTGCTATCGGGCGATCCGGCCCAACCGTCAATCCCCATAATCCTTTGCATACCCCGGGCGGCTCTTCGTCGGGATCTGCCGCCGGGACGGCCGCAGGCATGTTTCCCGCTGCCCTTGGTACACAAACGCAGGGCTCCATTATTCGGCCGGCCAGCTTTTGTGGTGTGGTTGGCTATAAGCCGACGCGGGCCAGGTTATCTACCGACGGAATACATCCCTTGTCGACCAGCCACGATCATTTGGGCGTGTTGTCCGACACCGTGGATGACGCATGGTGGCTGGCACGATGGATATCTGAGCGCGCTGCCCCCCAGAACTGTCCAGGGCTCTCCGGGCCGTTACGCGGCCCCGTTCCGTCTTCGCCGCTCACACGGGTGGCGGTATTGCGTACTCAAGGTTACGATGATCTTGACAGCCCCAGTTTGGCCGCATTTGAGCAAAAGCTAGAGCAACTGCGTTCCTCGGGGGTGGCGGTGGTGGAGTCACAGTCTGAGCCACTGCTGGAGAAACTGGTTTCCAGGCTTGACCGGATCCCGTCTATTTCGCTGGACATGGTGGCCTATGAAATGCGATGGCCATACATGGGATACTTGGCGACTCAACCAGAAAGCATGGGGCCGCGCATCCATGCTTTGATGGAACAAGCTCAGGGGCTGACGCGCCACCGATATCAAGAAATCCTGCTTTACCGCGATGAGTTGGCGCGTTATGTTGCTGCTCTGCAAGATGAGTATGACGCCTTTATTCTTCCGGCCGCAGGGGGGCCGGCACCGGAAGGCTTCGAGTACACTGGTGCCCGGACGCTGCTGGTATATAGTTCGTTTCTTGGAATTCCCGCATTTAGCTTACCGGTGATGAAGTCTGGCGCCATGCCATTTGGTTTGCAGCTGCTAGGTTTCGCCGACGGTGATTATCGGTTGACGCGGCATGCGCAGTGGTTGATGCAGCAGTTTGCCAATGCTAAATAGCGAATAGATACAGTAAAATCATGTGCCTCGAAGCCGTGCACATTACGGCTCCTTTACGTGTAGCGTTTGGATGATCAACAAACCATCAACCTCAACTTCCACCGAGACCGCCGACGACGATCTCGGTGAATCGCTGGAAGCTTTATCGCTGGCGGATCGCGCCTACGAGCGCATCGAAGCCATCATTCTGTCTGGTAAGCTCAAGAGCGGCGAACGTCTTAACGATTCCAAGCTGGCCAAGGCGTTTTCTATCAGTCGCGGGCCTGTTCGCAGCGCTCTGACGCGGCTTGCTGAGGCCGGTCTGGTAGATCAGATTCCTTATCGCGGTGCCTTTGTGCGCACGATAGATCTCGATGAGGTATTGGAAATTTACGAAGTGCGGGCCGCTGTAGAGCGTGCCGGTGCAAGAGCCGCCTGCCGCAATATGACGCCTGTCATGCTCGCACAGCTATCCGAGTATGGCGATGCAATGGATGACAGCTTCAGGAAAGGCGAGAAAGAGCGTTACTTTGAGTTAAATCTCGCCTTCCATCAGTTTATTCATCAGGCCAGTGGCAATAGTCGATTGCTGGATCTCTACGAGCGTTATACACGCGAGCAAAAACTATTTCGCCATTTCTCAGTGGTGCGTACCAGTCTTGAAGAATCACACAGCGAACACCAGCGCATTCTGCAGGCATTCAAGAATGGAGATTGTGACGCCGTGGCAGCAGCAATGGAAAACCATGTTCTATCGTCAAAACAGCGCTTAGAGCAGTCTATGAAAAAAATCAAGAACGATTACTTGCCCTTGTAGCATGAGCCTCCAGCATGTCCTCTTTATTTCAAGAGTCATGAAGCATGAGCGTAAAACACTACACCTACCGGGTAATCTGGTCAGAAGAAGACCAGGAACACATCGGCTTGTGCACAGAGTTCCTCAGCCTGTCGTGGTTAGATGCAGATATGGATCGTGCGCTGCACGGCATTATTGGCACGGTGGCCGAGGTTGTGGCCGACATGCAGGCCAATGGTGAGAATGTGCCGTCGCCTATGTCAGACCGCACCTAACGCTTATTACCCAACGACCGCTCAAAAAAGAATCGCAACATTTCACCTGTGGCGTCGGGGCCGGCCTGATCCGTGTATGAGCCGCTTTTTGTGCCGCCGGCCCAGGCATGGCCGGCGCCATGCACGTCCCACCGCTCGGCAATGATGTCGCCCGCCGCATTGCGGTACATGTGCTTGGTGCTGTGACGCTTGTTATGCAAGCCCGGCACACGAAGGGTTTCGACACGGGCAGACGCGCCTGCGCTGGCTGCAATCACGCTCTGGCCGTTGCCCGGATGCACGACTTTATCGCGATCTCCATGGAAAACAATGGTGGGCACACCGCTGCCTGCGTGTATAGGCTTTTTAATGCCTGCACCTTTCATTGCAGCGAGCGCCGACGGAAGATCCGATGCCACACCAGGTGCCAGCCCTGAATGCACACCAGCCGCTGCGTACAGATCGGGATAGGCACTGGCAAGGATGGCTGCCATGGCTCCACCCGCCGATAAGCCTGCTACGTAAACACGCTGCGTATCGATGGCGTGAGCACCAATTGTCGCTTGTGTCATGCCCGCAAGAATCGAGGGTTCACCCCGACCTTGATGCTGGTGGTTGTGCTTGAACCAGTTCCAGCACTTCTGAGGATTAAGTTCGGGCGGTTGAATGGGGTAGAGGACGTAGAAGCCCCGCGACCCGGCTATCTTATTCATGTCAGTGCCGGCCGCAAAGTCATCAGCGTCCTGGGTACAGCCATGCAGCATGACAACCAACGGCAAAGGTTGTTCGCCTGCGTCAGGTGGCACGTACAGCTTGTAGCCGCGTTGGCCCGACGAATTGCGATATGAACCCGCGATAAAGGTATCGCCAGTAACGACCGGTTTGCGCGTGGGCGTGATGATATGTTCGTGAGATGTATCAGCTGTTGAAGTCGCAGAGACGGCGTCTGGGATTTCCCATGCCTGGACATCTATGACGCTGGTGTCGTCATATTGGTTGTGGGCGTGGGGGGCGCCGCCGTCTCGCAAGGCCGACTGGATCATGGCGGTGGCTGCGGCCAGATCGCCGGATTGCGTGAGCCGGGCGGCCTGCTTCATTAGTTGTTGAAATTTGGGGTGCATAGATTTATTGCCTTTACTGCGAAGAGTAGTCAGCGAATGCGCTGACGCAGGGCTGCTTTTACGGCGGGGCTGGCGTGAAGAGCACCCAGTACCGTCAAGGATTGGATGGTGGCGAGCGCCAGCTCGGGTGTCACGTCGGGTGTGATGGTGGCCAAGCCCAGCACTCGGATATCAAGTGTTTCTCCGGCGGCCTGGACCGCAAGCAAATCTTCAGTGGTGTAGTGCTGAATCCCAAGCACCAGCGTCTTGCGGCTGACCGCCTGACGTACGGCGTCGCCGTGCGTGGCCAGTTGATTACGGATGGCAGTTCTGATCAGATCGGTTCGGTTTGCATAAAAGCCTTCCTGAACGAGAAGGTCGATTTGGCCAAGGTCGACGTAACCGAGATTGATGGTGATCTTTTCGTCGGCGGGCTTGGGAACGGAAGTAAGGGGGCGAGTTCTTGGAGGCATGATCACACAATAAAACCATCCACTTGGATGGTCTACGGATGTTTCACTTTGATAGATTTAGTGCGCATGAGCACATGGGCCATACGTTAAAGGCGGCATCGCGTTTGGTCGATTTTGACTAAAAAGCACAGGAGGAGTGCTTAATGTTTAAAAGAAATTCTGTTACTCTTCGTTGAAAACAAGTAACAGGTTATCTGTACGGCTGTATTGGTTTGCTGCGGTAACTAAGAAATTTCGAAGATACGCAGCGTTTTAAAAAAAACAATGGTGCCAGTCAGGGGCTGAAGGCACAGGGGACGCACGCATGAAAAAAAGACTTTCAGCTTTGTTGGCTGTGGCCAGCGTAGCGCTTGCCATTACGGGTTGCAACAGTGGTGGCGGCGGTCACGCAGACTCGGGCGGCGATTCAGGAAACCCGAACATTCTTTTCGTGATCATGGACGACGTGGGCATCGACCAGATGAAGTCGTTTGGCTATGGTGGCGACGTGGCCCCTTACTTGCCAAATATTGATGCGGTTACGGCAGCGGGCGTGCGTTTTCGCAACACCTGGTCCATGCCGGAGTGCTCGCCGGGGCGGGCCGCGTTTTTTGTTGGTCGTTACCCCTTGCGGACCAATATCCATCAGGCGATTGGTCCCCGGGATCTGGCTAATTCCCAACTCTCACCGTACGATTCCACCACACCCAAGCTGCTCAAGCAGGCCAATTATGAAAGCGCTATGTTTGGCAAGTTTCATCTGGCAGGGCCCGAGAACAACGAAGCCGGAAACGCCACGCCCAAAGTGCTTGGGTGGGACTATTTTTATGGCTGGATAGGTGGGCTGCCAGGTTCTCTTGACACAACGGCGGGAGGCGTTGCCCCCGTTGACACGCACATGTGCGGCTTTGTGCCCAGTGATCGGGTTGGCACAGGTGCCAAGGCCGGCGCATGTTACCAGCCCAATGGCAGTTGTTCGGCTATAAGCAGTATTACACATGATCAGGATGCGGCTGGGCTGCAATGTCTGGATTCAGGGGGCATCTTTGTGCCCAAGGCGACCTGCGGCACACCTCCCGCATCGCTGGTTTTTGATCGTGAAAATGGGTATTACGTTTCACCGCTCGTCATTATCAAAGATGGCGACGTTGAGGAAGTACCGCTAACTGACTCCAGGGCCAGGGGCTACCGTACTCGTATTGAAACCGATGCGGCCATTGACTGGATCAAGTCTCGTGCTGCCGATAAGCCCTGGATGGCGACGGTCAGCTACAGTGCAGCCCATACGCCATGGCAGCAACCGCCGCGTAGTCTGTTTTCAGGTAAAGAGCCTCCGAACTCGGATGACTGGGACTGCACCAACCCGGTTTTAGGGCGTGGGATTCAAAATCAGATGACCGAGGCTCTGGATACCGAGTTTGGCCGGTTGCTGGTTGAGACAGGCATGGCCAGTCGCAACCAGGATGGCAGCCTGAACTATGACCCCAAGGCCACGAACACCGTCATTATTATTGTTGGCGATAACGGGTCTTTGGGCACTGCCGTCAAACGGCCTTTTATTGCCTCGCAGGCAAAGGGCACAGCCTATCAGACGGGGGTATGGGACCCGTTAATCATTGCCGGGCCCAAAGTCGTTGAGCCGGGTCGTGCTGTCGAGCATATGGTCAATACCGTTGATCTGTTCCAGTTTTTTGGTGAGCTGGCCGATATTGATGTGCATAAAGAAGTACCCCGCACGGTAGACTCGGTGGGTATATTGCCTTATCTGACTGACCCCGGGCAGGACAGCCTCAGAACCATTAATTTCACCATGGCTGGCATGAATATACAGGCAAATAATGGCGAAAATGGTCCGTGTGTCATTACCTCAACCGATTCTACGTGCACTCAGATACCGACATCCAAAAGCGTATGCGGTGACAACCTTGGTGTCTGGTGGGGGCCAGACTATGATCCAGACTCAAACGTGATAGACAATGGCGGCGTAGGCTACCCCACTTGTGCCCATGTGAATCAGGCGCTCTTCAAAGCGGGGCTTGCTGAAGCTGGAATTTTGCCCCAGTCATCTATCGCCATTCGCAATGACCAATACAAGCTGGTGCGCAACACCACGAACGATTACTTTTCGGCCACTGACAGTTTCGGCAAGACGGACACTGAAGAAATGTTCGAGATAAATCAAGCCGCACCTACACCGTTGCTTGACACGCCAGATCGCAATCTGCTGCCAGCTACTAATAGTGAGCACAAGGCAGCCTATAAAGAGCTGAGCGAAAAAATGGATCAGCTTCTGGCGTCTGAACCTGATTGCCCGGGCGACGGCAATATGGATGGTGCTGTCAATGCTGAAGATATGGGCAACTGGGCACGGATCGCCAACCAATGGGGCTTGTCGAGCGTCTATGACTTCGTCGTGGGCGGTGGGCGTGACGGAAAGACCAATAACCTGGACGAGACCGTAATTCAGAATAATCTGAACAAGGCCTGCAAACGCACATATGGTGTCTATTAAAACGCTGCGAAAATGGCTGCTGCCTGCGGGTGTAGCCATGGTGGTATTGCTTGCGGGGGGGGCGGCTGCCTTCGCCTGGGTGACTTCGCCCGCGCCGGAACTTCCATTAACGGAGCCCATCGTTGTGATCGGCGATGGTGTTTCCACACCCGAGGGTATGGCGTGGATACCTGAAGGTGTTTTTCAGATGGGCAGTGACAGCAAACTCGCCCAGCAAAATGAACGTCCGACTCATCCGGTCAAATTGCACGGATTCTGGATGGACGTCACTCACGTCACCAACGATGAGTTTGCCGAGTTTGTGCGCCAAACCTCGTACGTGACAACGGCCGAAAAAAAGCCCGACTGGGAAACCATTCGTGTGCAGCTGCCACCAGGCACGCCCCGACCACCAGACGATGCGCTGGTGCCAGGTGCCATGGTGTTTGTCGGCACCAGTGGTCCCGTCGATTTGCGTGATTATTCGCAATGGTGGCGGTACGTACCGGGCGCAGACTGGCGTCATCCGCAAGGGCCGGACAGCACCATCGAAGGCAAGGGCGACCATCCCGTCGTGCAAGTCAGTTATGAAGACGCTCTGGCCTATGCCAAGTGGGCGCAGAAGCGCTTACCCTCGGAAGCGGAATGGGAATACGCTGCGCGTGGCGGCCTGGAGCAGGCGACGTTTGTGTGGGGCGATGAACTGATGCCCGGTGGCAAACCTCAGGCCAATTACTGGGACAGTCGCCAGGGTGCGTTTCCGGTGGTAAGCCCTGAAGCGGGCGGCGCGACGGGCACAGTGCCCGTGAAAACATTTCTGCCCAACGGCTATGGTCTGCAGGATATGACCGGAAACGCCTGGCAATGGGTGGCTGACTGGTATGGCGCCAATTATTTCGCCACGCAGGCCAGTGCAGCCGGAACGACACCTATTGAGAATCCGACAGGTCCTGCTGAAACCTTTGATCCTTCTGAGGCGGGTGTGCCGGTCAATGCGCCAAAGCGGGTCATACGCGGGGGCTCGTTTCTGTGCAATGAAAGCTATTGCCTGTCATACCGCCCCAGTGCGCGCCGGGGCTCCGATCCGTACAACCCCATGTCGCACGTAGGATTCCGTCTGGTCAAAGATGCGGCACCTCCTTCGGCGGCACAATTGGCTGGGCTCACCGCCGACGCCCGATAAGGCTTGCGCTCTAAACGGGAAGTCTGATATGTGGACGGTATGGAATATTGGGCCGGTAACGATACAGCTGGCAGCAGTGGGGCTTGCCCTGATATTGTCTGTTCCGCTTAGCGTTGCGGCATATCGTCTGCCCCGCAGCCTGGACGGAGCTATTTCGCCGGTTCCCTCGGTTGCTCACAGGCGCTGGCGTATGGGCGTACTGATTGCCGGTGTTATTTTGGCCATGCTGTGTGCCTTGCGTTTTGGTCCGACCCCCGCTGCTGTAGCGGCCATCGTGTATGTCAATGTTTTGCTCACCCTGGCCTGGATAGATGCCGAGACAGGCTTTTTGCCTGACATGATGACTATTTCTCTGTTATGGCTGGGGCTGCTGGTTAACGTGAACGATACTTTTGCGTTGCTGGGGCACGCCGTAGTGGGAGCCGCCGCAGGGTATATGCTGCTATGGAGCATTAGCGGGCTGTTTTTGCTGTTGGCGGGGCGTCAGGGCATGGGTCATGGCGACTTCAAATTGCTGGCTGCATTGGGGGCCTGGGTTGGCTGGATGTCGTTGCCCTGGGTTTTGATTATTTCTTCGTCGCTGGCCCTGGCAATGGCTTTTATGCAACGTCTGAGGGGGCGACTGGACGCGAAGGCATCGTTTAGTTTTGGTCCTTATCTGGCCATCGCGGGCATTGTGGTGTTATTAAGGTTGTAGATTATCGTCCTGCGGGGATAAACCCCTGGGTGGGCAGTACCTGGCTAGGCATGGCAATATTTTGAACAATACCGTCCTGATCTATGGCAATGGCTTCTGGCAATACGGCAGCAAGCGTGACGCCCTGAGCCAGTGACTGGCCTACCCGGTAGGCCTGGGGTGGCTGGCCATTAACGGACAGCAGCGCGGCGCCGCGCTGACCTGCCGCAATAAGCCCCACAACGGTTATGCGCAGGTGGGCGTTGCCACCTCCAAACCAGTTGGTCAGGGCCTCAGTGCTTTGGCCGGGTGCGGGTCCCAGCGCCAGCAAAGCCGGCGGGTCTGCAGGTTTTGGGGCAAGCAGCAGGGCGCTCCAGAGACCGACGCCAATTGCCACGGCCAGCATGGCCATGGCCTGAAGCAGACGGGGGCTTTGTTGATTTAGCCATTCGATGGGAATAAACAGGGGTTTAATCATGAGCGTGAAAAATTGTTGGTCGGGACGGCAGGATTGCCCTGGGACAGGGGTGCACGTAAAAGCCTTCGCAATCCAAGATATATATATGCGGTTTCATGCTCGACTAAAAACCGGTAAATGTCCAGCAAGACTGTTGCTTTGTTGAGCGTGCCGGTGAAAACACCTGATTGCCATCTTGCCCAGGTAGTAACGCCATATCAGCAATGGCGTAAGCCCACAACGTGGTGCAATTCAGATAATATCGCTGGAGAGGGCGGTATTCAGGAGGCTGGCATGATTACGCCTGTTAAAGCGCATGGTTGTTCAACCCGCCACACACCCCGTAAGGGGTGGCAGCATAACAATATAAATTCAATGACCCGTCATCCAGTTTTCTCCAGCGCACGCCATTTTCGCCAGCAGGGCTTTTCTCTCATAGAGATCATGGTCGTTGTGGTCATTATGGGCGTGCTTGCCGCGCTTATTGTGCCCAACGTCATGGACAGACCTGATCAGGCGCGTGCCGTTGCGGCCAGGCAAGACATAGGCGCCATTATGCAGGCACTCAAGCTCTATCGTCTGGACCATGGCCGCTACCCGTCTTCCGAGCAGGGGCTTGACGCGCTGGTGGTGGGCAAGGGCAAGAAGGCTTATATGGATCGCCTGCCCAACGACCCCTGGAACACGCCCTATCAGTATCTGAATCCGGGTGTGCATGGAGACATTGATGTGTTTTCGTTGGGGGCTGACGGGAAGCCGGGAGGTGAGGACGTTGATGCGGATATTGGTTCCTGGTCCAACTGATCGCCAGTACGGCTTCACGCTGCTGGAGATGATGATTGTTTTGCTCATCATCGGTATCGCCACCGCGATGGCCAGCGTTTCGGCCTTTGGTGACAATGATGCGCGCGCTTTGCGCCAGGACGCCAAACGCCTGGCGCAACTGTTCACCGTGGCCCAGGCTGAGGCCATTGCAAGCGGGCGCACCATAGTCTGGGAGCACAGTGCAACAGGATATCGCTTTGTGCGACTGCCGCGGCAGTTGATACTGCCCGCCCGTCTGGCTGCGCGAGCCTCCCAGACTGTCGAAACCCCCACTACCGCCATGAAGCAAGGCTCTCCCTTGCGTCCACGCACATGGACGTCGGCCGAGCCTGTTGATGTCCGCGTAACGCCAGCCGGAAACGTTATTTTTGGTGCCGACTGGATTCCCGGGCCGCTAGACATGCAACTGTCTGCAGGCGCAGAAGTCGTGCGCCTTGCACGGCTGGGTAGCGGGCGCTTCGTGGTCAGCCCATGAGAGGCAATCAGTTTCAGCGGGGCTTCACACTCATTGAGGTGCTGGTCGCCCTTGCCATTGTGGGCGTGGCTCTGGCAGCCAGCGTCAGGGCGCTGGGTGTGGGTGTCCGCGGCGTGCAGGCCATGCAGGAGAACAGCCTTGCGCAACAGGCTGCACATAATTTTCTGGCAGAGATGCGCCTGCAGGCCGTGTTTCCTGCCGTGGGGCGGCGCAGCCTGCCCTGTCCTCAGGGGCCACTGGCGCTGCGTTGCGAGCAACTGGTGCAGGCCACGCCCAATAATAGATTTCGTCGCGTTACTGTGCGCGTCAGTCTTGATAAAGGCCCAGTGCTGGCCGAACTGGATGGCCTGGCATCCAGATTGCAATGAAAGCGGCCCGCCGACTTCAGCAGGGCTTTACGCTTATTGAAGTGCTGGTTGCGCTGGTGCTGCTCGCACTGGTCAGCCTTATTTCCTGGCGCGGACTGGACGCCGTGCACAACGTTGGCGAGCGCCTGGACGCACGTGCCGAAGATAGTCTGTCGCTGGTGCGTACGTTGGCGCAGATCGAGCGTGATATTTTGCTGCATGCCGGGCCCAATGTGCTTCCCGGGCTGGCTGCTGTGGCCTCAGATACACGGCCCGGCGCGCGTCCGGCTACGCACCAGGCAATGCCGCCGGGCATTGTGTGGTCGCCTGCCACGGGGCTTGGGCTGGTGCGGGCCGCTGGTAACGGTACGTGGCAACAATTGCGCTGGTATCTGCAGGACGGAAGGTTGTTCCGGACTGTCGGTGCGCCGTCATATCGGCTGCCATTGCCCCAAGCTGGAACGGGTGCAGCCGTACTCGATGGTGTGCTGGGGTTTACAGTAAGAGTCTGGGGTCCGGGGCAGGGGTGGGTTGAACCCGGCAGTGGCAGTGATACCGTAGCAGTGCGTCCGGCAACATCCGAGCCCGTCACAGGTATCGAAATCGCTATCTATCGTCAGGGCGTGGGAGACGACCGTCCCTATCGCAAGGTGGTGATCCTGCCATGAGTTCAATGACATCATTCCGGCAAAGAGGTATGGCTGTGATTGCGGCCTTGCTGGTTGTTATTGCTGCGGCGGCTGCTGCGACGCAGGTGATCGAGCGCCAGGGCCTGCTGGCGAATGTGCTGATTTCCGAGCGTAACCGGGCCCAGGCCGCCTGGCTGCTACAGGGCGGCCTTGACTGGGCGCGTGTCGTGCTGCAGACGGATGCCCGCGGCAACGCCACCACGCGTCTTGACGGGATATGGTCGCAGCCCATTATCAGCATGCCGGTGGGTACGGCTGATGATCCTGATCATGCGCTTTTCTCGGGGCAGATAGAAGACGCCCAGGGCAAATACAATCTGCGCAACCTGGCTGACCGGGCGCGGATTAACCCGCATGAAGTCCAGGTGCTTGAGAACCTGCTGCAGTGGCTGGACATTGACACGTCGCTTGCCATGGTCATGGCTCAGCGCGTGGCCGATAGCCAGTTTGGTGAAGAGACTATGCCAAAGGCCGTGGGTCTGCGCGACGTCGACGACCTGCGGGCATTGCAGGGCGTGACGCCTCATATCATTGACGTTTTGCAGGCCTTTGTTACGGTGCTTCCCGACATCACGCCTGTGAACGTCAACACAGCCCCGGCAGAGGTGCTGGGTGCCGTTGTCGACAGCCTGGGCCTGGCAGGCGCTCGCAAACTTGTGGCGCAACGTGAACAGGGCCTGTGGTTTACCAATCGGGGTGATTTCGTCAACCGTACAGGCCATCCCGAGCCTGACCCTAAATGGCGTATCAGTGTGAACAGTAGCTGGTTTCGCGTCACGGGGGAGGTAGACGTGGATGATATGATAGTCAGCCTGCGCGCTATGCTTTATCGTAGCGATCAGGGGCTGTCCACGATACGTTGGGTTAGCTACTAATTAGAAAATGAGACAACATCTGCGGCTGGCGCTGCCTCGCCTCTCCTGTCTGACATTAGAGTCCCCCATGGCGTTTGCCATCGTCGAGGGCGACGGCCGACTCGTGCGCGCAGGGCGGCTGCCCTTACACGAGCTTGGTGAACAGGCCGGTGCCTCGCCTGTATACGCAATTTTGCAGGCTGAGGATGCGGTAGCCACAACCGTCACCGTACCTCCTGTGCCGGCCTCGCGTCTGAATGCGGCAGTTATCGGCAGCATAGAACCCATGGCGCTGTCAGATCTGCAGCAATTGTGCATAGCGCATGGACGGCGCGCACCCGATGGCACCGTAGATGTGGCGTGGTCTAACCGGCGTCCGCTACAGGACGCCTGGTCGCTCCTGACCACAGCGGGCCTGAGTATCGTGGCATTGGTGCCGCAACAGCTTGCGCTGCCGGTCAATGACCCTGACCCAGACCGCCCGCTGGACTTGCCGGCCGACTCACGCTGGCTGGCTTCTTTGCCTGGCTGGTCGCTGGCCATTGATGCACTGAGACCGGCATCGGGGCTGGGCCGATGGCGTAGAGCGCTGGCATGGACAGCGGCGGCAGCGGCGATCTGGGTGCTGGGCCTGAACTGGTATGCCGCACAGCTCAAAGGTCAGGCTGAAACGTTGCGACAGTCTATGCAAAATGCCGTAGCGCAGGCTTTCCCGCAGATTCCTGTGATTATCGACCCGCTAAAGCAGGCACAGCAACAGCGAGATGCCTTGCGGCTCTCACAGGGCACAGCAGCGGATGATGATTTCATTGCTCTGGCCCAGGCGACGGCCCAGGTGCTCGATTTTGCGCAAGGACATGTTCTGGCGCTGCACTACGATAAAGGCGTGCTGACATTAACGTTGACCGAGGGTTATACCGCGCCGGCCAATGAGGCGGCTTTGGCGCAGGCAGCCTCGGTCAGGCAGCTACTTCTCGAAAAAGACCCGGCCCAGGCGCATGTGTGGCATGCTCGCCGGGTTGGCATTTCTGACACAAATACAGGCCGCTCATGAAGATCGGCGCACTGTCCCTCAAGCTTACTAATGCCTGGCACGCCCGTACCGGCCCTTTCGCCGACGAGGCACGTGCGGCCTGGAAACAGCGTACGCGACGCGAGCAGACCCTGCTGCTCTGTGGCGGTGTGTTGATGGCCGCAGTATTGCTCTGGCTGGTGGCGCTGCGGCCAGCACTAGGCACAATTAACCAGGCCCGATCGCAATTGCCTGGGCTGCAAATCAGTGCGGCGCAGGTTAATGCCACCATTCTAGAAGCGCGGGCGCTCAGCCGGGGTCGTCTGGGCGTACTGTCGCCCGGCGAGACGGAAGAGGCTTTGAAGGCAGCATTGCGCGATATGGGCCTGGCCAACGTCAGTACACTCAGCAGATTGTCCGGCGCTTCGGCCAGCGAAACCCAATGGCAGCTGTCGCTGATCAATGCGCCAGCTGCGCAAATCATGGCATGGCTGGCAAATCTTACCTTTCTTGCTCAGGTGCAGACACGGCAGCTTGATCTAGCACGCAGCAATATAGACGGGCGTGACCGGCCAGGCGTGCTCTCAGGCATGATTGTTCTGGTGCTTTCGACCAGGGAGACGTCTTGAGGCCCGGCGCACGTACCGTCTGGGTAGTGCTGCTGTTTACGGCGGCCCTGACGGCTGCACTGATAGTGCTGCCTGCACGTTGGGTCATGGCCTGGATACCTGATTCGTCGCCTGTGATTGTGACCAATGCCTCCGGCACGTTGTGGGACGCCACAGCAACCGTGGCTGTCGGTGCAGAGGGCTTGCGGCGCACCTTGCCTGATCCAGTGCAGTGGCGCTTTGATCTTGACGGCTGGCCTCGACTGGCGCTTACACACCCCTGGCTCCGCGGGCCATTGCATATAACCCTCTCGTGGCGCGGCCTGAAGGTTTCTGCCCAGTCGCTGCAACTGCCGGCAAGTGTGCTGACGACAGTGCATGCGCTGTTTAATACGCTGGACCCAGGCGGGGAAGTATTTCTGACGTGGCCTGACCTGATTTTGGCCAGGACTGTTGCGGCATCCCAGGGGGCGCAATTGCTGAGCGCCCAATGGCGCAACGCGTCTTCGTCGCTGACCCGCGTGCACCCTATGGGAAATTACACGCTGTTAGTGAGCGGGGCAGATAACAGCAGGCTAAGCCTGTTGCTGAGGACTGACCAGGGCCCTCTGCACATGGAGGGTAATGGAACGTTGTCAGCATCGGGCAGGGTGAAATTCGATGGTAAGGCGTGGGCCAGTGCGTCGGCCCCACGTGATACTCAGACAGGACTGCAGAACCTTCTCTCCGTCATGGGCCCTTCTTCGGGTCAGGGCGGTGAAACCTTGCTTCAGATACGCTAGCGTAAATCCGGGAACTCAAGACTATGTCACCACTGCCATGAAACCACCACATTCAACTCTGGGGCGACAGCCTCGCAGACATATTCTCGCCTGTCGGTACCTGCCTCTGTGGGCGGTGACATGGGCGCTTGCCCTGGGGGGCTGTGCCACCACGGATAGCGGTCAGAAGGGTGAGCAAATGCCGCTGATGGTATCTAGCTCGGTAGGGTCAAACCCGCTGCAGCAAGCTCAGCGCTTTCCTGCTTCACCTGGGACGGCACAGCCGTCACGGCCACGCCCTTTGCCGCCTATTAAAAAACGCCCCACCTACACCGATGAGATGCCGGCATCACGTCAGTCGGAAGGCGAGGATGCAGGTGAGCGCACCATGCTCAATTTTAACGAGGCTGAGCTGCATGGGGTGGTGCGAGCCCTGGCGCAATTTACGGGTCGCAATTTTGTGGTGGATCCGCGTGTAAGAGGGCAGTTGACGCTGGTGTCCCAAGCCCCCGTCAATGCTGACACGGCCTATTCCATGCTACTTGGTGCACTGCGCATGCAGGGCTTTGCGGTAATTGATATCGACGGCGTCAACCGGGTGGTTCCTGAAGCCGACGCCAAGCTGCTCGGAGGGCCGGTTGTTTCAGGCAGTCAGCCTGCGCGTGGTGGAGAGCTGGTCACCCGCGTGTTTTCTCTGCGTTACGAAAGCGCGGCCGATCTGGTGCCGGTTCTGCGGCCCATGGTTGCCCCAAACAACACCATAGTGGCGCACGCGGGCAATAACAGCCTGATTATTACTGACTACGCCGACAACCTCGATCGTCTGGCCGAAGTCATTCATCGTATTGACACGCCGCTGGCCATTAACACGGATGTTATTCCCATCGAGTACGGCGTGGCACTGGACGTGGCGGCCCTGGCGCAGCATTTGCTGTATGTCGGTGGCGGCAGAAAAGACCAGCCGGTAACTATTGTTGCCGATCCTCGCAGCAATGCGGTGTTGGTACGCGCCGGAACGCCAGAACGACTGGAACTGGCGCGTAACCTGATCCGTCGCATCGACAGCCCTGAGTCGCGGGCAGGTAATCTTCACGTGGTGTACTTGCGCAATGCCCAGGCTACGCATTTGGCCGAGGTGCTGCGCGGTGCTCTGATGGGTATGGGTGGCTCAAACAGTGATACAGATACGTCACTGTCAGCGGGCGCCATGGATCAGAGTGACGGCACATCGCCACCTGATGGTGCCTTTGCCATGGAGGCCGGCAAGTCTATGTCTGTCGCCTCCTCGACAGGGCGGCAACAGCCTGTGGCTTTCTCGGCGTCGGGCGCTACGGTTCAGGCCGACCCCACCACCAATACGCTGATCATTTCAGCGCCTGACCCCCTTTATCGCAGCTTGCGGGAAGTCATCGATCAGCTCGATCAGCGGCGCGCGCAAGTACTGATCGAAAGCCTGATTGTCGAGGTCAACTCTGAGAATGCGGCTGAGTTTGGCGTGCAGTGGATGGCAGGCGCCAACAGCATTAACAGCGGTGACTCGTCATTCTTTGGCGGCACGAATCTGGGTGGCACCGGTGTGGGGGCGGTTTCGGGCGCCACCACCACTATAGATGCACTGGCCACCGGCCTGAGCCTGGGCGTTGTCAAGGGTACGGTCGATGTGCTGGGCACCCAGTTGCTCAATCTGAGTGCGCTGGCACGCGCCATGCAGCGCCAGACAGGCGTGAACGTGCTTTCTACTCCCAACCTCATGACGCTGGACAACGAAGAAGCCAGTATCGTGGTCGGGCGCACCGTGCCGTTTGTGACGGGTACCTATACCACCACCGGCGACGGCGCCAGCAACCCATTCCAGACAGTGCAGCGTGAAGACGTTGGGCTGACGCTGCGGATCAGGCCGCAGATTTCTGAAGGCGGCACGGTCAAGCTGTCGCTGTATCAGGAGGTCAGCAGCGTGGACCCGTCGTCATCGCTTGCATCTTCGACCATCATCACGCGCAAGCGTGCCCTGGAAACCAAAGTGCTGGTTGATGACGGGCAGATTATTGTGCTTGGAGGCTTGCTTGAAGATTTGGTTGATGACTCTACCGTATCGGTTCCGTTACTGGGTGACATTCCGGTATTGGGCAATCTGTTCAAGTATCAGAAGCGCAGTCACAATAAAACCAATCTTATGTTGTTCCTGCGCCCGCACATTGTGCGTTCGGCCGTGGACAGTGCCAGCCTCACGCTAGACCGTTACAACTACATGCGGGCAGCGCAGGGCGGGGTGTCTGCCAGGGGAACGTGGCTGCTGCCCGATGCCTCGAACGCCAGGCTTCCCGACGTCCAGCGCAATCCCGACACGGGCCTGCTCGACTTGCGTGACCCGGAAACCAGTGCCGTAACACCGGCGGCCGTGCAGGGCGCTTATCCGCCCGCTTCCGTTCGGGTGCCGGCTGCACCCGAGACGTTCACGACGCCATGACAGCCCGGCTTCCCTATGTATGGGCACGCACCTACCGGGCCCTCATGCAGAACGGCCCCTCTGGCCCGACGATAACGGTGTCCGGGCGCACGCCAGAGTGGGCCCGCGCAGAGATCCGCCGCCAGTACGGCACGTTGCCCGTGCGCGAAGTTTCTGACGAAGAACTTGATACGCTGCTCGCTGCCGCTTACGCGCAGACTGATGATGCGGCAACGGTTGTAGACGCTGCCGCCAGTGAGATTGATCTTGATCGCCTGATGCAGGATATGCCTGCCATTGAGGATTTGCTCGAGACCAGCGATGATGCGCCCATCATCCGCATGATCAATGCCTTGTTCACGCAGGCTGCGCGTGATGGCGCCAGTGATATTCATATTGAGCCTTTTGAAACGCATTCGGTTGTGCGCTACCGGGTGGATGGCACCCTGCGCGATATTGTCAGCCCGCGCCGCGCCTTGCACAATGCGCTGGTCTCGCGCATCAAAATCATGGCCAGCCTGGATATTGCCGAAAAGCGCTTGCCCCAGGATGGCCGTATTGCCTTGCGGGTGGGTGGCCGGCCTATTGATGTGCGCGTCTCGACCTTGCCGACCGGGCATGGTGAACGGGCGGTGCTGCGCCTGCTCGACAAAGAGGCGGGCCGCCTGCAGCTCGAGCGACTGGGCATGGCCTCTGACGTATTGCAGGGCCTTGATGCACTGATCAGCCGGCCCCACGGCATTTTTCTGGTAACCGGGCCAACGGGTAGTGGCAAAACCACGACCTTGTACGCCGCGCTCGGTCGTCTGGACACCTCTACCACCAATGTTTTGACGGTTGAAGATCCTATTGAATATGATTTGCCAGGTGTGGGGCAGACCCAGGTCAATGCCCGCATTGACCTGACGTTTGCCTCGGCGCTGCGTGCTATCTTGAGGCAAGATCCTGACGTCATCATGATTGGCGAGATCCGTGATCTGGAAACCGCGCAGATCGCCGTGCAGGCGTCGCTGACCGGGCATCTGGTATTGGCCACGCTGCACACCAACGATGCCGTCTCGGCCATTACCCGCTTGCTTGACATGGGGGTGGAGTCTTTTCTGCTGGCCTCGACGCTGCAAGGCGTGCTTGCACAGCGTCTGGTGCGCAAGCTATGCGCACACTGCAAGCAGCCGCAGCCTGATGGTACAGCCAGATGGAATGCCGCCGGGTGTACTGCCTGCAGCTATTCTGGATACAGTGGCCGAACTGGCGTGCATGAACTGTTCGTGCTGGATGAGGGCTTGCGCGCGATGATTCACGCTAATGAAGGAGAGCAGGCCTTGCGTCGCATGGCGCAGCAAGCGGGGATGAGAAGCCTGAGGCAGGACGCCGAACGCTGGATTAGCCAGGGCGTTACCTCATTGGAGGAAATCACGCGCGTCACTCGCGACACCTGAAGCCCACGGAGCTCACTATGCCGTCTTATCAGTACGAAGCTGTTGATGCCATGGGACGCAGCGACCGGGGCATGCTTGACGCTGACAGCGAGCGCAGCGCGCGTCAGATGCTGCGTTCCAGGGGGCTATTGCCGCTGTCTGTGCACGAGACACGTCGACGGGGCGCACAGAAATGGTTTTCGGGGGGCAGAATCAGCGATGCTGATCTGGGCTGGCTGACGCGTCAGCTTGCCAGCCTGCTGGCTGCCAGGTTGCCGTTAGAGGCAGCATTGCGCGCCACACTGGAGCAGGCCGAACGCAAACACGTGGCCCAGACGCTGGCCGCTGTGCGCGATGATGTGCGTGCCGGCCATCGCCTGGGTGAGGCACTGGCCGCCCATCCCAGACATTTCCCAGAGATTTATCGCGCTCTGGTTGACGCTGGTGAGCAGTCGGGCGATCTGGCCCAGGTGCTTGAAAAGCTGGCCGACTATATCGAGTCGCGCGGCGCATTGCGCAACAAGGTGCTCACTGCATTTATTTACCCGGCTATTGTCACAATGGTGTCCATCGGCATCGTGATTTTCCTGCTGACCTATGTAGTGCCGCAGGTGGTAGGCGCATTTTCACAGGCGCATCAGTCGTTGCCCTTGCTGACACGCATCATGCTTGCAGCCAGCGACGCTGCACGCCAATGGGGGCTGCTCGCTATTGTCTGTGTGGTTGCGCTGATCGCTTTGTGGCGCTTGCGCCTGCGGCGCCCGGCGGCTCGCCTGGCCTGGGATACCCGCATGTTGAAGTTGCCGATAGTGGGGCGCTATGCCCTGGGTGTAGACGTGGCGCGATTCTCGGCAACACTGGCCATTTTGACGGGTAGCAATGTGCCGCTGCTCACCGCCCTCGATGCGGCGCGTCGCACGCTCAGAAACCGCAAATTGCAGACTGCCGTCGATGAGGCGACCAGTCGGGTGAGAGAGGGCAGCCCGCTGGCCCAGGCGCTGCAGGTGCAGAAAGTGTTTCCGCCGTTGTTAATCCACCTGGTCGGGAGCGGCGAACGCACGGGCGAGTTGCCCGCCATGCTGGACCGCGCGGCAGGCGTTTTGTCGGTTGAGCTTGAACGGCGTGCCATGACCATGACGGCAGTGCTCGAACCCATGATGATTCTGATTATGGGCGGTATCGTGCTGGTGATTGTGCTGGCCGTGATGATGCCGATTATTGAGATCAATCAGCTGGTTCAGTAGGGCTTTTGCAAGGTGGCACCAGTGCTGTTGCCAGATGTGGCCTGATTGCTTCTGAGCCCGTTGCGCAGCAGTATGGTTGTGCTGATCCAGGCTCTGAGGCGCGTTTCGGTAATCTTTAGATGCTACCTGGGTATTGTTTTGGTGCAACACATTTCCGAAAGCCCGTCTTGCAAAGCGGGCTGAACAATAATAATTACAGATTAACCGTCCATAGCCACCGTTTAAACCTGGCATGAACAATAGAGGCCGGCATGCGCATATTGTTAGTGGAAGACAACCTCGATCTTGGCGATGCCATCGAAAGCAAGCTCAGCACCAGTGGTCATTGCGTTGAGTGGGTGCGAGACGGCAATTCGGCATTAACCTGGTCGGCCAGCGGCGATTTTGATGCCATTGTTTTGGACATCATGCTGCCCCAGAAAGACGGTTTTGCCGTGTTGCGTGAGCTGCGGGCCGCAGGCTGTGAGGCACAGGTGCTGGTCGTGACAGCCCGCTCCGAAATCGAAGACAAGGTCAACATGCTGGATCTGGGTGCTGACGACTATCTGGTCAAGCCTTTTGATTTGCGCGAGCTTGAGGCGAGGCTGCGCGCCCTGGTGCGCCGTCCGGCAGGTGCCACCACCAGTCTGGCGCAGTATGGAGATCTTTCTCTTGATATGGCAGGGCGTGTGGCAAGCCGCGATGGCCAGCCCCTGGATCTGGGCAGACGAGAGTTCCGGTTGCTCGAGGTTTTGCTTGGGCGTATGGGCCAGACCCTGCACAGAGAGCGACTGATGAATCAGATTTTTAACGTGGACGATGATGTGTCACCCAACGCCCTCGAACTGCAGGTGTCGCGACTGCGCAAAAAACTGCACGGCTCTACGGTGGAGATCGTGACCGTGCGCGGTGTTGGCTATCAGGCGCGTTGCCATGAGCAGTAATGTTTTCTCCATCAGAAGCCGAATTTTCGTGGTGGCGGCAGTTTTGCTGCTGTGCTCATCGGCGGCTCTGGCGGTGTTTCTGCATGACTATGCACAGCGCGCAGCCGATCGTGCATTTGACCGGCTACTGGCAGCGTCGGCCCTGTCGATTGCGGGGGCGGTGCAAATCGAAGACAACCAGGTAACCATGGAGCTTCCTTTTGCAGCGCTGGCCATGCTGTCGGGCAATGAACGGGTTTTTTACACCGTACGCAATGCCCAGGGAAAACTGGTAACTGGCTACGATGACCTTGATCGTGATCTGCCTTTGGCCAGCTCGGCTGATGCTATCTTTGACGATGCACACTATCGACGAGACGATGTTCGCATCAGCACTGTGGGCAGGCTGGCTTCGTTTAATCAGCAGGCGGGCTGGGTCACCGTCAGGGTGGCCGAAACTCGCGGGGCGCGGCAGGCGCTCGCCAAAGAAATTCTCAATCGCAGTGTGCTGCCCTTGCTGATTATGGTGGCGGTCGCGCTAAGCTTGCTATGGTTTGGTGTGACGTATGCCCTGGCTCCGTTAAAGCTTATAGAAAATGAGCTGCGTTATCGCAAGCCCGATGACCTGCATGCACTGACCAGCCCGGTTCCGCGCGAGGTACGACGCCTGGTTGATGCGCTCAACGGCTTTATGCTGCGGCTGCAGGGCATGCTGAATAACCTGAACAGTCTGGTGGCCGATGCGGCTCATCAGGTACGCACCCCACTGGCGTCTTTACGTGCTCAGTCTGAAGTCGCCCTTGAAGAAACCAATCCTGAAAAAATGCGCGAGCGGCTTGCACGGATTCACCTGAATGCATGTCGTGCCAGCCAGTTGGTGAATCAACTGCTCATGGACGCTACCATTACGCACCGCCTGGAGTCTCGCCGCAATGACCTGGTGGGCATAGCAGAAATTATCAATGAAACGCGTCAGCGCATAGGTCCACAGGATCTGCAGCGACTGCGCATTTCAATTGCACCTGAAGTGCGCCGCGCGCGCGTATGGGGAGACAGGGTGGCCTTGCGTGAAATGCTGCGCAACCTTGTGGACAACGCTTTGCGCTACGCGCCAGAAGGCGTTGTTGAAATTCAGGCGGACCAGCTGCCCGGAAATCGTGTAGGCCTGACAGTTTCTGACCGTGGGCCAGGCATTTCCAGTGATGAGCGCGAGATCGTGCTGGAGCGTTTTGGTCGCGGCAGTGCCGCTGAAGCCATGCCTGGATCAGGTTTGGGGCTTTCAATTGTGAAGTCGGTAGTTGAGGCGCATACCGGTACGCTGACCTTGCGCAATCGTCGGGGCGGCGGGCTGATGGTGTGCGTTACCTTGCCCATCTCTATGACTGCGGCCATAGGACGAGCGGGGGCATCCGTAAGCATGGTGTGTGCCGCTGCCTTGATGGCGCTGGCCAGCCTCGTTACACCACAAGCGGCTGACGCCCAGGCCACCGGAGCGCCATCTGACACCATTACGCGCTATCCTGCAGCCCATGGGGGCACTATCCTGACCATTGCGGGTTCAACCGACACCATACTGTTTGCGCCACTGGCCCTTGCTTTTCAAAAGAGCCATACCAATGTTGAGCTGGTTTACCACGAACTTGGCACACGGCAACTGTATGAACAGACCATTGCAAATGCCTTGCCGCATGCTGATGTACTGATCAGTTCGGCGGTTGATTTGCAGATCAGGCTGGCCAATGACGGCTATGCGTTGCATCATGATTCTGAATATGTTCGCCGCCTGCCTTCGTGGGCTGTGTGGCGTTCAGAGGTGTTTGGCTTTACCTTCGAGCCTATTGTGATGGTTTATAACCAGAAACGTTTT
The DNA here is from genome assembly GCA_005239165.1 of Allopusillimonas ginsengisoli. Classification (GTDB taxonomy): domain Bacteria; phylum Pseudomonadota; class Gammaproteobacteria; order Burkholderiales; family Burkholderiaceae_B; genus Allopusillimonas; species Allopusillimonas ginsengisoli_A. The sequence continues at coordinate 149,542 of RAPG01000005.1, forward strand.
TCTGAGAAAACCGTACCGCGCTCGCGTCAGGCGCTGCTAAGTCTGCTGGAGCAAGACCCTGCCGGCATGCGTGGGCGTATAGGTACTTACGATATCGCTGTTAGCAGCGTCGGGCATTTGCTGGCTGTCCAGGACGCAATGCTGTCATCCAATTTTTGGGGCCTGGCTAATGCGTTTGGGCAGGTTGAGATCCAGCTGGAAGCCAACACCATCGATATCCTCGACAAAATCGAAACAGGCAAACTGGACCTCGGCTACAACGTGCTTGGCTCGTATGCCATGGCGCGACAGGCGGCAGGGCACGCTCTGGGTATTGTTGTGCCGCAAGACTATGTTCTGGTGTTGTCACGTGCGGCACTGATTGCCCGCAGTTCCACCCACCCCCAACTGGCCGCGATGTTTCTCGACTGGCTGCTCTCGCCCGCAGGCCAGCAGGTGGCGGCTAATCAGGCTGGCCTGGGCGCCATCACAGCTACACCTGCAGAAAAAGATTATCCGAGTGGTCCGTTTGCACTGTCGCAGAGCATTGTGCAGCCGATAGCGCTGACGCCGGCGCTACTGGTCGGCCTGGATCAGCAACGCCATAGCCGCTTTCTGCGCAACTGGAAGCGTCTGGTTACAGATACGCCCGGGCGAGCATCCATGACAGGACACTGACAGGTGTTGCTCTTAATATGGTTCTCAGACAAGCCAAAGCGAGCTTGTGATTAAAACTATATCTACAGGAGACACTCATGTTTCGTCGCCCTCGTCTGGCAGCCGTTTCGGTTGCCGTATTCAGTACTTTTTTTATTGGCACGGTCTCTGCCCAGGTTCCTGACAATTACCCTGCCGACTATCAGCAGATCGTGGACGCTGCCAAGAAAGAAGGCAAGGTCATTATCTACTCCACCACCGATACCAAGGCTGCGAACCCTGTCATCCAGGGTTTCGAGGCTATGTACCCGGGCGTTAAAGTTGAGTACAACGATATGAACAGCACCGAGCTGTACAGTCGTTACATCAGCGAGCAGGCTTCGGGCGGTAACAGTGGCGATGTGATCTGGAGTTCGTCTATGGATTCCGCACTGAAGCTGGCCGTCGATTACGCCATGACCTACAAATCGCCTGAAGTCGCCAACTTGCCAAAATGGTCTGTGTGGAATGATGCGGCCTACGGCACAACCTACGAGCCCGCCGTATTCATCTACAACACCCGTCTGATCAAGGCGGAAGAAGTGCCTACTACGCATCCGGCACTGGCAAAGCTTATAGACAGCGACCTGGCCCGGTTCAAAAATAAAGTAACCACTTACGATATTGAAAAGTCGGCGGTGGGTTTTATGCTGGCCGTGCAAGACAGCCGCAACGATCCCAACTATTTCGATGTACTCAAAGGCATTGCCAAGGCTGGCATGGTGGTGCAGTCATCTACCGGCACCATGATGGAGCGGGTGTCGTCGGGTGAAAACCTGATCGGCTACAACGTTCTGGGTTCTTACGCCGAAACGCGTGCCAAAAAAGACCCTGGCCTGGGCGTTGCCTACCCCACCGATTACACCCTGGTGCTTTCGCGTGTGGCTTTCATCGGCAAAACGGCCAAAAATGAGAATGCCGCCAAATTGTGGATGGATTATCTGCTGTCTAAGCGAGGCCAGAACATACTCGCCAATAAGGCGGATCTTGCCTCAGTACGCAATGATATTGACGGTGACAATGACGTAGATGGCATGACCAAGAAGCTTGGTGATTCGCTCAAGCCCATTCCCGTTGATAAGTCGCTGCTTGACTACCTGCAACAAGACAAGCGCCTGGAGTTCATCAAAGATTGGCGTGCGGCTACCGGTAAGTAAATAGCCGCTGCTCGCGTCACTGACCGGCACGCCTGCGCCAGAAATACTGGGGCAGGCGTACACCATTTTCCAGGGTGATATCCCATGTACTCCTTGCGCCGCGGATGGCAGTCGTTGCCGCGCGGGTTGACCGTAGCCCTTACTGCGCTGGCGATCTACCTGCCGTTGTCCCTTATTGTTATTCAAAGCTTTCTGTCGGCACCATTTTTTGTGCCGTCACGCCAGTTTGGCGTAGAAGGCTATACATTCATTTTTTCCGACCCCGACTTCTACAAGGCACTCAAGAGCGGCTTTATGCTGGCGTTCGGGCTCTGTGTTATTGCCATACCGCTAGGTGGAATTCTGGCCTTTCTGGTATCGCGTACTGATCTGCCCGGGCGTCGCTGGATAGAACCGTTGATTCTGGTTCCGGTATTTGTCTCGCCCATGGTGCTGGGTTTTGGTTATGTCGTCGCGGCCGGCCCCGTGGGGTTTTTCTCAACCTGGGCCAATGACATACTGGGTTTCGTACCCTGGAATATCTACTCTCTGCCCGCAATTATTATCATTGCCGGGCTGACTCATGTGCCCTACGCGTATCTGTATATCTCGTCGGCCCTGCACAGCCTGGGCTCTGACGTCGAAGAGGCAGCGCGTACCGCAGGTGCCAGCCCTTTGCAGGTCATGACGGCAGTCAGCCTGCCCATGGTGCGTCCCGCCATTTCGTATGCCACGGTGCTGCTGTTTTTTCTCGGCCTCGAAGTCTTCGGCCTGATGCTGGTATTGGGTGACCCGGAAGGCCACCTCGTGCTGTCGACCTATCTTTATAAGCTGACCAACAAGCTGGGCATCCCGTCTTATCATTGATGGCGGCGGTCGCGATGGTGTTGATTGCGTTCACCATCCCCCTTGTTATGCTGCAGCGACACCTGCTGCGCAGCGCCAATCGCTATGCCACCGTCAAGGGCAAGGCCTCTCGTCCGCGTCCGCTTCCTTTGGGCAAATGGCGGTGGGTGGCAGGTGCGGTCGTCATGTTCTGGCTGTTTGTCGCCATTATTGTGCCCCTGGCTGGCGTGGTGTTGCGGGCGTTTGTGTCGAACTGGGGGTATGGCGTTTCCCTGTTCGATGTCTTGTCCTTGCAGGCCTTTCACACCATATTTGAGCAGCCGACGCTGATTAGAGCCATAGTCAACTCGGTCGCTATTGGTGTGATCGGCGGCGCGCTGGCTGTGGCGTGCTACACGGCCATAGCACTGGTAACCCATCGCAAAAATGATGGTGTTAGCCGCTTTGTGGATTACAGCGTACTCGTGCCACGTGCTGTGCCGGGGCTGCTTGCTGGTCTGGCGTTCTTGTGGGTGTTTTTGTTTGTGCCCATGTGGTTTGATAACTCACTCAAGGACGGCTGGTTTTCGGTACTGCCCATGGCAGGCTGGCTGCGCGAGCATGCCATCGAACCCATGCGTGCGCTCAGATCGACTATTTTCAGCGTCTGGCTGGCCTATTCGGTGGTCTGGATGGCATACGGTATACGACTGATTTCCGCAACTTTGCTGCAGGTGGCCCCCGAGCTTGAAGAAGCGGCCCGCAGCACCGGCGCTACCCGTGGCCAGGTTACTCGTCACATCACGGTGCCGCTGGCACGCTATAGCTTGATCGGGTCCTGGCTGCTTATGTTCCTGATTTTTGAGCGTGAATATTCCACAGGTGTTTATCTGCTCTCGCCAGGCACTGAAACCATTGGGTCCATGCTGGTGTCTTTATGGGCAACAGGCGCCATCGATATCGTGGCCGCGCTCTCCTTCATAAATATTGTTCTGGTTGTCGCTGGCCTGGCCGTGGCATTGCGCTTTGGAGTCAAACTTCATGATTGAATTATCTGTCGAAAACCTGCACCTGGACTACGGTACCAACCCTGTGCTCAAGGGGGTTTCCATGCAGCTGCAGCGCGGTGAGGTGGTATCGCTGCTGGGCCCTTCAGGCAGCGGAAAAACTACACTGTTGCGTGCGGTGGCTGGCCTTGAAGCGGCAAAAAAGGGTCGCATCGTCATGAATGAACGCGTTCTTTACGACAGCGAAACCCGCAATGAGGTGTCAGCAGATCAGCGTGAACTGGGTATTGTTTTTCAGTCTTATGCTTTGTGGCCACATAAAACGGTGGCTGAAAACATTTCTTATCCGCTCAAGCTACGCAAGATCAAGAAGGCGGAACAGCAAACGCGTGTGCAAGACATACTCAACCAACTGGGGTTGGGCAAACTGGGACAGCGTTATCCGCACGAGCTCTCAGGCGGGCAGCAGCAGCGAGTGGCCATCGGCAGGGCACTGGTTTACAACCCGCCCGTCCTGCTGCTGGACGAGCCACTGTCTAACCTGGATGCCAAGTTGCGTGAAGAAGCCCGGGCTTTCTTGCGTGAACTCATCCTGCGTCTGGGCCTCTCTGCCATCATGGTGACGCACGATCAGAACGAAGCCATGGCCATCTCTGACCGCATTTTGCTGCTGAACAATGGCAAGATAGAGCAGCAAGGAACGCCGCAAGAAATGTACGGATCGCCTCACTCTCTGTTCTGTGCAGAGTTCATGGGCAGCAACAACGCCCTGGAAGGTACGGTCAGCGACATCACCGACGGGCAGGCAACCGTGCAATGCCACGGATGGACCTTGCGCGGAAGAGCGGGCGATGGCCTGAATGTCGGCCAGAGCGCACGGGCCATCATACGCGTGGAACAGGTAAGACTGCGCACAGGTGCCGGCGAAAACACGCTGCAGCTGCCTTTGCTGACCAGTATGTATCTGGGTGAGAAATGGGAATACCTGTTTCGCGGCCACAGTGCTGATGCGCAAGAAACCTTTGTGTTGCGCGCATACGGTACACAGGAAAGGGTGGCGGAAGATGCCAGTATCGAATTGCCCGCCGAGCACGTGTGGGTGTTTCCGGTTTAATCCCGGGTCAGAAGAGCCAACGGCCGGTTCAGTGTGTGGCGTACGGTTTCAAGCAAGGCGCCGATAACGTCGGCGCGCTTAAACCGGAGGGGCGCATGCCCGGCCATTCTGCAACATGGGCGTCACGGCCATGCGGTTAGCCACCTGAGCGCCTCAGGCAGCTGACGGCCTTCAGGGCTGAGACGCTCTGCGTTTTGCCAGTACGTTAGCAACAATGCGATCACAGCGTGCTCCGTCGAAGGAGAATGCATCGCCCAGTGTCACATCAATATCGCTGGCCAGGCCTTCACGCAACAAGCCACGGGCACGAAAGAAGCGGGTGCGCACAGTTGCTTCCGGTATATCGAGTACGTGTGAGACCTCTTCGACACTCATCTCTTCAACAGCGCGCAGCATGAACACCGTTCGGTAGAGGTCAGGCAGCAGATCGATGCGCGCTTCCATGATTGTGCGCAACTGCGCGCGCATGGCAGACGGCTCGGGTTGTCGGTCGTCATCAGCCGCCAACGAAGCTTGGATTTCAGGCTCTGTAGATTTCATCGCAGCGTCCAGTGGGATGACATTAGCGCGTTTGCGTCGTAAGCGCCCCAGCGCTTCATTGACCACAATCCGCACCAGCCAGGTTGAAAGTTTGGCGTCCGAACGAAAGCTGCCAAGCGCGCGCCACGCATGCAAGTAGGCTTCTTGCACGACATCTTCGGCATCTTCGTCGTTCACCGCGATGCTGCGTGCTGTACGAAACAGCAGCTGGTTGTTACGCCGCATAATGGCTTCGAAAGCCGCCTCATCACCTGAGTTGGCGCGCCGTACCAGTTCCGTGTCGGTCGTCTGGTCTGATATGGCTATTGCGGCGATGCTGTGTGCGTTCTGCATGTTTGCTCCAAATACCTGGTCGGGAAGACTCAGACTTAATACCCATAGAACTCTTCGCTGCGTACGTCTTCTTCGTCTACGGCGGCTTCAGCAAGTATTTTCGACATCGAACACCGCTGATCACTCGTGCTTATCTCCCAGCAGGCTTAAAAATTCACGACGAAGCGTGGCGTCATGTAAAAATGCGCCTCGCATCACTGAGTTTTTCATCAGCACGCCGTCGTCTTTTACGCCCCGCCAGCTCATGCAAAAATGGCTTGCGGCCATTACCACGGCCAAACCGTCGGGCTTTACCTGACGTTCGAGCTCATCAGCAAGCATGACGATGGCCTCCTCCTGGATTTGTGGCCGGTTCATAATCCAGTTGCAAAGACGGGCATATTTTGAAAGCCCCATCAGGTCTGAAGTTGGCCCCGGAAGCACGCCTATCCAGACTTTCCCCAGAATTGGACACAGATGATGCGAACACGCACTGCGAACCTTGATCGGACCGACGATCATCAATTCGTTCAGGTGCGATACGTTCGGAAATGCGGTGACGGGCGGCGCAGGCTGATAGCGTCCGCGGAACACTTCATCAAGAAACATTTTGGCTACGCGACGTGAAGTGTCTGCCGTGTTGTGGTCATGGTCTATGTCAATGACCAGTGAGCGCAGCACTTCGCGCACTCTGCTCTCTACTTCTGCGCGAAGCTCGTCCAGTTCACCCTCCTGAATAAACGAAGAGATATTGTCATTGGCATGGTAGCGGCTGTTCGCCTCGGTCAGTCGGGCTCGTATGCGCTCTGAAGCCAGGCCTCTGTGCGCAGCTTCTTTGTGCGTGAAGGAGGGGGTAGTTAAAGTAGTAAACATCATTCAGACCCGTCTGATTCGGTGCAGGGAAGACCTGTATATCAGCACAGACCGTACCGAACACGGTCTTGAGCTAAGGTCTGTTCATGACATCTAGGCATTAAGTTGCAAGCCGCGTACGGTGTCATGAATAAAGACAATGAGGGTGTAATGAAGATAGGGCTGAAAATACTGTCTTCGTCGTCTATCTTCATAACGCTCATCGTTTCGTTTTCAAAATACTGGCAATATCAGGAAACCCCGCAACCGCTACCGCAGGTAATTGCGCATTTGTGTCGGCATAAGGCTGTTCAGCAGCATCTACCGCGCCCACTACAATGCGTCCGACCATGCCTGCATGTTCATGCGGGGTACAAAAATAATCATATACCCCTGCCTCGTTAAACGTCATAACAAACGATTCTTTGGGCAGCAAATAGCCCGAGTCCCAGGCATGGGCACTTTCTGGAATACGCAGCGGCTTGTGGTTGTCGGGGTGATAGGCCGTCGTGGTATGGACGTTGCCGGTATCACGATTGACCCACCGTACGGCCTGACCTGGCCGAATCCAAAGCCCGTTGGGACGAAACCAGACAGCGGAGCCGGTTGAGGTACCGGACATTTCGATTTCGATCTCATCTGCTGCGCCGGCTCGACGTAACACGATAGCCGACAGCAGCAGCCCCCCACCCGCCGACAAAATCAATCGCCGGCGAGGATCAGGCTTGATGGTTTTCATTTGGCGACGCGGCTTTCTAGCGCAGCAGGCACATTCCACAAAACAATGTGCACGTGTGGCTCTGCGACGCCGGGGTGACCCGCGTTGTACATCATGTCTACATGATCAACCATGCCGGCAGGCGCTTTGAGGTCTTTGATGTTCATGTCAGGCTTCATCATGGACAACGGGATCATATAGGTGGTGCTTACAAGCTTGCCATCATGGTCATAGCCGAGAAACGGCCCTGCGGGAAGCGTGTCAGGGCTCACGAACAGTTGACCTAGTCCAGGAATGAAGTCGGGCAGCTTCACCAGCGAGCTGACCGCTTTGTAGGGAGCAGGGGGCGGCGCGGTGAGTATCGAGGGCTCCGCAGCGAGCGCGGCGGCCGCGCCGAAGGAAAATGCCAGGGCAGTGGATGCGGCTGTTAGAAACGAAAGAGAACGGGTCATGATGTGATTCCCAGGTGGCGCAGCGGGAAGTCGCCGCGTTCTGATCATTAGATGCATTACCGGTCTATTACGTTTCACCCTGACGCGTTACCGTGTGCCGCCCCGTTCTAATCTGCGCAAACATTACCAAATGGTCATGATGTTGTCATCCCCACTGCCAGATAACTTGCATACACTCGTTTTTTTCTGGCCGATGCGCGGGCCGAGACAGGTGCGTGCTGACTCCGAGGCAATTAATACCTACATTGCCATGAAAACAAGAGACAAAAATTGCTATGAAAAGAGACAAACATCCCTATGAAAAAACTTCAATTTAATCCTCGAAAGTTTGCGTCAGGCGGGCTGATCATTCTGCTTGGTATGGGTACAGCCATTGGCAGCCTTGATTACTCACTCGGAACGCTGGCGCGCATGGGGCCTGGCTATTACCCCTTGATGCTGGGTGTGCTTCTGGCGTTTCTCGGGCTGCTTATTGTGGCCACGCCCGACTCACCAGATGAAATGATGCCGTCGGAAGACGAGGCAGACGCGACTGCAGCCAAAAAGCCCTCACCTATCCGCCCATGGATAGCGACAGTTGGGGCCATGCTTGCGTTTATGTTGGTGGGCAAATATGGCGGCCTGGTGCCTGCGACGTTTGTTCTGATATTTATTGCATCGCGGGGTGATAAAGAAAATTCGCTGCTGGCTTCAGCCCTGCTGGGTTTTGGTGTGACCGCTTTTGCCGTGGGTGTCTTTTACTACGGCATGCAAATGCAGTTTCCTCTTTTTAACTGGGGCTGATCATGATTGATAACCTTTGGCTCGGCCTCACCACAGCCTTTCACATCAATAACCTTATGTATGCCTTTGTAGGCGTATTACTGGGTAACCTCATTGGCGTTCTGCCCGGTATCGGGGCGCTGGCCGCCATTTCCATGCTTTTACCCGTCACGTACGGGCTGGACCCAACCGGTGCGCTGCTGATGCTGGCTGGCCTGTATTACGGCACCAGTTTTGGCGGAGCAACCACCTCCATTCTGTTGAACTTGCCAGGTACGGCGGCACACGCTGTCGTTTGTGTGGACGGCAACCCCATGGCGCGTCAGGGGCGTGGTGCCTCGGCCATTTTCATCGCGATGATTGCCTCGTTTCTGGGTGTGTGTGTGGGCATCATCATGATGATGTTCTTCGCCCCCTTGCTTACCGAAGCGGCGTTTTTGTTTGGGCCCGCCGAGTATTTTGCGCTTATGGTGATGGGGTTGCTGGCTGCATCCGCGCTGACCAGCGGGTCGCCCCTCAAAGGTATTGCGTCTGTTGTTATCGGGCTGGTGCTTGGTGTGGTGGGCACTGACGTTAATAGCGGTGTGGCCCGTTTTGACTTCGGCATTCCTGAGCTCCAGGATGGTATTTCACTGGTTGCTCTTGCCATGGGCCTGTTTGGCGTGTCCGATGTGCTGGCAAATGCGGGACGGCTGGGCAAAGGGTCGATGATTTCAAAAGTGAAAGGCCGCGCAATGCGCCTGGCCAAAGGTGAGTTGCGCCAGTCGGCCGGTCCTATCGCGCGTGGCTCTATTGTGGGGTCGCTGCTGGGTATTTTGCCAGGTGCTGGGGGTACCATGGCCTCGTTCATGTCATATGCCATGGAAAAGAAAGTGTCCCGCACTCCCGAGCGTTTCGGGCATGGCGCCATTGAAGGTGTGGCCGGCCCAGAGTCTGCCAATAGCTCCGCAGCCATCACTGCTTTTATTCCTACACTAACACTTGGTATTCCGGGTGACGCCGTGATGGCGCTGATGCTGGGCGCGTTAATGATTCACAACATCACACCGGGCCCTCAGATGATGGTCGAGCATCCTGCCATGTTCTGGGGCTTGCTGATCAGCTTCTGGATCGGCAACCTGATGCTGCTTATTCTTAATATTCCTCTGATCGGCATGTGGGTCAAGCTGCTTTCGGTGCCTTACCGCCTCATCTACCCTACAGTGCTGTTCCTGATTGCCATTGGTGTCTACAGCGCCAACAACAACCTGTTTGACGTTGGCATGGTGCTGGCTCTGGGCGTTTTTGGGTACGTTCTTGCCTCTGTAGGCTTTCAGCCCGCTCCGTTGCTATTGGGCTTTGTGCTGGGGCCTATGATGGAAGAAAATTTCCGGCGAGCGCTGTTGCTTGCGCGTGGCGATGCATTGGTGTTTTTCCAGCGCCCGCTCAGCGGAACCTTTATGGCCATCACCATCTTGATGCTGGTAATGGTTGCCTATAAACGGCTGAGGCGTAAGCCCTTGGTAGAAGTGGCAGCTTCTTAGTGGTCTGATGCCGTCGCAGTAACAGAAAGGGCAGGTGTAACGTACGTTATATCTGCCCTTTTTGATTCAGCCACTTTCGTGTGGACACCATACTGCTCGCCGACCGCACGCCCACTGGCCTGGTGCACAGAAAGCCCCACATGCTCAATCGTCGTGTGAGCCTGAGGCCTCAGCACTGTTGCCAGTACTGCCGCCCTGCCAGCAAGGCGTGGCCGGCACTATCTGGCTGGACGCGTGTATCGGTGGTTTTAGCGGGTATTTTCGCTTTCAACCGTTAAGTCGAGTACGTAGGCATACCGGGATGCATCGGCCGGAACATTGCGGCGCGTGTAACGTTTGAGCCTTAGCACGTTGCGCACGCCTGGCTCATGACGATAGCCTTCGATTTCATCATAAAACGCCTGCCACTGGCCTTGGTGCTGTTTGAGGCCGCTGGCATCATAGTCAACCGTGCGCACATTCAGGCATTGTTTGTTGGCAATAAGCGGATGCGAACATGGCACAGTTTGCGGGGCCACCTCAATAAAGACAATGTCAGCGGCGGAGCCATAAAGCGTTTCATGCGTGGGCTCGCCTTGTAGTACCCACTGACTGCCGTCATTGAAACCCAGTGTCAGTGATGGCTGCTGGTTTGCACCGGGCCGGGTTTCTACGCGCCAGGCAGACACCTCTGGAAGCCGCTGGCCTACTGCCTGCTCGTACTGCATGAGTGACGCGTCCGGGCAAAGCCGCATGGTTCCCACAACCTGGTTGATGCGCATCTTGGTGCCAGTTATTGCGTAACTGGCGCCCAGCCTGTTGCATAAGCCGCTAACAGACACGCGTTGGTCTTTGAATGTGAGGTCCAGCGGGCCGTCTTCATTGCTACTGGGCCGTATCCATTGGGGTTGTGCGGTGCCCTGATCATCGATGGCCCTTTCCAGTTGCCAGTGATAGGCGGTCAGCATGTCATCATGGCCTGCTGCAGTCTGCGTGCTTTTGGCAGGGCCGCCTGTCTGTTGGGCGCATGCGGTCAGGCCGCTCAGTGCAATACACCAGAGCAGAGAACGTTTCATGTGTTTATTCCTTTTCTGACAGAGTGTTTTGGTTGAGATTATGCCGCGCAGCGCAGGCCGATGACTGTCATCGCGGTAGCAACAGTTCGCCGCAGCCGGCACGGTGTGTGTTTTCGAGTGCCACCACTACACGTTCACAGGCAAGCCTGGCGGCATCCGCCAGACTGTTGCCCTGAAGCAGATGGGCCGCTGTGGCGGCGCTGAACAGATCGCCAGTGCCCTTGGGCATGGTGTCAACCCTGGCGTGGCGCACAATATCTGCGCTGTCGCGTGTGACGACTGCCACATGAATCTGGTCGGGTGCCCAGTCTGCTGGCGCCGCGCTGGTAACGGCCACCCATTGCAGGTTCCCAGTAAGCAGGCTGCGGGCTGCTTCAATAACGCTGGCGGTATCGTCAGTGGGCATGCCGGTCAGGCAGGCAAGCTCAAACCCATTGGGTGTAATCCCGTGAGCCAGCGGCAACAGGTGGCTGCGATACGCGTCGACCATACCCGGTGCTACATAGATACCGGTGTCGTGGTCTCCGATTACCGGGTCTATCTGTACCCGTATGGAAGGGTACTCTGCCGTCACGTCCACCACCCACTCGGCCAGCGCGTGCGCCTGATCCGGGCCGCCCAGATAACCGACAAGAATAGTACGCACGTGGCCCAGCGCATCGCGGGCACGTAGATCTTGCAGATATCCTTTAAACCATTCAAGCGGGACGGGTCCGCCGTGCAGTGTCGGATAGTGAGGGGTGTTGCTGAGTATCACCGTAGGAACCGCCGCAACAGAAAAACCCAGAGCGTGCAACGTGGGTACAGCGACGCTGTTGCCGACGTGGCCGTAAACCACTTGAGATTGCACGGAAATAACGTCTATGGGCAGCGGCAGGTTCATGATGGGGCATCAGGCAGTGAGTATGGGCGTTCATTGTAAAGCCATGGTTACCGTTTTCTTCTGGTGTGGAGCGCTGCGCTCCGGCCCCCCACCGCCCAATCAACTTATTGTCCAATCTATTGTCGCGTGGAGGGCCTGATGGTGAGCGTGCTGCTTTTGAGCAGTAATAGTGCCGGGCTGCCGACGATGATCTGTTGGAACCCTGGCCGCGTTCGGCTAGTGGTGCTTGAGCGTGCTTTTTTTAATACATCTTCCGTGAAGTGGTTCGATGTACAGTTTAATTTTGTGACCGGACGGGTCGGTGGCGCAGACCACGACTGACCATTAAGGTATCGAGTTTTTAATCGGGTTCTTAATACAGTCTGGGCCGTCGGGCGGGACTTTTTCACATCATGCACAACAACCTCATCTGGAATGCAATGACCATGCCACACACCGAGCTCGCTTCTGTTTTTCCCAAAATCGGCTTTATTGGTGCTGGCAGATTGGGCTGTGCACTGGCATGGTGTCTCGACCAGAAGGGGGCACACGTGCATGCCGTGGCGAGCCGCAGCGCTGACAGTGCAACCGCGCTGGCGGCGGGTTGTAGTGCCTGCGCTGTGATGTCGCCTCAGCAAGTGGCTGATGAGTGTGATCTCATCTTTATTACGACGCCCGATGCCGCTATTGCCCCTGCTGCAGAGGGCATATGCTGGCGGCCAGGCAGCAGTGTGGTGCATTGCAGCGGGGCCACTGAGGTGCAGGTGCTGGGCAAAGCGTTGGCAGAAGGCGCCGAGGTGGGTGGCTTTCATCCCATGCATACCTTCGCAGATCCGGTGACGGCGGCGCGTACGCTGTCGGGCTGCGTCATCACAATAGAAGCGGGCGAGCCTCTGAGCCAACGGCTGTCTCGCCTGGTCACGGCTCTTGGGTGCACGGTCAACCATCTGCCTGCAGGCATGCGGGTCCGGTACCATGCCTCGTGCGGGTTTGCCTCACAGTTTGTCAACGTGTTGCTGGCCGAAGGTGTAGGTGCCTGGCAAAGTTGGGGCAGCACCGAGCAGGCCGCGCTTGCCGCCTTTTTACCCATGCTGCGAGGCACTATTGCTTCCATTGAAACCTCGGGGCTCGCAAAGGGGATGCCAGGCCCCGTATCGCGAGGCGATACACATACGGTGGAGCGGCATGTTCAGGCGCTGCGCGACTTCGATCCCGATATGGCGTCCTTTTACCGCGCGCTGTGCCGGCGCTCCGTTCCACTTGCCCAAAAGGCCGGGCGCATTGACGACGCTCAGGCCGCCAGCATCAAGGCCGTGCTGGACACTGCCGGCGATGCCCCCGAGTAAAGCACCTCGTGTTCTTGATGCAGATCATGTAAGAATGGCCTGCATAAAAATACACTATGCTTATGGGAATGATTACTTTTAGCAATGCGGGCTCGCCAGGCGGCGTGCCTGTGTGCTTGGTCTTGTGCACAACAGAAAGGCATCAAAATGATTGACGGCGGGCAGGCATGGCAGGTGGGCGGTTTGTCGCGCAAACGGCGCGATCTGCTTGGTGGGTTGGCATTGTTGCCGCTCATGTCTGCGGCAAACGCATGGGGTGCCCAATCCGCTGACCAGCAGGGGCCGCATCTTGACATGGCTGGCCCCCCTGCATCGGTATCATTTCCTCTTCTTCACATGATGGAAAGTGGCGCGCTTGCCGACTTTACTGATAAGGCGCGGTTTACGCTATGGACCAACCCCGATCAGCTCAGGGCGCTCGCCATGGAGGGTAAAACGTCGTTTATTGCCGCACCTACCAATGTGGCGGCCAATCTTTACAACCGCGGCGTGCCGCTAACACTCGTTAATGTGGCTGTCTGGGGTATTTTGTGGATGGTGTCACGCAGCCCTGACATGAAGACCCTGGCTGATTTCAAAGGTAAAGAGATCGCCATCCCATTTCGTGCCGACATGCCCGACATTATCTTTAGCTTTCTGTGCGAAAAGCAGGGGCTGAATCTTCGCAAAGATTTCAAGCTGCGCTATGTGGCTACGCCCATGGATGCTGTGCAACTGCTGCTCATGCGTCGGGTAGACCATGCCTTGCTTGCCGAACCCGCCATTTCCATGGCCTTGCGCAAGTCGCATTCGTTTCCGGTTTCTGTCGTGGCACCCGAGCTGTATCGCAGCGTTAATCTGCAAGAAGAATGGGGTCGGCTGCTTGATCGCCCACCGCGCATTCCTCAGGCAGGCATGGCGGCTTTGGGTGCTGCGCGCAATAACCCCAAACTGCTAGCCCGTTTTGAAAAGGCCTATGCTGAGTCGACCGCATGGTGTTTTGCCAACCCGCAAGAGTGTGGTGAACTTGTCGCACGGCACATTACCATGCTCACCCCCGAGGCGGTTACCGATTCGCTGATGTTTGCACCTCAGCATTACGCAACTGCCGTCCAGGCCCGCTCTGAACTTGAATACTTTTATCAGCTCTTGCTTGATCGTGAGCCTGCAACAGTAGGCGGCAAGCTGCCTGACGATGCCTTTTACGCAGGCGCAGGGGCGTAAACAGGGCAATGATGCATTTTTTGCTCAAGCTGCGAAATGCCGGGGCTGCAACACTGGCATATTTGTGGAGCGGCTGGGGCGCGATCGCCAGCATATTGCTGTTCTGTGCCCTCTGGGAGGCCGGCGCGCGCGCATATGGCCCGCTGGTTCTTCCAGGCCCTGTGGCAACCTTGCATCAGCTGACGCATATGTTTCACGAGGGCGTTGCTGCGCCCGAACTCGTCATTTCCGCACGACGCAGTCTTAGCGGCTTAGGTGCCGCTTTGGTGGTGGGTACTGCGGCAGGGTTACTGGCAGGCCGGTCGCTCACGGCCGCCATGGTCTCACGCCCCTTGGTCACGTTGCTGCTGGGCATGCCGCCCATTGCGTGGCTGGTGCTGGCCATGCTCTGGTTTGGCATGGGAGATGCTACGCCTGTATTTACGGTGTTCGTAGCGTGCTTTCCTGTGGTATTTGCAGGTGCCATGCAGGGCGCGCGTACACTAGATAATCAACTTAAAGACGTGGCTCGCGCCTACCGCCTGCCCTGGCACATGATGTTGGCTGATGTCTATTTCCCGCATGTACTGTCCTATCTGTTCCCTTCCTGGATCACAGCGCTGGGTATTTCCTGGAAAGTAGTGGTGATGGCAGAGCTTCTTACTACCCCCGATGGGGTCGGTGCGGCACTGGCCGTATCACGGGCTCAGCTTGACACTGCCAGTTCGCTGGGCTGGATTGTTGCCGTGCTCGGTCTTTTATTGGCGGTAGAGTACCTGGTGCTCGAACCTTTTAAGCGGCGTGTAGAGCGCTGGCGTTCGGAGCCCGTATGAGCATGCTTGAAATCCGCCGGCTTGTGCATCGTTATGCCCTCACTGAAGTGCTGGATGGCATCAGCCTTGAGCTGCGGGCAGGCGAGACGCTGGCCTTGGTTGGGCCTTCGGGCTGCGGTAAAAGCACGCTATTGCACATTGTGGCTGGGCTTATCAACGCCTCTGAAGGCACGGTTACCTCAAGCTTTCGCGACACAGCGTGTGTATTTCAACAACCACGGCTCATGCCCTGGAAAAACACCGTCGACAACATCGCACTGGGTCTGCAGGCCAAGGGTGTGTCCAAGGCCCGGCGTCGCGAGCAGGGAAGCAAAATGGCCTTGCGGTTAGGCCTTGATGCCGAAGACCTGGACAAATACCCACATGAGCTTTCAGGAGGCATGCAAAGCCGTGTGGCCCTGGGGCGTGCGCTGGCGCTGGAACCAGATCTGCTGCTGCTTGATGAGCCTTTTTCAGCACTTGATATTGGCCTCAAGTTTGAGCTTTATCGCTTGCTTCGGCATCAGATAGAGCAGGCGGGTGCTGCCGTGCTTATGATTACCCACGATTTGATGGAAGCCGTGAGGTTGGCAGACAGGGTGCTTATGATGGCGCCCAACCCGGGCCGTTTCGTGCGTGAGTTTACGTTTTCACGGGTTCAGGCAGATCGTGACGACAGCTACATTTATCAGACCACCGGGCAAATGATGCAGGCTGATGAGGTGCGCATAGGTTTCGGGCTTGAGCAAGGGCACTTGCCGCGTTTGGGTCATGAGGACGAGCCGTCCCAACACGGGGGGTGTTCAGTATGAACAAGCAACCGCGTGGTCCGGCGCCAGGTCAGGTGTTACCCCATTCTGACGAACGCAAAGACGGCCCACCGCTGCACCCCACGCTTAAAACCGGGCCAAGCCCTGCATTGACAATGGTCGACCGACTGCCCGTGCTGATGTGTGGGTTTCGGCCATTTTTTGCGCTCACAGCAGTAAGTGCGCCACTGTTTATGATGATCTGGCTGTTCTCGCTGGGCGGGCTGGACATCATGCCGCCCTTGCCGGGCGGACTTGTGCTTTGGCATGCACATGAACTTATTTATGGTTTTGGCGCGGCCTCGGTGGCTGGTTTTGCCCTTACTGCGATTCCTGAGTTTACCGGCACTACTCCCATCGCGCGACGGCCGCTGGCGTATCTGGTCTCGCTCTGGTTGCTTGCCCGCGTCAGTTATGTTCTGGCCGGCTGGTGGTGGCCGGCGATAGGTTTGTGGCCGGCGGCTGCCTGCAATCTTGCATTATGGGTGGGCTTGCTGGCTCAGATTATGCCGCCCCTCTGGCGTGACCCTGAGCGACGCCACACGAGCTTTGCGTGGGCCATCGCCGCACTGGCCATACTGCAGGCGGGTTTTTTTATATCGCTGATTATGCAGGGCGACTTTGTGCAAGGCATGTCTGCCCACAGCGACCATGCCTCTGTAATGGCTCAGGCAGCCAGGCTGTTGCTGGGAGCGTCTGCTTTTGCGTGGCTGTACGCTGCAGTGGGTGCCATGATGGTGCTGATTATTGTGGCGGCCAGTCGGGTGTCCATGAGTGTAATGAACAACCGTGTAGAGTCGGGGCGCTTGGCGGGTAAAGAAGACGATACTCAGGCCACGGTTTATCTTGCCCGCCCGCCGCGACGGTACCTGGCTGTGTTTACCATTGTCTTGTGCAGCGCCGTCGAGTTTGTGGCGGGTGCCGACATTATTACAGGATGGACGGCACTGGCTGCCGCAGCGGCCACACTCAACCTGCTCAACGACTGGCATATAGGTCGCCGTCTTTTTACACGATGGGCCTTGATGTTGTATGGGTCGTACTGGCTAATAGCGCTTGGTTACGGGGCCATGGGCGCGGCCTGGCTGGGCGCGCCGATAACCGCCTCGGCAGGCCGCCATTTGCTGATGGCGGGCGCCATGGCCTTGTCCATTTTTGCCATTATGAATATTGCAGGGCGTATTCATGCAGGCAAATGGCTAGACCGACGAATTTGGGTGCCATTGGTGGCGAGCGCCATCGTGCTCGCCGCATTGCTGCGCGCAGTGGCTGGCGTATGGCTGGCCGCCCAGTTTTTGATGCCTTTGCTGGTTGGTGCCGGCGTGCTGTGGTCGGCGGCGTTTGTTGTGTATGTGATCTATGCTGGCCCGGTGTTGCTGGGAAAGCGTACCGACGGCCAGACTGGTTGCGCCGAGCCCCTGTCAGATGGATAGTTCGCCCAGGGGCTGGCGCGCATAATTGCAATTAAGCTGCATAGGACAAAAATTGGCGTCTTCTTGACGCCTGAAGGTGTCAAAGCGCGCTTTGGGCGGGGGCAGATCAACGGCCGCGCATAGGCCCTGTACGTCGATGAGGCTGATTTCGCGATTTCGGCCAGCAATGTAGCCAGCACGTTTGAATGACTTGAGCTGACGCGAAAAGGTTTCGGGCGCGATGTTGAGCTGTCGTGCAACCACGTTTTGATTTGCCGGCAAGATAAGCCTTACGCTGCGCTGCTGCATGTAGAGATCCATAAAGTACGTAACCATGCGCTGGGCTGAATTGCTGGTGGTGAGCAGGTCGATACGGTTAAGTGTTTGCGAAATACGCCGGGCCATGCCCTCGAGCATGGCGTAACAAAAGTCAGTAGATTTGCGTACAAGCAGCAGCAGGGGTTCGCGGGGGATGCGGTACACCGACGTGGCGCAGCAGGCGCGCGCCGAAAGCGGGTAATGCGCCGGGTTGATGAACATGCATGCCTCAGCCAGCAAGTCGCCAGCCTCCATAATGCGAAATATTTTGTTGTCGCCGTTGTACGAAGGCCTGTACAGGGCGATGCTGCCTGAATGGATAAAGAAAAAGTGGTGGGCCTGGTCGCCGGAGTGAAACAGGTGCTGTCTGGCTTTGAGCCTGACAAGGCGCGCCTGGGATGCCAGCACGTGAAGGGATTCGGTGCCGGCGTGGGCCAAAACGGGAGAGGTGGCAAGCCGCTGTGCGACAGCGAGCTCGCAGGGGATAGGTGCACCAGAGTTCATGGCACGGTGCCTTTGCGGAAGTCGTGCGTGCCTGGCCAGAAGTGCATGCGGGCGCCCAGGGCAGGGGTTGTGATACGAGAGGGATAGCGCCGTTGATCACGACAGCAAAAGCGCGCTGGGAGAGCAAAGAGAGTCACGGTGGGGTCAGGTAAGAATTAAAGCGAGAAGGCCGACTGTGGCGCGCAAGACGCAAACCAAATACGGTGTCGGCGAGCATTATTCTACGTTGTATCAAGCCGTACAAAAATTGACGGTTATCATAAATTCTGACGAATCGTGGGTACTCTCGCGTATCGCAGCGGGCGGCTGCAGGCCTGCATTAAGGCTAGTTGCAACCGCCAGGGCCGATCTTATGCTTTACGGGCGCTCTAGCCCGGCGTTGTATCTTGCCACGTAGCTGTCAAAGTCTTCAGTATCACTGTTTTCAAGAGCTTGCTGTTCATCAAATGAAACGCGGGAGAGATCCTGGTATTTGGCTTCGGTCAATGCATCAAATGGCTGGGTACGCAAAAAATCGCGGGTGGCTGTGCTTTGCTGCAGCGTGTACTCATGCAGTGACAGTTTGCGGGTACGAAGATCGTCAAGCACGCGTGCTGAAGGGGTGAGCGCAGGGTGTCGCACTTTTTCGGCCTGCCCGGCCAGTGCGGTGCTGTATTCGTCGCCCCCGTACGCGCTGTCGAGCAGGCCGGCATATGGCCCAATGCGTTCGATCAGTTCGTTTGCCCAGTCAGAGAGCAGTGTTTTGTTGCCGTTTTTGGTCAGTTGCAACCCCGGCCGGCGGCCCTCCTTCACGACGGTCGCAAAGTTATCATGGCTGTCGGCACAATAGCCATTTTGGGGAAAGAGCGCACTTTCTTCAGTAGCACAGAACAGCAGAAACGCATCCATAAAGCGGCTGGTTTCAGCCGATATGCCCAGCGGCGAAAAAGGGTCAATATCCAGGCAGCGTACCTCGATGTACTCTACGCCTCGCTGAGCAAGCGCCGTGACGGGCCGCTCACCACGACCGGTGGTGCGCTTGGGCCGTATGCTGGAGTAATACTCGTTTTCGATCTGGATGATATTGGTATTGAGCTGTACCCATTCGCCGTTCTGATGCGTGCCAATGGCCTCATAAGCAGGCCAGGGTGTGGTGGAGGCTGTATAAATGCGCGCCAGAAAGGTTTCCAGGTCGTTATAACAAAGCTGTAATTCTGACTGTGCCTTGTTGCTCTGGTAGCCCAGATCACTCATGCGCAAACTGGTGGCATATGGCAGATAAAGCGTCTGCTCATCAAGCTGTTGCAGGCCCGACAGGTTGCCACGCAAAAAGCAGCTTGAAACCGCCGGTGCCGCGCCGAACAGGTACATCAAGAGCCATGAAAAGCGGGTAAAGTTGCGTATGAGTGCCAGATACCCTTTAGACCGGCGCTGGGTAGCGTCGTCAACTCTGGAGCAGGCCTTAATGATATTTTTGACGGTAGTGCAGCCTGAGTCGCGGCCCTTGCCTGCTGCCTTGAGCGAGCCGTGTTCGTCATGCTGGTCGAAGAGATCCCAGAAAGCGTCGGGCAGAGAAAAATTGTAGTGAACCCCGGCAATGCATTGCATAGACTTGCCGTAGCGAACCGCCAGGCCGCGTCGGTACACGTGCTTGAGCATGCCGCTGTTTGAGGTGCCATACCACGCGATGGGGATGTCAGCGTCAGCGGGCAGATGCGCGGGCATGGACTGATTCCACATCAGTTCGCCTTGTAGCTGGCGAGCCACAAAAGCATGCGTTTGCCGCAACTCGGCAAGCAGGCTGTCTGTTGAATGATGGGTAGTCGTGATCAGCTCAAGCAGTGCTTCAGAGTAATCGGTGGTAATGCCTGGATGGGTAAGTGCTGAACCCAGAGCCTGGGGGTGAGGCGTCTGGGCCAGTACGCCCTTTTCTGTGACACGCAGGCTTTCTTTTTCGATACCGCGTAATATGCCTTTCAGCACAGGCAGATGACGGCTTAAGGTGTTATAGCCTGAGTTGCTTGGAGTCATTAGGCGAAATCTTTTTAATAAACTAAGTGCAAGAATGCGGACGATTTTAACTGAGGTGCTGCTTTGAGGCGTATAGGCTTGGTATTTCTGCTGTCCTGTCTGCTGGCAGCGTGCTCCCCACAATATAACTGGCGCAGCGTCTCTGTGGGCGACGGCGCGGTTACGGCGTTTTTTCCAGACAAACCCCAGTCTGAAGTACGCAGCATGTCGTTTGATGGTCACGAGCTGTCATTTTCCATGACCAGCGTCGCAGTCGGTGACACCCTGTTTGCGGTGGCGTATGCGCCGCTGCCAGAGGCCATGCGCAACGACACCGATTTGCGCCAGCGTTTTGCGCATTCGGTCATGGTGTCGTTGTACGAAAATTTTGGCCAGGCGGTGCCTGAAGGCCTTCCGGCCTTTGGAAAGAGGTTTATTGTTGAAGGCACGCCACAAAACGAGCCCGTGCGGCTTCAGGCCAGTGTGTGGCTGACGGAGCATATGCTGGCTGAAGGCTTGATCATGGGGCCGGTGTCGGCGTTTCCGCAGGCTGAGGCAGATGAATTTTTGCAGGGCATAAAGCCAGCTGAATAGATGGGCAGGCTGTGTGCAGCAGCCCGGCCTGCAACAGAACAGTTATGGCAGCCTGGCGCCGGTGTACGCCCAATTTGCGGCAGGCAGTCTGGATATGGAAATTGACGGTTCTTTCGGAAACGCCAAGAATTTTTCCAACTTCCCAGCTGGTTTTGCCCAGGGATGCCCAGTGCAGGCAGGCCAGTTCGTTTTGTGAGAGAGGTTTCATGATGAGCGGCCTGAATCTCTGACCCATTAAGATGATGCTGAATGTATCAAAATTTATCGTAAATTAATAGAAAAAATCCAGGCTGAGAGCAAGCTTATCTGCAGCTGGCACAAAAAGTGCCGCGCGATTGCTCCCCGGGCAAGTGATAAACTATCTGCCACATAACCTATCTCGTAGCGCGCCGATTTGCTTGATCTGCTTGCGGGCGCCTCATAAATCCAGCTAAAGAGGTCCTCATGACCGAATCTTCCGCAACGCGTATTCCTTCTGCATCTTCTGTAACCGCTGACATTCCGGTGCCACCCGGCTCGGTAGGCGTTGTTGCTCCCGAAATTATCAGTTTTAACGAGCCCTTGCCGCTGGCCAGCGGGCAGGTGTTGCCTTCTTACGAGCTGGCGGTAGAAACCTATGGCACGCTAAATGCGGCACGAAGCAATGCCGTGCTTATCTGTCATGCCCTGAACGCCTCGCATCATGTAGCGGGTATTTCTGCTGCCAACGCCAATGACATAGGCTGGTGGGACAACATGGTCGGGCCCGGCAAAGCAGTCGATACTGATCGTTTTTTCGTAATTGGCGTCAACAATATCGGGTCGTGCTTCGGATCCACTGGGCCGGCCAGTATCAACCCCGCCACGGGCAAGCCGTGGGGCGCCGCCTTTCCGATGCTGACAGTCGAAGACTGGGTATTGGCCCAGGCCAGGCTTGCTGATCATTTTGGCATTGAAAAGCTCGCGGCGGTGATGGGGGGGTCGCTGGGCGGAATGCAGGCGCTGAGCTGGGCCATTACCTGTCCTGAGCGTATCGGCGACTGCATCGTCATCGCCAGCACACCCAGGCTTTCGGCGCAGAATATCGGGTTTAACGAGGTGGCGCGGCGCTCCATCATCAGCGATCCTGACTTTCACGGTGGCGACTATTATGCACAGGGTACTGTTCCCGCGCATGGTCTGTCGGTGGCCCGTATGGTTGGGCACATTACCTATCTGTCGGATGAGGACATGGCCGCAAAATTTGGTCGCGCGCAGCGCGAGCCGGGCGACAATGGCGAATTCCATTATGGCTATGGGGTTGAGTTTGAAGTTGAGTCATACCTGCGTTATCAGGGTGAAAAATTTTCACGCTACTTTGATGCCAACACCTACCTGCTCATTACACGTGCCCTCGATTATTTTGATCCGTCGCGCAATTTTGGCGGCGATCTGGTCAAAGCACTTGAACCGGCAAAATCTGAATTCCTGCTTGTTTCGTTTACTACCGACTGGCGCTTTCCGCCCGAGCGGTCCCGTGAAATCGTGAAGGCATTGCTCAAAAACAAATTGCCGGTGACCTACGCAGAGATTAATGCACCGCATGGGCACGATGCGTTTCTGCTGGATGATGCCCGTTACCATGCCATTGTTCAGGGCTATTACGACCGTATCGCGGCCAGGCTGGGTTTGCCTGAGCGCAGCCGCACAACGGGGGTGTTGAAATGATTGCCAGCAAAACCACACATGCACAGGTTCAGGCCTCAGGTTCGGGCGAACCCGTTGCGCCGCAGCATATGCGCGCCGACCTTGTACGTATCGCCAGCTGGATCGAGCCTGGCAGCCGTGTGCTTGATCTCGGGTGCGCAGATGGCGCGCTGCTGGCTTATTTGCATAAAAACAAAGAGATTACCGGCGTAGGCGTCGAGCTCAATGACAAGCAGGTGATCGCGGCGGTAAGACGCGGTGTGTGTGTTATTCAGCAAAACCTTGAGGATGGGCTGGCACTGTTCGATGACCAGCAGTTTGACACCGTCGTGTTGTCACGCACGCTGCAGTCCATGCACAACACCGAGCATATTCTTCGCGAAATGGCTCGTGTGGCACGCTACGGCGTTGTGTCGTTTCCCAACTTTGGGTACTGGCCACACGGCTGGTCAATTTTGCGCGGGCGCATGCCGGTTACCGGCGAGATGCCTTACCAGTGGTTTGATACGCCCAATATTCACTTGTGTACCCTGAGCGACTTTGAAGATCTGGCCCTCGCGTTGCAGTTGCGTATTACGCATCTGGCGACGTTCAATGGCAAGAAAGAAGTTAAACTTTTGCCAGGCTGGCGCAGCACGCTGGCTGTCTATCGCTTTGAATCTCCCCGATTTACCGAAGAGGCCTAGCTATTTTCCCGTCCTCCCATGTCTATACCAGCCCGCGTGTCATCCCATTGCTGGTGCTGGGGTTTGCCAGCGGCTTGCCCCTGGCGCTGACCAGCGGCACGCTGCAGGCCTGGGCGACGGTAGAGGGCGTTTCACTGCAGAATATTGGCTTTCTCACGCTCATCGGCACGGCATACACCATTAAGTTTTTGTGGGCACCGCTGGTAGATCGCTATGCACCGCCGGTGCTGGGCCGTCGTCGCAGCTGGGTGTTTTTCTCGCAAATTCTGCTGGCGCTTAGCATTGCTGGCATGGGCTTTATGTCACCCTCAGGCAATCTTGGTGCGCTGGCCATTCTGGCTGTGCTGGTGGCGTTTCTGTCTGCCACGCAAGATATCGCCTTTGATGCCTACAGTACCGATGTGCTGCGCAACGAAGAGCGCGCGGCCGGTGCGGCGGTTAAGGTGCTGGGGTATCGCCTGGCCATGATTGTGTCGGGCGGGCTGGCGCTGGTGCTGGCTGACCAGTGGCTGGGCTGGCAGAACATGTATTTTCTGATGGGCGGTTTTATGGCGGTGTGTGCGGTCGCCACCGTGCTGGCCCCTGAACCCGAGGTTGTGGCCAAAGCCCCATCGTCGTTGCGCAATGCCGTCATCGAGCCCCTGGCTGAGTTCTTCAGTCGCAAAGGCGCTCTGACCGTGCTGTTGCTCATTGTGCTGTACAAGCTGGGTGACGCCTTTGCCGGGGCGCTGTCGACCACCTTTTTGCTTCGAGGGGCCGGCTTCAGCGTGTCTGAAGTGGGCACGATTAACAAGATTTTTGGTCTGGCAGCTACGATTGTCGGTGCTCTGGCAGGTGGTTCCATTATGGCCAGGCTGGGGCTTTACCGTTCGCTCATGCTGTTCGGGATACTGCAGGCCGTATCCAATTTCGGCTATTGGGTGCTGGCTGTCACGCCGCCACATTTGTCTTTCATGGCGCTGGTGGTGGCCGTCGAAAACCTGTGCGGGGGGCTGGGAACGGCCGGGTTTGTCGCTTTGCTGATGGCGCTTTGCCGGCGCGAATTTTCGGCCACACAGTTTGCGCTGCTGTCGGCGCTGTCTGCAGTTGGGCGCACCTATCTGGCCGGCCCGCTAACGCCACCTTTGGTCGAGTCCATGGGCTGGTCTGGCTTTTTTGTTCTGACGGTGCTTATTGCCCTGCCTGGCTTGCTGCTGTTGCGCTTGCGCCGGGCTGAGATTCAGCAGCTGGATATCGCGCCCGGGCACTAATCTGATGCGTCAGAACGAGCTCTCGTTCAGGGATAAGTTCCTGGGCAAGGACTAAGGTTAGGGCAGCAAGCTGCCCATCTAGCACGTCCATGATAGCCATGAGAGCCGCGCCGCCCAACTGCCGATCAAGCAGTATGTCGTCTGCCAGCGGGTACGGGTAAGCTCAAGCTGCAGACCTGGGCCCTGGGTCAAGAGCGGCGGTGTTTACGGGTACCTGACGCCGCCGTACAGGGTGATGCAAATACCGGCCAGTAAGCCGGACCTTTGCACACTTAGGGCACGCAGTAATACGACCTGTTACTGCGCCGCGCGAACGGCTCAGTCGCGTGGCGGAGTGATCAGGCCTTTTGCAACGGCAGGTCGGGCCACAAATGCTTCGAGTGTGCGTTGTACGTTCTTGAAGTCGCTGAACCCCACCAGATCGCCAGCTTCATAAAAGCCCACCAGGTTGCGTACCCACGGAAATGTCGCGATATCGGCAATGGTGTAGGCCTCGCCCATGATCCATTGCTGGTCTTTCAGCTGGTTATCCAGCACCCCTAAAAGGCGTCGTGACTCGTTGACGTAGCGGTCGCGGGGGCGCTTGTCTTCGTAATCTTTGCCAGCAAACTTGTGGAAGAAGCCCAGCTGCCCAAACATGGGGCCTATGCCACCCATTTGAAACATCAGCCATTGCAGCGTTTCATAACGCCCCACGGGAGTGACAGGGATGAACAGCCCGGTTTTGTCAGCCAGGTAGAGAAGAATTGCGCCTGATTCAAACAAGGCCAGAGGTTCTGCGTCGGGCCCATTAGGGTCGATGATGGCTGGTATTTTGTTATTGGGGCTGATCGAAAGAAACTCGGGTGTGCGCTGCTCGTTGGTGTCAAAACGTACGTTGTGCACCTCATAAGGCAGGCCGGTTTCTTCTAACATGATAGATACTTTCACCCCGTTTGGCGTATTACGCGAGTACAGCTGGATACGGTCAGGGTGCTGGGCGGGCCATTTCTGGCTGATGAGAAAGTCTGAAATTTCGGTCATGTGGTTTTCCTTGTTATAGATTATGCAGAGTTTGGCTGAAGGGCGATAATTGCCATGCCCGCCAACGCCATCAACGCACCGGCGATATCCCAGCGAGTGAGTGGCACACCCTCGACGATGCGCAGCCATGCCAGTGCCATCGTAATGTACATGCCCCCATATGCTGCGTACGTGCGGCCCGCCGCAGCGGGGTGCAGTGTAAGCAGCCACACAAACAACGCCATCGACACCGCTGCGGGCACGAGCAGCCACAGGCTTTTTTCCTGCCGGATTACCAGCCACGGAAGATAGCAGCCGACAATTTCAAATAGGGCGGTGACAGCAAATAAAAAAGCAACGCGAAAAATTTCCAAGCCAAACTACCTGTTGAGTTGCCGAAATATTGTGCCATGAGTGCATCATGTTGTCTGCCTCTGCGCCGGGTAGGTTCAGCTTTGCGTCGCCTGGGGCACGGTCGGGGGATGAATCATGTGCAGATACTGGCGGTGGCGCTCGTACTGATCAAGTATGTCGCCGATTACGTCATCATGACTCCAGCCCATAATGTCGTAATCTTGCCCGCCTTCGCGCAGATGGACTTCGGCACGGAAGTAGCGACGCTCTTCTTCATTGTCTTCTTTGTCGGGTGTAAGACTGGGTCGCATCTGCTCCAGCGGATGGACGGCATAAGAAAAGTCCATATATTGGCCGTGATGCTTTACCTCCAGCGTCATTTCTTCATGCTCGCCGGTTTTACCGACAACCACTTCGTACCCCTGGCGCTGCAATTCGTTCGCGACGTCCCGCATGGCCGGTTGCACCACATCATTCATGAATCGCAGCACATGCTCACGGCGCGGCATCACAATCATATTGCGCAGGCGCCGCTGCCAGGGCTGATTGTTGCCCAGGGGCGCGGTGCGGGTAACGGTCTGGTAGCGGATGCGACGTTTGGTGGCATCGAGTTTCAGTGCCTTGAACAGACCCCACAAAGCCAGAAGCAAAATAATAGAGAAGGGCAGGGCACTTGCAATGGTTGCAGTCTGCAGGGCTTCCAGGCCATCGGCCAACAACAGGGCGATGGCTACCACTCCCATAAGTGAAGACCAGAATATGCGCTGCCACACGGGCGATTCTTCGGCGCCGCCCGAAGCCAGCAGGTCGACGACCAGGGCGCCTGAGTCTGCCGATGTGACAAAGAAGACGATGACCATGATGATGGCGATCATCGATGTGATACTGGACAAGGGCAAATGCTCAAGAAATGCGAACAGAGCCAGTGAGCTGTCCTGGCTGACCGTTTCGGCAAACCCTTTGAGACCATCGACCAGTATGAAGTGAATGGCAGTATCGCCAAACACTGTCATCCACAACAACGTAAAGCCTGCGGGTACCAGCAGTACGCCACGCACGAATTCGCGTATCGTGCGCCCGCGAGAAATGCGCGCGATGAACAGCCCCACGAACGGTGACCATGCAATCCACCAGCCCCAATAAAACAGTGTCCAGCCGCCGATCCAGTCATTGGGTTCGTAGGCATAAAGATTAAAGGTAATGTTGACCAGGTCAGACAAATAAGAACCGGTGTTCTGCACAAAGGTCTGCAGGAGAAACACGGTGGGACCGAGAACCAACACAAAAATCAGCAACAAGGCGGCGAGCGCCAGATTGGTCTCGGAGAGTATGCGTATGCCCCGATCGAGCCCGCTGGCGACCGAAATGGTAGCCAGGCTACAAGCGATCACGATGAGAACGACTTGAACGGGTACGCTGACGGGAAGGCCGAACAGGTGGTGCAGCCCGCTGTTGATTTGTGCGACGCCCAGGCCCAGTGAGGTGGCAATGCCAAGGACGGTGCCAATAATGGCAAAGATGTCGACAGCATGTCCGATGGGGCCGTAAATACGATCACCGATCAGGGGATACAGCGCTGATCGCAAGGTAAGGGGCAGCCCGTGACGGTAACTGAAGAAGGCGAGAATCAGGCCAACAATCGCATAAATTGACCAGGCATGCAGCCCCCAGTGGAAGAATGTAATCTTCATGGCGTTGCGTGCAGCTTCAAAGTCTCCGCCTACGCCCACCGGCGGGTCGATAAAGTGCATCACGGGTTCGGCCACGCCAAAAAACATCAGGCCTATACCCATACCGGCTGAAAACAGCATGGCAAACCAGGTAATGTCACGAAAGTCGGGCTGGCTGTGGTCTGGGCCCAGCTTGATGTCTCCGTACCGACTGACCGCCAAAAATATAACGGCCAGCAAAATAATGGCAACGGTGAGTATGTAAAACCAGCTGGCGTTGCCGAGAATCCATGCCTGGGTATCACTGAACATTACCTGTGCCCGTTTGGGCGCGATAATGGCAAAGGCTACCAGAGCAAAAATAAAGGCTGATGCTGTCAGGAAGACAGGCGGGTTAATCGTGCTTTTTTTTAAGAATCTCACGTATTTTCTCCTGGACGATCAACTGCAAGACAAGGCAAGATAATACAAGACAGATCAAGTCTTCATGACTTCTGCGCTAGTATGCACTCAAGTGCAGCGCACTACTACGACTGAACCGAATACTCATAATCAATAATGAGTGGTGCATGGTCGCTGAAACGTTGTTCTTTATAAACGGATGCGGTTTTGGCTTTTGCGGCGATGTCTTTGCTGGCAACCTGGTAATCAATGCGCCACCCAACGTTGTTCGCCCAGGCCTGGCCGCGATTGCTCCACCAGGTATAGGCTTCGCCAGTCGCGTCAGGGTACAGGCTGCGATATACGTCGACCCAGCCAATCTCATCAAAAATACGCGTCATCCATGCCCGCTCTTCGGGCAGGAAGCCACTGTTCTTCTTGTTACCCTTCCAGTTTTTCAAGTCTATTTCCTGATGCGCGATATTCCAGTCGCCACAAATGACGACATCACGCCCACACGCAATCAGTGTGCTCAGATGGTCAAAGAAATGGTCAAGAAACACATACTTGACGTCCTGGCGGTGGTCGCCACTGGAGCCAGAAGGCAGGTAGAGCGAAATAATCGACAATTTTTCATAGACCAGTTCAAGATAGCGACCCTCACTGTCGATCTCGGGCACACCTAGTCCTTCAATGACCTGGAGTGGCTCGCTGCGCGCATAAATGCCGACACCGCTATAGCCCTTTTTTTCGGCGTAATGAAAGTAACCGAAATAGCCGGGCGGCGTAAGCATCGCCTCAGTCATGTTGTCGGCTTGCGCCTTAAGTTCTTGCATGCAGACAAACTCGGCATTTTGCGCAGGGAGCCAGTCGAGAAACCCCTTTCTGACTGCAGAGCGGATGCCATTGAGGTTAACGGAGATTATGCGTGTCATGGTGTCAGTCTTGGAAATGGTTAGTCGTGGCTGGCTGCACCGAACCGGAAGCTGGAAACGGTAATGCCGGCAAATGCGGTTTTCTCATGATAAATACAGGTGGCGGGCTCGTCGCCGGCGGCACCAGCGGCGACCATTAGCGGTATCAAGTGGTCTTCTTGCGGATGGGCTTGCCGCGCACATGGTGCGGTTTGCCAATGGATAAGTGCCCTGTCGCGCTCCTGAGGCGGCAAGTCGAGCATGACGTGCTGCAGCCATGTGTCGAATTGTGCTGACGCCTCTGATCCGCCTCCGTAAATTTCGCGAAGATTGTGGTAGCTTAGCCCGCTGCCGACGATTAATACGCCTTCTTCGCGCAGTGGCGCCAGCGCCTGGCCCAGACGAAGATGCAGGTCTGGCTCGTAGCCTGCATTAATGGATAACTGGCTAATAGGGACGTCGGCGTCAGGGTACATGATGCTTGCCGGCACAAACGCGCCATGATCAAAGCCTCGTGTTTCATCGGCCTCATGACGCAGGCCGGCGTCGCTGAGCAACTGGCTGACGCGCTGCGCGAGCCAGGGCGCGCCGGGGGCGGGGTAGCTGACTTTGTAGGTTTGTTCAGGGAAGCCGTGGTAGTCATACAGCATGGGGGGCTGGGCACAGGTCATTACCTTGAACCCGTTGCGGCTGACCCAGTGTGCCGAGACCATCAGTATGGCCTTGGGTCTGGCGTCCAGCTGTCGGGAAATATCAGCCAGCGACTGAGCCAGCAGCGCGTTAGCTGACTGCATCTCGGGCATATAAGGCCAGGGGCCACCGCCGTGAGAGATAAAATATGTGGGAAGCGTCATGGTTTGATTGAAACACAAATGCCCGGCCTGGGCCGGGCATAATAGGTGTGTGGCGGCAAGCCGAACTAGGATTTATGGCGCAAGGCGTCTATGCTCCATGGCCCTGGGCCTGCCACGCAAATATAAAGAAAGACAAAGCAAAACAGCACTGCCGCATCGCCGCCATTAAGTACGGGTAGCAGCAACGCACCTTTGCTTGCGACGTGCCCGATAAAATACGCGGCAGCGGTAAAGCCTGAGGCAATAAAAG
This sequence comes from Allopusillimonas ginsengisoli, assembly GCA_005239165.1. Taxonomy (GTDB): domain Bacteria; phylum Pseudomonadota; class Gammaproteobacteria; order Burkholderiales; family Burkholderiaceae_B; genus Allopusillimonas; species Allopusillimonas ginsengisoli_A. The sequence continues at coordinate 179,367 of RAPG01000005.1, forward strand.
CTGCAGGCCGCGTGAACAGCCCGATAACAAGCAGTGTGCCGAAAACCAGCTCTATGATGGCGGCAGCCCCGCCCAGCGAAGCCAGCTGCAGGCTTGCAGACATGCCAATGTCGGGCAAGCCAAACAGCTTGCCGGTGCCATGGAGCAGCAGCAGATAGCCGCTGACGATGCGCAATATACTGAGTACGCGCGGGGCGCAGGTGGCGCAAGCGGTAGATGTCATGTGATCTCCTGAAAAATGCGGTCTGACATGGCGAAACGTTTTATAAGACCAGGCAGAGTGCTGCTCTGGTGCAACGCAGAAAGCCGGGAAAAGCACCCAACCCTTGACCCGACTTCATGCCCACAATAGTGTAAATGACGCGGCGCAAAAAATATATCTGTGATGGCGGCGTGCCGACAGCTTTATGGGCCAGTCGCGTATGGACGATAATAGCGTTTTACTTTTAACTCTCTAAATCATGAGCGACTCACACAATCGCGCGGATTTCGTCCGTTTTTCTCTGGAGCAGGGCGTACTTCGCTTTGGAAGCTTCAAGGTAAAGTCCGGTCGCATCAGCCCCTATTTTTTCAATGCAGGCTTGTTCAATACAGGTCGTACGGTTGGACGCCTGGCTCAGTTTTATGCGCAGGCGCTGGTTGATTCCGGGCTTGAGTTTGACATGCTGTTCGGGCCAGCCTACAAGGGTATACCGCTGTCCACGGCGACGGCGGTGGCGCTTGCCGGGCACCCCGGGCTGCACGGCCGCGACGTACCGTTTGCTTTCAACCGCAAAGAGGCAAAAGATCATGGCGAGGGTGGGACGCTGGTGGGTGCGCCGTTGCAGGGCAGAGTGGTTATCATTGATGACGTCATTACTGCAGGCACGTCGGTGCGCGAGTCGGTAGAGATCATACGTCAGGCCGGTGCTGAGCCTGCGGCCGTTCTGATTGCGCTTGACCGTATGGAAAGGGCGGGTGCAGACGATGCGCTGTCGTCGCACTCGGCCGTGCAAGAAGTAGCCAGCCGCTACGGCATGCCGGTAATCAGTATTGCTTCGCTGGACGACATCATGGGCTTGCTGCGCAATGATGCAGACTTGGCCGGGCATCGTGATGCCGTGACAGCCTATCGGGCCAGATATGGCGTTTTCCACCCATCAAGCCCATCCGGCACAGAATGTTAGACTGAATTTCCAGTACACACACCGGCGTAATGAGGCTCTTGCATGGCAGTTTTTCTTCCCGCATTAAAAATAGCGCTTCCGTACATAACCCAGGCCGTCGCCGCAGCCATTCCGGCATTTACATCCAGACCGGCAAATGGCAAGCTTGATGAAATAGTGCCCCAGCAAATAGCAGAGCTTCAAACGGCAGTTACCCAAAATGCCGAAACCGTACAAGGCCTTGCCATTCAAATGAAGGAGATCATCGAAGACGCGGATGCCGGAATGGCCGCGATGCAGCAGCAAATTACGATCTTGAGACGCCTGGTCATGCTGTCTTCAGCGGCGGCCGCGGCGGGTATTATCATGGCGATTTGGCTGCTGGCACAGTAAACTGACCCCAAGACGATTAAGCGACTATAAGGTTATACGCACCATGACTGACAAATTCGAAGCTGAAATCTTAAACGCCATAAAGCCGTTGTTGGTCCCCTATCTTGAACAGTCGGCCAGCCATCAGTTCAATGTGCAGCCAGGCTTGATCGAAGTTACCTGCCAGCAAGATGGCGGCGATCCCGGCAGCACCACCATCCTGCAAATTGAAGTCGACCACGAATCCAGGCAGTTGCAGATAACTTCTCTCAGCACACCTGGCATTATGAAAGGCCTGGGTCTGGGAAAGCGATTAATCAAAGAAATATATATAAGCGCTAAAGTGCACGGCTATGAGGTTTTCGTAACCAACATGACGCCGGGCTTTTATGAGCGACTGACGCGGCGCGGCGCGCGTTCTTGTAACGAGGAAATGGTACAGATCAACGACGCGACTGTGCTTGCCTGATAGGGCCAGATAGCTGCAGCGGGTCTTCTGGCTTGTCGCTGCATTCACCTTGGCCTTGCGCGTGGTGCGCTCCATAAAAAACCCAGCGTGTACCGATGCTGCCCAACAGGCAGCACGTGGTGCACTCTGCTACTTTGCTGTGTTCACATTGCCCGGCATTTGTCCTGCCGGTGCCCGGTACGATGATCGAATCTTTAAGACTAAATAAATATCTGGCGGACCGTTATTCCTGTTCGCGCCGCCAGGCTGAAAACTTTATCGAGGGCGGCTTTGTTCGTGTCGATGGACGGGTGATCGAAGAGCCAGGATTTCGGGTTGGCCCTCAGCAAAAGGTTGAGCTGGCCGAAAATGCGCACGCCGAAGATCATCAGCCCGCCACCATTTTGCTAAACAAGCCCGCCGGATACGGTCTTGACAGTACAAGTCCGTCACATGACCTGATTGTTGCGGCGAATCACGCCGCTGACGATGCTTCGGAGCGGCCGTTTCTGAAAAGAGACCTCAAGGAACTAACACTTTCTATGCCGCTGGATCGTCAGGCCAGCGGGCTGGTTGTTTTTACACAAAACCCCGTCATTGCGCGCAAGCTGCTTAAAGACGCGGCGAAGATTGAGCATGAATACATAGCAGAAGTCGAAGGCGAACTATCGCCCGGCGGCCTGGCGCGGCTAAACCACGGTTTGCTGTGGCAGGGTTCTCCGTTGCCTCCAGCTAAAGTCAGCTGGCAAAATGAAACGCGTCTGCGTTTTGCGCTGAAGAACCCAACCGTCGACCTCATAGCCGATATGTGCCGACAGGTCGGTCTGACGCTAACCGGCATCAGGCGCATTCGAATCGGGCGTGTTCCCATGTCCCGACTGGCCTCCGGCCAGTGGCGCTATCTGTCGGATGGCGAACGTTTTTAATCTGGCTTCTGGGCTATGCGAATGCGGCGAGGTAACCCAGCCCGTCGTTATCGGCGACGGGCTGGGTGCGATGTAGTGCTATTTATACGCTTCTACCACCGGGGCGTAGGTGCGTGTAGAGTCCAATTTGTCGATGGTCAGGATGCCATAGACGCCCTTGGCTTCATCTATGTAGAAATTGAAATCGTCTTTTACCGTCTGGATCTGTTTCACCACTGCACCATGGTGATACATTCCAAACGCTCCTTCTGTATCTGTATCGTTGGGCGTTTGTTTCCAGACCTTGTCATCAAACTGAAAGTGCATCGCCCCGAGTAGTTGCTCGGGGTTGGCTTTTTGGTATGCAAGCACTCCTTGTAACTGGTCCCGCACAAAGTTTGGCGTGTAGCCACTTTGCGCTCGGCTTAGGCCGATCTCTGTAAACAGAATGGGAACGCCAAATTGCTTGTAAGTTAGCTGAACCCAGCCTTGGCCCGTGCTTTCGGCATTGTTGAAGAGATAGTCTTTGCTGTTATAGGTATTAGGGCACAGCATAAGCCGATCTTTATACTGCGCGGTTCGTGAGTCGGTCAGCAACTGGTTAAACTGCTTCCAGCCAGGCATGTTTTGCCCGCCCGGTCCAAATGGGGCGCCGCGCGGTACAAAAGTTACCGGAACACCTACCGGAATATTTTTGCTGAACCCTTGTTTGTCGGCTTCCTGAAGAAATCGCGCCACCAGGCCAATGACATTGCCATAGTATGTCCCGCCGTTTTCCATATCGAGTTCGTTGGATATGATCACACCAGCAATGGCTGGGTGCCAATCGGTCCCGTTCTTGTTGCCGAAGTTGCCAGGTTTAAAATAATTAGGAACCTGCTTGTTCCATTCGCTTGCGTTCTGAGTTGGCAGCCAGTTGCTGATGGGTACTACCACTTTGATGTTGAGGCTGTCGGCGTAATCCAGGAACTGGCTGTGATCATTACGTGGGTCCCAGTCGTAGAGCCGGACAAGATTAATGCCAAGGCTCTTCATTGTTTCAAGATCGTTGCGGCAGCTTGGCTCGCAGCTTTGCGACAGGTACGACTGGGTTCCCCACAACGATCCTGTTTGTTTGCGGGCGATGTCACTGCCAAAGTAAATGTAGGTGTTGTTAGCCGTGGACGGATCGTAGCCCTGCCCAAAGGCCTGGTAACCGGTGCCCTTGCCCGGCACGGGGAAGCGGGAAAACGCCCCAGAATCAATACTGAGTACAGCCTGGTTAATTATTTCGAGGGCACCTGATGTCTGGCCTAAGAGCTTGGCGGTATAGCTGACCTGCTTTAGGGCTTCGTCATATGTCGGATCAGTCAGCGTCAGAAAATATAGTTTCATTTTTCCGGTGGCTGTGGTTCCGACCAACGCTGCATTGGGTGGAGAGTCTTTAAATACGTAAGGCCACTGCGGAAAAAAGTTGGACATTGGTCTGCTGTCCGAATACTGCCCCGGCGCGTTGTCTACCCAGATCATGTCAGGGCCGGCTCCGCTCAACACAACTTTATACTGATCTGACACGGCAGTAGGCTGCAAAACAGCTTGGCTGGCATATTGAATGTAAGATGACACCGCCTCGTCATCCTCCGCATTGTTAAGGACGTTGAGCGTAACGTTGGTAAAAGCCAGAGAGTCGGCACCCATATTATCAAGGGTATCGTTCAGAATCTTCGCATCGAACGTTATCGTATTCGATTTTTCATTGTAGGACGGTCTGGTCAAAGATACATACAGACCATCGAGATCATCGCTCCCAGCCAGCTGAAATAAAATTGTGGCGTTGGGGTTGACGTCACCGTAGGTACTGCGCCAGAAAGCGGCATTAATGTAGTCTTTGAGCGGCGTGGCTCCTACGTCTTGGCTGGGGCGGTCGGTGTACCACAAGGCTGTAGGTTCGGGATTCTCCAGCGTAAGTATCCAGGAAGATGTGTCTCCTGCCTGGGCGGGTGCGATTCTCCCATTTTTTGAGGCGATCACATGAATTCGCGAAGAGTATTGCTTATCGGTGGCAGCGGTGTCACTGCTGTCACTGGTGCCGCAACTGGTCAGCAGGGTGCATGAAGCCAGCGCAATCATCCAGCTGAAAAGATGTTTGAATGTCATGATGCCACTCCAGATTCGTACTGGTTGCGTCTTGCTCAGAATGGGGCAATAGGCGGACTGCGATATCGAGCCTGAGCACGTTATGACCGGTTTTAAGTACCTAAAAACGATGCTAAGACACAGGCTTCGGCTTGTTGAAACCGCCTAAAACCCGGCTTTCTTGGTGCGTCTGTGAGCGATACTGTCAAGCTTGGCTGTGCACTGCGGCAAAACAAACAAATTAGCGATAAGCGCTTTGTATGCGGCGGAGTTCATGAATGCTCCTTGCGCTGTTATTAATGCGTCAGTCAGAGGGTCTGCCGTAGCTGGAAGAAACTAATCGTATTTAAACGGTAACATCTATTACCCGATTTTGTCTAAATATTTCGGGTGTCTGAACGCTATGCTGGCGGCAACGCTGGTGAGATACCTAGCGCTGCTGCCTTTGACTACAAGCCAATAATGAAAAAGCGTAACAAGGGTTTTGTTGATGAAGCAGTATTGCGCTTAGCCCAGTTTTTCTTTGAGCAACTGGTTGACCTGCTGTGGGTTGGCCTTTCCTTTGGCTGCTTTCATGATCTGGCCGACCAGAGAGTTAAACGCCTTCTGCCTGCCTGCCCGGTATTCTTCAACTATGGCAGGGTGCGCAGCCAGAACCTCATCGATAAGCGTGCCGATAGCGCCTGAGTCGCTAATTTGCTTGAGCCCACGTGCGTCGATGATGGCATCGGCGTTGCCATTGTGTTCGCCAGCCCACATGGCGGCAAACACTTCACGCCCCATTTTGTTTGAGATGGTGCCATCAATAATGCGCTGGATCAGCCCTGCCAGTGCGGTCGGTGTGACGGGGCACTGGGCTATGCCAAGCTCTTCGCGATTGAGTGCGGCAGATACCTCGCCCAATACCCAGTTGGCCGCCAGCTTGGCCTGGTCGGCAGGTAGCAGTGCGGCGGCAGATTCAAAGTAATCAGAGGTGGCGCGGTCGTTGGTGAGCTGGGCTGCATCGTAGGCGGTGAGCCCGAGCTCTGTGGTAAACCGTGCTTGCTTGTGGGCAGGCAGCTCTGGCATGGCAGCACGAACCCGCTCTATCCATTCTGGCGCAATGATCAGGGGTGGCAGGTCGGGGTCAGGAAAGTAACGATAATCGTGCGCATCTTCTTTGCTGCGCATACTGCGGGTTTCGTCGCGGTCAGAGTCATACAGCCGGGTTTCCTGGACGACAGTGCCGCCATCTTCGATTAGCTCGGTCTGGCGTCGCACTTCGTACTGGATGGCCCGCTCCATGAAGCGGAAGGAGTTAAGGTTTTTGATTTCGCAGCGTGTACCGAATTCAGCCTGGCCCTTGGGACGCACGGAAACGTTGGCGTCGACGCGAAACGAGCCTTCTTGCATGTTGCCGTCGCAGACGCCCAGCCAGACCACCAGGCTGTGCAGGGCACGCGCAAAGGCGACCGCCTCGGCGGCCGAGCGCATTTCAGGTTCAGAAACAATTTCTAGCAGCGGTGTGCCGGCCCGGTTAAGGTCAATGCCCGTTGAGGATTCGCCGTGAGGGCCGGTGAAGTTTTCATGCAGCGACTTGCCGGCGTCTTCTTCGAGGTGGGCTCGCGTAAGGTTTACCGTTTTTTCTTCGCCATCTAGAAAGAACGTGATCGAACCGCCCTGCACGACCGGGATCTCAAACTGAGTGATCTGGTAGTTTTTGGGTGAGTCGGGGTAGAAGTAGTTTTTGCGTGCAAAAATTGAGCGTGGCGCGATATGGGCGCCGACAGCCAGGCCCAGTTGTATAGCCCGCTCGACGACGGTTTTGTTCAGCACAGGCAGGCTTCCGGGCAGTGCCATGTCGACTTCATTGGCCTGTGTATTGGGTTCAGCCCCAAAACGTGTGCTGCTGTCTGAAAATATTTTTGACTGAGTGCGAAGCTGTGTGTGCACCTCAAGCCCGATGACGGTTTCCCATTGCATTATGCGTGTTCCGGTTTGCGTTGATGCCAGTCGGTATGTTGCTGAAACTGGTCGGCCAGTGCCAGAAGCGAGCCTTCGCTAAAGTAGTTGCCGATAAGCTGTAGCCCTATGGGCAGGTTGCTGCGAGCACCGCCAAAGCCGCAGGGGATGGACATGGCTGGCAGGCCTGCCAGGCTTACGCCCAGGGTGTAGATGTCAGACAGCCAGTCTGCGACTGGATCATCGCGGTTTTCGCCGATCTGCTTGGCGACGCTGGGCGTAACCGGGCCGATGATGACATCGCAATGTTGTGAGAACGCCTGCTGGAAATCATTGGCGATGAGGCGGCGTACCCGCTGTGCCTGCAGGTAATAGGCGTCGTAGTAGCCATGAGAAAGCACGTAGGTGCCCACCATGATGCGGCGCAAGACCTCGGGGCCGAAACCTTCGGTGCGTGACCGGCTGGTCATTTGCTGGATATCGCCATACTCGGCAGCGCGGTGGCCGTAGCGCACGCCATCGTAACGTGAGAGGTTGCTGGACGCTTCGGCCGGCGCGATGACATAGTAAGTGGGGATGGAAAGCTCGGTGCGGGGCAGGGAGATATCGACCCGTTGAGCGCCCAGCGCCTCGAACTGGCGCAGTGCTGTTTCGACGGCGGCAGCCACATCGGGTGCCAGACCGGCACCGAAAAATTCTGCCGGCACACCTATGCGCAACCCTTTGAGCGGCTGACTGCCCCCTGCCTGCTGCGCTTGCACGGCGGTATCGAATTGAGCACGGATACGACCGGGTTCGTTAGCTTGTTCGTCGCAGGTTTCGAGGCTGGTGGCGTCGCGTGCGTCAAACCCGCTCATGGGGTCGAGCAGTTCGAGCAGGTCACGTGCGTGGCGGGCAATAGGGCCGGCCTGATCGAGGCTGGAGCCATAGGCGATCATGCCGTAGCGCGAAACCGTGCCATACGTGGGCTTGATGCCGCTGACACCACACAAGGCAGCAGGTTGTCGCACGGAGCCGCCCGTATCGGTGCCTGTTGCGGCCATGATGAGACCGGCCGCCACAGCCGCCGCAGAGCCGCCCGACGAACCGCCTGGTACGGCGTTGGTGTCCCATGGATTGCGTGCAGGGCCAAAGGCGGAGTTTTCGTTGCCAGAGCCCATGGCGAACTCGTCGCAATTGAGCTTGCCCAGGCAAACCGCGCCGGCGCTCTGGAGCCGGCTGACGACGGTGGCATCAAACGGGCTGACATATTGACCCAGCATTTTGCTGGAGGCTGTGGTGCGCCAGCCCTGAGTGACGAAGACGTCTTTGTGGCCAATGGGCACGCCGGCCAGGGTGGGTGCGGTCTGGTCCTGAGCAAGCAGGCGGTCGGCTGCGTCAGCCTGTGCCAGGGTCAGCGCGGGATCAATGTGCAGAAAGGCGTTGAGGTCGGCGCGCGCCTGAATGGCGGCGAGTGCGCTGTCGGCCAGTTCGCGGGCGCTGATCTTGCGCGCCCCGAGTGCCTTGCGCAAAGATGCGATACTGTCGAATTCTTGATGTAGAGACATGCTGGGCGACGCTTATTCAATAACCGTGGGAACCAGGAACAGGCTTTCATGCCTGGCCGGAGAGTTGGCCATGAGGGCCTTGCGCTCTTGGAGCGAACTGGCCTGGCCGGCGACATCGGGACGTAGCCGCAGGCTGATGTCTTGATGTGCGGACAGCGGATGCGCCATGGGTTCGACGCCTGTCGTGTCGACCGTTTGCAACTGGGCGATCAGCGCAAGGATGCCGTTAAGGTCCGACTGGGCACGGGAGGTTTGGTCGGCCGAAAGTTCGATTCGCGCCAGGCGCGCAATGCGATCGACGTCTTGTTCGGTGATTGCCATGGGTATGTTTTACTGAATAAAGGTTGGAGCTGGTGCGCTAAGTGTGTAACATCGCTGACAAATATGCGAGTTACATACAATAATATGCCGCAATCCGGCCTAATCAAGCTTCGATTATAAGTTATCATTGCTGGTTTGATTCGTTAGACAAGCATGGCGCCTCTTTCTGCGCTGGCGGGCTGCACGGCGCTGACGAATTTTTCTTAATTCTTGATATCACTGAGCGCCCATGTTCGGATTCCTACGCAGTTATTTCTCCACTGATATGGCGATCGACCTCGGTACCGCCAATACCCTTATTTACGTACGCGGCAAGGGTATTGTGCTTGACGAGCCCTCGGTTGTGGCCATACGTCATGACGGCGGCCCCAACGGCAAAAAAATCATTCAGGCAGTAGGCCGCGAGGCCAAACAAATGCTGGGCCGCGTCCCCGGAAACATCGAGGCCATCAGGCCCATGAAGGACGGCGTCATCGCCGACTTTACCGTTACTGAGCAAATGCTGCGGCAGTTTATTCGCATGGTGCATCCGCGCAGCATGTTCGCACCCAGCCCGCGCATTATCGTGTGTGTTCCCTGCGGCTCTACGCAGGTCGAGCGCCGCGCCATCCGCGAATCTGCCCTGGGGGCGGGTGCCAGTCAGGTGTACCTCATCGAAGAACCCATGGCTGCCGCCATCGGCGCCGGTCTTAACGTCTCCGATGCCAGCGGTTCCATGGTGGTCGATATCGGCGGGGGCACCACCGAGGTGGCGGTTATCTCACTCGGTGGCATGGTGTACAAAGGCTCGGTGCGGGTTGGTGGTGACAAATTCGATGAAGCCATCATTAATTACATTCGTCGCAACTATGGCATGCTTATCGGTGAGCCCACCGCCGAGCGCATCAAGAAAGAAATCGGATCCGCATTTCCCGGTTCCGAGATCCGCGAAATCGAGGTAAAAGGGCGTAATCTGTCCGAAGGGGTGCCTCGCAGCTTCACGGTTTCGTCCAACGAGATCCTTGAGTCGCTCACCGATCCGCTCAACCAGATTGTTTCCGCGGTAAAGACGGGGCTTGAGCAGACCCCGCCCGAACTAGGGGCCGACATTACCGACAAGGGTATTGCCCTGACGGGTGGTGGCGCACTGTTGCATGACCTTGACCGGTTGCTTCAGGAAGAAACCGGCATTCCCGTTGTAGTGGCCGATGACCCACTCACCTGCGTGGTGCGTGGCTGCGGCGAGGCGCTCGAACACCTTGAGCGTCTCGGAACGGTATTTATTCACGACTGACATAGTTCCAGCAGGTTGCAGTTTTTTGTTGTTGCAGCGGGCAACCCTGGGGTTGCGTCAGTCAATCTTGGCGCAGGCGTTCTTTTTTTATGCAAGAAACCGGCACGATCAGGCTCTTCAAACGAGGCCCTACCGCCGAATTACGTTTAGTGGTCTTTACCGTGCTGGCCCTGTGCCTGCTCGTCGTAGATGCTCGTTTTCCAGCGTTTGAACCGGCACGGCAGGCCATATCGGTAACTTTGTATCCGTTTCAGCGCCTCATGCTTGCGCCGCGCGATGCGGTAGAGTTTTTCAACGACTGGGCCAACGCTGCCAAGCTGGCCCGTTCCGAAAAAGAAGCGCTCCAGCGTCAGCGCATAGAACTGGCGCAGCTATCAACTCACGCAGCACAACTGGCCACTGAAAATGAGCAGCTCAGACGACTGCTTAACGTGGCCGACGAGGTTACCCAACCGTCCGTCGCCGTTGAGGTTCTTTATGAGCCAGCCAATGCGTTTACGCACCACCTTATTTTCAACAAAGGCTCGTCCAGTGGTATCCGGCCAGGCATGCCAGTCATAGATGAAGGTGGTATTGTCGGCCAGATCGTTCGGGTTACGCCCTTTACGGCCGAGGGCGCGCTGCTGACCGATGACCGTGTGTCCATCCCTGTGCAAGTTCTGCGCAACGGCTTGCGTGTCATCGCTTTTGGCGGCAATGTTTCGGGTAAGGTAGAGGTGCGCTACCTCACTGACAATGTTGATATTGTTCCGGGCGACACACTGATCACCAGTGGTATCGGCGGTCTGTTTCCCGCAGGGCTTTCGGTGGCGGTTGTCGATCGCATCACACCTGATCCGGCATCCGGTTTTGGCGTGGCAGAAGCCACGCCCTTGTCGCATCCAGAGCGTCACCGTCATTTTCTGGTATTGCTTGTAGATGTTTCGCCCGAAGACCTTAATCAAGAGAGCTTGAGCCATGGTTCAGAAGCAGCAGACTAGGCCCCCGGTCTCACGGCGTGGCGTTTCGTTGTTGTCATCGCTGGAACCTGTCGACGCCTCGCCATTCAAACGCCCCTCCAGCGGCGTGTTCGTCTGGGTCACTATTGTTCTTGTCTGGCTGCTCTCACTGCTTCCGTGGCGTCTTTGGCTGCCTGCGCCTGACCTTCTTCTTCTGTTTCTGGCGTTCTGGTGCATGCACGAGCCCAATCGGGTAGGCCTGCTGTCTGCCTTTGTGTTCGGGGTGCTTCTTGACGTGCATGACAGCAGCCTGTTGGGCGGGCATGCGCTGGTCTATGTCATGACGGTATATGGCGCGCTGGCATTACGTCGCCGCCTGCTGCATTTCAATTCGCTGGTGCAGGCGGTTCATATGTTGCCTGTGTTTATCCTGGCGGCCGGGCTGGGGCACACTGCCTATGCCTGGGCCGCAGGCGAGTGGTCAGGCTGGCAATGGCTGTGGTCAGCCATATTCACGGCAATCCTGTGGCCGCTGGCTGATATCTTGTTGCTGTTGCCTCAGCGTCGGCTTGATGATGCCGATGCCGGTTCGGTGTAAGTCGGTACTGCACAGGCATGTTCGAATTCAAAAAAACTACTCAGCACCAGAAGCGGCGTATACGTGTGCGCGCACTGGTGGCGGGGGTTTTTGCCCTTCTATGCTTCATAGGGCTGGCGGGTCGTCTGTGGTATTTGCAGGTGGTGCGTTATGAGGGGCTGGCCGCCCGGGCCGATCGCAATCGCATAGCAGTGGTTCCGGTACCTCCAAGGCGAGGCGAGATACTTGATCGCAATGGCGTAGTGCTGGCCCGCAATTATCGGGATTACACCTTGTCGGTCACGCCCGCCCATATCGGACGTCCTATGGACGAAATGCTCGACCAGCTGGGGGCGCTGGTTTACATCAGTGCCGGAGAACGCCGTCGATTTGTTCAAACCGTAAACCAAAGCGGCCGGTACACCCCGATACTTCTGCGCAATAGCCTCAATGAAACCGAGGCAGCCTGGTTCGCGGCGCATGCGTATGAGTTTCCGGGTGTCGAGTTGCGTGCCCGCTGGGTGCGTGAGTACCCCGAAGGCGAGGCGGCGGCCCATGTTCTTGGATATGTAGGCCGTATTTCAGAGGCAGACCTCGTTACGCTTGAGAAAGAAGGTCATCTTGGCAATTATCGCGGCAGCGATATCATAGGCAAGAAAGGCATAGAAAAAACCTGGGAAGCTACCCTGCACGGCAAGACAGGTATCGAAGAGGTTGAGGTGACGGCCACCGGACGACCGGTCCGTACCCTGAGCCGTCTCGACCCGGTGCCTGGGGCTGACCTGCACCTGTCCATCGATATCGGCCTGCAGAAAATGGCCGAGGCTGAGTTTAAAGGGCGGCGCGGTGCGCTGGTCGCCATAGATCCACGCACGGGCGAGGTGCTGGCTTTTGTGTCGGCGCCGTCATTCGATCCCAATCTGTTCATAGACGGCATTGATGTCGAAAACTGGCGCCGGCTAAACGAGTCGCCTGATCATCCCCTGATCAACAGGCCTTTGTATGGCACATACCCCATTGGTTCCACTTATAAGCCGTTTGTAGCCCTGGCAGCACTTGAGCTGGGGGTGCGCAGTGCAACGCAACGCATACCCGATCCGGGCTATTTTGAACTGGGTGGACAGCGTTTTCGCAATGCGGGTGGCGCAGTTTACGGCCCCACCGACATGCACCGTGCGCTGGTCAAGTCTTCTGACACGTATTTTTATTCTCTGGGGCCAGAAATTGGCGTTAATGCCCTGCACGATTTCAGCAAGCAGTTTGGGTTCGGTCAGATTACAGGCATAGACCTCGATGGCGAACGCAAGGGCATATTGCCATCTACCGAATGGAAGCGCCTGGCCTACAAAAAGCCAGAACAACAGCGATGGTACGCAGGTGAGACGGTATCGGTAGCCGTTGGGCAGGGGTATAACTCATTTACGTTATTGCAACTTGCTCAAGCAACATCCGTTCTGGCTAATGGCGGGGCTTACATGAAGCCGCATCTGGTTAACGTGATTCAAGACGGCGGCACGGGAAAGCTTACCCGAACCGTCACCACGCCCCAGTACACGATCCCGCTGCAGCCGGCTAATCTGAAGGTCGTCAAGGATGCACTGGTGGACGTCATGCGCTCGGGCACGGCACGCCGGGCCTTTGCGGATACAAGCTACCAGGCTGCCGGTAAAACCGGTACGGCGCAGGTCTTTAGCCTGCGCGGCGCCAAATACCATGCCAAAGACGTTAAAGAGCGCATGCGTGATCACTCTTTGTTCATGGCCTATGCGCCGGCTGACAACCCCCAGATTGCACTGGCACTTATTGTTGAGAACGCCGGTTGGGGTGCCACCGTGGCGGCCCCCATGGCCCGCCGGGTATTTGATTATTGGCTTGAGCCCGGGCGTGTCCATACGCGCCAGCCTGTCGAGCAACCATCAGACCATATACCTGAGGTGTCAGACGACAAGCTGACGGTGGCGCAAATGCAGCAAGAGGGGCGCAAATGAAACGCATCATTTACTGGCTTAATCGGGCGTTTACCGCGTTTGACCCGCCCCTGCTGGCCCTGCTGCTCTTAATGAGTGTGCTCGGCCTCACTATCATGCATTCTGCCGTGGGGGGCACTGACTGGCGATTTGCCGATCAGTCCCGCAATTTTCTGATCGCCTTTATTGTCATGTGGGCGGCGGCCATGGTGCCGCCACCCGTCTTGATGCGCGTGGCACCGTTTTTTTATGTGCTGGGTGTGGTCTTGTTAGTGGGTGTCGAGTTTTTTGGAGAAACCAGCAAAGGGGCCACGCGATGGCTCGATCTGGGCGTGGTGCGTCTGCAACCCTCTGAAATGCTGAAAATCGGCGCGCCCATGATGCTTGCCTGGTATTTTCATCGCTATCAGGGCAAGTTGCGCATTGCTGACTTTCTGGTGGCGGGTTTGTTGTTGGCCCTGCCGTTTACGCTTATCGTGATGCAGCCCGATCTCGGCACTGCCTTGCTCGTGTTTGCATCCGGCTTTTGTGTCATTTATTTTGGCGGGCTTTCGTTCAAGCTGCTTGCGCCTATTGTCATGATCGGCGCCATAGGGCTGGGCACGCTGGTGTATTACGAAAAAGACATTTGTCAGCCCGACGTCGACTGGGTGGTGTTGCACGATTACCAAAAGTACCGCGTTTGTACCCTTCTGGACCCCAGTTCAGATCCGCTTGGCAAGGGCTTTCATACTATTCAGTCCATGATTGCTGTCGGGTCGGGGGGCGTGTATGGCAAAGGATACATGAAAGGCACTCAGGCCCATCTTGATTTCATCCCAGAGCGCACCACCGACTTTATCTTCGCCGTATTTGCTGAAGAATTTGGCCTGTATGGCGGCATTATGCTGCTGGTAATTTACATGCTGATGGTGGTTCGTGGTCTGGCGATCGCCGTGAGGGCGCACACTCAGTTTGGGCGCTTGCTTGCCGGCGCAATGTCGATGATGCTTTTTGCCTATGTTTTTGTAAATGTCGGCATGGTGACAGGCATTTTGCCGGTTGTCGGCGTGCCATTGCCTTTTATGAGTTACGGTGGCACCGCATTGCTAACCCTGGGCATTGCGTGCGGGTTGCTCATGAGCATTAGCCATTATCGACCGGTACGGCAGTAAAGAGTTTGCCATCCGTTTCATATGCTCCGAACAAATCGTCAGCAATCTTGCGAACAGGTGCGGGCAGGGCCGTCTGGGCTAGTTCGTCTATGGCCACCCATGCCTGCCCAGGCTGCGGCGACCGCAATGATGGTGTGTCTTCTTGCACGTACCACGGCTCTATGTGCAGCTTGAAGTGCGAAAACACATGCACCAGAGCCGCCATTTTCTGTGCGCTGTCGTGTCTGACACCCAAATGGCTACAGGCGATCTGCAAAGCCTGTACATCGTCAAAGCGTGGAAAACTCCAGAGGCCTCCCCAGATGCCCGGAGATGGCTGCTGCTCCAGCAATATATGGTTTTGCTGTCGCATGACCAGCATGGTGCATTCCCGTTCGGGTATGGTTTTTTTCTTTCGGGGCGTAGGTAGTTCGCCTTGACAGGCATTGATGCGCGCGTGGCAGTCGGCTGCCAGCGGGCAGTTGGCGCAATCAGGGCGTGAGCGCGTGCAGCATTGGGCGCCCAGGTCCATCAGGCCTTGCGTGTAGGCAGCCATGTCCAGATCAGGTGGCGCTGACTCCAGCATGATTTCGGCTTTTTCCCACAAGGCCTTTTCGGTGGCCCGTTCTGTGGTAACGCCGTAAATACCAAAATAGCGGGTAAAGACACGCTTGACGTTGCCGTCCATGATGGGGCATCGCTCGCCATAACTGAACGCAGCAATAGCAGCAGCGGTTGAGCGCCCTATACCTGGCAGTGTGGCTATCTGGGTTGATGTTGCCGGAAATGCGCCGCCCCAGTGTTTGCACAGCGCCTGGGCACATAGATGCAGGTTGCGAGCGCGGGCGTAGTAGCCCAACCCTGCCCAGTACGGCATGACATCTTGCTGGCTGGCAGCAGCCAGTGCCTGCACGGTGGGAAAGCGGTCGAGAAAGCGCTGGTAATAGCCAATAACGGTGGCAACCTGGGTCTGCTGCAGCATGATCTCAGACAGCCAGATCCTGTATGGGTCGCGTGTTCCCTGCCAGGGAAGATGGCTGCGACCATGCTGCAGCTGCCAGCCCACCACGGTTTCGGCAAAACCGGTATCGGTTTCGTTAAAACCGGCAACGGTTTTGATAAAACCGGTATCCGTTTCGTTAAAGCCGGTATCGGTCTTAGTAACGTTGGTACCAGTTTCAATAGCGTTGGCACCGGTTTCGATAGAACCGGTCTTGACGCCGTTGATCCCGGCCGGCGTGGTGGTGTCGTGATCTGGCATCAGAACCGCGTGTTGCGTGTGACAGACCAGCGCGCTGACAGCGCGCCAAGAATGGCGACCACAACGGCAGACATCAGCAGACTCAGGAAGTCGGGCAATTGCAGCACAAACTGGGTGCTGTAGCTGGCGGCCAGCTTCAAGAGCGCCGCGTTAATGGGGTATAGCGCGGCCAGTGTCAGACCTATCGCCACAGCGCTTGAAATAAAGCCTGTGAGTGCGCCCAGATACAGAAATGGCCTGCGCACAAACGACTCTGTGGCACCCACCAGGCGGGCCACGCCGATTTCATCTCGTTGCGTCAAGGCCTGCATGCGTACTGTGTTGAAGACGGTGGCCAGAACAACAAGGGCCACACCCACGGCCAGCAATGCGAGGCAAAGCCGCGTAAAGCGCAAGATGGCTTCAAGTCGTCGCACCCATTCGCTGTCTAGCTGCACTGTGTCGACGTGGTCGAGAGTGCGCCATTGCCGGGCCAGGGAGTCTGCTACACGATGCAGTTCCTGGCCTTCGGAGGTGCGCAGCGTAACAACCACCGCATCGGGCAAAGGGTTGTCAGGGAGTACTGAAAGGGCTTGCTGCCACGAGGGGTTTGACTTTAGTCGGGTGAGCGCCTGGGCCCGGGTAACTACCCTTACGGCCAGAATTTCGCTGGCGTAATCGCCCTGCAGCGTCTTGCTCAATGCCTTGGCAGCTTCTTCGGGTGCAGTCGGGCTGAGAAACAGGGTAAGTTCGGGCGATACGGGTATTTCGCGCACGACCGGCTGGGCGGACACCAGCACTGATGCTGCCAGAATGGGCACAGTAAGCGCCAGACTGATGACCAAAATATTGGATAGCGACGAGAAGGGGTTGGAAAGCAGGCGCCTTACGGCGACCCTTAGCGCGTAGTGGTGCTGACGTATCCAGCGTTTCATGATTCGACCCCCGGTATATCGGCAAAGCGGCCTGTTATGTCGATGCGCAAGGTGCGTGTCGCGTACGTGGCCATAAGCTGCCGGTCGTGTGAGGCGATTAGTGTGGTGACCCCGACGCGATTGAAGTCGCGAAACACCTCCATAATGCGGCGGGCGCTTTCTTCGTCCAGATTGGCGGTGGGCTCATCAGCGATGAGAATGGCCGGGCGGTTGACAATGGCACGGGCGATGGCCAGCCGCTGCTGTTCGCCTCCAGACATTTCAACTGGATTGAGCTGCTCTTTGCCGGACAGGCCTACTTTTTCCATGGCTGCGCGGGCGCGCGTGCCAGCCAGGCGTGGTTCCAGCCCTGCGACGAAGAGCGGCAGCATGACATTGGAAATAGCGTTGCGATCGTAGAGCAGATGCATATCTTGCAAAATAACCCCGACAGCACGCCGCAGATAGGGTCGGGCCCGTGACGGCATTCTGTCAATGCGGTGGCCGTTGACATGGACTGATCCGCGACTGGGCGGCTCAAGCCCACCGATCAGCTTAAGCAAGGTCGATTTGCCGGCCCCGGATGGGCCCGAAACGAAGACGAATTCACCCGGCGCAACACTAAAGTTGATGTCGGCAAGGATGTTTCGTCCGCGTCCATACGATTTGAATACGTGCTGGAATTCGATCATGGTGAACTTGAAGATGAAACCTGGGTGAGAAAGGTTCGGGTCTGAAATTGACTTTTATTAGCGTAACAGGGGAGGGACCGCAGGGATATCCCCCATGTTTTTAGCCGTATCCAAAGGCTACGATCTCATACAACTTCGGCAACCTACCACCATTGTATGCCGGGTGTGTCAAATACAACTTACAAGTAGGGACAAGACATGAAATTGATAAATGCAGCAGTATTGGGTGCGTCAATATTGGCGTTCTCGGCTGTCTCACAGGCAGGCGAAACTTTTGACAAGGTCAAGCAAAAAGGGTTTGTCCAGTGCGGGTTCCATACCGGCTTGCCAGGCTTTTCAATTGCCGACAGCAAGGGCGAGTGGTCAGGCATTGACGTTGATATTTGCCGCGGCATTGCCGTCATGATGTTTGGCGACAGCACCAAGTACAAGGCCACGCCGGTTACCACCCAGCAGCGTTTCACCGCACTGCAGTCAGGCGAGATTGATGTGCTTACGCGCAATACTACGGCGACCCTCACACGTGACACCACGCTTGGTTTGATGAGCACTGGCATTAACTATTATGACAGCCAGGGCATCATGGTAAACAAACAGCTGGGCGTAAAAAGTGCCAAAGAGCTGAGCGGTGCTGCCATTTGCGTGCAGCCTGGTACCACTACCGAGCTGAACCTGGCTGACTGGTTCAGGTCGCACAAGCTTGACTTCAAGCCTGTGGTCATCAACAGCCCCGATGAGGCCATGCGTTCATACGTGGCGGGTCGTTGCGATGCCTATACGACTGACAAGTCGGGGCTTGCAACCATACGCACGACGCTGGCCGAACCTGATAACAACATCATTCTTCCTGAAGATTTCTCCAAAGAGCCTCTGGGCCCCATGGTGCGTCAGGGTGATGACCAGTGGTTTATGGTTGTGCGCTGGGTGCTCAATGCCATGCTGGAAGCTGAAGAGTATGGCATCACATCCAAAAACGTCGATGAAATGCTGAAAAGCGATAACCCCAATATCCAGCGCATTCTTGGTGCAACTGGCGAAATGGGCAAAGGCCTCGGCATCGACAATAAATGGGGCTATAACCTGATCAAGCAGGTTGGCAACTATGGCGAATCGTTTGAGCGCAATATTGGCATGGGTTCTGCCATGAAGCTCGAGCGTGGCCTGAACGCGCAATGGAAGGATGGCGGCGTAATGTATGCCTGGCCTATCCGTTAAACTCTGCCTGTTCCAGTATAGTCATGCCGGAGTACTTGCCGGCCTGACTATACAACCTGGCCACGTGCGGGGTCGCTCAATCGTCCTCGCACGTGGCGTAAGCCCAATCCCTGATACGCATGGTAAATAAAGCATCTGCAACTCCGGCGCCTAAACGAAGCATGTCGTGGAACGATCCTGGCGTGCGATCTGTCGTGTATCAAATTCTGGTGCTGGGGCTGGTAGGCTTTGGCGTCTGGTATCTGGTTTCAAACACACTGCACAATCTGTCAGTGCGCAATATTTCTACCGGCTTCGGGTTTCTGCACCGTGAGGCCGGGTTTGCCATCGGCGAGAGCGTAGTTGAATACAGCCCCGCCGATACGTATGGGCGAGCCATCTGGGTGGGCATTCTCAACACCCTGCGGGTTTCGATCATCGGCATTATTCTGGCCACCCTTTTTGGTACGTTGCTGGGCATGGCCCGCCTTTCCAAAAACTGGCTGCTGTCCCGGGTTGCCGGCGCCTACATCGAGCTCATGCGCAACATTCCACTGTTGCTACAGCTTTTCTTCTGGTATGCCATCATCACAGAGGTAATGCCAGGGCCGCGCGAGGCGCTTAACCCGGCCCCAGGCGTGTTTCTGTCCAATCGTGGGCTTAAGCTGCCCTCTCTTCAGGGCGATGCGGTTGACTGGATACTTGGCGGTTTTGGTCTTGCCTTAATCGCCATACCGTTTTTGGCGCGCTGGGCACGCAAGCGGCAAGAAAGCACGGGTCATATTTTTCCGTTGGGCCGAGTATGCCTGGCCCTATTCATTATCCTGCCAGTGGCCGGCTGGCTGGCGGGCGGTGCCACGCTGGCCGTAGATATGCCGGTGTTCAAAGGCTTTAACTTTAGCGGCGGCATATCGATTTCGCCCGAGTTCGCCGCGTTGCTGGCCGGGCTGGTCATTTACACCACGGCGTTTGTGGCCGAGGTGGTGCGCTCAGGCATACAGGCTGTTAATCAGGGGCAATGGGAGGCGGCGGGATCGCTGGGGTTGCCCCGGGGGCGTGTGCTGCGGTTGGTAATTTTGCCGCAGGCTTTGCGTGTAATTGTGCCGCCCATGACCAGTCAATATCTGAACCTGACCAAAAATAGCTCGCTGGCTGTCGCCATTGGTTACCCTGATATTGTCTCAGTGGTGAACACTACACTGAACCAGACTGGTCAGGCGATTGAGGGCATTCTGATCATTATGGCGGCTTACCTTACTGTCAGCCTGTCGATTTCCATATTTATGAACTGGTACAACAAGCGCATCGCGCTGGTGGAGCGATGATGAGCCAGAATCTTGCTCCTGTGCTGCCCGAGAGCGGCCCGCCCCGAAATCAAATCGGTGTTATTGGCTGGATGAGGGCCCGTCTGTTTTCGTCGCCGTTGAACACCATGCTGACTGTGCTGATCGCATGGCTGCTGCTTATGTTTGTTCCGGCGATTGTCGAATGGCTGTTTATTCGTGCCAACTTTGATGCAACCACCGCCCAAGAGTGCCGTGCTTCGGGTGGCGCCTGCTGGGCGTTCATCAGAGAAAAACACCGCCTCATCCTCTTCGGGCTCTATCCCTATGATGAGCAATGGCGTCCGTTGCTGGCGACCGTCCTTTTGGTCGGCGTCATTATCTGCAGTTGTATCCGTCGTTTCTGGAAGCCTTATCTCGGGCTGATCTGGCTGGTCGTGCTGACTGCAGTGGCGGTACTGATGTGGGGCGGCGTGTTTGGGATGCGCTACGTTGAAAATGACAAATGGGGTGGCCTGCCCCTTACTCTGATACTGTCGACGTTTGGCATTGCCTTTGCCTTTCCGTTCGGATTGCTGCTGGCGCTTGGCCGACGTTCAAACATGCCGGCCATCAAAGCGATCAGCATTATCTACATTGAGCTGATTCGCGGCGTGCCGTTGATCAGCCTGCTGTTTATGTCGTCGGTCATGCTGCCGCTGTTTTTGCCCGAAGGCTTCAGCATAGACAAACTGCTGCGTGCCCAGATTGCCCTCATCATGTTCGCGGCGGCCTATATTGCCGAAACCGTGCGTGGTGGTCTGCAGGCCATTCCGAAAGGACAATACGAGGGGGCTGACTCGCTGGGGCTAAGCTACTGGCAGCAAATGCGAAAAATCATACTGCCCCAGGCGTTGCGGGTAGTAATACCGCCTCTGGTCGGCATTTTTATTTCGCTGTTCAAGGATACGTCGCTGGTGGTTATTATCGGTATTTTCGATCTTACCCAGGCCGCCAAAACGGCGGTAGCAGATGCTGCTTGGCGTGGCTTCAGTACCGAGGCTTATCTGTTTATTGCATTTATTTATTTTATTTTTTGTTTTTCGATTTCCCGCTACAGCCAGTCACTGGAACGGCATCTCGAGACGGGGCATCAGCGTTGAGCGTCCAGGCTATGAGTTTCGGCGGGCGAGCACGCATCGTGAGGGAGTACGGGCATGTCTGATGCCATTATCCAGATGGAAAACGTCAACAAATGGTACGGACAGTTCCATGTGTTGCGCAATATAAACCTGAACGTCGCACCTAGTGAGCGCATTGTCATCTGTGGCCCTTCAGGGTCGGGCAAGTCGACGTTAATCCGCTGCATCAACCGGCTCGAGGAACATCAGCAGGGCGATATCATTGTTGATGGAGTCCAGCTAACCAACAACCTCAAGCAGATCGAAACGATACGGCGTGACGTGGGCATGGTGTTTCAGCATTTCAACCTCTTTCCTCATCTCACGGTACTAGAAAACCTGACGCTGGGGCCGGTATGGGTGCTGAAGAAAACCAAGGCCGAGGCCGAGGCCACCGCCATGAAATATCTCGAGCGCGTCCGCATTCCGGAGCAGGCAGCCAAGTTTCCGGGGCAGCTTTCGGGTGGGCAGCAGCAGCGTGTGGCCATCGCGCGCTCGCTGTGCATGAATCCCAAGATCATGCTGTTTGATGAGCCTACGTCGGCCCTCGACCCCGAGATGGTTAAAGAGGTACTGGACGTCATGGTGGGTCTGGCCGAAGAGACCGGTATGACAATGTTGTGCGTTACCCACGAGATGGGGTTTGCCCGTAAAGTGGCGGATCGCGTCATATTCATGGATGGCGGCGAAATCATAGAAGAGAACACGCCTGATACCTTCTTTGATAACCCTCAAAACGAACGCACCAAACTCTTCCTCAGTCAGATTCTTCATTGATCTGCCGTGGCCTGAGGCCACGGCGTGTCTTACCTGTTTTCTTTATTTGTTTTTTTAGGCATTACGCTATGTTTTCCCGTGTAAAGTTTTTTTGTACTGCAACGCTGGTGTCCGCCGGCATGCTGGCGCTTCCTGCTGTGGCTGCCGATGTCGGAGCGAAGGCAGCTGAGGCGTTCCCTTCTCAATCCATTAAGTTTATTGTGCCGTATTCACCAGGTGGGCCACTTGACGGTGTGTCGCGCTTGCTGGCAGAAAAAGTGAAGGGCGATCTCGGTACTGTGGTGGTCGAGAACAAACCCGGGGCGGGCGGAAACATCGGTGCTGGCATAGCGGCCAAGGCTGCTCCTGATGGCTATACGCTGGTAATGGGCGCGGTGGCCATCAATGCTATTAACCCCTGGCTGTACAGCGAGTTGCCGTTTGATCCGGTCAAAAGCTTCGAGCCGGTGGTTCTGGTTGCCTCGGTGCCGAACGTGCTTATTCTGAACAGCGATTTTGCCAAGACCAATAACATAGACAGTGTCAAATCCCTGATCGCCTACGCGGCCGATCATAAAGGCGAACTCAACTTTGCGTCGGGTGGCAATGGCAGCGCCGGACACCTGGCGGGTGAGTTGCTCAACGTACGCAGCGACATCAAAACCGTGCACGTACCCTATGCGGGGGCGGCGCCTGCCAAGCTGGCACTGCTGGCGGGTCAGGTTAACTTTATGTTTGACAACCTGGCCTCGGCGTCGTCGCTGATCAACGACGGCAAGGTCAAGGCGCTTGCGGTAACAACGACAGAGCGTTCCAATATTTACCCTGATCTGCCAACCATGCAAGAGTCTGGCGTTGATAACTTCGATCTGGGTACCTGGTTTGGGGTGCTCGCCACTGGTGGCACACCGAAGGCCATTGTTGACAAGCTCAATGCCGCATATGTAAAGGGGCTGCAAGACCCTGATGTGCGCAAAACCTTGCTGGTTATGGGTTCCGACGTCAAACCAGGCACTCCTGAAGACTTTGCAGAGCTTGTAAAACACGATCTGGCAAAATACAAAGAAGTGGTGGAAGCGTCCGGTGCTAAGCTATTCTGAGCTCGTCATATGTTAACAACCGTCAAACTCGTCTCTATTGTTTAACAATGTAACAACCGCAGGGGCGGAGTCGGGCTAGCATAATTAAGCGGCGATACACACACCGTCAGAATTGAATAAGGAGAATCAAATGAAAATTTCCATGCGAACGGCCCGTTATGCCTCAGGGGTGGCAATCATTGCCCTGATGGCAGGCTGCGCCAATATGGACGGTATGGGGCAAGGTGGCAAAACCGCAGTAGGTGCCGGAGCTGGTGCAGCCATTGGGGCTGGGCTGGGTGCACTGATCGGTGACAGCAGCAAGGCAGCCATGATTGGTGCCGGCATTGGCGCTGTGGCTGGCGGTATTACAGGCTACAACTGGAAAGGCGTTAAAAACGACGTTGAACAGTCTGGTGCTACCAGTCTCGGTGTAGACGTTACAGAAATGCCTGATGGCACACTGCGTGTCAACATTCCAAGCAATGTGTCGTTCGACACCGGCAAATATCAGCTCAAGCCTGCGCTGCTGCCTGTGCTTGACAGCGTAGCGCGAGCACTTGTTCAGCACCCTGAACTGCGCGCCAAATCAATTGGGTATACAGACAGTACGGGCTCAGCCGCTACAAATCAGACTCTGTCGGTTAATCGTGCATCAGCGGTTACCAATTACCTTGCAAGGCAAGGTGTTCAGTCTGGCAAGCTGACGGCCGAAGGGCGCGGTCCCTCCAACCCGATAGGCGACAACGCCACTGTGCAAGGGCGGGCTATGAACCGTCGTGTAGAGCTGTATCTGTACGCAGTACAGTAGTAGCCCCATCGGGCGGCCATGGTAACAACCTGGCCGGCCTGAATCAGGCAACTTAAATGGCGACCGTCTCAGGTCGCCATTTTTTTCTGGGTCGCCATTGATTTGAGTGGCAAGGGTTTAGTTGCTACTGCAGGTGCAGAGTCTGATTCTGCTCAGTGCCGGTTTGTCAGCAGCCACAAGCAACTGCAGGCTCCGGCCGCTGGTCAACGCTGATGGGCTAATGCCGGCATCAAAAACCGCAGATAACGGTCTGATTGCGC
The DNA here is from genome assembly GCA_005239165.1 of Allopusillimonas ginsengisoli. Taxonomy (GTDB): domain Bacteria; phylum Pseudomonadota; class Gammaproteobacteria; order Burkholderiales; family Burkholderiaceae_B; genus Allopusillimonas; species Allopusillimonas ginsengisoli_A. The sequence goes on from RAPG01000005.1 coordinate 203,438, forward strand.
TCAGCGTTTCTGGTCTTTTTTGCTGAGTGAGCGCACCAGGCTTGAGACTGCATCTTCGATCGTGGTGCGTGCTGTGGGCGTCAATGCCCAGTAGTCAGACGGTGAAACTGTGTTGAAAGGCCACATGCTGTGTTCGGAGACTAAGCCGGCAGCAGGCCGCAGGTTTTCAATGGGCTGGTCTTCAGGAGTGTCCATGGGGCCTACCCCTTGACCCAGCCATACCACGTTGACCTTCAATATGGCGGCGAGATCTAAAAGCGACCGCGAGTCACGACGGCTCGCATTTTCGTAATTGGAGATGGCGCTTTGGGATATTTTCGCCGCACGCGCCAGCTCAGCCTGGCTGAGCCCACGCAGTTTGCGGACGTGTCGAAGTCGTTCAGAAAATTGCTTCACGAATGTGATTGGACGACTATACTTCAACACGTTGGTAATAGTTCTGATTACAATTGTGATGGCAAGATGTAAAATTAAGTAAAATATAAGACATTAAGTAAAGTCCGCTATATTGCGTTAACCCGTGTGTTTCCACTTCTTGACGAGGCTCTCTTGAACGAACCCGCCCTTCATAAAGCCAAGGTTTTTCCTGCTGTTGTGCTGTTGTATGCACCCAGATCAACGTCTGGCGCTACGTTCGCCGCCAAGGCGCATGCTACTGAACTCCAAGCTCACGGGTTCCATGTGCAGCAATGCGCCGATGTTCCCTCTTTGTATACGGCCACACAAAAAGAGCTCAGCCAGGCGGCTGTGGTTGTGGTTGTACTGGCTGCGCCACATGCTGAAATCTGCACGGTTTCGGCACATCTGCGCATGCTGCATCCTGCCGTTGGCATACTTGCCGTGGCCGACTCCCAAACCGAAATCACGGCCATCCAGTTGCTGCAAAGCGGGGCTGACGCCGTAGTTCCCATGGTTGCCTCTGCGCCCCTGATGGCGGCTATGCTCTTCCGGCTGCTGTGGCGTCTCGATATGTCCGCTGCACTGCGTTCATCCGCACAAAGCAATCCAGTATGGGCGCTGTCAGAGCAGGGCTGGATACTCTCCAGTCCAAACAGCCAGCGCATACCGCTTACTACGGGCGAACGTGCCTTTCTTCTTGCGCTCATGACGGCGCCAAATCAGCGCGCTTCGCATGCGCAGCTCACAGAGGCCGTCAATGAGGCATACGTCGGCGAGGCCAGCAACGCCATGCAAAGCCGCCTCAGCGTGCTGGTTAGCCGCTTGCGGCGCAAATGTATGGAGCATGGTGCGCGGCTGCCGGTCAAGTCGGTACATAATTGGGGCTATATGTTTACTGGCCAGCTATAGCTGCCTGTTCACGGGCCTGCTATAGCTGCCCGCCATCTTGTCGCCGTACTGCTTTTGGATCAGTGCTGGTAACGGCTCACCGCCAGATCATCACACGGTATGTCGGTGGGCTTGCCTGAAATAATGTCTGCCAGCAGCTTTCCGCTGCCACATGACATCGTCCAGCCTAGTGTGCCGTGGCCTGTATTCAGATACAGGCCAGGTATGCGAGTGGCACCGATAATAGGGGTGCTGTCGGGTGTCTTGGGTCGCATCCCGGTCCAAAACTTAACCTCACCTTCTATACGGCTGCCCGGAAACAAATCATCCAGTACCATTTCCAGCGTGTATTGCCGCCGCGGGTCTAACGAGGTGTCAAACCCTTTGATCTCGGCCATACCGCCTACGCGTATGCGCTGGTCAAAACGGGTAATGGCAATTTTGTAGGTTTCGTCCAGCAGGGTAGACACCGGTGCACGGCTTTCGTCGCCAATTGGCACGGTAATTGAATACCCTTTCATGGGGTAAATGGGTAGCTTGTCTACACCCCGCATCAGCCCCCGTGACCACACCCCTAACGCCACGACATAGGCATCCGCCGTGAGCCGATCAGGGCCACATTGCACACCTGCTATGGTCGACCCAGTAATGCACAAGTGGTCAATCGGCGTGTTGTAGCGAAACTTCACGCCCAGCTTCTCGGCCTGCGCCGCCAGGCGCGTAGTAAACAGATTGCAGTCTCCGGTTTCGTCGCCGGGTAGCCGCAGGCCGCCAGTCAGCTTGTCACGTGTGTGCGCCAGCGCGGGTTCTGCCTTGGGTAGTTCGGCGCTTGAAAGCAATTCGAACGCCACGCCAGCTTCGCGCAGTACTTCAATGTCGGCACCTACATGGTCAAGTTGCTCCTGTGAGCGAAATACTTGCAAGGTGCCCTGTGTGCGTCCTTCATACTGAATGCCGATATCGTCGCGCAGGTCATGCAGACAGGCGCGTGCGTATTCTGACACCCTGATCATCCGCTCTTTATTGATGGCGTAGCGTTCGGGCGTGCAATTGCGCCACATCTGATACATCCACTGTAGTTGATACAGGCTGCCGTCTGGTTTAAAAGACAGGGGAGGATGCTTGGCAAAGAGCCACTTAATGGCTTTTAGCGGAATGCCGGGGGCCGCCCAGGGCGACGAATAGCCAAACGAAATCTGGCCTGCGTTGGCAAAGCTGGTTTCGAGTGCAGGCCCTTCCAAGCGGTCAATGACGGTTACGTCATGCCCCTCGCGTGCAAGATAATAAGCGCTGGTCACGCCGACAACGCCCGCGCCCAAGACAATGATTTTCATGCTAATGATGGTAAGCCAATCTTCATAGTGTTTTTTGCTAAAAAATTTCGCTTTTCATGAATTTGAACTGTGGGTTGCGATGTGTAGTGCTTGGTCTCACCAATAACTGGTATTTGCGATGGTCTAAAGCTCGGAGGTCCGGGAAAAGGTCTTTCTGAGCTCCTGTTAACGCTGCAGGCGGGGCATAATGCGTCAAGTTCCGTTCATATAAAAACACGTTCGCTGCGTGATCAAACTGAGGAGAAGGTGGTGCGAATCAAACGGAGTCCCACGGCAACCCTGGACAAGCTCGATCGTCATATTCTCGATTTGCTTCAGCGAGATGGCCGTATGTCTATGACTGACCTGGCTGACAGCGTGGGCCTCACGGTAACCCCATGTATTGAGCGGGTAAGGCGGCTCGAGCGCGAGGGCATCATCACGGGTTATCACGCACGGGTTGCGCCGGGTGCGCTGGACGCCAGCCTGCTGGTGTTTGTCGAAATCTCCATCACCAGCAAGTCGGAGCGCAGCTTTGAAGAGTTCAGACGTGAGATCCTGTGCATCCCTCATGTACAAGAGTGTCATCTCGTGTCAGGAGATTTTGACTATCTGGTTAAAGCCCGCATCAAGGAAATTGGTCAATACCGCGTGTTGTTGGGCGATATCCTTTTGCGGCTGCCCGGGGTAACACAAACCAAGAGCCTGGTTGTGATGGAAGAGATTAAAGAGACGCTGTATATACCGGCCAGTAAATGACGGGCCAATATGAGAACGCGTCGCCGCGCTGGCGGTACAGGGAAAAATGCATCGCCAGCGCCTGCCTTGAGGTAGGTGGAATCGCCGGCTTTGAACGCGGGCCTGATGGGGCTGACGGCGGCGGGTTGTCGTGGGCGATGCCCATATGGGTAGCCGCAGCCCTGCCAGCCTTATTTGGCTGGCAGGCCTCGCACGAAAACCATGTTGTCGCGATGCATGAGTTCGGGGTCAGACATGCTTCCGAGAATTTCTGCGATGCGGGTGCTGGGCTGGCGCATGATGCGGCGGGTGTCCCGGGCAGAGTAGTTGATGAGCCCTCGCCCGCACTCGTTGCCTTCGGGATCCAGACAGGCGACCACATCGCCGCGCTGGAAGTTGCCTTCAACGGCAGTGACGCCTATGGCGAGCAGGCTTTTGTGGCTTTGGGTCAGCGCATTGACGGCGCCCTGGTCGAGGGTAAGCCGACCGCGCAGACGCAGATGATTAGCCAGCCAGCGCTGGCGGGCTGACCTTACAGGCAGACTGGCGCGCAGCTCGGTGCCTATGCCTTCGCCCTCTGCCAGCCGCAACAGTACGTTGGGTTCACGGCCTGAGGCGATGACGGTGTGGCCCCCACTGTTGGCGGCACGTCTTGCGGCCAATACTTTGGTGAGCATGCCGCCCGTACCGATGTTGCTGCCCGAGCCTCCAGCCATGGCTTCGAGAGCGGGGTCGCCCGCCTGGCCCAGGCTAATGAGCCTGGCATCGGGGTTTTTGCGCGGATCGGCGTCATAGAGGCCGGTTTGATCGGTAAGAATAACCAGTGCTTCGGCCTCGATCAAATTAGTTACCAGAGCACCCAATGTGTCATTGTCGCCCAGGCGTATTTCATCGGTGACCACGGTGTCGTTTTCGTTGACGATGGGTACGACTCCGAGCCCCAACAGTGTGTACAGTGTGCTGCGCGCGTTTAAGTAGCGGCGTCGATCAGCCAGATCTTCGTGAGTAAGCAAGATTTGTGCGGTGCGTATGCCATGTTTTGCGAACGCCACCTCGTAGGCCTGAACCAGACCCATTTGCCCGACGGCCGCTGCCGCCTGCAGTTCATGCATGGCGTTGGGCCGGCGTGGCCAGCCCAGCCTGGCCATGCCTTCGGCAATGGCGCCGCTGGAAACCAGCACCATCTGCTTGCCGCCTGCATGCAAGCTGGCAATTTGCGCAGCCCATTCAGAAACGGCCTGGTTGTCAATGCCTTTGCCCTCGTTGGTCACGAGTGAAGAGCCTACTTTGACGACCAGGCGCTTGGCTTGGGCTACGGCTGAAGTCATGATAAGGTTTGCAGGCATGGCGCGGCGTGGTTACCGGAAACAAAAGTACAGGGGTTAGTCGGGCGTTGACCGGTCTTCGTCGAAACGGGGGTCTGTGGTTATATACGTGCCTTCGGCCTTGTCTTGAGCGATATTGGCTTTTTCACGTTCTGCATCAAGCCATGCCTGCAGCTTTAGTGTCAGATTTTGTGTGCCTTCACCGGTAAGTGCCGAAATGCCAAATACCGGGCCTTCCCATTGCAGGGCCTCGCACAGGTCTTTCTGGACAGCCTCGGGGTCATCGACCATGTCGAGTTTGTTCAGCACCAGCCAACGGGGCTTTTTGTACAGCTCGGGGTCGTAAAGACGCAGTTCTTCGACAATGGCGCGCGCGTCGGCGGCGGCCTTGGCGACGACGTCAACGTCGATGTCGGGCGACGACATGTCAACCAGGTGCAGCAGCACACGTGTGCGCGAAAGATGTCGCAGAAACAGATGCCCCAGACCGGCACCCTCTGAAGCGCCTTCGATTAGCCCCGGGATGTCTGCGACGACGAAGCTGTGAGAAGGTGACGTGCGCACAACGCCCAGGTTGGGGTGCAGCGTGGTAAATGGGTAGTCGGCCACCTTGGGTCTGGCGTTGGACACCTTGCTGATAAATGTAGATTTGCCGGCATTGGGCAAGCCCAGAAGACCCACATCGGCCAGAACTTTGAGTTCGAGCCGCAGCTTGCGCTGCTGACCTTCTGTGCCGGGGGTAAATTGCCGGGGCGCGCGATTGGTGCTGGACTTGAAGTGCAAATTGCCCAGGCCGCCTTCGCCGCCCGCTGCCAGGGTTACCTTTTCTTCGTGACGATCAAGGTCGAACAGTTGTTCACCGGTTTCGGCGTCGAAAACTATGGTGCCGACGGGAACGCGCAGCGTGATGTCAGGAGCGGCAGCGCCGTACTGATCTGAGCCACGCCCATTTTCGCCGTTTTTCCCGCGGTGCAGCCGGGCGTAACGAAAGTCAATCAGTGTGTTGATGTTGCGGTCGGCAATGGCATAAATGCTGCCGCCACGTCCGCCGTCGCCACCGTCGGGGCCGCCCTTGGGTATGAATTTTTCGCGGCGAAAGCTCGCCGCGCCATTGCCGCCTTTGCCTGCAACGACTTCGATGGTTGCTTCGTCTACGAATTTCATGGTAACTGCTTATAAAAAATGAGGGCTAACCCCTATGCGGCTATTCTAAAGCAAAAAGCCCCGCCACTTGAGATGGCAGGGCTTTCGGTGATGACGCTGGCCGGAGTTTATTCGGCGGCGATTACCGATACGGTGCGCTTGTTGAGCGCGCCCTTGATGGCAAACTTTACAGTGCCTTCAACCAGCGAAAACAGGGTGTGGTCTTTGCCCATGCCAACGTTAACGCCCGGGTGAAACTGCGTGCCACGCTGACGAACAATGATGGACCCTGCCGAAATTACCTGGCCGCCGTATGTTTTTACGCCCAGTCGTTTTGATTCTGAGTCGCGGCCGTTGCGCGTAGAGCCGCCGCCTTTTTTCTGTGCCATGTTTAGCTCCTGCTATACAAATCCGTTGAATGCAAAATTAGGCCGTGATGGCGTCAATGCGAACTTCGGTATAGTTTTGACGATGGCCCTGGCGCTTTTGGTAATGCTTGCGACGACGCATCTTGAAAATCTTTACTTTGTCGTGACGGCCTTGTGCAAGAACGGTTGCCTTGACCAGAGCACCAGCGACCAAAGGCGTGCCAATTTGCAATTGATCGCCTTCGCCTACCGATAAAACCTGGTCTAGCGAAATTTCTTGCCCAATGTCTGCCGGTATCTGTTCTATCTTCAATTTTTGACCTGCGGCAACGCGATACTGCTTGCCACCGGTTTTTATGACCGCGTACATGAGGGTTTCCCTAATCTAAAAAACTTGACAAAATGCCAAGCTCGCCATTCTAACGAAAATATGGCAATTAGGTCAAGCCCTTAGCTTATTAGCGCCAGTTGGCAGTGACCGGTTTTGTGCCAGGCAGAACAGTGCGGTTTATGGCGATATCGCTCTGTTGGGGCCTGTTTGCCTAAGGTGAGGGCAGTGTGCTTGGCAGCCGTTGCCGGTTGCCCTGGGATGTACGGACGGTCTGGGCTGTCGTGCACTGTATGTAATTAGCCACGCCAGCGAGAGCAGTGGCGTGGCGTCAGTTCAGGAATGGCACCCGCCCTGTCTGTGAATTGGGTGTTGGCCGGGCGCCCGTGTAACGTTAAGGCCGATCAGGAACGATAATCGGCGTTAATAGTGACGTATTCGTGTGAAAAATCGCAGGTGTAAACCGTTTCGCAGGCGTCGCCTCGGCCCAGCGCTATGCGCATTTCAATTTCGGGCTGCTGCATGACGCGCTGACCGTCTTCTTCCTGGTAGTCGGGGTGGCGGCCGCCCTCGCTTGCAACTTTTACGTCGTCCAGCCACAGGTTAACGCCGCTAACGTCCAGGTCATTGATGCCTGCGTAACCGATGGCGCACAGAATACGGCCCAGATTGGGGTCTGAAGCATAGAAGGCCGTTTTTACCAGCGGTGACTGCGCCACAGAATAGGCGACCTTCAGGGCCTCTTCAGGGGTTTTGGCCTGCTCGACACGTATGGTGATGAATTTGGTGGCACCTTCGGCGTCGCGCACAATTTTTTGTGCCAGGTCGCGCGCGGCGTTGGCCAGCGCTTCATACAAGACGTTATAGCGAGGGTCGGCAACTGAGTCGATGGGCTCACCCACCTTGCCAGTGGCCATAATGATGAATGAGTCGTTGGTGGATGTGTCGCCGTCAACCGTAATGCGGTTGAATGAAAGGTCTGCAATGGCCCGGGTCATTTCTTTGAGTAGACTGGGTTCTACCCCGGCGTCGGTGGCAAGAAAGCCCAGCATGGTCGCCATATTGGGCCTGATCATGCCGGCGCCTTTGCTGATGCCTGTGACGGTGACAGTGTCAGAGCCCAGCTGTATACGTTGCGACACAATTTTGGGCTGTGTGTCGGTGGTCATGATGCTGTGGGCGGCAGCGAACCAGTGGTCGGGTGCACAGTCGCTGACGGCAGTGGGTAAGGCGGCGACCAGGCGGTCAAGCGGCAGAGGTTCGAGAATGACACCAGTGGAAAAAGGCAATACCTGCTGCGGTTTGACGCCTATTTGCTCTGCCAGTGCCACACATGTTTGCGTGGCCGCCTGCAGGCCGGTTTCTCCGGTGCCAGCGTTGGCATTGCCGGTATTGACGACCAGCGCGCGGATATCGATGCCGGCAGCCAGATGTGTTTCACACACCTGCACGGGCGCGGCACGAAACCGGTTTAGCGTGAATACACCCGCAACGCTACTGCCTGCGGCTAGCCTGAACACTGTCAGATCGCGTCGCCCGGCCTTGCGGATGCCGGCTTCGGCGATGCCGATTTCCAGACCCGTGACCGGAAAGATACTCGACTCGGGGGGGATATGCAGATTGACGGCCATGGCATTGACTCAACAAAACAGAAATGGGGACATGAAAGAGAAATTCTATCAGGGCCAGCCCTTTGTCGCACACTGTGGCGAAAAAGGGCCAGCACTGATATTTTCCAGAAGAGTGGATGCGGGGAGCGGCGATGAGGCGCGGTCGCCCGTCAGGCAGACAGCAACACCGATTTTGCCGGTTTTGCGACGGGTGTAGCCGATACCTCAGGGCCTTTGAGGCATGCCTGCCTGTGCGACGACGGGGATCAGGACGCGAGCGGTCTGGCGACGGCCTTTAACTCGGCCAGCGCGTCGAACAGGGCGTTGCGACTGTCATCAGACAGGCCGCCGAACAGCGACTGTATCCATTGCTCGTGCGCCTGGGCCATTTTGCGGAATACGCGCTTGCCTTTGGCGGTAAGCTTTACCACCGAGCTGCGCCGGTCGCTGGCCACTTTGGTGCGTTCGACCAAACCTTCTTTTTCGAGTTGGTCGGTAATGCCGGTGATATTGCCGTTGGTGACCATCATGCGGCGCGAAAGGTCGCTCATCTTCATGCCCGCCGGAGCCCGCAGTAATTGGGCCATGAGATCGAACCGGGGCAGCGTGGTGTTGTACTCGGTGCGCAGACGACTGCGGATCTCGCTTTCTATGAGATTGCAGCATGTCAGCATGCGTAGCCAGAGGCGCAGGTCGAGATGGTCATCAGGTAGCGCACTGCTTTCGAGGTCGGGCATATCAGGCATGGCGAATGTAAGAGAGGTGGTTTCGTTCATGGTCTTTGTCATCCGGACAATAGCGAAGATATTTTAATCTTCAATTACATGCGAGTGGTAAATTGACTGCACAAAACAGTCCAGTTCCAGAATAGTTTAGGGACATGTATGTCTGTTGTCTTTGATATATGCCTAGTAATGGCCTAAATCGTCTAGATCTAAACCTTTTTTAAGTTGGAGAGGGTAACTATGTATCAGCATTGTTTTTCGTCTGATTACGCTGCGGCCCGGCGGCGTTTTCTCGAGGCCGCTGGCCGGTTGGGCTGCCAGGTTCAGTCATTCATCAATCCGGCAGGGCCAGGAAGGCATGGTGAAGACCTGTGCATGGATACTGCATTTATCGGAGATACCTCGGCTCCGGCTCTGCTGGTAATGACCTCGGGCGTGCACGGGGAAGAGGGGTATTGCGGTTCAGGCTGCCAGGTCGCGCTGCTGGAGGATCAGGCCTTGTTGGACCGGGCGGCAGCGGGGGGTATTGCCATACTGGCTGTTCATGCTGTCAACCCCTTTGGCTTCTCATGGGGCCACCGTACCAATGAAGATAACATCGACCTGAATCGCAATTTCTGTGACTTCAGCCAGCCTTTGCGTGACAACCCCTACTATGGCGACTTGCATCCGATGTTGGTGCCTGATGTCTGGCCGCCTTCTGACGAAAATGAGGCAGCTATCGCGGCGTTCATACAGCGGGAAGGCGAGCGGGCTTACCGGGTTGGCTTGATGCAGGGGCAGCATTCGCATCCTGAAGGGCTTTTTTACAGTGGGCGTGCTCCCGCCTGGAGTAACGTCACGCTGCGCAGCATTATTGCCGGGTACGGGCAGGGCCGCCGCCGTATAGGCTGGATCGACTATCACACCGGTCTGGGCCCATACGGTCATGCCGAGAAAATCTTTGTTCAGGATGATCGAGCTGCTTTCGAGCGCGCTCTATCGTGGTGGGGCCAGGACGTGACAGCGGTCTCCGACCCCGGATCCAGCACTGTCGACATTAGCGGGACACTCTGGCAGGCGCTGTTCGAAGAATGCCCTGATGTGCCTGAGCGGACGTTCATGGCCATGGAATATGGCACTGTGCCGCTGGATCAGGTTGCGCTGGCCTTGCGCGGTGATCGCTGGCTGGCTGCGCAGCCTGATACCGACGACACGGTGCGGCAAGTCCTGAAGCGACAGCATCGCGATGCTTTTTACCCCGACCATGATGACTGGCGCGGTGCCGTGCTGGGGCAGTCGCGCGTCAGTCTGCTGCAGGCCATTATCGGGCTGTCAGAGCGATAGGGCCGTCAGGCGTTGCCGCGTGGCGCTGCCCGCTCTGACACATCGACACGCTGCCTCGTCTGGACGGGGAGCTTGTCGTGCATCGGGTCTGCGAGGAGGGGGGGGTGAAAAATCGCTTGCACCCCTTTTTTATTGGCTATATAGTTTAAGCTTAAAGTATATTGAAGTAAGTATGATGGCAGCAGTTACTTCATAAACGGTACTGCCCGGAGACGGCATGAATATAGTGTGCATAGGCGGGGGGCCAGCTGGCCTGTATTTTGGCCTGCTGATGAAACTGGGTGATTCCCGGAATAACGTGACAATTATTGAGCGCAATCGGCCATATGACACGTTCGGCTGGGGGGTTGTGTTTTCGGACGCCACCCTTGAAATCTGAAAGCCGCCGACCCGGTTTCCGCTGAACAGATCAGTGCGGCGTTCAATCATTGGGACGATATCGAGATCCATTTCAAGGGGCGCAGCGTTCGTAGCAGCGGCCATGGTTTTATTGGTATTGGCCGCAAGAAGTTGCTCAATATCCTGCAGGCACGATGTGAGCAGGTTGGCGTGCAGTTGGTATTCGAAACCGATGTGTCCGACGACATTCAGGCTGCCACGGACTACGACGCCGACCTGGTGATTGCGTCTGACGGGCTGAACAGCCGTGTACGCACCCGGTATGCCGATACGTTCAAACCTGACATCGACATGCGTGAGTGCCGTTTTATATGGCTGGGCACCAAAAAAACATTCGATGCATTTACTTTCGCATTTGTACAGACCGAACATGGCTGGTTTCAGGCTCATGCTTATCAGTTCGAGCCGGGCATGTCGACGTTTATTGTCGAAACCCGTGATGAAACCTGGAAGGCCTCAGGTCTGCAGCACATGTCTCAGGAAGAAGGCATCGCCTATTGTGAAAAGCTATTCGCGCCCTGGCTGGACGGCAACTCTTTAATCAGCAACGCTGGCCATATGCGTGGCTCTTCAATCTGGATACAGTTTCCGCGTGTTGTGTGTGACACCTGGGTTTACGACCAGACATTACCTGATAGCCGGCATGTGCCTGTGGTGCTGATGGGTGATGCGGCGCACACAGCACACTTTTCTATTGGTTCCGGCACCAAGCTTGCCCTCGAAGATGCGATCGAACTTCATCGCTCCATGCAGGCCCATCCGGGCGACCTGGCGGCTGGATTGCAGCATTATGAAGATGTGCGCAGTGTGGAAGTGCTCAAGATTCAGAATGCCGCGCGCAACTCGACCGAGTGGTTTGAAAACGTGGCGCGTTACGCTGAATTTGAGCCTGAGCAATTTGCGTATTCTTTGCTGACACGGTCTCAGCGAATTTCGCACGAAAATCTGCGTGTGCGCGATGACAGCTGGCTTGAAGGGTATGAGCAATGGCTTTCGGCGCGCGCTGGTGTTGACCAGTCGCAGGGCCGTCCCTTGCCTCCCATGCTTACGCCATTTCAGGTGCGCAGTGTTGTACTCAAGAATCGTATCGTGGTGTCACCCATGGCCATGTATTCGTGCGTGGATGGCGTGCCGGGTGATTTTCATCTTGTGCATCTGGGTAGCCGCGCCATGGGCGGTGCGGGTCTGGTCATGGTCGAAATGACGTGTGTGTCTCCCGAAGGCCGCATAACGCCCGGCTGCCCGGGCCTGTGGAATGACGCGCAGATGCAGGCCTTTAAACGCATTGTTGATTTTGTGCACCAGAACACTGACGCACGTATTGGCATACAGCTGGGCCATGCAGGCAGAAAAGGCTCAACGCGTGTTGGATGGGAGGGTGGCGACATGCCGTTGGCCGAAGATAACTGGCCGCTCATCTCCGCCTCGGCGTTGCCTTACTTTGATGGGGTTTCGCAGGTTCCGCAGGCCATGACGCGCGAGCAGATGGATGAGGTGCGCGAACAGTTTGTGCAGGCAGCCCGCCGTGCCGCACAGGCGGGCTTTGACTGGCTTGAACTGCACTGTGCCCATGGCTACTTGCTGTCCAGCTTTATTTCGCCGCTGACCAACACACGTGACGACGAATATGGTGGCACGCTGGACAATCGTCTGCGTTATCCGCTGGAAGTGTTTCGGGCGATACGCCAGGTATGGCCTGATACGCTGCCTGTCTCCGTGCGCATCTCTGCCCACGATTGGGTTGAAGGCGGTATCACTGCCGATGATGCCGTCGAGATTGCCCGCCAGCTGCGCGATGCGGGTGTTGATCTGGTCGACTGTTCGTCGGGTCAGGTTAGTGCAGACCAGCATCCTGTTTACGGGCGCATGTATCAGACCCCGTTTTCTGACCGTGTGCGCAATGAAGCGCATATTCCTACGATGGCTGTCGGCGCCATTTTTGAGGCTGATCATGTCAACAGCATTATTGCCTCCGGGCGTGCCGACCTGTGCGCCATTGCCCGGCCGCACCTGGCCGACGCATCGTGGACATTACGCGAGTCCGCCCGCATTGGTTGCACAGACATAGCATGGCCTCAGCAATACCTTCCCGCCAAACGACAGCTTGAAACCAATTTTGAGCGGGCGGCAGCGGACGCGCAGGCGGGAGGCAAATAATGGCCGAAGCGATTTTGCAGGGGCGTCATGCGATTGTCACGGGTGGCTCGCGCGGTATAGGGCTGGCCATCGCCCAGGCTCTGCTGGATATGGGAGCACGGGTCAGCATTATGGGGCGCGATGCGGCGGCACTGGATGTCGCTGTTGCTGCATTGCAAAAGCATGGTGACGTGGCGGGCATGGCGGTTGATGTTGCCCAGCGGGCATCGGTGCAGCAGGCATTTTCTGAGGCCCGGGTGCATTTTGGCCCGGTGGACATACTGATAAACAATGCCGGGCAGGCGCTTAGCGAGCGTTTTGACCGCATGGAGGAAGCCGCGTGGCATCAGATGTTGGCCGTCAATCTGACCGGTACCTTTCATTGCACCCAGGTGGCGTTGCCCGACATGATGGCGCGCTCATGGGGGCGGGTAGTCAACGTGGCGAGCACGGCAGGACTGAGTGGCTACCCCTACGTAAGCGCTTATTGCGCGGCCAAGCACGGCGTTGTCGGGTTGACGCGTGCGCTGGCGCAGGAAGTTGGCAGCAAGGGGGTAACGGTCAATGCAGTCTGCCCGGGGTATACCGAGACTGACCTTGTGCGTGATGCTGTTTCCAACATCAGCAGCAAAACCGGCGTAACCCTGGACGAGGCGCGCGCCAGGCTGGCTGCGGGCAACCCACAGGGCAGGCTGGTGCAGCCTGAGGAGGTGGCGTCAGCCGTAGCGTGGCTCTGCCTGCCGGCTTCGGGCGCCATAAATGGACAAGCCGTGCCAGTGGACGGCGGCGAACTGCCCTGAGCCGTAAGGCCAGACGATTTCAGGAGGATTTTCATGCAGCAGGTTCATACCATGGCGCACCATCAGCGCCCCTTCAGAGGCTATACCGCCCGCAATTTTCTGTGGGAAACCAGCGAAGACGGAAAAGTAGCCACAATCACGCTGAACCGGCCCGAACGCAAGAATCCGCTGACGTTTGATTCCTATGCTGAGTTGCGAGATTTATTCCGTGATCTTTGCTATGCATCAGATGTGAAAACCGTGGTCATCACAGGGGCAGGCGGCAATTTCTGCTCGGGCGGTGATGTGCACGAAATCATTGGCCCGTTAACGCAAATGGATATGCCCGGGCTACTGGCCTTTACCCGCATGACAGGCGATTTAATCAAAGCCATGCGCGCCTGCCCGCAGCCAATTGTTGCAGCCGTTGACGGTATATGCGCAGGGGCGGGCGCCATGATTGCGCTGGCCTCTGACATGCGTATCGGCACACCCCGCGCCAAAACAGCATTTCTGTTCACGCGCGTGGGTTTGGCCGGTGCCGACATGGGTGCCTGCACCTTATTGCCGCGCACCATAGGGCAGGGTCGTGCATCAGAGCTGTTGTTCACAGGCCGTTCGATGACTTCCGATGAGGGCTTGAGCTGGGGGTTTTTCAGCAGCCTGGCCGAATCTGACGACATGTTGCCTGCGGCGCAAAGCCTGGCGCGTCAGCTTGCCGACGGGCCGACATTTGCCCACGGCATGACCAAAAAACTTTTGCATCAGGAATGGAATATGGGGCTGGATGAAGCCATTGAGGCTGAGGCCGAGGCGCAGGCCATATGCATGCAAACCAAGGATTTCAAACGTGCTTACGAGGCGTTCGCCGCAAAGACCAAGCCGGTGTTTGAAGGCGACTGAGCCGCAAGCGGCGCAGCAGCAACCAGGAGGAGACCATGGAAGTATCCGCTCATAAAGACAGCTTCGCACGCGACCATTTACCGCCCCGGCAAGAATGGCCGGAGCTATTGATCGAGGACAACCCCGACGTGGATTACGCGGCGCGCATCAACTGTGCGCAGATGCTGGTCGATAACCTGGTGCAGCAAGGACATGGCGATCGCATTGCCTTGCGCTGGCGCGATGGCGATGCGATGCGCACGATGACATACCAGTCGTTGATGTCGCTGACCAATCGCATCGCAGGCGTGCTTATTGACGACATGGGGCTGGTGCCGGGCAACCGTATTCTGCTTCGAGGCCCCAATAACGTGATGATGGCAGCCTCCTGGCTGGGTGCGATCAAGGCAGGGCTGATTACGGTGCCTACCATGCCGTTGCTGCGAGCGGCCGAGCTTAAAAAGGCCATAGACAAGGCAGAGGTGCAGGCGGCGCTGTGTGACAGTCGTCTGGCTGAAGAGATCGAGCATTGTCTTGACCCTGATCACCCATCGTATTGCGCCACGCTTAAGCAGGTGCGTTATTTTCATGATGACGGCCCAGACAGCCTGGACACGCTGGCAGCCGCGCACACCGACACCTTTGTGCCATGCGATACAGCTGCTGATGATGTATGCCTGATTGCGTTTACCAGCGGCACCACGGGTAAGCCGAAAGGCTGCATGCATTTTCACCGCGATGTGCTGGCCATGTGTGACACCTTTGCCCGTTACACGCTCAGCATGAATGCAGATGAAATTGTATGCGGTACGCCACCATTGGCATTCACCTTTGGGCTGGGCGGCTTGCTTTGTTTCCCCTTGCGTGTGGGCGCATCGACTGTGCTCGTTGAAAGGCTGACGCCTGAAAGCCTGCTGGCGACCATTCAGGATTTTGGCGTAACCATGACGTTCACCGCGCCTACGTATTACCGTCGTATGGCCGGTCTGGTCGGCTCTTACGATCTTTCGACACTGAAAAACACTGTGTCGGCAGGAGAGGCCCTGCCCGACGCCACACGTCAGCTGTGGAAAAAGGCGACCGGCATTGAAATGATAGATGGCATTGGCGGCACCGAAATGATTCATGTCTATGTCTCCAGCCCGCCTTCTGAAGTGCGGCGTGGGGCCATAGGTAAAGTCGTGCCGGGTTATATCGCTCAGGTCGTGGACGAAGACTTCATGCCGCTGCCTTATGGCGAGGTCGGCAGGCTGGCAGTGAAGGGCCCCACAGGTTGCCGCTATCTTGCTGACGAGCGCCAGCGTACCTTTGTGCAGCATGGCTGGAATCTGCCCGGTGATTCATTCGCCATGGATGAAGACGGCTATTTCTATTACCAGGCCCGCAATGACGACATGATTATCACTGCCGGCTACAACGTGGCCGGCCCCGAAGTCGAAAATGTGCTTCTGAGTCACGAGGCCGTAGCCGAATGCGGGGTTGTGGCCAGGCCGGATGACGAACGGGGCAATGTGGTCAAGGCGTTTGTGGTGCTTAAGCAAGGCCATGAAGCAGGGCCAGACATGGTCAAGCGTTTGCAGGATTTCGTCAAGACTGCCATTGCGCCCTACAAGTATCCCCGCGAAATTGAATTTGTCGACAGTCTGCCGCGTACCGAAACCGGCAAGCTGCAACGCTTTGTATTAAGGCAGAAAGCAAGTGAATAAGGAAAACAGCATGCAGATACTGCAACCCTCGCACTGGCGTGAACCCCGTGGCTATGCCAATGGCATCATGACTGAAATGAAGGCGGGAAGCCGGCTGCTATTTGTGGGTGGGCAGGTAGGCTGGAATGCGCAGCAAGAGTTCGAAACCGATGACTTTGCCAGCCAGGTGAGACAGACACTGGAAAATATCGTAGCCATTCTGGCAGAGGGCGGAGCAGGACCGGAGCACATTACCCGCATGACCTGGTATGTATGCGACAAAAAAGAGTATGCCAGTGCCATGCGTGATATCGGCCAGCATTACCGCGACACCATAGGGCGGCACTTTCCAGCCATGACTGCCGTTGAAGTGGCTGACCTTATTGAAGACCGGGCCAAGGTGGAAATTGAGGTGACGGCAGTGGTGCCGTAATGGTTTTGGCCTGCCCGCAATAAGCCGGGCAGGCATTCAAGAGTGAGCTGGGTGGGTCTTGCCTTTACTTTAGTGCGGCGAAGGCTTCTTCAGCGACTGCGAGCGTGGCGTCAATAATGGCGTCATCATGTGCCGCCGACACAAACCCGGCCTCGAAGGCCGAAGGCGCCAGATACACGCCGCGGTTCAGCATTTCGTGGAAGAATTGCTTGAAGTGGTCTGTGTTGCAGCGTGAAACTTCGGCAAATGTAGTGGGCACCGACTCTGAAAATACAGCCCGAACATGCCGCCGACGTAATCGGTGCTGGCGGTTACGCCCGCTTTTCTGGCGCAAGAGGCCAGGCCCTCTGCCAGCTTGCGCGTCTGCTCGGACAGACGTTCATAAAACCCGGGCTCGGCCAGCAGGCGCAGCGTGACCAGCCCTGCCGCGACGGCAACGGGGTTGCCCGACAGCGTGCCTGCCTGGTACACCGCGCCCAGCGGAGCAATATGCTCCATGACATCGGCGCGACCGCCAAATGCACCCACAGGCATGCCGCCGCCTATGACTTTGGCCAGTGTGGTCAGATCAGGCGTAATGCCGGTAAGCCCCTGAACCCCTTGTGGCCCCGCACGGAAGCCTGTCATGACTTCGTCGAAAATAAGCAGCGCGCCATGCTGTGTACACAGCGAGCGCAAGGCTTCGAGAAAACCTGGCTGTGGTTTGATCAGATTCATGTTGCCGGCGATGGGCTCGACAATGACGCAGGCGATCTCGGCACCATGCTGTCTGAACGCGGCTTCGACCGCTTCGTTGTCGTTGTAGTCAAGCACCAGAGTGTGCTGAATAAATTCGGCCGGCACACCTGCCGAGGTGGGGTTGCCAAAGGTCAGCATGCCCGAACCTGCCTTGACCAGCAGGCTGTCGGCATGCCCGTGATAACAGCCTTCGAACTTGATGATCTTGGAGCGACCAGTGGCGCCGCGTGCCAGCCGGATGGCCGACATGGTGGCCTCTGTGCCTGAGCTGACCAGGCGCACTTTCTCGATGGAAGGGATGCGTGCCGCAATCGCTTCGGCAATTTCGATTTCAGCTTCGGTCGGAGCTCCGAATGACAGACCACCTACAGCGGCTTCCTGAACGGCGCGCACAACCTCAGGGTGGGCGTGCCCAAGAATTGCCGGACCCCATGATCCAACGTAATCAATATATCGGGTACCGTCTGCGTCCCACACGTACGCACCCTCGGCGCGTTCGAGGAAACGGGGCGTACCGCCCACGGAGCGGAAGGCCCGCACGGGCGAATTGACGCCACCAGGAATCGTCTTGCAGGCACGGTCGAATAGTTCAGAATTGCGGGACATGTTTCAGGACTCTATAAACAGGGATGAAAAATCAACAGGCTGTCGGGCTCATTACTGCGAAACTGGCCCAAGCCACTGCACGACAACCTGGAAACGCATTGCTCTTTATTGCGCAGCGCACACACTATAGGATACCAAGCTAGGCAAACAGCGAGGAGAACCGCTCGGCCGTGGCCTTGATGTCGTTACTCTCAAACAGACCGCTGATGACAGCGACGGCGTCAGCGCCCGCATGCAAAAGAGGCAGCGCATTGTCAGCAGTAATACCGCCAATGGCGACAACGGTCGGCCGCTTCCACTGCTGACCGCTTTCAGACGAAGACACAATATTGCCTGCAATGTTGCGCTGGCCTGGGACTGGTGTCTGTTCTTGACTGGATGGCTGGCCCGCTAACGTACGGTGTGCCTCGGCCAGCATGCGCCCTTGCTCTATGTCTTCAAGCGTGGCTTTTACCGCATCAGGCTTGATGGTGGACGGATACATGGCGCCGAATGCGACATAGTCTGCACCTGCCTTAAGCGCCTGGCTGGCCAGCGACGGCTGGTTGTAACAAGAACAGCCAATGATGCGATCGGCTCCCAGTGCCATACGGGCTTCGGCATACTGGCCATCATCGCGACCAATATGTGCGCCACTGGCGTCGACCAGCGCCGCCAGCCGCCAGTCGTCATTAATAATGCAGGGTATGCCCAGAACGCGGCAGTGCTCCACGACCTTGCGGGCCTGTGCGACCCGGTCCTGGTCAGCAATGGTCTTGCGCCGCCATTGCAGCGCTGCCATACCTCCAGCAGCGGCTGCACTAATGGCCTCAAGCAGCTTGTCGGTATCGTGCCACTCGGGGGTTATGCCATAAAGGCCACGAGGCAGGCGTAGTGTGGTTGTCATGAAGCGCACCGATTAATAATACGTTGGCCCATGCCGGGCTGAAACACTCGCCTGGAAAGTGGCCCTGCCAGAGCAATGGCAGCATCCACGGCCTGGACAACAGGTATGCCTCTGGCGAGTTGGGCGGTTATGGCGCAGGCCAGTGGCCCATCCGCATCAGCCGCGCGTGCAACAGGTGCATCCCACGGCCAGTTTGAGGTTTCTTGTCGCTGGCCTTGCAATACATGGCCTTGCTGGCCGGGCCGCAGCGCTACGCCGGTGCTGAGCACCCACTCAGCGCCAAAGTCGAGCAATGCCTTGGCGGGGCTGCCGCTGCGGGCGCCTGCAAGCAGGCCTTGCGACTGCATGCGCTCAATCAGCATGTGATCGGCGACCACAACTTTAGTTTGTGGCAGCAAGAGCTCGCAAATGGCCATGTGCACGTCTTCGGCGTCCCAGTCTTCGAGCAGCGATTCTGCAGGTGGAGCCGTAAGCTGCAGTACCAGTGGAACATGGCTATAATCGGCCGCGATCTGAGCGAGTACACTTACGGCTTCCGTGGTGTACAGCGGCCCCACCTTAAATGCCTGTACCGACATGTCTTCGAGCATGCAGCGCGCCTGGTCGTCGATAATTTCGGGTAACAACGGTTCTATGCTTTCAATACCCGCCGTGTCGTGCACCTGTACGGCGGTCAGTACGCTGAGGGCGTGGCAGCCCAACGTAGCAAGAGTAACCGCATCAGCGGGTAGGCTACCCGACCCGCTAGGGTCGAATGGGCCGAAAATCAAGACAAGTGGCGGGTTGGTTGCGTGCACGATACCTGGGCTGCGTAGTAGTGAAAGTAACTTTGGTTAATATCTGGCTAAAGCTATTGGGTTTTACTGCTGTAGCCCCATTCTAATAGAAGCGCTCCGGGCCTGTTGTGTCCGTAGCTGTCAAATTTCAGAGAGTAACAAAAGATGCGTACGTGGATGTGTTTGATCTGTGGATGGATATATGATGAAGAGTCGGGCCTGCCCGAAGAAGGCATTGCTCCGGGCACACGCTGGGAAGATGTGCCGCCCAACTGGGTCTGCCCTGAGTGCGGCGCCCGCAAAGAAGACTTTGAGCTGATCGAAGTTTAATTATTGTATTTCACTGCCCATACAGGGCCCAGGAGAGTTCTTGACCTCTTCCCCTAAACAAACTGATACGGGTTCCACCGTAAACCTGTCGCGTCAGTTGCTGCTGGCCATGCCCGGTCAGGTATCGGGTGAACTGGCCAATTCCGTCATTTACATATGTGAACACACCACTGATGGTGCACTGGGGCTGGTTATCAACAGGCCCACCGACATCACAGTGGGCGACCTGCTAAAGCGCATAGATCTCGATCTCACCGAAGAAACTGGCGCGGTGCAGGCCACCCCCGTGTTTTTTGGCGGTCCGGTGCAAACTGACCGGGGCTTTGTGCTGCATGCGCCAGTGGGTGGCTATAGCTCCAGCATTGCGCTGGGCGATATCGCACTGACAACCTCGCGCGATGTATTGCAAGACGTCGCCCTGGGCAAGGGGCCGCTTCATTTATTAATTACGCTGGGTTATGCGGGCTGGGGTGCCGGCCAGCTTGAAAGCGAAATGTCTCAAAACGCCTGGCTGAATGTCGCCAGCACTAAGCAGATTCTGTTCGAAACGCCCGCCGAAAACCGGTATCAGGCGGCGCTCAGCCAGTTGGGGATAGACCCACTGATGCTGGCGGGCGAAGCCGGCCATGCCTGACCAGACTTTGCTGGCGTTTGATTATGGTCTGAAAAAGATAGGCGTGGCTATCGGCAATACGCTCACGCGTTATGCGCGTCCTCTGGAGGTGCTCACACCGCACACGCGGGTGCAGCGTTTTGAGCAAATCGAAAAGCTGCTGCAAGAGTGGACACCCGACCGCATTGTCGTGGGGCTGCCACTGACCACTGAAGGTGGCGAGCAGTATCACAGCTTGCGGTGCAGGCGTTTTGCCAATCAGCTACACGGACGTTTCGGTGTTGACGTCGTGCTGGTGGACGAACGCGGTTCCAGCCTTGAGGCTCAGGAGATCCTGGGCAACAACCAGCCCGATGACGCTATGGCGGCGGCGGTTATATTGCAACGCTACCTGGACGCCTTAGACCACTCAGCAGAACAGGAAGGTAACGGTTGAGGCTGTTGCGTTTCATTCCGAGGCTGGTTCTTCTGATCCTGTGGATCATTACCGCATTGCTGTGTGTGATTGGCGTGTTTCCCCTGGCATCGCAGCGTCTGCGCGACAGCGTTACCCAGGGCTGGTCGAGAGCGCTTATGTGGCTTTGTGGTGTGCAGGTCATTATTAAGGGTGAGCCGCGCAAGAGGCCGCCTTTCATGCTGGTCGCCAATCATGTGTCCTGGGTTGATATTTTCGTGCTTAACAGCGTTTGCCCCACGTTGTTTGTCGCCAAAAATGAGGTTAGGCGCTGGCCATTGCTGGGCTGGCTGGCAGCTGGTTCAGGTACGGTTTTCATTCAGCGCGGCAGGCGCAGCGCGCTCGGCAAGGCCAGCATCCAGATCAGGGAGCGATTTGCGCGTGGCAATGTCGTAGGGCTGTTTCCCGAAGGAACTACCTCGTCTGGCTATGATGTGGGGCCGTTTCATTCAAGCCTGTTTCAGGCGGCGATTGATTCGGGTATTGATATCCAGCCGGTTGCATTGCGTTTTTTGCACACAGGCGCACGCAGTGATTATGTATCTTTTGTGGGCGAGCAAAGCATGGTGCAGAATATCTGGCGATTGTTAAGCACCACAGGGGTAGCTGTAGAGGCCGTGTTTTTGCCCGTCATGCCCCATGCCGACTGTTTTCAGCAGGGCCGCTCACATGCGGCAGCACACGCACGCCAGGCCATTCGCAAAGCTGTTATAGCTCAGGCTCAGTCAACGTCTGTCACAGACAGCCTCTAATCGCCCGAATGTTGTCCAGGCTGCTTTTGCCGTGTACAAGGCACCTGAATCAGAGCGCGGTCTCGCAAGCGCATCGCTGTTAGCTGACGTCCCCAGACACAGCCCGTATCCAGGCAGATTGCATCGGGCCGCATCAACAGACCCAGTGTGGACCAGTGGCCGAACACCACGGGGTCTTCCAGTTTTCGATCTGGCGCGTCATACCAGGGCATTAAATGCCCATCGTGAAAGGGGGCGCCTTTTTCCTGAAAATTCATGCGTCCCTGAGCGTCGCACATGCGCATGCGTGTGAGTGCATTGATGATGGCACGCAGTCGATCTTCGCCCTGCAAGTCGTCATGCCAGATGTCAGGCTGGTTGCCATACATGGTAGCCAGGTTTTGCTTCCAGTCATCGTGGCGCAAGGCCGCTTCAGCCTCGGCAGCCAGTGACAGGGTTTTTTGGGTGTCCCATTGTGGTGGTACGCCTGCGTGCACCATGAGATAGCCTTCGCCATAATGCGCCAGCGGCTGGTGTCGCAGCCAGCCGATCAGCGCGTCGGCATCAGGGGCCTCGAGAATGTCTGACAGGGTGTCTGCCTTCTTTAGCCGGCCGGCGCCTGCGGCAATCGCCAGCAAATGCAGGTCATGGTTTCCGAGTATGCATACAGCACGGTCGCCCAAGGCTATGATTTTTCGCAGGGTGCCCAGGGAGTCTGGCCCGCGGTTGACCAGATCGCCGGCAAACCACAGCCTCGCGCGAGGGTCTAGCGCGATGTCGGGGTGGGTGAGCAGCGCTTCCAGGGGCTGGCAGCACCCCTGCAGGTCTCCGACGACCCAGGTATCGGGTGTGGGTGCCGTCATGACGAACGGTGGTCGTGAGACCGGGGTGCATCCTGATGGGTGGCGATCTGCGGCAGGGAACTCATACTGGCCTCTTGCTCCAGGGCATGCGTGTGCGGTTGATGCGACGCACGTTGTGCTGGTTTTCCATCAGAAAGAGCGCGCCCAGGGCAATGGCCAGCGCACCAATATTGGGAAGCAGCGCCGTCGTCCAGGGCGGCCACCTGCCCAGCATGCCAACGTTCAGGGCAAGCTGGTTCAGCATAAAGAACCCGACACCCAGCAAGATGCCGATAAACACCTTGCTGCCCACGCCGCCGCGCCGAGTTTGCATAAAGCCTATGGGTGCTGCGATAGTGATCATGACCAGCAGCGTAAAGGGGTACGCCATTTTGCGCCAGAGCGCGACGACCTGTCGGTCTGTCTGCAAATGATTGGCTCGCAGATAGCTGATGTAGTCATACAGATCAAACATCGACATGCGCTCAGGGGTCAAAATGCGCGCAATCAGACGCTCGGGTGTCAGTGTGGTGGGGAGTACCCGCTGGGGCAGATCTGAAATGTGTGTGAGCGGCGCGTCGGGTGTGCGCGCATCAGCCAGCGCCGACACCGCGCCTGCGTCGATGGCTGTCTGATGTACGTTTGTCAGCACCAGCTTGCCATCGGTGAAACGGCCTTCTTCGGCCTGCGAAAATTTCTGCAGCCGCATGTCGTCATCAAGCTCGTAAATCTTGATGTCGCCGACTGTGCCGCTAGGCTTTAGTGTCTCGATATTAATTAAGCGCGTACCACCTTTGTCGTCAGCCTCTTTGAACCAGTAACCGCTATTGAAGCGGCCGCCATCTGATTGTCCGAGCAACAGCAGCTTGGCCTCGCTGGTTTTCAGCTCGGCGGCTGGCGTGACGAATTCTGACAAGATAAATGCCATAAATACCAGCGGCAGGGTAGCCACCCAGAGCATGCGCATCAGCTTCATGCCACTGACGCCCGATACGCGCAAAATGACCAGCTCGTTGCGTTGCGCCAGACCGGCCAGCGCCAGAATTGCTCCAATCAGCAGCCCTATCGGCAGCAGATCGTACAGACGGGTGGGCAATGCCAGGGCCTGCAGGTAAAACAGATTCAGCAGTGAAAATTTGGCGCTGATCTCATCCAGCTCTTCAATGAGAGAGAAGAACGAGAACAGGCCTATCAGTGCGATTAATACAACGGCACTGGAGCGATAAATTTCGCTGGCAAGGTAGCGGCGGGCGGTTCGCATTGAGGATGTTGGGCGCTTGTAACGTGGTTCTGTACGTGTAAAACAGCAAGATTAACACTTGCGTGGGGGCGGGCGGTGAGTAGCGCGGCGGTCTCAGCCAAAAGAAGTTGATCGGCTGTGCGTAATGAGGTGATCAGCTAAAGGGTGGAGTCAGGGGATTTCGACCAGTCGCATGCGATGCTGGATGGTATTGCTGCGCGACCGAAGATATGACGTATTGGAATGGGCATCATAGTAAACCGGGTTCGGCAACATGGCAGCCAGCTTTGCAGCCTGAGCGGCGCTGAGCGCGCCAGCTCCGGTCTTGAAATAATGCCTGGCAGCCGCTTCAGCACCGAATACACTGGTGCCCCATTGCGCTACATTAAGATACAGCTCAAGAATGCGTTTTTTGCTCATGACCAGCTCGATCATGTACGTCAATATAAGTTCCTGGCCTTTGCGCCAGTAAGTACGTGAGCCCGACAAGAACATGTTTTTGGCCAATTGCTGGCTGATCGTTGATCCTCCCCGCCTCTTGGCCTTGCCCTTGCTTGCCTGCCTGCGGTTGTACTCCCATGCTTTCCGTATGGCGTCCCATTCGACCCCGCCATGGTTCAGAAAGTTGGCGTCCTCGGAGGCAACCACCGCACGCTTTAAGTGATTGCTGATCTTGTCGTAGGGCACCCACTGTTGTGTGACCCTGGCTTTTGGATCTTGCAGGCGCAGCTCGGCCTGTGCGGCATTCATGAAGGCGCTGCTTGAAGGGTTGCGCACACTGAGCCACAACACCATGACGAACAGGCCAAACTGGTACAGCAGCAGGGCGATAAAGGCCAGCAGTATGGCAAAGGCTGCGACTTTTAGTTTGTTTACCCTGCGGCGCGTCATGGCTTAGCCTTGCGCCAGCTGTCTGCGTACAGCGTTCAAAACGACCTGCACGTCGGGCATGACGCCATGCCAGATCAGAAAGCTGGCCGCTGCCTGAGCTACCAGCATACCCAGACCGTCGGCCGTCTGGGCCGCGCCTTCACTGGCTGCCTGACGCATGAAAGGAGTTGGCTGTGCACCGTACATCATGTCATAGGCCAATGCGCCTGATGCGTAAATGCCTGGAGGAAGTGCTGGTGGCTTATCGCCCAGGCTGCTTGAAGTGGCGTTGATGACGATATCCCATGGCCCGCCAGCCTCGTCCAGCGAACCCGCGTGCAGGATGTTGCGAAACTGGCGGGCATGGGAAAGCACATGATCGCGCAGTTGATGAGCCCGGTCAGGACTGCGGTTAATAACCCGCAGTTGGGCGCAGCCCGCTTCCAACAGTGGGAAAATTACGCCTCTTGCCGCTCCGCCGGCGCCGATAAGCAACACATTGCGATCGCGTGGCGGAAAGCCCAGGTCGCGCAGGTCGTCCAGCAGCCCGACTCCGTCGGTATTGCAGCCGTGAAGCTGGCCGTGTTCCATCCAGAGCGTGTTGACGGCAC
Source organism: Allopusillimonas ginsengisoli (assembly GCA_005239165.1). GTDB lineage: Bacteria > Pseudomonadota > Gammaproteobacteria > Burkholderiales > Burkholderiaceae_B > Allopusillimonas > Allopusillimonas ginsengisoli_A. The sequence goes on from RAPG01000005.1 coordinate 228,612, forward strand.
CAGCAAGCTGCGCTCTTGAACTCAGATGCTGCTGAGCGAGCTTGCAGGCTTGTTCTTTGAAGGGCACTGTAACGTTCAGGCCCCCGCCTCCCTGTGCAAAGAAGTCGTTCACCGCTTGGGCAAAGCCGTCGATGGGTGCCAGAAGCCGGTCATAAACAAGTGTCTTACCTGTCTGTTGGGCAAACGCGCCATGAATAAAAGGCGATCGGCTGTGCTCTACCGGGTTGCCGATAACAGCGTAACGGTGTGGAACGGAGGTGATAGTCACGGGACGGCGGTTTCCAGTTTCTGGTTGATGAAATTCCATGTGCGGGTAATGACAAGCACATCTGTTTTGTCTGCAATGGGTTCAGGCAACGGTGCAAAGGGTGCGGCCAGCTGAACAATGCGTGCGGCGGCCAGATTCAGGATGGCGTGCTGCGATGGGCGGTTGATCTCTATACGCGCCAGCGAACCATCGCGCTTAATATATACCGTGAGTTGCAGGCTGCCGTATACCTTGCCCCTGGCTTCTGGCGGATAGTGTTGTGTGCCCAACAATTCAATTTTCTTGCGCCAGGCCTCCACATACTCGGCATAGTCGGCCTTGGCTGCAGAGGGCCCCAGATACAGCCGGCGAGGTTGGGCGTTGTACTGCTCGACCCGCTCTTTGATGGCGCTGATGCGTGCATTGAGTATCAGGCTTTCCTGGTTGCGGGAATCAGCCCCGGGCGTGTCGGAACGCTCAAACAGGTCAGGCTGTTTACGCTCTGCCAGTACCTGTTGCCGGGACTGCAGTTGCGTGTAAAGACGTTGCTGCTCTTCTTCAAGCTCTTCCTGACGCTTGCGCAATGCAGCCAATACGACTTCGTCGGCAGACTGTTCTGCCGTTCGCGGCAGCGGCGAGGTGGCATAGCCGGCAGCTGCCGTGCCGCCGCCGTCAAGCTGTTTTTGAGCCAGCAACGTCGGCTGCAAAGGCGCAGCCTCGGTGTATGTGTTGACCAGTGTTACCTCAAGCCTGCTGGGTTGCGGTGCCGGCCCGGGAGGGCTGACGAACCGCAGGGCCAGCAGTGCCGCGTGTATGGCCAGCGAAATAATGACCGCAATCGCCATGTAATCGCTGCGTTGCGTCCGGAGGTAGGCCGGATGGGCCTCCGGCAAGGCAGTGGGTGTTGGCATGCGTCGTCACAGGACCAGAAGGCGTGCTCAGGCTGCTTCGACTTCGCGCAGCCTGCACTCAAGTTCAAGAGCCAGTTCATCGTAGCCCAGGATGTCCAGGGTTACGAGCTGTCCACGCTCGAGTACCGGCAAAGCGGGCACCCGCGTGACGAAGGGTGCGCAGTCGAGTCGCACCAGATCGTCGCGGATTACAGTGCCCTGGACGCTGTGCATCTCTTGTTGTTGCAGCCAGCGAATGCACCAATAACGCTCCATAGACGACTGGAAATCGCTCCAGGCCGCATACTGAGCATCAAAGCCGCCAATAATGGCGAACAAGTCTGCATCTTTGGGCTTGAACGGTGCGACCAGGCGGGCAGAAATACCATGTTCGGCTGCCGCCATGATTTGCCACTGATTTACCAGGTCTACGTAGCGGCGCAGGGGTGAAGTTGACCAGGCGTAATATGGCACGCCAATGGCTTCATGGGGCAGGGCGTGGGTAGACATGCGTACTTTGCCTGTCTGCTGTGAGCGATAAATGCCTGGCACGCCATGCTTGGCCAATAAGCCGCCCCAGAGATTGTTGGTCAGTATCATGTACTCGGCCACCAGACGGTCAAGCGGCGCATTGCGCCGGCGCGGCACCAGCCGCACCGGCGTTTGCGGATCGTCGTAAGGGCCGTCGAGCTCGAACGAATACTCGACCCGGTTATTGTTTTCAGGCTTGCCCCGCACTACATCGCGCTGGGCAGAGAGATGTTGTGCGTAGCGCCAGAGTGGGCGCAGCCAGTCGCCATACGGAAGTTCGGCTTCGGGGTTGTTTAAAGCATCTTCGGTGACCAGGGCGTCCAGCGTATTGTGGCGAAGATTTTCTTGTATCTTTATGCGTTCGAGGCGTGTTTCTTCAGCAAGCAACTCGCCTGTGGCAAGGTTGGCCGTAACATAAAGCGACAGGCAGGGGCGCACCTGACCGGCGTCGAGTGAAAAGGTACTGATGAGTTCGCGAGGCAGCATGGGTATCTTCAGCCCCGGTATGTACACGGTGGACATGCGTTCGCGTGCCAGCAGATCGAGATCATTGTCGCGCGCAACTGCCAGACCGGGCGCGGCAATATGAATGCCTATGCGCACCACGTCATCGCCCATCGGCGTGACCGACATGGCGTCATCGACCTCTATGGTGCTGATGTCATCAACTGAATACGCCGTAACCTCTGCCATCGGCAGCTCGTCGCCCAGGTTTGAGACGGTTACAGGCGGGTGCTCCGTGCCTTTTGGAAAGTGGGTGGAAAAGAAGCGGTGTTGGTGCAGGGCCAGAGCGTTAGGCCATGCGCCGCATTCCAGCAGCAGTCTTTCGGGCGTGGTCTGGCGCTGCTGCACGGCTGCTTCAAAGGCTTTCCATTCAAGCGTGTTTTTGTCAGGCTTATTGAGAAACGAGTTGGCAACAGCGGCGATGGGCTCTGGCAGTTTGCCGGCCACCAGCTCTTCCGTCCATTGCTGTTGCTGTTCGGCTTGCTTGCGTTTTTTTTCAATAGCGGCCAAGGCCGCCTTAAGTATGTCTGGCGGTGCGGGACGATAGCGGCCTTTGCCGCGGCGGTGAAAATACGCCGGTGCGCTGTTTAGCGCGAAAATAAGGCCGGCTTTCTCGACGGCCGTCGGAGGATGGCCAAAGTATTCTTCGGCAAAATTTTCGGCAGCAAACTCGTCTTGTGGCGCACATTCCCACAGAAAATCGACGTCAAGGGTGGTAGCCAGGGCTTGTGCCTGCTGCAGCATCTCGGCGGGCGCCGGCTGCTCAAAACTGAACAGCACGATGGCCCTCTTGATTTTGCTGCGCTTGCCCGACGCCGACTCGACCTGCAAGGTGGAGTCGCTCTCCGAGAATATTTTTTCAGCCTTGAAGTTACCGCTGTCTTCGTAGAGAACGTACATAATGATCCGTAGCGATACGGGAGTGCCGTATCAGGTTTTTGGGGTGGGGCCAGGCGACGCGGACCCGAGTGCAAAGTCGAGCACTTCTGGTAGCCACTGTTCGAACCCGGTCAGGCCATGGTCGCCGCCTTCAAGAATGTGACCATGGCTGCCTGCGTACCAGTCAGCCATTTCGCGCCAGTCGAGCACTTCATCGCCTTTTGCTGCGAGAAGATAATACCGGCCGGGGTCAGCAGGACGACTTGTGGCTATGTCTGCAAGCTCGCTGACGTACTCCGGCAAAAAACAAATGGTGCGTCAGAATGATACAGGCTGTGCTCACCCACCTGGCTTGCCAGGTCGCGAGCGGCATGAACTGCCGGGTTTAGTACGACAGCGCGGCACTTCCAGTGTTCTGCAAGGTTGTTGGCGTAATAGCCGCCCAGGGATGAGCCGATAATGGCCAGGTCGCTAGCCAGGTCGATGCCGGTTCTGGCCTGAGCCTGTTGCACCAGTTGCTTGCACAGGTCTATGGCCGCACGCGGACTGGCGGGTAGCTGAGGGCAGATCCACCGGTCTTGCAAGCCTCGTTCTTGCATGGCCTGAGCCATCAGCGTTGCCTTGTAAGACTGGGGCGAGGAGCGAAAACCGTGCAGATAAAGAATCATGCTTGCCTTGTCGGAAAATAGGTGTTCATGACATGAGGGTACGGACTGCCTGTGCCATCAAAGCGCATCGAGCAGCTTTTGATGTATTCCACCGAAGCTGCCATTGCTCATGACCAGGATAGTGTCACCTGGTCGTGCAGTGGTGCGGATGGCTTCTACCATTTTATCTATATCTGCCCACGCTGTTGCGCGTTTGCCCAATGGGGCCAGCACTTGCTCTGGATTCCACCCCAGGGAGTGCTTGCCTTCTGCGGCACCGTAGCAAAATACGAGGTCGGCTTTTTCGAGTGACGGCGGCAGGCGCGCCGCCATGGCACCGAGCTTCATGGTGTTGGAACGAGGCTCGAGTACAGCGAGGATACGACCGTCACCCACCTGGCGGCGCAGCCCGTCGAGTGTCGTCGCAATGGCGGTGGGATGGTGTGCGAAATCATCGTAAACCTTTATGTCGCGCACCGTGCCGCGTAATTCCATACGGCGCTTCACGCCTTCAAAACACGACAGAGCCTCAATGCTGGCTTCGGAATCCACCCCTGCGTGTGCTGCCGCTGCCAGCGCTGCCAGCGCATTCATGCGATTGTGTTCGCCGGTCAGCGTCCAGCGCACTATGCCGGCAGGCTTGTCATCAAGACTGACCTCAAAATGCGAGGCGTGGTCGCCAGCGCTGGCCTGCCAGCGGCCATTTGGCCCTGTGGTCTGGACGGGAGTCCAGCAACCCCGGGCGATCACGCGATCCAGGGCGTCGGAGTCAGCAGGCCTGATGATCATGCCTTGAGAGGGAATCGTGCGCACCAAATGGTGGAACTGGGTTTCTATGGCTGCCAGGTCGGCAAAAATGTCGGCGTGATCGTATTCGAGGTTGTTCAGCACCGCAGTGCGGGGCCGGTAATGCACGAACTTTGAGCGTTTGTCGAAGAAGGCCGTGTCGTACTCATCAGCCTCAATGACGAAGTGTCTGTTGGAGGTGTCTGGCGCGAAACGCGCCGATACTTTCAAACCGGGAGCAACGCCGCCAATCAGGAAATTTGGTTTTTTGCCGGCATAGTCCAGTATCCATGCCAGCATGGAACTGGTCGTTGTTTTGCCGTGCGTGCCCGCGACGGCCAGCACATGCTGGCCACGCAAGACCTGCTCACCCAGCCACTGGGGCCCCGATACATAGGGCAGGCCTGCGTCCAGAATGGCCTCCATGAGGGGGTTGCCCCTGGTCACGACATTGCCGATGATGTACATATCGGCCCCCAGCCCGGTCTGGCTGGCATCAAAGCCTTCAATCAGGCGTATGCCTTGTTCTTCAAGCTGGGTGCTCATAGGGGGGTAGACACCTGCGTCGCAGCCGGTGACCGTGTGGCCGGCCGACCGGGCTATAAGAGCCAGGCCACCCATGAACGTGCCGCAGATACCAAGAATATGTAAGTGCATAAGAATCCTCCGGGGGCTATTTTAGCCAGTCGGTGTCTTGCCTGTTGGGAAGAGGGACATTGCATCGGGCAAGCGAAGCATCTGACCGGGCAAGTGAACCATTGCACAGGCCAAGCGCACTATCGCACCGGGCCAGCGAGCCATCGCACCGGGCAAGCGAGCCATCGCACCGGGCAAGCGAGCCATCGCACTGGGCAAAGGTGAAGCATCGCCCGGTAGCCGGAAGGCTTGTCGCTCGTGAACAGACGACAGCCTTGCTCGGTACATGGCTGGCTTCTTGTACGCATCATGATGATGCAAGAGCCATTCTGGGTGGCGGTGTTATGATGGATGCGCTATTTTTCTTGCGGGTTTTTCTTGATATGAAGCGGCGAGATTTTCTGCGTCAAGCCATGATGGCCTCTATCGGGGCCTCTGGTGTGCTGGTGCCCATGCTGACTGCGCATGCGGCGGCCGATCCGTTCTATGCCCAAGCTTTCCCTGACCTGAAGGGACAAGAGCACGACTTTACTCAGTTTCTGGGTAAACCCGTAGTGCTCAATTTTTGGGCAACATGGTGTCCGCCATGCGTTAAAGAGATGCCTGACCTTGACGCCCTGCACACTGCTCACAACGACATACAGTTTGTGGGTGTGGCGGTTGATACTGCATCTAATGTACGCAAGTTCGGCGAGAAAGTGCAGGTGGGCTACCCGATTCTGGTTGCGGGGCATGGCGGCATCAAACTGATGCGTCAGCTGGGCAACAAGCAGGGTGGCTTGCCTTTTACGGTAGTATTTGATGCCAAAGGCAACGTAATCAAGCGTATTCTTGGCCAGATAGATCCTGACGAGCTTGAACAGTACATCCAAGGCCTGGCCTGATGACGCTGCCGGGCGCTGGCCTGGCTACTGCATCGAGCACCCTGCACACTAAAATGCCAGGGCAGAATCGGGCTGTTTCTTTTTGTGTTGCGCTGCAATGTGTGTGTTTTTATAGACAAATACGACTATTTGGCGTAAAAAGACGGTCACTCATGTTTGAATATTGGTAATGGCGCAACGAATCCTGGTCTTGCATGGCCCCAACCTTAATCTGCTCGGCACCCGAGAGCCGGGTATCTATGGGCGGCAGACTCTGGCTGACATCAACCAGCGCCTGGAGCAACTGGCCGCGGCGCAAAACGCTCACTGCAGTGCATTTCAAAGCAATCACGAGGGTGAGATCATTGATCGCATCCAGGCCGCCGCGCTAGACTCCACCGATTTCATCATTATCAACGCTGCGGCGTATACACACACCAGTGTTGCGCTGCCAGATGCGCTTGCTGCTGTCGATATTCCATTTATCGAAGTACATTTGTCCAACGTATACAAGCGGGAAGCCTTCCGCCATCACTCCTTTCTTTCCGCCACGGCGCAAGGTGTGATAGCCGGGCTGGGTCCGTTCGGCTACGAAGCCGCCCTGCAGCACGCGTTGGCCAACTAGGCGCGAAAGAGCCCGTCACTTAATATACTTAACGATTAACGTTAACTCTGCGGTCTGGTCGCGGAGTTGTTCACCGGAAGCTGGTATGGACTTACGAAAACTTAAAACCCTAATAGACCTTGTATCAGATTCGGGCATTGCCGAACTTGAAATTACCGAGGGCGACGGTAAAGTGCGCATCGTCAAATTTTCGCAAAGCGTGCAACCTGTGGCCGTGACCGAATCGGCATCGGCAGCTGCCACGGCTGCAGCAACCGCTGCGGCGGCCGTGCCTGCCGAGCCTGCTGCTCCGACGGGCCATTCTGTCAAGGCTCCTATGGTTGGTACGTTTTATCGCTCGCCCAACCCCGGTGCGTCGCCATTTGTCGAAGTAGGGCAGTCGGTGAAAGAAGGCGATGCCTTGTGTATTATCGAAGCCATGAAGCTGCTCAACGAAATCGAGGCCGACAAGTCGGGTGTCATCAAGGAAATTCTGGTCGAAAACGGCGAACCCGTCGAGTACGGTCAACCCTTGTTTGTTATTGGCTGATCCATGTTTGAAAAAATCCTCATTGCCAATCGGGGCGAGATCGCTCTTCGCATCCAGCGCGCCTGCCGCGAGCTGGGTATCAAGACGGTAGTCGTGCACTCTGAGGCTGATCGCGATGCGAAATATGTGCGCCTCGCTGACGAGTCTGTGTGTATTGGGCCTGCCCAGCCTCGTGACAGCTACCTCAATATGCCTGCCATCATCTCGGCAGCCGAAGTCACCGACGCCGAGGCCATCCATCCTGGCTACGGTTTTCTTGCCGAAAATGCCGACTTTGCCGAACGTGTAGAAAAAAGCGGCTTTGCCTTTATTGGGCCGCGTCCCGAAACCATACGTCTTATGGGCGACAAGGTTTGTGCCAAGCACGCCATGATCGAAGCCTCGGTGCCGGTGGTGCCTGGCTCTGAGGGCGCATTGCCTGATGATCCCGAAGAAATCGTGCGCATTGCGCGAGACGTTGGCTACCCGGTCATCATCAAGGCATCGGGCGGTGGTGGCGGGCGCGGCATGCGCGTTGTCTACACTGAAGCCGCACTGCTTACTGCCGTAGCCATGACGCGTAATGAAGCAGGTTCGGCGTTCAACAACCCCGAAGTCTATCTTGAGAAATTTCTCGAGAACCCGCGACACATTGAAATCCAGGTGCTGGCCGATGGCGGGCGTAACGCAATCTGGCTGGGCGAGCGTGACTGCTCCATGCAACGCCGCCACCAGAAAGTGATCGAAGAGGCGCCAGCGCCGGGTATTCCGCGTCGGCTCATCGAACGCATCGGCGAGCGCTGTGCCGAAGCGTGCCGCAAAATGAAATACCGCGGTGCTGGCACGTTTGAGTTTTTGTTTGAAAACGGTGAGTTCTATTTCATCGAAATGAACACCCGCATCCAGGTCGAGCACACGGTCACTGAAATGATTACCGGCATTGACCTTGTCCAGCAGCAAATCCTCATCGCCGCAGGTGAAAAATTCACATTGCGCCAGCGCGATGTCGTGCTCAAAGGCCATGCGATCGAGTGCCGCATCAATGCCGAAGACCCGTTCAAGTTTACGCCCAGCCCTGGCCGCATCACAGCCTGGCATACGCCGGGTGGTCCAGGGGTACGCTTAGAGTCACACGTCTTCAGTGGCTATACGGTTCCACCGTACTATGATTCCATGATTGCCAAGCTCATCACCTATGGCGATACACGCTCCCAGGCCATAGTCCGCATGGAGATCGCGCTGTCAGAAATGATCGTGGAAGGTGTGCAAACCAATATCGCGCTGCACCGTGAGTTGCTGCAGGATGCCCGTTTCAGGGAAGGCGGAACCAGTATTCATTATCTCGAACAGAAACTGTCGCAGCGGCCCTGATAAGCCGCCGTCGCCAGCATAAAAACGGGGGCCTTGCCCCTGTTTTATTAACGGAATCTACGATGCGAGAACTTGTGCTCCTGTGCCCCGAAGAGCGGGCTGAAGCGCTTTCCGATGCCCTGCTTGAAGCTGGCATGCTGTCAGTTTCGGTAGAAGATGCCGACAGCAACACCGAAGCCGAGCGCGCTTTGTTTGGTGAGCCCGGGCTTGAGCCTGACGTGCAGGCCTGGCACCGAAACCGTGTGGTAGCGTTAATGCCTGACGGCCTCGATCCTGCTCAAGTCATTGAGGTAGTGCGCGAGGCCGGCCTGGGTGACTATGGTGACGGCGAGTGGCTACTGCGCGACGTGCCTGATGAAGACTGGGTCAGGCTGACGCAGTCGCAGTTTCCGCCCATACAGGTGGCAGGCAGGATCTGGATCGTGCCCAGCTGGCACCGTAACAGCCCTGACGTACCGCCAGTCAGCAACGCCGCAGGCGCTGACGAAGCTCTGCACATCGAGCTTGATCCGGGGCTGGCATTTGGCACCGGCAGCCACCCCACCACCCATCTGTGTCTGGCCTGGCTTGAGCGACACATCAAAGGGCACGAGACCGTACTCGACTACGGCTGCGGTTCGGGCATTTTGGCCATTGCGGCAAAAATGCTCGGGGCTGCAAGCATAACTGCCGTAGACATTGATGAGCAGGCGGTGCAGTCTACCCGCCAAAACGCCAGCATTAACGGCGTGCAGTTGCAGGCCATGCTTCCTGACGCTTTGGCCGAAGGCCAGTTTCAGATTGTGGTGGCCAATATATTGTCCAATCCCCTTAAAGTGCTTGCGCCCATGCTGGCCAATCGAGTGGCACCCGGGGGGCACCTCGCCCTGTCCGGCGTGCTTGAGCGTCAGGCGGATGAGGTTGCCCTGGCCTATGCGCCCTGGCTCAAGCTTGAAGTGTGGCAAGAGCGAGAAGGCTGGGTTTGCCTGCACGGCCAGCGCGTACACTGAAACCAGCCTCTATACTTGTCGCTTATGGACCTGACCACGCGTTGCCCTCATTGCGGAACAACCTTTCCTGCCAGCCTTGAACAACTCCTGTTGCGCAAAGGGTATATCCGCTGCATTAACTGCGCCAACATTTTTGATGGCTATGAAGCCGTTGTGTCCGGCGATCCCGCCGCGCACGCTGCGTCGCCTCAGAAGGCTGAACCCTCTGTTCAGCAGTATGAGCCGTTTACGCGCCACATCAGCGCTGCCAGTACAGCGCCTGATGTCGATACGGGTACAACGCCCAGGGCTGTTCCCCAGCCTTCGGTATCGCCGCGCGACCCGGCCTCTTTGCAGTCTGCTTCACAGCACGACACTCCAGCGGCAAAGTCAGAGTCAGGGCCAAGGCCCGAGCCAAGGCAAGAGCCAAGGCAAGAGCCAGCGCAAGAGCCAGCGCCCGCTACGTCGCATACCATCTCCGCCGCCGCCAGTACTGCCGCAGTTGCAGGGCACGGACCATCCTTCAGCATTTCAGCAGTCCCCCCTCATGCTGACGCTAACCGCGACGGCAGTGATGCTGCCAGTTCAGGCTTCAGCATTGATGGTGCCGTACGACGCCGATCTGATCAGCGCGTAAGCACGCCACAACGCGACATTAGCCATCAGCCTGAGGCCGGGGCTGCCCCTGCACCAGAGCAGGCGGCACCCGGGTCGCGCCAAGAGCCGGTCATTGGTGTACACAACCTGCGGCCCCAAGCCGCACAACAACCTCATTTCGTCGTATCTTCCAGGCCTGCCGCTGCAGAACCGCCGCCGGTCGTTGCATCAAGGCCGACTGCGCACACGCCTAAGCCGGCGCCTGATGTGCGGACGCCCAGCCTGGAACAACGTCATCCTCGTGAAGTTCCGGCACCGATGTTGCCCATTCGCTCGCGTGAACCCCTTGGGGCCGATTCGTCCCATGGTGGTGTATATATTGAACCCCGCAACGCTAGAAGCAGCGATAGAGATATTGGCGCTGACATGCATGAGCGCGGAGCCGGCGGCCTGTTCGCCAGGGTCTTCTGGCGGACGCTGGTCGTCGTGGGTATCGCGGTATTGCTTGCTCAACTGGTGTATGTATACCGCGCCCAGATCGCCAACCAGGTGCCCATACTGCGTCCCATGCTTGAAAGCGCGTGTGCATCTTTAGACTGCGATGTTCCCTATGCGCGTGAAATAAGCGCGATTTCCATCATGGATTCAACCTTGCGTGCAGAGGCCGCCTCGACGACCGATAACGCCGAGCCGAAGTCTGTGCTGACCGACACCTTGGTTCTCTCGCTCACCTTGCGCAATACTTACCATCAGCCGCAAGAGTGGCCCACGCTGGAACTTAAGCTGCATGATTTCTCTGGTACGCTCGTGGTACGCAAAAACCTGTCGCCAGAAGACTATCTGCCAGCTGAGGTGGCCAGCCAGCCCTTTCCGGCTGGCAGCGAAATCACCGCCCGTGTGCCTATTGTTCTTGACGGCCACAAGATCAGCGGATTCCATCTCGACAAGTTTTTTCAGTAAGGAAAACAATGACTGACAAAGTATTGATTTGTGGTTCTATAGCCTTCGACACCATTGCCGTCTTTGAAGGCCATTTCAAAGATCATATTTTGTCCAACGGCACCCAGTCACTGAGCGTTTCGTTCTTTGTCCCAACCTTGCGTAAAGATTACGGCGGGTGTGCAGGCAATATTGCCTACAACCTCAAGCTGCTTGGCGGCAACCCGGTGCCTGTCGGCACGGTGGGGGCTGATGCCGCCGACTATATCGCCTACATGCAAGACCTGGGCATAGATACCAGCATGGTACGCATGCTGTCCGATATGTACACTCCTCAGTGCTTTATTACGACTGACCTCGATAACAACCAGATCGCGTCATTTCATCCGGGAGCCATGGAGCGCTCGGCCGATAATGATCTGACGGGCTGCGAGGCCGCATGGGGCATTGTGGCGCCAGATGCCAAAGACGGAATGTTCGCCCATGCGCGGCGCCTGAAGGCACAGGCAACACCTTTTGTCTTCGATCTGGGTCAGGCGATGCCGCTGTTCAATGGTGAAGACCTCAACCAGATGCTTGGTCTGGCCGACATATTTACGGCTAATGATTACGAGGCAAGCGTGGTTGAGCAGCGCACTGGCCGCAGCATGCAAGAGATTGCCAGTACGATGCGCGCAGTTGTCGTGACGCGCGGTGCTGAGGGCGCGACGCTGTACATGGACGACACTGAAACGCATATCCAGGCAGTGACGGCCGAACAGGTTGTTGACCCCACAGGCTGCGGTGACGCGCACCGGGCAGGGTTGTTGTATGGCCTTATAAAAAACTGGAATATAGCAGATGCCTGCCGCTTGGCGAATGTGATGGGCAGTCTTAAAATTGCGTCCAAGGGGCCACAGAATCATCGTCCTGAAAAGGATGGCATTAATGCAATCCTCAACAACAATTTCGGGCTTGGCCTGATCTAGTTTGACTGATCCGATGTGGCCATAGCCTGAATCTTGCAGCAGGTCCCCAGGGTGATGTCATCTTGTTTGCGGGCAATTTGCTAACGTATGTATATTTAGTCATCATCAGGCTAGCGACATTAAGGAGTTTTCCATGAAGTCTTTCAATTTGCGCCGGCCGGGCGTGCGTCCCACCCGTATGCTTGTAATGACGGCACTGCTTGGTTCTATGGCGTTCGTCACAGGCTGCGCCAATCACAGCGCCTCATCTTCCGTATATACCTATGGTCAGGCGCAGCGTGAGCAGGTTGTTCGTGTCGGCACAGTGCAGTCAGTCCGGCCAATAACCATACAGCTCTCTGATACCTCCGGCGCTGGTGTACTGGCAGGGGGTGCACTGGGTGGTGTGGCCGGCAGCGCTGTAGGCGGTGGTCGCGGTAATGTGCTTGCCACCATAGGCGGTGGGCTGCTTGGGGCGCTGGCTGGCAACGCCGTTGAAAACCAGGTCAACCGCAAAAACGGGCTTGAGATAACCGTCAGGCTTGATAATGGTGAAACCCGTGTTGTGGCACAAGAAGCTGATGTGGCAATTAGTTCGGGCCAGCGCGTGCGTCTGGTCAGCGGTAATGGTCCTACTCGCGTAGTGCCTTTTTAAAGCAAGACCGGCCGCCAGATTGGCGGCAGATCACAAACAGCAAGGCCCCACCGTATTGGACGGTGGGGCCTTGCTGTTTGTGAGGTTTGGCGGGGCCGGTTAAATGCCGAAGAGTGACAGAGTAGAACGCTGAATAAACATCATGGCCAATTGCGCTACGACAATCAGCACCAGCGGAGATAAATCTAGCCCGCCCAGATTGGGCAGTACCCGACGAATTGGGTTAAGCAACGGTGCCGTCATGGTCTGTAAGACAGGCATGACCGGCGCCAGTGGGTTAACCCACGACAGTATGGCTTGCACCAGTGTCACCCAGAGCACGACATTGAATGTCCATTTAAGCACGGTGAGCAGGGCTGCCAGCGCTGCGGGGAGCATGCTTGATGCTGGCGGCAATTGGCCGGTACCCACTATAAAAGACAGCACCAGTAGTGCAAAGGCCGTCAGCCAGCATGTCAGCAAGGTGGGCCAGTCGACACGGTTGCCAGTGCCAAGCAGCTTGTGCAATGGAACCACCAGCCAGTCGGTAAGCCGCAGTATGGCTTGTGAGTAGGGGTTGAAGGGGTGCATGCGAATTGCAAACAGCCAGGCGCGAATAATAAGCGCAATCCCAAACAGAGAGAAGATGAGGTTTATGAGAAATTGTAATGCGTCGCTGAGCATGGCGGGGCCACAAGTTATGGAAACGCGTCATTGTCGCATGATGGCAGGCCAGGTAAAAGCCGCCATCATGCTGCATGCTGCCAGACGTAACCGGGCAACAGTGCTGACATAGCAAACCAGTGTTTGCCAGCCAGCCGCGAAAAAGCCTTGCAAGCCTGCAAGGCTTTGCCGGTTAAGGACGGCCGCCGGTAGGAAAAGGCCAGGAGGCTGCCGGGTTGATGGTTTTTTGGCGTCAGGAGCAGTCGCGGCCTTTTTGTCCGCCTTGGCTTCAGCCTTGACACTGGCTTTTTTGGGTGCAGCCTTACGGGCGGGCGCTTTGGTCGCCTTGGCTTTAGTGGCAGGAGCCTTGGTTGCGGCAGGGGTTGCGCTTTTGGCTACGGCTTTACTTGCCGTTTTTTTGCCGGCGCCTTTTTTGCTGGCGCTGTCTTGGCGGCAGCCTTTTTGGCAGCGGCTTTCTTTGCGGGCGCTTTAGTTGCGGCCGTTTTTTTTGCCGGTGCTTTTTTCGCTACTGCTTTCTTGGCAACTGCTTTTTTCGCGACAACTTTTTTAGCCGTGGTTTTTTTAGCAGCAGCGCTGGTTTTTTTGGCCGGTGCGGCCTTCTTGGCAGCGACTGTCTTTTTAGCCGGTGCTTTCTTGGCTACAGACGATTTGGCTGCTGTTTTTTTGGCTGGTACTTTTTTTGCCACTGCCTTTTTGGCTACCGCTTTCTTGGCAACTGCTTTTTTCGCTACAGCGGTTGTCTTTTTTGCTGCCGAGGTTTTCTTGCCAGCTGTTGCTTTCTTGGCAGGAGTCTTGGTAGCTACAGCCTTTTTTGCCACTGCTTTTTTCGCGACGGCTTTCTTGGCAACGGTTTTTTTAGCGACAGCTTTTTTAGCTACAGCCTTTTTGGCTACAGCCTTTTTGGCAACGGCTTTTTTGGCTGGCGCCTTTTTAGCCACTGCTTTTTTTGCAGTTGCTGTTGTCTTTTTGGCAGGTGCAGCCTTGGTTGCAGCTACCGCTTTTTTAACAGCTACTTTTTTTGCGGGTGTTTCTTTCTTGGCGGATGCAGCTTTTTTCGTTGCCGTTTTCTTGGCGGCCTTTTTGGCTGTTGCCATAGTATTGCTCCTTGAGATCGAGTCGAAGAGAACGTCTACCCATTTGATATGGCCCCCACGCAAAAGATGCGACCCATCTCAAATGGCGCAAGCGTGTAAAACACGATGTGCTTTACACGGTTAGAGTCTAACGTAAGCCTTGCCTGTATTCAAAGCATTATTCCCAGCTAAGTGCGCCGCCTGTCTGATATTCGATGACGCGTGTCTCGAAAAAGTTGCGCTCTTTCTTTAAGTCGATCATTTCGGCCATCCATGGGAAGGGGTTTTCTTGCTGCGCAAACAGTGGCTCGATGCCGATCTGCTGGCAGCGCCGATTGGCAATGAAGCGCAGATATGACTTGAACATTGAGGCGTTCAAACCCAGTACGCCGCGAGGCATGGTGTCTTCAGCGTAAGCATATTCAAGGCTTACAGCCTGTTTGAACAATTCGCGTATCTCGTCGCGGAACGCTGTCGTCCACAAGTGTGGGTTCTCGAGCTTGATCGTGTTGATGAGATCGATGCCGAAATTGCAGTGCATGGATTCGTCGCGAAGAATGTACATGTACTGCTCGGCGGCACCGGTCATTTTGTTCTGTCGACCAAGCGCAAGTATTTGCGTAAATCCAACATAAAAGAAGAGGCCTTCCATCATGCATGCAAAAACGATGAGTGATTTAAGCAGTGTCTGGTCGGCTTCTGGTGTGCCGGTTTCGAAATGAGGATCAGCAATTGTGTTGATGAAGGGGATGAGGAACTCGTCTTTGGCGACGATGGACGGAACTTCGTTATACGCATTGAAGATCTCGCCTTCGTCCAGATCGAGGCTCTCGACGATGTATTGGTAAGCGTGCGTGTGGATAGCTTCTTCGAACGCCTGGCGCAGCAAAAACTGGCGACACTCGGGGGCTGTGATGTGGCGGTAAGTGCCAAGCACAATATTGTTGGCGGCCAGTGAGTCTGCCGTGACAAAGAACCCAAGGTTGCGTTTGACAATGCGGCGCTCGTCTTCGGTCAGCCCATTGGGGTCCTTCCACAGGGCGATGTCTCGCGACATATTGATTTCTTGCGGCATCCAGTGGTTGGCGCACGTGGCCAGGTATTTCTCCCAGGCCCATTTGTACTTGAACGGCACGAGCTGGTTGACGTCTGTTTTACCGTTGATGATGCGCTTGTCGGCGGCGCGCACGCGACCTGTGGCGTCTGAGGAGATGCCAGTGGCTACGGGCTGCGGTGCTGGTATGGCGTTGTCGTTGTGAGCCTGTGTGCTTGGCAGCGCTGGTGCTGCAGCACCGTTGGTGGCGGCAGGATTGGCAGGGTGTGAAGCAGAGGTGTCGTCCCAATTCAACATGTCTGTGTCCTGTAGTAGGTTGTTGGCAAGCGAGTTCTCGGTTTCAGGGCCTATTGGCAAGCCTCACACTCTTCAAAGCCCTCGTCTCCCGGACGCATGGTGCACGCGGCACCAACGATTTCTTCTGGTGGCAGCGGGGTGGCAGCCATTGGGGCGGTTGCACCCAAGGTCACGCCTTCGTTGCTGCTGGGCACGGCGTTTAACTCGCCTCCGCGGCCAGTTGATTTCTCGGCATTGGTGGCCCCGATAGAACGCAGGTAGTACGTGGTTTTAAGACCGCGCTTCCAGGCCAGCTTGTAGGTATCGTCGAGCTTCTTGCCTGAAACGCCCGCCATGAATATGTTGAGCGACTGCGCCTGGTCTATCCATTTTGAACGGCGTGCCGCGCATTCAATCACCCAGGTGGGGTCGATTTCAAACGCCGTGGCATACAGATCGCGCAGATCGTCAGGTATGCGATCAATACGGGCCAGGCTGCCGTCAAAATATTTGAGGTCTGCAACCATGACTTCGTCCCACAGCCTGTGTTCTTTCAGATCACGCACCAGGTAGTCGTTGACGACGGTGAATTCGCCAGACAGATTCGATTTGACGTAAAGGTTGCGGTAGTTGGGTTCAATGCACGGCGACACGCCGATGATGTTGGAGATGGTGGCGGTAGGAGCAATGGCCACGCAGTTGGAATTGCGCATGCCATGCGCGGCGATGTGCTGACGCAGCGAGCCCCAGTCGAGTGAACTGCTGTTGTCTATGTCGACATGGCCGCCGCGTTCTTCGCGCAGCATGGCCAGGGTGTCTTGCGGCAAAATGCCGCGGTCCCACAGCGAACCCTTGAAGCTGGAGTATGCGCCACGCTCGGCAGCCAGCTTGCTGGAAGCCCAGTAGGCGTAGTAGCACAACGCTTCCATGGACCGGTCGGAGAATTCGACAGCGGCATCAGACGCAAACGGTAGGCGCATCATGTGCAGGCAGTCCTGAAAGCCCATGACCCCCATGCCGACAGGGCGGTGACGCACGTTGGCGTTGCGCGCCTTGGCCACGGCGTAAAAGTTGATGTCGATGACGTTATCGAGCATGCGCATGGCCGTGGTGATCGTGCGCTCGAGTTTTTTGTGATCCAGCTCGTATTGCCCGTCGGCATTCTGAATAAGATGTGCCGCAAGGTTGACTGAGCCAAGATTGCAGACCGCGATTTCGGTTTCGCTGGTATTGAGCGTGATCTCGGTGCAAAGATTAGAGCTGTGTATAACACCCACGTGCTGTTGTGGCGAGCGCACGTTGCACGCATCCTTGAATGTGATCCAGGGGTGGCCGGTTTCGAACAGCATGGACAGCATCTTGCGCCAGAGCTGCAGCGCGGGGACTTTTTTATAGAGCGTCAGCTCGCCGCGTGCGGCCTTCTCTTCGTAGGCTACATAAGCGTTCTCGAATGCACGGCCATACTTGTCGTGCAGATCGGGGGTGTCGGAGGGCGAAAAAAGCGTCCATTCGCCTTCTTCCATGACCCGCTTCATGAACAGGTCGGGAACCCAGTTGGCCGTGTTCATGTCGTGGGTACGGCGGCGTTCGTCACCGGTATTCTTGCGCAGCTCAAGAAACTCTTCGATGTCGAGATGCCATGTTTCGAGGTAGGCGCAGACGGCGCCCTTGCGCTTGCCGCCCTGGTTGACGGCCACAGCCGTATCGTTGACGACTTTGAGAAAGGGCACCACTCCCTGGCTTTCTCCGTTGGTGCCCTTGATATGGCTGCGCATGGCGCGCACGGGCGTCCAGTCGTTGCCCAGGCCGCCGGCATACTTGGCAAGCAGCGCGTTGTCTTTAATTGCGTCGTAGATGCCGCAAAGATCGTCGGAGACGGTTGTGAGGTAGCACGATGAAAGTTGTGAGTGCACGGTGCCTGAGTTAAACAGCGTGGGGGTCGAGCTCATGAAATCGAAGGAGGACAGAATTTCATAGAACTGGATGGCGCGAGCTTCACGCTCGATTTCATTGAGTGCCAGCCCCATGGCGACGCGCATGAAAAACACCTGGGGCAGCTCTATGCGGCGGCCACGCAGGTGCAGAAAGTAGCGGTCGTACAGGGTTTGCAGACCCAGATAATTGAATTGCTGGTCGCGCCCGGCCTTGAGTGCGGCGCCCAGACGTTCAAGGTCGAACTGTGCCAGCCTGGGGTCAAGCAGTTCGCTTGCTATCCCCGTTTTAATGAACTGAGGAAAGTACGATGCATAACGTGTTGTCATTTCAGACTGCGCAACTTCCTCACCGAGTACTTCTTTGCGGATAGTGTGTAGCAGCAGTCTGGCCGTGACCTGGCTGTAAGCGGGGTCGGTTTCGACCAGCGCCCGTGCCGAAAGAATGGCAGACTTGAACACTTCGTCGACAGGGATTCCGTCATAGAGATTTTTGACGGTTTCAGCCAGTATGGTCTCAACGTCAATGTCGTGTGGCAGGTTGACGCTGGCCTCTTGAATAGTGGAGCGTAACCTGACCAAATCGAGTGGGCGCTTGACGCCGCCGTCAGTCACATGGATGGTGGTTTGTTCGGAGACAGGTGGTGTTTGCTGCGTGGCGCGGGCACGCTCTTGTGCGCGTTTTTCACGGTACAGCACATAGGCACGGGCCACATCGTGCTCGCCCGAGCGCATAAGGGCGAGCTCTACCTGATCTTGTACGTCTTCAATATGGAAGGTGCCACCGCCTGGGCGATTACGCATGAGTGCAGTGACAACTTGCCCGGTGAGGTTTTCAACGATCTCGCGAATGCGTGCAGAGGCGGCGCTCTGGCCACCTTGTACAGCCAGAAAAGCCTTGGTAACTGCCACGGAGATTTTGTTGGGCTCAAAAGTTACCACGGCGCCATTGCGGCGGATAATGTGGAAGTTATCCCATTGATCGCCGGCGACGGGGTTAAATGACCTGGAAGACGATATGGGCGGTGCGAATGTTTGCCCGGGCTCGGTGTGTGTCTGCATGAATACTCCTGAGATAACGACGCGCGCATAGGTGCGCTCGGGCAGTTTGATGGGCTGTATTTGTGCCCGACTGCGTGTTTGCTACAAGATATTGATGAAGAGGGCTATTTGGTCGTGAAACCACAAGATGTTGTGGTATTTGGTTTCTGGAGGGCTAATTGTAGTAATTGAGGGGCCTTGATGCAAGTCAAAAAAAGCCAGTTTTACCGGGCTTATTTCTCAATCACGAGCACGGTGCACGTGCTGGCCGCGGGGGGCGCGATGATCTGTAAAAAGCGATCAAGAGAGCGCAGGACACCTTGCGGGCGAGTGCCGGGGGTGTGTTCAGGCTTGCCGCTTTGCGAGGCTGGCTAGCACCCGCACCCGTGCCCGATTTCAGGTTTCAGATGTCTGTAGGTGATACGATTACAGCCTGCGGGCGCGGAGTGCCGCTCGCGTCTTTCCAGGGAAGCCTACATGCATAAAGTTAACTTCCGTCGCGTCGGAGTTGTTACCGGTTTCGTCGTTGCTGCCGTAATCTCAGGCTGCGCCACGCCGCCACCTTCGGCGTCCAAGTCTGAGGCTCAGCCGCCTGCTTGCCAGGCTGCAGCGCAAAACGATGCGCTTACGGGAAACTGGCTGAGCGTAAGACAGCAAAAAGGCGTCAGCGGTGAACTGCGCACATTGTTCACGCTGAACCAGGACGGCACCATGGCCTACACCGAGTTGTTGAAACGAGGCAAGAGCCCGTCTCAGGGCTTGTCTGAGACCGGCTGCTGGACACACGCAGGAGGTGCGCTGGTATTGCAGACCCTGCTTTCAAACGGTGCACCTGTGAGCCTGGAAGACCCTATTTATAAAAACAGTTATGTGGTCGAGGCAAACGCTGGCGACTCGCTGACACTGCGCAGTGCAGAAGGTGCACGTATTAAGGCCCGGCGTATGTCGCCGGGGTATCGCTTGCCTTTCTGAGCCGCCACGGCCAACCCAGGATCAGGCGGCGGCTGTTGACAGTCGCTGCAGCACTCGCTCCCGGCCCAGTATTGCCAGTACGGTTCCGATCGCTGGCGTCTGTTTTTTCCGGTAACGGCCAGTCGCAGTGGAATCGCCAGCTTGGGCATTTTAATGCCATGATCTACCAGCATGGCCTTGATGAGTGCATCAAGGTCATGGGCTGACCACTCTGGCAGTACCGAGGCTTTAGCCGCGAAGTCTGCCAGCAGCAGGCGAGCTGCATGATCAACATGCTCGGCAAGAAGCTCTGTGCTGGCGGGCTCGTAGGCGCCGCAAAACAGCATTGCACCCTCTGCGAGCTGGTTAAGCGTTTCGGCGCGGTCTTTGAGCAGTGCCATCACTGCGCGCAGATCGACTGCGTCAGGCTCGCCGCCCAAATCTCGAATGCGCGGAGCCACGCGTTTGGCAAGATCGTCATCATTGCTGTGCTTGATGTAGTGGGCGTTGACCCAGTTAAGTTTTTTTGGATCCCACTGCGCGGCTGACTTGGTCAGGTTGTGCGTGTCGAACCACTCGACCAGTTGCTCGCGGTTGAAGAGTTCTTCGTCGCCGTGACTCCAGCCCAGGCGGGCCAGGTAGTTAATCATGGCTTCTGGCAGGTAACCCGCCTTGTCGTATTCCATGACGCTGACTGCGCCGTGTCGCTTGGAAAGCTTTTGGCCGTCGGGACCGAGAATCATGGGCAAGTGCCCATATTGCGGAAGGGTGGCATTAAGCGCCCGCAGAATATTGATTTGTCTGGGCGTGTTGTTGACATGATCATCGCCGCGCAATACGTGCGTAATCTGCATGTCCCAGTCGTCGACAACAACGCAGAAATTGTACGTGGGCGTGCCGTCGGGCCGGGCGATGATGAGGTCGTCGAGCTCGGCATTGTCTATGGCGATGGGGCCTTTTATAAGGTCGTCCCAACTTGTCACGCCTTCTAGTGGGTTTTTGAAACGCACTACAGGATTGCGGTCGGCAGGCACGGCGGGCAGAGTTTTTCCGGGCTCGGGTCTCCAGGTACCATCGTACCGGGGCTTCATGCCCGCAGCCCGTGCTTTTTCGCGCATGGCTTCCACCTCGTCGGGGCTGCTGTAGCAGTAGTAGGCTGTGCCTTCTTGCAGCATCTGGGCAATGACTTCGCGATAGCGATCCATGCGCTGCATCTGATAAAACGGGCCTTCGTCTGGCTGCATGCCCAGCCATTGCATGCCATCAAGTATGGCCTGAACCGCTTCCGGGGTTGAGCGTGCGACGTCAGTGTCTTCAATGCGTAGTACGAACACGCCCTTGTGGTGCCTGGCAAACGCCCATGAGAACAGGGCGGTGCGGGCGCCGCCCAAATGCAGATAACCCGTGGGCGACGGTGCAAAGCGGGTTCGAATGGCAGGGGAGGTGGACGTGGTCATTGCTAATCTTTAAAGTATGCGCAGCCCGGGCCGCGCGCTTGAAATGAAATCAAACCTCTATTTTAGAGTACGCTTAAGTAATCTTGTCAGAACCCCGTCAACCCTATGCCACGACACCGCCTGATCGCCCTGTTCGAACCTAGCAGCGTGCTGGTTATTGCTGATCGGCCATTGCCTATCGTCGACAATCCGCCTGTGCGCCTCAGCAAGTCATTCGGCTACGTCCAGACGCATGCCGGCAAACCCGTCGAGCTGCCGCCAGGGCTGGCAGGCGTACCCGAAGGCGGTCGTCTCGATCAGGCCATTGTGCGAGTGGCTCCGCCCCAAGTGCCCCAGGTGCTGGAGGCGTTAAAAGCGTATAGGCCACGGTGTGTCTCACTGCTTTTGCACCATCAACCTTCGGCTTATCCGCTGGAAGACATGGCGTATTGCCGGACATGGGCGGTTCTGAACAACTGCGTCATACTCGGCCCGCGTTCATCCGGTGTCCAGCGGCCACATCTTGATCTCAACCTCAGTGAACAGCCACGCACGGCCTTGCAAGGTCGTGTTGCCCTGGTTGCGCAGTCGCGCTCCATCGCTTCGGCAGTGCTTGATTGGGCGCAAGACATCAGTCTGGGGTTTTCGACGGTCATCTCCATAGGCGACGAAGCCGTTCTGGACATCGCCGAGGTGCTCGAGTATTTGGCTCTCGACACACGCACAGACAGCATTGTGCTGTATCTTGAAGAAGCCACATCGTCGCGCCGTTTCAGCAGCGCCCTGCGGGCGGCTGCCAGTGTCAAGCCTGTCGTCGTGCTCAAAGTGGGCCGTGAAACCGGCTCTTCATCGGTGCAAGACGCTGTGTTCAACGCTTTGTTGAGTCGGGCCGGCGCGGTGCGTATCCGTTTCTTTGTTCAGTTGTTCTCGGCACTGAAGGTTCTGGTTTATGCCCAGCGTCCGCGAGGTAAGCGCATTGCGCTGTTTTCAAACGGCAGCGGGGCGTCTCAACTTGCAGTCGACGTCATGGGCGACAGCATGGTGACGCTGGCCGAGCTGTCTAAAGCAAGCGTCAAGGCGCTCGATGAGGTCCTTGAAGAAGGAGCGCGTACGAGCAATCCTGTGGTCACCTATTCTGCCCTGACGCCCGAGTCTGTCCGGCAGGTCATAGAAATTCTCGTGGCCGATCAGAGCGTCGATGGGGTGCTTGCCCTGCTTTCGCCCGACCCGCTGTCTGATTTGCCCGGCGTGGCGCAGCAGTTAGCCAGCATGGTGTCGTCGTCGCGCAAACCGCTCATCACCTGCTTTCTGGGTGACGCTACTATGCGGCCGTTGCGTCATATTCTTGACGCTGCAGGGTCTCCCGCCTTTCGTACACCCGAGTCGGCTGCCAATGCATTTGGCATTCTTGCCTCCTATCACTATAACCAGGTCCTGTCTCAGCAAACCCTGCCATCCGAGCCGTTGGGCAAGCCTCCCTTGCTTGAAGATGCGCGCGCCCTGGTGCGCAGGGCCGAGTCGGAGCGCCGACTGGAGCTGGGCTTTGAAGAAAGCCAGAGGCTGCTTGACTGTTTTCATGCTCCGCTCAGCTACGAGCCTGTCAGTAACGATGGCCCAGATGACGCGAGCCAGGAAAGCCTGCCCATGGCAATACGCGTGCGCCGTGATCCAAAATTTGGTCCCTATATTACCTTTGGCTCTGGCGGGCAGGACGCACTGATAACGGTCGCGTACAAGGCACTAGAGTTGCCTCCGTTAAACAGCTACCTCGCGCGACAACTCATTCAGCGCAGCAATTTGTGGCGTCGGGCGCTTTCCAAGCAGATCGAACCGCTTGCGCTTGAGGCGCTCATTGAGGTGCTTGAGTGTGTATCGCAAATGATCAGTGATCTACCCACGCTAGAGACGCTGACGATAGACCCGCTGTATGCCCAGGATGACAGGCTTGAAGCGCGCAACGTGCGTATCGAGCTGAGCCCAACGTCTATGCTGGTGCTGCCTGAAACATCAGGGTATGGCCATATGGCCATACATCCTTATCCGCGCCGTCTGGTGCAGCCGCAGACGTTCAAAGATGGCAGCCCCTGGATGCTCAGGCCCATTCGCCCCGAAGACGCCGAAGCCTTGCAGGAATTTATTCGTGGCCTCTCCGACGAGTCGCGGTATATGCGGTTTGTGTCGATGCTGCGTGAGCTGACGCCCCGTATGCTGGCTCGCTACACGCGCATTGATTATGATCGTGAGCTGGCGCTGGTAGCCACCGTAACGGTCCCCAACCCCGAGCATCGCGGGCACCCACGCGAGCAAATCATCGGCTTTGCGCATTATCTGCGCAATGCCGATGGTCGTGGAGCAGAATATGCACTGGTTATCGGCGACAGCTGGCAACGACGAGGGTTGGGCGCGCAACTGATGCGCGGGCTGATTGAAGCCGCACAACAGCAGGGCCTGACCTATATTGATGGTGTGGTGCTCGCCAGTAACCGACCCATGCTGAGCCTGATGACTCACCTGGGCTTTCACAATGATTTTGACGAAGAAGACCCCAGTATGCGGCGAGTCTGGCTGGATCTGGGCGAAACAAATCAGCCCAGATAACGCGTGAGGCTGACCCTTTGGGGCCGCAACGTATCATGCTCATGAGCTACGAGCTATGAGCTATGAGCTACGAACTGCGAACTGCGACCGACCACCCACCACCGACCACCGACCACCAACCACCGACGACCGACGACCGACGACCGACGACCGACGGATGACACATGCATCAGGTCGCGTCCGCACGTACGAAGGCATGGACGAGCTCAATTGAAAACAGCCCCGAACGCTTGCGAGCAGGGCTGTCCGTGTGCGGTAATGGCCGCCGGTTAGCTAGTCTTTCAGGCAAGAACCTTGTGCAGAAATGCAGCGATGTCTTGCACCTCTTCCATGCAGACTGAGTGCGGCATAGGGTAGGCATGCCAGCTGACCGGGTAGCCCATTTTTTCGAGAGCCTGGCGTGACGCCTCGGCCCGGTCGATGGCAACCACGGGGTCCATAGTGCCATGAGCCATAAATATCGGTGTGTCGCGGTTTGCGTCGTGCCGTTCGGCCTCAGCAAGGGCCGCCAGTGGCAGGTAGCCTGAGAGCGCAATCATGCCCGCCAGTTTCTGCGGCAAGCGCAGACCTGTATGCAGTGTCATGGCGCTACCTTGCGAGAAACCGGCCAGCACGATATTGGAGGTGGCTATGCCGCGCCCGTTCTCACGGGCGATCAATGCGCCGATGGCCTGTTCAGATGCGCGCACACCCGCTTCGTCTTCGCGGCGCACCAAGTCGGGGGTGAAGATGTCATACCAGGCCCGCATGGCCATGCCTTGATTAATGGTGACAGGGCGCACCGGCGCATGCGGAAATACGAATCGGGTGGGCGGAACATCGGTCAGGCCCAGCTCGGGCACCAGGGGCGCAAAATCGTTGCCGTCGGCACCCAGCCCATGTAGCCAGATGACAGCGCGTTCGGGGTTTGGCCCCGTTTCGATTTCAATGCACTCCAGTAAGGCGGTTGTGCTCATGTCTGTTGCTTCTCCTTCTGTTCGTCCAGTGTCTTGAGCGCCTGGAAAAGCGCCCGGTAATGTTTGCGCTGGGGTTCCTGACCTGCCTGCAGGGCGGCATTGGCCTGGGTTTCTTTGCGACCCTGGCGGATAAGAGTGCGCAGATGCTGCGCATCAGCGCCCGGATATTCTTGCAGCAGTTCCGTCAGGGCGGCATCGTCGCGCAGCAGGATATCGCGCAGGCTCTCGATTCTGTGCATGGCGCGCGTCTGTTCGCGGGAGCCATTTTTCCAGATATCGATCTGGCTGCGGATAGCGTCGGCATCGACATCACGCATGAGTTTGCCTACATAATGTATCTGGCGCCGCGCCCTTCGCGAGCCGTCGTGCGTTGCGCCAGAATTAAGGCGTCGTACAATTTTTCAGACAGCGGCAGCTGTTTAAGCTGCGAGGCTGAAAGGTCAACCAGCTCCTTGCCCAGGTCTTGTAAGGCAAGCATATCGCGCTTTACCTGGGATTTACTTGGGCCGTCGTAGCCCGAATCATTGTCTTCAGTGGTTGTGTTGTGCATGGCAGCGCCAAAAGCTAATTCGTTAATTGCTTTATCATAACCGTCTCACCCAAAAGAGCATTATGAGCGACCAATCTATTTCTTCTTTACCTGTCACGCAAAACCAGACCTGGTTCCGTGAACTGGTCAGCGACGCGCTGGCCCATGCCAAATCCCTAGGGGCTTCCGATGCCGTAGCCGAGGTCTCCGAAAGCCGGGGCCTGTCTGTAGCGGTGCGCAACGACGACGTCGAAACCGTCGAGCAGACCCGCGACCGATCGCTTGATGTCACCGTATTTGCCGGGCAGAAGCGTGGTTCTGCCTCAACGTCTGACTTTTCGGCTAAGGCGTTGCGCGAAACTGTCGAGGCCGCCTGGCATATAGCGCGCTACACGGCCGCCGATCCTGCGGCGGGCCTGCCAGAAGCCAGCGAGCTGGCCACGCAGTTTCCAGACCTGCAACTCCATCACGTCTGGGATATTTCCGCAGAAGAAGCTGCTGCGCTGGCCATTAAGGCCGAGCGTGCGGCGCGTGGTGTCAGCCCCCTCATCACCAACTCTGATGGCGCTTCGGTCGATACATCTGAAGGCCATTTTGTACTGGGCAACAGCCGCGGTTTCATGGGTGGCTATCCCTACTCGCGTCACGGCCTGTCAGTTGCACCCATTGCCGGCAAGGGCGCGACCATGCAGCGTGATTACTGGTATACCTCGGCCCGGGCTGCGCACGATCTGGCCGATCCGGCCACCGTCGGGCGGTATGCTGCCGAACGTACCCTGGCGCGGCTGTCGGCGCGCCGTATCAAGACGGGCCGCTTCCCGGTGCTGTTTGAGGCGCCGGTGGCTATTGGCCTTTTGGGCGCCCTTGTTCAGGCGACCAGTGGCGGTGCACTTTATCGCAAAGCGAGCTTTCTGCTCGACTCTCTGGGCAAGCAGGTGCTGGCAGATCATCTCGATGTTTACGAAGACCCGTTCATACGCGGTGCCATGGGCAGCTCTATGTTCGATTCCGAAGGGGTGCGCACTCATGCCCGCGATGTCGTGGTGGCAGGCATGCTTGGCGGATACTTTCTGTCTACGTATACAGCACGCAAGCTCAACATGAAAACCACCGGCAATGCCGGAGGTTCGCATAACCTCAGGCTTAGCTCACGGCTTACTGCGCCCGCTGACGATCTCGACGCCATGCTCAAAAAATGGGCACCGGGTTTCTCGTCACCGAGCTCATTGGCCAGGGGGTCAATTATGTAACGGGCGACTACTCAAGAGGAGCCTTTGGGTACTGGGTCAAGAACGGCGAAATCCAGCATGCCGTGCAAGAGGTCACCATTGCAGGCAACATGTCAGATATGTTCAGGCAGATCGTGGCAGTGGGGGCTGACACCTTTACGCGCGGGTCAAAATCTACCGGCTCTGTGCTCATCGAACAAATGGCGATAGCGGGCCAGTAGCGGTTACGGAGCCAGACGCCCACGCTTTGCCTACGCAAAACGTTACAGATTCTGCAACACGGTGTAATATCTGCCGTGAAGTTATCTATCTAACTACAGTCGTAAGTGATCCAAAGGAGAGTTTTTGATGCAACGTCGTTCATTTCTAAAAAAAGCCGGCCTTGGGGCGGTGGCAGGAGCAGCGGTTGCGGCACCCGCATTCGCCCAGACCAACCCCAAGATCAGCTGGAAGATGACGTCTACTTTCGGACCTTCGCTTCCTGCACTCTTTGGCTCGGCTCAAACGTTCTGCAAAATGGTAGAAGAAGCCACTGACGGCAATTTCTCTATCCGTCTTTATCCCGCAGGCGAGATTGTCCCGGGCTTTGGCGTTATGGACGCCGTCGGTAATCGTACGGTAGAAGCTGGCCAGACCGCTTCGTACTACTACTACGGTAAAGATCCTTCCTTCTGCTTCGATACTGCAGTGCCCTTTGGCCTGAACCAGCGCCAGATGTACGCCTGGGTGTACGAAGCGGGCGGTCTGAAGCTATTGCGTGAACTGTTTGCGCCGCGCAATATCGTTAACTTCCCGATGGGTAACACGGGCACGCAAATGGGCGGCTGGTATCGTAAAGAAATCAAGTCGACCGAAGACCTCAAGGGTCTCAAAATGCGTACGGCGGGTTTTGCCGGTGAGGTGCTCTCCCGCATGGGCGTGATCCCTCAGCAAATTCCACCTGGCGACATTTACCCGTCGCTCGAAAAAGGCACGCTTGATGCCGTAGAGTTCGTGGGCCCGGTTGATGACGAAAAGCTTGGTTTCCAGAAAGTGGCCAAGTACTACTACTATCCAGGCTGGTGGGAAGGCTCTGCGCAGGTGTCGCTGTATATCAATGACGGCGCATATAACGAGCTGCCCAAAAACTACCAGTCACTTGTTGACATCGCGTCGCGCGCAGCTGGTAACAATTTGGCTGCCTACTACGATGCAAACAGCCCGGCCGCTCTGCGTCGGCTTATCGGAAGCGGCGCCGTGCTCAAGGCGTTTCCGCGTGATGTCATGGATGCCTCATTCAAAACGTCGAACGAGGTTTTCAAAGAGTTCTGCGAGAAAGACGCACAATTCAAGAAAATCCACGACAACTACATGGGCTTCCGTGACAGCATCGTACCGTGGTTCCGTGTCGCTGAAGACTCTTACGAAAACTACCTTGGCCTTGCTCTGGCTAACCAGAAAAAAGGTTAAGCTCGCTGGGCACAACGTCAGGTTTGCCTGACGTTTCTGCCTTAAAAAGCCTCTTTGTGCGCCGCAGTTTGCGTTGTGCAAAGAGGTTTTTTGTGGATCTCGCGCCACAGCGCTTTACGGTATTGCTTGCGCCTGTGCGGGTGATAAATGACAGGCATACAAAATATGCTATTATTTAAGGCTTTCCTGGCTTTTGTACGGGCGGATCATAACGTCTTGACAGGTTAGTAGGCACGGAAACCTCCCAACTTTTATTAGGAACCATCATGAAGACCTTTGTGGCCAAGCCGCATGAAGTCAAGCGTGACTGGTACGTGATTGACGCCAAGGGCAAAGTCCTCGGTCGTGTGGCCAGCGAAGTCGCACGCCGTTTGCGCGGCAAGCACAAGCCCGAATTCACGCCCCACGTTGACACCGGTGATTACATCGTCATTATCAACGCTGCCGATGTTGTCGTTACCGGCAACAAGACGGAAGACAAAATCTACTACCGTCACTCGAACTACCCTGGCGGTATCAGCGAGACCAACTTCCGGAAGATGCAAGAGCGTTTTCCTGGCCGTGCCCTGCAGAAAGCCGTCAAAGGCATGCTGCCTAAAGGCCCCCTGGGTTACGCCATGGCCAAGAAGCTCAAGATTTACGCTGGCGCCGAGCATCCGCATTCCGCTCAGCAGCCCAAGCCGCTCGAATTCTAAGGATAGGTCATGATCGGTAACTGGAACTATGGAACAGGCCGCCGTAAAACTTCGGTGGCTCGCGTGTTCTTAAAAAAAGGCTCGGGCAAAATCGTTGTCAACGGCAAGCCCGTTGATGAGTATTTCGCTCGCGAAACTGGCCGCATGGTCGTTCGTCAGCCCCTGACTCTCACCAACCACCTCGAATCGTTTGACTTCCACGTCAACGTGCACGGCGGCGGTGAAAGTGGTCAGGCAGGCGCGGTGCGTCACGGTATTACCCGTGCGCTCATCGACTACGACGAAACGCTCAAGTCGCCCCTGAAGCAAGCTGGCTTCGTGACCCGCGATGCTCGTGAAGTCGAACGTAAAAAAGTCGGCTTCCACAAAGCACGCCGTCGCAAGCAGTTCAGCAAGCGTTAATCCGGGGCCTCTGGCCTTGCAGTATCAAAAACCCCGGCCTTGGCCGGGGTTTTTTGCCTTACACACAGGTTCGCCATGGTGTATCGCCATTTTCAGGCGGGCTTGTTGCATAATCTACCTATATTGGTTTCTTTTTTCGGAGATGGCTATGACTTCAGCAGCAAACACCCACATCAAGGTCGGAATCGTGGGCGGCACTGGCTACACCGGTGTAGAGCTGCTGCGTCTGCTGTCACAACATCCCAATGCGCAACTGACGGCTATCACCTCGCGCAAAGAAGACGGGCTGCCTGTGGCCGACATGTACCCCAATCTGCGTGGTCGTACCGCGCTGTGTTTTCAGGCGCCTGACAAGGCGGCACTGCATGAGTGCGATGTGGTGTTTTTGCCACGCCGCATGGGGTGGCCATGAGCCAGGCCGAGCAACTGCTCAAACACAATGTCCGCATTATTGATCTGGCGGCAGATTTCCGGCTGCAAGACACGTCGGCGTTCGAGAAATGGTACAAAATGCCGCACGCGTGTACCGACATTCTTCGTGAAGCCGCTTATGGGCTGGTTGAGCTGAATCGCGAAAAAGTTGCGCAGGCGCGGGTTATTGGTAATCCTGGTTGCTACCCGACCACCGTGCTTTTGGGGCTGGCACCGCTGCTCGAAAGCGGCAAGCAGCTTGTTGACAGCAGCCGCATTATTGCTGACTGCAAGTCAGGTGTGTCGGGTGCTGGTCGCAACCTGGCGGTGGGGTCGATGTTTTCTGAGGCCAGCGATAACTTCAAGGCGTACGGTCTGGGCGGGCACCGTCATCAGGCCGAAATTACCGAGCAGCTTCATGCCATGACAGGCAAACCGGTGGGGCTTACCTTTGTACCGCATCTGGTGCCCATGATTCGCGGCATGTTCTCGACCATTTACGTCGATATTTTGCCCGACGCGCGTAATACTGATTTTCAGGCACTATTTGAGCAGCGATATGCAGGCGAGGCATTCGTCGATGTCATGCCGGCTGGCAGCGTACCCGAAACCCGTAGCGTGCGGGCGTCAAACACTTTGCGTATTGCTGTTCATCGGCCAGATAACGGCGACAAGCTTATTATTCTTGTCGTGCAAGACAACCTGGTAAAAGGCGCATCCGGGCAGGCAGTGCAAAACATGAACCTCATGTTTGGGCTGCCCGAGTCCACTGGCCTTGAACAGGTGGCGGTGCTCCCCTAACTGTCACATGGCGGGAACTGTTTCCCGTCATACCGGTCTTTAGTGGGATGCAAAAAAACAAGCAAATGACGTGGCTGGGCCTGCAAACGTTTATGTGCCACCGCGTCGAGGTGGCGGATTCTGGTTTTTGTTGTTGCTGGGGCTGCTTCTGGGTGTCGTGCTGGGCGGTTTTGGTGCGCGTTACTGGTTTCAGGGCGAGGCCACCCGTCAGTTCAGTACCATGAAGTCTATGTTACAAAATGATCTCGTCGAGGCCAGAGCTGAACTCGCCGCGTCGCAGGCACACATTGATGCGCTGACGGGCAGCCTTATGGTTGAAGAGGGTACTCGCAAAGGGCTTGAGACAACGCTGCAAACAACGCAAGAAGATCTGGGGCAGGCGCGCGAGCATCTGGCGTTTTTTGAACAGCTTTTTCCGCCAGGAAAGCAGGGCTCAATTAGCATACGGGGGCTAGAGGCCAAGCGGCAGGGGGCGGGCTTGCAATATCGTGCGCTATTTATGCGCAATGCCAACAACGCGCCCACGTTCGAAGGAGTTTTGCAGTTTGTAGTACGCGGCCGGGCCGCTGGAAAACCGCTTACGGTAACCGTCGACAGCCGTCCCCAGCTTGAGTTTGATGCCTTTCAGCGCAGTACCGGTATTTTAAATCTGCCCAAAGGCTTCGAGCCTGAAAAACTGACGCTTAATGTGCTTGAGGGCAAGGCTGTTCGTGCCAGCCACACCATTGATGTTGCGCCTGCAGAATAAGCCGACGTCGGTGTTATAGTAGTTAATGTATTGATGCGCGGCCAAATGGCCGCCACGGAGTATCACATGAATAGCCTTATCGAAACAACCGATCTACAAGCGCCCCCGTCGCCGCTGGTTTTTACCGATGCGGCCGCAAGCAAGGTAAAACAGCTGCTTGATGAAGAGGGCAACCCCGAACTGAAGCTGCGTGTTTTTGTGCAGGGCGGTGGCTGCTCTGGCTTTCAGTATGGTTTTACTTTTGATGAAACCATTAATGACGATGACACCACCATCGACAAAGAAGGTGTGCAGTTGCTCGTAGACCCTATGAGCTTTCAGTATCTGGTTGGCGCCGAAATCGACTACAAAGACGACCTCGAAGGCGCGCAGTTTGTTATTCGCAACCCCAACGCTACGTCAACGTGTGGCTGTGGTTCGTCGTTTGTACCTTAAACCAGCGCCGTTTTAAGCCGGGTAACGGCAACCCAGCAGTACTGGGTGGCGCGCCCCGGTTACCGAAGGCAGGCCCGCGCACACGCCTGTGTCGTGCGCCCAGGCCAGCCAGGCAAATGCCAAAGCTTCTACCTGCTGTACTGGCACACCCCGTTCTGCAGTCGTGTAAACGGGGAAACCCACAGCCGCTTTCAACGCTTCCATCAGCTGTGCGTTTAACGCACCTCCTCCGCAAACAAGCAGTTCTTGTGTGTCTGGCCCCTGACTGGCTATGGCCTGCGCGATAGTGTGGGCAGTAAGCTGCAGCAGCGTTGCCTGTATGTCAGCGGGCGTCAGGCCATGGCGGTCGGTGCCATACGCGGAAAGGCGATTGCTTAGCCACGCCTTATTAAATTGATCGCGCCCGGTTGATTTGGGTGGGGCTTGTGCAAACCACGGTTCACTATCTATGAAATAGGCGAGCAGCGCCGCATCAGCTTGGCCGCTGGCTGCCCAGGCTCCGTTTTCATCGTAGGCCAGGCCAGTGTGCTCGTGTGCCCACATGTCGAGCAACACGTTTGCTGGCCCTGTATCGAACCCGCCTGCGGGCTGCCCTGGCTTGAGCAAGGTGACGTTGGCAATGCCACCCAAATTCAATACGGCACAGCTACGATCACCGCCAAATAGCGCATGGTGAAACGCAGGAACCAGCGGTGCACCCTGGCCGCCCGCGGCCACATCACGTGACCTGAAGTCGGCAATGACGTCGATACCGGTTAGCTCGGTGAGTAGGGCGGGCGCATTAATTTGTATGGTGTAGCCCGCTGCCGGATCATGGCGTACGGTTTGCCCGTGTGCCCCGATGGCGCGCACCTGCTCATGCTGAACGCCCGATGCGCTGATAAGCCGCGTGCAGGTGTCGGCGTACAGCCGGGCCAGGGCGTTGCCCGCCAGGGCGGCACGTGCAAGTTCATTGTGGCCTGGCAGATTTAATGCCAGAAATTCTGCGCGCAAAGAAGGCGGCATGGGCGTGGATAACGATGCCACGATACGCGGACGACTGGGGAGGGCAAAATCAGCCAGTACGCCGTCGATGCCGTCAGTGCTGGTGCCCGACATTAGGCCTATATATAACGGCCCTGGCAGGACGGCATGCTCGCCGTCAGTCGCAGCTGAGACACTCAAGGCTTTGCCTGAGTGCTGGCCCCCTGACTGGAGGGCTGTTCTGCTTGTGCCAGCGCGATGGCCGAGTCGTTCGTGAGGTCGTCAGGGCGTGCCGCGATGTTGATATGCTCGCGGTACTGTGCGACCACTACATTGAAGGCTTGACGCTCGGCATCATCAAGCACGCGTGCTACCGGCAGGTCGAGTGAAAGAGGATCAACCGCTTTGTTGTTAACGCGGAACTCATAATGCAGATGCGGGCCTGTGGCCCAACCGGTCGAACCCACATAGCCGATGAGATCGCCCTGGTTGACGCGGTCGCCCTTTTTAAGTCCTTTGGCAAAGCGGCTTTGGTGTGCGTACAGCGTGCTGATGCCATTGTGATGCTCGAGGATGACCACGTTGCCATAGCCGTTTTGCCAGCCCTTGAACGCCACGACGCCATCTGCTGTTGCCTGAATAGGGGTTCCGGAAGGGGCGGCATAATCTACCCCCTTGTGAGAGCGCCATTTGCCGTGGACGGGATGCTTGCGCAGACCGAAGGTGGAACTGATACGTGTGAATTTGATGGCGTTACGCAGAAAAGCGCCTTTGAGGTTTTTTCCGCTGAAATCGTAGTAGCTGCCTGATGCGTTTTCATTGGGCTGAAACCAGACGGCCTCGTAAACATCGTCTTTATTCTGGAACTCAAGCGCCAGTACACGGCCACCACCGATTTCCTGGCCGTTATGTGAATAGGCTTCATAAACTACGCGAAAGCGATCATTTTTGCGCAGGTCGCGCAGAAAATCGATTTTGCTGCCCAGAATGTCGGTCATTTGCTGGGTTACTGAATCGGGGATGTCGGCGCGGTCGGTGGCGCCAAACAGAGAGCTTTCGATGCGCCCTTCGGCCACTTTGACCTGAACGTCGGCGGGGGCGGTTTGCTCGGTGGCCACGAAGCTGCCCTCGCCATCAGGGCTTATTTCGAGCCACTTCGATACATACCCGTTTTTGTCCCTGACGCCGGGCGTGTGGTTATACCGCAGCCAGATCAGGTTGCCATCGCGGTCAAGCGCCACTTGCAGTGTGCGGCCGGGGTAGAGTTTGTAGATGGATCTGGCGTTTTTGTTTTGAACCAGAAACTGCTGCAGCCCGGGCTCTTGAATGCGTAGGCGCTGGAGCAGCGCGGCCAGTGTGTCGCCGCGCCGGATCTGTGTTTCGCTGATGAAGGGAGTGCTTGAAAGAGAACCCAGAACGATGGGGTTTTCGGGGACGGACAGCGTTTGGCGGGCCTGGTAAAACGGAGGGGCTTCGGGCGGCTTTACGACCGCCAGCGCGGCCGCTCCCGCAAACAGACCAAGCGCGAGCAGCGCCAGGCCATTACGAAAAAAGTGTCGCTTGCGATGCGCGCGTAACACTTCACGATAAGAGGGAGCTTCGGTTTTCCCTGTTTCGGACATAAGAACTGAACCTGGTAATGCGCTGCGGCGCTGCGTCAAAAAAGCTTATGAAAAAAAACGAGCCCGTCCTGGGGCCATGGACACCCTGTAGAGGGATGGAGCATCGTTTTTGTAGCGGAGCGCGGTATTATATGTGGCGGTTTAGGTTGCAGATGCCGCCTGAGGTGGCAATAAAGCACCATGCAGAGTTTGCGCTTGCACGCTATGCTAGCGTATAAAGCGCTATTTTTCGAGCATTTTTTTATCTTTCTTAGTTAAAGTACTTTCTTATGTCGTCCTCTGAAGTCTCGATAACTCCTTGCGTGGCAGAAGAACTGCGCATTACCAAGCGCGGCTGCGATGAGCTGCTGGTCGAAACCGAGTTTGCTGCCAAGCTTGCCCGCAGCCATCAGACGGGCAAGCCACTACGCATCAAGCTGGGGCTAGATCCAACGGCACCTGACATCCATCTGGGGCATACGGTAGTCCTCAACAAGATGCGTCAGTTGCAAGACTTGGGGCACACCGTTATTTTTCTGATTGGCGACTTTACTGCCACCATCGGTGATCCCAGCGGGCGCAACGCCACGCGTCCTCCCCTCACTGCCGAACAAATTCAAGAAAACGCCAAAACCTACTATGCCCAAGCCAGTGCAGTGCTTGATCCTGCCAAAACCGAAATTCGCTACAACTCAGAGTGGTGTGACGGCCTTGGTGCCCGAGGCCTGATTCAGCTGGCATCGCGCTATACGGTGGCTCGCATGATAGAGCGCGATGACTTCACCAAGCGTTTCAAAAGCGGCATACCTATCTCGGTACATGAGTTTCTTTACCCGTTGTTGCAAGGGTATGACTCCGTGCAGCTTCAGGCTGACCTTGAGCTGGGTGGCACCGACCAAAAATTCAACCTGCTCGTGGGTCGCGAGCTGCAAAAAGAATATGGCCAGGAGCGCCAGTGCGTGCTCACCATGCCGTTGCTGGTGGGTACTGACGGTGTCGAAAAAATGTCCAAGTCCAAGGACAACTATATCGGCATCACCGAAGCGCCTGACTCCATGTTTGGCAAACTCATGTCAATTTCAGATACGCTGATGTGGCAGTACTATGAACTGCTCTCGTTCAGGTCTCTGGATGACATCGCATCGCTTAAGAAGCAGACTGAGCAAGGCCTGAACCCACGCGAGGCCAAGGTAGCCCTGGCGCAAGAAATCATTGAGCGATTCCATTCGCGCAAGGCGGCACAAGAGGCCTTGTCGACGTTTGAAGCCCGGTTTCGTGATGGTGCCATCCCCGAAGACATGCCCGAAGTTTCGGTGGCGGGTGCTCCCATCGGCATTCTCAAAATATTGCGCGAAGCTGGTCTTGCCGCATCGGGTACCGAAGCCCAGCGCAATGTCGAACAAGGGGGCGTGCGGGTAAATGGCGACCGAGTCGAAGACAAATCGTTGCAATTGCCAGCCGGCACCTATGTCATGCAGGTTGGCAAACGCAAGTTCGCCCGTGTTACCTTAACCGGTTGACACCCTTCTACAGGAGTACGTATGAAGCTCACCAGCAATTCGTTTACGGATCAGGGGGGCATCCCCGAGCGCAATGCCTTTGGCAAGCCTGACGGGCAAAACCACGTCGCGCTGGCCGGTAACGCAAATCCGCACCTGGCCTGGTCTGACGTACCCGAAGGCACGAAGTCCTTCGCTGTTATCTGCCATGATCCAGACGTACCGAGCAAACCTGACGATGTAAACCAAGCCGACCGAGAGGTGCCTGCCTCGTTGCCCCGTGTTGATTTTTACCACTGGGTGCTTGTTGATATCCCCCCTGCCACAACTGAAATTGCCGAAGGGGCATATTCTGACGGCATCACACCGCGTGGTAAGGCGGGCCCCCTGTCGCTGGATGGCACCCGTCAGGGCATTAATGACTTTACCTCCTGGTTCGCTGCCGACCGCGACATGAATGGCGATTATTTCGGCTACGACGGCCCTTGCCCTCCATGGAATGACGCCATCCCACACCGCTACATCTTTACTGTGTATGCGCTTGATGTGGCCGAACTGCCCTTTGAGGGCAAGTTCACCGGTAACGATGCCATCAAGGCAATGCAAGACCATATTCTGGGTCAGGCTTCGATTGCTGGCATATATACCCTTAACCCGCGCCTCATCGTCAAGAAGTAAGCGCCTTTGCATGAACATGGCTCACACTGGTTTGAGCCATGTTCCACTTTGTCTCATCTGGATGGGCAAAACAGGCCAGTTCCTGGGTGATCTCTGCGTTCAGGGCCAAACGTGGCGGCTATTCGGGCTAAAATGGGCAACTCGTCTTATGCCTTTCGCCATTCACTCAGGAATCTCCATGTTTGACCGTTCCCGTACTCTCGATCTCGTCGATGCCGATGTCTGGGCAGCTATCCAGCAAGAAAATGTCCGCCAAGAGCAGCACATTGAGCTAATCGCATCAGAAAACTACACCAGTCCTGCCGTCATGCAGGCACAAGGTACCCAGCTGACCAACAAATATGCTGAGGGTTATCCCGGCAAGCGCTATTACGGCGGCTGTGAGTATGTCGATATTGTCGAACAACTGGCCATCGATCGTCTCAAAGAGCTCTTCGGTGCCGAGGCCGCAAACGTGCAGCCCAATTCGGGCTCGCAGGCCAATCAGGGCGTGTACATGGCGGTGCTCAAGCCGGGCGACACTGTATTGGGCATGAGCCTGGCCGAAGGCGGTCACCTCACGCACGGTTCGCCGGTCAACGCATCAGGCAAGCTTTACAATTTCATTTCGTATGGTCTTGATTCTAACGAAGCACTTGATTATGACCAGCTCGAGCGTCTAGCCAAAGAGCACAAGCCCAAGCTTATCGTGGGTGGCGCGTCAGCCTACTCATTGCGTATAGACTTTGAGCGCATGGCGCGCATTGCACATGAAAACGGCGCACTGTTCATGGTAGACATCGCCCACTATGCCGGCCTGGTTGCCGGTGGCGCCTACCCCAATCCGGTCCCTCACGCCGATTTTGTCACGTCCACCACGCACAAGTCGTTGCGCGGGCCTCGTGGCGGCGTCATCATGATGAAAGCCGAACACGCCAAAATCATCAACTCGGCTATTTTCCCCGGCATACAGGGTGGCCCCCTTATGCATGTCATTGCGGCCAAGGCCGTGGCATTCAAAGAAGCCCTGCAGCCTGAATTCAAAGATTACGCCGTGCAAGTTATCAAAAATGCCGATGTGCTGGCGCAAACCCTGGTCAAGCGTGGCCTGCGTATTGTTTCAGGTCGTACCGAAAGCCACGTCATGCTGGTTGATCTGCGCGCCAAGGGCATTACCGGTAAAGAGGCTGAGGCAGCACTGGGTGAAGCCCACATCACCGTCAACAAAAATGCTATCCCCAACGATCCTGAAAAGCCATTTGTCACTAGCGGCGTGCGTCTGGGTACACCAGCCATGACCACCCGCGGTTTCAAAGAGGCCGAGGCTGAGCTCACCGGCAACCTGATCGCCGATGTGCTCGACAACCCT
Organism: Allopusillimonas ginsengisoli; assembly: GCA_005239165.1. Lineage (GTDB taxonomy): Bacteria > Pseudomonadota > Gammaproteobacteria > Burkholderiales > Burkholderiaceae_B > Allopusillimonas > Allopusillimonas ginsengisoli_A. The sequence goes on from RAPG01000005.1 coordinate 265,972, forward strand.
CGTGACGCCGACCATATTGCCGCAGTACGGGCTCGGGTCAACGAGCTTACCGCACGCCTGCCGGTTTATCGCTAACTTTGACAGCCCCGCCTTGTGCGGGGTCCGCCGCCCATGAAATGCCCATTTTGCAGAAACATCGATACCCAAGTTGTCGATTCTCGCGTTTCCGAAGAGGGCGACACCATACGGCGACGCCGTCGATGTATGGCGTGCGAGCGCCGGTTTACCACATACGAGCGGGCAGAGCTGATTATGCCTGCCGTGGTAAAGCGCAACGGTACGCGTGTTGAATTTGACGATGCCAAATTGCGCGGCAGCCTTAGTCTGGCTCTGCGCAAGCGACCGGTCAACACTGAAGAAGTAGATGCTGCCGTCGCCCGCATCGAAGAAAGCCTGCTTACCAGTGGTCATCGTGAGGTCGAGTCTGACTATATCGGCGAGTTGGTCATGGCAGAGCTAAAAAAACTCGACGAAGTCGCCTATGTGCGGTTTGCCTCGGTCTACAAAAGTTTTCAGGACATCGGTGAGTTTGTCAAAACCATCGACGAGATCAAACTCAAGCCATGAGTGCGGGTCCGGCGACCGACGACACGCGCTGGATGCGCCAGGCATTGGGGCTGGCAGAAAGCGTGATGTACCTGACCTCGCCCAACCCGCGTGTGGGTTGTGTCATAGTGCAGGATGGGCGTGTCGTAGGTGCAGGGGCCACACAGCGTGCCGGCGGGCCTCACGCTGAAGTGATGGCGCTGCGGCAGGCCTGCGAAGGCAGCGCTGACGTTGCAGGCTCTACGGTATACGTAACGCTGGAGCCCTGCAGTCACCACGGGCGTACGCCGCCGTGTGTTGATGCGCTAATTGCGGCAAAGCCCTCTCGTGTCGTTATTGCCATGCCTGACCCCAACCCCTTGGTAGCGGGCGCGGGCGTGCGTCGGTTGCGTCAGGCAGGCATTCAGGTCGCAACGGGTGTGCTGGCCGAAGAGGCGCTGGCGCTAAACCCTGGGTTTGTGTCGCGCATGACGCGGCAGCGCCCATGGGTATGGGTCAAGCTGGCCGCCACGCTAGATGGCCGTATCGCGCTGTTAAATGGCAAGTCTCAATGGATTACCGGCGCTGCGGCACGGGCCGATGGTCATCACTGGCGTGCCCGCAGCTGTGTAGTGCTGACCGGGTTGGGCACCATACTGTCTGATGACCCGCAGTTGAATGTGCGGCATGTAGAAACAGAAAGACACCCCAGCAAGGCGGTGGTTGATACGCGATTCGACATCCCTGAAAACTCACGTATTTTTGATGGTACGCGCACGTTTGTGTTTACCACTGCCATGCGTGCAGATAAAGCCGCACGGCTTGCGCAAAAAAATGTGCAGGTGGTGCAGATGCCCGAGCGCGCCGGGCGGGTGGATCTGGCCGCTGTTATGCAATGGCTGGGTCAGCACGACATCAATGAAGTGCATGTTGAGGCGGGTGCCACGCTTAGTGGTGCATTGCTTGGAGCTGGTCTGGCTGATGAGTTGTTGCTATATATGGCCCCGATGTTTGTGGGAGAAGGCCTGGGCCTGGTGCGTCTGCCTGTTCTTCATGATTTGTCACAAGCACGGCGGTTTGAATTTATTGAATCCCGGCCCGTCGCGCCCGATATAAGGCTGCGAGCTCGCGAAGCTTCGCACTGGGACGCTTTGCTGGATGCCGTGGGTATAGAAAGGAAATAACATGTTTACAGGCATAGTATCGGCTGTCGGAAAAATTACCGAAGTCACTCCATTCGGACAGGATCAAAACGATTCAGGCTTGCGTCTGGTCGTCAGCGCGCCCGGTTTTTTGCGCGCAGATACTAAACTGGGTGATTCGATTGCCATACAGGGCGCCTGCATGACGGTGGTTGCCATGACGGCAGACAGCTTTACTGTCGATGTTCGCGCGAAGTCTTAACTGTACCGCCGGCCTCGATGCCGTCGGCGACGTCAACCTCGAGCACGCCTTGCGCATGGGCGACTCGCTTGATGGTCATTTGGTGTCAGGCCACGTCGACGGCCTGGGGCAGGTCAGCCATTTTCAGCCCGTGGGCGAATCATGGGAGCTGCGCATACAGGTGCCCGGCAGTCTTGCGTCTTATATGGCGTACAAGGGTTCGGTTACCGTCAACGGCGTCAGCCTCACGGTGAACGAGGTTGAAGACGGGCAAGACGGTTGCGAGATACGTATTAACCTTATACCGCACACCGTGCAAGTAACGTCTTTAAGAAACTTGCAGGAAGGCACGTTGGTTAACCTGGAAGTGGACATGATTGCGCGGTATGTTGAACGCATGCTGCGGCGTGAGAGTATGCAAGCGATTACCTAGCACCGGGATGCCGCTAAGCGTTGGGCCATACATGCCCAAGCGCCAACAGGGCAGTGGCAATGGGAGGGTCGTCCATGCGTTCTCGCCGACATACAAAACTCAACGCACAATCTAGGTTGACCAGATTGGCGATGGCGAGCCCGTGTGCCTGGGCCTCGCGCAAGGCGATGTGATCGCGCACCAGGCTCAGGCCCACACCCGACTTGACCAGATCCAGCATTGACGCCTCCTGGTCGACCAGCGCCACATAGTTTGCGTCCAGTCCTGTCGTTGATTCCCGACCGAATACCTGAGCGAGTAGCCGGTGGTGCACAGACGCCGGCGGCGTAGCAAGCCAGGGCAACGCCGCCAATTGCGGCCAATTCTTGTCGCGGACTTGTGACTCCCAGCCGGCGGGTGCGAGTACTTTGTAAGTGAATCGGGTCAGAACCTTGCATAGCAACGTTTCGGTAGGGGGTGCCTTGTCATCGGGAATTCCCAAATAAAAGCCTGCATCAAGTTCGCCGCCCATGACCCGCTGCAATACTTCGCCACTCATGCCGTGAGCCAGTACGATCTCGAGGTTGCGGGTGTAGCCCAATAGTTCTTTTAATAAACCTCCCAGCCGCAGGAATTCGGGATCCAGGATGGTGCCGATTCGCAGGCATCCGCGTATCTCCTTGCTGAGCCTTTGTGCAGCAATTTTGAAACTTGATTGAGAATGGATAACGTGCTCTGCCAGTGGCAATAAAGCGGAGCCATCAGCGGTGAGTTGCATGCCCTGCGCGGTGCGTGTTAACAGGCGCAGGCCAGTCTGATCCTGAAGCTTCTTGATATGCAGACCGACGGCGGGCTGGGTTATATGCAGCTTTTGTGCGGCACGGGTGAGGCTTCCTTCACGGGCGACCGTCACAAAGGCCGCAAGAGTTTGGATATTCATATTTTCATTATTAGTTATCCTTATATTTGATGCAAGAAATACTTGGTAGCATTCTTCAGCGGTGATTGCTAAAGTGGGCGCCACTGGAGGGGGATATGTCTGAGATTGAGTTCGACTATGTCATCGTGGGGGCAGGAACCAGCGGTTGTCTGCTGGCCAACCGCTTAAGCGCCGATCCGCTCGTGCGTGTTCTTCTGATCGAAGCGGGCGGAAAGGATAACTATCCGTGGATACACATCCCCGTCGGGTATCTGTATTGCATAGGCAATGCGCGTACCGACTGGCTGTACAACACCGAACCCGATCAGGGTTTGAACGGTCGTGTCCTGCGCTACCCACGCGGCAAGACCCTGGGCGGTTGCTCCAGCATCAATGGCATGATCTATATGCGCGGCCAGTCCCGCGATTATGATAACTGGGCTGCCATGGTTGGCGATGATGCCTGGTCTTGGGAAAACTGTCTGGCTGATTTCAAGGCGCACGAAAGCCACTACCGACTGGACTCTCAACGTAAGGTTGTTCATTTTGAAAATACGAAATTACGGGAAGAGTTTGCCAGATTCCATGCTTGTGGCGGCGAGTGGCGTATTGAAAAGCAGCGTTTGCGCTGGGATATTCTCGATGCCTTTTCAAAAGCGGCGCAGCAGACTGGTATCCCCTCCTCAGAGGATTTTAATCAGGGTGATAACGAAGGCGTGGGCTATTTCGAGGTAAATCAGAAAAGTGGCTGGCGCTGGAACGCGGCCAAAGCCTTTCTGCGACCAATATGCACGTCGCGGCCTAACTTTACACTCTGGACGCACTCCCAGACTGAACGTCTGGTGATAGAGCGCTTGCCGGAGGGCGGGCTCCGATGTACGGGCGCATCCGTTCGTCGCGGTGGACGAGTCCTTAATGTGAAGGCTCGAAAAGAGCTTGTTCTGAGTGCCGGCAGCATCGGTACTCCGCAATTGCTGCAGTTATCGGGTATCGGGCCGGGCGCGCTCCTGCATCGGCACGGTATCGAAGTCTTGGCCGACAAGCCCGGTGTGGGCGGCAACTTGCAAGATCACTTGCAGATACGAAGCGTATTCAAGGTTCAGGGTGTCCAGACTTTGAACATGATGGCAGCGAGCTTGTGGGGCAAATCTAAGATAGGGCTGGAATATGCTATTAAGCGCAGTGGCCCCATGAGCATGGCCCCCTCTCAGTTAGGGGCTTTTACGCGTAGCGACTCCTCCTATTCTTTTGCCAACATCCAGTATCACGTACAACCCCTGAGCCTGGAGGCCTTTGGCGAGCCGTTGCATGGTTTCAACGCCTTTACAGCCAGTGTTTGCAATCTTAATCCGTCAAGTCGGGGCAGCGTGCAAATCAAAAGCCAGCTTGCCTCCGAGGCACCAGCCATTGCGCCTAACTATTTGAGCACTGACGACGATCGCAAGGTCGCCGCAGACTCATTGCGACTCACCCGCCGTATCGTTGCACAGCCCGCGTTGGCGAGCTATCAGCCCGAAGAATACAAGCCGGGAGTACAGTTTCAATCTGATGATGAGCTTTCACGCTTGGCAGGCGATATTGCCACGACTATTTTTCACCCGGTGGGAACCGCGAAAATGGGCAAGTTGGATGATCCTATGGCGGTGGTAGATAGCCATTTAAAGGTGCATGGTGTGGCAGGACTTCGGGTGGTAGATGCCAGCATTATGCCAACCATCACAAGCGGCAATACCAATAGTCCGACGCTTATGATTGCTGAAAAAGCTGCGGCCTGGATACTGGCAGGCCTTTGATGCCTGGATGATTCCTGCCTGGCCGTCTTCAATTGTCGTCGTCTGACGCCTCTATTTGACCGGCCTGTAATAGCGGTGATCTTAGAATGATTTCTGCGGTCGCCAGGAGGTGTTGTTCGAGTTCTTGGAGGGCGCTTGCTTCATCACGGCGCAACACGGCATCCATAATGCGCCTGTGCTCTTCGCGAACATCGCGATTGTCGGTATCCAGCGGCACGGACAACCTGCGGTAGCGCTCACTTTGCTCGTAAAGCAGCTTGCGCATTCTATGCAGCCACATGCTTGGGCACGCACTGACTAGCGCTTCATGGAACTCGCCATGGGCTTGGTTCCAGTTTTCAGTCACCCTGGCTTCTGGATCTGACGCAGATTGCTGGAGGCGCTCCATGCGATGGGCAGCTCCTACAATCCGGGTTTCCCATTCTACATCTCCATGAAATAGTGCTTTGCTCAAACACAGGGACTCGATTTCAATGCGAGTTCTCGTCAGGTCGAGTAATTCTTCTGCGCTTATGGTGCTGACCCGATAGCCCCGGTGGGCCTCGGCGGTGACCATGCCTTCTGCACTCAGGCGCGACAACGCTTCGCGTATTGCACCCAAGCTTACACCTAGCCTGCCTTCAAGGGATTTGATGTTGAGCTTAGCGCCAGGCGCCAAGCGACCGTCCAGGATTTCAGCGCGAATCAGGTGACGTACGGTTTCGGCCTGAGTCGATTTTTGACTAATTTTCATGAATGCATCGATTGTAAGGGTTTATTCTAATCAAATAATAATATATTTTATCACTAAAAATAGATACTAATGATATAGTGTGGCCCATCTGCTCATCTGCTTAACGGGAGTTCTAAATGAAGGTTTCGCGCTATTTGTCTGACGGTCATGAGGGCTGGGCCGCCAAGGATCCGGCAACGGGGTTCTGGCATGGGTGCACGGAAGATGCCTCTCAATATCCTGGCTCGGTGGATTCGCTCATTCAGAAGGGGGCTGAAGCACTGATAAACGCGGCTACGTTAATGCTACGCCAAGCCACAGTGGACCTCGATGCCCTGCGGTTGCTGCCACCCGTAGCCCAGCCTGCCAAGATTATCTGCGTGGGGCTGAACTATACGGACCACTCTGCGGAAAGCGGCTTCGAACAGCCCAAGTACCCGACACTGTTTTCTCGATTTAACACCAGCGTGATCGCTCACGGTGACCCGATGATCCACCCGGCAGTTTCTCCAACCTTGGATTTTGAAGGCGAGCTAGCTGTGATCATTGGCAAGGGTGGCAAGCACATAGCTCGCGCAGAGGCCCTAGACCATGTGTTGGGCTATTCCATATTCAATGATGGCAGTGTGCGCGAATATCAATTCAAAACCCCGCAATGGATCATGGGAAAGAACTTTGATGGCACAGGAGCGTTCGGCCCTTGCCTGGTCACGGCCGACGAACTGCCGCAAGGCGCACGCGGGCTCGAGCTGGAAACGCGTCTGAATGGTCAGACGGTGCAGTCCGCCAACACCACAGACATGGTTTTCGACGTAGAGTCGCTCATCGTCACCATCAGCGAGGTCATGACTTTGGAGGCCGGCGACGTCATTGTTGCCGGCACGCCGGCCGGCATTGGGCATGCTCGGGAGCCAAAGCTGTACATGCAGCCTGGCGATGTCTGTGAAGTTGAAATAGAAGGTATAGGCCTGCTCAGCAACCGTGTTCAGCATGCCGATTCTGCTTGATGGGCGTTATGCCCAACAATGATAATTAAGAGGAGATAAAAAATGAAATTCAAACGTATAGTGGCCATGACCGTACTATCCGCCATGGCAGGCTTTGCCACAGTGGGCAGTGTTCAGGCGCAGGAATTCAAGGATCGCAACCTGCGTTTCGGCCATGGCATGGCCGACAACCATCCGGCGGGGCAGGCCGCCAAAAAGTTTTCGGCAGAAATACAGGAGGCAACCGGAGGAAAGACCAAAATATCTGTAATTGCCAATCAGGCTTTGGGCCCCGATCCGCAGATGCTGGGGGCATTGCAGGGCGGCGTCCAGGAGTTTTACACGGGCAGTGCTCTGGGCATGCTCGGGCAGGTCAAGGAACTGGGCTTTCAAGACGTCCCTTTCCTGTTTGAGTCCGAGGCCGAAGCGCACGCGGTTTTTGACGGCCCAGTGGGCGATTACCTGAACAAGAAACTTAGCGCGGTTGGCATACATGTCTTGGGGTGGTGGGAGAACGGTTTTCGTCATATCACGAACTCACGCCGTCCTGTCAATACTCTGGCAGACCTCAAAGGCTTGAAGCTACGCACCCAGCCCAATCCGCTTACGCTTGATGCGTTCAAGGCACTGGGCGCCAACGCGTCGCCGCTGGCCTGGTCCGAGCTGTTTGTGGCCCTGGAGACCGGGTCATTTGATGGGCAGGAAAACCCCATCGTTCTGATGAACACTCAACGCTTTTATGAAGTGCAAAAATACATGACACTTTCTGGTCACGTATATTCACCTCTTATCTTTGCGGTGTCCAAGAAATTTTGGGATGGCTTGACACCTGAAGAGCAAAGCATCATGACGACTGCCGCAAAGAATGCCACTGACTATCAGCGAGAGCTGACCGCGTCCGAAGTCGAAGTCGCTTTGGAGAACATGAAGGCCGAAGGCATGCAAGTTACCAGTTTCTCAGAGCAAGATCTACAGAAAATTCGTGAACTCGTTCCGCCTGCCATCGCTCCGCATCTGGAGAAGATTGGCCCAGAGTTCATGACTTTGCTGCAAGCTGAGATTGCCGCCGTGCGTGCCAGCACGAAATCCTGATGCAGCAGTCCCAGTTACCAGCAGACTTCACTGCTCGGCTTGGCGAGATGCTGGGAGAGCGTTTCTCCACCAGCATCTCACTACGGAAGCATCATGGACGAGACGAATCCATCTTCGCCCCAACTTTGCCCGATGCGGTTGCCTTCCCGCACGAAACGGCAGAAGTGGTCGAAATCGTCCAACTGTGTAGTGCCTTCAATGTGCCACTCATTCCTTATGGGGCGGGATCTTCGTTGGAAGGCCATACGCTGGCCGTCAATGGTGGGCTTACGCTGAATCTCATGCAGATGGATGGCGTCGTAGGCATCAACGCCGAGGATCAAACGGCCTCGGTGCAGCCCGGAGTGACGCGTGAAGCCTTGAACGCCGTCTTGCGCGATACAGGTTTGTTTTTTCCGGTGGACCCCGGGGCAGATGCCAGTATCGGTGGCATGTGCTCTACCAGAGCTTCGGGTACGAACGCCGTGCGTTACGGAACCATGCGGGAAAACGTCGTGAACCTGAAGGTCGTAATGGCTAATGGTGATGTTGTGCATACGGGACGGCGCGCCAGAAAGTCTGCGGCGGGCTATGACTTGACTCGTCTTTTTGTAGGTGCGGAGGGCACGTTGGGTGTAATCGTTGAGGCTACTGTAAGGTTGCACCCGCTCCCCGAGAGCACGACGGCGGCAGTTTGTGCCTTTCCTGATATCAACGCCGCAGTTCAGTCCGTTGTTCAGATCATTCAGTTGGGGGTGCCTATTGCGCGTTGCGAGTTTATCGATCCCGTCGCTATCCAGGCGCTTAATCTGTATAGCAAAACCGGCTTATCCGAGCAGCCTCATCTTTTTTTTGAGTTCCATGGAAGTGAGTCAGGGCTGAAAGAGCAAATAGCGTTGGTGCAGGAGATTACGCAAGACTTTGGTGCTGCTCATTTTGTGTGGTCTTCGAGCCCCGAAGAGCGAAGTAGGCTGTGGGCGGCGCGCCACAATGTGTACTTTGCCGCCTTGCAGTTGCGTCCCGGTGCGCGCTCAATCGTTACCGATGTGTGTGTGCCTATTTCACGGCTGGCCGATTGTGTCAACGAAACCTTAGACGACTTGCGGCAATTCGGTATGGTTGCGCCTGTGGTGGGCCATGTCGGGGATGGCAATTTTCACGTTCAGATGCTGATCGATGGGGACGATACCACCGAGATTCATCGTGCAGAAGAAGTCAACGCCCGCCTGGTTGCCAGGGCGCTGGCCATGGATGGTACCTGCACCGGTGAGCATGGCATAGGCCTGCACAAGCAGGGCTTTTTGATCGACGAGCTCGGCGAGGCATCCGTCAACGTCATGCGGCAGCTAAAAAAATCGTTAGACCCCCGGAACATCATGAATCCGGGAAAAATCTTCTCCCTGTGAAGGCAACTTTTACCGGCACATTCACTAATGAAAAAACTGACGAACTGGTATTTCAAGATCCTTGAACTCGTGATGGTGTTGTGCTTGGCGGCAATGTGCCTGATGGTTTTTGGCAATGTCGTCCTGCGCCACTTCTTTAACTCTGGCGTCAATATCGCAGAGGAACTGTCGCGATTCATGTTCATTTGGCTGACCTTTTTGGGTGCGATCGTCGCTATGCGCGAAGGTGGTCATCTGGGTGTCGATGTCTTGGTCAGGCATTTGTCAGGCAAGCCGCTTTTTGTTGCGGTATTGCTGGGGCAAGTTTTGGTGTTGATCTGTTGCAGCGTGCTGTTGTGGGGCTTGCTGAAGCAGCATGCCCTGAACGTTGCGAACGTTGGGCTAATCACCGGGATTTCAATGAGTATTGTTTATTCTGCTGCTTACCTTTGCGCAGCGTCGATAGGGCTGGTGACACTGTTTAATATTGCAAGATTGGCATTGGGCAGGATGTCCCCTTCCGAGTTCGTTCCCTCCAACTATATCGACTAGCGGGATACAAGATGCTCATTGGAATTTTTGTGGTGTCGTTACTGGCCGCCATGGCCCTTGGTGTGCCGATCGCATTCTCGCTGATTGCATGCAGTATGGCCATGATGTGGTACATGGACTTCTTCGACGCCCAGATCGTGGCGCAGAATATGCTTTCGGGGGCGGACAGCTTTCCCCTGATTGCCATCCCGTTCTTCGTCCTGGCGGGCGAACTCATGAATGCAGGCGGGATTTCGCGTCGTATTGTTGCCGTCGCGAGTGCCTGGGTTGGTCACTTCAGTGGTGGCTTGGGGTACGTCGCCATTTTCGCGTGTGTCATCATGGCTTCGCTTTCAGGGTCCGCCATCGCTGACACGGCTGCGGTGGCGGCGTTGCTCATGCCCATGATGCGCGATGCCGGCTACAGCGTGCCACGGGCGTCTGGTCTGATTGCATCTGGCGGCATTGTTGCGCCTATCATTCCCCCTTCAATCGGTTTTGTGATGCTTGGTGTGGTCGGCAATATCTCGATCACCAAATTGTTCATGGCGGGTATTGTGCCCGGCATAATGATGGCGCTGGCACTGGTCGCTACCTGGGCGTTTCAGGCGCGACGTGACGGTATGCCGCGCGGCGAAAAGAAGTCTTCCCGTCAACGTTGGTCCGCAACCATTGCGGGCTTCTGGGCGTTGCTCATGCCGGTGATTATCGTTGGCGGGCTGCGGGGCGGTTACTTCACGCCGACTGAAGCGGCGGTAGTGGCCGTCTTCTACGCCTTGTTCGTTGGGTTTTGCGTATACCGGGAGCTCAAAGTCGGCGCCTTGTACGGCTTGCTTTTAGCTGCAGGCAAGACATCTGCCATTGTCATGTTTCTTGTCGCGGCCGCGCAGGTTTCGGCATGGTTGATTGCGGCGGCTAATATTCCCATGGCTGTTGCTGACATCCTCCAGCCCTTTACCGATAGCCCCATTCTGCTGATGCTGGCCATTATGCTCTTGGTGTTTGTCGTGGGCACTGTGCTGGACTTCGCACCAACGATATTGATCTTGGTGCCTGTATTGATGCCCACTGTTCGGATGGCAGGTATCGACCCCGTGTATTTCGGCGTGTTGTTCATCATGAATAATGCCATCGGTTTGATTACGCCCCCGGTGGGCACCGTGCTCAATGTGGTGTGTGGTGTGGCCCGGGTACGCATGGAGCCTGTCTTCCGGGCCGTAACGCCTTATTTGTTGGCGCAGATGTCTGTATTGTTGCTGCTGTTGTTGTTTCCGCAACTGGTCCTGGCACCTCTGGACTTTTTCATTCGTTAGGGGGACGACAGGGCAGGGCGCACAAGCCAGGCCGATTCTGTTAGAATAGCGGACTTCGCTTTGTTCAAGAAGCGTGTAGGACAGGTGGCCGAGCGGTTGAAGGCGCACGCCTGGAAAGCGTGTATACGTTTATAGCGTATCGGGGGTTCGAATCCCCCTCTGTCCGCCAAGAATGCATCTACGGTAGTACACAGAAGTCTACGAAGCCCGCACAGTTAAATGCTCTGCGGGCTTTTTGTTGTCTACGGTAGTCCATAACGGGCTATAGCCAGATACCCCCATCTAGGGGTACATTTGGGGGTATGTCTTGAACCCCTTGAGAAATGTACCCCCAAAATGGCTCTAACCCACCTTCAATGTAAGCAGGCTGTGCCCAAGGAAAAGCCCTATAAGCTGGGGGCTGGAGGCGGCCTGCACCTGTTGGTCAACCCGAGCGGCTCTAAGTACTGGCGCTACAAATATCGATTTGGCGGTAAAGAAAAGACACTGGCGTTGGGGGTATATCCTGAAACGACCCTGGCCAAGGCCACAGCCGCCCATCAGGCAGCGCGCGACCTGCTTGCAGCCGGCACAGACCCCATGGACGCCCGCAAAGAGCAAAGCCAAGATAACGCCCTCACATTTGAGGCGGTAGCGGAAAAATGGCACGAGCACTGGAAGACCGGCAAAACTAAAAAACACGTCGATGAAGTGTGGCACCGTCTGGAGCTGGATATATTTCCAGCCATTGGCAGCAGGCCCATATCGGAGCTGACCACCACCATGGTTCGCAAAGCGGTCAAAGTTATTGAGGCGCGCGGGGCTGTAGACATGGCCAAGCGCCAGCTGCAAAAGTGTAATCAGATCATGCGGTACGCCGTGGCTCATGACCTGGCAGAACGCAACCCAGTGGCGGATATACGGCCTGGTGACATTCTTCAGCCAAGGAAAAAGCGTAACTACTCGCGGGTCGAGGCTAAGGACTTACCCCAGCTGTTGCGGGATATCAATGGCTACGTGGGCGGCGAACATACCCGGCTGGCAATGCAGCTGATGGCGCTGACGTTCGTTCGTACAGCTGAGTTGATTGAGGCCACCTGGGCCGAGTTTGATCTGCCGGGCCGGCGCTGGAATATTCCGAGCGAGCGCATGAAAATGGCTACGCCGCATATCGTGCCGTTGTCCAAACAGGCCGTACAGGTACTTGAGCGGCTGCAGGTCATCTCGTTTGACGCTGATTATGTATTCCCTGGCGATGTGTACAAGAAGCGGCACATGAGCAATAACACGATCCTTTACGCCTTGTACCGCATGGGCTACAAGTCCCGCATGACCGGCCATGGCTTCAGAGGCGTGGCGTCGACCATCCTGCATGAGCAGGGCTGGCCGCATGAGCATATCGAGCTGCAGCTAGCCCATCAGGAGCGTGACGAAACCAGCGCGGCCTATAACCATGCCCTGTATTTGCCTCAGCGGGCCAAGATGATGCAGGCCTGGGCGGATCATTTGGACGCTATACAGGTTGATAACGTAGTGTCGTTGGGAGTGGCCAAGGCCAGCTAATTGAACAGCTTTACGCCAGCATCTAGGCTGATCCCCGAAAAGCCGGAACGTCCACCGGCCTGATGCTGGCACCTTTTTTAATGGACGGCGCATAGGACGGCGTGATGAAAATAAAAATTATAGGAAGGCGGTATTCAAAGATCCGAACGGCTGCGGCGGAAAGTGATGATGATGTCACTACTCTTATACGCTTCCTTGGGGAGCATTCCGTAAAACCACAAACCTGGAGAGATCAGGCGCAAGACGCTCACGATGCAGGCTGCGCCTACTTGCAAAGCAAAGGATTGCCTGCAGCTGCTCGCATCTTTCGTTGGGGTGATATGAAAGAATGGAGCATAGAACCGCCTGCTACAACAATACTTGATCAAAATACGAAGTTTGAAGGTCGGAGCATTACCAATCATGTTGCGAAGGAAGGTTACGAAAGAGACTCTCAGGAAGACTTGGCTGCCAGGTTGGTCGAGGTAGCTTGCGTTCTGCTTAAAGCCGCCGATCTCAATGATGATCTGGTCTTGAAAGCCGTTGAATTGGGTAGGCTCCAGGTCCTATGGGTCGTGTACGGGAATGAGTCTCGGACGGGACGCAAGGCTGTTGCAACTAGACACAAGAAGTCCCTTAAACAAGTTGGATATGCCTCATCTGCTGAGAGACAGACCCTGGCCGTAAAAAAGTTTCATGAAATACGTAGAACTTACCCTGATAAGAAGGTGAAAGTTATTTTGGTTGATGTTGCCACCGTGTTTGGCGTGAAGCCTGAAACGATTAGGAACTGGGTATCCAAAGATAGAAAGACCTCTACTTCGTAGAGTGACCTTTCTATCACTTTACGGCGTAAGATGACTCAAAACCCGCATGGTTATTGGCTGTGTGGGTTTTTCATGCCCTGGTTCGACGCACACTATGGCCCATGTTCATCTACATGAGGTCACAGCAGAATGCACGCAACTACGCCAACCCCTGTTCGTACCGCAGCACCCCAGAGGGCGGTACACGCTCCCGTCATTACTGAAACCTATGCCGCAACACTGCCCGGTACTGGGTATGTTCGCCTGCCTATCGTTGCTGGCGTCAGCGGCCTGGCTAAGTCCACCGTTTGGAAATGGTGCGCTGATGGCCGTTTTCCCAAACCCATAAAGCTTTCCCCTCGCGTCAGCGCCTGGAGCGTCTCAGACCTGCGCGCCTGGCTGGCCGACCCTGCCGGCTGGCAAGCAGCCAATGCGGAGGGCGTGTAATGATTGGCCCCACAAATGCCAACGCCCTGCGGGAACAGGGCGTGAAGGCGGCAAAGCAAAGCGGACAGCAGCCCAATTCTATCATCCTAACGGGATCTTCAACAGAGCCTCGTATCGATTCGCGCCTGATTGCGCAGGTGCTGGGCAACAAGCATCAGAACGTCCGCGAGCTGCTGACCGATTACGTCGATGATTTTCGCGAGCTTGGAATACTCCGGTTTCAGACCGGAGAAATCGCGGGGCGCGGTCAACCTGAGCGGTATGCCCTGCTGAACGAAGATCAGGCGTATCTGCTGCTCACCTACAGCCGCAACACAGCTAAGGTGCGCCAGCTCAAGGTCCGCTTGGTCCTGGCCTTCCGTGAAGCCCGACAAGCACAGGACATTCACCAAACCGAGTACTTGCCCACCTATCACAGCCTGCACGATGAGATAGCCCGCCTGGCTGACGGCACCGATAAGCAGCGCTATGTGCACATGAACATCAATCGGGCCATCAACAAGGCCGTGGGCGTTAAATCAGGTGAGAGGCACACCTTACCTCTGCCCAGCAAAGCCATGCTGATTGTGGCGCAGTCTGTGGCCCGCAATGCCATGCTGATGGCCCATGATCACAAGGATGGATACCTAGCGGCCAGGGTGGCCCTGCAGGATCTTAACCACGCGCTGGAGGTGAGCCATGTCTAAAGACAAATCCACGGCCAGCGAATCGCAGCGCCAGCGCATTCTGGAGGCATTACGACTTAGCCCCAAGACCTCCTATGAACTACGCCGCCTGGGCTGCTATCAAGCGCCTACCCGCATCATTGAGCTTCGCCGCATGGGCTATGACATTTTGACGGAATTTGTCACGCTGCACGACCGTGACGGCTACGAGCACCGCGGCTGCGCCCGCTATCACCTGCGGGGTGAAGCATGATGACCGCCATTTATTTGCTTGCACATTTTATAAATCTTCGGCATACTAAAACCGTCGCACCAACAAATGCGGCCGGGTTTGGCGACCTGTGTAGCTTACGGCGAATGAACCGCCGCCCCAAGGCGGTTTTTCATTTGCAAGCCATGTCTCCTATGGGCGGCAATGGCGGGGATACCTTCGGGTATGCCGGTACTCGTAAGCGCCGGTTCGCCAACCCCGCCATTTGCTGCCCACCATCGTTTGGCGACGATGAGGGCGGTTTACCTGCTTACGGAGGCCACGACATGGCTGCATTACCCACTCTTGCTCGTTCTGAGCACACCTACCCCCTGACCGAAAAAGAAGCCCGCCACGCTGCGCGTCTCTGGTTTACTGGCGCCCCTACCCTGACCCTTGCTGCATGGCGTGATAACCGCTGCCAGGCGCATTGCGCTGGCCTGCCATCGCCTGTTGATAGGGCCGAGGCGTTCAATGCAGAGTTTTCCCGCGAACTGGGCGCAATCATTGCGGGGGTGTCGGCATGACCACGATCGATATCACCATTCCCGAAGGCGCGCGCGCCGTACTCGTATACCCCGGTAGCAATGGCGAGCTTTTGCAAAAGCCTGTAGCTCGAAACGCAAGCGTTATGAACCTGAAGGCGGATTTGATTGCCCACCTAAGCGATCAGCCTTTCAGTGATGGGTGGCTTGAAGAGTTGCGCGATTACGTTGATGCACGACTGGAAGCTAGGCTGGTCGCTCGCGCAACCGGCGGGCTCTCCATTGCGGGGAGTCGGCGTTGGCAGGTTCTCGTTGATCCTCGTTTGCAGACAAATTCGAAGGGGACGTCATGAGCGAACGAATCATGGATGCCTACGACGACCTCACCCGCAGGCAGACCAAAGTCGCAGCCCTTTTGGACGTGCTTGATCGGGCGCTGACCGCCGGAGGTCAAATCAAAGACCTCGATTCCTATATAGCCGTCCTTGAAGAAGAGCACAAGCGCACCGAAGATCTCGCAACTGCTCTATGGGCGGCCATTACCAGCGGTGACGTACCGGAGGCGAGGCATGACTAAAAACGCCATGGACAAACACGAGCCGTTCATCATGGACACGCTGTTGCCCCTCGTTATGGCGCACTCAGCAAGGGTCAAGTGCACACCTGATGAGGCAGCGCTGGCCGTACTCATGAGCATGGGCACGATCCTACAGACACGCGGCTACACGGCAGACAGCCTGCTTATGGCCATCCAGGGCAGCGCCCACAGCACCCATGACGCGCCGGGGGGTCTGCAATGATGAGCGAACTTACACGCCAAAGCGGCAAAGGGTCACATTCCAAATTGCACCCTTCCAGTACGGAGGCGCAATGAATGGCCACCGCACAGAGCGCCAAACACAATCGCGATGGGGGTCGATTCTTAGCGTTGCCTCATGTGGTTTTGGAGTCGGAGGCTTTCAAAACACTGAATGGCCAGCAAGTCCGGCTGTTGATCGACATAGCCATGCAGCTGAGCACGGGCAACGCCAACAACGGGCGCTTACAAGCGTCCTGGCGGTACATGACCGAAGAGCGTGGCTGGACTTCAAAGGACACCATTACGCGAGGCCTGAGCATCCTGGAAGACCGTGGGCTGATATTTCGCACACGGCAAGGACGCCTGCCAAACCGAACCAGTTGGTTTGCCGTGACATGGGCACCACTGCACTACCACTCAGGCATGGATTGCGGTCCGCAGTCTTTGCCACGAGGCGAGTACGCCAGATGGTCTGTCTAAAACAGATCGCCCTGCCCGACTATCGGGCCAAGAGACACCCCTATAGGCCCGACTATCGGGCAGGTAGGCGTAATCGTAGGCCCGACTATCGGTCTTGTTATGGGAAAAGCCAACGTTTCCTAGGACCGATTATCGGGCTTCTTCTAGCTTTACCATCTGTAGTGGTCAGATCTAGGCAGTTATCAGTGGTGCAGTCAAAGCTGAGTCTAGGTAGTAAAGCCAGGGTGACCCCCCACGAGGCCACCAAAGCAACCATCAAAAAAGGAAAGCGCAATGATTGACGCCCTGATAGCAGGAAAGGTTATCGGCATCCCCAAACAGGGCACCGATAAAAATGGCAAGCCCTACACCACGATGGCGATACGAGCAGCCGCTGGTAACGGCGAAGGGATGATCTGCAGTGTGATCGCCTTTCGAACCCCAGTGTGTGAAGCGCTCAATGCCCTGCAGGAAGGCGACAGCATCGCGGTATCTGGCGCCCTGACCCCAAAGGTCTACCAGGCTAAGACGGGAGGCTACAGGCCAGCCTTAGACATGGTGGTCCACGCGGTGCTGACCCCCTATCACGTCAGCCGCAAGCGCCGGGCAGTCGATCAAACCACCGATGACACAGATGAGGGCTATGAACCATGAAGCAGCCCACCATTGATAGATTTATCAACCGTGAATTACGGGCATAGCCCAAAGGACTACACCATGCAGCAACAAACTTCTGAACAGATCAGGGCCCGTCTGGCTGAGATCACCAAAGCCCAGGCCGTACATGAAGCCCGCGACTTTGACGCCGAAATGCTGGCAATCATGCAGGATGGCGGCAACGTCGACGCCCTGGAAGATCAGCAGCTCGACGCCGAGCGCACTGCACGTCGCCTTCGGGTTGAGCACCAGGCGCTGAATAAGGCCTTGCCGGAAGCGGAACGCCAAGAGGCCGAACAGGAGCTGGCCCAAGTTAAGGCAGAAATGGCTGATCAGCCCAAGCGCATCCAAGATCTGGCCACGCAAGCCGAATCGCTGGTGGAGAAGCTTGCGCCATTGCTGAGCCAGATTCAAGCGACCCACCGTGAGCGCGTGTTGAGCCATAACAAGGCGATGCAGGTTGTCCGATCCAAAAAACTACCCGATGAGTTGTTGGCCGATACCGGGGCAATTACCTGCCCGCTGGCCCAAGGCTTAATGGACCAACTGAGGTCAGCGATGAGCCACGGAATTAACCTTGGTGACCGGCATGAGTTGATGGCCTACACCACTGGCTTTGAGTTTACGAAGTATGAAACCCGCATCTAAACAGGAGTAATAAATCATGACCACCAACAAACAGCGCGGCACACTTTGCACCGCAAATCAGAGCGCCCAGTCAAGCGGCGAATCGACCAGCCTTTCCGATCTTCGCGAGTTGAGCGACCTTACGGGGGATATCGTACGTGCCGCTGGCAAGGCCGTCGAGAATCTATTGCCCGATGATGCGAAAGCGGACATAGCCATGAAGCGCAAAGCAGTAGCGGAAAAGTACGGCCAGATCGTCGCTGATGACCTGACAGGCAAGGCGCTGGACGAGCTTTATCAAACGGTAGCTGGCAGCAAGTCGGCAGATGAGCCGGCGACCAACAGTCAGCAGGTGGGTGTGCCTGACCCGAAGATATATTTCAACGGGCATCAGTTCGAAGATACCGACCGCGCCCCCGACCCTGCCAAGTATTTCAACCCATAACCCAGCAGCCGGAGGCGGTCGTAATTGGCGGCTTCTGGCATTAAGGAGATCTATAGATGGCCACTAAGAAAGCGCTCGCAGCGGCAGAGCAAAAGGCAGCCGACGACCTAGCAGAAAAAAGGATCGCCGCTAAGGTGCACAGCGATTCAGCTATCGCCAGTTGCTCAGCCTCTGAGGCATCAATGCGGGCGAACTATGCCGATAAATACGACTTTGCAGCATCTGTGTTTGCCCTGAGAAAGCAAATTAAAGAGGTTCAGAGTGGTGACATGTCTAGCATGGAAGCCATGCTTGTGGGGCAGGCCCAGGCTTTGCAGCAGATGTTCGCCGCCATGATTCGCAGGGCATCAGTCCAGGATAATTTGAAGCAATATCAGACGCACATGAACCTAGGCTTGAAGGTGCAAGCACAGTGCCGGGCGACTATCCAGGCGCTGACAGAGCTGAAATACCCACGACAGGTGGTCATAACCAAACAGGCCAACATCTCTCAAGGGCATCAGCAAGTGAATAACGGGGTGCCCACGCCCGCACCCGGAAGCGTAACGGCGCAAAACGAACTATTAGAGGTGACCCATGGCGGCCAGACGATGGACATTAGAGCAGCGGCTCGAACAGGCCGAGAAGATAAGGAGCTGGAAACCTTGGGTAAGATCGACAGGGGCCAAGACGGCACAAGGAAAAGCCATGTCGAGTAGGAATGCATACAAGGGTGGGGTGCGGCGAAAGGGGCAAGAGCTGCGGAAGGCTCTGCGTACGGTCTTGAGAGAGCAGGCCCAGGCGTTGGATAGCCTGAAATCCTGAGCGGAACACGATATGGCAAGTGTAATTAAACGACGACTGGCAGCGCTGGAGGCCTTGCAAAGACCCATGCAGCCGGCAACCTTACTCAAGGAGAGCTGTAATGGCTGAAGGATTAAATGCAGGCTCGGTGTATTTTACAGTCGAGGCCGATACGTCCAAGCTGCTTGGCGCAAATACGGACGCTGACAGGTCATTGGACAGCCTGAATAAGCAATTCGGCAAGACTGATAAAGCAGCCAAAGACGCCCAGTTTCAAATGACCAAGACAGCCACTGCTGTTCGTGGCCTGGGCAAAGAATCTACCAGCGCATCCTCATCAATTGGGGGCCTCACGAAAGTGTTGGGCGGCCTGCTTACCCTTCAGGGTATCGGGAATCTCATTGGTATGGCTGAGGCCTACAACGAGATGGCCGAACGCATCAGAATGGCAACGGCCAGCCAGGCCGAGTACGAGCAGGTCCAGCAGCGCTTGCTGGCGACCGCAAATGGAACGTATCGGGCACTGTCTGAGGCGCAGGAGGTGTATATCCTCACAGCTGATTCCTTGCGCTCGATGGGCTACAGCACCGATCAGGCACTGGATATCGTGGACAGTCTGAGCTATTCATTTGTCAAGAACGCCGCAAGTACGCAACGCGCGGACAGCGCTGTATCAGCCTTCACAAAGTCGATACAGACTGGCAAGGTGGACGCGCAAGGCTGGCAGACGATCATTGCGGCTACGCCGACCATTATTAATGATATTGCGAACGCATCTGGCAAAACGACAGCCGAAATTCGCAAGATGGGGGCCGAAGGCAAGCTGACTGCCGACATGCTCAACGAGGGTCTTCGGCAGTCTTTGGATGCCAATAAGGCGGCGGCTGACGGTATGGCCACGACAGTAAAAGACGCTTTCACGGCAATGAAAAATAGCCTGAGTGTATTTGTTGGCGAAGCGAACACGGCTAGCGGTGCCACTCAGGTTATATCGTCGGCCATTCTTGTTCTTGCCGAAAACATAGACACCGTTGTTAAGCTGCTTGTTGCGGCCGGCGCCGGAGCGCTTGCTAAATATGTCGCGCAGATAGGTGCGTCGGCCATTGTTAGCGCCAAGGCCGCTTTAGCCACTCGCGACCAACGAGGGGTTGCCGTGCCGTGCTGCCTCATTTTTGTGGAAGGGTACAGAGCGCCCAAAACGCGACATTTTGCCCGCCTGAAAGCGCGTTATTTGCGTATTCGGCAATTTCACTCAAAAAATGCCTCTTACGTACCACTAATGTAAGCCACGCTGCGCAAGACTAGACACAAAAATGTAATGCAGCGTGTCTTAAACTAGACACCAAAATGTAAGGCAACTACCCGAAAAGGGTAGTGCAAAATGTAATCTATCTTTTTGCGCTGGGGCGGATGGCCTGCACCCTCAAAACGGGGGTCCAGACTGCAGAAGATGCGGGAGATTTTTCCTCCATCTACTTGAGCTGCGGGGGCTCCTTGAAATTCAGGATACCCCGCCGCGTGCGCATTAAGCTTATACGAGCAAATCGTAAAAGGGCGCAGCGTTGCACCCTTTCGTTGGACTCACGGCCAGAACTACCCGAGGTATCCCCAGTTTTGGGGGCACCTATTTTGACGCTCCCGAGTTTTGGGGACCGCTGACGGGCCGATTATCCGGTCGGTCTCGTTTTGAAAAATGACACCCTTCAACTTGGTGCGATTTCAAATGCGACCAAGAGCATTTCAGGTGCCATTGAAGGATTTGGCACGGGCCACACCATCCGAGGCGGGCTTGGCGGCAAGAGCGGAAAGGTTGTTACGTCCAACGATGCGACGCAACAAAGGCGCTGGCAAGTCAAATCCAGTGCGCAGATCAGCGCAGTGCTTTTCATGTTGTGAATGGCGGGCCGTCGTTTCAAGGGGCTGCCCCGCAGGCGGTGGAATACCACGAAAGTTTCGTAGTATCGAGCCGGGGGGGGGCTATTCAACTTCCACCAATGGTGTAGGTCAAGAAGCATCAAGGCCAGAGCGGCGGAGCTGGTAACTACCGATATTCCGGTAGTAGCCCATATACAGCGCCGAACGGTCGAGACACCCACTTTGGGGGCTTCGGGCGCATATCTCTCAAATATGCTTGCTGACCGTCTCGGATATTTTGCGGAGCCGGTCAGCATTCCTTATGCGGATTACGGGGCGGGCTAACCGTCTCAGTGCTGACAGTGTGGGGGTACATTTGGGGGTATATCCATATTTGTGTTTCTGTAGATCGTTTGTATATGAGGCTTATAAGCAACAATATGAATGACCCTCTGCCGCCAAAAATTGCTTTAAAATCAATAAGTTAAGAAAAAAATGCTGTCATAAATATGCCAGCTTTATGACAGCTTTCTGACCGGCTCCCGGCAGAAGTCACAAGACGGAGAGTTTTCGGCTTTGGCCGGGTCTCCAAGCCCAAAAACGGCTTCCGCCTTCTTGCCCGCCTGTTCATCGGCTGACGGCATCCATTTACCATAAATTTTTGCGATCATCGTCCAGTCACGATGCCCCATTTGCTTGGCGACCCACATTGGATGTTCGCCGGCAGAGAGCATCATGGATGCGTACGTGTGTCGAGTTTGGTAAGGCCAGCGGTACCGAACGCCTGCTGCCTTGAGGATGCGTACCCAGGCATCGCGTATTTGTTGATCTCCCGTCCAGCGTTCCCCTGTACCAGGGTTTAGAAAGATAGGCCCATGCTCAAGAAATGTATGTGGTTTTTGAGCAATGAGCGCCACTCTGGTTGGCATGAGAATTTTTACTTCGCGACGTCCTGATGCTGTCTTTGTAGCCTCGGCCTACCACTTTCGGCTAACGATATCCTTGAGCGCCGCGTTATCGAGCATGCTGTCAGCCAAAAGACGTTTCAATCGACCGTTTTCATCTTCCAGCACCTTGAGTCGCTTAGCGTCGGAGACATCCATGCCGCCAAACTTGGCTTTCCACTTGTAAAAAGTAGAGCTGCCAAAC
>RAPG01000059.1 GCA_005239165.1 Allopusillimonas ginsengisoli
CCGCCAGCCATTCCTCGATTCGTTGCGGTCGATTTCCAGGTCGGCGAACATCGGGTCGGCGAGCCGTCGCCGCAGCGCAGCCTCGCCCCCGCCGGGTTCCCCCGCCGCCCAGCGCCCGCGGATCGAAATCGAAACTCTCTGCCAGCTTGACGATCAACGACGCCGATAGCGGTCGTTGATTCTTCTCGACGAGATTGAGGTAGCTCGGGCTGATCGTCAGCGTTTCGGCCATGGCCGCCTGCGTCAATCCCGCCTGTCGCCGCAACCGACGAATGGCGTGCCCAGCGAACAGTTTGCGATCGGCCATGCTCTCTACGCCCCTGACGAT
>RAPG01000060.1 GCA_005239165.1 Allopusillimonas ginsengisoli
CGTCGACTTCGTGTTGACCATGGGCCGGAATTTACGGGTTTGGCGATGGATACGTGGGCCCAGCAGCGAGGCGTGACACTGGCCTTTACTCAGCCTGGTAAGCCTACACAAAATGCGTATATCGAGAGCTTTAATGGGAAATTCCGCGACGAATGCCTCAACGACAATTGGTTCACGAGTTTGTGTGAAGCGCGTGTGCTGATTGAATCGTGGCGTCAAGATTACAATCAGACTCGACCCCATAGTTCTCTGAATAATTTAACCCCGTGCGAGT
>RAPG01000061.1 GCA_005239165.1 Allopusillimonas ginsengisoli
GACGAAAAAGTCGGTGACATCAGCGACGTAGTACTCACCACCGATGGCCAGGCAGCCTACTTTGTTGTGGGTGCAGGTGGTTTTCTGGGCATGGGCGAACATGACGTTGCCATCCCTTACGAGAAAATTCAGCAAAATGGCGACAAGCTCGTATTGCCCGGGTTTACCAAGGACCAGCTGAAAGCCCTTCCTAAAGTTGAAGTAAAAGGGTAAGCCTTCAACTCACCGCACTGTAGGAGGTTCGC
>RAPG01000006.1 GCA_005239165.1 Allopusillimonas ginsengisoli
GTTACTGGGAAATTATGATGCAATTCTGCGCCAACCGCCGGACTGGAAAACCCAAAATGCGTTTTCACACAGCCTCGACCCAAAGCGGACGTGCATCAAATCGTTCAGTTCTAACCGATCATTGAACATATGCCGTCGTCCGATATCAGAGCAAGATTCGGATGGTCGTTTGCCCTCTTTTGTCATACGCTTGAAATAGCGGAACAAACGCATCCTGGCACCATCGCCGCATGTGAGCTTTACGGGCCCGCTCCCGTCGTGGAAAGGACAAATGCGCCTCTATTATCATCCGGTTTCTTCCAACTCCCGTCGCGTTCTCCTGACAGCAATCATATTGGGCGCAAAGTTGGAACTCATCACCGTTGATCTGCTCAAGAGGGAGCATAGAGCTAAGGCATACCTCCAGATTAATCCGAACGGTAAGGTCCCACTATTAGAGGATGACGGGTTCTATCTTTGGGAATCCCACGCGATCATGCAGTACCTTGCAGACAAGGAAGACGGACGGGCGCTATATCCCAAAGACATGCAGATGCGCGCTGACATCAATCGCTGGCTCTTCTGGTCTGCGTACCATTTCACTCCAGCAGTGGGCGTCATTAGTAGAGAGCGAATCTCCAAGAAGATGGTTGGCGGAACAGGCGATCCCGACCCAGCCGAGATTGCTCGCGGCGAGGCCTTGCTCTTCGCGTCCGCGCAAGTGCTCGACACGCATCTCTCTGATAAGCAATGGATCGCTCAGGACAGGCTCACTCTGGCAGATCTCGCGATTGCATCTCCTCTTATGCATGCCGAGGCGGCGCAGCTTCCCATCGGGGCATACAAGCATTTGCAAAGATGGTTCGCACAGGTTCGCGCCTTGGATGCATGGAAGGGGTCGGAACCTGCCCGCTCCAGCGAGCTACGAGAACAACTCTTGAGCGGGCCTTGCTGACTGTCGGCTCCTGGCCGAGAACGGCAGATCGTTAATGCCTAAAATCGACCCGTAGAAACAATTGATGCCTGAAAAAATCTGTCGTTAGTGTAGTCAAAACGGACGCTGCATGGCCTTCCGCATAAGCCCAATTCATTGGTGAGCCAGGCTTAAGTTGCGCGTTGCCATCGAACGGACCCGATAGATCTGAATTTTGATATACCGAGAGCACCACGTTCATTGCGAGACTTGGAGCCTGGCTTGGTTAGCGCGGCGATTACTGATTCACGTGGAGCCTCATAGATGGCGGTAGCATCAAAATTTTCGTCGAGAAGAACAAGGAGGACAGCATCAAATTCTTTCTTGATATCGATGGAACCCATGCGTTGCCCCCGCTTGCTGCCTTCAAACACGCACCGACCTTTTATTTGTAAGTAGAACGGCTCCCCATTGCGAATTTCGATGGCGTCATAGCCAGCTTGTCTCGCCGAACTGAGTTTAAGGCCAAGAATGCGAGCAGCCTCGTATTCCGCAACCTCCCCAGTTATCCCTAGCGGTTTGCCGGTAAGTACACGGTATTGCTGGGCAAGCTTCTTCGCCTCAGCCAAGATAGAGAAAACGTCTTTTGCGCCAAATGACATGCGGAAAATCCAGCAACCAGAAAACACGACCAGCATACCGCATGCAGATGGTGAGTATCCGCTTAGGCGGTAGCCTCCACCGACCGGTCTTGGTCGATGACGGGCCGATGAATAGACAGTAATCTTTCATGATGCCATGGACTCGATGAGGACCTGAGGATGGCCTTGGTCTTGTCGACTGGGCGGCGCTGTCGCCCTTTCTTTGGGAGACTCATGATGAGTGCTAATACATTAACCCTCGTGCCCACGCATCGGCCTTGGAACAAAGGCAAAATAATCGGTCAGAAGGCACCGTTAAAGCCGAAGGATATCTGGTCAATCCGTGTGCGCCTGCAGATGCAGGATCGCGTCAAGGAGCTTGCTCTCTTTAATCTTGGTTTTGACAGCAAGCTTCGTGGCTGCGATCTGGTCAGCCTTCATGTCCGTGATGTATGCCATGGGAACCAGATTGCCAATCGGGCGATTGTGATGCAGAAAAAGACCCATAGGCCCGTTCAATTCGAGATCACTCCGACAACGCGTGAGAGCGTCGAGGCGTTGATTCGGCAGACCGGTTTGCAGCCCGACGACTATCTCTCCCCTAGCCGGATCCATGGCTCGCCCCACATCGGGACCCGACAGTACGCTAGGATTCTGCATGGTTGGGTCAAGGAAATCGGACTGGATACGACCGCCTACGGTACGCACTCAATGCGTCGGAGCAAGGCATCAATGATCTACAAAAAGACCAAAAATCTGAGGGCAGTGCAGATCCTGTTGGGGCACACAAAGTTGGAAAGTACTGTTCGTTATCTTGGCATCGAGGTCGATGACGCCCTTGAACTAGCTGAGCAGTTGGATGTGTAGCCAACTCATGTAGGTAGGCAGCGACCTTACAGTCGCTGTCCGACCCTCAGCGGACGTTGGGACTCGCACTGGTTGACCCTCTGCTGCATCTGTCATAACGCCGCACATCAACCCGTTTTTGACAAATATCGAATATTACCCCTGAGTAGAGAGGGCCCAATGTATGCGAGAGCTCAGCCCGTTAGGTAACTCTCTGCTTGCGTGTAGGAATTCCCCGACTGGCTGCCTGCACAACAAGTATGATACCTCTTGCTACAATTCATATCAGAAAGATGCTAGGAATTAACCTCTCATGTGTGAATACCTCTATGGCCGATACAGAACAACTTCAATACATCTTGGATAAGCAACTTGGGTGGATTTCTGCGGCAGACTCGAGGCTGTCATTGGTGCTTCCGCTCTCAACCGCCATGCTCGGTGCGTTAGCTGTATACGCCACTAAACCAATCGCGTGGACATTGATGGCTGGTATTCCGGCTGCATTTGCAATCTTCTTTCTCTGCATAAGCATAATCTTCTGCGCATGTGCGTCATTTCCGCGGACGGATGGCACAAAGGGATCACTATTATTCTTCGGAGGCATTGTTTCTAGAGACATCTCTCGGTTTCGAGCCTCGGTGAAGGCAGCTCAGAAAGGCGACCTTCAAGATGATCTAATCGAGCAATGCCACATCAACGCACAAATCGCTTCAATAAAGTTCACATGGGTGAAGCGCGCTATGGCATCGATGCTAGCGGCCACGGTGCCTTGGGCATTTGCCGTGTATCAGTTCTACGGGATGAAAGATGGCGCTATCTGACGACCTAGAAAATGAAGTAAAGATGATTATCTCCACTAGATGGGATAGGCGAGATGGACGCAAGATTCCTCAAACAGAAGAAGTTGCGCTTGCTGGCGGAGCTGTAGAGATTGATGCAACCTTTCTGTATGCAGATTTAGCGGACTCATCAAAGATGGCCAAAGAGCTAGATAGGCGCATTGCCGCAAAGATCATCAAGTCGTTTCTATATTGCGCATCTAAACTTATAATTGCTCGCGGAGGGAAGATCGTGAGCTTTGACGGTGATCGCGTCATGGGCGTTTTCCACGGTGACTCAAAAAACTCATCTGCCGCAAAATGCGCACTTCAGATCAAGTGGGCCGTAAGCAAGATTCGTGAAAAGTTTGAAGCAAACTACGAGTCAGTCAGGAACGCCTCTTTCCAAATCAAGCACGGTGTTGGCGTTGATACCGGAACCGTGCTTGCTGTGCGCGGCGGTGTCCGGGGAACTAACGACCTGATCTGGATCGGACGCGCGCCAAACTTGGCAGCAAAGATGAGTGACCTTCGAGAACACCCCTACAGTTCGTTCATCACCGCAGCTGTTTTCAATATGCTCAATGACAAGTCTAAGCATGGCGACACTGAGAAGAAACTCATGTGGGAGCGGCGCACCTGGAGTTTTCTCGGGGACAACCTTCACGTATACCGTTCTAACTGGTCTTGGAAGCCATGAGCTGTTTAACAATTAATTCAAGCCGACACTCCTTCGAGGCACGGCTTATTTTAGGCGTTAGTTGGCTATGGAAAATCGTAATGTGTAGTAGTCGCGACTTGGCGCCTCGCCTCGCATAGTGCCAAACTCAAGATTCTAGAGGCAGCGGGCAGTTATCACAGGACCCACAGCAGGACTTGCCTTTCATGCCATCCCAGAAGCGTTGCTCTTCATCTTCCCAATCCCTCATGGCAAGAGCTAATTCTGCTGCTTGCTGGGCATGGTCATTACATCGTCGTAGTTTTTTTGGCCTTCGTGACCCGTTGGATAGGCAAAAGCATCGTCTTGATTGATTAATGACCCGTTTGTGGCGTTCCCAAACACCAAAGATTCGATTGTTTTCGATCCAGATCTCTAGTATTGGCCGGCCCTTTGACTTCCTCCTCTTGAGAATAATATGGCCCTGCTTAAGAGCATTAGCGATGTCGTGCTTAAGCGCTGATGCGGCCTCTAGCGCTCGAAGTTGATGGAGCGCCGCACCGCCGTGAGCCCAAGAACCCGCATCAGGCCACTTACGCTGCCTTTTTGCTCGATCCTGGAGCTTTAGGTACTTATAAAGAGTTTCCAGCCAGGCGATTGCCGAGGGGGCATCGTCAACCTCTAATTTGCCTGCTGCTGGATAGTAAAGACAAAAAGTACCGTCGTAATTGATATGACGTTCTGGACAGAAAGCCGGTAAGTGCTCCCGGGACTCTTCTCTTACTGACACCTGCTTCTCGACCTGTTCAAGCAATAGGCGGTACTTAATATGTCTGCCGTCAACAAGCAAGATCAGCAGATCCAAGATGCCAGACGAACCATTAATGCTCGTGTAAGTGCCCCCGAAATCGGGGGCTTCACGTTCAATTAAATTTACAGCAGAGCTCAAGGTTGATTCTACCTTCTTGCCGTAGACATCGAATAAGGACGAACTTCCCGCTCATCTGCGAGAATCACCGCAGGCGCACCGGCGTAAGCCGCCGATCGTGCCTGTTTGGCAGCTTCGTCACCTTTGTCAGCCAATGCTTCTGTCGCCTCGACATAATCAAGGTTTGCAACTTTGCGACTTGTGCCGAACAACGATTTCACAGCATTAGTTGAGGCATCATAGGCGGCCTGGCCGATCGCAGTTTCCGTACCTTTACAAGCGCATTGGCGATTCTCGGATTCAAGTACCTTTCGGCCAATAGCACAGCGAATACGATCACCATGTTTGCCCAGACGGGTGATTGAAATCGGGCCTAGATCGAAACCGATAGCGAGGCCGAGGTCACCTGTTTCGTATCCCCCTGCGCCTAAACGCTCGATCGCCAAGTTGAAGCTGCTGCGCAGTGCACCAGCCAGGCGAGTGGCTTCCGAAACCGTTTTTTGTTCGTCAGTGTTATGAACCGTGCCATCACATGTCAGGGCCTGGATGCAGTCACCGATGAAACGAACTCGACGCCCTTCGAAGTCAGAGGAGACGACGCGTTCGAACTCTGCTCGCAAGACATGTAGGGTACGTACCACGTCCGCGGCGTTATCGTCGATATTTTCGGCTACATAAGCTGTAAAGCCGTCGATATCTGCGTACATACTCACCATTTCCTGTCGCTTGGAACTTGCTGGCGTTAGCGCGGAAATATCCATATCGCAAAGCGGAGGGGTTTGGCGGGTGAACTGATAGCCTCCAATAGGATTGTTTTCAAGGTCTTCGCGCCACTCTTCGACGATTTCGTCGGTAGTTACACCCAGGTTGGCGGCTTCCTGGCAAGCTTTAATCTCTTCGACGGTTAATGGCGCTTTTTCGGGCGAGTCCTTCTCCACCAGTCCGATGGCGGTACGCGCAGCGTTGGTGAGGTAGATGCCTCGTGCACTGTTATTGCTCGCAAGCTTGGCAGCGTAGTTGGCTGGATCGCCTAGGAACAGCGGCTCGCGGTAGCCATTCCGGCCATTGTTCACTGCAAGTGAAAGGCCCGTGTCGATCCCGATGCGCACTTTCGCTGCTGGGATTTTTTCGTCATCGTCACCAGTTTCTGCAAGCACATCGACGATGAGCTGTGCGGTGGCAACGGCTCTCTGAATACGCTGCTTTTCCGCGCCAGTTTCGCTGTTGTAAGGCTTAGTGAATAGCGAGTGCAGTCGTTGGCTATGGAAGTCGACTCGTCGGGCGTCAGCCTTACCTAGGATGCGACTTACCGCGCGGTAGTGCTGATCTAGGAATCGCAGTGTGCGCTTATGGCAATCGGTCCCTTCGGCCTGTGTGGACTCGAGCATGTCGCGGAGGTTTTGAATATCTGCATACATATGAACACCATCGACCCGATAAGCAACATTTGTCGGGATAGATTCCAACGACATGTCACGGGTGTAGTTCTTGATGGTGACCTTTTGCACATCATCTATTTTTTTGTCGATATGCTCGACAGCACGGTCATGGTTCCAATTCTTGCTCACTGCAATACTCCTGAAAATAGAGGAAGCCACCGTAGAGTGTTTTGGCACGCATCGCAGTGACTGATACTTATTGGGTTTATCGGGGGCCCAGTTCGTTAAAAATTTCTCGCAACTCCGTGCATGCAGGCCCGAGTCTTGCGGGATCCTTGCCCGAAGCTGGTCGGTAGGAAATAGTAGTTAGACCCGACAGATCCGACGGCAGATCAACTTCATCGCCCCTTGGTTCCAAAAGAAGTGAACGGTGCCTCCCCAGTTTTCCGACGAACATACCGAGTTCAAAGATCACATTGTCGCGAGGGGTTTGGTGTGACTCACCACGACGTTCGACTTGATCATCCGGTTGTGCAATTGCGATAGCAAAATCACTATCCTCTACGACCGATTCCAAGCTTTCTAGCGTGTACTTCGAAGCCCGGAATGTGCCTTCCGTCCACACTTTCACAAAACATTTGTCATGCTCAAGTTGTCGTTCGACCTCTCGTGCTATCGGTAGGCCCTCTACTGATGAAATGATAAATACTCGGGCTGACTGGCTGGCCGGACGAACCAGCGTATTGCGCTGAGTGAGCCGTTCAACTAGCTGCCGGGTTACGTGCTGCCAAATTCGAGGGTGAGTATCAGCTGCCGCCTTGAAGGCGTTCGCTGATACTTTGAGCACGATTGAAGGCTCAGTAGCAATTACAGTAGCTGATCGCTTAGCTGTGGTGACGAGTGCAGCCATTTCTCCAACGTGTTCGCCACGGCCGCGGGTAGCGACTTCCCGGCCATGAACTCGGATTTGGAATTGCCCGGTGAGGATAAAGTAGACGTCAGTATCCTCTGCATCTTGCTCTATGAGCATCTGTCCTCGACTCAACTCGATCAATGAACCTTCATCTGCCAGGCGCTTTGCCAGTTCTTCATTGCCGACAATTAGTTTTTGTTCCAGCAACACTTCTTCGAGAGATGAGCGGCCAACAGAGCCCTCGAAGCGTTGAATCATTTTTTCAGTCGCCATGACTTCGAGTCCCTCCAGTGTTTTAAGTTATTGAATTGTTTGTTTCTTATAATTTTACTATATGTAGTGGTTTATTTGTTTTTTAATACTATATATTGGGCTGTGTAAATATACAGATATCTTTGATTTTCGGCGGGTCAACAGACTGGGCACTTTGATTTTCTATCTCAGCGGTCAAACAAAAGGGCTGAAAGCTATTGTCGCGACGCGAAGTTGAGAGTGAGCGATGAAAAGTTCGCTCGGTTCTACGGCGCAATCCTTGACACGTAAAGCGAGGGCTAGACTGCCACTGACAGGAGCACAACTCTCGTATACCTTTGGACTGTCGCAGATGCAATTCATCCGATTTCAGTGAAACATAACTTGTTCGACCCTTGCCGTAGCAATGTTGCAAACGTCGAAGGTCTGCTTCTGGCCTATTGTGTTGAAAAACTCCCCGAAACGCACGCATTTTAGATATCCTAACGTTTAGTCGATAAACGGGAGGGCACCGCGATGATGGGTCAACAAACGGGCGTGCAGGATAGGCTCTTTTATTCCTTCAACCTTGATGATCACGTGCCCTCGACGCACATGTTGCGTGGCATTGATCGATTTTTTGACCTAGGTGATTTGCGCAAGCATCTTGCCCCTTTTTATAGCCACACTGGTCGGCCATCGATTGATCCGGAATTGATGGTGCGTATGCTAATTGTGGGTTACTGCTTTGGCATTCGCTCGGAGCGTCGGCTGTGTGAAGAAGTTCACCTGA
Source organism: Allopusillimonas ginsengisoli (assembly GCA_005239165.1). Lineage (GTDB taxonomy): Bacteria > Pseudomonadota > Gammaproteobacteria > Burkholderiales > Burkholderiaceae_B > Allopusillimonas > Allopusillimonas ginsengisoli_A. The sequence continues at coordinate 8,100 of RAPG01000006.1, forward strand.
ACCTGGCTTATCGTTGGTTCTGTCGCCTGGGGCTTGAAGATGCGGTGCCTGACCATTCAACCTTTTCCAAGAATCGACATGGTCGCTTTCGCGATAGTGAGGCGTTACGTCATGTGTTCGAATCCGTCCTGCGCCGGTGCATGACCGAAGGCCTTGTGGCGGGTGAAGGATTCGCCATTGATGCAAGTGTCATCAAGGCTGACGCCAATCGAGCACGTGGTATCCCCGGCACTGAAGCCATTGACTGGCGCCAAGGTGAGCAACAAAGCCGCGCGGTGCGCGAATACCTCGAAGCGTTGGAGGGAAGCAATCCCACCGATGAGGACATCTCCGCATCGACAGAGCCGACCACACCTGCGAAGAACATTTCGTTGACCGATCCCGCCGCGCGCTGGACCGCAGCCCCAGGCGGGCCAGCTTTCTACGCCTACTCGACCAACTACCTGATTGATCTACAGGCGGGCATTATCGTGGATGTGGAAGCCACCCCGGCCTATCGAACCCAAGAGGTGGAGTCGACCAAGATCATGGTGGATCGGGTCGCACAACGGTTCGGGCTCAAGCCTCGCCGTTTGGTGGGTGATACGGCCTATGGAACGGGCCCTATGCTCGGATGGATGGTTCAGGAAAAAGGCATTGAGCCGCACGTTCCTGTTTGGGACAAAACCGAGCGCAAGGATGGTACTTTCTCAAGCAGTGACTTTGCTTGGAATGAGCAGGAAAACGAGTACCGTTGCCCAGAAGGACATGCATTACGCAGTGACAGGCGTGCATTCAAAAATCCACGCACACGCATCACCAAAGCAGACACGATTATCTACCGAGCCAGCCAATCTGATTGCGCTACCTGCCCGCAGAAAGGCCAATGCTGTCCAAACACGCCAACGCGTAAAATCGCTCGCAGCATCTATGAAGCCGAGCGGAATGTGGCTCGGGCCATCGCCGCAACGCCTGAGTACCAGCAATCACGCTGCGACCGAAAGAAGGTTGAGATGCTATTTGCTCACCTTAAGCGCATCTTGAAGCTGGATCGTTTGCGACTACGGGGGCTCTCGGGGGCACAAGATGAGTTCTTGCTGGCGGCGACTGCGCAGAATTTACGACGAATGGCAAAGTGGTTGGTAACAAGCAATCAAAAGACACAAGAAATGCCCGCTTGAGGGTAAGGAAAGGGCGGATTCCTGATGCAATCGCGTCGCGCTGAAAAACCAATCAGCCTAAAGCAACTTGAGCAGACCTATTTCTCAGCGTTCAAACCGAGTTTTTCAACACAATAGGCCGATTCTTGCCGTTCAAATTCAGGTTCAGAAAAGGGCCCTTTCCTAATATTGCGTATATACCACGACTGGGAGCCTAGCACGGATAGCTAGCTCCGTAACTCAACTATAGACCGACCTCGCGCAAGAAGCCCTTGATCGGCACCATCTCACTTTATCTCTGAAACTAGTCCCGAGACCTTTCATCAGCCACCGCCGCCAGTCTATTCCGCTGCTGATAAAGCTGATCACGCAATACTGACTTGCTGGCAGCATCTAACGTCCGATCACTGTCAATCGTTCTTATCCGCCGATTAATTGCCTGCATCTGCTTGTTCGCAGACTGATAAAGTGGCCGCAACTTGATCTCGTCCCTTTGGGCCAGTTCAAGCGCGCGCTCCAGATCGCCCGCCTTTCTGGCCTCAGTATAGGCGGCATAGATCTGCTCGATCTCGCGCTGCTGGTCGTAGAAGCGTTGCACGTATTTGCTGCTGCGTACGTCAGGCTCTTTGATGAAGTCGCCAGCTATGAACCAGTTGTCGACTCTGGATAGATCACGGGCGGGATTCGCGGGTAGATCGGTGAAGGGACGCGCAACCAGATCCGCAACATTCAGCGCCTGCGTACCCAACCGGCCGAAATAGCCGTGCATCAGAAATTCCAGCCGCTGTGGCGACGTGTTCAATACTTGACCAAGGGCAACCGCGCCCGCGCTGGTCCTGGCGGTATGCCTATCCTGCGCTGGCAGTCTCATCTAGTGAGGACTATCAATATCGACACCTCGGAAGTCATCGTAATTGAAGGCAGCGCCCATGGCCGGTTTGAACAACTGAGGTACAGGGTTCATGGCAAGCTGATCACTCAATACGTGCGTGAGCGACTTGGCAAAATCCTTGGTTTGGTAATCATCACCAGCAATCGCCAACTCTGTCATGCGCTCAACGACGGTACCGAGCGCGCCCACCTCAAACGGCTTCGGGATGTACACAAACTTGTCCGCTCCAGGCAAACGCACGACCCAATAGGTATTGCGTACCCAGTCAGGGAGTGCCTTGTAGTCGTCATCATCGGCGCCAACCAGATAAAGCAGCGCCGAAGCCATGACGACAACACCTGTTACCGCTCCAAATCGCCTCGGATCGTCCTTGGCAGTCATCATGGATATTGCGAGGATCAGGACCGTCCATTAAAATTGGCTCATTCCCGCCATCGCTATGGGCGTTGGGATAGAGGGTCGATATCACACGATCGACATTCATCGTGGCGGGATACTTCCTCATTGACTGCGACGCCAATTCTCGACGTCCGGTCCTCACCTCTTCAAGATACAGCGTCGTGCCATCGTCTAACCGCTTGATGTACACAACCTGATTCCGCCCAATCCTGTTCTTGGTGCCAAAAACCAACTTATCGGGCCGCGCCAGAACGGTGGGAATCGCTTCAAAATCCGACGCTGAAATAGGCAACTGCCCCCGTGCATGCTCTTGCGCGGCGTTACCGTGCTGCTTGAACACGTGCCTGATGGACGACGAGTCGATTACATGGTGATATCCGCTCAGCCAGTACCCAAATAATATAAACATCGCCCACCACCTCATCTTCATTATCATATAAGATGCTGCCTGGCAACTTTGCCGCTGGCAGACCACAAACACTGAGCCCTTCATGAAAAAAACCGACCTCGAGAAGCAAAAAGCCCTAAAACTTAAGGGCAAGCTCAATGCTGGCCCTCCATTAACCCGCCATACCGGCGCCGCGCCTGCGGTAAATCGCCGCGACCAGCGCCGTCTGGACCAGGCAGCCGGTCTGGTGTCCTTCCCCATCAAGCTGCACCAGCCAGTGATTTCGGCTTTGAACGCCAAGGCGCAGGCAGATGAAATCAGCGTCAACGAGCTGGTGAACACGCTGCTGGCCGAGGCGCTGAAGGTCTAGTCCATGAATATATGGGTCGATGCCGACGCCTGTCCCGTCGTCATCAAAGACATCCTGTATCGGGCGGCGCAACGGTCGCAGCAGCCACTCACCCTGGTGGCCAATCAAATGCTGCGCACGCCGCCATCACCGTTGATCCGGGCCGTTCAGGTGCCACGAGGATTCGATGTGGCAGACGACTATATCGTTGCACGCATTACACCCGGTGATCTGGTCATTACTGCAGACATTCCTCTTGCAAGCGAGGTGCTGCAAAAGGGAGCGTTGGTACTCAGCCCCCACGGCGAACGTTATACCGCCGACAACATAAGCGAGCGCTTGTCGATGCGCGACATGATGGAAGAATTGCGTAGTGCAGGCGTCGATACGGGTGGGCCAGCAGCGTTTAATCAAGCGGACAGGCGTACATTTGCCAACGCTCTGGACCAACTGTTACAGAAGGCGCTTCGGGAAGCGAGCGCCGCGCACCCTCGATAGACAGGGGTCACAGATGCTGCGCGGCGTGCGCCCGCGCATTAAATGTAAGATGGACTACCATTGACGATGCGCATACTCGCGCAATGGCAGCCGCGCACTTCTTGCGGTGTCGACTCATCCATGCAAATCAACCCCGTAGAGCCCATCGCAGTGACTGAACTTTCCCCGACCATGACCGAAAACGCCGACGTAGAGCCCGATCCGACCACCCGAATTCATGAGGCCAGGCTGTGGCGTGACGATGGCTGGACCGCCCGCGTCATCAAAAACGAAGACGATGAGGGTTGGGCCGTTGAAATGTTCCAGGATGGAGAGGATGAGCCCGCCCTGGTCGGCCCCTGGACCATGGGACGCGACAAGAAGAACCCCAAGCCCCTCGACTCAGCGGCCTTCATTACGCTGGTGAAGACGGCATCTGAAGTGCTGCGTCGGCACGAGCAGCAATTGCACGCTCAACTGCACAAGAATCTGACCATCGACTCGCATTCTGGGCGATTTCGCATCGCGCTGGATATCGTTCCTGACGAATACGAGCCATATGCCGAACTGAGCGCACATGATGACTTGGGCGAAGAACAGGCACGGGTTCGCGTGTCGCCGGGGTTCAAGCTGACACGCCAAAGTGCCTCAGACTGGATCGCCAACGGTTTCACTCGACCAGACTAAGGCGACCAAAACGCCGGCAACCCGATCAGCGATCTACGCAACACCCATCGTAGCGGTCAACCGTTGCTTACGCGCAAGCTTTTGCGTTCAACAAGGTTCTCACTGATCTCTTCGCACGGTGACGGCGGGATGAATTTTATATTTTCAGGCCGTCGCCCTTTACGCCGCCTGTGCGCAACCTGCTTGCACTGTCGTTCGTCTCGCAACTCGAGTCGTCCTGTCGCACCATTAACCTGTAGATTAGTGCCCAGCATACGGCCCAGCTCGCGGTAGCCCCAGAACAGATAAGAGCTTGAGTTCGCAGTTGTGGCGACGGTGCTCAACTGAGGAAACAGCATATATTCGTCTTTCTCATTCCGGTGCATGCCATGCCGGGGGGAGCAGCCTCGTCAATGCCAATGCCAACATACGAGCATAATCACCTGATAGAGCGGCGCCGAAGACTTCTTGATGAAGCCTGATTCAAACGTCTCGCTTCTGCTTCAGCATAATCGCGTTCTCCTGGCTCATATGCTCCCTCATACATGCACTTGCTGCGATTCCACCGGCACTCGCTGCTGGTGGCAGAAGCTTGCTCTCCGCCACGATGCGAAACACCGGAGCTGCCCGATGAGCATCCAGACATTAATGCAACAAGCAACAGCGCTACGCTGCATCGGCTCAACATTTGTATAGACATTTTCTCCAACCCTGCCGACATTTTATAGCCACTGTTATGGCAAACCCCTGAAAGCCGTGCCATGCAAAAATTTGCATGGCACGGCTTTGCATACGCTTTACGCGACTTTTCTTCGAGTTTGTGGCGAGTTCACGTGTACAGCGTATCTGCGCCACAAAAACCAAACCAATTCACATCACGATGCGATAGCTAACTGGCTCTGTATCATTGCTCTACTTTACCTCTTTCATGTCGCGCACTTCAGATTTATTCATCTGAACTTCCTGGCCATTTTTATCGTATTTAATGAAATCGCTGTCCTCATCCACTTCGGGCTTGTCGGCCGCCATCGTGGTATGACCATCTTTCGTCGTAATTTCGGTGGGCGTCGAGCACGCTGCCATCAGACCACAACTAGTCAACACACATGCAAAAACAAGTTTCTTCACAATCATATCTGCTCCTGAGTAAAGTCCCATTCACCATATCAAGATGCAGGCGTGCCCGGTGTAAGCAGCTGTCAATGTGCACAACAAGATCGTACCGGCCAGTTGGTATCCATATCACGTCACGTTATGGCTTAACGTGGTGATTCATGAAAAATAAATTTGACTAGTTTTAGCGACACCTTGTCACTGTAGCTAAATACTTTTCTCCACTTACAGCCTAATATAGCAATGCACACAGGGTTTTCCCGCATTCATCCTATTTCATGACTCTATTCACTGTAAACATTCGTCGCAACGACAGGGCTCGAAAAATACTGTTGGTTATTGGCATACTGCTTATTGCCGCTAACCTGCGCGCGCCTTTCACCAGCCTCGCCCCCCTGCTCAACTTAATTCGCGAAAGCTTCTCGCTTAGTGCCGCTGCGGCGGGCATGCTAACCACACTGCCCTTGCTGGTGTTTGCCGCAACCTCGCCGTTTGTGCCTATGGCAGGCCGCCGCTACGGGCTCGAACGCGCGCTCATTGCCGGCGTGGCTGTGTTAGGAGCTGGCATCATTGTGCGTTCTTTCGGTGGTGTCTGGGGGCTGTACCTGGGTACGGCACTGGTAGGCGGCGGTATCGCAGTAGGCAATGTGCTGCTGCCAAGCCTTCTGAAACGCGACTTCCCTAACAAGATTGCCGCGCTGACGGGTGCCTATTCGCTGTCCATGGGTATCGCTGCGGCGTTGGCCTCGACCGTGATGATTCCCCTCAGCACAGCCAGCGGTATGGGCTGGCGGTTTGCGCTTTTCGCGTCGATTATTTTGCCAGTGATTGCACTGGCGGTCTGGCTTCCCTTACGTACCGCCCCGCCGATAAGAACGGGCAAAAGGATGCCTGCTGTTCACACTGACCGGGTCTGGCATTCTCCTTTAGCCTGGCAAGTGACGTTATTTTTGGGCATGAACTCGTTTATTTATTATGTTGTAGCCGGCTGGCTTCCAGCCATTCTGGCGGAAGCGGGCTACTCCGCAGCCAGAGCAGGCACGCTACACGGGCTGATGCAGTTTGCGACGGCGATTCCGGGTCTGGTGGCCGGTCTGGTCATCGCCCGCACTCGCGACCAGCGCGGCCTGGCGGCCGGTGTATCCATGCTGAGCGCTGTCAGCCTGTTCGGCCTGGCCTGGTTTCCGCAATGGGCACTTGCATGGACCGCAATGTTCGGCGCCGGCGTTGGCGCAACTTTTATTCTGGGGCTTACGTTCGTAAGTATGAGGTCAGGCAGCGTCGCCCAGGCGGCAGCACTTTCGGGGATGGCGCAATCGCTGGGATACCTGTTAGCGGCCATAGGGCCACCAAGCATAGGGGCCATGTATGATGCTTATGCCAGCTGGACAGGCCCGCTTCTAGTATGTGCCCTGCTGGCGCTAGCCATGGCCGGTGTTGGCACCATGGCGGGCCGGGCCATCCAGATTGCGCCCCGCAAGCCTGTTTGCTAAACGTAGGCTAACCGCAATCTACACGTGAAATCTCTCCTTGGTCGTTAACATAAACGTTCATGCGATCTCTGCGATAGTCGCGTGTAACAGCCGAATTCGGATAGATAATTCGAGTACCTGCGGGCAATGCAGCCTGATTAATATCGGCCGCACGCGTGCGCACGAGCTCCTGATGCTGTGAAGCCCTGCACTCATCCTCAGTCTGAGGGTCAGCGACCGGTGCGGTATGACAAGCTGCCAGCATGGCTGCAACGGGTAACAGTAATAGCAAACGCATCGTATTCTCCTTGGTGTCTGATGGCTATTCGTGCCAAGCAACTTATGTGCCCAGTAATATACCCAGACAGCTAAGTCATCAACGAAAATACCAGGTTGCACACACGGTCACTGCGGCCCGTGAAAACGGCGGGCATGATTTAATCTTGGTTTGTGCTACGGTATTCAAACAGATAGTTAACCACTCACCGCTATTTATGGGGGCTTTACAAGAATGAAACCACTTAGCCGCTATGCCCGTCAGCTGCATCAGCGACGCATCAGCGCCTTCTTCCTGCTGAAACACGACAGCAACAAAGCTGATGGCCAAATCGAAATCACCACGTTTTCGCCTCACGAAGACAGGCCTCGCACGCTCCGCGAAATGTTTCCCGACGCCGAAATAGACCCTGAAGATCAAGACTAAGCCGCCGGCTTTCGGCGCATCGGCAAGGTGGCCATCAACAGGCCGGCCAACGCCAGCCCAAAGGCCATAAACTCAGTCTTGCCCAGCGTTTCACCCAACACCAGCACGCCTACCAGGGCCGCACTAATGGGCATCATCACCATAAAGACACCCGCCCGCGATGCGGGCACGCCTTGCAAGCCCGTCATCCATAGCCAGACCGTCCAAACGCTGGCCGCCAGGCCATAAAACAGAACAAGCACCCAGGTCCCTGACGTAACAACCGAAAAATCAAAATGCAGGGCGGCATAAAAACCGAGAGGTGTTGTGAGCACAAACCCCCACAGATTTACTACCGCACTAATGCGTCGCGGGCTCATGACGGCGGTAAGCTTCTTGCCAATGACTGCGTACGATGCCTCACAGAAAACTGCTCCCATCAACAACAAGTAGCCGGCCCAGACCTCAATGCCACCACCTTCGCCGGCCAGTTCAGGGCTGACGCCCGCCTGTTCTGATGGCCCCACAGACAACAAGCCGATGCCAAGTACACCGCAAGCGACGGCCCCCCACACTCTTGCGCTCACCTCTTCTTTTAGAAAAACTCTGCTCATTATTGCCACAGCCGCCGGTATGAACGACAGAATGACGCCTGCGGATACCGCGCTGGTCATGCGAACCCCGCCTATCATGCAGATCGTAAACAGAAAATTGCCCAGAAATGACTCAAGGAAAATCAGTCCTCGCGTACTACGGGACAGTAAAGGCTCGGTCGATGGCCTGCGCAACCAGCGCAGCATAGCAATGCCGCCGATACCAAAACGAATCCATGCCAGAAGAAACAACGGAAAAATGACCGCCAGCGGCTTGGTCAGGGCAATATAAGTGCCCACCAGCGACATACTCAGTGCCAGATACCCATAAGAAACAAGCACGGGGCGCGATCGGGACGATTTACTCATAAACAGCCTGACCTTTTTCACCGCAAACCGGACTATGTCTGCCACAAACATGCACACCAAGCACAGCAGACGACATGCACTGCTCCGTTGCAGCGAATCCTGTGACGCCTGGCTTGGGTGCTAAAATCCTGCTCTGCACAAAACCGCCCCCTGCGGGCCTCCCTCCTGTACAAGACGCAGTCGGCGTCGTCATCTCAGTCAATGACGTCATTTCTCTTGTGCATACCCGCGACAAGAGGGAAAACCCAATTCGTCATTGTGGGCCCACCGGCCCAGCCCTGGAGTTACGTAATGCATCATACGGGTAAGCAAAACCCTGTCATGGAGTTTATCTGGAAAGGCAGTCTGGTCGTTCAGATTCTCATCGGTCTGGCTGCCGGCATTGTGCTGGCTATTTTATCGCCAGACCTGGCACTGAAAACGGCACTGGCCGGTGACCTGTTCATCAATGCTCTAAAATCCGTCGCCCCAATTCTGGTGTTTGTGCTGGTTGCTGCTTCCATTGCCAACCAGCGTCACGGCCAGCAGACACGCATGGGTTCCATTGTTGTGCTGTATCTCGCAGGCACGTTCCTGGCAGCCTTGGTGGCTGTGGTCGCAAGCTATCTCTTCCCGCTTACCATACAGCTCAAAGCCACTACGCAGGCGCTCAGCCCTCCCGGCAATGTGGGTGAAGTGCTCAGCACCTTGTTGTTCAACGTAATCGACAACCCTGTCAATGCACTCGTCAACGCCAACTATATGGGCATTCTGGCCTGGGCTATTGCCATAGGCCTGGCCATGCGCCATGCACACGACGCCACCAAGCATGTTCTGGGTGACTTGTCCCAAGCCCTGTCATTCATCGTCAAAATCGTTATTCGATTTGCGCCTATTGGCATTTTCGGCCTCGTAGCCTCCACCGCAGCAGAAACTGGCTTCGGTGCGTTATTGGGCTATGCACGCCTGCTGGCAGTTCTGATCGGCTGCATGGTGTTTGTAGCGCTGGTGGTCAACCCGCTCATTGTTTTGCAAAATTCGTACAAATCCCTATCCGTTGGTATTTACCTGCCTGCGCGAGAGCGGCATCACCGCGTTTTTCATGCGTAGCTCAGCCGCCAACATCCCCGTCAACCTGGCTTTGTGCAAAAAGCTCGGCCTGCCCGAAGATACCTATTCGGTATCCATACCAGTGGGCGCAACCATTAACATGGCAGGTGCAGCCATCACTATTACGGTGCTGACACTGGCAGCGGCCAATACACTGGGCATCACCGTCGACCTGCCGACTGCCGTGCTTTTGAGCGCACTGTCCGCTATCTGCGCCTGCGGCGCGTCTGGGGTCGCGGGTGGATCGTTACTGCTTATTCCGCTGGCCTGCAGTCTGTTTGGTATTCCCAACGACCTCGCCATGCAGGTGGTTGGCGCGGGCTTTATCATCAGCGTACTGCAAGACTCAGCCGAAACTGCGCTCAATTCATCCACAGACGTACTATTCACGGCGGCAGGTAGTTACGAAAATCGGAAAATTCTTGTATCCGCAGAGGCAGAAGCAGCCTGACCTGACAACTGTCTTAGTGCGTAAACACACCATCACATGGTCGTGCGCGCTGATAGCGTGCACGACGCCACACAACTTTGAAGCGAAAGACTGCCTATTTTGGACTCCCGTTGAGCATGCTCACGCCCTGCCTGACAGCCAATGACCTGTGCAGCTCCCGTCTATGCAAGTGCCACCCGAAGGTGTTTACGCGTCGAGACTGAATGTGTCGCCCATTGACAATCTCAGCAAGACTAAAGACTAAAGACTTGAGCGCGAAATGTGGATGATTCGTAAGACTTGATTTCAACTTGGGTCAGGTCCACGAAGAATGCGAACGTGATTTCAGCTTGGGTCGGCGTCACGAAGAGTGCGAACTTGATTTCAGCTTAGGTCGGGTTCACGAAGGATGCGATAAACTTATCTTTTCACGATTTTTCACCTCTGCCCTCGCGTCGGCCAGAACGCTGGACCACATGCCATTATTGCAAAACAATTTTCCTCCGAGGGACGCATGAGCCCTAGCATGTCTGCTGGCCGGGCTGGCCAGAGCACACCCGACCGCCCCGCACCTGTTCAGCACCCCGACCAACAGCGCGCTGACCCTGACGGTATCTATGCGCTGCAGGTCAGTAATCTGCACAAGTCATTTGGTGAGCATCATATTTTGAAAGGCATCAGCTTTGCCGCTCGTAAAGGAGAGGTTCTGTCTGTCATTGGCTCATCCGGCTCCGGCAAAAGCACCTTGTTACGCTGTATCAACCACCTTGAAATCCCTGATCAAGGCGAAATCCGTATTGGCGACGAAGTGTTGCGCAGCCGCAGACGCCGCAACGGCGAACCCTGTACGGTTGACCCCGCCAGGCTAAACCGCGTGCGAGCCAAACTAGGCATGGTTTTCCAAAACTTCAATCTGTGGTCACATCGCACTGCCCTGCAAAATATTGTTGAAGCACCTGTTCATGTGCTGGGTCTGAGTCACGCCGATGCGCGCGAACAAGCCATGCTGCTGCTGGACAAGGTTGGGCTGACCCACAAACAGGATGCCTACCCTGGCGAGCTATCTGGGGGCCAGCAGCAGCGTGTAGCCATTGCAAGGGCGCTCGCCATGAATCCCGACGTACTATTGTTCGACGAGCCAACTTCAGCGCTAGACCCTGAAATGGTCGGAGGAGTACTCAAAGTAATTCGCCAGCTGGCAATAGAAGGCCGTACCATGCTGCTCGTCACACACGAAATGAAATTTGCCCGCGAAGTTTCAGACGAAGTCATTTTCATGCACAACGGCCTGATCGAAGAAAAAGGCCGGCCTGAGCAGTTGTTTGACCATCCCCGCTCTGCCCGTCTGGGCCAGTTTTTACAGGCAGTGCAATAATCACCATCTACCATTGACTGACGGCCCGGAACCAAACAATTTAACGCTGCCCGCGGGCAAGCATTCGTATGGCCTGCACCCAATACCGACCATAAGGAATAACACAATGATCAAATCTCTTTTACGAAATGCCGTGCTGTGTTCAACACTGGCCCTGCTGGGCATTACAACAGCCAGCGCCAGCGGCACGCTCAAAATCGGTACCGAAGGCGGTTATCCGCCCTGGAGCATGGTTGATGCCAGTGGCAAAGTCACCGGTTTTGACGCCGATGTCGGCAATGCTTTGTGCAAAGAACTCAACGCAAAATGCCGTTTCGTGGTGCAAGCGTTCGACAGTCTCATCCCGTCGCTCGACGCCAATCTATTCGATCTCATCATCTCCGGCATGTCAGTGACTCCAGAGCGCAGCAAGCGCATTACCTTTAGTCTTCCCTATGTCGTTGAAGACACCACATTCATATTGCCCAAGAACAGTGATCTGATCAGCGCAGACAGCACCGAAGTGCTATTCAAAGGCTTGGCAGGCAAAACAATAGGCGTACAGGGTGGCACCACACAAGGCGACTTCTTGCGCAAGAATGCACCAGAACTCAAGGTCAAGCCCTATGACACGCTTGACCAAATGCAGATGGATCTCGACGCCGGCCGGCTAGACGCCACCTTCGCCGACGTAACATCTCAGGCCAAGTTTCTTAAAAAAGTCGGCGATAAAGACTTCGCGCTCGCCCACTTCATCATCAAAAGCACTGCAGATCCAGAAACCCTGGGCTACGGCATTGGTGTTGGTATAAACAAAAGCAACGCTGATCTAAAGCAAAAAGTAGACGCTGCACTGTGTACACTCATCAAAAACGGCACCATGAAAGAGGCCAGCATAAAATGGTTTGATGTAGACACCACCAACTACGACGTCTGCAAAAACTGACTCTGCGCTGTCCTGCAGCCCTAACCGCCCCTCTCGGGGCGGCGCTTGATTTTTCCCATGTCTCGTTTTTTCATTACTTCTGAACCGGCCATTGTCCGGGATAGCAGTCTATTACCACCATCATGACAGAGACTGCACTTAAAATTCTGCACGAAGGCTGGGGCCTCATGCTCTTGCGTGGTGCGGCCATGACAATGCTCATCTCGTGTTTCGGGATGGCACTGGGGTTACTCATCGGTATCGCCGGTGCCACCGTCAAGGTATCGGGAGCCAGGTTTGCCAGCCTGCTGGTCAGCGGCTACACCACCATCGTACGCAGTATCCCCGAATTGCTCATCATCTATCTTCTTTTTTTCGGATCGGTCCAGCCCGTCGCCGAGCTTGCTGACCGTCTGGGCTGGGAAGAGGCGATGACCAGCTGGTTTCCAGCTCTTATTGGCGTTCTGGCAATTGGTCTGATCTCTGGTTCATACAGCGTCGAAGTGTTTCGCGGGGCGCTCAACGCCATCCCGCGCGGCCAGATCGAGGCCGCCAAGGCCGTGGGCATGTCCAACTGGCTGCGCCTCAAACGCATCGTCATTCCGCAAATGTTCTTCTATGCCCTGCCCGGCACAAATAATGTTTGGCAGACCGCCCTCAAGGACACTGCACTCATTTCACTGGTGGGCCTGGTCGAAATCATGCGTGCAGCCGTCCTGGGCGCAGCGGCCACTCGTGAATCACTAATTCTTTATCTGATGGCGGGCGCACTTTATTTCGTCATCGGCGCGGGCAGCCAGGGTGTCTTCCTGTTGGCCGAGCGTCACTATGGCCGCGGCATGAAGGGGCATTAGTATGGACGCCGCACTCTTTTACACGACTATTACTACCCTGCTCGAGGGGTTCGGCCTGACGGTGTATATCAGTCTTGTCGCCATCGTGATGGCTTCAATCATAGGTCTGGCTGCCGCAGTTATGCGTATGTCCAAGTCATGGCTGCCCTCCCGGCTTGCGTTTGCTTACAGCACCTGTTTCCGGGGCACCCCTTTACTGGTGCAGCTTTTTATTTTTTATTACGGACTAGGAACACTTACGTTTGTACGTGAGTCGCCAGCCTTATGGTGGGTATTCAGCGATGGTGCACGCTGTGCCATTCTGACCATTGCACTAAATAGCGGTGCCTATATAAGCGAAGTGCTACGCGGAGGCCTGCAGTCTGTACCACGAGGTCAGATCGAAGCCGCCAAAGCCTGCGGCATGCCCGGGCTTTTGCGCTTCAGGCGCATTGTCTTCCCTCTGGCAATCCGACAAGCATTGCCCGCATACAGCAATGAGCTCGTGCTGGCCATCAAGGGCACGAGCCTGGCCTCCACCATTGCAGTCATGGAACTCACAGGTTATGCCAAACGCCTCATGAGCCAAAGCTACGTCGTTATTGAAACCTTTGTTGTAGCTGGAATTCTATATCTGGCAATAAACCTGTTTCTGCTGGCCTGCGTCCATCTGACTGAACGCTGGCTAGGCGTTTCGCGCCTCTCGACCCGCGCATAAAGCGCCGCGCCATGCCTCCCCACGCAAGGTGCATCGCGTCCGCCCGCTTGCGCATGCATCTTCCTTCTACCGTGCAGCACCAACTAACGGCAGTAGAGGGTTGTCTGTAAGACATTGCTGCACTCTTCAAATCCACCAAACCATCTGCATTCTTTCTGCCCTGCACGCCTGACGAGCCGTGTTCTTCCTGCCCTGTACGCCTGCCCAGCCGCTTTCTTTCTGCCCTGCACAGCGGCGAAGCCGTGAGAGGGCAATGATGCCAATCTGCCAACTCCCTCAGCTAATCTCCCTCACCTTATCTTCCTCCATCTCGCTCAACGCTGCCACCGCACTTGACCTCGCCGTGACTTGACTTGACTTGCCTTGCTTTGACTTGCTTTGACTTGCTTTGACTTGCTTTGACTTGCTTTTCCTTGACTAGTCTTGCCTTGCCTTGTCTCGTAGATAACGACAAATAAGAGTAAAAAAGCGTCAGTTAAAGCTCATATGTCGCAAATAAACGACATTACACACTAGAGCCTTACTCCAAACCTGAATAGAACCTGACAACATTAATAAGAATCACTACTATTCCCATTCACTTGCAATACATAACGAAAATTAATACAGATCAATTTAATTTTTCCGGAGAAGCTTTACATGTACCCAAACGACACTCAAGCTCAACGCCCCAGCCTTCTCTATTTGGCAGTATGCGGCACACTGGCCATGCCCGTGATCAGCGTTGCTCAAACAGGCGTCTCTGAACTGTCGCCGGTAACAGTTGAAGGTACTGCACCACCTGCTTTCAAACCCGAGGCTGTCCAGTCTGTCAAATTCCAGGCCCCGCTGCTCGATACACCACAAACTATCAACATCGTTCCCGCAGAAGTCCTGAAACAGCAAAATGCGCAAAGCCTGCAGGACGTGCTGGGCAACGTACCAGGCATAACCTTTTCCTCCGGGGAAGGTGGCGCCGGCTGGGGCGATATGTTCACTATCCGGGGCTTCTCCGCCGAACAAAGCATTACGGTAGACGGCGTGCGCGACAGTGCCCTGTCATCACGCAATGACATCTTCAACCTTGAACAGGCCGAAGTATTCAAAGGTACGGGCTCGATTGAATCAGGTGTGGCCGCTGTGGGAGGGTCAGTTAACCTGGTAACAAAAACCCCAAAGCTGGGTAGCTTTTATGACGTAAACGGCGGTGTAGGCACCGATAATTATTATCGCGCTACTGTTGACCTGAACCAGCAACTGGGCGACGTAAGTGCCTTTCGCCTGAACGCCATGCGCCACAAAAACGATGTGGCAAAACGCGGCAAGGCTGATTATGATCGCTGGGGTATTGCCCCGTCATTCACATGGGGGCTGGGTACACCCACACGCGTTACTGCCGCGTACTCATACCAAAAAGATGAGAACATGCCAGATTTCGGCTTGCCGCTTAACCGGGATGGCGGTCGCATGAAAGGCATTAATCGCGATTTCTGGGGTGGCTATGCTAACAGCAACGCAGAAGACACCGAGACCAACAGCGCAATGCTGCGTATCGAACATGACTTCAACAGCAAGACCTCGGTGCGCAACCAGACTCGCTGGTCTGAAACCAAACGCTTTACTCAATTAACGACCGGCGGGCGTCTGCTGAATGCCCCCGCAGGATCAATCCCCGGTGATGTAGTCACCGGCGTGAGTAAAAGTAATTACTGGGGGTACGACGGCGCAGGCAATGAAACCTATCCTTCTGGCCCGTACGCCGTTGCACGCCTCTCTGACAACGCCAACGCCTATAAAGGCAAAGTGTTGGCCAACCAGACAGACATCAACCTGGACTTCAACACAGGCAGTGTGCGCCACCGCCTCGTCACCGGCCTCGAGTTGTATGAAGAAAGCTATCGCAAAACACCTTACAGCGTTCGTGGCCCGGCTGGCGATATGGTTATAGACGTACGCGACCCCGCGCACTCTTACACGGGCGACTGGACAACCAACAGCAACACTTCCAGAAGCGGAGCAAAAGTAAGCAACTGGGGGCTCTACGCCTACGACCAGATCACCTTGACTGAACATTGGGAGATTGCTGCCGGTCTACGCTACGACAAATACAAGGTCAAATGGTATGACAATGCAGGCGATAAGCTGTCCTATACACAGAGCGAAGGCATCTGGAGCGGCCGCCTGGGTATTGTGTACAAGCCAGTCGATTACGGCAGCATTTATGTAGCGTACAGCCAGGCGTCGCAGCCCTCTGCAGCAGCCGCAGCTTCACGCAGCGGCGGCGGCGGTAACAACGACGTAGCAAACTATTCGCCGGGCAAAGCAAAAACTTGGGAGCTCGGAACCAAATGGGATTTGCTGGATAAAAACTGGCACTCACCGCCGCTCTTTTTCAGGTTGAGCAAAGTAACCCCACCGACACCGATCCTGATGATCCTAATCGCGTGATCCAGCATGGTGGCAAAGAACGCATACGTGGAATAGAAGTTGGGCTTACCGGAACCATCACGCCAAAATGGTCCGTCTATGGTGGCACATCAGTGCTGCGTAGCAAAATACTTGAGAACCAAGATTCCACCCAGGAAGGTGGAAAAATGAAGAACGTGCCCGACTGGACTCTCAATTTATGGACAAACTATCAGATCAACCCACAATGGGATGCTGGAGTAGGCGCACAATACATTGGCAAACGGCGCTTGGTTGCAGGCAATACCGTGCGCGGTAAAGGCGGCCACACGGCTGACATCTATATGCCTGGCTACTGGCTGGCCAACGCCACAGTCGGCTACCATGTCAACCGCAATGTATCCCTGCGCCTGAACGTAAACAATATCTTTGACAAGTTCTATATTACAAGGGGTACAACCAGCTCAGACGGCTTCCAGGCCTACGGAGTACCTGGCGCTGGCCGCAGTGTGGTGTTAAACGCCGAGGCCAGATTCTGATGACCCTAACTCAAGCCTTAACCAGGCTTACTCTGCTACAGTCCGTTTTTTGAACACTGCATGCAACCCGGGTACCCGATCAGCCGCCCGGGTTGTATGCCATTCACCGGCCAAGGAATATCGCCATGATGTTGCAGATCCCTGACGTGCTCACACCGGAGCAATTGCAGCAGTGCCGACAGGCACTCGAGCAGGCAGAATGGTCTGATGGCCGACAGACAGCCGGGCATGTGGCGGCCAAAGCAAAGCAAAATCTTCAGTTGCCGCTGGATCATCCTGTAGCGCAGCAGATCGGGCAGCTGGTTTTGCAACGATTGGGGCAAAACCCTGCCTTTATTGCTGCCGTCTTGCCACTAAAGGTATTGCCCCCGCGCTTTAACCGTTATGAGGGGGGTGGAACCTATGGCAACCATATCGACAATGCTATTTTTGGAATCCCCGGCACCAGCGAACGGGTGCGCAGCGACATATCTTCCACACTGTTCTTTTCAGACCCCGATGAATACGATGGAGGCGAGCTAATCGTGGAAGACAGCTTTGGCAGTCACAGTGTCAAACTGCCCGCTGGCCATCTAATCATCTACCCCGGATCGAGTCTGCATCGCGTCAACCCCGTCACGCGCGGCACGCGTCTGGCATCATTTTTCTGGACGCAAAGCCTGATACGCGATGACCATCAACGGTCTATGCTATGGGAACTAGACAATGGCATCCAGCGCATCACCCAGAGTGTGCCCGAGCACGAAGCCATCCCTCAACTTACCGGCGTTTATCACAACCTGATACGCCAATGGTCCAATACCTGATTCGCGATGTCTTCTAAGCCACTACCTCCGTTGGATCATATCCCCGCCAACATTGCTGCTGTTGAAGATTATGCTGCCTACGCGCGCGAGCGCATGACACCCTCTGCCTGGGCCTATATAGAGGGCGCCGCTGCCGATGAAGTCACCAGCAGGGAAAACCTCGCGGCGTTTCAACGGCTGCGGCTACAACAACGGGTTCTGACAGACATGGCCGGCGCCACCACCCGGCTTACACTACTGGGTCAGCAGTTTGACTACCCCATTTTTCTGGCACCTGTGGCTTATCACAAGCTTGCCCATACTACTGGTGAAATCGGCACAGTGCAGGCCGCATCCGCCATGGGCGCGGGCATGGTCGTCAGCGCACAGGCAAGTATCAGGCTTGAAGAGATCGCGGCAAGTGCGCACACGCCACTCTGGTATCAGCTTTATATTCAGCCTGATCGCGACTTCACGCTGCAACTGGTGAGGCGTGCTGAAGCCGCTGGCTACCAGGCGCTGGTGCTAACAGTGGATGCCCCCGTCACTGGTATACGTAACCAAGAACAGCGCGCGGGCTTTGCATTACCGGCAGACATTCAAGCTGTAAACCTGCATGGCAGCATGGCGCCTGCACACGTTGCGCAACCTGGTACAAGCCCGATATTTGGCAGCACCCTGCTCACTGGTGCACCGACATGGCAAGACGTGCAATGGCTGGTTCAGCATACGCGTCTGCCCGTGCTGCTTAAGGGTATTACGCACCCTGAAGATGCGGAGTTGGGCCTGGATTATGGCGCGGCAGGCATTATCGTTTCAAACCACGGCGGCCGAACCCTTGATACGCTACCCGCGACCATAGACATGCTGCCCGGCATTGCACGTGCCGTAAATGGCCGCGCGCCCTTACTCTTGGACGGCGGCATCCGGCGAGGCAGTGATGTATTCAAGGCCCTGGCACTTGGCGCAAACGCTGTGCTGGTGGGCCGTCCGTACATATACGCACTTGCTGCGGCAGGCGCGGCTGGCATCGCTCATGTTTTGCATATACTACGCACCGAACTTGAAGTAACGATGGCGCTGGCCGGTACACCCACCTTGGCCGACATAGGCCCTCACTCTTTATCTACGCTGACCCGAGCAGTCGGCCAATATCGGCTGACCGCTTAGCGCTTCGCCGATTTGCGGTGCGCCAAATTGCGCGTCACCTCTGCCCGTTGCACCTGAGGCGCACCCGCCGTACGCGCTTTCCATAAATCATGAGCGGCCTGCTGTGCCAGCCATATTTCGGCCTTGCTGCCACGCTCGGTTCCGATCCAGCCTTCAAGCCGCAACGCCATCTCGGTGGATATCGCAGCCCGACCATTTAACACCCGGGACAGAGCAGCTCTGGTGACATTGAGCTGCGCTGCGGCCTCGGTAATGCTGACGTCCAGCAACGGCAAAATGTTACGCAGCAGGTATCCTGGATGGACAGTATCTGAGGAGACAGTCATCGTTAATCCTTCTTGATTTGAGATGTAAATGTGCTTGATATCATCCCGGGCATGAAACTTGCTACGACAAGTATCAAGAATCAACAATACGGCTCAAAAAGGCGGCTTTACAATGACTTACGACACCATACCTCTGTTTTTATGTACGCTAGGCTGTCTGATGCTGGGTGTTCTTGCGCTCGTACAATGGACAGACGAGCACGTCAACGCTACGGCAACGCATACGCCCTGACCGCATCACCTGCCTTGGTTCCCAGAGAGCCGTGCCCACCTGCGACCACCAGCAGGTACTGTCGACCATCCTTGCCCTGGTAAGTCATGGGAGTGGCTTGCCCTCCAGCGGGAAGGCGGTCTTTCCAGACTTCCTGACCCGTAGAGACATCATAAGCCCTGACATAATAGTCAAGCGTACCCGACAAAAAGGCCAAGCCTGCGCCCGTCATAATAGGCCCTCCCAAGTTGGGGACACCCAGCCGGAACGGCAACGGCAAAGGAGAAGAGTCGCGTACTGTCCCATTTTTATGCATCCAGACGACCTTGCCAGTGGTCAGGTCGGCAGCCGCCACATAGCCCCAGGGGGGCTGTTGGCACGGTATGCCTAATGGCGATGTAAAGGGGCTTAATTGCACGGCATACGGAGCACCAAAGTTTTCATTGAGCGCAGGCAGACTATTTTCAGGCTGGCCGTTTTCTTGCACGTACAGCGTAGAGTCATCTTGGCGCGGCACCAGACGAGAGACGAACGCCAGATAGGTTGGTGTGGCAAATACCACCTGACGCTGCGGGTCAACAGCCACACCTCCCCAATTGAACACTCCGAAATTACCCGGATAGATCAACGAGCCTTGGGTTGACGGCGGCGTAAACCGACCCTCATACCGCAAAGAATGAAAGGCGATCCGGCAAGCGAGCTGATCAAACATGGTCACACCCCACATCGATGCGCCAGTAAGTGGGGGCGGACTAAACGACAGTGCGGATACAGGCTGGGTGAGGTGAACCCTGTCGTCTTTCTGTGCCCCCTGTGGAGCCGGCTGCTCAGTAACGGGAAGCAGCGGTTTGCCTGTTGCACGATTTAGCACAAACACCTCGCCCTGCTTGGTCGGCTGCACCAGCGCGGGTACGGTTTTACCATTTACATTGAGGTCAATCAGACTGGGCTGGGCTGGAACGTCATAATCCCATAGGTCATGATGCACTGTCTGAAATACCCAGCGCACTTGCCCAGTTTTGAGGTCAAGCGCAACAACCGACGAAGAGAAATGCTCTGTGTTGTCATCACGCTTTGCACCCCATTGATCAGGCGGGGCGTTGCCCATAGGTACGTAAACCATGCCCAAACGGGTGTCTACGCTGGAAATCGACCAGCTATTGGGAGAATTGGCGACATAGGTTTCGTCGGGCGCTATCGGACGCGTTTCATCGGGGTTGCCGCTATCCCAATTCCAGACCAGACCACCGGTTTTGACATCAAATGCGCGTATGACGCCCGACGTTTCGGAGGTCGACACATTATCGAGCACCGTGCCGCCGACAATAATCAGCGAATCAGTCACCACGACGGGTGAGGTAGAGTAGTAGCCGCCGGGGTTGACGTTGGGCATATTGGCCCATAAATTGATTTGGCCCGTACCACCGCCAAAGGCCTTGCATACCGCCCCACTTTTTGGATCAAGCGCAATAATTCGGCCATCTGCAGTCGGCATGAAGAGCATCGCGTCACACACCTCGACAACCGGACCATCTCTGGCAGCCACAGGCTGCCCAGGTGCCGGCGGCGCAGGATCACGCGGCTGCGAGAACATGGCACGCTCGTCAGCGGCCATATCTGCCTCCACCGAACCCGCCGCCACAACGCCCGCTTCAGATGGTGACGCACTCCCCACAGCGTCGGCCTTTGATTGCGTGGCAACTGTTTCGATATTTTTCGGCAATGCACTCGTGGTCTGCGTCGCATCATGGGCGCTCAGGCCCTGCTCACCAGAAAAATACGAAAGCCCTCTGCATGTGAGATGCTGCAGCGCCAGTTTTCCCTGTATTTTCGGATCGTATCGCCAAACCTCTTTACCCGTGGTGGCATCAAGCGCAATAACGGACTGATGCGGCGTACATAGATAAAGAAAATCACCAATTTTCAGAGGTGTAACCTCAAAGGTGGTTTCTGTCGGATCACCTTTTTCAGGAAGGTCACCTGTTTCATAGTGCCAGGCAAGTTCAAGCTGTGAGACATTTTCAGGCGTAATCTGACTCAGAGGCGAATAACGCTGACCATACCCGGTACGTCCATAGGCGTGCCACTCACCATCTGGAATATCCTCTGAATACCCGGCAGGCTGTGCGGGCGCAGCGGCCAGACGGCCCTCAATCTGGTGCAGGTCGACAAACCACGATGCCACAGCCACAACTAGAAACACAGCAAGCACACCGGCGAGCGTGAAGCCGGCCGCACCATATCCGGTTGCACGCGCATCAGCCAGTCGCCCTGCGCCCCCTGGCGCTATGGGGGCACCGTCCTGCTGATCAGGGTCAGGTTGTTCGGATAGCGCCCGAACCACCGGTGGCAACAACAAAAACAACCCGAGAACGAACACGACGTCGCCACGCGCGGCCAGAGGCCACCAGTCAAGACCAACCTCCCACCAAGACCAGACAAGCGTCGCCAAAACCAGCAAGGCGTATAACCATAAAGCGATACGGCTGCGCCGATACAACAGCACCGACACAGCCACCAAAACGAGCCCGCAAGCCAGGTAATACCATGATCCGCCCAGCGCAATAAGCCACCCACCAGCGCCCACCAGCAACACCCCAGACAGAATGCAAAAAACGGCAACTGCAATCAAGACGACGCTACGTTTAGCTGTATGCATGAAATCACCCAGAGCAAAGTTGATCGAAAACGGTTACCTGGCATAGGTGGCACACGCAGTATTCATGGTGTTGCACCTGCTGCGTGCCGGTAAGCCCAACGCCGTGGCGACTATGGATCGCGTGGCCTGATACCGGCGCGCAGCAAATACAATGCCTGTGCCCGTTAATACTCCATGCGTACTCCCAACATCACGCGCCGCCCAGGCAGGGGTGCAGTGTTGGCAAGAAACGAGGCATGGTTGAAAGCACGCGCATCGAACAAATTGGTGGCACGCAGGTACACCGTGTAATCGGCAGCACCCAACCGCCCATCGTACGAGACGCCAATGTTGACCATGTTATAGCCTGGCGTCTCAGACTCGAAATCAGCCACTCTGTTTTGACGGAAGATGCGATACGCTTCGAGGCTTCCCGACCAGCTGCCCCAGTTGGTTGTTGCCTTCAGGCCTGCACGTGCGGCAGGAATACGCGGCAGGTTACCCCCATGCGACACCAGTTTGCCATGCACCAAATCACCAAAAACGCCGGCTGTGAAGTGAGGACTAAAACGATAACTGGCCTCGCCCTCAATGCCGGTAAAGCGCGCATCACGCTGAGCGTACTCAATAAGACGGAAGTCTTCGTAGCGATCAAGGGTGTTGGCGTAGATATAGTTTTTTATGTAGTTGTGGAATACACCTACTGAAAAACGGGCATCACCTGCGTGCTTGCGCAACGTCAGGTCGATATTATGAGAGGTTTCCGCACGAAGATCGGCATTGCCCATTTCATAGGTGTTGGTGGCCAGGTGTATGCCGTTTGCATAAAGTTCTTGCGCATTAGGCAGCCTCTGGGAGCGTGCAAGCGACAAGGACAGTGCGTACTGTGGCGAAACATCCCACACCGTCGCTGCCGAAAGCGAGGTGCCACGCAGGCTGGCCGAGGCGTTTTGTGAGTCCGACTTGACCGACTGCCAGTCTTGTCTTGCTCCCAGTTCAAAGCGCCATGCTCCCAGCCTGTATTCTTCATGAAGAAAGATACCCTTGTTACGGGTGACGGTGCGCGGCAAAAAGCTCTCTACGCCCAGTGCGCTGAACGTGCTGTGCGCACCCTGAACACCCGCAACCCCGCGCCATCCGGCAACAGGCTTGTGTTCGAGTTCAATGCGAATATCTTCACCACGATTTTTAAATGTCGTAGCGACTTCGCCATCGTCGATTTCTTCATGCCGATAATCGGTAAGCCCCCCACGCAGCCGGATCTTCTGTATGCCTGCGAAGGGTTCACGGTATTCGCCACGCAGGTCAATGCGCTGGGAGTTAAGACGCACATAGGGCGCGGCGTGGTCGTGATCGTGGTCGTCGTCGTGATCGTGGTCGTCGTCGTGATCGTGACCGTCGTCGTGATCGTGATCGTGGTCGTGGTCGTGGTCACCACAATGCAGATGGCTTCCGTGAGGATGGCATCCTTCGTATTCATGGCTATGCCCAGGTAACCCATATTGGCTGCGGGTTTTGGTGAAAGCAAGCCCCGCAAAGCCCCTGCTGCCGATCCAGGACAAACCAACACTGCCCGTTGAACTTTCGTTGCCAGAACCTTTTAGCCGCGAGTCAACCCAGTGCGGCACGCGGTAATCATCAGAGCGGCGCTTTGCGCCCTCGACATGCATAGCGATATTGCCTTCACCGGCCGTGATGCCGAACGCACCTGCACGCTCTCGTGAGCCCGTGACACCCCGCACTTCAGCAAACCCCTCTAGCCCGTTTTCGGGCAAGGATTCTGGAATTTTGTCGTCCAGCACATTAACGACGCCACCAACGGCACCGCCGCCATATAACAGCGCAGAAGGCCCGCGTAGCACCTCTATACGGCGCGCCAGCATAGGCTCGATGGTGATTGCGTGATCAGGAGATATCCCTGAAGCGTCCATGAGCTCAGAGCCGTCGGACAAGACTTTAACCCTTGGTGCCGTCTGGCCGCGGATGACAGGACGGCTGGCCCCGCCACCAAATGTATCGGCACGCACGCCTGTCATGGTTTCAAGTGTGGTGCCCAATGTGGCCTCGCGGTGTAACACAAGGAGAGAACCATCGATGGCTTCGGCGGGCACAGCCATAGAGTCACCGCTGCGGGCTAATGGATAGGCCTGTATGGTGACGGCATCAAGCCGGGTAACGGCATCAGGTGATGAAGCTTTTGAGGTTTCCGTGTGAGCATACGATGACGGAGCAAAAGCAAAAGCAAACGTAAGCGCCACAATTATTGGGCGAGCTTGTAACAACACTGGTTTCCCCTTTATAAATAATTCAACATGAAACGCAATGTTATAACATTGCGTTTAAATTGACCACGTGAATAAAGGAAGAGACTCAAACTACTGTAATTTCGCTGGCAAAGCCTGCATAGTGATAGCATAACGACCTTATCTCTCCTGTCGTTTGTCACCATGCACATGGGTAACTGGATCAAACTGTCTCACCTTACTGCGGGCTTTATTGCCGTGCTGGTGGGCTACACAAGCTCAGTCGCTATTATTTTCCAGGCCGCCCACGCTGCAGGAGCCACCAGTGCCGAGCTCAATTCGTGGATGTGGGCACTGGGTATAGGTATGGGTGTTAGCTGCATAGGGCTGTCATTGCGTTATCGCAGCCCTGTCCTCACCGCTTGGTCAACTCCTGGCGCTGCGCTTCTTGCCACCAGTCTTTCAGGGCTCACCATGGGAGAGGCAACAGGCGTATTTCTGTTTTCGTCGCTGCTCATCACGCTCAGTGGGGTTACCGGCTGGTTCCAGAATCTCATGCAGCACATGCCCCGCCACATTGCCGGCGCCATGCTGGCCGGCATACTGCTGCGTTTCAGCATGGATTTATTCCTTGCCATGCAAACACAGTGGCTATTGGCAGGCCTCATGTTTGTCACCTTTTTACTCGCGCGTGTCTGGCTGCCCCGCTATACCGTTCCGCTTGCCCTGGCTGCCGGCATTGTCTGTGCAGCAGTACTCGGGCTCATTCAACTTGACGGTCTGGGCTGGACGCCTGCCGCGCCGCTTTTTATGAAACCCGAGTTTTCGTGGTCTGCCCTGATCGGTGTAGGCGTCCCGTTGTTTATTGTGACCATGACGTCACAAAACGTGCCAGGTCTGGCGGTGTTGCGTGCCAATGGCTATCAGACCCCTGCGACACCGCTTATCAGCTGGACTGGTGCCCTGGGTGTTGTGCTCGCCCCCTTCGGAGGGTTCGCCTTCAACCTTGCCGCCATCACGGCAGCCATTTGCATGAGCCCCGATGCTGACCCTAATCCTCGCCAGCGCTACAAGGCCTCTATATGGGCGGGAGTTTTTTATCTGTTCACAGGTATTTTTGGTGCCACCGTCGTCGGGCTGTTCGCGGCATTTCCAGCCGAGCTTATCGCAGCCATAGCCGGAATTGCATTGCTGGGCACTCTGGGAAACAGTCTGGCCCTGGCCTTGGGTGACGAGCACGGTCGCGAAGCCGCGTTGGTCACCTTTGTGTGCACAGCTTCCGGTATGTCACTACTCGGCATAGGCAGCGCCTTTTGGGGGCTGGTATTCGGCATGATGGTGCACCTGATGATGCGGCGAGCTGTCCGCTAATCAGCAAACAGGTTTCCTGCATTTCCAACGGCCTCAGCCATCAGCAGCCCTCATCGCTGTAACCGCTTCAACATGGATGTACAGCTGATAAGGCAGTATTCCCGGCGGTAAAGAGCAATGCCGCCCGGTATTTCGGGCGGCTTCAGTAGTCATCAACTGCCAGCGGCCGCCACCTTTATACCTGCTTCATCAAGTGCCTGGCGTATGGTGCGCGCAAAAACAACAGCGCCCGGCTGATCACCATGAATGCACAAGGTGTCAGGCGAAACAGTGATGTCCTCACCCTGAACCGTTCTCACCTTGCCCTGCTCTATCATGCGCAGTACCTGCCTCACCGACACATCGGCATCCACTATCATGGCATCAGGGTCTTTGCGTGATGTAAGGCTGCCGTCGCTTTGGTAGCTGCGATCAGCAAAGACCTCTTGCGCCACGGCAAGGCCCAGCTCCTGCGCCGCCTCTACCTGCACCGTGGAAGCCAGCGCATAGAGAATCAACGAAGCGTCAACGTCGCGTACTGCCTGCGCAATAGCCATGGCCAGTTCCCGATTTCGGGACGCCATGTTGTAGAGTGCTCCATGTGCTTTGACGTGATGCAGGGCTGCCCCCTGGCTGGCCGCCACACCTGCCAGCGCGCCCACCTGAACCACAACGAGGTCATATACCTCGCGCGGGCTGACATCCATCACACGGCGTCCAAACCCCATTAAATCAGGCAGGCCAGGATGTGCCCCCAGGGCAACCCCGTGCCTTAGCGCAGCAGACACCGTGCGGCGCATGACACCCGGGTCGCCGCCATGAAAACCACAGGCGATGTTGGCAGAAGTGACGTAAGGCAAGACTTCGAGATCGTTGCCCATTGTCCACGCCCCAAAACTTTCGCCCATGTCACAGTTAAGATCAATGGTACGGGCCATGATTATGCTCCCTTGCTGAAAACCTCAGCATCATAGCAAACGGGGCCCATATGAGCCCCGTTTATTTACCTCATCAACACCAACAGACTACTGCCCTTCGAGAAAACTCTTGAGCTTGTCAGCACGACTGGGATGGCGCAACTTGCGCAACGCCTTGGCCTCGATCTGGCGAATACGTTCGCGTGTCACGTCAAACTGTTTGCCAACCTCTTCAAGCGTTTGATCTGTGCTCATTTCGATACCAAAACGCATGCGCAGAACCTTGGCTTCGCGAGGCGTGAGGGAGTCGAGCACCTCTTTGACTACATCGCGCATGGAGCCGTGCAGCGCCCATTCGGCAGGTGATAACGTGCCGGTATCTTCGATGAAATCGCCCAGATGTGAATCATCATCAT
This sequence comes from Allopusillimonas ginsengisoli, assembly GCA_005239165.1. GTDB lineage: Bacteria > Pseudomonadota > Gammaproteobacteria > Burkholderiales > Burkholderiaceae_B > Allopusillimonas > Allopusillimonas ginsengisoli_A. Next base: position 34,968 of record RAPG01000006.1, read on the forward strand.
CACCGATAGGAGTTTCCATAGAGATGGGCTCCTTGGCAATTTTGAGGATCTTGCGCACCTTGTCTTCAGGCATATCCATTTTTTGCGCCAGCGTTGCAGGATCGGGTTCAGCACCGGTCTCCTGCAAAATCTGACGATTGATACGGTTCATTTTGTTGATGGTTTCAATCATGTGAACCGGAATGCGAATGGTGCGCGCCTGGTCAGCGATTGAGCGTGTAATAGCCTGACGGATCCACCACGTGGCATAGGTTGAAAACTTGTAGCCCCGACGGTATTCGAACTTGTCTACTGCCTTCATCAGGCCGATATTGCCTTCCTGGATGAGGTCAAGAAACTGCAAGCCGCGGTTGGTGTATTTTTTTGCAATGGAAATGACCAGACGCAGATTGGCTTCTGTCATTTCACGTTTGGCTTTACGTGCCTTGGCCTCGCCCGTTGCCATGCGCTTGTTGACATCTTTGAGGTCTTTAAGCGGCAGGACGACAGCGCGTTGAAGGTCGATAAGCTTTTGCTGCAGTTCTTGTACGGCAGGAACGTGCCGCTCAAGCGTTTCGGAGTAGGCGTGGCTACCCGCCACTTCTTCGAGCACCCAGCTAAGATTGGTTTCGTTGCCGGGAAATGCCTTGATGAAATAGGCGCGCGGCATGCCCGCCCTGTCTACACACGTATGCAGTACGGCACGTTCGAGCTTGCGCACTTCACCCACCTGCTCACGCAGGGTATCAGCCAGTTTTTCAACCATCTTGGCCGTAAAGCGTATACCCATGAGCTCGTTGAGAATCTCTTGCTGGGCCTCAATATAGACAGGCGCCTTATAGCCATCATTCTCGAACGACTTACGCATTTTTTCGAACCAGACGTCGATCACCTCAAACTTCTTGAGCGCCTTGGTGCGAAGGTACTCGAGCTGCTTGCTGCTCATGCCACCGGCTGGACCGTCGTCATCGTCATCAGCGCTGACGCCAGCGCCCGCGTACTCTTCGCCGTCTTCATCAACAAGACCATCAACAACTTCATCAATTTGCGCAGCGCCATCACGCACACGCTTCACATATTGCAGAATTTCGTTGACGGTGGTCGGGCAGGAGGCAATCGCCATGACCATGTGCTTGAGCCCGTCTTCAATGCGCTTGGCGATTTCGATTTCGCCTTCACGTGTAAGCAGCTCGACCGTGCCCATTTCGCGCATGTACATGCGAACCGGGTCGGTAGTACGGCCAAAATCAGAATCAACGGTGGTGAGTGCGGCATCGGCTTCGTCTTCGACGTCGTCATCGCTTGATGCGACCGGAGCGTTATCGCTAAGGAGCAGCGCTTCTGCGTCAGGCGCCTGATCATAGACCGAAATGCCCATGTCGCTAAAGGTGCTGATGATACCGTCGATCGCCTCGGCGTCAACCAGATCATCAGGCAGATGGTCATTGATTTCACCATAGGTAAGATAGCCACGGTCTTTACCCAGCTTGATCAGGATTTTGAGACGATTGCGGCGGGCCTCTTGCTCTTCAGGCGTCAACTGGCTGCGCGCAGGTGCGTCTTTTTCGCCCTTGGCGCGCTTGCCGCGCTTGGGCAGTGGTTTGAGCTCGGGGATGACCTCGACATTATCGTTATCGTCGTCATTAAAACCGACTGAATCGTTATTCGCATTTTTTGCAGGACGCCCCGGACGGCGCCCAGTGGGCACTCTGCCGACAGCCTTGGTCGCGGTTTTCTTGGCCGCCGTTTTCTTGGCAGCAGCCGGTTCACCCGCTTTGACGGCTGTCTTGCGTGCCGTTTTGGTTGCCGTCTTTTTCGCAGCCGTTTTGGTGGCTGCGGCCTTTTTCGCCGGGGTTTTGGCGGCGCTGCCTGTCGCGTCAGCGCTGTCCCCTACTTGCACATCTGCCTTGTCAACACCTTTGGTGGCAGCAAGGGATTTCGCTTTTTTGGCTGCCTTATCGGCAGCTTGAGGGGTGTTACCAGTCACTTTGGTCATAGTCGCTTCCGTTTTCGCAGACACACAAAGGCGCAGGCCATGCATGCCGCAGGGCAAACTTGTTTACGCGCGAACGCTGTCATACCCTGTGCAATACACCGACATGGGCCTGGCTGCTCCGTTTAGGTAACCCGTCCTTGACTTACTTTGTTTGCAAGGCGAAATGGCAGGCAGGCCCGCATGCCTGAGGCTGCGGGCTGGATACAACTAATTCGCGAAACTCTCTATTTTACAGTACTTTGACGTGTCGAATTGTTTTGCAATAAAGCAATCCGGCGCGTCAATTCTTGATACCTCTTGCGCGACATTTCATCTTTAAGCCCAGCATCAATCAACGCTGACTGCTCCGCCTTTATGGCCTCGAGCTCAATACGATGCATGGCGTCGTTCCATTCAGCCTGAGGGTCGGGCAACTCTTCGCCCAGTAGTTCAGGTGTAAGCGATATGAGCACGGCAGCAAGATCCGAACCCGGATCTGCAGCCTGCAACAATGCTCCCGCATGGCGTGCGCCGCTTAGGTTTGCAAGAGTGATCAGATCTCTTACCAATACCAGATGGGGGCCATTCTCCAGAATTTCAAGCTGCTGATCGCCAAGGCTGCTGACAAGCTCGGGATGGGCCAACAGAAGGCGTAACAGTCGCTTGGCCAACGGCGTGACCATACGCGACGTGCTCGTCTTGCGATTGCGTCCAGCTCTTGCCTGCGGCACCCGTGGCGCGTCATTGAAATAAGAAAGACTGGCTTCCGCCTCGTAGCCGCCGTCCTCCATGAACCCTGGGGGCTCGTCATACCCGCCACTGCCGGTATCACGCGGCAATGCAACACTATTGTGGGCGGATTCTGGTGCCTCCCACGACCTGCCCGCAGCCATGTGGCCTGACGGTGCACCCGGCGCCGGATCTGGCATGTCGCGCAACATCTCAGCCAGCTCTTCGGGAGTCAGTTGCACCATTCGGGCAAACTCGCGCTCGATCTGCAAACGCAAGGTACTCTCTGGCAGCAAAGAAAGCAGTGGCTTAGCCTCATGTACACATGCCGCCCGGCCTTCTGCCTCATTCATGGCGTGATGCGAAGCCAGTTCTTCAAGCATGAATCGCGACAAGGGTGCGGCCTCGTTGGCTGATGCCCGAAACGCGTCTGCACCATAGGCCCGTATATACGAGTCAGGATCATGTTCAGAAGGCAAAAACAGAAAACGCATCGACACGTCGTCACGCACCATGGGCAAGCATGTGTTCAATGCCCGCCATGCCGCCTTGCGCCCCGCTTTGTCGCCATCGAAACTAAATACAATCTTGTTACTGACACGCAACAGCTTCTGGATATGAAACGGGGTTGTTGAGGTGCCCAGTGTTGCTACGGCGTTACACAAGCCATGCTGAGCCAGACCGACCACATCCATATAGCCCTCAACCACCAGCACATAGCCTTCCGATCGTATACCTGACCGCCCTTCCCATAAACCGTAGAGCTCGTGCCCCTTGGAAAACAGGCTGGTCTCAGGCGAATTCAGGTACTTGGGCTCGCCTTTTTGAATAAGACGGCCACCAAAACCTATCAGGCTTCCCCGCGTATTGCGTATGGGAAACATGATGCGTTCACGAAAACGATCGTAGCGACGGCCGTCTTCTGCTTCGATAACCAGGCCTGACTCAACCAGAATCGCTTCTTCGTACTTGGGAAACACCGTCGCCAGACCGCGGCGGTCAGTTCCCGACCAGCCCAGACCAAACTTTGCCGCTGTCTCGCCGGTAAGACCTCGTTGTTTCAGATAACGAATAGCCTGCTGCGAACCCTTGAGTTCACGCAGATAATGCGCCTGCGCCATATCCAGCACCTGCTGGTGACGCGACACTTCTTGCTTTCGACGACTATCGGCAGCACGCTGCTTAGGACTGCGTGGTTCTTCAGGCACAGTCATGCCCGCACTGGCAGCCAGAGACCGGACAGCTTCAGGAAAACTGGCCCCGGTATGCTCCATGAGAAAGCTTATGGCGCTGCCATGAGCTCCGCAACCAAAGCAGTGATAAAACTGCTTGGTAGGACTAACGGTGAATGAAGGGGATTTTTCGTTGTGAAAAGGGCACAAGCCAAGTAAATTGGCTCCGCCCTTGCGCAGCTGTACATATCGCCCGACGACGTCAACTACATCGACACGGGCGAGCAGATCCTGAACAAATGACTCAGGGATCAATCAATACATACGCGGAGGCAGTTGTTGGCTGCGAATGCGTTTGTAGTGGCGCTTGACTGCGGCGGCGTGCTTGCGCTTACGCTCAGCCGTAGGCTTTTCGTAGAATTCGCGCGAACGCAACTCGGTCAGCAGACCGTTTTTTTCGATAGTGCGCTTGAAACGGCGCAGAGCGGCTTCAAACGGCTCGTTTTCTTTCAGACGAACAATAGGCATGTAATCTTGCGCCTTGCAGGTTAATTATTAACGGGGTAAACGACAACCAAGGAGTTTAGCATGAAATGGCCTTAAACGGGCGCATTCAGTTGCTTTGGCCCTTGCGCACCCATGACTCTAGCTGGTGCGGACGAATACTGTCGTAGTCTTCAAAGGGTTGATGAATCCAGGGATTGGTGGGCAATTTTTCGACAAAATAGTCAGGAATTGCCTGTGAATGCCCCTTCCACCACAGTACTCCGGTACGCATCTCTGTGATGGCAGGAAACTGTGTCACTAAATGATCACGCACGCGCCGAAAAGTAAGCCCTGTATCGACCATGTCGTCTACAAGCAACACTTTACCATCGAGCGTACCGCGCGTGATTGTGATGAACTGAGCAATGTCCAATTCACCTTGCTGGGTGCCGGCGGCCTCACGATAACTGCTGGTAGCCAGTATGCCCAGAGGTACATCATAGATACGGGACAGAACATCACCCACCCGCACCCCGCCACGCGCAAGACAGAGAATTTTATCAAATTGCCAGCCTGACTCGTGTACCAGCAATGCCAGTTGCTCGATACAACGGTGATATTGATCCCAACTGACCCAGTGGTCGCGTTCTGTGCTTGGTTGCGGGGCCATGGCAGTTATTTCCAAAGTGTTTGCAAGGCCGTAATCATAAACCTGTATGGCTTGCGAGAAAAGCCACGGACACCGCCGGGGCGTCCGTATCAGCAATTAACCGTGTCGCTCAGCCCTTAAATGGATGGCGCAACACGATGGTTTCTAGGCGGTCGGGACCGGTTGAGACCATGTCAATAGCCACTTCACACACTTCGGCAATACGCTCAAGGTAGCGGCGTGCGTTGACAGGCAGCTTGTCATACTCGGTGACGCCCACAGTTGACTCAGACCAGCCAGCCATTTCTTCGAGCACGGGCTCGGCTTCGGCGGCAGCGTGGGCCCCATAGGGCAAGACATCAAGGAACTGCCCTTTATAACGATAGCCGACCCCGATCTTGATCTGTTCGACACCGTCAAGCACATCAAGCTTAGTAATGCACAGACCTGAAATGCCATTAATCATGACCGAACGCTTCATGGCAGCGGCATCAAACCAGCCGCACCGTCGCGCCCTGCCCGTAACCGACCCAAACTCTTTGCCCACGGTTGCAAGACGCGCCCCGGTATCATCAAGCAGCTCGGTAGGAAAAGGGCCCGACCCCACACGTGTCGTGTAGGCCTTGGCAATGCCCAGCACGTAGTCCAGGGCCTGTGGGCCGATACCAGCTCCGGCAGAAGCCGCTCCAGCCACGCAATTACTGCTCGTGACGAAGGGATAGGTGCCGTGGTCGATATCTAGCAGTGCGCCTTGGGCGCCTTCGAAAAGCAACTTATGACCCGCTTTCCCGGCTGCATGCAGACTGTTGGAAACATCAGCCACCATTGGCTCCAGCTGCGGCGCCAGCGCCATGGCTTCGTCGCGTACCTGGTCAGCCGACAACGGCTTGCCACCCAGATAATTGCTGAGTACAAAATTGTGATAATCAAGCACTTCGGCAAGCTTTTCATCAAAAATGGCAGGATCATAGAGATCTTGCACACGCAATGCCCGGCGTGCAACTTTGTCTTCGTAAGCAGGGCCAATGCCCCTGCCTGTTGTACCGATTTTGCCTTCACCCTTACGGGCCTCACGCGCCTGATCTACAGCCACGTGATAAGGCATTATAAGGGGGCAAGCGGGCGAAATCTGCAGACGCGAGCGCACGTCGAGGCCGGCGGCTTCGAGCTCAGCGATTTCCTGCAGCAGCGCCTGCGGAGACAACACCACACCATTGCCGATGTAACACACGACATGGTTGTGCATGATGCCTGACGGGATCAGTCGCAAAATGGTTTTTTTGCCATTGATCCACAACGTATGCCCGGCATTGTGACCGCCCTGGAAACGAACCACGCCTTGCGCGGACTCAGCCAGCCAGTCAACGATCTTGCCTTTGCCTTCGTCACCCCATTGAGTGCCGATCACCACGATGTTCTTGCTCATGTTACGTATCAAATAAAGATTGGCCTGATACATCCAAAGCCAAAGCAGGTTTAATTTATGCGATACAGCGGCTCGAAAGCTCAACTATCCGTGTATCGCCCTTATCGTCCATACTCCGTTTTCCAGGATCAACTCACGATCGACGGAGAACTCATCCAGCCTGGGCGGCTGACCAGGCAACATTTGCACTACGATCTCGCCCTTTGCCCGCAAATCGCGCAAGGCGTCGGCGAGCGCGGCATCAGTACCCCAGGGAGCCCGAATTGCCTTAGCAACGGGCGCAGGCGGCAGCCCTTCTGAAAGTTTGCGCAAATCAAGACTAAAGCCAGTGGCCGGGCGAACACGCCCAAACGCACGCCCTACTCCGTCGTACCTGCCACCTCGTACCAGCGCGTCGTGCCACCCATTCGCGTATATGGAAAAAACCACGCCAGAGTGGTAGCCGTAGCCACTACCCATATCGGCGAGATCCACACTGAAATCATGCCCCGGTAATGCCTGGACCAATGTCTGAAGTTCGCTCAACGCAGCCCCCAGAGCCGGAATGCCCGGCAGCACGTCACGAGCCCTGGCAATTACGCTGGTATCGCCATACAGCGTAGTAAGTGTGACCAGCGCCTGAACGGTGTCAGGCCTGACGTCCGGGTATCGCTGAGCCAGCGTGACTATAGCTGGCACCTCTTTGATGCTGAGCAGCTCAATGATCTCTTGAGCAGCGTCAGCAAGTGCGGGATCAGCATCAATAATAGCGCGCGACACACCAGGATGATTGAGGTCAACGCGTGCCATTTGAACACCAGCACGCCTGACGCTTTCAAGCGCAAGCTCGATGATCTGGATGTCAGCCTCAACCCCCGCATGCCCGAAAACCTCGGCGCCGATTTGCAGCAACTCTCGGTCGGAAAGCAAGCCGGCGGGTTTGGCATGCAGAACAGATCCACAATAGCACAGACGCGTGACACCTTCGCGATTGAGCAAATGAGCATCAATGCGTGATACCTGCGGCGTCATGTCTGCGCGTACCCCAAGGGTACGGCCAGAAAGCTGATCGATGAGTTTGCACGTACGAAGGCTGAGATCGCCTCCGCCAGCCGACAGCAGCGACTCGAGGTACTCGACCAAAGGCGGGGCGACGAGCTCGAAGCCATAAGTACGGTACAAATCAAGCAGCGTGCGGCGCAATTCTTCAACGCGTCGCGCTTCTGCCGGCAGAATATCGGCCAGACTTTCTGGTAACAACCAAGTGGACATTGTTAAATCTTGAGTATTCGGTGCGAGCCAAACAAAAAGCGACCTGGGGCGTAAGCCCGCCAAGTCGCTTGCGGAAAAGGGTAAACAAAAACTTACGCGTTAGTATAAACGAAGTGACGCCTTAAGTGAAACAGGGCCAGTAATGGCCCCGTCTCGTTAAGTACGCCCAAGTTATGGCGTGGCTGGCGCCGGCTGCTCGCCCGCAGGTGAGTTCCAGTATTTGAAGAACTCAGATTTGGGGCTAAGCACCAAGGTGTCTTTGCTGCCAGAGAACGCAGCGCGATACCCTTCCAGACTCTTGTACAGGCCAAAGAAGTCAGGATTTTTACCGTAGGCTGCTGAGTAAATGCCAGCTGCCTTGGCATCACCCTCACCCTTGATTTTCTGAGATTCGGCGTAAGCCTGGGCGATGAGCTCCTGACGTTCACGATCAGCCTGGGCACGAATACGCTCGCTGTCGGCACCACCCGTCGCACGAAGCCGGTTGGCCTCTTGCTTGCGCTCGGCTTCCATGCGCCGATAAACCGATTCGGAAATCTCGGGGGCAAAATCAATGCGGCGCAGACGGACGTCGGTCACGTGAACACCGAGCGGCTCAGCACGACGTGCGACGTTCTCGAGAATCTCGCGCATGATGTCATCACGCTGAGTGGCGACAACTTCCTTGACTGTACGAACGTTCACCGATGCGTTCAAGGCATCACGAATCTGTGCCGTCAAACGCTCAACAGCGGCCCGTTCATTGGCGCCAAACGTCACGTAAAAGAGCCGGGGATCATCAATGCGCCACTTGACGTAGGAATCGATGAGCAGGTTTTTCTTTTCGGCCGTCTGGATACGTTCGGGATCATTGTTTTCAATGGTCTGCAGACGCTTATCAAGGCGCACCACATTCTCGAACGGCGGCGGAAACTTAAAATAGAGACCAGGCTCGGTGATGGTGTCGCGTACTTCGCCCAGAGCAAACAGCAGGGCCGCGTCACGCTCGCGGACAACAAAAACACAAGAAGAAAGTACGGCCAGGACAATGACCAGGCCTACCAAAGCGGGAAAAAATCGTTGCATACGGGCCTCCTAGCGCGAATACGGATTCACTGAGAGTGATTTGGCCGGTGTGTTGCCGGTACTGCCCGAAGCACGGTTACTACCCGCTGCCTGACTCGACGACGAGGAGGGTGAAGATGACTGCGTGGCGGCTGCGGCTGCAGACGTGGTCTCGGCTGAACCACTGCTGCTGGCGTTGTCCCCACGCGCAACCTGACCCATAATTTTGTCAAGAGGCAGATACAGCATGTTGCTGCTGGCTTGAGAGTCAATCATGATTTTGCTGCTGTTCTCGAGAATTTGACGCATGGTCGACAAATAGAGCCGCTGACGCGTTATTTCGGGTGCGGCGGCATATTCGGCTTCAATGCTGGTAAAGCGTGAAGTATCACCAGTAGCGTCACCAATAACCATGGCCCGGTAACCTTCGGCATCCTGGATCATGCGGGCTACCTGACCTTGCGCCTCGGGCAAGACCTTGTTGGCGTAAGCATTACCTTCGTTGATTTGACGTTCGCGGTCTTGACCAGCCTTGACGGCGTCATCAAACGCAGCCTGAACCTGCTCCGGAGGTTGCACGTTCTGAATGGCTACGGTGCTGATCTGTATACCGGTTTGGTAGCGATCAAGAATACGTTGCGCCAGACTTTGCACTTCGGATGCTACCTCGGTACGCCCCGAATACAGAACGAAATCCATGGGCTTCTTGCCTACGATTTCGCGCATGGCGGTTTCAGCAGACTGACGCACCGACTCATCGGGCTGGCTGGTCTTGAAAAGATAGTCGGGCGCGCCTTCAGGCATCAGACGATACTGCACCACAAATTGCAGGTCGACGATATTTTCATCGGTGGTGAGCATAAGTGACTCTTCTGGCACCTTATTGCGTGCGGTGCCCCGGAAACCCACTTCGAAGGTACGCAATTGTGAAATGTTGACCATTTCGTGCGCTTCGATTGGATATGGCATACGCCACTGCAGGCCCGGGTTCAGCGTTTTGGTGTATTTGCCGAACTTGGTAACTACAGCCACCTGCCCCTCTTGGACAATCATGAAGCCACTGGCGAGCCAGAGGCCAAGAATAATGGCGACGATGAACAGAATAAATTTGGGCGAACCTTTGGGCATCTGCATGCCACCGCCGGGCGAACCGGGGCCACCACCAAAATTACCGCCACGCTTGGGCTTGCGACCAAACAGCGAACCCAGGCGATTATTGAAGTCACGCCAGACCTCGTCGAGATCGGGAGGACCTTCTTTATTGCCAGGTCTGCGAGGAGGCTCAGCATCATTATTGTTGCCACGCCCCCAACCGGGATCATTCAGATTGTAGATTTTCGATAGTAAGCGCATTGTTTCCTGCGATATGACCTGTTTCAACAATTGCCTCGCGCAAACCGTCCAGCCCAAGACGATTGAGGGCGCCGACAAAAACTCGTGCAATCGTACCATGTTCGTCGCGTTCTACACGGGGTTCATACCCTGCCATGTCGATTTTGTTATACACGAGTATGCGCGGAACTTCATCGGCGCCGATATCGGTCAACACTTTATTGACTTCCATCACTTGTTCATCTCGCTGAGGACTAGAAGCGTCGACAACATGCAAGAGCAAGTCGGCCTGTACGGTTTCTTCGAGCGTGGCGCGAAAAGCTGCAATGAGAGTGGGTGGCAGATCACGTATGAAGCCCACGGTATCAGAAATAACCACCTGACCTGCGCCTTCGATCCAGACGCGTCGGGTTGTTGTGTCAAGTGTGGCAAACAACTGGTCGGCCGCATAGGCGTCTGCCCGCGTGAGTGCATTAAAGAGCGTTGATTTTCCGGCGTTGGTATAGCCCACGAGTGACACCGACAACGTGTTGCCCCGTGCTCGCGCACGTCGCTGCGTAGTGCGTTGGCGCTGCAAGCGGTCAAGACGCGATCGCAACAGCTTTACGCGGTCACCAATCATACGGCGATCGAGTTCAATTTGCGCCTCGCCGGGCCCGCGCATACCGATACCGCCCTGCTGCCGCTCCAGGTGAGTCCACATGCGGGTAAGGCGGGAGGACAGATGCTGTAGCTGAGCAAGCTCTACCTGCAGTTTGCCCTCATGACTTTGGGCACGCAGGGCAAAAATATCGAGAATCAGCGTAACGCGGTCGACTACCCTGCGTTTGAACTTGCGCTCGAGGTTGCGCTGCTGCGCAGGCGACAAGGGCTGGTCGAACAGGATGACTTCGGCGTCACCTTCATCTGCCAGCAGTGCCGCCTCATCGGCCTTGCCGGAGCCAATAAAATGCTTGGAATCAGGACGGGCGCGCCGCGCCACTACGGTGCCTATGATGTCGGCGCCTGCCCCTCTGGCAAGCATGAGAAATTCTTCAACATGAGCCTCATAATCGAGCTCACCAAGATCGACACTAACGACAAGTGCCTTCATGGCTGTTGTGCAAACGAAATACCCGCCGAAGCTGAACGCACGGCGGGTGTTTCGGTACCAAGGTGGAGAAAGTTATTCAGCAGAGTCATCTACTTGAAAATTGACGGGGCGCGCGGGCACGACCGTCGAAATTGCGTGTTTGTACACCATTTGGGTTACGGTATTGCGTAGAAGCACGACGTACTGATCGAAAGACTCAACCTGCCCCTGCAGTTTGATACCGTTGACCAGATAAATGGATACGGGTACGTGATCTTTGCGTAGGGCGTTTAGGAATGGATCTTGTAGTGTTTGCCCTTTGTTGCTCATTGGCTAGGCTCCAATTTGTTTTTGAAATGGTTTGGTGAAAGTTCTACTTTACAGGGTTTTCCCGATGATCGCACGATTGACCAGGAAAAAAGTATCTGCTCACCGCAGCACCGGCAGACTACCTGCAGATTTCGGCCAGCGTGATACATAGACGCTCACACTCTTCAGGAGTTCCAACAGTAATGCGAAGAAACTGATCAATTCGCTGATTTTTGAAATGCCGGACCAGAATATTGCGCGCCCGAAGAGCCTGACTCAGGTCAAGCCCGGTGTGCTGCGGATGGCGGGCAAACACAAAATTGGCCGCGCTGGGTAGCACCTCAAAACCCAACGCGACTAATCCTCGGGTCAGCACCTCTCGGGCCTGCATGATGGCATGCCGGGTATTATCAAGATAGGCAGTGTCCTGAATGGCTGCGACTGCAGCCACCTGGGCCACGCTGTCAAGCGGGTAAGAATTGAAACTGTCTTTTATACGATTCAGGCCATCGACAATTTCTCGACTACCCATTGCAAAACCTACACGCAACCCCGCCAGAGAGCGCGATTTCGACATCGTGTGAATAACCAGGAGGTTGTCATACTTTCCAAGCAGCGCAGAGGCCGATTCGGCGCCAAAATCGACATAGGCTTCGTCAATTACCACCGGTATGTCGGGGTTGGCACGTGCAATCGCCTCAATGTCGGACAATGGCATGGCGATACCGGTCGGTGCATTAGGATTAGCGAAAATAATACCGGCTGGCAGCCCAGTGCGCTCTGCAGTGTAGTCAGACGCAACAATGGAAAAATCATCAGCGAGCGGAACAAGCTGGGCGTTGATGTCATACAGCACACAATACGTACTGTAAAAACTGTAGGTGACGTCGGGCATGAGCAACGCTCGCCCTGCCCGGCGAAACAAACCATTGAAAACGTGGGCTAGCACTTCGTCAGAGCCGTTTCCCACAAATACCTGTGCGGCATCTATACCGTGCAAGACTGCAATAGCCTCCCGCAATGCTACGCTCTCATTGTCAGGATAAAGCCTCAGACGATTGTCTGCCGCCTGTCTGATGGCCTGCAAGGCTTTGGGGGAAGGCCCGTATGGATTCTCGTTGGTATTGAGCTTGAGCAGATCGGGCACCCGAGGCTGTTCTCCTGCTACATAGGGAGACAGGCCCGACACGTGATCACTCCAGAAACGACTCACTTTTGCCCCTGTATATACGGATTATGCGAAGACTTAAACTCAATGCGCAACGGCGTACCGTCGAGTTTGAACTCGGTACGGAAGCGTGTTTCAAGGTAACGACGATACGACTCAGAGATGGCGTCCAGCGCATTGCCATGCACCACGATAAGCGGCGGATTCTGACCACCTTGATGGGCGTACCGCATTTTTGGACGGAAAATGCCTTTGCGCGGTGGCGGCTGTTGTTCAACCGCCGCCTGCAGCACCCTGGTCAGCTTTGGCGTCGACAGTTTGGCGAAGGCTGCGGCGTGTGCGGCGTTAACGGACTTGAGTAAGGCGTTAACCCCCTGGCCTTTGATTGCCGACATTGTGTGCATGCGCGCGAACGACAGAAACCGCAGCTTGCGGTCGAACTCGCGCTGGGTAAGCTCCCGTTGCTCGCTATCTATGGCGTCCCATTTATTGATGGCCACGACCAGCGCCCGCCCAGTCTCAAGCACAAAACCGGCAATGTGGGCATCTTGGTCAGATATGCCGTTTTCGGCATCAAGCATAAGTACAACGACATTACTGGCTTCAATGGCCTGCAAGGTCTTGATGACCGAGAATTTCTCTACGGTCTCAAACACTTTGCCCCGACGTCTCAGGCCAGCAGTGTCGATGAGCGTGTATCCGATGCCACCCCGGTCGAACTGAATTTCAATGGCGTCGCGCGTAGTGCCCGGCATATCGAACGCGATGACGCGCTCTTCACCCAACAGCGTATTGATTAATGTAGATTTCCCCACATTGGGCCGTCCGACGATAGCCAGCTTGACGCGATGGCGCTGCGCTTCCTTAGTGTCCTCAGCGGAGCCCTGAGCCTGACTGCCATCCGACGTAGCATCGCTCTGCTCTTCGGCGGGTGACGCCTTTCCAGACATCGACTCGGCCTGACTGCCTTCGTCACGCTCATAGGGATCGGTGTCGTCGATGGCAAACGTTTCAGCTTCTTCTTCGTAAGCCGGCGTTTCAAGGTGAGCCAGGGCCAGTTCGATCAGATCTACGACGCCATCACCATGGGACGCCGAAATGGGATGAGGTTCGCCGAGCCCAAGTTCATGAAACTCGGCCGTGACTGAACCGTGGCGCATGCCCTCAGCCTTGTTGACCGCCAGAAAAACGCGTTGCCCGCTCTTGCGCAATAGGCGGGCGATCTCGTGATCGTGCGCGTTCACGCCAGCTCGTGCATCAACCAGAAAGATGACGACGTCGGCTTCGGCGATGGCCTGCGCAGTTTGTCGTGCCATCTCGAGAAGTATGCCGTCTTTGGCCACCGGTTCGAAGCCGCCCGTATCGACGGCGATAAACGGATGATCGCCCACCCGGCCCTCGCCGTAATGACGATCGCGCGTCAAGCCCGGAATATTGGCTACCAGAGCAGCCCGCGAGCGGGTAATTCGGTTGAAGAGTGTGGACTTGCCCACATTGGCACGCCCCACCAAGGCAACAACCGGTTTAAACAAAATAGAACTCAATTGACACCAACCATGACTAGTTTGCCATCACCGGTTTGCACCAGCACCCCGTTTGGAGTGGCTGTCAGGGGCGACACCAACGCGCCACCACCGACGCTAACGCGACCGAGCAGATGTCCGTCGCTACGGGCGAGAAAATGCACATAACCTTCTATGTCACCCACTGCCACGGCCTGAGGCACTACAGCAGGCTGTGTCAGGCTGCGGTTAGCCAGCGCATTTTGCTTCCATACTTCATGGCCATCAGCCAGAGCGAAAGCGTACACAACACCACGACTATTAGCAGAGTATGCTTGCTGACCATCCATCGTCATGCCGGTAAAGCTGGAGAACCGCTGTTCCCACATAGGTGCGCCACCCTGGGACAAATCAAAGCAGGCCATACGCCCTTGATAGGTGACGCCGCACAACAAGGGACCTTGTATCTGGGGCGTGCCAACCACATCACGGATGCGTTCGAGGTCTGTCGCGCCTTGAGAAACCGCAACGGCACCCTCCCATTGCACGTTACCCGAAGCGATGTCGATGACAATAAGACGACCGTTGGGTAAGCCTGAAATGAGGTAGCCATCGACAATACGCATTTGCATATTGGTTTTGAGCGCCAGCGCGGGGCCGGGACGCTGTACGTTCCACAGAGCCTCGCCTGTAGCGACATCAAACGCCTGTATGCGGTAATCGCTGCTGCGCACTACGACCACACCCGACCCGACTGCGGGAGGAATCTCCACGGCGCTGGATGCCTGTGCACGCCATTTTTCGACGCCTTGCGCGTCGAACGCAATGACTGCGCCATCTTTACTTGCGACGGCCGTAGTGTCGCCATCTGAGCCAGCACCTGCAGAAAGTTTGCTGCCTGCATTGGCCTGCCACTGAATTGCACCCGAAGCCAGATCAATTTTTACGACATTTCCGTTGGCGGCGGCCGCATAAACAGAGCTGCCAACCATAGCGGGTGCAAAGCCATAGCCACCACCGCTGCCGAAAGACGCCGTCCAGGCAATGGAAGCTGAAACGCCAGCCGGGTATTCGGTAAGCGCCGCAGGTTCGTACCTTTTGTCAGCACTCGAGAACATTGAGCAGCCCGAAAGCGCTGCCAGGCTAAGCGCCAATACGGCGCCGCGAATTACACCACGTGTAAGCAAAATTGGCATAGGTCAGGCCTCACCCAAAGCATCGATCTTAAGTTGGACAATCTGAGCCAGAGGATCAGCACCCAGCGATTTGAGGGCACTGTTCCAGGCGGCGCGGGCTTCTTCTTTTTTACCTTGTGCAAACAGAATATCACCACGACGGTCAGCATACAGCCCCGCAAACGAAGACGGAGCATTTTCCAGTTGGGACAGCGCCTCATCGTATTGTTTTTGATCCAGCATGATGCCGGCCAACCGCAAGTGCGCCAGCGGAATAAGCGCCGCGTCTCCGCTCTTTGCAATCACCCATTCTAGCTGTGCCCGGGCAGCGTCAAGTTCGCCATGCCGGCGCAGAGCCTCAGCCGCAACGAGGGCTCCACGCACCGTATAGCCGGACTTTGCGAAATCGTCACGCAAGGTCTGGCTGGCTGCCTGAATGCGGACAATGGCATCATCGCCGTCCTGGGCCGCTGCATTTTCAAGGGCCTCGTAATACCCCATTGCCTGACTGGCCTGATGCCCCTGGTACCACTGCCAGCCGCGCCATCCGGCGACGCTCGCTGCGACCACAAACGCAATCACAACGCACATCGTACCGTAGCGTTCCCACCAGGCACGCATCGCGTCGAGTTTTTCCTGTTCTTCTAAATCGTATGCCATCGGTTCAAACCTTTAATTTCAACTCTGTTACCAGACAATCGAATGGAATCGTTTCTTGTTGCGGCCGTGTGTCACCCTCTGCGACACGCAGCCATTTGACGCTGGCACTGCCCGCCACGAGTTCGTCGGCCGCAAGAATGACCGCGACACGCGCCCCGCTGCCATCAGCACGTTTGAACTGCGCCTTGAAGCTGCCCGGGCCGGCATGAACAATGACACGCAATCCGGCATCGCGCAAGCGCTCGGACAACTGAGCTGCCATACGCTGCGCATCGGCGCCCTGATGCACCATATAGACGTCACACTCGCTTTGCCCGATGTCGACAGCCGACTGCATGCACAAGTCGAGCAATCTTTCCATCCCGATGGCAAAGCCAACGGCAGGGGCCGGCTTTCCGCCTAGCAATTCGATCAGGCCATCATAGCGACCACCGCCACAGACGGTCCCCTGAGCGCCAAGGCGATCAGTAACCCATTCGAATACGGTGAGGTTGTAATAGTCGAGCCCGCGAACAAGCCTGGGATTAAGCGTATAGGCGATGCCGGCATCAGACAGACGCTGACATACGCCATCAAAATGGGCACGCGACTCGACACCGAGAAAATCAAACAAACGCGGCGCTGCGTTTGCCATTTCTTGCATGGCCGGATTTTTGGTATCTAGCACCCGCAAGGGATTGGTGTGCATGCGGCGCTGCGCCTCGTCATCAAGCACGCTCTTGTGTTGCTCGAGATGGCAGATCAGCGCATCACGATGCGCGGCGCGCTCTTCAGCCTGGCCAAGAGAGTTCAGCTCTAGTCTGATATCGTCCAGACCAAGAGTTTTCCAGAGCCGGCCAAGCATGACGATAAGCTCTGCGTCGATGTCTGGGCCCGCAAACCCCAGCGCCTCGACGTCGATCTGGTGAAACTGGCGATACCGGCCTCGCTGGGGTTTTTCATGACGAAAAACGGGGCCCATGGTCCACACGCGATGCGGACGCTCGTACAACAAATTGTGTTCAATGCACGCACGTACCATACCGGCCGTGAACTCGGGCCGCATAGTCAGATGTTCTTCGTTGAGCGCATCGGTAAAGGAGTACATTTCCTTCTCGACGATGTCGGTAACCTCGCCAATACCGCGGGAAAAAAGCCGGGTATGCTCAAGAACCGGCGTACGCATGTTGCGGTAGCCATACGAGCTCAGCCAGTCGCGAACGGTCGCTTCAAGCGCCTCCCAGGGCGCACTGGCGTCGGGTAATACGTCTTTCATGCCAGTAAGGGCACGAACCTTTTTAAAGGTTTGAGTCATGATGCTTTGCTTCGTGTAGTGCTTCTTGTAAGCTGATCAGCCACAGTCGGTATTTTGGGTGCCGGTGCCGTAACGGCGCGCGACATAGTTTTCGACAATTGCCTGAAATTCTTGTGCGATGTTATCGCCTTTCAGGGTGACCGTGCGTTGACCATCGATAAAAACAGGCGCGGAAGGTACCTCGCCCGTGCCTGGCAAGCTGATGCCAATATCAGCATGGCGACTTTCGCCCGGCCCGTTGACAACACACCCCATGACAGCCACATTCATGGATTCAACGCCAGGGTAGCGTGTTTTCCAGGCAGGCATTTGATCGCGCAGAAAGGTCTGGATACTGTCAGCCAGCTCTTGAAAAAATGTGCTGCTGGTGCGCCCACAACCCGGACACGCAACCACCATGGGGGTAAACGCACGCAGACCCATGGTTTGGAGAATCTCTTGCGCAACAATAACTTCCCGCCGGCGATCTCCGCCTGGCTCAGGCGTAAGTGAAATGCGGATCGTATCACCAATACCCTGCTGCAACAGCACCGACAGAGCTGCGGTCGAAGCGACAATGCCCTTGCTACCCATGCCGGCCTCGGTCAGCCCCAAATGCAGCGGATAATCGCAACGCGACGACAAATCTTTATAGACGGTAATAAGGTCTTGTACATGGCTGACTTTACAAGACAGCACAATGGCATTGGGAGACAGGCCCAACTCTTCAGCCCGGCGCGCATTGGTGACGGCAGATACAACCAACGCCTCGCGCATGACCGCCTGGGCATCCCAAGGCTGGGTGCGGGCGCTGTTTTCATCCATCATGCGCGCCATGAGCTCATGATCGAGGCTTCCCCAATTGACGCCGATCCGCACTGGCTTTTCGTAGCGGCAGGCGACTTCAATCATTTGCGCGAAATTATCATCACGTTTTTTTCCGCCCCCCATGTTGCCGGGATTGATACGGTATTTTGACAAAGCCTGAGCACACTCTGGATACTGGCCCAGCAGCTTATGCCCGTTGTAATGAAAATCACCAACAAGAGGAACCGACATATTCATGCGGTCGAGCAAGTCGCGAATGACAGGAACCTGCTGAGCTGCCTCAGGCGTGTTGACTGTGATGCGCACTAACTCTGAACCTGCCTGAGCAAGATCCCAGACTTGCTGGGCCGTCGCTTTGGCATCGGCAGTATCGGTGTTGGTCATGGACTGCACTACGACCGGCGCCCCGCCCCCGATCTGCACCGCCTTGCCTCCCCAGCGCACTATGGCTGCACGGGTAAGGCGCCGGGGGGCAGCTCCGACAGCAGTCGGACTGCCATTTGATTGTTGAAGCAAGGTATCAGTCATGTTTTCAGCGACTTCAGCCAGTCGAAAATGAGCCAGGAGTCAGGCACCCAACCGCGCTCGATGGCATAAAAACCAGCCACGAACAACAAGACAAGAATGATGATCAGCCAGCCCCACGGTCGACGCACAGGCTCGCCATGCAAAGGCAGCTCGGCTGGCCCCATTGATGCAACCTGTGCCGCAGCAGCGGATGCTGTTGTGCTCCTGGACACTTCGAGGCCCGTCTGGCCTTCGAGTATAAACAACAAGGCATCTACGTCTGCACCAAGGTAACGTCCGTAGTTTTTTACAAAGCCTCGAAGCGCGGCACCGCCTGGGAGAATGTCCCACTGCTCGGTTTCTAGCGCTTCGATCTGGCGCACAGAATATTTGACGCGAGCAGAAGCCTCATTGCGCGAAAGACGCCGCGCCTCACGCAGGGCTCGCAGCGTGCTTCCCAGGCCTTGGTCGCCATCTTCCAGCAGGGAGGGTGGCTCACCCGGCGCAACAGCCTCGGGGGCTACTGCGCTATCGGGATTTTCATCGGTGCGCCCAGGCCAAACACTGCCAGCCGGAACATCTGGGGTTGACGCGCCAGACTGCGCGTCATCTTTTGGCAAGGGCAAATTCATCCACGCTCCTGGTTTATGGCAATAACGGCCCGGTCAGGCAGGCGCTCATTGATGCGAGTGCGATCGCTGACTTCACCGGCAAGCTGCCCACAGGCGGCGGCAATGTCGTCACCACGCGTTTTGCGTACTGTTGTAATGACACCAGCGTCCATAAGACGCTGCGCAAACAGGCGCACACGAGCAGGCGACGAGCGCTTTAGCCCCGACTGGGGAAATGGGTTAAAGGGTATCAGATTGAATTTACACCGGATACGCCCGGCGATGGCGATGAGTTCTTTCGCGTGCTGGTCGGCGTCGTTGACGCCGTCGAGCATGATGTACTCAAAAGTAATGAAGTCGCGAGGTGCGTACTCAAGATAACGATTGCACGCATCAAGCAGCTCGGCAATGGGATGCTTGCGGTTTAAGGGTACCAGTCTGTCGCGCAGCGTGTCGTTACCGGCATGCAGCGATACAGCCAGCGCAACAGGGCAGTCACGGGCGAGCCGGTCTATCATGGGCACGACACCCGAAGTTGACACAGTGACCCGACGGCGCGACAGACCATAGGCATGATCGTCAAGCATAAGCCGCAAGGCACCGACCAGCTGGTCATAATTGAGCAGAGGCTCTCCCATACCCATCATGACCACATTACTGATAACGCGGTCAGGCGCGGGCTGATCGCCTGCTGCGCCGCCAATGCGGGCACTGTTTCTATCGGCCTCAAGCACGCGCTTGGCATGCCATAGCTGGCCGATGATCTCAGCGCTGGTGAGGTTGCGATTAAAGCCCTGGTAACCAGTCGAACAGAACGGGCAAGCCACAGTACACCCTGCCTGACTGGAGAGACACAGGGTGCCGCGATCATCTTCAGGAATGAATACCGTTTCAACCGCGTTATTGCGACCTACGTCAAACAGCCACTTGCGCGTGCCGTCTGTCGAAACATGCTCGCTCGACACGGCGGGTGCCTGAATGACGCAGCGTTCGCCCAGTTGGCGGCGAAAATCGCGCGCAAGGTCCGTCATGCTGTCGAAGGAATCAGCGCCCCGCTGATGGATCCATCGCTGAAGCTGCCTGGCACGAAACGGCTTACCACCCCACTGACCGACCAGGTCAGTCAGGGCGGCGCTGTCCATACCTAACAGATTGATGGGCTGGGGCGTAGCCACGACGGTGGGGCTGTGCATAACAGGACCTTGTATGGTTTTAGCGGCTGTAGATATTGCTTTCTGGGAAGAAGAAGGCAATTTCCACGGCTGCAGTTTCAGGCGCGTCGGAGCCATGAACTGCGTTAGCATCGATACTGTCGGCAAAGTCGGCGCGAATCGTGCCTGCTTCGGCTTTCTTTGGATCGGTCGCGCCCATGAGGTCACGGTTTTTCTGAATGGCGTTTTCGCCTTCAAGTGCCTGCACAAACACAGGGCCTGAAATCATGAAATCAACCAGATCTTTGAAGAAGGGACGCTCTTTGTGCACGCCGTAAAAACGTTCGGCTTCACTGCGTGAAAGCTGTTGCAGACGAGCAGCAATAACTGTCAGGCCGGCCTGTTCGAAACGGGCGACAATCTGTCCGATGACGTTTTTGGCGACGGCGTCGGGCTTGATAATGGAAAGAGTGCGTTCAATAGCCATGTAGATTCCAGAGAAAGAATAGCGCTCCCTATCGCGTTGACATTACACACGCCCAGCGACAAATGCTGGCTGCGCGGCCTGCCTCAGGATCGGGACTTTGGGTTGTAAAAACAGTTTATTCAATAAAAACAATAACTTTGGCGAAGTTAATGTTAACCCGTAATTTTAACATGCCACAGCACCCGCGCTTATGCTGCACGCCCGGGCGCTGCAATGACTTTGCTGTGTTGCCATATGCCATGCGCGAGCCGCGTGCACACTTTGCACATGGCTATGTACTACACTGGCTGCGGGCATCCTTGACACGAGTCCCCGCACAAGAACACCCGCTGCAGCTTTGTTCTGCCCGTACCTGCGCTGACACCCACCCACCGGCAGCTAAGACGTCAGATAAAATACGTGTTTTATCATTCCATGTTTCATATAGAGTCGATGCTTCAGGCTATCGACAGCCGCCCTTATTCTTTTCCCGCAACTATGACCACGAATCCCGCTGCCCTCCCCGATCAGCTTTCTAAAAGCTTTGAACCGCAAGAACTCGAATCGCGCTGGTACGCCGAATGGGAGCAGCGAGGATACTTCCGTGGTGGCCAGCATGTCGAAAGCACCGAATCGGGCGGCAGCCAGCCTTTTGTCATTCAGTTTCCGCCTCCAAACGTCACAGGCACCCTGCATATGGGCCACGCCTTCAACCAAACCGTCATGGACGGGCTGGTGCGTTATCACCGCATGCGCGGCGACGATACGGTGTTCATTCCAGGCACCGACCACGCCGGCATCGCCACACAAATTGTTGTCGAACGCCAGCTTGATGCACAAGGCATATCGCGCCACGACCTGGGGCGCGAAAGCTTTGTCGCCAAGGTATGGGAATGGAAAGAAAAATCCGGCAATGCCATTACCGAGCAGTTTCGCCGACTGGGTTCATCGTGCGACTGGGATCGCGAATACTTCACCATGGACAGCAACTTGTCTCGGGGCGTGGTCGAAACCTTTGTCCGCCTGCATGAGCAAGGCCTGATCTACCGCGGCAAGCGTCTGGTCAACTGGGACCCGGTGCTGGGCACCGCCGTGTCTGACCTTGAAGTCGTCAGCGAAGAAGAAGACGGCCACATGTGGGAAATCTGTTACCCGCTGGCCAAGCCACAAGACGGTATTGAACATCTCGTCGTGGCAACAACGCGGCCCGAAACCATGCTGGGTGACGTCGCTGTCATGGTCCACCCAGAAGACGAACGCTATGCACACCTTATCGGCAAAACCGTGATCTTGCCGCTGGTTGGCCGTGAGATCCCGGTTATTGCCGATGATTACGTCGATCGCGAGTTCGGCACCGGCGTCGTCAAGGTAACGCCAGCCCATGACTTTAACGACTATGCGGTGGGTCAGCGTCATCAACTTGACATGATCAGCGTCCTTACGCTCGACGCCAAAATCAGCGATGAAGCCCCTGCCGCCTATCGAGGCCTTGATCGTTTCGAGGCACGTGCCCAAATCGTCAAAGATCTGCAGAGCCAAGGCTTGCTGCAAAGCATCAAGCCGCATAAGCTGATGGTGCCACGCGGCGACCGCACCAATACGGTCATCGAACCCATGCTGACAGACCAGTGGTTTGTGGCCATGAGCAAACCGGCACCCGAAGGCACGCAGCACCCCGGCAAAAGCATTACCGAGGTTGCCCTTCAGGTGGTTGACGACGGCCGCATCAAGTTTTACCCCGAAAACTGGACAACCACCTACAACCAGTGGCTGGAAAAAATCCAAGACTGGTGTATTTCGCGTCAACTGTGGTGGGGGCATCAGATCCCTGCCTGGTATACAGAAGACGGGCAGATCATCGTGGCGCGCAACGAAGAAGAAGCGCGCAGCAAAGCCGATGCCGCCGGCATTACCGGCAAACTGGTTCGCGACCCTGACGTACTCGACACCTGGTTCTCGTCCGCCCTGGTTCCTTTTACCGACCTGGGCTGGCCTGAAAAAACGCCCGATCTTGCCCGATATCTGCCTTCCAGCGTACTGGTTACCGGGTTCGATATCATCTTTTTCTGGGTCGCTCGCATGGTCATGATGAGCATGCACATGACCGGCCAGGTGCCGTTTCACACCGTGTACGTGCACGGGTTGGTGTGCGACATGGATGGCAAAAAATGAGCAAATCCAAGGGCAATACCATTGACCCTGTAGACCTCATTGATGGCATAG
The DNA here is from genome assembly GCA_005239165.1 of Allopusillimonas ginsengisoli. Lineage (GTDB taxonomy): Bacteria > Pseudomonadota > Gammaproteobacteria > Burkholderiales > Burkholderiaceae_B > Allopusillimonas > Allopusillimonas ginsengisoli_A. Next base: position 57,956 of record RAPG01000006.1, read on the forward strand.
AACTCGACGCCCTGCTCGACAAGCGCACCAGTGGCTTGATGAACCCCAAGCAAGCTGCCAGCATCCGCAAAAAACCAGCAAAGACTACCCCAACGGCTTTCCTGCCTATGGTACCGACGCACTGCGTTTCACCATGGCGGCCTATGCAACCCTGGGGCGCAATATCAACTTTGACCTCAAACGCTGCGAAGGCTACCGTAATTTCTGCAACAAGCTCTGGAATGCCACCCGCTTTGTGCTCATGAACACCGAGGGGCATGCGCTCGCTCACGACAGTGTCAACACTGACGGCAAAACCGTCACGGCAGAACTCTCATTTGCCGACCGCTGGATCATCAGCCAATTGCAGCGACTTGAGGCCGACATTGAACGCGGCTTTGTTGACTATCGTTTCGACAACATCGCCAATGCACTCTATCACTTTGTATGGGACGAATACTGCGACTGGTACGTAGAGCTAGCCAAGGTACAAATCAACCAGGGCAATGAGGGCCAGCAGCTGGGCACACGCCGCACCTTGATACGCGTGCTTGAAGCCGTGCTAAGGCTGGCCCACCCCATCATTCCCTTCATTACCGAAGAACTTTGGCAGAAGGTGTCCATCGTTGCGGGTAAACGTGATCCAGACGAGGCTGCCAGCATTTGCGTGCAGCCCTACCCCCGCAGCAACCAAAGTGCCATAGACACAGATGCCGAGGCCCGCATTGCCGACCTCAAAGCGCAGGTCGATGCCATTCGTGCCTTGCGCGGCGAAATGAATCTCTCCCCCGCCCAACGTGCACCTCTCATCGCCCAGGGCGATCGCGACGCACTGGCCGCTAACCGCCCTTATCTGATCGCACTGGCCAAGCTCGAGAGTGTCGACATTGTTGAGCAGTTGCCACAAGTAGGTGCACCGGTTCAGATCGTGGGGGCCACCCAGCTGATGCTGCACGTAGAGATCGATGTCGACGCCGAGCGCATACGCCTGGGCAAAGAAATCGAACGTCTTGAGCGAGAGATTGCCAAGGCCAACGCCAAGCTTGGCAATGCCAGCTTCGTTGAGCGAGCGCCCGCCGCCGTGGTCGAACAAGAAAAAGCCCGTGTGGTGCAATTTGGCGAAACACTGATCAAAGTACAGGGACAGCTCGACCGTCTTTGATAGTCGCTGGAGAAGTAGATGCACAGGCATGTCGCGAGCGTGCCTGTGCATGCATTGTGCAGTACTGGCATGCCATAAGCACGCCACCACTCAAACTCCACGCTAAGAATACGACACGCGAGCTTTATGCATAAGCCACACAATACTGCCATAACGCGGGGAAGCACAAACACAAACGCCAGAGCACGGACCTGACACGCATGCACTCAGACAACAGCTTCACAGCTGGAACGAGGCACGGGCACACTCAGGCAACAGTTCCACCGCTGGAACGGGGCACAGGCACACTCACGCAACAGCTCCACGACTGGAACGAGGCACGGGCATGACAAAGCCTCATCCCTAAGCACAGACCCCGCAGTTTTGACATAGCACGCCCTCCTCCCCATGCATAAACGCCAAGGGCTTGCTGCGGAACAGGCGTCTTATTGCTTTATTTTTTCGCGCTGAGTCAACGTCTTCAAAAAAGCTTCGTCTGATTTTGACAGCAAGCCGGCTTTTCTGGCGGCAATAATTAGATCAGGCCTTCGCGCCATGGTCAGAGCAAGCGACTGCTGCCGCCGCCAGACAGCAATATTGACGTGATGGCCAGACAATAGCTCTACAGGCACAGACCCGCCTTCATACTGCTCAGGCCGAGTGTAATGTGGGCTGTCCAGCAGGCCAGTTAAGCCTGTGTTGAACGAATCTTGTGGCGCCGACTCGGCATCGCCCAGCACACCAGGCAACAGGCGCAGCACACTGTCCATAATAGCCAGCGCAGCAATCTCTCCGCCTGACAGAACAAAATCACCTAGCGAGAGTTCACGCGTGACACAGCGATCAATAAAGCGCTGGTCGACGCCTTCATAACGCCCACAAACAATGATGGCACCTGCACCGGCGGCAAGCTCTTGTGCCACGCCCTGATCAAAACGCTCTCCTGTTGGGCTCATCAATATCACTGGCGTGTCGCTGGATGACGACATAACGTCACTCGAATCCGAGAAAGCATACCCCCCCCCCGGGACCGCCACCTCGGAAGATGAAGCGTCAGCACGCTGCTGTGAAGCGACATCGTGATCAGATGGCACGCCCTCTCTATCATGCGCCTGACCAGCACTCGTGCAGCGCGCTGCCCGGGCAGACTCGACGGCCAGCTCAAGCGGGCCTGCCATCATGACCATGCCGGGCCCGCCACCATACGGACGATCATCCACTGTACGGTGCACATCGTGCGTGTAGTCACGCGGATTCCACAGGCCCAGTGACCAAAGGTGCTGTCTGTGCGCCCTTCCGGTCACGCCGAGGTCCCGAACGACATTAAACATGTCCGGAAAAAGCGTAATCACATCAAAACGCATGGGTCTGTGGCCTCATTGTGTAGGCGGATGCTGTATTCAAAGCCTGCCTGACTGGCTAGATAAAATGACTAATACATATCGGCTCGGGCATAGCTGTTTTTGCCGGGCAGGCAAGCAGCCAGACAAAAGACAAGGCGAGACGCCCGCACACCGACTATAAGTGCTTCAGAGGTCAACAGGCCAGTCGCTGTCGATGCGTTTGCTGACGATATCAACCGCGTGAACGTGTGCGTGGACGAATGGAACCAGAATTTCGACTGGCCGCCCACGGGCGTTGAGCACTGTAGTGGCCTCGCCTGCGTCATTGATTAACTGGCGCTCGACCTTGAGAAGCGCATGAGCACCGTTGTCGGTAACATCGGCAACAACCCCAATAAGCCCCGGGGCGTCATCGCGCATGCCATAAAGCTGGCAGCCGATCAGGTCTACCCAATAATATTCATCATCTTCGGGTGCGGCAAAGCAGCCACGCGGCACCCATACAGTGTGATTCTTAAGGTTATGAGCGATATCGCGGTCAGTCACGCTCTCGATCTGGGCGACTATCGTGGAGCCCTGCGGCCTGCTGTTTACCACACTGACAGGCCGTGCAGGCGGCAAAACGCCCGTACCACCTGGGGGAACGGGCGCTCTAAGCCACCAGTCATTAACATCGAGCAGCGTATTGCCGCCCGAGGAGTGTGGCTGAATTTTTACCCAACCTTTAACCCCGTAAGCTGAAACAATGCGCCCAAGCTCGACCAGATCTTCGGGTTGGGCATGGCTTGCTTCAGGATTGCGGTGCGGGGTGCTCATTAGGAAATTTACGCAAGACTTGCGCCAAATAGAGAGCGCAAAGCCAGACCAGAAACATTGCCACCACATTGAGCAGTAGCGAGCTTAAGGCCAGCGCGATAATTAGGCAGCAGCCTTTGCAGAGTACTCTTTAACCAAACGGGCAACAGCAGGCGACAATTGTGCGCCGGTGTCAGCCCAGTGCTGCACGCGATCCATTGCCAAACGCAGGTTCTCGTGCCCTTCAGTGGCAAGCGGGTTGTAAAAACCCAAGCGCTCGATAAAACGGCCATCGCGGCGATTACGCGAATCGGCTGCCACAACGTTGTAAAACGGACGCTTCTTCGAGCCGCCACGGGCCAGACGAATCACAACCATGGTAATCCTTTGAAAATACGGTAGAAAACAAAAGATTCTAGCATTTTTTTCACCATATCCGCAATCTATAACGCATTGTTCGACAGGGAATAAGAAAAAAACCAACACCTGGCAGGCTGGCGAACCAATCTGAGCGGAAACACTGCCTCAACGGCGGCGCAGATAGTGGCTGACAACCGAACCTTCATCTATTTGCGCTTCGAGCACATTGCCCGTTTGACGCGCAAACGCCTGAAAGTCTTGAAGTGCATGTGTATCAGTGGTGACCACTTTAAGCACCTGCCCGCTTTGCAGTTGTGCAAGCGCCTTTTTGGCCCGCAAAATTGGTAACGGGCACTTCAGGCCCGAAGCGTCGACCTCAAGATCGACCGCCGGAGTGGTTTCATCTGAGCTATTTGTGGTCAAGTTGCTCATGTTTGCACTGCCTCACTTATGGTCGGTTGTTCATGCTCACACCACCTTGCTCACGGCGGCGATACATATGTTCGCATTCGCCAGCGTTGCTCCACAAGTAGTTATGCCGCCTGTGGAGCAATGATGTCAAAATAATTTATTTGCTGGCTTCGAGCGCCAGCTTCTGGCGCACCCAGGCCTCAACGCCCTCCGTTGCTGCCGGCAGTGCCGAGACATCAGTCCCGCCACCCATGGCCATCTCGGGGCGGCCACCACCCTTACCGCCAACCTGAGCGGCCACCATGCCCACAAGATCGCCGGCCTTAACCTTGACGGCGAGATCTGAGGTAACACCTGCAACCAGGCTGATCTTGTCATCAGCAACCGTTGCGAGTAATACCACTGCCGATTTGAGCTTGTCTTTTAATTGATCAACCATGCCCCGCAATGCTTTAGGGTCAGTGCCCTTCATGTTGGCAACCAGCAGCCTGACATTTCCTTCAAGCACAATAGCGTTAGCGGCAAGATCATTGCCTGCCGATGCAGCCAGCTTGCTCTTGGCTTGTTCAAGGTCGCGCTCCAGCGACTTGATCTGAGCCTGCAGGGCTGAAATGCGTTCTACCACGCCCGAAGGTTGCGTTTTAAGTTGCCCCGCAGCCCGCAGCATGGTTTCGTTCAGATTTTGAACCCATTTGACGGCGTTATCACCCGTAATGGCCTCAACACGCCGCACACCGGCAGCAACGCCACCTTCGGAAACAATTTTGAACAGACCAATATCACCTGTGCGCGCAACGTGAGTACCACCGCAGAGTTCTCGCGAGAAACCAATATCCAGTACTCGTACGGTATCTCCATACTTTTCGCCGAACAAGGCCATAGCGCCACCCTGAACCGCCTCATCATAGGGCATGACGCGCGCCACGGCCGGATGATTGGCGAGAATCTCGTCATTGACAATGCGCTCGACTTCGACGATCTGCGCTGGTGTAACCGGTGCGTCGTGGGCAAAGTCAAAGCGTGTTTTGTCAGCATCGACCAGCGAACCGCGCTGCTGCACATGCCCGCCCAGAACCTGGCGTAGTGCCTTGTGCATTAGATGGGTGGCTGAATGGTTACGCACGGTACGGGCGCGGCTCGCGGCGTCTACCTGCGCTTGAACCGTGTCTCCGACAGCAAGCACCCCTTGTGCAACTCGTCCGTGATGGCCAAAAACCGCATTTTGTATCTTTTGCGTGTCGGCAACCTCAAAAAGCCCGGCGTTACCCGCCAGCACGCCCGTATCGCCCGATTGCCCGCCTGACTCAGCATAAAACGAGGTGGTATCCAGCACAACAATAGCCTCCTGGCCTTGCTGGGCACTAGGCACAGACGTACCCTCGACGTAAATAGCGGTGATTGTGCCAGGCAGTTCAAGATGCTCATAACCTTCAAAGCGCGTTTCAGCACCCGTATATGTCAAGCCTTCTGCCACTTTGAACTTGCCGGCGGCCCGTGCCTGCTCACGCTGATGGCTCATCGCTGTTTCGAAGCCTTCAAGATCAACCTGTACGTTACGCTCGCGGCAGATGTCTGCTGTCAGATCAACCGGGAAACCATAGGTGTCATAAAGCGTGAATAGCGTCTGGCCGTCAAGCGTGCCATTTTCTGGCACGCCGGCTAGCGCAGCATCGAGAATTTTGATGCCATGCTCGAGTGTTTCGCTGAACCGCTCTTCTTCCTGACGAAGTACTTGCGCGACGCGATCTTGCTGGGCCTCAAGCTCAGGGTAAGCCGGCCCCATTTCGGCAACCAGATCAGGCACCAGCTTGTGAAAGAAAAGACCTGTCTGGCCGAGCTTGTGGCCGTGACGCAACGCCCGCCGAATAATACGGCGCAATACATAGCCGCGACCCTCGTTGCTTGGGATGACACCGTCAACGATAAGAAAGCTGCAAGCCCGAATGTGGTCGGCAATAACTTTGAGTGAGTTATCGGTGATGTCTTTGACCCCGGTTTCACGCGCAGCTGCCTTGATCAGCGCCTGAAACAGGTCAATTTCATAATTGGAGTGCACATGCTGCAACACGGCAGAAACGCGCTCCAGCCCCATGCCGGTATCGACACATGGCTTGGGAAGTGGCGTCATGGAGCCGTCTGCCGCCCGCTCGAACTGCATGAAAACCAGATTCCAGATTTCGATAAAACGGTCGCCATCTTCTTCTGGCGACCCCGGGGGCCCACCCCAAATGGCAGGGCCATGATCGTAAAAAATTTCGGAACAGGGCCCACAAGGCCCTGTATCAGCCATTTGCCAGAAGTTATCAGACGCATAGCGTGCGCCCTTGTTGTCGCCGATGCGGATAATGCGCTCGGCTGGAACACCGACCTCATCAGCCCAGATTTGATAAGCCTCGTCGTCTTCGTGATAGACGGTCACCGTGAGCTTGTCGGCCGGCAGGCCATAGACGGACGTGAGCAGTTCCCAGGCATAATGAATTGCATCACGCTTGAAATAATCACCAAAGCTGAAATTACCCAGCATTTCAAAGAATGTGTGATGTCGTGCGGTATACCCAACGTTTTCAAGATCGTTGTGCTTGCCGCCCGCGCGGACGCACCGCTGCGAACTGGTCGCACGCAAGTAGGAGCGCGTTTCTCTGCCAGTGAATACGTCCTTGAACTGCACCATGCCGGCATTGGTAAACAGCAGCGTCGGGTCATTGCCGGGAACCAGCGATGACGACGGCACCACCTGGTGGCCCTTGGACTCAAAAAAGGACAGGAATTTTTTACGTATTTCAGACGTTTTCATTGCAGAAAAACACTATTTGACAGGTAACCGCTAATTATAGAGGGAGATTTGAAAATAGGGGCCAAGCCCTTGAGAAGTGTTCGACTGCGTTAATCTGGCCCGGGATAGCGAAGACCGCATACCTGTTTTTCTCCGGGCCTGCTCCCAGCAGCGTGCAGACCTGCCCCCCCTCCGGGCTGAGTTCTGGGAAACCACGAGTCAGTTTGACTGTGTGGGGGCTCAGCCAAGACAAATGTATCGCCTTATAACCTCATCACGATTAGCGCCCGTAGCATAAGCACTTGTACTTACATAATAGGCGTTAGTGCCCGGCGGGCAAGAGCAATTCTCAGTATGCGGGTTGACATAAAAACTGTCAGGCCGATCAGGAGAGCCTAAAAAGCGGCGAACGCACTGAAGCGACTGGGTCATAGTGAATGCGCCGGCCGCACCCCCCGTCAGCGGCTGCCATTGTTCATCACGGCAAATCAGCAAGCCGCCCCGCTCCCGAAGTGCAATTGCTCCTTCACTGGCGCATGAGACCGATACGGCAGACACCGATTGCAAATGAAGATAACCACCGACCCGCAAATCCGAACTCGCGACCACAGGTCCGCTTACCGAGACGCCTCCTTGAAACTCAGGGTCGCGTGCATCACGCACACGCAAGTTCTGCGCCCCGCCGGTCGATGTCGTGCCAACGGCCAGCGCCACCGTGCCAGGCAACAATGCCGGGCCACCCCAAGGCGGATTGGCCCAGTCGAACGATGCGCCTGCCAGGTGGTGTGGCCTTGCCGGATTCACCCATCCGCCGCGCCCTTGCGTAGTCATCAACCACTGAGCGATACCCCGGCCGTCAACCTGCAGACTGCCGCGAACACGCATAGGATGGCGTGCATAAACGACCGCATGCAGGCTGCATGACGCCCCCGCACACCCTGGGTTTCTGAACAACCGTACGTAGGCACCCGTACCATTCGAACTGTTTGATGTACTGCGCCCAGACGTACCCGGAGCGTTGACGGTGCCCACCGTGACCTGGCGTGCCCCCATGGGGCCTAACATGGGAAACCCACGCGACAGCAGACCATCGGCCTCGAGTTCGGCCAGTGTCGGCGCCGCCCAGTCTGCGTAACCGAACTCAGCCAGGGCATCGTACCGGATGGCCGCATGCAGAGCATCGCCGTAGCGATCCAGGTAGCCAGCCACCCCATCTCGCACCGACATCATCCATACCGCCGCAGCCTGCGCGCCAGACTCATGTGCCGCTTCGGCCAGTCTTCCGGCGCCCCAGACGGCCAATAATGTTGCCACCAGTGTCGCAACCAATAGTTCGAGCAGGGCAAACCCGCGCTGTGTGTACAACCGCCACTGTTTACACATGACTGACGCCTCAGCTCATGGTGAACACAACTGTATTTACGTCACCCCGCGCGCAACGCGATTTAGCCGACTGTGCGCTGTACTGCACGGTGCCGTCTTTGACGACCGACATCGCACGCCCGTCGGCGCCCATAACAATGGTGTCAGCTACACGCTGCATCACTGACGCGATAGACGGGCATGCAGCTTGACTGACCCGTGTCAGCGTAATGGAGAAAGCCCCACCTCCCGCTTGCTCAACGACGCTGATCTCGCCGTTGGTGCCAAGACCATGCAGTACGCGAGGAGCATCTTCTCTGCCTGAAACAGTAAAAATCGACGACCCCATGACGGAATTTGCCAGACTGGATGTGTTTATACCCCTGTAGGGCGTTGGTGAGCCACTGAGCGCATTGACCTTAGCCTGCAATACAAAGCGGGCCAATTGCTCTCCCACTTTTGGCACCTTGCTTTCCACCACAAAGTTATTAATGACCGGCACACCGATAATAGCCATCAACAAAATAATGGCCATCACCACCGACACCTCAACCAGCGAGAACCCTCGCTGCCCGGAAGCTGTCATGACACGCATAAAAATTAGCTCCTAGAAAGCACCCGGACGCTACTGCCCGGCATAGAAAAAAATAAGTGACTGACGCAGCTCATCAATAACGGCATAATGAAAAAGGCCGATAGCAGCCATACTTGCCACCATCGAGAGCAATAAAACCCAGCGCCATGCCTTCGCCTGCCTGGCAACCGTACCCAGCACATGCGCGCGCAATCGGCTTGCACACAAACGAAGCCCCTCACTCAGGCCCCGGGCGGCCACCATATCGCTCAGAAACCAGTAGTGTTGGGCGTCGAGTAAGGAAGTCTCGAAACTGGCAGCGCCGGTGGCCCCGCGATCAATGCGTACGAGCATGTCGTCAATGCACGCAGACAGCCAGGGCGAAGACCCCGTCTGCTGACTTCGAAGGGCAGTTCGCAATTGAGTGGCGCCACTGCCCCCTGCGTCAAGCAAAATGGCGGTGAAATCAAGCAACTTCAATGACTGACCATATCGATACACTCGCCAGACCGCGTGCCGGTCCAGCCAACGGCGCATGGGACCTGCCCGATTGGGCAAAGACCACAACAGCCAGGTTGCAGACGCTGCCGTCAACGCGGTCAAGAACAACCACCAGGATTCGATCAGTCGTGCCAAGCCAAGCAAACGTAGCGTCAGCGGCCCGTAATGTTCAGGAGGCAGCGCGGAGAAGGCTTGCAACAGTTGCGGAAGCGTATAGAAAGGAATCGCAAGCAGCATGGCGAACAGCAAGCCGAGCGATACACCGGCGGCTGCGAGATTGCCAGCCAGAATGTCGCTGACGCCTTTAGCCAGTCGCACAGATTCGGCGAGTTTTCTAAGTGCGCTGGTTAGCGCAGCATGACCGAAGGCCTGAGCACACCGGATGATATTTAGCTCAGCCTCCGGAAAACTGCCACGCCAGGTAACGTAAAGATCTCCGCCTGCGGCCTGATAAGCGTCAAGCCAATTGCGAGAAAGCCTTCCCCGTACTGTGCGGCAACCGTATCGTATGGCGTCGTGTGCAAAAACTTCTTTAAGCGTTCTCCTGCCCTGCTCGCCTTCAAGCAAGTCGTGAAGATAGTCGTAATAATCGACTCGCACCCGCCTGAAGCACCAGCAATCAAACAAACGTGCTACCGCTGCCATCGCCGCTGTACCGCCACAATAACTTTTGCCGGGCATTTTCACGCAGTGCCCCCTGATAGACGTTTTCGGGCAGCACGCATCATTTTTTCGGTTTCAAACGCATGAAAGCGCGACTCCACGTCACGAAGATCCACCTGGCCGTCGAGCGCTTTCATGACGGCGCTCTCCATGGCGCTGCGTGCGGGAACCCACGAAAGCGCCGGTTCGATAATTTCGGCCGCTACGGTGCGACCGCAATACCCGTACAGCTCGGGTAGCTCTGCTTGACGGCATACCTCGCAGCCTTCTGGATTGCGCAAGCGTGCTTTGCCTGGCGAACGGCCATATAGCTGGCGCACAAGTTCAAGCCAGGGCTGCCAGGCTAAACCTTTGATAGGCTCAGAGCCCCCAACATGGCGCGCATCCGCGCTGACCACCGGCACCGCGCACTGATCGCAAAGCTGTGGCAACAACGCCTGGAAGACAAGCAGACGGAGCACGCCGGGCGTAGCCAGAAAATCTGCGGGTACGGCAATAAATCCAGAGGACAGCCGTACAGGTATCATCGCTGCCGATGGAGCATGTACCGTGCTATAGACATTGACACCAGAGCCAACCAGATCCATGAAGGCACGTCCGGTCTCAACATCACGTATTTCACCCAGCAGCACATCACTCATGGCCGAACGCCTGAGCGATCTGAGTTTGGCGGCAAACACATCATGCGACGACGTGTCAAGATTGCGCACCAGCGTGTTCTGGATGGCTCCCGGAATAAGGTATTCAACGGGATCTTCAAGCGTAATAACTTTGCGATGCGAGGGCAGACTACTTACCAGAGCAGCCAGACTGGTAGATTTGCCCGAGCCCACAGTGCCCGAGAAAATGACAGCGCCACTTTCGGAAACCATTGCCCGCCTGATTTGTGCCAGTTGATCGGGCATGTAGCCCAGGCTATCGAGACCTGTCGCGCAGGCCTGCACACTACGGCTCAATAGTCGCAGACACACGCTTGGCCCTACATCTGCAGCCATTGATGACCAGCGCAACACAAATGGTTTGCCATCTACGTGCATTGTCAAACTACCCTGTTGCTCACGCAAAGGATCGAACACTGAGCCATTGCCACCGCGAATGTCCATCCATGCAACGGAAAGCATGTCGAGCAGCGTGCTGGTTGGCATGCCACGGAAACATGCAGGCATTACATAACGTCCGGAGATTGTGTAATTAACCTCAGATTTTGCTTCGGCAAGATGCACATTAAAATGAATATCGCTGGCACCATGCCTGACGCCCCATTCGACCAAATCGTGAAAGGCAGCTACCAGTGCCGGACGAGATGGTGCAATAGCCGGAGTAAACAAGCCCGCCAGAGAATCGGATGTGACCTGCCCTCGTACCAGTGCCAGCAACAACGAGGATGCGAGCACATAGCGTTCTGGGGAGGCAAGTTGATAACCTGCCTGCTGAATGCGCTGCACAAGCTCGTCAGCTTGATCACTGCCTACATACGCTGCCTGTGCAAATATAGCTACAGACTTATCCTCAAGCTGTACGGGCACCAACCGGTCTGCCAGCGATTCGACTGAAAACGCTGCGCCAAGCATACGCAGATAGCGTGGTCGCATAGCCGCCAGTTGCTCGACGCTGGCGATGGTCACGGCACTTGACGCATCAAACCGGTTCACATGGCTCTCTACCGAACGTTCGTTGCCAGCACGTCGCCAGAACGCAAACACCGTCATGGAGGCCCCCCGGCACTGTCGACCCGAAAATCGGGATGAAGGCAAAGAGTCTGAGCCTGCTGGTCGCGCTCAAGCACTACGCAGGAGTTTGAAATTCCGCGCAACTTATACACCTGCGGGTCGGTGGAATCATCCGGAATGCCAACGGGAAGCGCCTGTCCGTGTCGATACAGATAGGGCTGAGTATCGGCAACCACTTGTGCCGCGAGTTTTTTTCCTATGCCATAAATGGCGACCAGCTTTAACTGTGCAGGTCTGTCGGGATGGTGATTAGCATGTGTCTGTTTCGAAATATCATTATGTGTGCGCAGCCCTCCGGGCGTGTCAGCCGCGTAACGTGCATGCTCAACGCCGGGCCGTTTCGAGTTCCATTAGCTCGTATACCTGCTGAATCTGCGGCTCTGTTGCATCGTCTCCAGGCTCAGCCTGAAACGGCGCCCTCGGCTGCTCGTCAAGCTGAGTAGACCAGACAATGCCACTTGAAAGCAGTACCAGAATCCCCATCAGCGCGTGCATGCGTTTTCGACAACGCCCCGGACTTCCTGTTCGCCGCCGCCGTGGCGCGGGGGGCCTGGGTTCAGTCTGGCAGCGACGCTGAAACAGATCCGTTCGCGTCATCGTCGGACGCATAGTCTGGCATCGTGGTTTCATAAAGCGTTCCTGATAAAGAAAATACAAGTTGGCTGTTTTGTGCATCAAACTGATTAGTGGGCCTGTGCCACAGCACTGCCTTGGACCAGCCCATGCCGTGGGCATAGGGCGGCAGCAGGCTGAACGAACGTAATGGGCCTTCGATATACAGAGATCGCGTCATAAACTGAGGCGCGCTGCTAACCCCCTGCGGCTTCAGGGGGTGCGACACGCCAATATCAATACGCTGAAATACCTTGCTAATGGCCTGCAGGCCACTGAACAGCAGCCGGTCATTGTCCGCCTTGTCCGCTAGCGGGCCTTCGTGCAGTGAGGTGGAAATATTTTTTTTAGCCCACTGTATGTATGCCGTATCAAGCGATGGAAAATCAACTTTCCACGAAGATGGCGCAGCACGCAAAAAGGCCGCGCTGCTGGCATTGTCTGCACCACGCTTGAAATACGCTTCACACTGCCACAGCTGCACCGCGTCAAGACATTCTGCGCGTTCCAGAGACCAGCGTTCGATCCGTAAAGGCAGCGTGTAAAAATTATCGAGCAATTCAAGCAAACCCGCTTTACCATGCAGTGTGATACTTGAAACCGAGGTTGTCGCGACGGTAGAGTTCAAGGCCAGCGGCAATTGCATCTCTGCAGTATGTTCGTCGGAATTACCCAACGATGTTTGACGGTATGGCCAATGGAGCGACACTACAAGCAGGCTGGCCACCAGCAAAAACCCGAACCATAATGTGTACGTGGGTCGAACCTTTACCAATAGTGCTTCGCTGCAAATGGCCAATTCTATTTCTGAAAGCGTTGGCGCCAGTGGTGCCCCATCAGACCCCAGCTCAATCAGTTGGGGGTAAGCTTGAGCCAGTTCTGAAAGAAGAGGCCGGACCTGAGCCAAATCGCCATGCAGTGTATCGGTGCGTGCAATGACAGCACCTTCATGTATGCCTACCAGCCAGAAGATCCCCGAATTGAGCTCAAGCGCAAGCGTATAGGTGCCCTCTGGAAACATACGCGCAACGACCTGAGCTGCAGAATGCAGCCCCTTCGAGCGCCTGAGTCTCTGGTCTAGAAACGCCAGGCCCACCGACGCGTGCGCAAACCCTGAGACTGTCATGTGCGTTGCCCTGCGCTGCCGTGCCATACGCCGGCCTGCCTTAGCAGGCGGCGCATCAAGCAACGCATGCCAGGCAAGCCCGAAAACCAGCTTCGCGCGATCAGTGTTAAGTACAAATGTTTCGCTCATGGCACTCTTCGCATCATTCTTCAATCTGTGCAGTAATAATGATGACCGTCGTGAGCTGCTGGGTAGCTGCCTTATCACTTCCGCCAGCGATCAGCGGCACGTCAGGATTAAGTCTCCGGCCTGAGGATTCATGCCGTAGCCGGTTGAAACCCGATATCACCAGAGGCTGCCCAGGCTGTAGAGACACCTGCTGCACTGTGCCGTTGCCATCTATTGCAATTTGCTGTAGTTGCAGTGGATCACTGTTTTTGCTGCCAAAGGTCACAGAGCGCAAAGGCTGCGCTACCGTATTGTCATAAGCCAGTGACAGCAGAATTTGGCCATCGTCTTGGACATCAGGCACCAGCGTAAGCAATGACCCTACAGTCTGCTCGCGCTGTGACACTGAGACCGAAGGCAGCGCCATCCCTTGCGCACCAGCCAGTGCGGCCGTCTGCACGCTATCAATGTATGAGAAGGTTGTGCGAACAGCGTGAGTGACTGGCCGGCGATTAAGCGTGATGACGGGCATGCTGCTATGTCGCACCACCCGCCCCGCCTGGCTCAAGGCCTTGATGACCGCTTCAGACCCACTGAAGGGGCCCGCACTTGCCTGCGCTCCCAGGGTCGAAGCAGCTGCGGTCACTGGCCCGGACGTCACCAGCGACGCGGCTGCCTGAGCGCTGGCAAAAACCAAACCCCAATCAAACGCCACCTCAGCCGTGTCATGGGCATCAACTGTTAACTCTTCGAAAACCAGCCTTACCCGTCTAAGCATGGTGCGATTTTCACGATCAAGATAAGACGCAACGGCATCAAGCACCTGAGGCGTGTCAGTAACCACAATACTGGCACTGGCCCCAGGCTGAGCAACCACCACACCGGATCGGGTCAGAAATGGTTCAATACGGGCCTTCAGAACGGCAAAAACGTCATGTTCACCGCTGTCCAGCCGAGTGTGTGATGTGCTGACAAAGCCCTTGCCTGAATCGCCACTGGCCAGCCCGAGCGACGCCTGGGTGCTCGCACTCAATGCGAGCGCGGCGACGCTGTATGCACGGGTTTCTGTACGATAGAACTCGATGCGATTGTTCTGATAGCGCCACAACACGCCCAGGCGTGCACCAACGCCATCCAGCAGACGGGCTAATGGCTGCGGCCCGGCCTCTAGCTCAACCCCTGTGAGTGCCGTAACAGACGCCGCCCCGTTACTGGCTAGTCGGGGAAGAAAGGCGTCTGCAGGCAATAACGCCTCGGGACGTATATGAACGGGGATATTTGTGGCTGCGGTAATGCGCCGCGCTATGGCCGGAAGATCAAGAGCCCCGCCCGAAAACACCAGCGAGGCAGGCACGTCGGTACGCAAAATAGAAGGCAAGGCAATCTCGCGCGCGAGCGGCTGCGCTTTGCCTGCAAGCCACGGCCTATCGACCTCTTGGGCCGCCAGACGGGCGGCATGGCTGCCCTCCGCATTACCGGCCACATGACTGAATTTTTCGTGACGTTGCTGCAGGGCATGACGGGCTTCAGCAAACACATCGCTGATTTCACTCATGCGGGTGGCCAGGCCGCAGCCAGCAAGACCGGTGCATGCGAGTGTCCCAAGAATCACACGAAAGAGTGCCACACTCATGATTTGCCCCCGTTACGCAATCCGCGATCACATGCTTGCGAAAAAGGCACGATGCGAAGTACCCGATTGGAATAAAAGCAGGGTTGCAGTGGCCGGTCACCCAGTTCGGTAGCAGCCACTAACTGTCGCACCGCCTGCTTGAAGTCGGTTTCGAAAACGGCGCTACCTGAAAGAGGGATGTCAACCTCAAGCGCCCAGTGTTCGGGCTCGAAGGTCCAGCCTGAATCTCGGGCCCAACGCGCGAGGGCCTGCCTGATTGTTGCGTCTTGGGGGCTGACTTTGTATGCATTTTCTGCTGATGAAGAAACGGGAAAACTGCTTGCTGTCAGCGTAGTGGCGAGCGCATGGCCAGCCTCTTTCGCAGCGGACGGAGTTAACAAGCGAGCATCCGCAGCCTTGACGTTGGAGCCGGCAGCCACTGAGTGGGTAGCTTGCGCAACAGGCCTTGCGGCACCAGGTGCATCAGCGGCACCAGCCGCGCCAGCCACAGCAGTCGGGACAGTAGGGACTGTAGAGGCAGTACGCACAGTCGGGGCAGAAGCCGATGTGGTGACCAAAGGACTTTGGTGAAGACCCTCTGGCGCAGCAAGGGCTGAAGCTCGCCTGACGGATGCTTGCGTGGCTGGATTTTGACCTGTGGGTTCCTGTCTTTGACCAGGCTCCGGCGAGGAGTGCCCATTGACGGAACTGGATGCAGGTGAATGCGCAGCATTATGCAGCTGCTGATTGGGCTGGGCGCTGAGCGGTTGTATTTGCTGTACCCAGCTTTGCTGATGACCGCCCCGCAAAACTAGCTGTGGCCACACACCCGGCAATACAACATACGGCCCCTCAGCGCGATAAGCGAGCGGTCGGTCTCCCGTCGGGGTGATCTCAAAAATGGCCGGCACAGGCTGGCCCGGCGAGAACTGTAACCAGGTACGGCGGCCGTCATCGAAGACTTGCAACGGAGCCACAGCCCGGTCGCCGGAAAGCCGCCAGTCAAAGCGAAACTGTGAGGGGCCGGTATGGTGCGGGGTAAACATACTGCCCTGCGCAAGCCATTGCGGCATAGCCGTGCAGGCAGATAGCAGCCAGGGAGCCAGAAGCAAAACGGATGATCGGAGCATGTGTGCAGTCAGGCAGAAAACGCGCCAGGTATTGGCGCCTGACGTCATCTTGCTCGTGCAGCATCTCCGTAAACAGACCGGTGATTACGATCTGTTGAATTTATCCCACACTAAACAGCAAAAAAACTTCTTTTAATTCAATTAATTACTACATTGAAGAACGATAAATGCAAAAACGCGTGCGGTAGGCTTTTTTTGCCTACAGCACGCGTCAAGAAACCCGAAAGTGCAGAGCATAATGGTAAAAGTCATGCCCCGCAGCTAGTATCAAACGCTATTTTTTTGACTGCATCAATTTGGTGGCTTCGGTGGCGGCTGCCTTTAAAGCCGTGACAGCTGGTTTATTTCCGGCCAGCGCCTCATCGAGTGTGTCACGAAACATCGCACGAATACGGGGATAATTATCAATACGGAAACCCCGGCTGTTTTCGTTGATAGGCTTGGTGTAAACGGCCACCAGGCTCTGCCAGTCGCCGAGATTTTTGTAATAAGCTGACCCCGTATTGGAAAACGCTTGCTCGGTCAGCGGCAAGAAGCCGGTTTGCTGGTACCAGTGCGTGGCATTATCAGGCTGTGCCAGATACTCAAGAAAGCGTGCGCTGGCTGATTCAGCGGCCTTGGACTGACCTGCCGTGGCCCACAACCCCGCCCCGCTGACAAATGGTGCGCCAGGCTTGGCCGTGACCTCAGGATAATAAGGCAAGCCGCTAACAGCAAAATTCAGATTGCGTATGTCTTTAAACCAGCCCAGATTGCTTGATGTTGATGTCAGGACAGCGCATTCATTGTTGGCAAAGCGCTTGGTTGCCTGACCGCTGAACTCAGGCTTGACCATAATCTCGCTGCGCACCCAGCTGATCATCAGAGACAGATGACGGATATAGACCACATCAAAACTGAACGCGGGTTTGCCTTTTGCCGCAAGCCCGTTGCCATTGCTGGCATACAACTGGTTGTTGACCGCCGCAAGATTTTCGAGATTGACAGACACCGACTGGTCAGAAGTTAGCGGGCATCTGCGCGAACCGTTGTTCGCCATTGTGACCAGTTGGGCCTGTAGCCCGCTCCAGGCACGATCTGGAACAGTGGGATTAAGCCCCGCCTTTTTGAAAGCATCAATGTTGTAGTACATGACTGGCACGTCAGCCATATACGGAAAGGCAAGCAAACGCCCTTTGCTGTCACGAACAAATGTGTTTTTGTCAGACAAAAACCACTTCACGTTTTTGATGGGATGCCTTCCCAGCAAAACGTACATGGGCTGTAAGTATTTGGGCATATCAGCTTCGGTGCGCACCCGCTCATCGTCAAGCTGTATCAGCTGTGGTCGCTGGTCGGCCGATTTAATGCCTGCCATAGCGGTTTCGATGTCGGCGTTGGTGTCGAAGGCCTTGAGTTTTACCTTTACGTCGTCCTGGCTTTTATTGAAATTTTTGACCAGTTTTTCGAAAGCATCGCGATTATGCGGATTGAGAAAATGCCAGACCTGAACTTCGGTGGCTGCGTACGCAGCCGGGCAAGATAGAAGGATAGCGCCCGCAGCGCCCCACGCAAGCCGACGACCATGACTGGAAGCAGCTTGAATCCAATTGAGATTCATATAACGTTTTAACCTAGAAAAGGGAACTCGGGTTCGGGTTTTCGACCTGAAATCAGGTCGGCCAAGGCGCGGCCTGACCCCGCGCCCATGGTCCAGCCAAGCGTGCCATGCCCAGTGTTCAGATAAAGATTCTGGATGGACGTTTTGCCAATAAGCGGGACATTTGAGGGCGTGGACGGACGCAGGCCCGACCAGAACTGTACGTTAGCAAAATCAAGCGCTGTTGGGAACAGTTCTTGAGCCTGTCTTAACATATTTTCACAACGAATTGTATTTAATGCCCTGGAATAACCCGCAAGTTCGGCTGTGCCGGCCATGCGCAACTGGTTGCCCAGCCGGGTGTAGACCACTTTATGTGCTCCGTCAGTAAGGCTGACTGTGGGGGCCGCGTCGGCATCCAGCACCTGGAAGGTGGCTGAGTAACCTTTAGTAGGATAAACGTCGCAGGCCACACCCAATGGTGTTACAAGTTGGGGGGTATGCGCACCGAGCGCTGCGACAAATACGTCACCTCCTACTGTACGATACAACCCATCAGACCCTACCACCTCGGCACCCTGTACCCGCCCTGCCCTGGTCAACAGACGACATACGCGAGTGGAATACATAAACTGCACCCCGGCATCACGGGCACGCTCTGCAAGCGCGGCCGCAAACAGGTAGGCATCACCCGATTCATCTTCGGCCGTGTAGCCACCCCCTACAATGCGATCGCGCGCAGGTGTAAGAGCGGGTTCAAGGGCGATAATTTCTTCAGTTGTGACAACGCGCCGGTCTACACCAAAATCGCGCATGATGTCAGCCATTTTTTGCGAATTATCAAGCTCCTCTTGACTGCGATAAAAATTGAGAATGCCGCGTTCAAGATGATTGTAGTCAATAGCAAGCTCTCGCCGCATCGACTGCATGATATGACGGCTGTACTCTGACAGACGCAGCATGGCCCCAACGTTTGCAGAAAGGCGGGACGGCAGGCATTCACGCAGGAACATGGCTCCCCAACGCCACTGACGCGTATCAAGGCGAGGCCTGAACAGCAAAGGAGCATCTTCTTTGAACAACCAGCGAGCCAGCCTGAGCGGTGCCTGGGGGCTAGCCCACGGTTCGGAGTACGACACAGACACCTGGCCGCCATTAGCGCGGCTCGCACCCTGCGCCGGACCACTTTCACGGTCTATCACGGTAACGTCGTGGCCAGCTTCTCTTAGCCACCATGCCGTAGAAATGCCAATAATGCCACTTCCCAGTACGACGATATTCATGCTTTCTGCCCTTGCCTTACGGTGAAATAGAGTCGACAGAGCCGGTGCAGCAACCGGCTCTGTGCGACGATACTAGACGGTATCCGCTTCGGTGGTGAAAGCATCCGCGAAAAACGCCTCTTCAGGCAGCCCTGCCTGGTGCATGAAATCGCGGCGCGCGCTTTCTACCATGAGTGGGGTCCCACAGGCGTAAACCTGAAAACCGGAGAGATCAGGAAAATCTTGCAGCACAGCATGGTGTACAAACCCGACACGGCCCGTCCAGGCATCTTCAGGCAGACCGTCTGACACCACCGGCACGTAGCGAAAACCTGGCAGGGTTTGCTCAAACTGCCTGGCCACGCTGTCCATATAAAGATCAGCAGGCCGACGCCCACCCCAGTAAAGAATGGCCTTGCGGTGGTCACCATGCGCCGCCATGCGCTCAAGAATAGCTTTGACCGGAGCAAAGCCTGTGCCGCTGGCTACGAAAACAATAGGCTTGTCGTCGTCGCGCAGGAAAAATGAGCCCAAAGGCCCCTCGACACGCAGGATTTCACGCAGCTTCATGTGGGTGTCGCCCGCGCCAAAAACATGATCGGTAAAGATGCCGCCGGGCATATGACGAATATGCAGTTCTACGCGATTGCTTTCGGCTGGCGGCGAA
This sequence comes from Allopusillimonas ginsengisoli, assembly GCA_005239165.1. GTDB lineage: Bacteria > Pseudomonadota > Gammaproteobacteria > Burkholderiales > Burkholderiaceae_B > Allopusillimonas > Allopusillimonas ginsengisoli_A. Next base: position 77,684 of record RAPG01000006.1, read on the forward strand.
GCCATGGAATAGCTGCGACGCCGCCCGTCTTTAAGTATGAACTCAATGTATTGTCCGGCATAATAATTAAAGGGATCGGCTGTGGGCAACTGCAGCGTCACGATCATGACATCGTCGCCGGCACGCTCAAGATCCATGACGCGGGCAGGCATTTTGCGTATCTGAATATCGCTGGCCATGCGAATTTCATGCGCTTCAATCTGCAGATCAGAAGTGGGCTTGGCCTGACAGAACAGGGTAAAGCCTTGGGCAAGATCTTCTGCAGGAAGGATATGCGCTGGCGCTGGCCCGGCCTCAAACGTACCCTCAAGCACCTTGCCCTTGCAAGTGGAACACGCCCCGTCACGGCAACTGTATGGGAGAACAATTCCCGCTGCCAGCGCGGCATCCAGTACGCTCTGGCCATCTTCGACCGTAAACTCATGCTTGCTGGGAAGAACGGTAACCTTGAAACTCATAACACCCGCTTATTGAAAGATAAAAAACACCAACCATTTTAATTCGTAAACGCTGCACGGGCATTCTTGGCCCTTCTGACGACAGTTACCCACGCGATGCACCACCCTGAACTGTCAGGGCAGGGGCGCACCCAGGCTCGCCGCCGGTTACCGTTACCCCTTGTGGTGACAGGCCTCGACCGCTCAGACGTGCCACCCCATGAAATTCCTCGCGCCCCACTTTTAATTGCCAGCAGCCGCTCAACTGAGGCAATAATACGCGAGCAAGCAGAGCCGAAGGGGCTGTCGCCCCACAGATCAGACAGTAAGCAGGCGCGCGTCCTTAACCTTGACGGCAAGAAGCTTGCCTTTGCGTGCCCGCTTCCCGGCATACTCGGCCAGCTCGTCACCTGCCAGGCTCAGGGTAGTATCTTTTTTACGGTACTCACCCGCAACCTGCAGCCCTTGCTCTCCGGCAGCCACCCACTGATCGAGTGAGTCACCTTCGTCCAGCCCCATGAGAATGGTGCCCCTGCCTCCACCGGACAGCGTTTTCAGCTCTTGCAGCGGCACCACCAGGAAACGCCCTTTTTTGGTCAGCATGGCCAAGTGCGTGTCGCTGCCGCGCAAGGCCAGAGGCTTGAGCAGGCCATCGCCGCTCTCGATCGTGACGAACTGCTTGCCGGCCCGCTGTCGCGTCGTGAGATGCTTGAAGGTAGTGACAAAACCATAACCCTGGCGTGTGCCCAAGACATAGCGCTGGCCAGCCTCGCCGGCAATCATGTGCACGATGCGGGCGCCTGGCTCAATCTCTATCATAGAGGTAACCGGCTGCCCATCACCCCGCGCCGAAGGAAGGCTGGCTACGGGCACCGTATATACACGCCCCGTATTTGAAATGGCAACCAGATCGCCCGTACTGCGGCACTCGATAGCGTCGTACAGGGCATCGCCGGTTTTAAAGCTGAACTGTGAAGCATCATGCCCATGGCCCTGTCGCGAACGCAGCCAGCCCCTCTGGGAGACGATAACAGTGACAGGCTCTTCGACTACCCGCACTTCAAGCACAGCACGTTCCGCCGCCTCGATCAGCGTGCGCCGATCATCACCGTAGGTCTTGGCGTCAGTCTCGATTTCTTTGATCATCAGACGCTTAAATGCACGCGGATTATCGAGAAGCTCTTTCAGGCTGGCCTGTTCTTGTCGCTGCATGTCGAGCTCTTTTTCGATCTTGAAGCCTTCAAGCCGGGCCAACTGCCGCAAACGCATCTCGAGAATATCTTCGGCCTGCCGCTCTGACAGGTCAAAACGCTGCATTAGCGCTGCCCGTGGCTCGTCCGACTCACGTATCGTCTGGATAACCTCATCGACATTCAGATAAACCACCATGCGCCCTTCAAGCACATGGATGCGGTCAGTGACTTTGTCCAGACGGTATTGAGTGCGCCGCGTCATAGTCTGCGCACGGAAGTCGATCCATTCGGTCAGGACCCGCCGCAACGATCGCTGACCGGGACGCCCATCAGTACCGATGCAAACCAGATTGATGGAAACACTGCTTTCCATACTGGTCTGCGCCAGTAGCATGTTTACGAACTCGTCGCGATCAATACGGCTGGTCTTGGGCTCGAAAACCAAACGCACGGCCGCTTCTCTGTCCGACTCATCACGTACGGCATCCAGCATGGCCAGGACCATCGTCTTGGTTTGTTGCTGCTCAGCGCTAAGGCTTTTTTTACCGGCTTTTACTTTGGGATTGCTGCGGTCTTCGATTTCTTCGAGGATTTTCTGCGCAGAGGTGCCCGGCGGCAATTCATTAACGACCAATTGCCATTGCCCGCGCGCCATCTCTTCGAATTGCCAGCGTGCGCGCGCTTTGATGGAGCCCCTGCCGCTGCCATAAATATGCTGAATGTCTTCTGCCGCTGAGATAATCTGCCCCCCGCCGGCAAAATCAGGACCGGGCACAAGGCTGAACAGATCTTCATCGGACAGTTTGGGTTCGCGAATCAGCGCCACGCACGCTCTGGCGATTTCGCGCAGATTGTGCGAGGGTATTTCTGTCGCCATGCCAACGGCAATGCCCGAAGCACCATTGAGCAGCATAATGGGCAGGCGTGCAGGAAGCAGCACGGGCTCTTTTTGGCTGCCATCGTAGTTAGCGGCAAAATCGACAGTGCCTTCGTCAAGCTCATCGAGCAGCAGACGGGCAAAAGGCGTAAGTCGCGCCTCGGTATAACGCATCGCAGCCGCGTTGTCGCCATCGCGCGAACCGAAGTTGCCATGCCCATCGACCAGCGGATAGCGCAGGCTAAAGTTTTGCGCCATGCGCACCATGGCGTCATAGGCGGCCTGGTCGCCATGAGGATGATATTTGCCCAGCACATCACCCACAACCCGGGCTGACTTGACGGGCTTGGCATTACCACCCAGACCCATGGCTTGCATGGCATAAAGTATGCGTCTTTGCACGGGCTTTTGCCCATCGGTCACATCAGGGAGCGCGCGCCCGCGCACTACGGAGACAGCGTAATCGAGATAGGCCTGCTCGGCATAGTCTGCCAGCGTAAGGCTATCGCCACCGTCGGCCTGTCCGAACAGGTTTACTTGTGAACTATCCATTTTGATTCTCGGTGGGGTTAAACGTCAACCTCGGCCAGGTTGCCTTTTTCTTCAAGCCAGATGCGACGCTGGGCCGACTCGCCCTTGCCCATCAACATGTCGAACATTTTTTCGGTGGCTTGAACGCCTGCCACGCCGCAGCTGACCGGCAGCAAACGACGTGTGTCAGGGTCCATGGTGGTGTCCCAGAGCTGCCCGGCGCTCATTTCGCCCAGCCCCTTGAACCGGCTTATGCTCCATGAACCTTCGCGCACACCCTCGCTGCGCATTTTTTCCTGTGCAGCGTCCAGCTCAGCCTGGTCAAGACAATAGATTTTGCGCGCGGGACGCTTGCCCGCAGCGGGCACATCGACACGGAACAAAGGCGGACGAGCCACGTATACATGACCCGTCTCAATCAGCTTGGAAAAATGCCTGAAGAACAGTGTAAGCAGCAACACCTGTATATGGGAACCATCGACGTCAGCATCAGACAGAATGCAGATGCGCCCATAACGCAGCCCGGACAGATCTGCATTGCTTCCCGGAGGATGCGGATCAACGCCTATGGCCACGGCGATATCGTGAATCTCGTTATTGGCAAACAGACGGTCGCGATCGACCTCCCAAGAATTAAGCACCTTGCCACGCAAAGGCAAGATTGCCTGGAACTCTTTATCGCGCCCCATTTTGGCAGAGCCCCCGGCAGAATCCCCTTCGACCAGGAAGAGCTCGGTACGCGATACATCACTGGATTCGCAGTCTGTAAGCTTACCCGGCAACACAGCCACCCCGGAGCTTTTGCGTTTTTCGACCTTTTTGGCCGAGCGTGCGCGCGCCTGAGCCTGACGAATAGCAATGTCAGCCAGTTTACGGCCGTGTTCGACATTGGCATTGAGCCACAGATCGAGTGCATTTTTTACGAAACCGCTGACCAGACGCACGGCATCGCGACTATTGAGCTTTTCTTTGATTTGCCCCTGAAATTGAGGATCGAGCACTTTGGCGGACAGTACAAAGCTGGCGCGGGCGAATACGTCATCGGCAACCAGCTTGACGCCTTTGGGAATCAGCGAGTGCAGTTCGGCAAAAGCCTTGACAGCGGTAAACAGGCCATCACGCAGACCGGCCTCGTGCGTCCCGCCCGCAGTCGTGGAGATCAGGTTAACGTAGGACTCTCGTACTACATGGCCTTCTGCTGTCCAGCCCACTACCCACTGAGCACCCTCGCCCAGCGCAAACGACTCATCATCGTCTTCGGCATACTGGCTGCCTTCGAATAGCGGAATGATTTTTTCGGTACCATTTAGCGCCTCATCGAGATAGCCACGCAGCCCATCCTGATATAGCCATTCACGCGTTTCGCCGGTTTTTTCGATGAAGAGCGACACCCTGATGCCGCTAAGCAACACCGCTTTGCTGCGCAAAGCGTGCTCAAGCTCACCCAACGGGACGGCAGCACTGTCAAAATACTTGGCATCTGGCCACACGCGGACCCGCGTTCCTGTCTTGCGTCTGCCCACGGTGTCTGCCTGGTGCAACGGTGTTTGCACCTCACCATCGGCAAACACCATTTCGTGCGCGCCACCATCACGCCAGATTGTGACCTCTAGCCGTTTGGACAAGGCGTTGGTGACAGAAACCCCGACCCCGTGCAAACCTCCTGAGAAGGCGTAAGCGCCCCCGCCTTTTTTGTCGAATTTGCCGCCGGCATGCAATCGCGTAAAAACCAGTTCTGCCACCGGCGCGTGCTCTTCGGGATGCAGACCTACGGGAATACCGCGGCCGTCATCTTCGATAGAAACACTGCCATCGGTATGCAGGCTGACCTTGATCAGTCTGCCATGCCCCGCGAGTGCTTCGTCAGCAGCGTTGTCAATGACTTCCTGAAGAATGTGCAGAGGGTTATCGGTACGGGTATACATGCCAGGTCGTTGCCTGACGGGCTCTAGTCCTTTCAGTACCCGGATGGATGCTTCGTCGTAGCGTGGTGTAGCCAATTTAGTCCCAGTAGATAGGTGTCGAATGCGGTATTTTACGTACAGACGCCAGCGCGGCCCAGATCATGCACTGCACAAAGAGAGTATGAGCCTCTTGTGCCGGCAGAACCTGGGACCTGTCGAGATCAAAAATTCGCGACATATATGCAACAGACGTGTGCACAGCATGTACTTTAGCGCGTGGTCCAACTGTGCGCAGCGCTCCTTACAATGGTATGCTTATCAGCAATGGCTTGTTCAGGCCGCCATAAAAATAGCAGAATCTCTTGCCTGGCCGCCACCAATCTTGTGTCACAGGCGCATACTCCTTTCAATACACCACCTTCTATATCGTTTTTTATCATGAGCGAATTCATCAAACACGTGAGCGACGCCTCATTCGAGGCCGACGTACTCAACTCAGACGTTCCAGTACTGGTTGACTACTGGGCCGCATGGTGTGGCCCCTGCAAAATGATTGCACCCCTTCTGGACGAGGTGGCTACCCAGTATGATGGCCGTGTTATTATTGCGAAGGTTGATGTCGACGCAAACCCCGACACCGCTGCCAAGTTTGGCATCCGGGGCATACCCACCTTAATGCTGTTCAAGGATGGCAAGGCCGTCGCCACCAAAGTGGGCGCATTGTCCAAATCGCAACTCGCTTCGTTCCTGGACGAATCCATTTAAATACTGAATTGATTGCGCGCGGGCCTCTTCTGGGCTCGCCACCCAGTACAAATTCCCCCTCTCTTCTCACATGCACCTCAACGAATTAAAAACACAGCACGTGTCCAAGCTGCTGGAACTGGCCGCCGAGTTGGAAATCGACAACGCCAGCCGTCTCCGCAAGCAGGAACTCATGTTCGCCATCATGAAAAAGCGCGCCAAGCAAGGCGAACAGATCTTTGGCGATGGGGTTCTCGAAGTGCTACCCGACGGCTTCGGCTTTCTGCGCTCACCCGAAACTTCATATCTGGCCAGTACTGACGATATCTACATCTCGCCGTCACAGATCCGTCGTTTCAACCTGCACACGGGCGACTCCATTGAGGGCGAAGTGCGCACGCCCAAAGACGGTGAACGTTATTTCGCACTGGTCAAGGTCGACAAAGTCAACGGCATGCAGCCCGAGGCTATCAAGCACCGGATCATGTTTGAAAACCTTACACCGCTGCACCCCGACGAGGTCATGACACTTGAGCGGCCCATAAAAAGCGAAGAAAACATCACGGGCCGTATTCTCGATATTTTCGCTCCTTTGGGCAAAGGCCAGCGCGCCCTTATCGTCGCCAGCCCCAAGTCGGGTAAAACAGTGATGATGCAGCATATTGCACACGCCATCACCACCAACTACCCTGACGCGACCATGATCGTATTGCTGGTCGATGAGCGCCCTGAAGAAGTCACCGAAATGCAACGCACGGTGCGCGGTGAAGTCGTCGCCTCCACCTTTGACGAGCCTGCTACACGGCACGTCCAGGTGGCCGAAATGGTTATCGAGAAAGCCAAACGGCTGGTTGAGCTCAAAAGAGACGTGGTCATTCTGCTCGATTCCATCACCCGGCTTGCGCGAGCCTACAACACAGTTGTGCCAGCTTCGGGCAAGGTGCTTACCGGCGGTGTTGACGCCAACGCACTGCAAAGGCCCAAGCGTTTCTTCGGTGCGGCACGCAACATCGAAGAAGGCGGTTCGCTCACTATCATCGGTACGGCACTGGTCGAAACCGGCAGCCGTATGGATGAAGTCATTTACGAAGAGTTCAAAGGCACAGGTAACTCCGAGGTGCACCTTGAGCGTCGCCTGGCCGAGAAACGTGTATACCCGGCAATCAACCTGAACAGATCCGGCACCCGCCGCGAAGAACTGCTAATCAAGCCAGACCTTCTACAAAAGGTGTGGGTACTGCGAAAGTTCATCCACGACATGGATGAACTTGCGGCTATGGAATTCATCTTGGACAAAATCCGTGCAACGAAAACCAATGCTGAGTTCTTCGATATGATGAAAAAATAACCGCCACTTTCAGCATTTTCCACAGAGCAAGACTTGATGAAACTACCTTCAGTCGAACAGTTCCTATCCCAGACCCAGGCACGAGATCCTCACCAGCCTGAATTCATGCAGGCCGTCAGCGAAGTAATGCACAGCCTGTGGCCATTCATCGAGCACAACCCTCAGTACGCCGAATACGGCGTGCTTGAGCGCTTGGTTGAACCCGAACGCGTCGTTCAGTTTCGTATTTGCTGGACAGACGATAGTGGCCGCACACAGGTCAATCGCGGTTTCCGAATACAGCACAGCTCAGCGATCGGCCCCTTCAAGGGCGGCATGCGCTTTCACCCCTCGGTGAATCTGTCCATTCTGAAGTTTCTCGCATTTGAGCAAACCTTCAAAAACGCGCTGACCACGCTGCCCATGGGCGGCGGCAAGGGCGGCTCTGATTTCGACCCCAAAGGCAAATCTGACGCTGAGGTAATGCGCTTCTGCCAGGCCCTCATCATAGAACTGTTCCGTCACCTCGGTCCTGATACTGATGTGCCTGCGGGCGATATTGGTGTAGGTGGGCGTGAAGTGGGCTTCATGGCCGGCATGATGAAAAAGCTGTCCAATTCGGCGGCATGCGTATTTACGGGCAAAGGCCTAAGCTTTGGCGGCAGCCTCATCCGCCCTGAAGCAACCGGCTACGGCACGGTGTACTTTGCCGAAGAAATGCTCAAGCATGCAGGTCGCTCTATTGAAGGGCTTACCGTTTCGGTCTCTGGATCGGGCAACGTAGCTCAATATGCAATCGAAAAATGCATGCAACTTGGGGCCAAGGTTATTACAGTCTCCGACTCGCATGGTGCGGTTATCGACAAAGCAGGCTTTACACCTGCCAAGCTGGCCGAACTCATTCAAATCAAAAACGAAGAACGTGGCCGTATCCAAACCTACGCCGAGCGTCTGGGCCTGGTTTATGAAGCAGGCAAACGCCCATGGCAGGTGCCGGTCGATGTGGCGTTACCCTGCGCCACACAAAACGAGCTTGATCTGAACGACGCGCAAACGCTCATCCGCAACGGCGTACGCTGTGTTGCCGAAGGGGCCAATATGCCCACCAGCCTTGACGCAGTCGACGCATTTATTGAGGCAGGTGTCCTCTACGCGCCGGGTAAAGCCAGCAATGCGGGCGGCGTCGCCGTGTCAGGCCTTGAAATGAGCCAGAACTCACAGCGGCTGCACTGGACACGCGATCAGGTCGACGGCAAGCTGCACACCATCATGCGCGACATCCATGACAACTGCGTGCTCCACGGCACACAGGGCGACAAGGTCAACTATGTGAACGGGGCCAATATCGCCGGCTTCGTCAAGGTGGCCGACGCTATGCTGCAGCAAGGCGTTTACTAAGTTTTTACGCGGCATCCACGATGCGGCCGGCCCCTGGGGTCCGGCCGCATCGTCGTTTTCAGTAATTGATCTTGCTAACTGGCGCTGCCAAATAGGTTTTCGGACTGACCTGCTTCGTTGGCTTCTGTGACCAAAATTAAAGACCAGACCCAATATAAGTCTCAATGCTCTGGCTCCAGCTCCGACTCTGCCTCCGACTCTGCCTCTGACTCTGACTCTGACTCTGACTCTGACTCTGCCTCTGCCTCTGGCACGAGCACGAGCACGTATTCAGTGTTCAGGCTCAGGGCGCTCAGGCTCCCGAGATTCGACGGTTGGTGCGGCCATTTCACTAATAACAGGGTCGGCGATACTTCCGCTTATCTGGTACCTGACCGCCATCGCTTTCTCGATAGGCGTTTTCAACAGCAACTGCGTCAGAAACGCCCCTACACCCACGATCGGGTTCAACGCAATCCCCGCCGCTATCGCTGCGCCGCTTACGTCCAGGTTGGGCACAACGGCGGCCTGCATGGCCAACGTGTTACTTACCAGGTTGGCGGCACCTTCCAGCACCACCGTGCCTGCAGGGCCAACCACGCGGTAATCGCGCGTGCGCAAGACCCCTTGATCAATATTTAGCGTACCTCGCAGGGTATCAAAGGGGAAGCCGGCCCCGGTAACACTGACAGGGTTGACATCAAGCCGCGCCAGCCGCCTCAGTGATTGCAGCGACAATAGCTCCAGCAATCGAGCCGACGCTGAATTTACCCCACTAAAACGTCCCTTTTCCAGGTCAAAATTTATTACGCCACTCAGGTCAGCGCGGTTGAACGCCCACGGCATATTGCGCCACACTAGCGAGGCGGTCAGCTCGCCCTTCCCGCCCGTCATGAGATCATCAAATTGGGCATGCTGGAGATAGGCGCCCATATCCTTCACTGTCGCTTTGGCGTCCAGGGTAAGGCCGCGCTGCGGTCCGTTCAGCCTCCACATCCCCTTGCCTTCGAGACGTGCCGCAGGCGTTGAAAGACTGACTTGCTCAAGACGCCACAAACGGCCCTTTTCCTGATTGAACCCAATCAGCGCCAACTCTCCCGCCGGGTGGCCGTACAGGCTAAGATGACGCACATACAAGTTGATGCCTGGCACGTCGAGATCATCGTCGATAGCACTGGCGTCGTCTGTTGCGGACTTGTCAGCAGAAGAAGCGGCCACACTTTGGCCCGCTGTTGCTCCTCCCCCTTCGGGCGGGCCGATCGCCAGCCGGTCAAAACGAACTTCTACTGGCCCGTTGATCTTGTCGTTGGCATAGCGCCAGGTGAGTGATCCCGCCGTCTGAGTAGAACTTACATCAGCACGCCACATGGCTGGCTTCGGTTGCTGGATTGTGAATGTCAGCTCATCGAGATCAAGCCCACGAACATGCGCTTTTTCGGCCTGCAACCGGAGACGTTCAAGAGGCGGGAAAAAAGATGTTCCGGCAGATGCACTGTCAGATTTCTGTACCAGCGCATACCAGGCATCCAGGTCTACAGTGGGATAGCTGACATCGATACGAATGCCTGCGGCGGGCAGGACGGGCTCTTGATTAATGCCAATAGCACCTGCACGAAACACCGGTCGCGCTGATTGGCCTGCATGATTTTTATCACCACCGCCTGGGTGTCCCACCCTGCCATCTTGTTGCACCAGCAAGGCCCTGACCTGCTCTCCCATGCTGATGTCGAGCGTAGCACTTTGACGTTTGGAATCATGCTGCCACTTCGCACGAAGCACACGTTTGGCGGCTGCCTGCTTGCCTAACGGAGGTGGCAAAGCAATTGCCAGGCCCTCCAGCGAGGACTGCAGCAGAATGCCATAACCTTTGCGCGACGGTGTGTTAAACACCAAATCGTAGGGAACCTGCCCTTGCAAGTGCGCATTAAGTGCTGGCATCTCTGAAAACTTCACCAGCTCGGCGACATTGACAACACCTCTCATGCGCATGCTTTTTTGGCCTTGGCCAATGCCGCCCTCAAGCTTCATGGTGCCGCCGAGAAGCTTGCCTTCAATACCCCGGGCCTCAGCACCAGACTCTGTAAAAGCCAGCCTTCCTGTCACACCCCCAACGTCTGGCATGCCTGGCATGATTTGCACTGTGCCTCCGTCAAACTGCAGTTCACCCCGTACGGTGGTATCGGCACCATGTGTCAGCGGGATGGTCAGCGAAAGCGGCACCTGCCAGCTACCCTCTGCCTGGGTTTCGTCAAACACATGATCCAGCAGACTGCCCAACGGTGAGTGCGTCATTAACGCCAGATAGGCATCGCTGTCTCCGCGCGTTTCGCCCTCAACAGTCAGCACGGGGTCATGCGCCAGATCAGGTATTAGCGCCTTGACTTGGGTGAGAGCAACCCACTTGTCTTTCACAGTCTGGAGACGGGCAGTCTTTGCTATGACTTCAAGGCGTGTACGCCGCATACTTGCCCTGCCCTGCATATCGACCACCGCAGGCCAGCCAGGCTCACCCTTTTCGGAGGGAAGATAGTCGATGATGGCCCCGCTGTATCGGCCCTCTACCTGGAAATCACCAAAGGCGGCTTCGTCGTTAGCAAAAGGAAAGTGAATGAGATCACCCTTGAGCACCATACTGGCATCGTGGATTTCGCCAGCCTGCAATCCGTGCGCCATCCATTTGTGTACTTCTTTGTCGAGGACCAGCGGCAGATAATCGCGTATGGCCGCAACCCGGGCGCGCTGGATATGACCCCGCACATCAACAACCCCAGCCGCACTGGACCCACCCGGATGCCAGACTGCACGCAAGGTAGCGTCAATATCCCGATTGCTGAGGTGTGCAATATCGGCAGAAACACGCAAGTCTTCGCCCACTGGCATTGACATGAAACCCTTGAGCGCCACGCGATCAAGGTTGATGGGTTTGGGCATGACTGCCAGCGCCTCGGCTGTCACACCCGTTGCCAGCAGCCGGTAATCTACGGCCGATGGCGCCGCCATCGTTACCTGCGATGCGTCAGGAGGCAGATCGGGGAGCGTCGCAGGTTTGGCCTCTGTGTTGCCGGCTGCCAGCATGCGCCCATAGGCGTCAAGCGATCCGTGCAGGTATAACTGCAGCCTGTCTGCCTTAAACTGCAGCAGACCTGTCTTGGATGGTTTGGTATGGTCGTGTTGGGGCACCGGCACAGAGTAATCCCACACCCCCTGTTCAATGTGCACCTCAGAGGTGAAGGTTTCAGGATGACTGCCTGAGAAGTCAATACGGCTGCGGGAGGACACCCGCCCCGAAACCAGCCCTGTGGGCAGGTCCATCCAGGGTGTCCAGGCAAGGGTTTGCATCTCGTCAATGTGAATGTACAGCGCGCCATTTCCTGCGGCAGTGGCCGGCGTGTTTCGGGACTGTGGCGCAAACCTGACCGACAGCCACGAAGCCACGTAGCCATAGGCACGCATAAAGTAGCTTTGCCGCGTCTCATCAGACACTGACAACCCGGTTTCGGGTGCCTCGAAAACACCCCGGACATCAAGCAGCCGTCCCAGCCTGGCAGGCGGCGTGGCGCTGAGCGCAAAGCGGTATTCGTTACCCTGGCCCATAAACGTCAGCGAGACCCCGTCGAGTGCCAGCGTCTCGCCTGTGCGGGTTTCATCTGACCACTTAATCGACGCGTCATGAAGCTCAATACGCTTCTGCTGTGCCAGCCAGCGCAGCAGGCGTCCGGACCCGTCGTCGTCACTGTTGGGCCTCAGGTCGAGCGTACGGCCCAATAGTCTTAACTGACCCTCAACATCGCGTCGTACCGAAACCTCTAAGCCGCTCGCCTCAAGGTACTCAAACGTGGGACGGAATTTTATAAAGCTGCTCAAGCCAAGCGTAGCGTTGATACGGGGCAGCGCAAGTAGCGAGCGCCCGCTCAGACTGGAAATGGTGACGTCACGAAGCGCGATTCGGGGGTGGATTCCGTTCCAGTCAGCTGTCACAGCCCCGAGCTCGATACGCAGACCAAGCTGCGACGAAAGATATTGAGAGATCTGTGGACGCCACTGGTCTATATGCGGCAGCACTACATAGCGAGCGCCCAGAATGAGCACGCCAACCAGGAAAAATGCCAGGATGATCAGTGTGGAAATAAAGCGATATAGAACACGGAAATGTCGAAACACAGGGTAATTAGCCAGAGCGGTTATATTTACAGTATCTTGTCAGGTCTTGTCGCTACTTTGCACAGGACGTGTATTTTTTCTGTTAGCCCATCCCTCTGTGTGCCTCATGCCTGAACCCATTATATTAGAGTCGGCGCTACGCTGGTCTGGTGCCCTGCGACGCAAAACTGGAAACAATGCAGAGTTCCGCCAGTGGCTGACCGAACACGCCGATCTTCCGGTTACGCGCAAAACCATACAAGACTGGTTAGCTGAGCTCAAGCAGGCCGGCGACGAGATCGCCATGCCCCCCGATCAGGCGCGCCATATCTTGAGAAAACTGCGCGAACGCGTGTTTTTTACGCTGCTGGTGCGCGACATTAACGGACAGGCGCCACTGCAAGAGGTAGTCACCGCGATGACGGTGCTGGCAGACCTTGCAATCGCCGAAGCCTATAAAAGCATCATGGCTACCCTGACCGACATACATGGGGTTCCGACAGACCCTGAAACCGGGCTGCCGCAAGAAATGATTATCGTCGGCATGGGCAAGCTGGGAGGCCGCGAACTGAACGTGTCTTCCGACATCGACCTCATCATGCTTTATGCCGAAGAAGGTGAAACCACCGGTCGGCGCAGAATCAGTCATCATGAATTCTATGGCAAGCTTACCCAGCGCATGATGCCCGTGCTTTCCGATATCGATGCCGACGGCCAGGTTTTCCGCAGCGACCTGCGCCTGCGTCCTGATGGCGATGCAGGGCCACTGGCCTGGAGCCTCGATGCACTCGAGCATTACCTTGTGGTGCAGGGTCGGGAATGGGAGCGCTATGCCTGGCTCAAGGGCCGCGTCATCCCATGCAAAGCCTTTGCTGACAGCGATCAAGGGCCGCAGCGTGAGCAGTTTGAAACCTTGCGCCGTCCATTTGTGTACCGAAAATATTTTGATTTTGATGCTCTAGCGTCGCTGCGAGGCTTGCGCGAACGCATACGGCAAGACTGGCAGCGCCGCGCACTGGCTCGAACAGGTGTTGACACCATTCACAACATCAAGTTGGGCGAAGGCGGTATACGCGAGATTGAGTTTGTCGTGCAGCTCAATCAGCTAATTCGCGGGGGCCGCCAGCCGTCGTTGCAACAGCGTACGCTGATATCTGCATTACACAAACAAGACAAAGCCGGGGTGATCGCCTCAGATGTCGCCGAACGGCTGGCCAGCGCCTATATGTTCTTGCGGCGCGTAGAGCATATGCTGCAGTACCGCGAAGATGAGCAAACACATTTATTGCCGCGCGACCCGGCGTTATGCGAGGATCTGGCCAGTGCCATGGGCATGACCAGAGCAGCCTTTGAGGATACGCTTGCTGCCCACCGCCAGTTTGTTTCTCAAACGTTTCGCGATGCGTTCCGAATCGCCGGCATGGGCGGCGACGACGACAGTAGCACTGAAGAAACACAGGCAGACTCTGACGACACCTGCACAAGCCTGGACGAAGTGGCACGCCAATGTCTGGGGGACGACGCTGACATTGTCTGCCAGCGCATGAATGCCTTGCTTGAGAGCCACCGGGTGCGTAGCCTGCCCGCCACCAGCCGCGAGCGCGTTGAGGCACTATTACCTGCCATCGCACGCGTGGCGGCCAAAACTGAGCGTCCGGCCATCGCCGCAGCCGCTCTGCTTGATCTGGTCGAACACATTTCACAGCGCAGCGCGTATCTTGCGCTGCTGGCAGAGTATCCAGAGACCCTGGCGCGCGTAGCCCGACTTGTCAGCGCCAGCCCTTGGGCGTCGCAGTACCTGCAGCGGCATCCTATTTTGCTTGACAGCCTCATCGAGTGGCACTCACTCATGCAGCCGCCAGACTTTCACGAAATCGCTACACAGCTACGCAGCGAACTTGATGCCTGCGTATTGCCTGACGGCAAGCCCGATGTTGAACAACAGATGAACCTGATGCGCGACACGCAGCATCAAATCAGTTTTCAGCTTTTGGCACAGGATCTCGAAGGCGTGCTGACGGTTGAGCAACTGGCTGACCGGCTATCTGCGCTGGCCGACCTCATGCTCACGGAAACCATCTATCGTGTGTGGCCTCAGGTTTTGCCGCGTGACAGGCGCGAGAACCCGGGCACACCGCATTTTGCCATCATTGCCTATGGCAAGCTGGGCGGCATAGAGCTGGGCTATGCTTCCGACCTCGATCTGGTGTTTCTGTACGACGACCCCAATGACGACGCCAGCGAGTTATATGCCAAGCTTGGACGACGCATGGCGTCTTGGCTTTCAACCATGACTTCATCAGGCCGCCTGTATGAAATCGACTTAAGACTACGCCCCGATGGCGACGCGGGCCTTCTGGCCGTATCCATAGACGGGTTCGAAGAGTATCAGACCCGGCATGCCTGGGCATGGGAGCATCAGGCCATTACGCGCGCGCGATTCGTGGCTGGCGACCCTGCAATTGGCGAACGTTTTGAAGCCGTGCGCCGACGAGTGCTATTACTGCCCCGCGATCTTGAAGGCCTCAAGAATGAAGTGCGCTCCATGAGGCAGAAAATCAGTGCCGGACACCCCAACCGCAGCAGTGACTTCGACATCAAGCACGACAGAGGCGGCATGGTCGATGTCGAATTCATTACACAGTACCTGGTCTTGTGCCATGCGCGCGAGTTTCCGGTGCTTCTCGACAACCTGGGCAATATCGCACTGCTGGGCCTGGCCGCACGTGCCGGCCTGATATCCGTAGCGCTAGCCAGCGACGTGGCTGATGCTTACCGTGAGTTTCGAAAGCGCCAGCATGCCCTGCGTCTGCAGGGGGCTGAAAAGGCCCGTGTGCCCTCTGACCAGCTTGTCCGGGAGCGAGCGGCCGTGAGCAAACTTTGGAATACAGTGATTGGGGACTAAAATCAGGCTATTAGCCATAATTACTAAGCGTCTCTGACGCCTGATGACATCATGACCGAATTACAACGCCCCCAGCTCGTCCTGCCTGAAAACCGCAAAAAGGTGCTGCTGCATTCGTGCTGCGCGCCGTGTTCCGGCGAAGTCATGGAAGCCATAACGGCGTCCGGCATTGACTATGCCATTTACTTCTATAACCCCAACATTCACCCAGACCGCGAATACGAAATCCGTAAAAACGAAAACATACGTTTCGCCGAAAAGCATAATATTCCTTTTATCGATGCCGACTACGACCGCGACAACTGGTTCGAGAGGGTCAAAGGCCTCGAAAACGAGCCTGAGCGCGGAGAACGCTGCACGGTCTGTTTCGACATGCGCTTTGAGCGCACCGCGCTATATGCCTATGAAAATGGCTATGACACCATTTCCAGCTCATTGGGCATTTCGCGCTGGAAAGACATGAACCAGATCAACGGCAGCGGCGAACGCGCCGCAGCACGCTACCCTGGCTTAATTTACTGGACCTACAACTGGCGCAAAGGCGGTGGTTCGGCGCGCATGATTGAAATCAGCAAGCGCGAAGAGTTTTACCAGCAAGAATACTGCGGCTGCGTCTACTCGCTGCGCGATACAAACCGCTACCGCAGATCACAGGGCCGCGAACGCATCAAGATCGGCGTCAAATACTACGGCAAGGAAGACAGCGGCGAGGCTTGACCTGCGCATGTTGCTGCCGCATGAAAAACCAAGGCCTGGCGAGCGTCGATACACTTGCCAGGCCTTTTTGCCTTTTATTTTCGTGCCTTAGCGTTTTACTGCAAGGTACGTTCAAACACGAATTCATCGTTGACCCAGTCAACCGGCACCACATCATTGGGGCCAAACTTGCCTTCAAGCATTAGTCTGGCAACCGGATTCTCAATGTACTGCTGAATTGCACGCTTGAGCGGACGCGCGCCAAACACAGGATCAAAGCCTGCCAGCGCAAGCTGAGCGACCGCCGCGTCAGTCACCTCCAGGCGCATTTCTTTGTCGGCAAGCCGCTGCCCCAGACGTTCAAGCTGTATCCGGGCGATGGATTCAATGTGTCTGGCTTCCAGGCCATGGAATACCACCACCTCATCGATGCGGTTCAGAAATTCAGGCCGGAACGATTGCTTAAGTTCGCCCCAAATGACTTCTTTGATCACATCATAAGGCTGACCCGTCATGCTCTGGATGTGATGTGAACCCAGGTTGGAGGTCATGATGATGACGGTGTTGCGAAAATCAACGGTACGACCCTGCCCATCTGTCAGGCGACCGTCATCAAGCACTTGCAGCAGCACGTTAAATACATCAGGATGGGCTTTTTCAACCTCATCCAACAAGATGACGCTGTAAGGCTTGCGACGCACCGCCTCAGTGAGATAGCCGCCCTCTTCGTACCCGACATACCCCGGAGGCGCACCGATCAGCCGTGCAACCGAGTGCTTTTCCATGAACTCACTCATGTCGATACGAATGAGATGGTCTTCTGAGTCAAACAGAAAACTTGCCAAAGCCTTGGTAAGCTCGGTTTTACCCACGCCAGTGGGCCCCAGAAACAAAAATGAACCATAAGGGCGCGAAGGGTCAGACAGGCCCGCACGCGACCGACGAATTGCATCTGACACCAGCATGACAGCCTCATCCTGACCGACCACGCGCTTATGCAGGTAGCTTTCCATTTGCAGCAGCTTTTCACGCTCACCCTGCATCATTTTAGATACGGGGATACCAGTGGCGCGGGACACCACCTCGGCGATCTCTTCGGCTCCAACCTCTGTGCGCAACAAGCGCGGCTTGTCGCCCTGGTCTGGCACCTGCTTGCCTACTTCTGCCGTCTTCAGGCGAGCCTCAAGCTCGGGAAGAGTGCTGTACTGTAGCTCGGCCAGTTTGTCGTACTGGCCTTTGCGCTGCAGTTCGCCCATTTCAGCACGTACGCGCTCGATTTCTTCTTTGATTGCCTGCGAGCCCTGAACAGCGGCCTTCTCGGCTTTCCAGACCTCTTCGTAATCGTTGTACTCGCGCTGCAAATCGACGAGCTCATCTTCGATGGCTTTCAGACGTCGGCGTGAAGCGTCATCGCTATCTTTGTTGACGGCCTCACGCTCGATTTTCAGTTGAATGATGCGACGGTCGAGTCTGTCCATGACTTCGGGCTTGGAATCGATCTCCATGCGAATGCGCGCCGCCGCCTCGTCGATGAGGTCAATGGCCTTGTCGGGAAGAAAGCGGTCAGTGATGTAGCGATGTGACAGCTCGGCAGCAGCCACAATGGCAGGGTCAGTAATTGCAACGCCGTGATGCAGCTCATAGCGCTCTTGCAGACCGCGCAAAATGGCAATAGTGGACTCGACATCTGGTTCGTTGACCAGCACCTTCTGGAATCGACGCTCAAGCGCAGCGTCTTTCTCGATGTACTGACGATACTCGTTGAGTGTGGTGGCTCCGATGCAGTGCAGCTCGCCGCGTGAAAGCGCAGGCTTGAGCATGTTTCCGGCATCCATGGCGCCCTCGGCTTTACCCGCCCCCACCATGGTGTGCATTTCGTCGATGAAAACAATGGTGCGCCCTTCGTCTTGCGACAGTTCTTTGAGCACAGATTTGAGGCGTTCTTCGAATTCGCCCCTATATTTGGCACCAGCGAGCAGCGACGCCAGATCGAGCGACAGCAGCCGCTTGCCCTTGAGGGTTTCAGGCACCTCATTGTTGACGATGCGCTGAGCCAGGCCTTCGACAATGGCCGTTTTGCCCACACCGGGCTCACCAATGAGCACCGGGTTGTTCTTGGTACGACGTTGCAGTATCTGGATGGTGCGGCGGATTTCGTCATCGCGCCCAATGACGGGGTCAAGCTTGCCCAGACGGGCAAGCTCTGTCATGTCAGTGGTGTATTTGGCCAACGCCTCCCGGTTAGAGTCGCCTTCTGCATCAGACACCGAGGCACCGCCACGAACGGCATCAATCGCCGCCTCAAGCGCTTTGCGCTGCAGGCCCGCCTCGCGAACGATACGGCCGGTTTCGCCCTTGTCGTCAGCCACGGCGAGCAGGAAAAGTTCGCTGGCAATATAGGTGTCACCGCGGCTGGCTGCTTCTTTTTCAGTGCGGGCCAGGGCTGCCTGGAGGTCACGGCTGATCTGGATATTGCCTTCGGCTCCCTGCACTTGCGGAAGCCCGTCGATCTGGGCATTGAGCGCAGAGCTAAGGCGCGTAACCGACACGCCGGCACGTGCAAGCAAGCTGCCAGTGCCACTGTCGGTATCGGAAAGCAGTGCGCTGAGTACATGCGCCGGCTCAATATATGGATTATCGCGCCTTACGGCCAGGCTTTGTGCGTCGGCAATCGCCTGCTGAAACTTAGTGGTGAATTTATCGAATCGCATAAGTTTTTCACATCGAAATAAGTAGAGGCCAGAGGCCAGGATAATCAATATGTGTGGCCAAAATGCAGGATTTCAAGCCCATTGTGGTTAAAAACCCTTGTTTTCGCGACATCGTGTCACCTGTCTCGTATACTTGATCTATCTCAATTATTGAACGCAATCAAACAAGTGTTTGAAAACGCCTACAATAGCCCATGTACCACCGCAATAGCGCGGTACTGACAGGCTAACCTCACCGTTGGCTGTCCACCAAGACGAGATTTATGCCCAAAAGATTTACCCTCACACCCGAAGCGATCCGTTGCTCAACCTGCATGCTCAGCGAGGTCTGTCTTCCTTTGGGCATGCCGCGTGACGAGGTTGCCCAGCTCGATGAGCTCGTACAGGAACGCATACGCATCCCGAAAGGCAAGGCATTGTTCCAGTTGGGTGACAAAGCCGAAGCGGTATACGGGCTGCGTTTCGGCTCGCTGAAGACGCAGCTTGAAGACGCTTCGGGTCACATGCAGATCACCGGTTTCCTGCTGCCAGGCGAAATCGTGGGTCTTGATGGCCTGCTTGATAACATGCATGTCTGTCAGGCGATTGCGCTTGAAGACAGCGAAGTATGCGTCATACCGCTAAACGACCTGGATACACTGGGGCAGCAGTTGCCGGCCTTGCAACCGCAATTTCGGCGCCTCATGAGCAAAGAGATCAACCGGTCACATCGCCTGGCCATGGCTTTGGGTGCCTTGCGGTCTGAGCAAAGGCTGGCAGCCTTTCTGGTCAATCTGTCGCAGCGGCTGGCGATACTGGGCTACTCGCCGGTTGAATTTATTTTACGCATGAGTCGCGAAGAAATCGGCAACTATCTGGGCCTCACTCTTGAAACCGTAAGCCGTCTTTTTTCCAGATTTGCGCGTGAAGGCCTGATCCGCGTACAGCAGCGTGAAGTGCATATACTCGACATGCGCACGCTGCAAGAACTGTCTGGCAACGACTGCGGCTAGCAGCCTGCCGAAGCCCTGGGTCGCAGCAGGGCCATTACGCGCCGGCGCTACAACACCTTTAATCGTTGACCGGGTCGCCAAACTCGTCAAGAATAATGCCGCGGGGCGCCATATGCAGCGTCAAGGCACTCGAGAGCGCTGACATCAACCAGAAAAGAAAAAAGCCGCCCGCATAAACCTGCTGACGGCTCGCGCTGATGTAGCCCAAAAATTCGATATCAAGCGGATCGACAAACGCGAAGACAGTGGCGCTGGTTGCCGCCCCTACCAAAAAAGATGGCCATAAAATCCACATCCATGAACGTCGCCGCATAATACCTGATCTCCCATTGTGGTTATTGCTTTAACCGATTGTAGCGTCAACGGGCATCAACGGCAGGCCCTAGCTGTGGTGCTGCCGTCTTGCGCCCCGTTTCAGATCCGGCTGCGCCGGCGGCGTCTGTCCGCTCAACAACCAAACCACGTTTGACGCCACCATCGCGGATAGCCACATCAGAAAAATTCTGCACGGCCAACACAATGGTAATGGCGCAACCAACAATGGCTAGCGCCGGGCCGGCCATGATGATCCAGGGCCATGGCTCCTTGTACCAAGGTCGGGGAGCAGGCGTACGGTCCACGCCCGTGTAAGGCTTTTTAATGCCTGCCTGATGCGTCAGGCCTGAGTGCTGCTGAGCTGCTTGGGACATGGCAATACCCTCTGGTTAATTTGGTACAAAATAGCTGGATTTTCGACGACAACGGCTGTCTTGCCATTATCGTACTGGCCGGCCGACTTGATTTCGATGTTATGCAGACCCGGTGTGGCATTGCTGGCCGGCAGTCGTATCACAATAGGAACCAGTCGGTTTGAAGCGGCCGGAACGTCAACAACTGCGGTATTTTCGTCTGCCGTCGTCACCGACAGGCCCGGCAAACCATCGACACTAAGCGTCAGCGTGAGTGGCGATTCTGAGGTATTGATCAGTTGCAGACGGAAAACATTCTCAATCACGCCGCCGGCCACTTCTCGGCCGAGCGCACCCCGGTCGCGGATGACATCCATGCGCAGAGTCGTACGCGTAGCCAAAGAAACCACGAAACCAATGGCCACCAGCATCAAGATCGCAGAATATATAAGCACACGTGGCCGGAACAGCCGCTTGCGCGCCTGAGGTTGCGTCAGTCCATCGGTAATGGCCCTGCCCGAGGTATAACGAATCAAGCCTGGGGCGTAGTCCATTTTCTCCATAACTTGATCACAAGCGTCAACACAGGCACCACAGCCTATGCACATATATTGCAGGCCATCCCGGATATCGATACCCGTTGGGCAAACTTGCACACAGAGACTGCAGTCGACACAATCACCCATGCCTGCTTCTTTGTGGTCAATGCGGCGCGAGCGTCCGCCGCGGGGTTCGCCGCGGACGTGATCGTACGTAACCACAAACGTGTCGTCATCGACCATTACGCTCTGAAAGCGCGCATACGGGCACATGTATTTACAGACGGCTTCACGCATAAAGCCCGCGTTGCCCCAGGTGGCGAATGAATAAAAGACCATCCAGAACCACTGCCAGGGCCCGAGTGTAAAGTGCAGCAAGCCCATGCCCAGCTCGCGAATCGGCGCAAAATAACCAATAAATGTGGAACCCGTCCACCACGCGATGGCTATCCAGATAATATGTTTGCTGGCCTTGATGCGCAGCTTGCGCCAGCCCCATGGCGCCTCATCGAGACGAATACGTGCCAGTCGGTCGCCCTCAATACGGCGTTCGACCCACATAAAGACTTCGGTATAAACCGTCTGCGGACAGGCATAACCACAAAACAGACGCCCGGCCATGGCGGTAAACAGGAACAACGCAAACGCCGACAGAACCAGCAGCACTGCGAGGTAAATAACGTCTTGAGGCCACAAGACCATGCCAAAAATATAGAACTTACGCGCCCCAAGATCGAACAATACCGCCTGGCGGCCATTGTATTGCAGCCACGGCAGGCCATAGAAAACCAATTGCGTGAGAAACACCATGACGATCCGCCAACGGGCAAATGTGCCCGTGACGGAACGCGGATGGATTTTTCCTCTGACATCGGCAAGCGCTTTCTCAACTTGCGGCGAGGCCCCCCCCGTTACCCGCTCGACGCGTGGCGGACGCCAGGCCGGCGTAGCTTCGGCACCTGCACTGGATTCTGCGGGCCGTACGGTGGGTTCACTCATGCTGTTAAGCCTCTATGCGTTTACTTTGCCCCGGAAGCCGGATTGGACAGACCCCACACCCAACCTGCAAGCATGCGGATCTGATCTTCACTCAGAATCCCTTCTTGGGCCGGCATGATGTTTTCGCGTCCATTCAGTATGGTTTTCACAATGGACGCCTCTGAACTGCCGTACAACCACGCGCTGTCTGTCAGATTGGGGGCACCTACCAACTGGTTGCCCTTGCCATCGATACCATGGCAGGCCACGCAAAACGTTTCAAAACCACGCTTGCCTGGTACCACCTTAAGCGAATCGGAGGCCAGGCCCGACAGTGATCGCACATATTGTGCGATGTCGGATGCTTCTGACGCGCTGATCTGTGCGGACCAAGGCGGCATAATGCCATGTCGTCCTTTGGTGATTGTCTGCACAATGGTTTCTGGCTCGCCGCCGTATAACCAGTCGCCATCGGTCAAGTTGGGAAAACTGCCGGCACCACGTGCGTCTGAACCATGGCACTGTGCGCAGTTGTTCAGAAACAACCTTTGTCCGATTTTGCGGGCATCAGCATTATGCGCAATTTCGGTAAGCGGCATTTCACGGTAAGTCGCGTACAGTGGCTCGATACGCTCCCTGAGCTCCTCCTGATGCTGCTTGACCTCTTTGGCAGCAGAAAAACCCAGCAAACCATCATAGCTACCCAAGCCAGGGTACAAAAAGAGAACACCCAGTGCTGCGACGCACAGACCTATGTAAAACACAGTCCACCAGCGCGGCACGGGCGTATTGAGTTCAGTCAGGGTACCGTCCCAGACATGCCCTGTATCCTCGACCTCTGGCACTTCACGCCCCAGCCAGGCTCGCTGTGTGTACAAAAGCCACAAACAGAAGGCAATACCCCCAAGCGTAATGGCCGCAATGAACCAGCTCCAGAAGCTGCTCACAAATTCATTCATGATTCATCCCTTCTTTCTTATTCATCACGGGCTCGTCAGGCAATGCGAAGGGCAGCATTGCCGCTTCGCGATTCGCGTCAGCACGACCTCTCGAGAATGCCCACCATACGATCCCCAGGAAGGTGATCATGACGAGCAGCGTCGCGATTGCATTCAGGACAGCCATTTAACGCACTCCTTCCGAAACAACCTTGGCGGCGGCTTCACGTCCAGCCACACCCAAACCCTGCAGGTACGCCACGACGGCATCCTCTTCGCTTTTTCCTTTGAGCTCATCGGGTGCTGCGTCGATTTCCTCATCGGTATAAGGCACGCCCAGCTTGCGCAGAGCCCGCATACGCGTCTGCACATTGGTGCCTTCGACCGTGTTGCGCTGCAGCCAGGGGTAGGCAGGCATATTCGACTCTTTGACGACCATACGCGGATCACGCAAATGCAGACGGTGCCAGTCATCTGAATAACGCTGACCTACACGGGCCAGGTCAGGGCCGGTACGCTTGGACCCCCACAGAAATGGATATTCATAGGTCGACTCACCCGCCAGCGAGTATGGACCGTAGCGCTGCACCTCATGACTGAGCATGCGAATTTGCTGCGAATGACAGCCAACGCACCCTTCACGTATGTAGACATCTCGCCCCACCAGCCTCAGGGCTTCGTAAGGCTTAACACCTTCAGTGGGCGTGGTCATCGAATGCTGGAAAAACAGCGGCACGATCTGGACCAGCCCAGCGAAAGAAATCACCAGAATGCTCAGAATAATGAGCAAGCCAACGTTGGTTTCAATGAGCTTGTGCGAAAAACCGCTAGCTTTCTTAGACATAATTCAGGCTCTCCTCAAGCTGTAGCCATGACTGGGCGGCGCAACGCGGGATCAATCGCGTCAGGGCTGAACAAGGGGACCTCTGGATTCACCCTGGTCTGGCCACGCACGGTGATCCAGGTATTCCACGCCATCACGCACATGCCTGACAGAAACATTAGCCCGCCCGCAAGCCGGATGACGTAGAACGGATAGGTTGCTTTCACGGACTCAACAAAACTGTAGGTGAGAGTGCCGTCGGCCTCTGTGGCGCGCCACATCAGGCCTTGCATGACGCCGGCAATCCACATCGAGGCGATATAAAGCACAACACCCAGCGTGGCAATCCAGAAATGCAGATCTACCAGACGCATATTGGCCATCTGTGTGCGGCCATAAAGTCGCGGAATCAGGTAATACAGTGAGCCAAAGGTGATCATGGCCACCCAGCCCAGCGCGCCGGAGTGCACGTGACCTACCGTCCAGTCGGTGTAGTGCGACAACGCATTAACCGTACGGATCGACATCATCGAGCCTTCGAATGTGGACATGCCGTAGAACGAAAGCGACACCACCATGAACTTCAAAATCGGGTCGGTGCGCAATTTGTGCCAGGCACCCGACATCGTCATGATCCCGTTGATCATGCCCCCCACGAAGGCGCGAGCAGTATCAGTGACAGTGCCATGCCCAGCGATTGAGTCCAGTCGGGCAGCGACGTGTACAGAAGATGGTGTGGACCAGCCCACATATAGGTAAACGCCAGCGCCCAGAAGTGCACTATGGACAGACGGTACGAGTAAATCGGCCGCTCAGCCTGCTTGGGCACAAAGTAATACATCATGCCCAGAAAGCTGGTGGTCAAGAAGAAACCGACCGCATTGTGACCGTACCACCACTGCACCATGGCATCCTGCACGCCACTATATATGGAGTAAGACTTGAACCAGCTGACAGGCATTTCCAGGTTATTGAAAATATGCAGCACGGCAATCGTCAGAATGTACGAACCAAAAAACCAGTTCGCCACGTAAATGTGCTTGACACGGCGCTTGGCGATCGTGCCAAAAAAGACGACGGCGTACACAATCCAGACCAGCGCAATCAGAATATCAATTGGCCACTCGAGCTCCGCGTATTCTTTGGTGCTTGTAAAGCCCATGGGCAGCGTAATGACCGCTCCCACCAGAGCCAGTTGCCAGCCCCAGAAGGTAAACGCCGACAATTTGTCGCTGAACAAACGCACCTGACAGGTGCGCTGCACCACGTAGTAAGACGTGGCAAATAAGGCATTACCACCGAACGCAAAAATAACGGCGTTGGTGTGCAGTGGTCGCAGGCGTCCATAGCTCAGCCAGGGTGTTTCAAAATTAAGCTCAGGCCAAATAAGCTGTGCAGCGATTAATACGCCCACGGCCATGCCGATGACGCCCCAAAATATGGTGGCGATCGAGAACTGTCTGACCACCCCATAATTGAAGACTTCGACCTGCTTCCCCGCAGTATCGAAAGTGCCCATGAGTTTCCCCTAAACAATAAAAAGTTAATGCTATAAATAAATAAATATCTTTCTGGGTGTTGCTGTGAGCATCAAGGCTCGGCCGGTTCGGTCGGCTCAGGCGCAACCGGAGCCGTTCGGTCATCGTCCTCAAGTATCAGATCTCCTACCGATCCAGCATCATCAAACTGGCCGGCAAAAATAGCCCACCAGAATGCGGCACCGATCGCGATGACCAGAAGAAGGGAAATGGGAAGCAGCAAAAACAGAGAAGACATAGATCAGCCCTGTACCGGCACCCCTTGCCAATTACTATCCATAAAATGAGTGTGACGACGATACAGGCGCCAGGAGTTGGCCGCCACGGCCAGCGACGAAAGCAACATGCTGATAGCGGCAAGCCAGGGCTGCACAAACCCTAAGGCCGCCAGCGGCGTCATGAGCAGGTGCCAGGCTATGGAACCGTAAAGATTCTGGCGAGCGACCTTGTCCGTAGACTGTATGAGGCGCTGCACGTCCGCCTCGGCGCGCAGCGGCTGGGAGGACAGACAGGCGTGTGCTGCCGCAGTGGCGGTAGGCACGGCCATAGCCATAGCGCAAGGACAACTCATGACCAGCAAGGCCACCATGATGCCTATGGCGCGATCAGGAGCGTGCATGTACCACGTCGCCCCCGCAATGAAAGCAAGCGCAAGCTGAATGACAACAAACCAGAACGCCAGCGTGTTGGCATGTCCGGAAATCGACGATCTGAACTGCTCGACTAACTGATGGTTGGCGCCTGCATCGACAGACTGGCGGGCACACAGTTCAAGATAGCGAGCTGTAAGCAGAAATGCCACAAACATGGTGGCAGAATCAAAATAGACCTCGCCGCGCCCCGTCCAGGTTGAATACACACTAGGTATAAAGGCGGCAACAATGCTCAGGGCCACTGGCACGTCCATGCCTACCCGCCCACGACGCAACTGCGTCAGCGCACCCTGCCAAACAGGTATGGCGCAATACAAAATAACAGGTGCCGTTATTACCAGGCTGATCCAATTCATCATGAAAATGGCATCGTCCAGCAGCGCAAGGTTGTCGGGTGCCATGCTTTCAGACCGCAAATAGCCCGGAAACGCAAACATCATGACTTGCATCATGCCCAGCCAGCCAAGCCCCAGACGTGCCAACAGGCGACGTCGCGCGAGACGGTCATCATCAGATAGCCCTTGGGGCGTAGAAAAAATCGAATAGGCGCGCATGGCCCAAAATATAGAATACGGGGAAACCCCGGGTGTTGATTTAGATCAAGGCCCGGGTGTACCGCAGGGGAACCCGACTTGTCGCGATTGTGGCGACTGCACAAAACTGTGGCGCCAGACCAACTCTTTAGAGTCGGGCGGCGCCACTATACCAAATCAAACCAAACCTGGCAGAAAAGCCATAAATGGTCTGCTGATAAAACACTGTAAAAAACAACGATTTATCGGCTTCTGGCTTTAAAACAAGCCATCATGCGAAACAACGTTGGGCTGTAACCTCACCCAACACACTTTAGGCTGTAGCCGACTCAAACTGCTCTTCTTCGGTCGACCCTGTGAGTGCCGTGGTCGACGACTGCCCACCTTCGATAGTCTGAGTGACTGCATCAAAATAACCTGTACCCACTTCGCGCTGATGCTTGACCGCAGTAAAGCCCAGGTCGGCGGCTGCAAATTCTTTCTGTTGCAGCTCAACGAACGCACTCATCTGGTTACGGGCATAACCATGCGCCAGCTCGAACATACCGTAATTCAGTGCATGGAAGCCTGCCAAGGTGATGAACTGGTATTTGTAGCCCATGGCACCCAGCTCACGCTGAAATTTCGCAATGGTGGCATCGTCAACATTTTTCTTCCAGTTAAACGAAGGCGAGCAGTTGTAGGCCAGCATTTTGCCCGGAAACTGACGATGGATTGCATCGGCAAACTTCTTGGCATACTCAAGATTAGGCGTGGACGTTTCGCACCAGATCAGATCGGCATATGGCGCGTAAGCCAGACCACGGGAGATTGCCTGATCAATGCCGGGACGTGTACGGAAAAAGCCTTCGGCCGTGCGCTCACCGGTCACAAACGGCTGATCGTTAGGGTCCATATCGCTGGTAATGAGGTCAGCCGCATCTGCGTCAGTGCGTGCCAGCAGCAACGTCGACACGCCCTGTACATCAGCAGCCAGACGGGCGGCAACCAGCTTAGCCACGGCATCACGGGTAGGCACAAGCACTTTGCCACCCATGTGACCGCATTTTTTGACGGAAGCCAACTGATCTTCAAAGTGAACGCCGGCAGCACCTGCGTCAATCATGGATTTCATGAGTTCAAAGGCGTTGAGGACGCCACCGAACCCTGCTTCAGCGTCTGCAACAATGGGAGCGAAGTAATCGATATAACCTTCATCCCCCGGGTTTTTGCCTTCCATCCACTGAATCTGGTCACACCTGGTGAGCGAATTGTTAATGCGGCGCACAACCAGCGGTACCGAGTTGGCCGGGTACAACGATTGATCGGGGTACATCTCGCCCGCAATATTTGCATCTCCGGCGACCTGCCAGCCCGAAAGATAAATAGCCTTCAGGCCTGCCTTGACTTGTTGCATGGCCTGGTTGCCCGTGAGAGCACCGAGCGAGTTGATGAAGGGTTCAGTGTGCAGCAGATCCCAGAGTTTTTCTGCACCACGGCGGGCAAGCGTGTGCTCAACCATCACCGAACCGCGAAGACGCACAACCTCTTCTGCACCGTAGCCACGCTTGATACCTTGCCAGCGCGGGTCTTCTGCCCACGTACGTTGCAAAGCGCGTATTTCATTTTCTCGAGTGCTCATGATGACATCCTTAAAAAGACAAAGAAATAAAGGGGTAATCGATGAACAAAGTGTACGCCTATGCTGCGTTGCATCTAACACTTATGTCTTATATAAGACAGACTATTTAACACTATAAAATCAACTAGTTATGCTTATTGTTTTGTATTATGAAATGGTTTTTTCTTTTATGAAATGATTATTCGTGCGCTGCAGCGAAGTCATTTCGCATTATGAAGTGAGCATTTCACAACGTGAAAAAACAGGCTGCCGAGGTACAATCAGCTCAGCCTTTGTGTCATGGCATCCTGCCGGCACCCTATCTATTTTTGCTTATCATGCAAGACAACATGCTCCAACATGCCCCTCTCGGTCAAGATGTCGCCTTCCCGCAGGCGTATGACCCTTTATTATTGTTTCCCATTTCACGCTCCACCAATCGTCAGACCCTGCCAATACCTGCAAAATGGTACGGTGCTGATATCTGGAATGCCTACGAGCTTTCCTGGCTGACGCCCCGAGGCAAGCCCGTCGTGGCGGTGGGGCAATTTACGTTTCCGTACTCCAGCCCCAGTTTGGTGGAATCCAAGTCTTTCAAGCTTTATCTGAATTCATTTAGTGAAGAGCGCTACGTTGACGCAGCTGCCGTCAGCGCCGTCATGCGTCACGATCTTGAAAAGGTTACAGAACAACAGATAGCGATAAATATTGTGCCGCTTTCCGGCAATGAACGGCAGCTATGCCAACCGCTCGAAGGCATAAACATTGATGCGGCCGACATTGAAATTAAACACTACTCACCGGCACCGGAGCGACTTGCCTGTCTTTCCGACGCAAGCGTTGTTACTGAAACGCTGGTGTCAGACTTGCTGAAATCCAACTGCCCCGTAACGGGGCAACCAGACTGGGCAAGCGTACAGATCAGGTATACAGGCCCGCAAATCAACCGTGAAGCCTTGCTTGAGTACATTGTTTCATTGCGCCGTCACACAGAGTTTCATGAACATTGCGTAGAAAAAATGTTTTGCGATATTTGGGCGGCCTGCGCACCCCAAGCCTTGTTTGTGCGCGCCTGCTATACGCGGCGTGGCGGGCTTGACATCAACCCCTGGCGCAGCAGCGAACCGGCTCAACCTCAGCCAGCCCGCACGATACGACAATAAGTGGTCAGGCGCTCGCGCGCTGCATTATTGGTACAGATTTGCCTGCTGCCTTGGCAACGCCCACCGCAAGAAAAGCCGCTGCAGCAAAAGCAATGGCCGCGCCATACCAGGGCCCGCGGCCAAAGCCGGCATCGAGCAGCAGCCCAAAGCTCACTGGCGCCAGCGACGAACCCACGTCCATGCCAGAGTACACCAGCCCATACACCGTGCCGGTTGCCCCTTTAGGCGTAACACGCCGGATCAGCATGTCACGCGACGGGGCAGACACCCCCGAGCAAAAACCTGCCAAAGCCACCAAAGCCATGGCAAACATGGGCGGCACCATACCCAGCGCCAGAACCACCAGCAGCGCACCCGCGAGTAGCAATGAAACAAATACCGTGCGTTCTGTATTAGGCGTAGTCCCTACCAGAAAGCCCCCTGCCACCATGCCTACGGCTGCGGCAACCATATAGGCTGAAAGCGTTGTGCCGGCCATGACCTTGGCTATGCCATAGACATCACCCAGCATGGGAATGGTGTAGTTCTGCACCGCAGACAGGGCAATGGATGTACAGGCAAAAAACAGAAAGGCTCCCCACAGCGCAGGCTGAACCAGCAAGGTTGCCAGGGTCTGGCCTACTGACTGGCGCGCAAGATCTGGCGCGGCACTGCTCTGGGCGGTGTCTTCGGCCGATGGTGCGAACGCGTCGTTGCGCCCCCCAAGAAGATCACGGCCCAACCAGGTGAGAAACAGAATAAAGCCAACCAGAGCCGCAGCCCCAAAGGCAGCCACCCGCCAATTGGCGACATAGATAAGCCCCGCCATAAATACCGGCGTAAGCGCCCACCCCAAGTTGCCCGTGAGCCCGTGCGTGCTGTAGGCGTGCCCCAACCGTTCACTACTGATGCGATGATTGATGATGGAATAATCGACAGGATGAAAGACGGAATTTCCAATGCCACCAATAACGGCGGCAAGCACCAACATGGCATAGCCCGTAGACAGCCCGATCAACAGGCCAGCCACCACAAAACAGCTAAGCCCAAAACGAAGCACGGGAGCTGGCCCGATGCGGTCAACGACAAAACCTGAAGATGCCTGCCCCAGGCAAGACACCAGAAAAAACACAGATGCCAGCAGCCCGAGCTTGACGAAGTCGTAGCCATACTCATGCGCCAGAGACAGATAAAGCGTGGGCAACACCAGCTGAAAAAAGTGCGATGAAGCATGCACCGCTCCGATAAGACTGATTATCTTCCAGTCTTGCCGCTTGAGCGCAGCGGCTTGAGCCTGTTCAACCGTGATGGTGGTCATGTGTTTATTACCGAAAAAAGATCAAGCCTGTTGTTGATCTGATTTGTTCCGGATCTCAGGCCATGCCCGGCGCAGGTAATAACACATGGACCACACTGTCAGGATAGCCGCAATCACAATCAGGACCTGCCCCAGTAACTGCATCGACAGGCCGTACAGTGGCTGCCAGTACAGCAGACAAGGGATGGCCACCATTTGCGTCGCAGTCTTGAACTTGCCCAGCCTGTGAACAGCCACACTACCGCTTGCACCTATTTTTGCCATCCATTCGCGCAAAGCAGAAATGGTGATCTCACGGCCAATAATTATGAGCGCAATGAATGAGTCAACACGGCCCAGGTGCAGCAAAATAAGCAATGCCGCGCACACCATGAGCTTGTCAGCAACCGGATCAAGAAACGCGCCAAATGAAGAGGTTTGGTTCCAGCGTCGTGCAAGCCAGCCATCAAACCAGTCAGTCAGAGCGGCAATAATGAATGCGGCAGCAGCCACGGCATCACGCACTGGCATCGAGACCCAGTGTTCGGGCAAATAAAACAGCGCCACGATCAACGGGATCATCGCAATACGCAGCCACGTCAGGGCAATGGGCAAATTTATAGGCATAAGTGAAATACTACTCTATCGGAGCGCATGATAGATGCGTTCTGCCAGTTCATCGGAAATTCCATCTATCGAACGCAAGTCGTCTATGCTGGCATCGACCACGCCCGAAAACCCACCAAAACGAGCTAGCAACTTCTGCCTGCGACGCGCGCCCACCCCTTCGATCTCTTCCAGGCGCGATACGTTGCGTGCCTTTGCACGCCGGGCCCGCATACCCGTAATGGCAAAACGATGAGCTTCGTCACGAATCTGGGCAACCAGCATCAAGGCTGCCGACTCTATGCCCAGCGCCACCGGCGGCCTTTCATCGGCAAACACCAGCGTTTCCAGCCCCACCCGTCGCCCTTCTCCTTTGGCGACGCCAACCAGTACGTGCGTATCCAGACCCAGTTCTACAAATACCTGACGAGCGACTTCGACCTGCCCTTTGCCGCCATCGATCAGCACAATCGACGGCATCTCGGCATCACCATCGGCCACACGCCCAAAACGTCGCGTCAGCACCTGCCGCATCGCGGCATAGTCATCACCCGGAGTAATGCCCGCGATGTTGTAACGCCGATAAAGTGACGGCTGCATATCGTTGTGGCGATAGACCACACAAGAGGCCTGGGTGGCTTCGCCAGCAGTGTGGCTGATGTCGAAGCACTCAACATGCATGGCATCCAGCGCCGCCTCATCGGTATCCATATCAAGTGCTGCAGCCAGCGCCTGGGTACGCGCAACCCGCGCCGTCGACTCACCCAGCATACGTGTCAAAGCCATCTCGGCATTACGCTGCGCCTGCTCCAGCCATGTCTTGCGCACACCCTGAGGCTTAATCAACAGACGCGCTTTGACGCCCGTCTGTTCCGCCAGCAAACTCAGCAAGTCAGGATCAGTCAGCCGGTGCGAACAGACCAGCACGGGCGGCATGGCGCTGTCTACGTAGTGCTGCCCTACAAATGCCGCCAGCACGTCTTCCAGGCTGGAATCGGCATGCGTGTTGGAAGGAAAAAAAGGCTTATCACCCAGATGCCGCCCCCCACGAACCATGGCCAGATTCACACACACCCGGCCGCCCATTGCCAGCACGGCAATAATATCGACGTCGTCATTGCCGATTTTTTCCATGGATTGCTGTTGCAACACCTTGGACAACGCCCGCATCTGGTCACGCAATACCGCTGCCAGCTCAAAATCAAGAGATTCAGAAGCCTGCTGCATACGCTGCCCGATATCCTGCAGCACATCGTCGGCCTGCCCTTCGAGAAACTTGATGGCTCTTTGAACATCAGCCTGATAATCTTCCTGCGAGATCAGGTTGACGCATGGCGCCGAACATCGCCCAATCTGATACAGCAAACAGGGCCGCGAGCGGTTGGCAAAAACACTGTCTTCACACGTACGCAGGCGAAACACGCGCTGCAGTATCTGTATGGTCTCGCGTACGGCCCAGGCATTGGGATACGGCCCAAAGAAACGGCCCTTGCCACTGGTACTGCCCCGGTAATAGGCTATGCGCGGAAACGCGTGATCCGAAAACATCAGGTAGGGATATGATTTGTCATCCCTGAACAAAATGTTGTACCGCGGCTTAAGGCGCTTGATCAGGTTATTTTCGAGCAACAACGCTTCGGCTTCAGACCGCGTAACCGTAACCTCCAGCCTTACTACCCGCGACACCATATGACTGATGCGCGGGCTCGAAAGGTTTTTCTGAAAGTAAGAGCTGACGCGCTTTTTCAGGTCGCGTGCCTTGCCGACGTACAGCACCTCCCCTTTTTCATCTATATGCCGGTAAACCCCAGGCAGATGAGGAAGATCAAGCAGAAACGATTTGAGATTGAAGTCGTCGGGCATATTGATAGCGTTCATCTGCTTGCAGGGCATCCCAGTCAGGCGCGGGCACGGAGGGCATCAGACGGCGAATACGCTGCACAGCGTCTTGGTCGTGCTCGTGCCGAAGCCTGGACAGCAGTTCATCGGCAAGATCTGGCCGGTTGCACACCAGCACCATGTCGCAGCCTGCCGTCAGGGCGGCCTCGGCCCGGGCAAGTATATCGCCCGCGACCGTAGCCCCTTCCATGGTGAGGTCGTCTGAAAAAACCACCCCGTCGTAGCCCAGATCTTGGCGCAGTACTTTTTGTATCCAGAAAGGAGAGAAGCCGGCCGGGTTGGGATCGACTTCGCGATAAATAACGTGGGCAGGCATGACAGAAGGCAATACCATATCGCCCAGCCAGCCGTAAGGCGCAGCATCTTCCTTCATGATTTCGTCGAAGCTGCGTCCATCGACCGGAATCTCATGATGAGAATCTGCCTCAACCGCACCATGGCCGGGAAAGTGTTTTCCGCAGGCCGACATGCCAGCCAGCATCAGGCCCTGGATCAGCGCCCGCGCAAGCAGTGCCACCACGCGCGGATCACGATGAAATGCGCGATTACCAATAACCTGACTCACACCGTAATCGAGGTCAAGCACCGGTGCAAAGCTGAGGTCCACGCCGCAGGCACGCAGCTCAGCGCCCAACACATAGCCTGTTTCGGAGGCCAGGCGCATGGCAGCCAGGGAGTCTTCAGCCCACAGCTTGCCAAAAACACTCATGGCGGGAATCGAGGTGAATCCATCGCTACGAAAACGTTGTACCCGGCCGCCCTCATGATCTACAGCGATCAACAAAGGTTCATCGCGGGCCTCATGAATCGCCCGGCAAAGCTCAGAGAGCTGAGCCCGGTTTTCAAAATTACGAGCAAACAAGATTACGCCGCCCACTAATGGGTCGCATAGTCGTGCGCGCTCGTGCTCAGTAAGCGTTGCACCTTCGACATCAACCATGACTGGGCCGGGCGGTAAGGTGCTTTGTAACGTGCTTTCGCTCATAAAATAGGTTCTCAAACAGTTAGGGCCGGGAGCGCCTCGATCACGACAAATGCCGCCACGGTATCAGACTCATCAGTAACAGACACATGGGCTGCGCCAAAGCGCTCACCATACCAGTCAGCCAGCGGCCCGGACAAATGCACGCTAGGTTTGCCACTGGCCTCATTGAGCGTTTGCATACGAGACCAAGTCATCGGTGTACGCATGCCAAGACCTATCGCCTTAGAGAAGGCTTCCTTGGCAGCAAACCGTGTAGCCAGAAAACGCAGTCCGCGCACAGGGTCACTGGCATAGCGTCGTTGGAATTTTTCAATTTCTTGCAAACCCAGAATACGTTGCACGAACTTCTCGCCCCATCGGGCGTATACACGCTCTATCCGCTCAAAGCGCAGTATATCTACGCCTATCCCTGCTATTGCTGCAGGCACTTTATGCATGACC
Source organism: Allopusillimonas ginsengisoli (assembly GCA_005239165.1). GTDB lineage: Bacteria > Pseudomonadota > Gammaproteobacteria > Burkholderiales > Burkholderiaceae_B > Allopusillimonas > Allopusillimonas ginsengisoli_A. Next base: position 112,158 of record RAPG01000006.1, read on the forward strand.
ATTTGTGCATCCAAGAACACGCCCCAATATCAAATAATACCGTGCCTGCACTGTTTAAGCCTCGCGCATGTAAACGGGGCACCCTGAGGCGCCCCGTTTACATGGCTGCATCAGACAAATCAGACGAGAGTCAGAGTCACGTCCACATTGCCACGCGTCGCATTCGAATATGGGCAGACAATGTGAGCCTTATCAACCAGCGCCTGGGCTTTGTCACGTTCCATGCCTGGCACAGCGATCTTCAGCTCAACTTCAATACCAAAACCATTGGGAATGGGGCCAATACCAACCAAGCCGTTGATGCTGGTGTTGTCTGGCAACTCTACGCTCTCGCGTGATGCCACCAGCTTCAAGGCACCCAGAAAGCATGCCGAATAACCAGCAGCAAACAACTGCTCGGGGTTGGCGCCACCGCCCGCACCACCCATTTCGGTCGGGACAGCCAGTTTGATATCCAGCAAGCCATCGGACGAAACGGCGCGGCCATCACGACCACCCGTTGCTGTAGCTTCAGCGCGGTAAACAACTTTCTCTAAAGACATGGCAATCTCCTGTTCGTTAAATTCAAGTGATACAAGGTATCAACTGACGGGTTGGTTACGGCCCCGTCCATGGCCGGCTTGGCGGCGCGTGCCGCCAAGTAACTTAAAAGACAAACATCTGTGCGGGTGTTCTGATACCGGATGCCTCAGGCGATTTGCTTCTGAAATGGACTCACCACATCTGACATTGTGCAAATCATCTCGTACCAGTAAATGGCTTGTCGCATCCAACCCTCAGAAAATTATCTTGTACTATTAAATAGCATCCTACTTAATTTTGCAAATGAAACCTCATGAAGGCCACTCTTTGACTTACCCATTAACCCATTAACCCATTAACCCATTAACCCATTAACCCATTAACCCATTAACCCATCAACCCATTAACCTTTCAGCTAGGCAACAAGCCAACCGCAAGGCCTCTCACCTTTTAAGATCGAAGCAAGCGCTCACGCAGGCTTTCGAGAGTTTTCCGGGTGGCCGCCAATTCATCAGCTGAACACTGGGTGGCGCACACGACCCCTCGCTGTACATCGTACGCCTTGCTTTTGAGCAAATTACCATCTGCTGTCAGAGACACAATAACCTGCCGTTCATCTGCCTGGGCTCTTTGACGATGCACCAGCCCCGCCGCCTCAAGGCGTTTGAGCAGAGGCGTGAGCGTTGCCGAGTCAAGAAAAAGCCGCTCGCCGATGTCAGAAACTGTGAGGCTATCGCGCTCCCAGAGCACCAGCATAACGAGATATTGCGGATAGGTCAGCCCGATATCGCGCAACAAGCTGCGATAGATTTTGTTCATGGCCAGCCCTGTTGAATACAGGGCGAAACACAGCTGGTCGTCAAGCAACACGCCGGGGACCTGATCGTGCGGGGTTTTCTGCTTCATTCTTAGCATGTTAAGTCGCGCGCTATTTAAATACAAGCCGGGCGACCCAGCCTCTGCGGCTGTCGGCGCATACCAGACGCCGCCGAACCGCCCCGTCAGAGCTTGATAAAATGTTGGCGATAGTGCTTGAGCTCGTCGATAGATTCGTAAATATCTGCCAGGGCTTCGTGCTTGCTCTGTTTGACGAAGCTGCGGTAAACCTCAGGTTTCCAGCGCAGCGAAAGCTCTTTGAGCGTGCTTACATCGAGATTGCGATAATGAAAAAACGCCTCGAGCCTGGGCATATACTTCACCATGAAACGACGATCCTGCCCCACCGTGTTGCCACACAAAGGCGATTTGCCCGCAGGAACATGCTGCAACAGAAACTGCAACAACTGGTCTTCGGCCTCTTCCTCGGTTAAGGTAGAAGCCTTGACTTTATCGACAAGCCCACTTTTGCCATGAGTAGCGGTGTTCCATCTGTCCATGGCACCAAGCAGCTCATCGCTTTGATGTACAACTAGCACAGGCCCTTCGGCTACAAATGCGAGATCCGCTTCGGTGATGACAATAGCCACTTCGATAATGCGTTCTTTTTCAGGGTCTAGCCCCGTCATCTCCATGTCAAGCCACACCAGACGCTGGTCATTTACCGCCATATAATCATTCCTTGAAAAAATAGATTTTCGCATACCCCCACTATTTATGTTTACGCTGCTGTTTGTTGCCTTTCTTCTCACCGACGTGTTGATCCGTCTATGGCTCGCTACGCGCCAGGTTAAACACGTACGCACGCATCGCGCCCAAGTGCCCGCCGAGTTCGCTGACCGCATCGGCTTGTACAGCCATCAGCGCGCCGCTGACTATACGGTCGCGAGAATGCAGTTATCAATGATCGAGCACGTGGTCGAGGCGGCCGTACTGGTTGGCTTTACGCTGTTGGGCGGGTTGCAGTTCCTTGATATGCGACTGGCCACACTGATTGATGGCGAAATCCTGCGACAGCTGGCGCTCATTGCCGTCGTCCTGGCCATCCTGGGGGCTGTCGGCCTGCCCTTCGCCATTTGGCGGCGGTTTAAGCTAGAGGCAAAATTCGGCTTTAACCGCGTTACGCCACGGCTTTTTATCGCCGACACGCTCAAAACGCTGGCGCTGACGTTAATACTAGGCACCCCGCTCGCCGCCTGTGTGCTCTGGGTCATGGGCAACACAGGCTCCGCATGGGTCTGGTGGGCCTGGGGTTTGTGGGTTGTGTTTAATTTCCTGATTCTCTGGCTATTTCCAAGCTTTATTGCCCCCTTGTTCAACAAATTTACCCCACTTGATAACCCCGACGTGGCCAGCCGCATTCACGCACTGGCACAACGTTGTGGCTTTTCGCTAAAAGGCTTGTTTGTCATGGACGGCTCACGACGTTCGGCACACGGCAATGCGTATTTCACGGGTCTGGGCAAATCACGCAGAATCGTGTTTTTTGACACGCTGCTCGCCCGTCTGAACACTGACGAAATTGAAGCAGTGCTGGCGCACGAGCTTGGGCATTTCAAGCACAAGCATATAACCCGGCGCATGGTCGTCAGCTTTGGCGCCGCTCTGATGTTCTTTCTGATACTGGGCTGGCTTTCGCAGCAGGTGTGGTTTTATGCACAACTCGGCGTGATCCCACAGCTAGGCCGCCCCAACGACGCACTGGCACTCATACTGATGTTCCTGACCGTTCCTGTTTTTACGTTCTGGATCACGCCACTGGCCAGCTGGATGTCGCGCCGCGACGAATTTCAGGCCGACCGCTACGCCACGGCACAGTGCCCTTCTGACTGGCTGGTTTCGGCTCTGGTGAAACTGTATGACGACAATGCCGCCACGCTAACCCCCGATCCGGTACACTCTGCGTTTTACGATAGCCACCCGCCCGCCGTGATACGCATACAACACATCAAACATGGATAACTCCCCTGTCCCGCAGGGGCGCGTCATTGCTGCTCATGGGCGTCACTATACGGTGGAGCTGGCCGACGGAAGCCTGCGCAAATGCTTTCCTCGCGGCAAAAAATCGCAGGCCACGGTTGGCGACCTGGTAGCCTTTACGCCTCAAGGTAATGATGAAGGCTCCATAGACCGCATTCTGCCGCGCCGCAATCTGCTTTACCGCTCTGACGACACCCGAACCAAGCAATTTGCCGCCAACGTTGATCAACTGCTTATTGTGGTCGCACCCGAACCGTTATTTTCTGACGACCTGCTGGGTCGTGCGTTGGTCGCGGCACGCAGTGTCGATATTGAACCCATTATTATTCTGAACAAATCTGACCTGCATGCCAGCATGCCGCTGGCCAGACAGCGACTGCAGCATATTATTGCCGCAGGTTTCAAAGTTATTGAGCTAAGTGCGCTTACAACGGTAGAGGTCAACGCAGAGCTGCGCAGCGTACTGCAAGACAAATGCAGCTTGTTGCTGGGGCAAAGCGGCATGGGTAAATCAACACTGCTCAATGCTTTGGTGCCTGACGCCGCCGCCGCAACGCGCGAGCACTCCCAGGCCTTGGGCGCGGGCAAACACACCACCACCAGTACACGTCTTTATCATCTGCCGGGCAGCACAGGCGATATTATTGACTCTCCCGGCTTTCAGGCTTTCGGGCTGTCACATCTCACAGCTGATGAAATTGTGCAGGGGTTTCCGGAATTTGACGATGTAATCGGCTTGTGTCGTTTTTACAACTGTACACATCGCCACGAGCCTGATTGTGGCGTGCTCAATGCGCTTAAAGATGGCAAGATTGCACCCGAACGCCATGATTTGTACAAACGCATATTGGCCGAAAACGAAGCAAGAAGCCGATACTGATAAGCCGTAGGGCAGCGGCTCTGCCGTCGCAAGCAAGGCGCTAGCGTTTAGCCCTTAATTTTTAGCTCGGCCGCTGACAAATAGTGATAAATATTTCGAATTAGCGCGGCCGTTGCGCCCCATATAAAGTAAGACTGCCAGGTAATCGAAAAATAAAAACGATGGCCACCACCAGGCAAATTGGCCTGATGCAGTCGATGAAGACGTGGGTCCATAAGCACAGACAATGGCACCTCGAACACTTCAGCGACCTCAGTTGAGTCTGGTGTAATGGTAAAGCCCGGCCGTATCACCCCAATAACCGGCTTCATGGTAAAGCGGGTAGAAGTCAAAAAACTGGGTTGGGTGCCAATAAGCTGGATGAACTCTGGCGCAACGCCGATTTCTTCGTAGGTTTCACGCAAGGCTGCCGCGATCGCATCTCGATCAGTGTGCTCTATGCGCCCGCCCGGGAAGCAGATCTGCCCAGCGTGGTCATACAGATGCGAAGCGCGCTTGGTAAACAACACATGCAAACCAGATGGCCGCTGAACAAGCGCCACGAAGACGGCCGCCTGGACCACGTCAGTGGGGAGCAACAAGTCAGCGCTAAACGCCTCGGTAAAAATGGGTTCGACTTTCCAGTCTATGCTACGGCCAAAAGCCGAGCATATGAAGTCAAGCTGAATGCTGTCTTGTGAAAGCGGCGCCAACATATCTGCGGGGACCACAGGCTGACTTTGGGGATCAAACCCGGGAGTCACTACAACCCGCTTGCATCGAGGAGGTGACATGCTTTCCGACATAGAATCCATAAAAACACAAAGGGCACCCGTCGGGTGCCCTTGCTGGTCATCGAAGATGTGGCTGCTTATTTAGCAGCGGCCACCTTGGCCGATTTGCGAACCAGCTTCTCTTTGATACGAGCGGCTTTACCCGAACGGCTACGGAGGTAGTACAGTTTAGCACGACGCACATCACCACGACGCTTTACTTCGATACTGGCAATTTGTGGCGAGTACAGCTGAAATGTACGCTCAACGGCTTCACCGGATGAGATCTTGCGTACGATAAACGAAGAGTTAAGGCCACGGTTGCGTCGGCCGATTACAACACCTTCATAAGCCTGCACACGCTTGCGGGTACCTTCAACGACATTAACGTTGACGATAACGGTATCGCCGGGGCCAAATGCTGGCTTGGCTTCGCCGCCTGTGAGGCGGGCGATTTCTTCCTGCTCGATGGTTTCGATTAGGTTCACGGTAAAGCTCCTGGTTTCATCTTGAAGCGGGCTGTTTTGGGGCCTTACCAGGTAAGACCACTGGTTAACATTGTCGTCAACCGGTTAGGGCCAGTCAGAGGATGAGTTAGCAAAGTCCGCAATTATACAATGCGCCGCAGCAATTTAAAAGCCGCTTGCCACCCCCAACCACATCAGGCCAGGTATTGTTGCGCCCCAGGCGAGAACAAGAACAACGTCAATCATCATGGCGCTGCGCGTAAGCGTGGCAGGCTTACCCTGCCCTTTGCGTGCAGGAAATGGCCATTTAACCGGAACATGGTGGGAGGCAATGGATTTCATGATTAGACCCCATAAGATAAATGCGTGACCTGGCAGTAAAAGAGCTAACTGGCCCCTGCCCAAACCCCGCTATACGGGGCACCTGATCAATATTTTTACAACACTGATCGTATAACCAGTACTGTATAAAACATCAGATTACTTTGCAAGCGGTTTTTTACGAAAGTTGCCCAAACACCACGGCGTGCGGCGTGCCGTTATTTCAGACCATGGCATGCAAAAGCCTGCGTCGTGCACATAATCACGCCGGCCGACAATGCTCTTTATGCATCAAAGATGCCCCGCAACGCATCATGAAGAACCGGAATCTTTGGTCAGTGTGACGTCGCCATAAAAAACACCCCAAACACAGAGCAGAAATGCTGTGTTTGGGGTGTGCATAACTTGAAAAAGAAGCGGGCATTCAAGACCGGACGCTGGATCAGCAAACCGTCCTGGGGCTATTTCCGCATACATTCACGGAGAGGCACGGCTACCCTTCAAGCCTGCTTCAGGCAGCCCTGCGGGCAGCCTGAAGTGGCGTATTTCACCTATTTACCAGGCTGGGGGGTAAGACGCAGATAAGGACGCAAAGATTTAAAGCCCTTGGGAAATTTTTCTTTGGCTACGTCATCAGAAACCGAAGGAGCAATGATGACATCGTCACCCTGCTTCCAGTTAACGGGCGTTGCCACACTGTAGTTGTCGGTAAGCTGCAGCGAGTCGAGTACACGAAGAATCTCGTCAAAGTTGCGCCCCGTGCTGGCAGGATAGGTCAGTGTGAGGCGAATTTTTTGGCCGGATCAATAATGAATACTGAGCGCACTGTCACCGTGCTACTGGCATTAGGGTGAATCATGTCATAAAGTTTTGCGACTTTATGATCGGGATCAGCAAGAATCGGAAATGTCAGCTCAGTATTCTGAGTGTCGTTAATGTCTTGAATCCATTTTTTGTGCGACTCAGCGTCATCTACCGAGATCGCAATAACCTTGGCATTACGCTTGGCAAACTCACCTTCGACGATAGAGGTGTAGCCCAGCTCAGTGGTGCAGACAGGTGTGAAGTCAGCAGGATGCGAAAACAACACACCCCAGCTGTCGCCTAGCCACTCGTGAAAGCGGATAGTTCCGGCCGAAGAGTTTTGCTCAAAATCAGGGGCAATGTCACCCAGACGTAAAGTAGTCATATAAGCTCTCTTTATAAGGCAATTGAACAACAAGGGTATGCCATATAGTCTGACAGCATAAGCAGGCAAACGGAAATAGACTTTAAGTATTAACTTATTCCGTTTGCCCGATACAAGCACTTACTGTGTCAAAGCCGTTGCGGCATACCGGTCGGCAAGCTCGCCTTCCTGGATAGAGGCCGACATAGCCTCGGCACGCGGCAATATGTAGGCTGCATAAAAAATGCTGGTTGCAAGTTTTTGCGTATGAAAGGTCTTGGCGGACCCTGCAGCGATGCGCTTGTGACAAATCAGTGCCGCGCGCGCCATTTGCCAGCCAGCGTATACGATGCCAGCCAGCATCAGGTAGCTCACGCTGCCGGCAAATACGGCGCGCGGCGACTCTTTAGCATTGGCCAGTACAAAGTGAGTAGCCTGCTCACTGGCCTCTACCGCCGCCGCCAGCCTTCGCGCCATCAAGGCGAAGCCGCCTGCATGATCCCCTGCCTGGTTGGCGACCGCTTCGAGCTCAGCCACTGTTGCACTCATTTGAGCCACAAGCGCTCTGGCGGTAGCCCCGCCATCGCGTAATACTTTGCGACCGACAAAATCATTGGCCTGAATGGCCGTTGTACCTTCATAAATGGGCAATATGCGGGCGTCGCGATAGTATTGTGCCGCACCCGTCTCTTCGATGAAACCCATGCCGCCATGCACTTGCACGCCCAGCGAGGCCACTTCTACCGATGACTCTGTGGAAAAACCTTTTACCAGCGGCACTAGATACTCGTACAGGACTTTGTTACGCGCCTGCTCTTGGGAGTCAGGATGATGGCGCGAGGTGTCGAAGGCCGCCGCCGCCACATACGCCATGGCACGAGTGCCTTCGGTAAGTGCCTTCATGGTCATGAGCATACGCTGCACATCGGGGTGCTTAACAATGGCGACAGGCCCCTGTGATCCTTCAAGCGCCTGCCCCTGCAGACGTTCGCGAGCATAGGCATCAGCCTGTTGCAATGCTCGTTCTGACAGCGCGATGCCCTGCACACCCACCGCATAGCGAGCGGCGTTCATCATGATAAACATGTACTCAAGGCCACGATTTTCTTCCCCGATCAGGTGACCAATGGCCCCTTCGCCCACATCACCCTTACCCGCCCCGTACATCAAGACTGTAGTCGGACTGCCATGAATGCCTAGTTTGTGCTCAATGGAGGCACACCACACGTCATTTCTCGCCCCCAGTGAGCCATCATCATTAACAAGGTATTTGGGAACTATAAACAGTGATATGCCCTTCACGCCTTTGGGCGCATCAGGCGTGCGGGCCAGTACCAAATGGACGATATTCTCGGCCATGTCGTGCTCGCCATAGGTAATAAAAATTTTCTGGCCTGTCAGCCGATACGTGCCGTCATCCTGTTTTACTGCCCTGGACGACACTTGTGCGAGATCCGAGCCAGCCTGGGGCTCAGTAAGGTTCATGGTGCCCGTCCAGCGGCCTTCAAGCATGGGCGGAATAAATAAATCTTGCTGTTCGGGGCTGCCAACGGCTGTCAGGGCTTCTATTACACCGTCTGTCAGCAATGGGCATAAGGCAAAAGACAGGTTGGCTGCATTAAGGTTTTCGCCTGCGGGTGCTCCTACGAGCTTGGGCAGGCCCTGGCCTCCCCATTTGACCTCATGCTGCAGCCCTTGCCACCCACCCTGCGAATACTCTTGAAAGGCCTCTTTGAAGCCCGGCGAAGTCTCTACCTTGCCATCGGCCCATTTGGCCGGTTCCGTGTCACCACTGTGATTAAGTGGAGCAAGCGCTTGCTCGACGAAGCGCGCATTTTCTTCGAGCACGGCATCGACCAGGTCTTCTGACACGTCTTCAAAGCCTGGCAGCGCTAGCACGTCATCCAGACCCGCAAGCTCTTTGATAACGAAACGTATATCGTCTAAGGGGGCACGGTAAGTCACAGAATCTCCAATATTGTCAATGTAATCGTCAATGCGTAGTCTTGTACGCGCACAACTGCCAGCCTCGGACTCTGGCTTTGTTTGCACGACTTTTCTCTTATATTAACCGCCTCCTAAATGCTGTGCTCATCGTCTGCTCAGGCCCTGGACTTCATTTGATCTGGTGCAAACACACTGACGAAACACACGATTGCCCCTTGCATAAAAAAACCCCGAAGCAGACACGTCTGATTCGGGGTTGACAGAGCGGCATCGTCAGACGTATGGCTTGCGGACAAGCCGCCGCTGGTGTTACAGGGCCTGAACCAGCTCTGGGACAGCCTGAAACAAGTCTGCGACCAGCCCGTAATCGGCCACGCCGAAAATCGGCGCTTCGGCGTCTTTGTTGATCGCCACGATGACCTTGGAGTCTTTCATGCCGGCCAGATGCTGGATAGCACCAGAAATACCGATAGCCACGTAAAGCTGTGGTGCAACGATTTTTCCTGTTTGACCGACCTGCCAGTCGTTGGGTGCATACCCGGCATCGACGGCCGCGCGTGAGGCCCCAAGCGCCGCACCCAGCTTGTCAGCAAGCGGATCAAGCATCTTGAAGTTTTCGGCACTGCCCAGGCCGCGCCCGCCAGACACTACCACCGCAGCACCCGCGAGCTCGGGGCGGTCGCTCTTGGCGACCTCACGGCCCACAAACGAAGAAAGCCCGGCATCAGCCGCTGCGGTCAGCGTTTCAACGGCAGCACTGCCGCCTTCCGAACCCAGCGCATCGAATGCCGTAGTGCGTACGGTAAGGACTTTGATCGTATCAGCCGACTGCACGGTTGCAATGGCGTTGCCTGCGTAGATAGGACGCTGAAACGTGTCTGCAGACTCTACCGCAATAACGTCAGAAATTTGAGCAACGTCAAGCAGGGCCGCAACGCGGGGCGCAATGTTTTTACCCGACGCGGTCGATGCGAACAGAATGTGGCTGTAGTCTTGAGCTATGGCCAGCACCTGATCGGCGACGTTTTCAGCAAGGCCTTCTGCCAAATGAGGTGCATCAGCCAGCAATACCTTAGTGACACCGGCAGCCTTAGCCGCTTCGTCTGCTACAGCCTGCGCACCACTGCCAGCGACCAATACGTGGACATCACCACCAATCTTCTGGGCAGCTGCAAGTGTATTAAGCGTAGCACCTCTCAACTGGGCATTATCGTGTTCGGCAATTACCAGAATTGTCATTTAGATCACCTTCGCTTCGTTCTTGAGTTTCTCTACCAGCGTTGCTACGTCAGGCACAACAATACCTGCCGAACGTGCAGGCGGCTCGGCTACCTTGAGTGTTTTAAGGCGTGGAGCTACGTCAACGCCGAGGTCTTCAGGCGTGTATACGTCCAGCTGTTTTTTCTTTGCCTTCATGATGTTGGGCAAAGTGACATAGCGTGGCTCGTTTAGACGCAGGTCAGTGGTGATGATGGCTGGCAATTTGATCGACAGGGTTTCGAGGCCACCATCAATTTCACGCGTTACGGTTGCGGTATCACCTGACACTTCGACTTTACTGGCGAATGTAGCCTGCGACCACCCCAGCAATGCAGCAAGCATTTGCCCGGTCTGGTTGGCGTCATCATCGATTGCCTGCTTGCCAAGAATGACCAGCTGAGGCTGTTCTTTGTCGACAACCGCTTTCAGAAGCTTTGCCACAGCCAGAGGCTGAAGCTCGACGTCAGTCTGGACCAGTGCGGCCCGGTCTGCACCAATGGCCATGGCTGTGCGCAGGGTTTCCTGGCTTTGGACCACACCGCAGGATACGGCGATGACTTCGGTAGCAACACCTTTTTCTTTCAGGCGTGTTGCCTCTTCAACGGCGATTTCGTCGAATGGGTTCATCGACATTTTGACGTTGGCGATGTCTACGCCCGACTGATCAGACTTGACGCGCACTTTGACGTTGTAATCAACAACGCGCTTGACAGGTACCAAGACCTTCATTGAGCTTCCTCCAGGGGGTATATATAAAGCAAGATAAAAAACAAAACCTTTTAATTTTACACCGTAGCCAGGGCCCTGATATGAGCCACTGCGCTGCGACCCAACGCCGACAGGCTGTAGCCCCCTTCCAGAAAGCTGGCCAGACGCCCTGATGCCGTTTTTTGTGCCAGCGTGACGATCTGGTCGGTGATCCACCCAAAATCAGCCTCGACCAGGCCTAGCTGGCCCATACCGTCTTCGCGATGGCCGTCAAACCCGGCAGAGATAAAGACGAATTCGGGCTGGAAGTCATAGAGACGCGGCATCCAGATATCGCTGACAACCATACGCAAATCATGGCCACGCGTGTAAGCATCAACCGGTATGTTTACCATGTTTTCGGCTGCCGGGTTTTGATACGACCAGGGGAAAAGTGTTTGCTGAAAGAAGCTGCACATGAGTACGCGCGGGTCACCAGCGAAAATATCTTCGGTGCCATTGCCGTGATGTACATCGAAATCGATAATGGCCACGCGCTGTAAATTGTATTTTTCCAGCGCGTAGGCCGCTGCCACCGCCACATTGTTGAAAAAGCAAAAGCCCATTGCCTGCGCCGGACCGGCATGGTGCCCGGGGGGGCGCACGGCACAGAACGCGTTGGTATGCGTCCCCGTCATGATGGCATCAACGGCGGTCAGCCCCGCCCCTGCGGCGCCCAGCGCAGCTTCCAGGGTATGCGGCCCCATGAGCGTATCAGCATCAATGGGAAAGCTGCCTTCTGACGGTGCGTGACTGCGCAGAAATTCAATATATGCAGCTATGTGCACCCGCAAAAGATCTGCATCTGTCGCTGAACGAGCCTGGGCTTCGTCGAGAAAGCTCATGATGCCGCTGGCGACAAGTTGGTCATTAATGGCGTCAAGGCGACCAGGGCATTCTGGGTGCCAGTCGCCCATGTCATGCAAGCGGCATGAGGGATGGGTAATATAGAGAGTCTCCATAAGGGAAGATTATGTTCACACCTGTCCAATTAGTGCAAGTCGTGTTTCTCTCCATGCTGCTCGGTGGTTGTGCCGCCAATCAGCCAAAAGTCGCGTCAGATAGCCAGCTGGCTCCGGCAAATGAGGGCAAAAAAAACCCTGACTCTGTCGGCAGGCCTGGCCCTGGAGCCAGTCATTCTGGGCCTCAAGCTGTACTCGCTGCAGCGCCGGAGCCTGTCTCAATTGCCGCCGGCATCTCAATCGCTGACGCCAGCCCCTTGCACAACCCCGACGGCTCACTGTCGGCCAATCTGCAGGCTTATGCGCAAGAGGTGTCTCGTGTGCGCAACTTGCCTTTGAGCCAGGTTGAAACACTACTGAAAGAGGCGCAATACAACGCAACGGCGGCGCGCCTGATGAAGCCGACCGGAAAACGTATCCGCCGAAGCTGGACCACCTACAAAAACCGATTTATAGAACCGGTACGCATTAAAGCAGGCCAAACATTCTGGACCGAAAACCAGGCATTTTTAGACGCAACCGCCAAGCAGTACGGCGTACCTGCATCAATCATTGTGGCCATTATCGGCGTCGAAACCATTTATGGTCGCTTCACTGGCGACTTCCGCGTTCTGGATGCACTTGCAACGCTGGGCTTCAGGTATCCTGACAGTACTCGTCCAGAACGCAGCGAGCTGTTTCGTAACCAGTTGGCCGATCTGATCCAGCTCGACGTAGAACAGCAACTTGACGCGCGAACTGTCACAGGTTCATTTGCCGGAGCCATGGGCTTGCCCCAGTTCATGCCCGGCAGTCTCATGCGCTATGCTGCAGACGGCGACAATAACGGCCACATCGATCTGCTCAACAGCAAAAAAGATGCTATCGCCTCCGTGGCACGTTTTCTGAGACTGCACGGCTGGCAACCAGGGCTGCCGGTTTTTGCGCCAGCCACGCTTCCAGCCAATGCGGGGCAGCTGGTTACAGGTGGCCTGCACCCCACACTTACCTGGGAACAACTGTCACAAGAGGGTGCCCGAATTTTGCCAGCAGGCGCAAGCGACGCCCAAAGTTCCTGGACTAAGCACAAATTAGGAGTTGTTGATCTGGCCGATGAGTCACAGAACCGGGTCCAATACCGGCTAGGCACGCCTAATTTTTTCGCCATCACGCACTATAACCGCAGCTATTTTTATGCAACGGCCGTTGCCGATCTGGCCAAAACTCTGGCAGATCGCATGGGATATGGCTGGCCGTGATATTGATTGCAGGCTCGGCGTGTAAGCCTGGTTAGTTTTGTCATCAATGGCCGGGGTCAAGCGCTAACAGCGTAATGTGACCCCAGGCCAGCAGCCAACGTTTTAACTAAGCGTTAAACACGCCAGTAGACAAATAGCGGTCGCCCCGGTCACAAACGATAAAAACAATGGTGGCGTTTTCAACGCGCTGGGCGACGCGCAGTGCGGCAATCAATGCTCCTGCCGATGAAATACCGGCAAAAATACCTTCTTCGGCTGCCAGACGGCGCGCCATTTCTTCGGCCTGGACCTGCGACACCAGCTCGAACTCATCGACCTGCTCAGGATGATAAATAGAGGGTTGATAGGCTTCGGGCCATTTGCGTATACCGGCAATTTGTGAGCCCTCTTCTGGCTGTGCACCCACAACCCGAATACTGCTGTTTTTACCGTGCAGAAAGCTGCCCACGCCCATAATGGTGCCCGTAGTGCCCATGGCGCTTACAAAGTGAGTGATTTGCCCATCTGTTTGCTGCCAGAGCTCAGGCCCCGTCGTTTCAATGTGGGCACGCGGATTGTCTTTGTTGGCAAACTGATCGAGCACCTTGCCCTTGCCTTCTTTCTGCATGGCAAGAGCCAGATCACGGGCGTATTCCATGCCGCCTTTACTGGCAGGAGTGAGAATGAGCTCCGCACCGTAGGCCGTCATGGCCGCGCGCCGTTCGACCGTCAGGTTGTCGGGCATGATCAGCACCATTTTGTACCCCCGAACTGCCGCCACCATAGCCAGGGCAATGCCGGTATTACCACTGGTGGCCTCGATGAGGGTGTCGCCCGGCTTGATGTCACCCCTGGCCTCAGCCTGTCGAATCATGGAGTACGCAGCCCGGTCTTTGACCGAGCCTGCCGGATTATTACCCTCAAGCTTGGCAAGGATGACATTGCCCCGGGCGGCGCCTGCCTCGCCGGGTATGCGCTGCAACCTTACGAGCGGGGAGGAACCGATAGTGTCTTCAACTGTGAGGTATTTTTTCATGCTCAAAATGATACACCTAAGCACTCAAAGTTGACATCTTCGTTGAGCTCAGTCGTTGGCCGCGCGCTAGTCACCCCAAGAACGGCCAGGTTTTCCACGCAAAACGGTAACGGCGCAGCTGGATAAATTCATGCGGACGTGTCCGGTCACAGATATATATTCGAAGGCATGTATTCGAAGGCATGGTGCACCAGCCTGCTCCAGGCCTGGCAGACATGGAGCCGGTACAGGCTGATGCAATGGCATTTACTTGAGTTTATTTGCCTGACCTATGGCATCGACAGGCTCGGGCACCACAAAGTAGCGCCGACCGACCGTCAGCCCTGCATCCTGCAACCTGCTCGCCTTGCTGGGGCCTATGCCTTTAACGCGGTCTGACAGATCTTCGAATGACTCAAACGGGCCGGCACGGCGTCTTTCGTCGATAATAATTTGTGCAGTACGGGGGCCAATGCCCCGCACTGACACCAGTTGGCTCTGAGTGGCGACATTAACGTCGATGGCAACCGTCGGCGCATGGCCGGAGGCGCCCGCCAGCATGCCCAGCGCCATACGCGCTACGACACGGCGAGGCCCGTTCTTGCCGGAACCAGAAGAAGATGAAGATGAGGAGGAAACAGAAGTTGACGTGTGGTCGGCGACGCTGACGAGCGGGCGCGCGACCGTAGAATGAGTAAACGGGTTCATGAAGGTCTCCGCAGCGGTTGACTCAAAAGGCTGGCTTGCCCGTGACCAACAACAGCGGCACATGTGCCATATCATTGCCCGGGGTAGCCGAGAGCCATCATCGCTCGGCTGCGCCCGCAGCAATACCCACAGCGCATGCTTTCGTCCATGCGCAAATGAACGGTTTCAGATGCGCCCGTGCGTCAACAACTTCTGAACATACTCTTTGACGCCAGACTGGACGTCGCGAAAAGGCTTGTCATACCCGGCACCACGCAGCTGGGTAAGGTCAGCCTGTGTATGGCTTTGATAACGACCCTTCAGGTCTTCTGGAAAGGGTATGTAGCGGATCAACTGTTGATCCACTAGCTCGTGCAACGACAGGCTGGGCAAATTGTGATGTTGCCTCAGGGCGTTGACAACAGAGCTGGCTACATCGTTAAAGGGTTGCGCCCGTCCGGTACCGCAGTTGAAAACACCCGATTTTTCGGAGTGATCAAGAAAATGCAGATTGACATCGACCACATCGTCCACATAAATGAAGTCACGCATCTGACCGCCATTCTCGTAACCATCCCAGCCTCCAAACAGTCTTACGTGACCTTCGGCCTGGAACTGGTTCATGTTGTGAAAGGCAACCGAGGCCATACGGCCTTTGTGCTGCTCGCGCGCCCCATACACGTTGAAATACCTTAAGCCCACAACCGGAGCACGGAGTCGGTCAAGCTGACTACGTAAAACCTGATCAAACAAGAATTTGGAATACCCGTATACGTTAAGCGGCGATTCGTAGAGCGGGTCTTCGGCATACACCGGACCGGCCCCGTATACTGCAGCCGACGAGGCGTAAATAAAGGGGGTTTTATTTTCCTGGCAATACCGGAACAACTCGAGCGTAACCCGATAGTTGTTGTCCATCATGTAGTGTCCGTTACGCTCGGTCGTGTCGGAACACGCCCCCTGATGAAATACTGCCTCAACAGGCCCCAGCTGGCTTTTTGCCACGCGCTGGCGAAACTCGTCTTTATGCATGTAGTCGGCAATCTTGCCGTCTACCATATTGATGAATTTATCGCCCTCTGTGAGATCGTCAACAACCAGAATATCAGTGAGACCGCGCTGATTGAGGCCGCGCACCAGGTTGCTGCCGATAAAACCGGCTCCGCCCGTTACGATAATCATACGGTCTCTCCTGACAGTTCTGCGGCCGTTACTATGGAGGTGCCCAGTTTACCGACGACTATTCCGCCTGCGCGATTGGCCCAGTCCATGGCATCGAACCACTCAAGACCCGCAGCTCGCATGACAGCCAACGTGGCCAGAACGGTATCGCCTGCCCCGGACACATCAAACACCTCGTGTGCATGAGCATCAACATGTTCGCGACCCGCGTCGGAAAACAGCGTCATGCCCTGCTCTGAACGCGTCACCAACAGGGCCTCAAGGTTAAGATCTGCACGCAAGGCCTGCGCACGCTGTTCAAGGTCATCTTCATCGTGCCAATGGCCTACTGCTTCTTGCATTTCGATACGGTTGGGTGTGATCAAAGTTGCACCCCGGTAACGTTGATACAGAGAGCCTTTGGGATCTACCAGCACCGGAACACCCGCCTCATGCGCTGCCGCGATCAATGACTGGACATTTTTCAGAGCGCCTTTGGCGTAGTCTGACAACACCAGCATATCGTGGTCGGCCATGAGCTGCCTGGCCTGGACGTCGAGTTTGCTAAGGGCAAGCTCACCAGCCCCTTCCTCGAAGTCGAGGCGCAGCAATTGTTGCTGACGCCCCAGCACACGCATTTTGAGTGTGGTGGGTGTGTCTTCGTCTGCCACCAGGCAAGAATTTATGCCAGACTCCCGCGCCAAATCACGTACTCGGGCTCCAGCCTCGTCGGCACCGACCACGCCCAGCAGGCTAGCCTGAGCACCCAGTGCAACAATATTACGGGCCACGTTGGCGGCACCGCCAAGGCGGTCTTCGCGACGCATTACCTTGACAATGGGCACGGGTGCTTCGGGCGATATACGGTCGACCTCACCGAACCAGTAACGGTCAAGCATAATGTCGCCCGCCACCAGAATTTTGACGCGGCTTGCCGCCTCTGCCGGATACGGCATCATTTAATTTCCTCCAGCCTGCGGGGTTCGTAGGTTTCCCAGGAGTTGCAGCCTGGGCACTGCCAATAAAAATGCCGCGCCTCGAACCCGCACACGCGACACGCATAGCGGTCAAGCCGCTGAGTATGTTTGTGAAGTAATGACCTCAGAAGGCCCAAGTCAGCGTCCAGCGCCAGTTCAGCAGACGGCAAGCTCACAAGAGCCTGGGTTTGAGGCTGAGGCTGGGTCTGAGGCTGGGTCTGAGCCTGGGTCTGGGCCTGGGCCTGGGCCTGACTATTTTCTGGCATCGTAGATATAACTTGAGATTGCGATGCCTGGCTGCCCGTGTGCTGCGTCTCAGAATGTTCTCCAGACTGCGGCACGGGCGTTGCTTGATGAGCCTGGACGGGACTCTTGCGGGAAGCCAGCTCCGTTTCAAGCACACGATCAAGCCCAAGCAAAGTCGGATGGGCTCGCAACGACTCACGCGCAAATGCCCAGGCCTGATGCAACCCCTGTTGTGCACGCAATTCACGAAACACAACGTTAAACGTATCAAGCGCCGGAAAACGGGCATAGTGTGCCCTGAGCACATTCAAGCCCTCAACCTCTTGCCCGACACGCCGGTAGCTTTCGAGCAGATCAGACACAACCAGGCTGGCGTAATCGGGAGCGATAGTGAGCACTGATCCCAGATAAGCCCGCTCACCCTCTGAGTCACCGCTCAGTCGGGCCAGGTTTGCCCTTAAGATGGCAATACGCGCCTCGGAAGCCCGTCCTTCTGGCTGGCCGCGCAGTGCAACGGCCGCCTGATCGGCTGCTTCAAGGGCCTGAGCAGCGGTTGTAAGGTTGGGCGGATTAGCACTTAACGCAGCGTCTGCCTGTTCACATTGATAATGCGCCAACTGCGGCACCGGCTCATCGACCATGGCGCGCAGACGCTTGACGGCGTCAATGGCGCGCGGCCAGTCGTGCTCAGACTCAAAAATACGTATGAGGGCTCGCACCGCAGGCACAGCAAAGCGGGTATCCAGCACTTGATCAAACGTTTGCTCAGCGCGATCAAGCATGCCAGCTTTGAGAAAATCTTGTGCCAGCTCGTGTAAGGCACTTTCGCGATCGGCCTGCGGCAAATCTGCGCGTGAGACCAGACTTTGATGCACCCGTATGGCACGCTCGACCTCGCCACGGCGACGAAACAGACTTCCCAGCGCGAAATGCAGCTCAGTGGTCTCGGGATCAAGCTTTGCAACTTCGACAAATGCATCAATTGCCCGGTCTGGCTCTTCGTTGAGAAGAAAATTGAGCCCCTTAAAATAAGAGTTGGGCAATGTACGGGTTTCGGACAGCATTTGGCGTATGTCTACACGCGATGCAATCCAGCCTGCCGCAAAGACGACAGGCACAAAAATGAGCCACCACGGTTCAAAATCCACGACAAACGACCTTTATTGGTATTAGAGGGGAGCCATGGGTACGACTGTTTCTGGAACAACAGCGTCGGTGGCAGGTAACGGCCGGCTAAGCTGCGCCTCGAGACGGGCCACATCGCGCCGTAGACGCGCTGTTTCACGCCGTTTACGCATAACAGACGGCATGGCAATCAGAAGCCCAAGCACGATACCAAGGACAAACACCACAAGCATCACGACGATAAGGGGCACGGCCGTTATCGTGTAGCCTGCGAAAAAAGTCACATCGACTGGGCCAGTGTTTTTCAGCGCAAACATCAATACAAGCACAAACACCACAAGCCGCAACAGCCAAACCAGATAACGCATAGCAAGCACTCCAATTATTCGGGATTGTGGTAATTGTAAGGGGAATCGGCAACCTTGCCTGTTGCGCGCAAAAGAAAACAGGCCTGCGGGTAACCGAGGCCTGTTCTTTTGACTGAGCTGCTAAAGACAATGTCGCGGGTAAGCGATCAGCCGTGCATGACTTGTGACCCAAGCTGCCCCGGAAACGAGGACGTCTCCTGAGCGGACCTGGCTTCTTCGTCATAAGCTGAATCGACACGCTCGCGCAACTCTTTGCCGGGCTTGAAATGAGGCACCTGTTTACCAGGCACCATCACTTTCTCACCCGACTTCGGATTACGCCCGATACGCGGCTGGCGCTCTGACAGTGAAAAACTGCCAAAGCCCCTGATCTCGATGCGTTGACCACTGGCCAGGGCCTCGCTCATTGCATCAAGCATGGTTTTGACCGCGTAATCTGTGTCGCGCGTGGCCAGCTGCGGATAGCGGCTGGCCAGGAGCGCGATAAGCTCCGATTTGGTCACGCCGATTAACCGTCGTCGCGTTGCTGGTCAAGCTTGGCTTTAAGCAGGGCCCCAAGATTGGTGGTACCCGACGAAGCGCTTGCATCAGACATACGCTGGATGGAGTCAGCGGTTTCGGCGTTATCGCGTGCCTTGATCGACAACTGGATCGAACGCGTTTTACGGTCGACGTTGATGATCATGGTGTCGACGTTGTCACCAACGTTGATCGCGGTGGTAGCGTCTTCTACACGGCCAGCCGAGATTTCGGAAGCACGCAGGTAACCTTCGACATCAACTGACAGGGTAACTACGGCACCCTTGGCTTCGACAGACTTGACCACGCCTGGGACAACAGCGCCCTTGTCGTAGGTTGCAACGAAGTTGTTGAACGGGTCGCCTTCGAGCTGTTTGATACCCAGCGAGATGCGCTCTTTGTCGGTGTCGATACCCAGCACGACGGCGTCGATTTCGTCGCCCTTCTTGAAGTTGCGGACAGCTTCTTCGCCAGTTTCGGTCCAGGACAGATCGGACAGATGAACCAGACCATCGATGCCACCAGGCAGACCCACGAACACACCAAAGTCAGTGATGGACTTGATGGCACCGTGTACCTTGTCGCCACGTTTGAAGTTCATGGAGAACTCTTCCCATGGGTTTTGACGGCACTGCTTCATGCCCAGCGAGATGCGACGACGGTCTTCGTCGATTTCGAGAACCATGACTTCGACTTCTTCGCCCAGGGTAACTACCTTGCGCGGATCGACGTTTTTGTTGGTCCAGTCCATTTCGGAGACGTGAACCAGACCTTCGATACCGGCCTCGACCTCAACAAACGCACCGTAGTCGGTAAGGTTGGTAACCTTGCCGAACAGGCGGGTGCCTTGTGGGTAGCGGCGAGCAAGGCCGATCCAGGGATCTTCGCCAAGCTGCTTGACGCCAAGCGACACGCGGCATTTTTCCTGGTCGAACTTGAGAACCTTGGCTTCGACTTCCTGGCCCACTTGCAGGACTTCGGAAGGATGACGCACGCGGCGCCATGCCATGTCGGTGATGTGCAGCAAGCCATCGATGCCGCCCAGGTCGACAAACGCGCCGTAGTCGGTGATGTTTTTGACGATGCCCTTGACCACAGCACCTTCGTGCAGGGTTTCGAGCAGCTTTTCACGCTCTTCGCCCATGCTGGCTTCGAGCACAGCACGACGCGACAGCACAACGTTGTTGCGCTTGCGGTCAAGCTTGATGACCTTGAATTCGACAGTTTTGCCTTCGTACGGCGTTGTGTCTTTGACAGGACGCAGATCAACCAGCGAACCGGGCAAGAATGCGCGGATGCCGTTGGTCATGACCGTGAGGCCGCCCTTTACTTTGCCGGTGATCGTGCCGGTGACCAGTTCGCCCGACTCGAGCGCCTGCTCAAGCGACAGCCATGCGGAAAGACGCTTGGCGCGGTCACGGGACAGAATGGTGTCGCCATAGCCGTTTTCGAGCGAGTCAATGGCTACAGATACAAAGTCGCCGTCTTGAACTTCGAGCTCGCCCTGATCGTTCAGGAATTCTTCGATAGGGATAAGGGCTTCAGACTTAAGGCCTGCGTTGACAACCACAAAGTTGTGATCGATACGCACGACTTCAGCAGAAATGACCTCGCCAGACTTCATGTCCTGGCTTTTGATGCTTTCGGCAAACAGGTCGGCAAAGCTTTCGCCGCCAGTGGCGACAGGGGTTGCAGTAGTGGACATTAATTAATCCATTGGCCAGGATGGCCAGTAATAAACGCACCAGGGTTGATGATCTGCCCCAGTGGAGTGAGAAAAATTTTCCCGGGTATAGCGCCTGGCGCTACGCCTTAGGGAAACCCAGACCCGACCAGAGGTCGAGCACTTGCTGCACGGTTTCTTCTATGCTTAAGCTGGATGAATCAACCGTTATGGCGTCAGCTGCCGCAACCAGCGGCGCATTCGCCCGAGTGCGGTCTCGCTCATCACGAGAACGCATGTCTTTTAGCAAGTCTGCTAGATTAGCAGAAAAGCCCTTTGCCTTCAACTGCTTACAACGTCTCTCGGCGCGTGCTGCCACGTCTGCCACCAAAAAAACCTTGAGCTGGGCATCAGGAAAGACGATAGTGCCCATGTCACGGCCGTCGGCAACTAGCCCCGGGGAGGCCCGGAACGCACGCTGGCGCTCAAGCAACGCCTGCCGCACGGGCGGATAAGCGGCAATGCGCGAGGCAAGATTACCCACATGCTCCAGACGAATGTCAGCAGCAACATCGTGGCCGCTAAGCCACACATGGTCACCATCAAACCTGACGTCCAGTGCCTCAGCGATGTCTGCCACCGCATGTTCATCGGCCGCATCGACACCTTGCTGTTGCACTGCCAGCGCTGTAAGCCGGTAAAGAGCGCCGCTGTCGAGAACTGCCCAGCCCAGCGCCTGGGCCACCCGATGCGCGATAGTGCCTTTGCCCGATGCTGTCGGCCCGTCTATGGCAATAACCGGGATAGTCGACGTAGAAACACTCATGCGTGAACCAGCTCATTAAAGACCGAAAAATAGGCTGGAAATGTCTTGCTGACGCAATCAGGGTCTTCAATGGTGACGGCAACCGGACTGAAGGCCGCCAGCGAAAAACACATGGCCATCCGGTGGTCGTCATATGTAGCAATTGATGCGGGACGCCAGTCAGAAGGCTGAACAGGATGTACGGTCAGCCAGTCGGGTCCAGATTCTACGCGTGCGCCAAGCTTTTCGAGTTCAGTGTGCATGGCGTGAATACGGTCTGTCTCTTTTACGCGCCAGCTGCCTATATTTCGCAGCGTGCAGGGTCCATCGGCAAACATGGCCATCGCAGCCGCTGTCATGGCAGCATCGGGAATAAGATTGAAGTCGCGGTCAAAGGCCTTGAGCCGCTCTCCTTGTGCGACACGGGGTCCACTGACCTCTATGGTTGTGGGTGTGCGCACAACGACCGCGCCCATGTCTTGCACCACATCGGCAAAAGCGATATCGCCCTGCACACTGTCAGTGCCAACGCCGTCGATAAGCACTGGCCCACCACCCAAGGCACCAAGCGCCATGAAGTAAGACGCCGTTGATGCATCGCCTTCTATGGCAACGCGTCCAGGCGAGCGATAGCGCGCACCCGACGGTATAGTAAACCTCTGCCAGCCCTCGCGCTCGACGAATACCCCGAACTGCTCCATCAGCCCGAGGGTAATCAGAATATAAGGTTTGGATATAAGCTCACCGTCTACCTCAATGCGCACCCCTGCCGAAGAAGATGCCGCGCACAATGGCGCTGCCATGAGCAGTGCGGTCAGAAACTGGCTGGATACCGAGGCTTTTATTTTTACAGTGCGGTCTGCCTGAATGGCTCCGCTTCCTATGCTGAGCGGGGGATAACCCTGCTCACCCAGATAATGGATATCGGCACCAAGCTCTCTGAGCGCGTTGACCAGATCACCGATAGGCCGCTCATGCATGCGCGCCACGCCCGAAAGCTGATAGTGCCCACCCATAACCGCAAGCGCCGCAGTCAGCGGTCGAAAGGCTGTGCCGGCATTGCCCAGAAACAAGCTGGCTTCACGCGTTGGAAATGGGCAAACACCTTGCACACGCAGGTGACCTGGCTCAGTTTCATCAATAATGACCCCAAGTTGCCGGAGTGCGGCAATCATGACACGTGTGTCATCAGAGTCGAGCATACCCTCTAGTTCTGTCTGCCCATCGGCCAGCGCTGCAAGCAGCAGCGCCCGGTTTGAAATACTCTTGGAGCCTGGCAGGCGCAAGCGCCCCGCCGCCGACGTAACCTGCGGCAAATTCAGCGTTGATCCTGACGTCATGACAACCCACTCCTGCTCGCCCATAAGCGACGCGCAAGCGCCGCCCGTTCGAGAAAATCCTGCAATGCCTGCCCGTCCTCTGCAACCAGAGCTTGCTCGGCTTGCGCCAACGCCTGCTTCACCTGTTGCAACTCTTCGAGCACCGCATCACGATTGCTGAGAAATATATCGCGCCACACCTCGGGTGAGCCCGCTGCAATCCGGGTAAAGTCGCGAAACCCACTACCAGCCAAAGCCATGCGCACGGTGGAATCATGTGCCGAGGCTACTTGCCACATATAGACGGAAGACAGAAAGTGCGGCAGATGGCTGACCGAAGCCATGACAGTGTCGTGAGCGTCAGGCTCCATGGTCAGCACCCGGGCGCCACAAGCTTCCCACAACCGCCTGATACGCATGACGTCTACCACAGCATTGTCGGGCAGCGGCGTCAGAATTGTATTGCGGCCGCGGTACAGATCAGCTGATGCTGCCTCGGGCCCCGTTTGTTCGGCTCCCGCAATAGGATGACCGGGCACAAACTGGGCAATACGCTCGCCCAGAGCCTCTCGCGCGGTTGCCACAACATCTGTCTTGGTACTGCAGGCATCGGTCAGCAGGGTGTCTGTTCGCAACAAAGGCCCAAGCACAGACAACACCTTGCCCACGACTCCGATCGGTGTGGCAATAAGAATGATATCTGCCTGATCTGCCGCCTGTTCGAGGGTGACAACATCGTCAATAAGCCCCAGTTGGCACGCCTGCTGTAACGATGCCGCATTGCGGCCCACACCCAGTACGCGACTGGTGGCCCCCGCCTGTCGCAACGCGGCCGCAAATGAGCCACCAATCAGGCCGACGCCGACAATCGCGAGCACAGGTTGTGTCGGGCGATCGGCGCTTATCGGCATCATGCCTGCCCGCGCACTGCCTCGAGCGCCTCAATAAATCGGACGTTCTCGTGTGGCAGCCCAATGGTGACACGCAGCCACTCAGGCAAGCCGTCACCGGCCACCGGGCGCACAATAACACCGCGCTTTAGAAGCTCAAGATTGACGCCACTGGCGTCACCAACGCGCACCAACAAAAAATTGCCATAGCTGGGCACAAACTGCAGCCCCATGCGGTCAAACGCCTCGGCAAGTTGTTGCTTGCCGGCTTTGTTGACCTCGTAGGACTGCTGCAAAAATGCGTCGTCGTCCAGTGCGGCAATGGCAGCGGCCTGGGCCAGTGTATTGACGTTAAATGGCTGGCGCACACGATTGAGTAAGTCGGTCAGGCCAGGCTGGGCCAGCGCATAGCCCACGCGCAGGCCAGCCAGCCCATAGGCCTTGGAAAACGTACGCGACACGATCAAATTAGGAAACCGCTCGACCCAGCGCGCGCTATCAAAACGGAGTTCAGGCGCAAGATACTCGTTGTACGCCTCATCGAGCATAACGGTCACGCCTAGACCATGTTGTGCATATACTCGCTCTAAAAACGCCTCAACCTGATCTGCGGGCAAAAAGGTACCTGTGGGGTTGTTTGGATTGGCGATGAAAAGCAAGCGAGTATCGTCGCTAATCGCATCAAACATGGCGTCGAGGTCATGCCCATATTCGCACGCCCGCACGACGATGTGCCGTGCACCCCGCGCCTGAGTCGCCAGCCGATAGACCGTAAATGCGTATTCGGAATAGACAGCCGAAACACCGGGCGACAGCAGGGCCAGCGAAGCGATTTCAAGCAAGTCATTGGAGCCGTTTCCAAGCGTGACCCAGTCGGCGGGCACACCGTACCGACAAGACAGTACTGCCTTGAGTTCAAAACCATTGGGATCCGGATAGCGCCCCAGCAAGGCTGCGGCCTTGAGCATAGCCTGCCGCGCCGACTCAGGCATGCCGAGGGGGTTTTCGTTGGAGGCCAGTTTAACGATGCTCGCAGGGTCAAGACTGAACTCGCGCGCCAGCTCATCAATGGGTTTGCCGGCCTGGTATGGTGCGATGCGCGTGACGTAGTCAGGCGCTACCGTGGTAGTGCTTTGGATGTTGCTCATGCGAAAAACCCTATTGCCGGGGGTATGACCCCAACACCTTGAAGAAAGCAACCTGCTGCTTCAGATCAGCCAGTGCCTGAGCCACGGCGGGCTCATTGCGATGACCGAGCAAATCAACATAGAAATAATATTCCCATTGCCCTGTACGTGCCGGCCTGGACTCTAACCGTGTCATCGAAACACCATTGGCCGCCAGCGGCGACAGCATTTCATAGACGGCGCCCGCGCGGTTGGGTACAGCAAGAATAATGCTGGTTTTATCATTGTCAGTGGGCAAGGTTTCGATCGCCCCAACAGACAAAAAGCGCGTGCGATTCTGTGGGTCGTCCTGAATCCCTGCATGCACCACTTGCAGATCCCAGGCGTGTGCAGCAGTTTCGCCGGCGATGGCCGCCACCGTTGGGTCTAGCGATGCAATTCGGGCAGCTTCGCCATTACTGGAGGCGGCGTCACGCTCCAGGGCAGGCAGGTGCTGGGTCAGCCATGCCTGACATTGTGCCAGTGCCTGAGGGTGCGCCATGACGCGAGTAACGCCATCGAGCGTGCCCGACTTGGTCATCAGGTTGTGATGTATTTTTATGGAGCGTTCGCCCAGCACTTTGAGAGGCGAATTCAGCAGCAGATCAAGTGTGCGGTTGATAGCGCCTTCAGTCGAGTTTTCTACGGGCACCATGCCCACATCGGCCTGACCGGCCTCAACAGCGCGGAAAACCTCGTCAAAGGAATCACAACGCAGGCGTGTAACGGCATGACCGAAATGCTCAAGCGCTGCCTGCTCTGAAAACGACCCCTGAGGCCCCAGAAAGGCGACAGTGAGCGCGCTTTCAAGCCCTCGACAGGTTGAAATAATCTGCGTCCATACGGCGTCGACAGCCTCTGCCGTAACTGGCCCCTTATTGAGTGCCTGCAGACGCCGTATGACCATGGCCTCACGCTCGGGCTTCAAAATAGGACCATCTACATCAAACTCTTCTTTGACTTTACCAACTTCAAGCGCCGTCTGTGCGCGCTGGTTAAAGAGTTGAAGTATCTGCTGATCCAGTGAGTCAATGCGATCACGCAATGGCTTTAGCTTGTCTTGTAAAGAATTACCCATGTCGACGTTGGAAACCCTGCATGAATGAAATCAGTGCCTGCACCGCTTCAAGCGGCACAGCGTTATAAATAGAGGCCCGCATACCTCCGACGCTTTTATGCCCTTTAAGCTGCAAAAGGCCGGCTGCGTCCGCCTGAGCCAGAAACTGGCTGTTAAGCGATTCATCTTGCAGAAAAAACGGCACATTCATGCGTGAGCGAGAATCAGGATGAACGCGCGTAAGATAAAAGCCCGAATCATCAAGGTAAGAATAGAGAGCCTGCGCCTTGGCGATATTGGCCTGTTCAATAGCATCAAGCCCGCCCTGGCGCTTGAGCCATTTGAACACCAGGCCCGCAATGTAAATGGCATACGTGGGCGGGGTATTGAACATAGACCCTGCCTCTGCCACGTTGGCGTAATCAAACGCCGACGGACAGACCGGCAACGCATAGCCGATAAGATCTTTGCGGATGATGACTACCGTGACACCTGCCGGCCCTGCGTTCTTCTGGGCGCCGGCATACACCATGCCAACATGCGAAAAATCGATGGGTCGGGAAAGAAAGTGTGATGAGGCATCCACGACCAACGGAACGCCAGACGCTCCGAGGGTCGCCAAATCAGGCCAGCTGGCGCACTCGATGCCGCCAATGGTCTCATTGCTGCAAATATGCAGATAGGCCGCATCGGCACGCGGTTTCCAGGTTTCGGCGCGCGGATACCATGTCCAGGGCGCCTGCGTCGAGCCGTTGATCACGGTTTCGTCGCCACTGCTGGCCGCAACAGCTATATCGCCATAGCGCTGCGCTTCTTTGTACGACTTGTTCGACCAGATACCCGTCAGCACGTAATCAGCCTTGCCTGCGCCGCCCCGGCCAATGAGGTTGAGGGGAACGATGGCGTTTTCTGCGGTCGCGCCCCCCTGCATGAAAAGGATCTCGAAGTTATCGGGCACGGCCAGCAGCTCGCGCAGATCGGCAACGGCCTCGTCTCGTATCTGTGTGAACTGTTTGCCGCGGTGGCTCATTTCCATGACCGACATGCCGCAGCCGTGCCAGTCGATGAGCTCAGACGCAGCTTGCTCCAGCACCTCAAAGGGAAGGGCTGACGGCCCCGCCGAAAAATTCCAGGGTCGCATTATGCGTCTTCCTCGTCGCCAGAATTATCAGCCTGAGTATCTTTACTGTCGCCAGCTTGTGCGTCGGCCGGAGGTGTCTCGGAGTTGCCCGGCACAGGGTCAACAGACTCGCCATCAGGACCCAAGCTATCGTCGCCCTCTTCTGAGATATCAGCCTCATCGTCATCAGCGTCGCTCTCAACCACACGCCTCACGCCTGACAGCAGGCTATTGTCGTCAACATTAATAAGCGTAACGCCCTGTGTTGCACGACCCATCTCGCGAATTTCAGAAACCCGCGTACGCACCAGCACACCTGCCGTGGTGATCAGCATAATTTCGTCAGACGGTTCAACCAGCACAGCACCAACGACTTTGCCATTGCGGGCAGTAGTCTGGATGGCAATCATGCCTTTGGTGCCACGACCATGGCGGGTGTACTCGATAATGGGTGTGCGTTTGCCATACCCGTTTTCAGTGGCGGTGAGCACCGTTTGTGATTCGTCACCGGCAACCAGCATGGCAATTACAGTTTGCCCTTCTTCGAGCGACATGCCGCGCACACCACGTGCGGTACGGCCCATGGGTCGCACGTCGTTCTCGTCGAAACGTACGGCCTTGCCAGCATCAGAGAACAACATGACGTCATGCTTGCCGTCAGTAAGGTCTGCACCGATGAGGAAGTCGGCTTCATCCAGGGCCACGGCAATAATACCCGCCTTGCGCGGGTTGGAGAAATCAGACAGCGGCGTCTTTTTAACCGTGCCTCGCGAGGTGGCCATAAAGACGAAGTGATCATCACTGAACTCTTTGACGGCCAGCACAACGGTGATCTTCTCGCCGTCTTGCAGCGGGAACATATTGACGATAGGCCGACCACGCGAGTTGCGTGAACCTTGGGGGACTTCCCATACTTTGAGCCAGTAAACGCGGCCGCGATCCGAAAAGCACAGCAAGAAGTCGTGGGTATTTGCGATAAACAGCTGGTCGACGAAATCGTTTTCTTTCATCGCCGTCGCCTGCTTGCCACGACCGCCGCGCTTCTGGGCCCGGTACTCGGACAGAGGCTGGCTTTTTATGTAGCCGGTTTGTGACAGCGTTACCACCATGTCCATGGGGGTAATGAGGTCTTCAGTGTCAAGTTCGGTGGCGTTACGTTCGATCTCGGAACGGCGCACGTCTTTGGTATTGGTGCCGAAATCAGTTTGATGGCAGTGAGCTCATCGGAAATAATGGTGGTAATGCGCTCGGGTCGGGCCAGGATATCAAGCAGATCGGCAATGGTCTCCATGATGTCTTTGTATTCGCCGAAAATCTTATCCTGCTCAAGCCCCGTCAGGCGCTGCAGGCGCATATTAAGAATTTCCTGAGCCTGCGTATCGCTAAGACGGTACATGCCGTCGCCCTGCAAGCCAAAGCTTTCTGGCAGCGAATCAGGCCGGTAGGCAGCCCGTCCGCCGGGCGTATCGCCCTCATCAGCACGTTGCAGCATTTCACGCACCAGGGACGAATCCCATGTGCGCGACATAAGCTCTTGACGCGCCACTGGCGGGGTAGGTGCGGCCTTGATGATGGCAATGAAGTCATCAATATTGGCCAGCGCCACTGCCAGACCTTCAAGAACATGACCACGCTCACGGGCCTTGCGCAGCTGAAACACCGTACGGCGCGTAACAACCTCGCGACGATGAAACAGAAAGTACTCAACCATTTGCTTCAGGTTAAGTAGCCGGGGCTGGCCATCGACCAGCGCCACCATGTTCATGCCGAACGTGTCTTGCAGCTGCGTGTTTTTGTACAGGTTGTTGAGAATAACTTCAGGCACTTCGCCGCGCTTCAGCTCAATGACCAGACGCATGCCATCTTTGTCTGACTCATCGCGGATATCAGAGATGCCTTCGATGCGTTTCTCATTGACGAGTTCGGCGATTTTTTCCTGTAAGGTCTTTTTATTGACCTGGTAGGGCAAGGCATCGATGACGATGGACTGGCGATGGCCTTTTTCCATGTCTTCAAAGTGGGTTTTAGCCCGCATGATGACGCGCCCGCGCCCGGTGCGATAGCCTTCGCGCACACCCGAGAGGCCATAGATAATGCCGCCAGTGGGGAAGTCAGGCGCCGGAATAAACTCGATGAGCTCGTCGATGGTGCACTCTGGGTTACGCAGACAATACAAGCAACCGTCTACCACCTCGGCCAGGTTATGTGGCGGGATATTGGTAGCCATGCCCACAGCAATGCCTGAGCTGCCATTGACCAGCAGATTAGGCAACCGTGAGGGCAACAAGAGTGGCTCTTGTTCGCTGCCATCATAGTTAGGACCGAAGTCGACGGTTTCCTGATCAAGATCGGCGATCAGTTCGTGCGCGATCCTGGACAGGCGAATTTCGGTATAACGCATGGCAGCGGCGTTATCGCCGTCGATGGAACCGAAGTTGCCCTGACCATCTACCAACATATACCGAAGCGAGAAATCTTGCGCCATGCGCACGATGGTGTCGTAAACAGCGGAATCACCGTGAGGGTGATACTTACCTATAACGTCACCAACAATACGCGCCGACTTCTTATAGGCACGGTTCCAGTCGTTATTAAGCTCGTGCATGGCGAACAACACACGCCTGTGCACGGGTTTGAGACCATCCCGGACATCGGGAAGAGCCCGCCCAACGATCACGCTCATGGCGTAATCGAGGTAACTGCGGCGCATTTCCTCTTCCAGCGAAATGGGAAGAGTCTCCTTTGCGAAGGCATCCATAGCGAATCTTGACAGTAAAAAACGTTGTTTCTGACCGGGATCGGGCGAATAGGAAATTCTAGCACTTCCCCCTGCCAAGACTGTGCCTGACGATATTGGTTGAGTTCAGACGAGGCAAAAGACATTGAAAACCAACACAATGAAAGTTCAGGCAGATCCTCCAGTGCTTGAGCTAGCCGACCGTTTTCTTCATTTCAGAAACAGTCGCCCGCCGGCCCACCCCACACCCCTTTTGATGCCCGTTTTGACAAAACACTTTAAGATTGGGATGAGCTGCTATACGCACTCACAACCACTTTGTTGCCGAAAACCAACAATAATCGCGGCCAGAGGGGCAAAAACGGGCTATCTGGCCGATATGTAACGCTGGTTCTTAACTTCCCACCCCGAAATGCCTTAAGATTCCTCCTAACACGCATGAAACCCAGCGCAATTCTTTGATTCACTCATAGTCATAGCGTTGCTATACTGGCTCCATTTTCTTGATATGCGGCGGGGGTTCGCTGCGGTCACTTACCAGCATTAAGCTCAACGAGGAGAAACATGAATAAACCCTCTAAAATCGCATTAGCACTCGCCATTGCTGCCACCACGGCCGCTGGCGCAGTTTCTGCGCAAACCGTCGACAACTGGCGCAACCCGTTTGGCGACGTTTGGATGAACGGCACCAACGAATTGTGCTGGCGCGACAACTTCTGGACTCCTGCTACCGGTATCCCCGGGTGTGACGGCGTACCCGTCGCTCAGGCCGAAGCTCCTGTAGTGGCCCCCACTGCAACCAAAGTTGTCCTGAACGCCGACACTTTCTTCGACTTCGACAAGTCGACGATCAAGCCTGAGGGCCGTCAAATCCTCGACCAGGTTGCTTCGCAAGCTGACACCATCAACCTCGAAACCCTGATTGCTACCGGCCACACCGACTCCATCGGTACCGAAGCCTACAACCAGGGCCTGTCCGAGCGACGTGCCAACTCTGTCAAAGCTTATCTGCTGAGCAAAGGCATTCCTTCCGACCGTATCTATGTCGAAGGCAAGGGCGAGTTGCAGCCACGTGCCAGCAACGCTACCCGCGAAGGCCGCGCACAAAACCGTCGCGTGGAAATCGAGATCGTTGGTACCCGCAAGTAATACCTTCTGGTATTAGTTGCTGCGTTAAACGCTACAATAAGGGCTCCCTTCGGGGGGCCTTTATTTATTACGGGACAGCCATGAATGCGACCGCCTCTTCTTCTAACACCGATAATCTCAACGTAGACCAGGCCGAACTGGAAAAGTTCAGCGCACTGGCCTCCCGCTGGTGGGATCCTGAAAGCGAATTCAAACCGCTACACGCTATCAACCCGCTGCGTCTTGGGTGGGTGATCGACCTGGCAGGTTCCCTGCACGACAAAACGGTACTCGATGTAGGATGCGGGGGTGGCATTCTGTCTGAAAGCATGGCCAAACAGGGTGCTAAAGTAACCGGCATTGATCTGGCCGAAAAATCATTGCAGGTAGCACGGTTGCACGGGCTAGAGTCAGGAGTACCGGTCGATTACCAGGCCATCAGCGCCGAAGAACTCGCCAGTCAGCAGCCCGCTTCGTTTGATGTAGTGACCTGCATGGAAATGCTTGAGCACGTGCCTGACCCAGGCTCCATCGTGCAGGCCTGCACCACGCTGGTAAAACCCGGGGGCTGGGTGTTTTTTTCCACGCTCAACCGTAATCCCAAGTCGTTTCTATTTGCCATAGTAGGTGCCGAGTATGTATTGCGCATGCTGCCGCGCGGCACACACAACTACGAAAGTTTTATCAAACCCAGCGAGCTGGCGGCGGCTGCACGGCAGTCAGGTCTTAGTGCCGTCAAACTGACCGGTCTCGAATACAACCCGCTCACACAGCATTACAAGCTATCGTCCGACACCTCGGTCAATTACCTCTTCGCCACCCGCCGCGATATTTAAGTATTCAAAACAATGAAAAAACTGGTTTTATTTGATTTTGACGGTACATTGGCCGACACGGCTCCCGATTTGGCCGCTGCAGCCAACAAACAGCGAGAGCGTCGAGGCCTGGGGCCTCTGCCTTACGAAACACTACGACCTTATGCCTCGCATGGGGCACGAGGTTTGCTCAAAGCTGGGCTAGACATGAGCACCGACCACCCAGAGTATGAAGCTTGCCGCAAACAGTTTCTCGTCGACTATGAAAACGACATGAGGCACCACACCCGTTTATTTCCCGGCATTGCCGCCCTGCTTGACACACTTCAGGCCAACGCATTTGCCTGGGGAATTGTGACCAACAAGGCCGAGTACCTGGCCGTGCCCCTGGTGGCCCACCTGGGCCTGGCCCAAAACTGTGCCATCACGGTGGGCGGTGACACAGCCGCCCGCCCCAAGCCTTACGCCGACCCGCTGCTGTTGGCCGCCGAACGAACGGGCTTCAACCCAGACCAATGTATTTACATAGGTGATGACGAACGTGACATCATCGCCGGCAGGGCTGCCGGCATGACTACCGTGGTGGCCGCCTATGGGTACTGTGACCGGGATATCGCCCTGCAAACCTGGAATGCAGATGCCGTTGCCGATGCTCCTGGTGATTTATGGCCAGTGATTCAAGGCTGGGCCAATCAGTAATCTTTGATACACCGTCCGCATTCAGCCTCCAGCCTCAGCGTATGCGGAGCCGGCGGGCATTCTTTCTGTTTCAGCATAAACCGCAAGACGCGTACGCACCAGATCGTTGCCGGCCCACAGTCACGCCATTCAACAGCCTGCCATCACTCGCTAAGTAATTCGGCCAATGTGCTCATTTCCTCTATACGGTCTGCGACAACTCGAACCACGACCACCATGGGCACACACAGCAGCAGGCCCCACACGCCCCAGAGCCAGCCACCAAACAACAAGGCCACGAAGACAGCAGTGGGGTTCATCTTGGCGATTCTTCCTGTCATCCATGTGGTAATGAGCATGCCAATCAATGTTGAAAGCGCAAACACTGATGCCACGGCAAGCAGCATCATAGAAAAAGACTCAAACTGAATGAAAGCAGCCAGACCAATAGCGCCAGCCGTCAGAATGACTCCAAAATAAGGGATGACGTGAAGCAGCGCCGTCACGACCGCCCAGGCACCAGGGTTATCCAGGCCTATTACCAGTAACACCACCCAGGTGGCCAGACCCAGCGTTGCATTGGTAATGAACAGCATAAACATATATTTCTGAATGGTTGAGTTGATATCGTCCAGAATATGCACCGCCACCTTTTTGTTCGACAATGAAGGCGTCAGCTTGACCAGCTTGCGCTTGAATAAATCACCCGACAACAGTGCAAAAAACACCATGAACAAAACCATGATCATCTGACCAAAAAAACTGGCAGCACCCATGGAGCCGGCAACCAGCCAGTCATTGGAGCTCTTCTCAGGCTGCTGGATAATGACAGTTGGCGGCGGCTTGTCGGCTACGGTACCCTTTTGCCCGTTCTCACCAACAAGCGCAATGGAACCCGATTTAGGGGCGGCGGGCTTTTCAGGCAGAGCGGCCTCTTTAAGCTCGTCGGCCATATTGCGCAGTTTTTCGATGGTTCCCGTCTGTCCGCCATGAAGGCTGCGCATCGCACGTTTTATCTTGTAGGTAACCAGCGGCAACTCGTTGGAGATGGAATCCATCTCGTTGTAGAGCGAAGCAGCAACCCCTGCGGTGCCTCCCAGCAACGCCGTCATGACAATAACCACTCCAAGTGTTCGCGGCAGCTTAATGCGCTCAAGCCACAACACAATAGGGTTCAGCGTGTAGGCCACAAATATGGAGAACACAATAGGAATAAAAAAAGCTTTGGCCCACTGCAAGGCAAAAATAATGGCGATTGTCGCCAGAATGATCAAGGCAATACCGCGTGACTCGGGCTTACCTGCCTGTTCTGCAATGGTGTTGACGTCGGTTTGAGGAATCAGCCCGCGGGCACGCCCCCACTGGCGCGCCCCTCTGTGCTTTCTGCTGCGACGAGGCAAGGCTGGCTCTGGCCGACGGTGCGGCAGTTTGTTCTCAACATGCGCTTCAGAGGCATGCAGACTTTTCTTATCGTCTTCCACTGTTTTTCTTCTCCGTTTTGCCCCGACGTCTATAGACGCATGTAACGATGCTCAGCCATGGCTTGCACTGTGCGCACATCTTATCGTAAACCGGCAAGCAAGCATCGTACCCAAAATCCTCTAAGATCAGGTCAGCTAACCTTGTTAGCTCGGTGTATACGGTTAAGGTGAGTCAATAAATACACAGCGGTTTCATGCCGACGGGCAAAGCACTACACTTAACAGTTCCTGTAACTACGGTGAACACCATTCAAAGCCAATGCTGCCTTTCGATCCACAACAACCCCGCATGAGCACCCCCGAACAACTCAAAGCCCAGCAAGAAGAAATTATCCGCAGCCCGGCATATCGTATTGCCCAGGAAGACACTGAATTCATGGGGCTGCCAGAGCTGCGGTCTGTGCGCCTGCAGCTCGAATACCTGAAACCCTCGGTTTATCTTCGCAAGTATGGCATTGAGTCGACGGTTGTCGTGTTCGGCAGCGCCCGTATCGCAGCCCCCGAAATCGCCCAGGCTGATTACCAGAACGCGTTGTCAGCCGCCGAGGCAAACCCGGATGACACCAGCACCGTCCAGGACCTTGCCAACGCCAAGCGCCGGCTTGGGTACTCGCGGTATTATGAAGAAGCACGATGTTTTTCTCGCATGCTATCGGAACAATTTCAGCTGACCGAAAGACGTGACTTCGCTATTACGACAGGCGGCGGCCCAGGGATCATGGAAGCGGCCAATCGCGGCGCTTATGAGGCCGGCGCGCTATCGATCGGCCATAATATTACCTTGCCCCATGAGCAAAGGCCTAACCCCTACATTACCCCTGAGCTGGCCTTTCACTTTCATTATTTCGCACTAAGAAAAATGCACCTTTTGCTGCACGCGCGTGCTCTGGTCTCATTTCCAGGAGGCTATGGCACGATGGACGAACTCTTTGAGGTGCTGACACTTATACAAACGGGAAAAGTCGAGCGCATACCCATTATTTTGTTTGGCCGAGACTTCTGGAGCAAGGCTATAAATTTTGACTTTCTTGTAGAAGAAGGCATGATTGCACCAAAAGACGCTAGTCTGGTTACCATTGTTGAAAAAGCTGAAGAAGCCATGGAGATTCTGCGTGACTTCTACCAATTAACCCCAGGCCATCGCGGTCCGGGCGGTACAGACTGATCCCTCTCATTTGATTGGGCAGCGCACCGGCCAAGTCACGACAACGTCGCGAGCAGAACTTACTGCCGCTGGCGTAAGGCCTTATCGAGACGCCCATGACATCAAAAAGCCAACAAACGCCCGCTGTCACGGGCTCCTCCGACACAACCAGCCCTGGCCCAGACAGCACGCCGCTCGACACACAATCGCTGCAGTTAATAGATGCCTATTGGCGCGCAAGCAACTACTTGTGTGCAGGCATGATCTACCTGCGCGACAACGCGCTGCTGCGCCAGCCGCTGCAAACAAAGCATATTAAAAACAGGCTGCTGGGTCATTGGGGATCAGATCCGGGCCAGACCTTCACCTGGGTACACATGAACCGGGTGATCAAAAAGTACGATCTGAACATGATTTACCTGTCGGGGCCTGGGCATGGTGCGCCCGCCGTAATTTCTCAGAGCTATCTAGAAGAAGCCTATTCTGAAATCTATCCAGAAAAAAGTCTGGATGAGGCCGGCATGCTGCGCCTGTTTCAGGCCTTTTCGTTCCCGGGCCAGCTGGGAAGCCACTGCACACCTGAGGTTCCAGGCTCAATACACGAGGGTGGTGAACTTGGCTATAGCGTATCGCATGCGTTCGGTGCGGCATTTGATAACCCCGATCTCATCGTCAGTGTGGTGGTTGGTGATGGCGAAGCCGAAACCGGGCCACTGGCAACCTCATGGCATTCCAACAAATTCTTGAATCCTATTCATGACGGTGCTGTGCTGCCAATATTGCATCTGAATGGATACAAAATCGCCAACCCCACCCTCCTCGCCCGCATCAGCACCGAAGAGCTTACTCAACTTTTTTGCGGCTATGGCTGGTCACCCATACTGGTTGAAGGCGATGACCCCGAGCCCATGCATCAAAAAATGGCCGCCGCCGTCGAGGCGTGTGTGCTGCGTATTCGTGCCATCCAGCAGCATGCCCGAGAGACCGGCAACCCCGAAAGACCACGCTGGCCCATGATTATCTTGCGTACGCCCAAAGGCTGGACGTGCCCTGCTGAACTGGATGGCCACAAAATTGAAGGATCATGGCGCGCTCATCAGGTGCCGATTACTGACGTACAACAAAACCCTGAGCACTTACGCATGGTAGAGGCCTGGCTGCGCAGCTATCGTCCCGAAGAGCTGTTTGATGAAGATGGCCGGCTGGTGCCGGCCCTCAAACAACTGGCCCCCCGCGGCAACCAGCGCATGAGTGCCAACCCTCACGCCAATGGCGGCAAACTGCTTAAGCCGCTAAACCTGCCCGACTTCCGTGCTTACGCTATTGACATCGAACAACCAGGCACCGAACGAGTGTCACCCACACAAACCCTGGGCGTTTATTTGTGTGAGGTCATGCGCGACAACATGCAGAATTTCAGAGTTTTCAGCCCTGATGAGAACGCATCAAACAAACTGCAGGATATCTACAAAGCCAGTCGCAAAACCTGGCTGGCCAAGCGGCTTCCTGAGGATGATGATGGAGGTGAACTTTCACCTGATGGCCGCGTCATGGAAATGCTAAGCGAACACACACTGGAAGGCTGGCTTGAAGGTTATGTGCTGACCGGCCGTCACGGCTTGTTCAATACCTATGAGGCGTTTGTACATATTATTGATTCCATGTACAACCAGCACGCCAAATGGCTCGAAAAAGCGAAACACGAGGTGCGCTGGCGCGCGCCCATACCGTCACTGAACCTGTTGATTTCATCTGTTGTATGGCGGCAGGATCACAATGGCTTCACCCACCAGGACCCTGGATTTCTTGACGTAGTCAGCAACAAAAGCGCCGCCGTCACGCGCATTTACCTGCCTCCCGATGCAAACTGCCTGCTTAGCGTCGCCGACCACTGCTTGCGCACTACCGATTACGTAAATGTCATCGTCGCCGACAAACAAAAGCATTTGGTTTTTCTTGACAAAGACAGCGCCGCCATCCATTGCGCCAAAGGCATCGGTATTTGGGAATGGGCCAGCACGGATGCCGGCGAAGAACCTGATGTCGTCATGGCGTGTGCGGGTGACATTCTGACGCATGAGGCTCTGGCCGCCGTTGCCATGTTGCGCACCCACCTGCCGACGCTAAAGATTCGCTTTGTTAATGTGGTTGACCTGTACAGGCTCCAGCCTGATACCGAACACCCACACGGCTTGTCGCATGCCGATTTCGACTCACTGTTTACACGCGACAAACCGGTAATATTCAACTTCCATGGCTACCCGTGGTTAATCCACAAGTTTACGTACAGCCGCACCAACCACAACAACTTCCACGTGCGCGGCTATAAAGAAAAAGGCAACATCAACACGCCTCTGGAATTAGCCATCGCAAATCAAGTTGACCGTTTTAATCTTGCCATTGACGTCATCGACCGCGTACCCCATCTTAAAAACCGGGCGGCCCATCTGAAAGAATGGCTAAAACGCCAGATCATCGAAAGCGTGGACTATGCCCATCGCGAAGGTCAAGACCGGCCAGAAATCCGCG
Organism: Allopusillimonas ginsengisoli; assembly: GCA_005239165.1. GTDB lineage: Bacteria > Pseudomonadota > Gammaproteobacteria > Burkholderiales > Burkholderiaceae_B > Allopusillimonas > Allopusillimonas ginsengisoli_A. Next base: position 149,887 of record RAPG01000006.1, read on the forward strand.
ACTGGACCTGGCCTGCCGACTCAGGTCGCGCTCCGATGCCCGCTGTGGTTAATGGTGTCAAGGGCCAGGTTTGAGTGGGCAAACGCACCCCCTGCACGCATTTCGGCCGCCACCCAAATGGCTTCCATAATCTGGCGGTCGGTCGCACCAGCGTTAAGCGCACCCTTGGTGTGCCCCTGGATGCAGTAAGGGCATTGCGTGACGTGCGCAACTGCAACGGCGATCAACTGCTTAGTTTTCTTGTCAATCTCGCCATCGGCAAAAACGGCTGCACTAAAGGCCTTGAAGGCATCAGAGGCCTCTGGCGCCAGATCGTGACGCTGTCGTGCAAGATCGCGACTCGCCGCCGGGTACATGGGATTGTCCATCAGTCTGCTCCTTGAACATATAAAGAAAGAACGGCCGCTCCGATAAGGGGCGCTACTCCACGTCAGACGGCCTGCCCGTATTTAGTGTACGGCTTCTCACACCGCACCCCCGCAATACACAGGTCTGGGAGAGGGGCAAGTATCGAAACGTCAGCGCTTATACGCCAAAGCAGCCTGTCGCCTTCGCGTCTGCCAGGAGGCAGCGTGGTATCTCAAATCATGTATTTTCGCGCCCGGCCATCCGGCAACGCTGACCGGCCTACAATACCCCCATCGTCTATCTTCTCTAAACCATGCTGCGTTACTTCTCCTTTTTTCTGCGTATACCTGTTCTGCTCGGCCTCGGCCATCTTTATGCAGGATGGCGTCTGGCGTCCGCTGCGTCAGACCACACCGAACATGTGCTTATTCTTGTCGCAGTTCTGGTGATGTACTTACTGGTCATGGCCGGTTTTCGCATGCGCCGCTCTGTCGGCCGCGCCAGCGGAGACCTGATGGCATGGGTCGGGTTTATTGCACTCGGACTTTTCGCCTGGGTGTTCGTACTGTGCCTGATTCGTGACATCGTGCTGCTGTTGCTTATTCCCACAGTCTTTTTCGCACCGGCTGCCACCGCTCTATTCTTTGAGCCGCTTTATCGTGCAAGTGCAATAGCCGTGCCCGTTCTGGCAACAGCTGCGGTATTAATCGGCCTGTACAACGCCCGCAAGGTTGCCCGAGTGGTGGACGTCAACGTACCCATCATCAATCTTCCCGAGAATCTGGAAGGGTTCACCATTGTGCAACTTACCGATGTGCATGTGGGCGCAACCATTAAACGTGGCTACCTCGAGCGCATTGTTAAAGCCGTTAACGCACTGCAACCGCATGCAATTGCTCTGACCGGAGACCTGATCGACGGCAGTGTCGCTAGCCTGCGCAATGATACCGAGCCATTTTCGAGACTGGTCGCACAACATGGTGTGTATGTCGTGACGGGCAATCATGAGTACTACTCAGGTGCCCAGGAGTGGGTCGACGAATTCAGACGTATCGGCCTGACCGTGCTGATGAACGAACACAAAGTCATCACGCACGACACTTCATTACTCATTATGGCTGGTGTCACCGACTACGGTGCGGGTGCCTTTGACCGGCTGCAGGCCAGCGACCCCAAAGCCGCATTGCAGGGTGCGCCTGAGCATGCCGCCGTGCGAATCGTGCTGGCCCACCAGCCACGCAGCGCAAACGCTGCCGCCCAGGCAGGCTTTGATCTGCAACTGTCAGGTCACACGCACGGGGGCCAGTTCTGGCCATGGAAGTACTTTATACCCTTACAGCAGCCGTTTACGGCAGGACTGCACCGCCAGGGTGCCATGCAGATCTACGTTAGCCGGGGCACGGGGTACTGGGGGCCGCCGTTACGTTTGGGTGCACCCTCTGAAATCACCCGTATACGTCTGACTCGCGCGCAGGCATGTGGATAATCCCTACTTACGATACCTTGCGATATTCGTTACATTGCACACAGCATTTCAACAAGGAAACTGCTTTTGTCACTGTCCTTTTCGGGCAGTGCCTTGTTTTTTCAATTTATCAGTACGAATACATTCAGGAGACACCATGAAGGCATTCAAATGGCTGGCAACCGCCGCGCTTACCGCAGCGACCCTGGCAGCAGGGCCAGCAATGGCGAAGCAACAGTTCATCAATATTCTTACTGGAGGCCAAAGCGGCGTTTACTACCCACTAGGGGTTGCTCTGTCACAAATCTATGCAAAAAACATCCCCGATGTCAAAGCAACAGCCCAAGTTACCAAAGCCTCTGCCGAAAACATGAATCTGCTGCAGGCAGGCCGTGGCGAGCTCGCACTTGCACTGGCTGACACCGTTTCGGATGCATGGAAGGGCAGCAAAGAAGCTGGTTTTACCCAAAAACTGGACAAACTACGCGGCCTGTCAGCTACTTACAACAATTATGTGCAGATCGTCGCCAACAAAGAGTCTGGTATTCGCACACTGGCCGACCTGAAGGGCAAACGCATTTCGGTAGGTGCGGCGCGCTCGGGAACTGAACTGAACGCCCGCGCAGTATTTAAAGCTGCCGGCATTAGCTACGATGATCTGGCCAAAGTTGAGTACCTGCCTTTTGGTGAATCTGTCGAGCTCATGAAAAACCGTCAGCTCGATGCCACCCTGCAGTCAGCCGGCCTGGGCGTTTCGTCCATACGCGATCTGGCTACTTCAGTAGACATCGTCATTATCCCGGTGCCAGCTGATGTGGTTAAGAAAATCGGCGATGAGGCATACCAGGCGACGATCATTCCGGCTAACACCTATGAAGGCCAGACGGAAGACATGCCAACCGCTGCCATCCCCAACTTCTTGGTGACGCAGTCAGCTGTGCCAGATGAACTCGCTTACCAGATGACCAAGCAACTGTACGAGCATCTTGATGTGCTGTATGCCGCCCATAACGCGGCCAAGGCCATCAAGCTTGAAAATGCCATCAAGGGCATGCCTGTTCCCCTGCATCCTGGCGCAGAAAAATACTACCGCGAAGTCGGTCTCATCAAGTAAGCAAGGTTGCAAAGGTAACACCCAATGACCACAGGTCACGACCACGACTCCCCCTTGCCCCGCGCCGTATTCTGGATCGCCATTTTGTTCTCGGCGTTCCAGGTATACACTGCGGCGTTCAGCCCCCTGTCCAGCCAGGTCGTACGTGCCATACACGTAGGCTTTGTCATACTGCTGGTTTTTGCCCTGAGCCCTGGGTTTCTGGGCATAAAAAACCGGTACTTTAACTGGGCAATCGGGCTTACAGGGTTCGTATTCAGCACGTACCATTGGGTGTTCGAGTCTGACCTTACCGCACGTGCGGGCCAGATGACCGATGCCGACATGGTGGTCGGCATCGTTATTCTGGTGCTGGTGTTTGAAGCGGCCCGCAGAATCATGGGATGGGCGCTTCCCATGATTTGCGGCCTGTTTCTCCTGTACGGGCTTTTTGGCGAGTACCTGCCCGGCCCTCTGGCGCATCGCGGATACGGCTTCGACCAGATCATCAGCACCATGAGTTTTGGCACTGAAGGCATTTACGGTATTCCTGCCTATGTGTCGTCCACCTATATTTTCCTGTTTATTCTGTTTGGCGCCTTTCTTGAGCAGGCGGGCATGATTTCCCTGTTCAACGATTTTGCCATGGGAACCGTGGGTCACACCCGTGGTGGTCCTGCAAAAGTTTCAGTAATTAGCTCGGGGTTAATGGGCACCATCAATGGCTCTGGCGTTGCCAACGTTGTCACCACCGGGCAATTTACCATTCCGTTGATGAAACGATTTGGTTACTCCTCCGCCTTCGCTGGCGGCGTCGAGGCCACATCGAGCATGGGGGGGCAAATTATGCCTCCAGTGATGGGGGCCGTCGCCTTTATCATGGCCGAAACCCTCAACATTCCGTATATCGAGGTCTGTAAGGCGGCCATTGTTCCGGCAATTCTGTACTTTTGTACTGCATTCTGGACAGTGCACCTGGAGGCCGGTAGCAAAGGCCTGCTGGGCCTGGCCAAAAAAGACTGTCCTAACCCCTGGACAGCAGTACGCGAACGCTGGCATTTGCTGCTGCCGCTGATCGGGCTGGTAATCCTGCTGTTTTCGGGCTATACCCCGCTTTTTTCCGGCACTGTAGGCTTGGGGCTTACCGTTATTCTTATTTTTGGCGCCGCACTGATCTCCGGGGTCAATCAACGTGCGCTGCGTTATTTATTCTGGATTCTGCTCGGTTTCGCCTGCGCGGGTTTCCTGGAATTTGGCGTCATTACCTTCTTTGTCATTTCTGCAGTTCTCGTTGTTTTTCTGAAACTGCTGCATAAAGGGAAAGACGCGCTGCAATTATCACTGGTAGCGCTTTCTGAAGGTGCGCGCCATGCGCTGCCTGTAGCCATTGCATGTGCACTGGTGGGCGTTATTATCGGCATCATTAACCTTACAGGTGTAGCAGCCGAGTTTGGCGGGCAAATTATTGCAATCGGCGAGCACAGCCTGTTTCTGGCCCTGCTCCTGACCATGGTTACGTGTCTGGTACTGGGTATGGGCATACCCACCATCCCCAACTACATCATTACCAGCTCGTTGGCGGCTCCAATTTTGTTAAAACTTGGGGTGCCACTCATCGTGTCGCATATGTTTGTGTTTTATTTCGGGATTATGGCTGACCTTACGCCGCCTGTTGCGCTGGCAGCGTTTGCCGCTGCACCCATAGCACGCGAAAGTGGGTTGAAGATCAGCGTACAGGCATTGCGGGTAGCCGCTGCAGGTTTTGTACTGCCTTTCATGGCAGTGTATTCACCCGCCCTTCTGCTGCAAAGCGACAGTCTTTTCGCCATTGTTTACATTATTTTCAAAGCGGTGCTGGCTATCGGCCTCTGGGGAGCTGGTGTCACCGGGTATTTGTTTGCCCCACTCAATTGGCTGGCTCGCGTAATTGCCATTGCGACAGCGGCGCTGCTGGTTACGGCGTTGCCGTTAACCGATGAGCTGGGCTTCGCCTCCTGCGCGCTATTGGTGGGATGGCACCTTTGGAAGCTACGATCGTCAGCGCCTAAACCCGGGAGGCAACCCGCATGAGCGCGCTCGCCCCCGCGCTGGGCGTTTGCCTGGTGCTGGCGGCGGCCCCCGATGCCGCACCCCACTTTATACCCGTAGACGAATTCACCCTGGCATGGACACACTCAATAGAAAAAATCCGCTGGGAAGAAGACTATCGTGTTCTGCCGCCGGCCCACCCCAATGAGCCGCCGCGCCTCGTCGCTGGCAAGGCCAGGATTCACGGATCAGGCGCAGGCATGGAACCTCCACCAGACGCCGTTCTGCACGATGGCTGGTTTGAATACCAGCCGCACGACCCATTGCCCTCCAAGCTAAGGCTGACGAGATCGGTGTATACCGCCGATTACGATTGGTGCATGCATGGCGCTTGCCAGCCACTGTCCCGCATTTTCCCCAGTGATGGAGACATCACACTGCTGTTTCCATGCCTGGCTCCCTGATCAGCAAAAAATGAAACAATTCGTTTCGTGAGCTTGCGCTCAGGTAGTGAGACAGTGGTAGCATTGGCGCGCGATTTCTAATACTTATAAACCAGCCGTCAGTGATCGGGAAGTTACTCCGGGTTTCGCACACACTTTGCATGACCGTATGCGTCGAGCCTTTCGCCATGCCCTGGCACACGTCCGTCTGACGATTTAAAGACTTAATATAGGCTTTCGAATGCAATTTCTGGAAAATATCGTTAACCAGGTAAATGGTCTTGTTTGGGGACCACTCATGCTGGTGCTGATTCTGGGCACCGGCTTTTTCCTGATGGTCATGCTTAAATTCATGCCATTGCTGCGCATTGGCAGCGGCTTCGCACTCATGTGGCGAGGCCGTGCAAAAGGGGCTGAAGATACTGGCGAAATCAGCCCGTTTCAGGCACTGATGACATGCCTGGCCGCCACCGTAGGTACCGGAAATATTGCAGGCGTGGCCACAGCCATTTTCCTGGGCGGGCCCGGTGCGCTGTTCTGGATGTGGTGCACGGCGCTAGTCGGGATGGCCACCAAGTACTGTGAAGTCGTGCTGGCTGTTCATTATCGTGAAAAAGATGGGCGTAGCGAGCATGTTGGCGGCCCTATGTACGCGATCAAGAACGGCCTGGGCGGTCGCTGGGTTTGGCTGGGAACTGCCTTTGCCATTTTTGGCGGATTTGCGGGCTTTGGCATCGGAAATATGGTGCAGGTCAACAGCATGGCGCTGGCATTGAATGCGACGTTCTCCATTCCATTGTGGGTCACTGGCACCGTGGCAATGATACTCGTCGGAATGGTGATTCTTGGCGGGATCAAGCGCATTGGCACGGTGGCAGCTGCCCTGGTTCCCTTTATGTGCGTTGCCTATGTGCTCGCAGGCCTGGTGGTTCTCATTATCAATGCCGATGCCATCCCAGGAGCAATAGATCTTATTTTTACTCATGCTTTCACCCCGATTGCGGCTACAGGCGGATTTGCGGGTGCCGCCGTCATGGCCGCCATTCGCTATGGCGTGGCGCGCGGCATTTTTTCAAACGAGGCTGGGCTGGGAACTGCAGGTATTGCCCAGGCTGCCGGCACCACGACCAGCGCCGTTCGCTCAGGCATGATTGGCATGATCGGCACATTTATTGACACGCTTATCGTATGCAGCATGACAGGCCTTGCCATCGTGTGCTCGGGCGTATGGAGCAGTGGTGCAAGCGGTGCAGAGCTGTCCGCCCTGGCGTTTGAGTCAGCCCTGCCGGGCTACGGCGGTGCCATTCTCACTATTGCTTTGGTGGTGTTTGCTTTCACGACAATTTTGGGCTGGAGCTATTACGGCGAAAAATGCTGGGAATTCCTCTTAGGCGCCCGTGCGATCTGGCCCTATCGCCTGATATGGGTAATCGTCGTCCCATTCGGTGCCATCGCCCAGCTCGATTTCGCATGGCTACTGGCTGACACGCTCAATGGTTTGATGGCTATTCCTAATTTAATCTCTCTGCTGCTGCTTAGCCCCGTGGTGATCAAGCTGACACGTGATTATTTTGCAAACCCGGCAAGTCTACAGCCGGTCACCCAAAGCAGGTAAAGCAAGGTGGCACTCATTTAAACTAAATAAGTTCTTTAAAAATTGACTGCAATAGCAGTCAGTTCGACACCAAACGGGGCGCCCCTGGCAGGGTGCCCCGTTTGGTTTGCACGCCTTCCTGGCGTTATAAAAGCCAATTAGCGCGGTGTCTTGCCAGCCATCCGCATAATGTCATCTAGCACATTGCCATCGCCATTTGCGTCAAGCAGAGAGGCTAGCCCACCCAAACCACCAGCGCTTGCCCCCTTACCACTCAAAAGCCCGCCAAGCATACCGCCCAACCCCCCACCACCGGCGGGGACACCGTCGACCGCAGCTTCGCCATTTTTCTGCCGAGCCAAGAAGCCTGTTACCAGCATAGCCAGAATTGGCAGCATTTTTTTCAGTAAATCAGGGCTCAGACCGCTTTTTGAGGATGCGTCTTGTGCAACCGTGCGACTGACGTCAGGAGAGCCGAAAACCTGCCCTAAAACGTTATTGCCACGTTCAACATCGGTGGACTGGTCACCCAATACATTGTCAAGCAAGGCAGACCCGCCGAATTGCTCCAGCATACCGCCCAGACCGGCAATGCCTTGCGTCTGACCCTGCTTGCGGAAACCACCCATAAGCGCAGGAAGCAAAGCACCCGCACCGCGGGAAGCCTCGCCTTCCGTGACACCCAGATCTCGCGCCATGGCAGAAACTGCACCAGACTGCGTTAGAAACTCTGAAATTTCCATTTTGTATTCCTTAACCTAGCCGCCCTGTTAACCCTGTAAAGTTAGTCAAGCAGGTCAGCCGGGACATTGCCGCCATTTTCAGCGATGCGCGCCAGCACTTTCTTGTGCAGCCACATGTTCATTTGGGCCGAGTCGGCCATAAGCTCTGTCGGGCACCCGAGTTCAGTGGCCAGCTCTTTACGCGCTGTCAGGCTGCTATCCATATCAAGTAGCTTTAGCAGGTCAACAATAGACGTCTTCCAGTTAAGCTTCTGGGAACTGGCAGCTGCCTTTTGCTCCAACTGGGTAACCACGTCAACAACCGGAATGCCCTGGGATGCTGCCCCTGCATTGGAGGCTGATGCTGGTACCGATGTTGCGTCAGCAGGTGCTGCTTTTGGCACTGCTGCCACGTCTGGAGCAGGTGCCGCTTTTGCGCTGCCAATACCGAGTTTTTCAAGAATAGTACCGAAGAGTCCCATTTTCGTTCCTTTATCATCGTAGAAGAACTTTAAATATTGCCTTTATCAGCACACATTGCAAGCACTATGCCTGAAAGTTTACGATGGTTTACAGAAGACCCCTCACGCAGTGCCTTGCACTGCGTTTTAACGGCGGTAACCGTCTGCATTGCAGTCTTGGCGACTGCTATCTCGCATTTAACGCGCGCTGATAAACGCCCTCAGTCGCGTCAACCAGTACATGAGTAGACAGCATTTTTACCGCCTTTTGACGGGCAGCACGGCCCATGCTGGCAAAGCGGGGTTCATCCGCCATTATCTGCGCCAGACACGCCACCGTAGCGTCGACATCACGTGCCGTCACAACCCAACCGTCTTTCCCCGCTTCTACCAGTTCAGGCAAGCCACCCGCATCAGACACCAAGGTGGGCAGGCCACTGGCTAGAGACTCACAGGTGGCGTATGAGCCTGCCTCATGAAACGACACCACAAAGCCGATATCACAGGCACCCAGTATTTTGCGCACATCTTTGACCAGGCCGGGAAATACCACCTGATTTTGCATCCCTAGCGCTGCGACCTGCTCGCGCCGCACTTCGGACGGCGGATCACCCGCCACCACTACACGAAAACGATTACGAAGAGGCGCGTCCAGTCGAGAAACCGCTTCGACCAGCACCAGCCAGCCCTTATCGAAGTCTGTGCCACCCGTGCTACCCAGCACGAGCGTATCGGCCGGCAAATCACCCAATAACTCCTGGCGCCATTGCATCTTCTCTGCAGCACCGGCCGGAACAAAATGGTCAACATCCACCCCCAACCGGACTACCTGAACCGGCCTGGCACCGTATGGTGAATCATGAAGAATGCGTGCGACGAAATCACAAACAGCAATACAGGCGTCGGTGCCTAGCCGAGCCCTGATCATATTGCCAAAGCTGTCGGCAGCAAACGTATTGTGTTTGGTCCACACAATGACGGGTTTTTTGTGCAGGCCCATGCGAGCCAGCATCACATTGCGATGATCTGCCACACCATTTACATGCACAACATCAAATGACTCGCTTTTAAGCAATTTACGCAAGCGTCTGACGTCTTGCAGCATGCCGGTAATGCGGCGTGCGTATGTCATGCCGACAGACCGTATTCCAGGCAATGCACCTGCCTCGGCATAAAGCCGGCTGGTGTCAGGTGTCGCAATCACCACCTCATGGCGAGCGGCCAGAGCCCGTGCCAGATTGATGATATAGGACACATGCCCGCCGCCGTTACGCTTGTGGAAGTTTGTGTAGAGTATTTTCATAGTACGGCCAGGCCAGTATTGAAAGCGCAGGCCCAGTCAATATACGGAATGCGTATATATGCCAAGCATAGGAACCGGCTTGTTGAAACAGCATGATGCTTAAGAAACTGCATTGCGGCGATATGCGGATGATACCGCGTCTGTTTCGCAGAAACGAATGTGGCACTGCCGTTGCGTGGATGAGGCCTGAAGAATGCTCTGGCAGAAGGGGTTACGGCTGCCGGCGGCCTTGCGTGCAACACGTTTGGTACGGACTATGTGAAGATGCATCGCGGCCAGTGTGCCTGGGAGTTGGTGCATACTGGGTGCATCCATAAAAAAAGGCCAGATTTTCATCTGGCCTTTTAACCTCAAAGTGTAGTGAGGTGTTTTCTGGTGGAGTCGGCGGGAATTGAACCCGCGAATATATCAATGTTTGTGCGGGTTTCCAGACGCATCGTGTCAAAATCGTGTCAATGGGTCTGAGACATCCAGTCAAAGCAAGCCCTTACCAGTCTCTGAAGCCCGCCTAGTGCGGGCTTTTTTTGCGCCTGCGATATGGTACAAATACTGTATATTAATACAGTACTGAATCATGCTTAATTGCACCATAACTCGTACCCATCGTCGTGGCCAAAAGCTGAATGAACGCGACCGTGACCCACCTGTGCCGGGGCCGTTCCGCTTGGAAGCTACTACGCACCCCGAATTGCGCAGGGTCGTAAAGAAACTGACCATAGTTCGCCATGGCCTGTACGGTTCCAATATGGACTCCCCTATTCCCGATCTCTGGCAGCCTGAGTTGCAGGCGCTCATCAGCGAAAGAGCCATGATGATTACGGGCTTTGAAGAAATTGGGGCGCAACGCTACTATCAGGGGTGGTATGTACGGTGGGAGTAGCCGCTGCGCGGATGAGCTAGGTAGATCAACGATCTGGAGCTTCCAGCCGACCCCTTGTCCAACCCGGGCAAAGTCCATGTTTCAGTGGTTGGGGGGGCACTTGATCGACTGAAAATTAAATGCGGGATGGCGGGTGCAAGCACTTCCGCTACCACCGAATTGGAGGCCACATGAATGACACAACAAAAATTTTAATAAGGAAAGCAGACCATGATGATCTTGTTTTTATCGACAAATGGTTAACCAATCAGCCGTCAAACATTGAGTCATTAAAAGGAAATTGGAAACTGACCCAAGATATGTGCCGGGCCGATGATCTATGGGTCTATGAAGACTTACAAAGCAATCGACCAGTGGCCTATTTCTGGGGCGACTTGAACACCACAGAAAGCGTTATCGATATTTGGTGTGAGTACCGAGCGAAAGGCATTGGGCGCAGGATCGTGAGATTCTTGGAAGAGAAGTCACGCACCAAACAAAACTGTTTGTTGATGATCGAGTGCTCTCCAAAATCATCCGCAGGATTTTGGGAAAGAATGGGCTATAAAATCGTGCGCGAAGACACGTGCATTCTAGCTCAGAAGATTCTGAGAATCGAACACGGTCTACCAGCAGCGGCCGAACCAGTAGAGATTATCGTGCGATTTTACCCAGAATGTATTAAATGGAGCACAGCAACAAAAGCGCTCAGGGAAGATAAATTAACAGGATCAAAACGGCTGGATGGATCTATTCAACTGTCACGTCAAGTGGGCTTCTTTAGACCCAGTCAAGGTGATTTGGCAGGCGAGGTGGTAGTGGCCGGCAAGTCCATCTACAAGGACAAGCTGAAATATGAGTCGGCACGATCTTTAGGGTTTGTGAAATGTCACGCTGGGTTCTTTATTGACGTAATCGAAATCCATCGCTCTGTAGGTCTTGAATGACCGCAGCAATTTCACTACCTCGTAATTCTCAAGCATTGGGTGTTTCAGTAGTGAGAGGTTACACAGAAGCTCGACGATAGCCGATATCAGTTGTCGAATTAGAGCAAGCCGTTATAGACTGCAAACGTTGGCGTGGACGAAAACGGCTATGGAATCAACAAATCAAGAATATTTCAACGCTTTGAATCAGTTGCGCGAGGCGCAGGCGTCGCTTCAGTCGCGATGGATAATCGAAACTGTAAAGCATCTTGCGATCATCAACATCGCCGGGCTGGCGGGGTCTTCAGCATTGCTAAAGATTGCCGAAATTGCGCTTACTCCCGTTAAGGTTTCCTTGGTGCTCTTTTTCCTTGGTTTGGTTTTAACGGTTGTCGATTTTCACCTAAATTCCCTGGCTTTTCTTGCGCAAGTCAATGAGACTGATCGCGCAAGAATTGCGTTCCGTGCCGCAGAGACTGCCGGTGAAGTGAGTCGGCACGGCATCCCAAAGTCATCTGCCGGCCAATCACTATTCAAAGCGGCCGGAACGGTAGGCTGGATATCTGCCTTGCTCGCATTGTCGGGAGGCTCACTGATAGCTTATGCCGTTCTTTGTGGATAACTTACGTATGCCGTCATAAGCTCGCTCGCATCCCAACCCGGTTATTCGGAGCCTGTCAGCATATTCAGCGACCCCTCGGCCAGCGCTTTCCAGCCCTGTGTACATGTCGATGAGCACACGGATGGTGTCGGAACCCTGCTCACCCTGGCCTCGGACGGCAGCGGCGGTATTGCCGCCTGCGTAGCGGGCACGTAGCGCACCGAGCTCGCGTTGCAGCCGCTCAGAAACGGCGCGACTAGCAGCCACATCAGCGGCCAGCGTTTGGGTTTGTTCGATGGCATGATCACGTTCTTGCTCCACTGCGGCTGCACGCCGCTGTTCAATCTCTCTAGCTACCTGGACCGACGCCACTACGGCCTGAGCCTGCTGTTCGAGCACAGCGGCGTGATCGGTGCGGAGGTTGGCCAACTTTGCACCGCACCGCCATCCCTGCGCCAACCAAGCGGTGCCAAAGCCCACACCCAACAGCACAACCCCACCAATTACTTGAGCCCGGATAAACATAGCTGCATCTCCGCATGTCGTCGTTTCACCAAGCCGCGCAGCACCTTCCCACCTGCCTTAGTCCAGGCTGGCAACTGCCGACAAGCGCCCTCTACGTCACCAGACCGAAGCCGCAACAGCATCGTGGAATGTCGACCGCTTTTGAGCCAGATAAAACCATCCTTGACGCCCTGCTTGCCTGGCCCGACGTTGTAGATAAAGGAAAGGAAAGCTGCATAGGTTTTCGGCGACAGCGCTGCACGGACTTCCAACGGAACCCATCGCATGAAGATAGCGTCGGCTTCTCGTAAGCCCTGCAGTGTGTATTCATCACACTGTTCCGGCGTAGCCACATCACCCAACTTGACCCCACGCGTCCATCCGTCGCAGATCGTAGGAATGCGAACGGGATCCAGATAGGCGATTAAACTTCGCCCTTCATGAGGTTTGACGAACGCAGCAGCCAGTGAGATCGCGGCGGTACCGGCAGCTGCCGCCATTACACGACGCGAATTCATTCCGCAGACCCGCAGCGTGCGCGTAGTGCCTTTACTCGCTCACGACTCTCAGCGGTTTCGCGCCTGTCCTTTCTCACCTGAAAGTAGACGTTCACAATCAGGCCAGCCAGCGCAATGAGTATCCCTGACACCCCTATCCAGTTAACCGATGCAAGCCAACCCACAACGCCGGTCGCCGCCCCGCCCATTGTTGCTTTGCCGGAATTAGAAATCACTGTTGCTTCCACAGCGACATCCTCAAGTTTCATACGTAGAGTCCTTTGGGGCATGGAGCCTCCGTTCCGATGGACGAAAAAAAACCCGCGATGGCGGGTGTGCATGGCAAGGATGGCTGGGTTTGTACTTGTCTTTGACTGCTCGACACTGGTCTATCCAGGCGCTGACATCCGGCGGCATTTGCATGCCTTGCGTGCGCATGGCCTCAGCAAGCTTGAACAGGGCATCGAGCTGGTCTCCTATGGAAGGATATTCCGCAGCTCTCAGTGGTCCATGTGGCTCACAGTGCCTGATTCTCATACAAACCCTCCCAGTCCAGATATGGCCATCGCGAAACGCAGATGTGGTAAACGCCAGGTTGATCGAACTCCAGCTCGGCGTGATCACTGCCGCATTCATACACCTGGCCGTTAATCATTATCAGCGTGTCAAATGGCAAGCCTGTGAGCTTGTTTCCCTGCAGCTTTACGCTTTCCATGGCCGGTCGCTTCTCGACCTTACCTCCGACCAAATAATGATCTTGTCCGTACGCGCCTTCAACATAGCGCAGTCCAGTTGCTCGAACTGTAGGAAGGACGACAATATTTAAGTCGCCCTCTAACGTCTGTACGGGCCTGCCTGCCTCGTCAAACAGTGTTACTAGCATGCTCCTTGCCTCACTTCATTGCAGCCATAACCACTACCCCGTATTCAGGCAGGTCTCCCCGGTAAGCTATGATAGGCAAATCAAGGGACTGACGCAGGATGATTGTGTGAGTGCCAGCTCCTACGGTTCTACTAAGCGTAGTAGTTGCACCAAACATCATCCCCCTGCCTCCCTGCACGTTATTACCTATCTGGATGTCTTTAATTTTCGTTCCATTTAAGAGTATTGCCGCCGTGTAGGGGTAATCCAATTGAGATCCCGTCGTCGCCAGAATTGTCACTTTCGCCGCTGCCGGAAGTGAAATGGTGACAGACAAGTCTCTGCTGTAAGTACGAGGTTGCTTTGTGATTGGCCCAGCATCTGCAGCCGCGTGAACAGAGACGGCGTTGTCTGCGATTTTCAGGGTGTTCACAGCCAAGTTGTCGATATTGGCAGTGCGTACCGCCAATGCCTTAATGTTGGCGTAATCGACATAGCCCGTCTTGATTTGAGCCATCTTCGCGGCCAGATTGGCCGTCTCGATCTTATTGGCATCCAGGCTCTTTATGTTAGAGCTCTCGACCCACTGCTCACCGATAAAAGCCTTGCTAAGAAATGTCTGACCGCCCTGAACTACGAACGGCGTCGTCACTTTCCCACTGCTCACGTCGAGCAGCGCAAACCTACCAGCCGTGAAGTAAACACTGGACTGCACAGGCACGCCCGGCTGCGAATAGGAGCCCAAGGCCATTCCTGCGACGACGATCTTCCCATCCCTGGTGGCTTCGGCGCGGATCGCGTAGGTGGCCTTCAATCCTCCATCAATCGTCGCTACTGTCTCGGTAGTCTTCCGAACAGTCGCGGATACCTCGTTGACCGCAGCAGTTTGTGAGTCGATCCGTCTGGCCAGTGAACCGTCGGCATCGGCTCGCGTTTTAGCCTCAGTGTCAATTGCAGCGGTGTTCTTCCCGATGGCTGCTGCATTCGTCTCGACGCGCGTGGTCAATGCCCTGACAGCATCAGCTCTGGTCGTCGCTTCAGCCTTGATCGCTGCCGCGTTCTTGCCTACAGCGGCGGTGTTTGTGTCTACCCGCTTGGCCAACGACGAGACGGCATTTTGCCGTTCGGTGGTTTCCTTGGTAATCGCAGCACCTCTGGCTGTAGCCTCGGCAGTCAAGGCTCGACTACGCGCTGCCGACTCATCGGCAATACTTTTATCAAAGCCAGCAAGACGCGCGACGAGGCGTTGCGCAAGCTGATCCTCACCGAGCAATCCATTGAAATACTCAAGATACCTTGACGCATCCGCACTGGACTGCCCCATGACCCCGTCGCCACTCGGATACCATGCCCCCGGGGTACCATTTTTGTCGACCAATCGCGCCCAAAAGTACAGGCGAGCGCCTGCTGCAAGGTTCATGAGGGTGTGCTGGTTGGTCGGATAGCCGAACGAGCCTAAGTCGATGGACTCGTCGAACGCCGGGGTCTGGCTGTACCGCAGCTCCGTGCGCTCGATGATGTTGGGCGTAGACGGAAATTCCCATGCGAGACGGATCCCGAACACAATGCCATCGGCTTTCAACTTCGCCACCACGGGCGGTGCGCCTACTATGCCATCTATCTCAGTGAGCGCCGAGTATGACCACAGAGATGGCACATCCAGCGCATTGATGGCACGCACCCTTGCGATGTAGCCGCCCGAGTAGACATCTCGCACTTCCACCAATCTGGTGCCCGTACGAGGCACAGTTACCCAGTCGCCGTTATCACGTCGCCACTGAACATCGTAGAAGACGGCATGATCTGGCGCGTCCCATGAAATCTCAATCGAGTGACGCGTTGTGCCTTGGTGGAAGATATGATGCGCAGTCACCAGCACATTGCCCGGCGCGATCTGAGCTCGCGGAGGCACAACAGATACCGGCAATGGATCGAGCCTTACGCCAGTATCGATGGCCTCAAACTTGCCCGGATGGTGCGCGACCGCAGCCACATCAAAGACAATACCTTCGCGCTCTTTGATCGAGATAACCCGTGCATGCTGCGCAACCAGATCATCAGACTCAATCGCCCACACAGCCCCTGCCACCGGAATCGGTGAGAACGTACGCGAGACGGTGACTACCCTTCCCTCAGCCGCCGAGACTGTACGTGTTTGCGACTTGCCCGTCGGAAGGTTGGCCGTCAGCTTGTCGCCAACCTTTGCAACCGTGTCACGATCAAGTGTGATCCGGCGGCCTTCCACCCGCGCAATACGCCCGCCCATACTCCGTCCAGCGCGGTTTTCGTCTGCGATCTTAATAATTCTGCCCGGCTGCGGAATAACACCATCCAGCCCCACCGAGAACGCAGTACCACCTGTTTCCATTCGGGAGGTGTACAGGAGGTAAAGGCCAACGCGCTGGGCCTGACCTCGCGACGTGCAGCCAATTGCTTTGATCTCGGCTTTGCGGATGCCATAGCGCCGGATCCCATCGTCGTCGTTGACGACCTCGACCTTGGACCGATAAAAGTCACTCGGATCATTCCACGACACCAAGGCAACAGTCTTGCGGGTCGTAATATCGGCACCGGTGTACTCAAAGCGCCTATTGACGACGTTCGCGTTCGTGTAGGTGTACACCGGATCGCTGGGCATATCGGCCACGGCAACAACCTGACCATTGGCCCAGTAGGCCATGCCGCGAAACACGCTGGTCAGGTCGTTAAGCACCCGCAACGCATCGGCCTTGCTCTGTATGTACGTGTTGCACACAAACCGAGGCTCTTGCCCGCCCTGCCCATCTGACACCAACTGATCACAGTACACGCCGATCTGATAGAGCGCGTAACGGTCGATCATGGACGCATCTACGCGATTGCTCAGCCCATACAGCTTGTTCAACAGGATGTCGTAGTACACCCAAGCTGGATTGTTCGACCACGCACGCTTGAATGTGCCGTCCCAAACACCCGAGTACGTGCGCGCAATAGGGTCGTAGTTGCTCGGCACGCGGACGATCTGACCGCGCCAGCGGTAGGCGCGGGTAGGAATGGCGCGAAACTGCTCGGCGTCAACTTTAAGCCACAGCAAGGCCGTCATCGGAAAGCGAAACTTGCCGTCGATGACCTCGGCATACGACTGGATGACGGTTTTATCCTGAATCGCGGTACTAGTGGCCTCGGGTGTGATGCGGCGTACGCGCACGCGCCAGCCGCTGGTGGACGCTGGCAAGTCGATGCGATGTGTGCGGGTGTAGCCGTTCACGGTCTTGCCATCCGCAGCACTGCGGACAACCTCGGCAAACGTGCCACCAGCAACGGCCAGGTCAATGGCGTACTCGACCTTAAAGCCCACCCGGTCGCCTGCCTTCTTGCCCTTTTCCACCATCCGCATCAACTGTGGCCAGTGCAGGCTCACCCGAACAGCGGACAGGTCTGGATTAGTGATCTGCTGCACCCACGGCGTAGTGGTTTTGACCTCCACGCCAACAGACTTCACGCTCGACGAGGCGGGAAAGCCGGGAATGTGCTCCTGATCCTGCGTGCCATAGCGAACTTCCACCTGCACATCACGAAAGTTAAGGCTGCCGTCCTCGTTCTGAACGGGTGTGCCGTCCAGATAGATGTCCCGAAAAGGTGCATCGCGGTGCACGGGGCCGTAGGCTTCACCGTTGCAAATAACGTCCAGTAGCGAGGCGTACGAGGTGTTGTGCAGGGAATCTGGCTGCTCGACGGGCGAGCGTGCACCTCCGCGCCCCTTCTTGCCGCCAGAACCGAGAATACGCAAGCCGCCACGGCGCTCCAAGACTACAGCGCTCATTGAATATCCTCTGAATAGATGTCCCCCGACACCATGACCGAACCCACAATGGCCTCGCCATAAAGAATGGGCACCGGGTTGCCTTGGGCAGTGACATTGACTGGCCCGTTAAAGTTGTACGAAGCGCCGTTATCGGGCGACTCCACGCCGGTTAAGCCTTGCGGTTGCTTGACCAGAAGCTGCGCAACACCACCTAGCGCCATAGCCCAGCCAAGCATGGGCGCGTACGTGGCAATAGCTGCCGTCAGACCCATCGCGCCTGCGTTAAATGCGGCGGCTGCCATATAGGGGGCAGCGATAATCAGTGCAGCGCCCAGGATGATCTGGAACATGCCGCCGCGCCCCGATCCAAGAATCATGGGTGCAATGCGGATATCGTCATCACCCACCGGGTACTGGAGGCCACCCTCTCCAATGTTCTCTTTACCAATGAAGCAGGCGTAGCCCAATCCCTTGTCTTTGCTCTCATAGAGAAACTGCTGAAAGCCCGGCACCATCTGGCACAGCGCACCCACGGCTTCGGCTGTGTTGTTGCAAACGAACCGGTGGATCCGGCCAAATCGGGCACCAAGCTTGCCGTACAGTCGAATCGTTCGGGTTCGTTCAGGCGTAAAAAAACCCGCCGAAGCGGGTGCATGCATGGTTGTCGCGGTCACTTGACGTACCTCACAATCATTCTGGTTGTATCCCGCCAGTAGCCGCCGTAAATTACCCTCTCAGACAAGCGCGGCATGGCGTGGTGCAGCATGGCATTGGGTACCGGATGCAGGCCGGGCTGGGATTTCAACTCGGTCTCGCCCAGATAGACACCACCGTGATTTGTGCGATCACTGCGGTACTGCATCAGGATCACGTCCCCGTAGCGAGGGCCATCGTTCACTTGCACAAAGCCTGCTCGCTCGAAATTATCCAGATAGAGCTCGCCCATGTCCGGGTTGTTCCACCAGTCATCAGGACGCTCAAAGTCCATCAGCTCGATACTCAGCTCTCGCTGGTAAAAGTCGCGAATCAAGCCATAGCAGTCGAGGCTGCCGTGATAGAACGTTCTGCCCACCAGTGGTGCTTGGTACCCTGAAGGCTCAAAGCTGTGCCAGCCAAGCACAACAGGGACTTCAGCCCCAGCCTCTTTGGCCACCGCGACGATATGCCAGGGCAAACCCGTCGCTTCGCACGAAACAAGGTCGGCTTCGCTCGGCATGGGGTCACGGTCGATATGCGAGTGCACTACCGCAAGCACCTGACCCTGATCCTCTGCTGCCGCGTAATCGTCTGCCGGTAACTGAAAGTCCTGTCCATGCTCAGCCATGTTCCTGCACGCCACATAGCGCTGCTTATCCCCTTCTGCCACGATCAGGCCGCAGGCCTCGCGCGGATAATCAGCCAATGCGTGGCGCTCAATGGTGCGCTTAATATGTGCTCGCATTATCGAAGTCTGTCCGATGAAGGAAAGCCACCGTAGGGCAATGGCTGCCATTGGCCGTGCCGCAGCTTGCAGTCTGAAACGCGACCGCCGCACTTGTCCTGCGATGGATCCTTTACTGGGTTGCCGTCTTTGTCGAACATCGCCTTGCCTGCATAACTGCAGTACGCGCCACGGTAGCCACCTTCAGGCCCATCCATAAGGAGCCACCAACACATGCCGGCGATTACATCGCGGCTGGGCAACTGCACGCCATCAAACTGCAGCGGCGAAGCCAGCACGAATGTGACTGCCTCGGGCGTCTCAGTCTTTTTTTGGCTGATGATCCATTTCTCGTCCGGCAAATGCTCATTTGGATTAGCCGACGGGTTGCCGTCCGGGAAATTCACGGCATCCAGATACTTCTTGAACGTGCGCCGACGCGTGACCTTAGCGCCGACCAGGTCATCCAGCGCAAGGCAAAGGGCCGACACCACGCCGGTGACCTTGTTGCCATTTTCGTCCTGGCCAATGTTTCCCACCGTCATCTCTGGCAGCGGCTGCTGGCCGTCACCCGTGCGCTCGAAGTTGCGGGCCTCAACGGCCCACGGCTGGTATTTATGCCCCTGCCACGTAATGATGCCGTCCTTGTGGCCGTGATAGCGCTCTATTGCCCCATTGATACCTGTACAGTCAATCTCATACAGGGTGATCAGATTGCCGGGGGTCAAGCTCTGGATATCTGTATTGATCATGCAAAGACCTGCTGGAACGTCGCTGTCAGAACGTAATAGTCAGTGCCGCGCTCAGTCAACGAAAAGCCCTTGACCTCAAACAGTGCCTTTTTGCTCAGCGGAGGCGTCCACTCAAAAGGCTTGCAGCCTTCGTGCTCGTCCAGAAACTGAACGATAGGAAGGATCTTTTCAGAATGGCCTTTGAATGTGAGTGGCCATGACTGGGTGCGGTTGTTGATACCGTCGCCCACAGACTGCTTATAGCCGTCGCCAAACTGTGCTTCGAGCACGCTATAGGTCACCTCGCCCTTAGCACCAATAGAAGCCGGCCATGTAAATACCTTTGCCATTTTTATCTTCCCCTCGCCCACGCAGTACCGCCCTGCCGATACGAGTGAATTTCCAGTTCCTTAAATCGAGCATCAACAAATCGGGCTATCTCTGCTCCGAAGTGCTCCAGCCCTGTCGGAGCCTCAGACTTTATGCCTGACTCAGAGAAGTAGATATTGACGATAGGGGCACTCGATGCTTGCTGTGCTGCACTCCCCGCGCTGGCACTTCCAGCCAGCGGTGTCACATGTCCACTCTGGGCACCCATCATCAAAAACTGCCGCTTCCCGATCTTGAGAAGTTCAGGAATACCTTCTTCGTTGACCTCGTACATGCGCCCGGCCGAAACCGGCCCGCCTTTTGCGCGTCCACCACCAAATAGCGAACTCGCTGCGGCGGCTATGAAGCCTCCCGCACCGCCGCCTATGCTGCTAAACAGCGTAGACGCTGCAGCACGGATTTCCATCTGTATAAGCATGGAAAGGAAGCTGCGAAGCACGTCCTTGAAATTTGCTTCCATCCCCATTACCCAGTTCGATGCCTCATTCGTAAGACCGTCATAAAGCCCGGTAAACGCGGCCTCAGCCTGCCCGGCAACGTTCCGTGCCCGGTCAACATAGTTATCCCAGGAACGTGATGCACCGGTCACCCAGTTTTGCTCGACGATCTGGCGACGGGCAGCGGTCTCGCGTAGGATAGCGATCTTCTGTTCTTCGGCGCTGCGCAAAGATTCCATGCGGCGCTTGTGCGCCTCATCGCTGATGCGGGTTGACTCAGATTCCTGCGCCTGATCCAGCTCGCGGCGGCGTCGGGCGAACTCTTCGCGGATCTGGTATTCCTGTTCAAGCTCCTGCCGGCGACGATCTCCCATACCAAGGCCGGAGACCGTTAAGTCTTGCTGCGCACGGAAAATGTCGAGTTCATTCTGAAGATGCAGCTGCTCTCGTGTCGCCGCATTCAGTTGTTCTGCAGCCTGCTCTGCCTTATTGAAGGCTTGGACCTTATCGAACAACGCAAGCGCCTCTTGCCTCTGTGCAGCGGTACCCTTAGCGGTCTCGATCCGGTACCGGGCAGCCTGTTCTTCGGTCATACCCAACACCGATGCCTGCTCACGTAACGACCTCAAGAGGCCGTCGATTTCCTTGGCTTGATTTCCTGCTGCTGCAGCCGCCCTGCGTCTGGCTTCTTCTGCCTTCTCGCTGGCGTCCAGTTCATCGATCTTGGCAAGGAGCCGCTGTTTTTCAAGCGGAACAAGCTTTGCCAGCTCGCCATGCTCCAGGTCATAACGCAACTGGGCTGCCTGGCCGGATTTGCCCATCAAGGCAATCTGCCGATTAATTTGGGCTTCTAGCCTTACAAACTCGTCCGAAAGCTGACTGGTTAGACCCTCTCCGATACCTGCAGTCGGCAGCGGAGTGCCCATAAGACTGCGAAGAGCAGCGACTTTATCGGCCAGGTCTTGAACCGCAGCGGCGCTCTCGCCAGCTTTGATCGCAGCACGCAGCAGTTCGTCCGCAAGTTTCTTCGGTAGAACCTTGGAGATGTCCTGCACCGCACGCACCAGGGCATTTGATTTCTCCTCAGCGGTCATCGAAGACTTGCTGATATCGTCGATATTCTGCCGTAGCTGTTCAAAAGCTCGGTTAACTTGACCGGTCAGGTCAATTTGGACGCTCAACCATTGGTTTACGTCTATCAGATTACGAAGGGCAGCCGTAGCGTCTTTCGCTTGTTTTGCTGCCTCCCCAAGTTTCTCTTGAGCGTCCAACAGCATCCCGGCACGCTTGGCTTCATTGGCCGCAACAAATGCCTTGGAAAGCGCGTCCACTGACTGGGCGAGATCTGTCGTAAGAGTCTTCGCTTTGCTCGCATTGCTTCCAAAGGTCAGAAGCGCCGTTGCTGCAATGCCTGCAGTAACGGCCAGTCCAACCGGCCCTCCGAATACGCCCAGAAGAAGACTGCCCGCCCTTGCTGCCGTAATCTGCACTGCGGCCAATCGCTGGGTAGCCGCTGCCCACGCAGCGGTGTCTGCCGTGAGCTGGGCAGTGGACGCCGACAGACCTAGATTAGCGCGGGTGCTCGCCAGCACTGCAGCAGTGCGTTGCGCTTCAGCCTTGGCAGATCTAATCGTGGCAACAGTATTGGCCAAAGTTGCCACTGTGGACCCGGCAGTCCTGGCCGCATAAATTGTGAAGGCTGCCGCAACAGTGCCGCCCACCACCTTGGCGATTACATCAAAATTCCCTGCGAGCTTTTCCAGGCCGCTGGACAGCAGCTCCACGGCGGGCAAGGACGCAATCGCAGCTTCTTGTTTAACGCCTTGGATCTGAGCCCGTATCCGTTCAAAAGCACTGTTCAACTCTTCGATCCGGCCAGCATCAACCTTGTTGATAGTCACACCCAGACGCCGAGCCTCTGCCTCCATTTCCTTGATGGCACCAGATCCCTTCTGCAACATGGTGACCAGAGGCATACCTTCGGTATCAAACAAGGCCATGGTTGCGCGAAGACGGTCCGCTTGGGCTGGCATGCTCGCAATAGCGTCGGCAATCGTGCGAAACTGCGTACCTGCATCCATCCGTGCAAGCTCTCGTGCTTCCAACTTCAGACGCTTCAGTGCGTCCGCAGCTGGACCGCCACCATCGGCAGCCTCACCGATGCGCCTCGTCATCCGACGCAATGCCATGTCAAAGCGGCCTTCGGCCATGCCTGCCATATCTGCTGCGGCGTAGCGCAAGGCCCCCAGATCTTCAATCGCGATACCGATTTGCTCGGACATCTTGTTCAGGGCCTCTACGTCCGTCGCTACAGACTTGAACATTGAAACCAAGCCACCTACAGACAGGCCCAAACCAAGCCCTTTAATGGCGGTACCAAGTCCCTGCCATGAAACGGTTGCGCGCTTGGCCTCTTCAGATGACCTGCCCGCTGCTCTGCCGGCTTCGTTTAGATCACGGGCGACTTTGGGCGCTGTCGCTGACACTCGAAGCCCTGCCTTATCGAGCGCAGCCAGCGCCTTTTCGAGGTCAACAGCCTGTTGCTCTGCGCTTTTGGACTCGATGACGATGGATAAGCGAGACTCTTGTGTCATGACGACTGAACATAAAAAAGCCCTGCAGAAGCAGAGCCGGAAATGAAAAAAGCCCCACGACTAGGTGGGGCTGGAAAGCAGTTTTGTAAAAGTCGAAGGATGAACCTGAGCTCACTTGGGTGCCACCCGCTTATCATGGGCGATCCAAAGCGCACTGAACAGATCCGCAAGAACCTCATGTTCGATCTCACCCGATGCAACATCAACCATAATGTCCTCTAACTGATTAACCTCGGGAATGAAGATGTCCTGCTGTAACAGATACGTCAACGCGCAAGTGAGGCCTGTTCGCTTATTACCATCATTGAAAACATGCCCTCTCGCAATTGCGACCGCGTACAATGCAGCGATAGCGAAAACATCGTCCACATCCGCGTAATATGCATGGTGCTCAATGCGGCTCAATGCGCTCTCAATCGCATCTCGGCCTCCCTGTCCATATCCAGAGAGGCCACCGAATTGAGCAATTATTTCATCGTGGATCGTAATAACGTAATCAACGTCCAGCATCTACCTGTCGCGCAGAGCTCGAAGAACTTTATGGTGGGTTGTAATAACCCGCTGCGCCGATTTCAGTACTTCTTGCTTTTGCCCGGAAGTGGTAGCCTTGACCTCAACCTTCGGGCGAATAATAGCGCGAGGTTGCAGCACAACCCCGTGTATGCTTTTCCCGATTGCGATTGACATATCAGACCTCTTTAGACTTTAGGACGCCGCATTGCGCAAATGCGCTTGCGGCATGGCTGTTGACATAAATGTCAGTAAGCACCTTAATTTACACAACTGTTAATAACTTAGCAAGTTGTTAACGTTAAGCAAACCGCCTAACTAACGAAATGTAGCTAAATTAGTGGCTGCACTAGCTATCTAACTTCACAAGTTAAGACAATTAAAACTATCGTTTGTTCAAAACTAAGGCAATTGTGGTACCCTGACGGCTCAACTAGCCGTCAGGCACTAGCTTGCTACCCTCGTGCAGCGGGGTAATCCGAACCTGCTCGCTTAGTCGCTCTTCCCCGGTGTGCACGTACCGAATTGGCGTCTGCTTGAGATGCCCTACTCGTTGCGCTCGACCACGGACGGTTCTTTTGCCGTGTTGATGGTCAGGACGTACTCGTTGGTCCGGACTATCCTTATCGGCCACAGCAACCGTAGCAACACGAACCATGTTCCGATCCGGCAGCCCCCAGCGGCAATTAATGCGAGCGGCCCGAACAGTACACCCAGCGCAAGCCAGCACGGCGAACAGTGGCGCTTTTCTTCCGGGCGATGTCCACAAAAGGTCGCGCACGCAAGCCAAACAACAATTAGCCCAAATTTACGATGCTGCCAGCGAAAATCATCAACTCGAACATTGTGTTATTTCGTCACTAATTAATACGGGCGAACATACCCCCGTCCATGTGTTCCTGATCCACCGCCAGCACGCACGTATCCAACTCCAGGCGGGGCAGAAATGCTCCGTAGGCATCAACCACTGCCCCTATCTCAACATGCGATAGGGGCAACGCTACCGCACCGCTGGCACCGGCCAGGTAACGGCGTGCTCTATGGGCTGCCCAAAATGTAGAGATAATGTGGTCAGTGATTGGATCAGTGGGCATCTCGGCGGGTACCGACATGCCCAGCTTGGTGTAAATCAGCGCTTGCTTTTTGCTTTTGCCTTGCCAGTCGCGCTCCCAGCGGAAGCGCTCAAGGACTTTCCCACCGTTTCGGCCAGCTCCTTGCTCTGATGGACCGCCACTTTTGTTGCGTGCGTGACGACCCAGGCAAACAAATCCACGTTGGCCCGCAGCAACTTGGCGGCATTCTCAGGCGAATACGCCACTGGCCGGTCGTCCTCGTCCAGGATTTCGCCCTTCCAGTCACGAATGATGTAGCGCCCCAGCAGGTCACACTGTATGTCATGCTCACGTCGGTCGTTAACCGTAGCGCTGACGTTCTGCAGCGACTGGCTGGCGTCTTCACGCGCTATCAAGCGGCGGGCACGCTCCAGGGCGATCTGGTAATGCTCATTGTCGATGCCTGCCAGCTTGAACGAGATCTCGTCATCAAAATCCACCCAACGCTCGCCAGCACCTGCCGGGTCGATCTGTACAATTTTCAATGCCATTTTCGCTCCTTACAGGGTCGCCGCAGCTTCGCGTTTGATCGTCGGGGCAACCTTGGCCACCGTCCAGTTCAGCTGTGCCTGAATAACATCACGCTTGCCACCACTTGGCAGCTCGCCATCAAGCTCCACACTGGGGAAATCAAAGACATACTTGTTGTTCAGGCTGTCGGTAATCGGGAACTGAATCGCAAACTTGGTGCGCTTGATCTGCTCTTTCCAGATCGAGTACGCCTTTTGCGACCATGCAAGAGTGACGGTTCCGGTGATGGCTGCCTCGGTCTCGATCAAAGCACCCGGACCCAGCTTGCCCGAACCTAGGCAACGCTGAATCTGCAGGGTGTTGTCGATGTTGATGGTCATGGCCGATACGCAGGCAGAGCCAGCCAGAGACGCACCGTCCACCTTGATATCACCCACCGACAGGCTGGACATGAAAGGCGTAACCGTCGCAGGATCTGCTGCCCCCTTCACAAACGTAGTCGTTTTGTCTTCGTAGTCTAGGCACTGAGCGCCGATGGTCAGCGTGATTTTGCCCTCTTCGGGGATTTCGATTGAGCCGGTGGCAGCGTGCACCCCTTTGAACAGGTGATAAGTGCCCACGTCGGTAAACGCCTTCTGCACGCTGAACGTATGGCGCACCGAGCCGACCGTAAGTGTGTCGGTCGCCCAGTTCCCATAGAAGAGCGCAGCCAGCCACTCGTCAAATGTGCCAAAGGACAACTCGCCGACGAGATCGCCACCGATTGTCATGCCGGTGGTTACAGAGCCTTGATTGAGACGGCTATCGGTGATTTCGTCAGAAACTTCTGTCGTCGGGGTCGGTGACAGCGTGTTGCTGGTTAACCTCGCCGTTTTCCACTTGCCAGTGCTGGGCGTAGTGCCGGGAATTGTTTCTTCAATGAAGTGTGTTTGGACTTTTGCGCCTGAGCTCATGATCATCTCCAGATAGGCGTAAAAAAAACCCGTTATCGGGCGCAGAAATAAGAAACCCGGCGCGTGGCCGGATCAGTGAAGTTGCAGAGAAGGTTGGATTTCAGCTTCTAGACGCTCGCGTCGTTTTCTGAATTCTGGAATTGCTCGCTTTCGTTCCAGCATCAGGCGGGAGCCAAAAGAAGCACGCACTTGCGTGGACACCTCTTCCGCAACCAAAGCCTGCAATTGCTGATACAGGTTTTGGCTTCGCTGGTTCAGAGCTTGTCGCATCCGATAAAACTCGTCTATTAGACGAACCTTGAAATCTACCACTTCATCAGAGTTTCGCATCAATGAAATCAACAGTGCGGCCTGCTGCTCATTGAGCAATGCCACCTCACGCTGTTGCTTACCGCCTCGCGTAGAGAAGGATTGGATTTCAAATCGCACCCTTCCGAACCGCTCCATTCGTTTTTGGTACCGCCGGGTCAAGCGTATGACGCTTGCATGCCGCTGCCTCATGCCTTTTGCGATAGCGACAGTGGACGCCAAAGGATCGCCATCGACGACCATAACCAGAGGAAACACAATTTCCATCATTAAATGCTCCTGAAATAGAAAAGGCCGTCCCGAAGGACAGCCCGAACTACTCAAGGCGCACTATCTACCATGCTACTGGCTCGGCAGCTGCCGATTTAAAGATGCCAAGATACTGTTATCCGGCTCGAAACCGGATGCTCACGTTGATTTGATAAAAACCGTTGCTTTGGAATTGGCCGCTGATTTCACCCACCACAATCTGGGACGCCTCAAGGCATTCGAGATCGCCGGATGACCAGTAAGCAAAGTGCGCTTCAAGGGCGTCAGCCAGCATGGTCAGCGATCCATGCCCAGCCCGCACACGTTCAAAGCACTGAACGACAATCTGGCCAGGTTTACGCGTGTAGGGCTGATCTGCCATGCCCGCCATGAACGCCTGTCCAAACTGAATGTTCAACCTGCACCACAGCCCCTCTTCAGGAGGCTCGAAAACCTCTGACTGATTCGGATACACGATGCGGTCCTGCTCAAGGCCGGGAAATGCCATCATGCGCTCGGTGATTGCACTGCGTATCTCTTCGTACTTCACCGGTACTTCTCCACAATGGCTGCAAAAGTCGGCCCGTACACCCCTTGCGGTGCTTGGCCTGAGTGTCCATTCTCAAGGACTTCGGCATAGGGAAGATTCGTCTGAACCGTTGAGTCACCGAACGGCATGTTGATGGTTCCAATGACCTGCGCACCGGCCTGAATGGTTGCATCACCGGATTCATCCCGTCTATCCATGTCGTAATCCATCGTAATGCTGTCGATGGTGACCTGATGACTGGCACGGTATGTTCCCTTGTCGACCGGAGAAGTCATTACAACGCCCTGCAGCACTTCCACGGTGATCTCACGTCGCCGTGTGACCAAATCGCCCTTCACCACAGCCATAAACTGTGACGGCGGCTTGATCCAGCCTCCCATGATTACACCTTGCGTAGCTGGACCGTCCAGGTCACGTCTGCGGGATCCCTGCTCACGCTCATGACCTTCATCCCGGCGATGGTGTCGTCAATCTTTGGCGCAATTTGCTCGCCTACTGTCGATGCCACCGCCTGCTTGGCCAACAGCTCGACCTGCAGGACAAGAAGCTTCACATCAGTCGCCAATATTTTGTTGCCGTCCACGAGTTCAGCCTGAAAGCTACCGAACACGCCCCGGCCTTCATAGGTAAGGATTTCCGAGTTCCATTCCTCTGTGACGGGATTAGGTCGGCCTCGCCTAATGATGCGGGTGCCGGTGAATTCTTTAACGGCATCGGCCAGATCATCATCGAACGCTGCGGCGACCTCTTGCGCAATTTCGTCTCTCAATCCCATATCAAGCCCTCACCAAACGTACCTGACTGCTGCTGCCCAGCCATGGCGCAAGCAACGCCAGTGCAAGGTTCTCACCAGCCGACACCACTTTGTGCCCGCTGGAGAAGGTCTTGCTGACTGCCACGGTGTCGGCCTGAACGGATTTACTGATCAGCCCGTACTCAGCCTGACCGTACACCTTGCCGGCAGCTGCCTCACGTGCAACGTACGCCGCTGCCTGCTTCCATTCGGTTGGCATCGGATTGACTTCAGGCAAGCGCCGGTTTGTCATCCAGACATTGGCGATCAGAACCGCCTCGGCCTTTTTGACAGTACCGGCCCAGCCCTCGCCAAGCAGGCCATCGACATCAGTGGCAGTCACGTATTCGATCATGGCTTACCCGGCGACTTTGCCTTGGGCCTCACGCAGGGCAGCCCGGATCTTGTCAGTGCCGGCATTGGGATGCACGTTCACCCCGCGTTCCTTCGCAAGCTGGCGCAGTTGATTTGCATCCAAGGCGTCCAGATCTACTGTCTCGCCGGTGGTAGTGGCTGCGCTGGCATTAGCTTCATCGGTGGGTTGTCCGTCCTTGCCGGTTGGCTTCACCTTATCCACAGGCGCAAACCGGGCGTCGATAATCTTGTAGCCTTGAGCGATAAGCTCCTTCTTGCGCTCTGGCGAGACTGGGTGCCGCTCATAGACGACTTTGCGTTGAATGCTCATTATTTATCCTGAAAGAGAACAGGCCAGCCCGAAGGCTGGCCCAGATGCTTACTTGGCAGCAGCATCCCCGATAGTGATGACACCAGCGGTCGCCTTGACGCTACCCACGAACTGATCCCAGTTCGCACCCGTGGCGATCTCCTCGTCGGTGGGCGACTTGCCGCCGTTGGCGATATCCCACGCATAGCCTTTCAGGCCCAGCGCGAAGGTGTAGTCGGCCTGGAAGGTGGTCTCGATCCGCTCCTTGCCGTTGCTCGACTCCACGTTGGTCTCAATGTCGCTGCCATCGTGGACAATCGCCGCAGAGTCAGCCAGAGACAGCACCCTGTGGACGTTCGGCGATCCGGTTGCATACAGCGCTGGCGCGTCGGTCACGATCACCGGACGCCCCAGAATCGCAACGATGTTCACCGACTGGCTGTTAAACAGCTGCTCGGCGTTGGCCAAGTTTTGGCCAATGAGCTTGTGGAACACTTCGCCAGTCATGACCTGGGCGATCAGGCTGTTCGAAGCGTCGCCAAACTTAGCATGCGCCGCGTTGATCGCCGCATAAGTGATACCGCCGGTGGCAGAAACATCATTGGTCGCGGCAGGCACGTTGCTGATTGCAGCTACCAGCGCCGCAATAGCGGTATTGAGCTGATCGGCCACGATGGCTTCAGACAGATTGCGGCTGATCACCTCAATGGCCTCAGCCGGATCCTTCTGGATCCAGGTCAACTGTGCAGGCTCCCAGAGAATGGGACCAAAGCCGCCGGCGATCTTCACCGAGTTTGCCTGCAGCTGCGCCAAGGCCGTAGCGCTGGCAACACCGTTGGCGACATAGCGGTCAACACGACGCTGGGCCGAGTGCAGCCCCTTCCAGATGGACTCTTGCAAGAAGTCGCCATCAACGCCCTGCGTGGTAAGCCGGATTGCCCCATTGGATGCGGCATTGAACTTGTCGACCATCTGAGCCAGCGTCTCGATGGTTGCAGTTTTGATGTACTGCGAAAATACTTTCATGTCAGAAAGTGCCATGATCTACCTCTCTGTGAGTGTTGCGCCCGGATGGGCAGAGAATGGAATATCGAGGCATCCGCCTCATGCGCTTGAGCCCATCCGAGCTCACAGCCAAAAGAAAGACCGCTGATCAGGCGGTCGGTAAGTTAAATTTCGCTGCGATGGCCGCTTTACGCTCGTCGCGCGAGCCACCAAAGTTGCCAGATGGGCTTACTGCACCGTTACTGACACCAGCGCCCCCACCATTGGCACCGGACGCCTTCAGGATCTGTTCCTTGTGAGGGTACTGATCGACCAGCACTTCAAGCGCCTCGTCAAAGTCGGCCAGCTCACCCGGACGCGCTCGGCTGAAGATTTTGTTTCCGGTCTGGTCGTACGCCACCGTCTTGCCGTCCTCGATCTTGAAGGCATTGCCGAAACGCGCCTGCACTAGATCTGCCGGAATGATGAACTTCTCGGCAATCAGCTTAGAACGCGAGAACGCACCGCCGATCTTCTCGGCGTATAGCTGCTGCTCGAACGTCTGCGCTTTGGCGTTTGCTTCGTCCAGCTGCGCCTGTAGCGCCTTGCGAATCTCGGCCTTGACCTTCTCCACCTCGCCGGCATCGATAAGCTGCTTGCTATCCAGATTGGCGACGGTCTCCAGCGCTTTTCGCGCGGCAGCCGGGTCGTCAATGCCTTCGAATGCCTTGATGGTCTTCTCTGCCGCCTCAGCACGCTCACGGTGACTCATCGCCTCGAAGTTCAGGCGTGAAATGGTCAGTACAGTTGCGGGGGCATCAAAGGCCACCTCCTTTCCGTCGTCATGTACGTAAACCGGTTTGCCATCCTGCAGAACGGCATGTCCGTTTTCGTCGAGTTTGAGTTTCATTACTGGGTCCTTCGGCCATCCGGCCTTTATGCGCGGCATCCACCGCTGTGCGCCCCGCCCATCCAGGCTGCAGGCATAAAAAAAACCCCAGATAGGGGCCAGAAATGAGAAAACCCGCCGAAGCGGGTCTATTTAACTGCTTTGAGCTTAATAATCATTGGGCTAAAAATGCCGCGTTTATGGCAGTCGTAGCACACGTCCTTCTCAATGATCGTGCCGCGTTGCTTGCGGCCATTCTTGACGATGACGCCGTGCGTTAGGGTCATCAAGGTACGCCCGCCGCAGCGATTGCATTGCAACATGCCATCTGGTCGGGCGCGTTTCTTTACCCGTTCGAGTAGCTTCTCGGACGGTGTAGGTTCACGAGGAGGGACGAGCTTTAGCATCCAATTATTTTACTAATTCAAAGAGCGATTTGTCCTTCTTTTTTAGCTGTTCGAGGGTCAGAACGTTGCCCCTTGCATCAGTAAACCTGTCGACCTGGATCTTCTTTGCGCGAAAGAGTTCTGCCCTGGTCGGCCCAAGAATATCGTCCTGCACGTCATGGGGCTGGTTGCGCAGCCAGTCGGAGAAATCCAGATTTGCATCGACCGGGCCATCCTTGCTGGCACGTTGGCCAAGCAGCTTTTCCTGCCCCTTGAGCACCGGGATTGATGTACTGCGGCACCCCCAGTGCCGGGGAGGCATCGGCCCCTCACCTATCGGAAATATCTTGCCACTCAGCGCAGCGCAGGTAAGCGTTGTGCGCCCATCAAGTGTGGCGACAAACATCCAGCCTCGCAGCAGGTCGCTGTTGGCTTCGTACGACACCTGCCGGGCGACGTTGGACGTGTGATTTACCGCCGTTCGTACTAGAGAATCGACGCCTCGCCGCGACCAGTTCAGCAGCCCGTCGGCATGGCCATTCGCCCTGGTACCGTAGATCGCCCGCACCATCTGATCGTTGGTGCGCCCCTCGATGATGCCCATGCGGATTTCGTCACGGATCCGCTTTGCAACGCCTGACTCGATGCCTTTAAGCGCCTCCTTGAGCAGCACGCCCTGAAACGGTCTGGCCATCGCCGCCGCGTACACGGTATTCGGCGACACAGACGCCAGCGACCCAACAACATTTGCCCGACCAGCCGCGTTGTTCAGCAGCGCCATGTTGAAATGGGCTTCGTTCTTGGCGAACTGTCGCAGAGACGCCTGCAGTTCGTTACCCACCTCCTCGTACAGGCTTTTGAGCAGGTTATTCACCGACTTCAACAGACTGTCCAAGTACGCGGCCTTGAAGCTCTCCGGCGCATTCTGCAGCACCAGGGCAATCTGTGCCATCAAATGCTTATCGGCCCGATTGAGCAGCGCGATCAGGCGGTTCGCTACGTTCGTCGAGTAGCGCCCGACATAGATCTGGTGACGCGTGGCCGCATCCAGCTCATTGGTCGCCATTGCCGATCATCCCCAGCTCTGGCCCTTCGTCCGTGACGCGCTCCAGTTCGTCCAGCGGATCAATATCCGGCGCCAGCATGCCTCGACGCTGCTGCTCGCGGATGGCCGTTTCCTTGGTGATGAGCCCGCTTTGCTGCATGGACAGAATGAGTTGCGCTGATGCGTCGGTCAGGGTTGCTGAACCGAAGTCCTTAAACAGCGACACATGACCGCCCTGTTCCAGGTTGACCCACCGGGCCATGAACTGCAGGCACTGGTCCAGGCTGTCTTCAAACCCCTCAACAATGCGCTGCAGCTCTGACTTATTGGCCTCGGCATCGTTGTTCGCTTCCGTGGCCGACCGCTGCCCGGGCGTCTGTACCAGCAGCTCAGCGCCGGTCTGGATCATCTGATCTTCCAGATCCTGCAGCGACTGGCGGCCAGCGTCTATGGCCGCGCCTGTATGCTCGACATACTTCATGTCGGCGTCAGTCTGTTCAGCCTTGACCGCTGCAGAGCCGCCCACCGTCACAACCTGATCGCTCGGAAACCCCTTCATAAACAGGATCGGCACCCTTGCCACATGCAGGATGGTGTCTTGGTCGCTCTGGCTCTGCCAGTGCTTGACGTTCAGATGGGCCAGATTCAAGAGCGGCGAAATGCCCGTCATGAACCCGGTTCTGCGACCGTAGAACGGCACGAACGGAATATCAGGCAGGCTGGTTTCACCGCTATCGGTGAGCACATACCCCTGCCTGTCCTTCTGCCACAGCTCCCATGAGCCTGGGCGCAACACCCGTACTCGTTCTACCGTCGCAACGCCATACTCACCGTCGTCAGCCTCTGCCGTCTCGGCAAGCCGCAGCTGAGTGAGCTTCATACCTCCGTTGACGCGCTTTGCTCTCCAGCCCAGCACCTGATTGTGGTTGATCTTGACCATGTACGGACGGGCACCGATACGGCGCTCATCAGCCTGCGTCTTCACGCCTTCCAGACGCGGAAAGTCGACCAGCACGCCTGCAATGCCAAACGCCAGCGCCTCATCAAGCAATTCTGAGGCAAATGTGTGCAGGTTTCGGCCTTCCAGGTCGACGTCGTCGCACCACTCCCGGATCTGGGCGGGTACATCGTCCGCGTAGGTCAGCGCTTTGGCAAACGGCTTGCCCGACATCACGCCCAGCGTACGAGCGAATGCTGGAAAGAGTGTGGCCGTCGCTAAGCGCGTCTCATAACTGGGCAGATCCTCGTTCGGCCACTTCAGCAACCGTCGCTCAGCAGCCTGTCTCATCGAATCGGTACCGCCAAGCAGATCTTCGACAATGGGCCAGTGCTTTGCCATTGCCACGACTTGCGCGGACTGTTCGTTGACTTTAAGGGCCATGATTACATTCTCAATGGGGTCACGCTGGCAATACGATGATTGATTGGGTACCGATGAACAACGAAATAGCCACCGGC
The DNA here is from genome assembly GCA_005239165.1 of Allopusillimonas ginsengisoli. GTDB lineage: Bacteria > Pseudomonadota > Gammaproteobacteria > Burkholderiales > Burkholderiaceae_B > Allopusillimonas > Allopusillimonas ginsengisoli_A. Next base: position 183,322 of record RAPG01000006.1, read on the forward strand.
ATCATTCCTATGATCAAAGCCACCCTTCTTGTCCGGCTGGCCCTTCTCGTCGTAAATCTGGCGCTCCAATCCTTGGGTGAACTTCGGACATTTATCCGTATTCACCAACATGCGTCGCTCGCCGTATGTGTTGCACAGCATGGCGTTCACACTATTGACGCGGTCTTTCACCGCAGGGTTTGCGGGATTGACCCGCACAACGAACCCCGCCTTCTTCAGAAGAGCAATGTCAGATTCGCTCGCATTGTTGGTTTTCCTGCTGTCACCCGAGGCATCGGGGTAAACCGTGATGCTGTGTTCGGGGAAACGTGCCTTGATCTGGTCAATCATCGCTGGCGTATCAAACACGTCCATGATTTCGTCAACAGCGCGTGGTAGATCGTCCCGAATGACGAACACCACAGCTGCCATTTTGCCGACGTTAAAGTCCATACCGACGTGTAAGGCATCGCCTCGCTTAATCGTGTCAGACGTGTGATTTAGCCGCCGATCAAAGCAGTAGTAGATGACCCCCGAATAGTTCTCGAAGCTGGCTTCGTACTCCTGCCGAAAGGTGCGCGGGTCCATCTTGCGCCGTGCAACCTCGACCTCTTCGGGAGGTACGTTGCCGCCTTGCAGTGATGTGTACAACCAGCTTCGATGATCTGGCTCCCTGCCCTCCTGGCCATCCAAGTAGGTGTCATAGCAGTGGTTAAAGCCCTTGGGCGTCCCAATCCGCAAAGCGTGGCCACCGACATACTCAATCCTGTTGACCGTGTATCGGCAAGTCGACAGCATCGGCCTGATAACTTCTTCCCATGCCTCATACGGGCAGTCGGCCCATTCGTCGATCAGGACAAAGAACAGGCCGGATCCACGCAAGTTGTCGTACGCATCCAGGCCAACGATGCGCAGGACGTGCCCCGACTTCAGCGTGATTGAACACTCTGTCTCGTTTGGCCGACTTCCTCGCCACGCTACCGGAATCGCTTGCTTGAGACGACGCCAGAATACGCGCTTAGCCTGCTTAAAAGTAGGCGCGGCATACCAGATTTCGTCCTCGATGCTGACATTCCACAACATCGCAAGGCGTGCGGCGCGGCGCATCTCCGCTTTGCCCAAGAATGTTTTGCCAAAGCGCCGACCGCATACCGCATCTCTAAAGCGCGCTACCTGCTGCCAGCCCCAAACAAAGATATTCGCCTGCTTGGCCGTGAGCTTGACTGGCCCTGCATCAGAGAATCGGGTTGTCTGGGACATCTTCGTCTGGGCTCAGCGTGTACTCGGCGGCGGGTACTGAAGCCTCCAACGCTGGCGTCTTGGGCTGATCAAGCCTGCGGTTCACGTATACGTCGCCAACCTCCTTTGCCGCCTGTTCAAGGATCTGTAGAACCAGCGGAAGGTTGCGCATTTGCTCGGCCTTGCTGGCTATCTGCGCCATCTTGCGCAAACGGTACGCTCGCTGGGCAATAGGAATCTCGCCAGCCTGAGCCTTAAAATTTTCCCGGGTTGCTTCAAACAACGCTCGCCATCTATTGCTCAGATTGCGGCCCGCATGCTTGGTCGGGTCGTACAGCGCCACCTGTTGGCGCGGCACTTCCAGTCCGAACTCTTCCTTTACGGCCTCCGACACCTGTTGCGGTGTGTCATAACACGCCAACGCTTGGACGATGAACCGTTTAACGGCGTCGTTCAGCGCTGCCATAGTGTGAACTCCGTAAATGCATGGTCAATCCTGGACCATTCTGATACAAACAATATCTTTGCACTGAGTTGGAGCCGTCATGGACGTTGAAACCAAGAAGCATTCATTTCTGGGACTGGAAGTTGGCCTTATTGGCAAGTGGGGAGCGTTAATAGCTGTCTTTGCTACTCCCGCGCTGATCGTGCCTTATTGGCTCTGGTTCTGGGTAGAAAAACGTCGGCCGCTTTCGGATAACCCCGAACAATGGGCACAATTCGGAGACTACTTCGCTGGGATAGCTGGACCAATCATTGGCTTTGCGTCCATCATGCTTCTCGTTGCAACTCTAAGCCTACAGCGAACGGAATTACGTGAACAACGCATGCTTCAGGAACAGTCCGCCAAAGAGGCGGCAGAACAAAACAGAATTCTTCTTCGGCAGTCATTCGAGCAATCTTTCTTTGTCTGGCTACGTGACTATAAGCAGCAGATTTCAGGGTTAAGATTCCCCAAAAACAATCCCCGCGTTTCGCTAAAAAATATTGCCGTCATACCTGAAGAACATATCAGCACAGGCACAGACGCCATCTACAAAATGGTTAAGTTCTTTTTCACCAATTGCTCAGCCGTTATGCGCGACGCTGGTGATAAAAAAACAAAAAGACAGAAGATTAAAAATTGCCTCATAGTAGGATGGAACCAAATGTACGAGCATCAAGGTGAAGCCGTGCGAACATCTCTAAGAACGCTATTTGGCCTAATACGCTGGATAGATGAACACGAATCCCTGGAGTCATCAGAAAAACGCCACTATGCGGGTGTACTTAGAGCGCAGCTAAGCGATCATGAAATGATACTAATTTATTTAAATGGCCTTACACAAATAGGGCAGCCTATGAACGATTACATTAATCGCTATGCACTTTTTGACAACCTTGAGATCCGCCTATATCCAACACTAATAGAAATTTACGACGAAGCAAACCCCAAGCCATATCTTCAGTCAGCATTCAACACAGACAAAGCCAAAGATATGCACTGGCACAACAGCTAAGCCACCTTCAGTAGACGGACTCCACAAGTCCGCACAATGTTGATAACTACGATCTCGGGCGACAGCATGGCCGCATCGATCATGTTGCCAGCTTGAGTACTGGGGAGCATCGAATCAACAGGCTCCGGCAACTCAGCCGGCGCTGCGGGTTGACCCCATTCCGACAGAGCTTTGCCGATCTGCGCCATAATCTTCTCTCACACCTATGATAATGAATGAGATCTTGCGAGGATCACTTTTGTCCAAGCCTAAACCCTCTCGTGATGACTTTTCGAAAGCAACCATTGTAAAACTTGCACAACGAGTCAGTTACCGATGCTCTAAGCCCGACTGCAGAGTTCCAACAATCGGGCCGGCTCACGCTGGCGGCATCACTAGTATAGGCACAGCCGCCCACATTACTGCCGCAGCGAAAGGCGGGCCCCGCTTCGATGATTCCCTCACTGCCGAGCAACGTCGATCCTACACGAACGGAATCTGGCTATGCGCAATCCACGGCCGGGAGGTCGACAGTGATGACTCTCGCTATAGCGTAAGCGAGTTACTCGAATGGAAGAGCTCAGCCGAGAATTTTTCACACCTGCAGTTGGGTAAACCCCAGCCAAAGGAAGATGACGCCACTAAAATGCTTCTGATGGCAGCAACGGGCAGCCATGGCAGCATATTCCCGGGCGCCATCACTAAATTTCACCAGGCATTTCAGAGTGTTCTCAATCAGATGGACCCTCGATTTGAGATCACTACTCAATACGGCGAAAATGGGCCGATCTACAAGGTCTCTGCGAAACAACCAACCAGCGTAACAATGAGAATACGCGGGGACCTCCGAGGCGAAAATATTTCGAAGCAGTTCAGCGACCTAGTTGAGCATGGCTTGCCCGTGAAGCTCAATGATGTTCAAATCAGTATCCAGGACGCCCCCTCACTGAATGAGATACTTGGCCAACGCGAAGCCGGTCCGTTAATTTGGTCTCAAATCCCAAAAGCCGGAGAAATCCGTCTTCGTGTTATTTCTAAGGATGGCCGCAGCATATCCGCATTTCCACCCATCCCAGCTGAGTTCCGCATAGGCACTTTATCTGGCCGGCTGAAATCTTCTGCACCTCGGAGCCTGCTGGATATTGAAGTAATTTTCGAACGCGACATTTCTGGCAACATATTGCTCACCCCTCATCTCGACCGATGGAATGGGCTGGACATCCGCCGCCTACCTAATTATGACGATATGTTTGAGCTTTTTGTCAACCTTGCTCGTGGCGGGTCTCTAGGAATTCGGACGCTCATTGACGGTCAAGACGTAATGCAGGAAGCAATCATCGCGTGCTCGACAGAGCACACAATTCGATGGAATGCCATCGCACTGGAATACACACAGGCCGCACGCTCGATCGCCAAGCACCTTGACGTCAACATTCAAATGCGCCTATCCGAGATCCAAACTAGACCAGAGTCTAATGAGGTTATTAATACTGCCGATACCTTGGAGCTCTCATCAAAACTTCCGTCAGATTTCTGTGCCAGCGTAACTCTAAACAACAGCTTCCAACTTCCACCCGGCCCTAATGGGGTCTGGCGTCTCCCCATGGTTCGATTTGGGGTGCCTGGAAGAGTCGTAGCCGTTTTTGGACAGGATGTAACTATCCCAGCCTTCGGGTATTACTTTTCAAATATCGAGGTAACGCCTTCTGGAGAGCTAGACGAATCCGGTATGAAGATAGCTACAGTTTCTGGTACCGACTCAACGACACGAACTGTTGTGAAAGATGAGCCTGAAGACGCTCCCCTTTAAGCACCGCATAACCTCGCGAGCTAGTTGAACGGCACATTGACAGAAATGGCCCACACAGTAAACGAACAAAAAATAAAGCCTCACACGTGTCGCAGCGTCAAAAACTCAAGACGCAATCGCCCTGACGAAATTATGGCACTTCTCGTGGCAGTCTTGGGAAAGTTCATGTGGCACTTTTCGCCATGCGTAAGTCGCAAATCCCCCTCGACAGGCAGCAGGCTCGATCTCCACAGAGCCATGTTCGCATAACGACTCCAGCACGCGTAGTACACCGTTGCGCACACGCTGCCGATCTGCGCCCGTTGCCCGAGGGGCGACATATCGGACTATCTCCGCCATCCGAAACTGCCTGCCTGGATATGGTGCCAGCAGATCCATTACTTCATGCGCATACTTCAAAGCAACCTCCTACTCACAGCATCTTTGAACAACCCAAGGTAAAGCTTGTAATGGTGATCGGACAGCCATACGCCCGTCACCTGCCCTATCCAGCGCCTGGCTGCCTCCCGCCGTGCACGAGCAGGAAGGTCGGCAAACATGGTGTTCTTCTGCGGGTATTCGGCAGTAATCACCATGCTTTCATGATGAGGCAGCGCCCGGTGCATGGCATCCACGATCAGCGCCTGATCATGATTGATTGGCCGGTGATCATCTTCCCATGACACGTACGGCGTCATGTTGCCCACAGTCTCACCTGACCAGCACCAGCGCGCCCAGTTCCAGAGCAGCGAGTCAGCATCTATCCTTTGCATTAACGCCTCCATACCGGGCTGAACTCGATGCCGTTACCAATGCCGCCGGGCGTCCACATGGGAGGCTGATCGCGGTCAATGTCAGCTCTGCGCGGATGTGCTTTGACGTTCTCCGGCTTCATCTCCCGAAACACGGGGCGATATGCCCGGTTGCCGCGCTCGCATTTCAATGGCGCCGACTCAACCACACGTATGTAATCCGTCAGAATCTTGCGTTCTGAGCGCCCGTCGTCGGGTGTTTCGCCTAAGATGCGGCAGACTTCTTTCACGGGAGTTTCAGCCGGCACACAAATGCCCCTGTCACGTTTGAGTTTGTGGATAGCCGCCATTTTGATGGTGTGTATGTCCTTTCTCATTTCACACTGTCCCTTTGGCAACAACAGCAACTGCCAACGCGGCCCATGCATGGCTGCTAACTCCATACAAAGGCCCGGGCTTTGCCTTAATACCAATCTGCGGGGTTTTGCCGCCGCCCGTGCGCGGGAACATGTCCAGTAGCGCCTGACGGATGTTGGCGTCTTTGGCTTTGATGCTGCCGCACAGCTGCAGCTTGATGTCTTTTCGGTAAACCAGCGTTACCTCGTCTGGTGAATGCCATGCCTGCTGAAATCGACCAATCCAGCGCACTGTCTCAAAGACCTCACGCCCAACGGGCATGCCGTAGCTGGCCACCATTTCTATGGCAAGGCGATACCCATTGATGCCGAAGTGCTGGCGTTGCAGATAGATCAGCAATTCGGCATTTGGCATAACGCCTGACGCGTTTACGTGTTCACCATCGAAGGCACACCAGCCCGACTGCTCGGTACCGGGGTCGATAGCCAGTATCGGCATCCTGCGGCCAACTGGAGCCGATCCTTGGCGATATCTCTTGGCCCCATCAAGGGCGGCAAGATCCTCACGCACCGTCGACGGAAAGGCCACGTCTTCAAGACTCATGGCTCATTACCTCGTTGACGAACTTCTGTTGCACGCCTTCCAGCCATTGCCGACGGCGTTCAGCAGCTTCTCGCCCTGCAGACTCATATTTCTGGCAATGACGTTTGTATGTCGCGCTGTAAAAGCTCGCCCTGCTCTTTTCGAATACGCAGTGACCGAACCCCAGCCTTGCCATCGCACCGGCTTCGCGCAGGCTGAATTGCTTGCAGTCGATGCATTGATAAGTCATGCAGCCTCCTGCCGTGGAGCAGCGAGAGCGAGCATTTCGTCTGTCGTGATGCGTTCAAAGCCCACAAGTGGCGCATCTGATCCGCCCAGCATCACTGTTCGTGCCCTTGCGCCGTCACCGATAAGCACCGGCGGTTGCGAAGCCAAACCGTTCTGGCTGTTTTGCTGCTCGGCGATGCCAACAAGCTGGCGCGGGTAACCCGGCCTCTCGCTGCGGACACGGTATCCTCGATATCGGTTTTCAAACTCCTTGGCGACGAAAGGCCATTCGTTTTCGGTCTTTGTGCCGAGAGCCACCCAGCCGCCCATGTCGTGGACGACCCTGTGAATGATCGGATCGTCGAACACCACCGATGCGTACGTACCGACCTGTCGCACAGCCTTATCGACCTTCGACCAGGCGACCATTGCCGCGTCTTGGCTGGATCCGCCTAGCATCTTCACGATGTCTGCAGGCTTGGGCATGAACTGGCCAGAATCCGGATTTACGCAATGACGGTTGAAGGCGTCAGCAACAGCGCGGTAATCGTACGGCTTCATCGCTTGCCACCAAACGCCTCCGGCGAAGTCGGAAATCTCCTGCCGGTAGAAGGCATACACCCCACCAAGCAAAGTGAAAAACTCGGCTTTGTCAGAATCGATCATTGGACAGTCCTCGCAAGACGTTCGGCAACCTCCCGGTTTCTGGCTTCCAAGGCCTCTTGGCGATTTTTCCCTTCAAGTGGCCTAGCGGTGCCCACCCACGAAGCTTCAAAACCCTGCCATCCGCGCTCGATGCACTTTCGCAGCGTCTGGTCTAGCGTCCACCCAACACGGGCAGCCTCACGCTTGATTCCAGCCAGAGCAAGCTCCGTCAGAGGCGCTCGCTTCTTCATTCGGATCGCAAGGAACTCATGAGCAACCTGAGGATCGACTCCGTGGCCAACCAGGTCAGAAACAGACAGCGAAGCGGAACGCGTAGCGGTTTTTCTTTTGCTTGTTTTCTTTTCTTCTTTTTCTATATCTATATCTGTATCTGTATCTATATCTAGCACGTCACTGTGACGTTTCAGTAACGTCACATCATCGTCACTGGTCTGTTTCTGCTTCTCACGGTAGCGCCGTGTACGTTCTTTGCTGCTGTCGGACTTCATCTGGCGCTTATCCCATCCAAGCGGCTGCCAGTCCTCGCCAATCAAACCTGCAGCGATAAGGCGGCGCTTTACATCACGGATGATGGCGTGGTCGATCCAAAGACGTTGAGCGACGATTCGGTCCATCAACTCAGGCGGGCAATTCTGATCCAGCGCACCGTCGCATTTCAGTGCCAATACGCCAATAAAATGACGCTGGTCTTCAAAAGCCAGAGTGATCATCTTTGGATCGTTAAGAAAGTCCGTATACATGCGAAACCAAGGAAGTGAAGCGCTCATGCCGCTCTCCTTTCTAAATATGCCCTCAAAAAGCGCTCAACATCGGCCTCAGCCTCGGCGGGCCACTGACCTAGCGCCATCAGTTGGGTACGAGTCTTTTGAAGCCATGCGATCTGCAGGCTCTCGGAAGTTGCCTTGTCGTACTGACCCGAGCTGTCCAGCCGCACATGGCAGCCGATAAGGCCCAGACGGGTACAGCACAACGGAATCGTGAAGGCGTCAGAAACCTTCAAGCCCTTGCCTTTTCCAAGCGCCAGCAGATTTAGGTGGGCAGCTTGGCTGTGCTTCTCCAGTCCGCAGCAGACGCACGGAAGTGCAGCGACGTTCTGCCGGTGGCGCTTGCTTCGAAATACCGAAGGCTCACTGTGTCGGTGATCCAGAGCGGTACCTACGGCCAGAGCGACACGCTGTGCAAGTCCTGGAGCCTTCTTTGCACCCTTTCGTACGGGCGAAGTTATGGCACGTAGCGGCGTCCGTCTGATTAGCGGTGATCGGCGCATCATTCCCCAAAACCTCCAAGGACGGCCTCCACCATCGCGCCAGCTGCCATGGGCGACAGGTGCGGCCACATCGTCTTGCAGGCGTGTGGCGTGCGCAGAAATGCCACGGCATCAGCGTGAAACGCCTCCATGTCGGCCTGTTCCAGCTTGGCGTAGCTGATTGACTTGGGTACCGGTATGACACCGCCTTTCGGTCCGGGATACCAATTCACAAATCCGCTCCCGACTTTTAGCCAAGCACGGAATGCGTCAAAGTCTTCAAATCGCTCCTGCGACTCGAATACTGCCGACTCCATGGCCATGTGTTTGCGGTGATACCAGCCCAGACGCTCCTGATGCGTCTTGATGTCGACCATCTCGCCCGGCTCAAGCTTGAGCAACCGATTCCAAAGCCGACGCCACTGCCGGCGTCCGCGTTCACCCAGACCGTCCACGTAGCCAAACATGGCACGCCGAGCAATGGCTTTCTCTTCCTCAGACAACGCGATATCAGGCTGGCGCACCAGCGTGATTTCAGCCATCACGCAGCCCTCCACACCGAAGCGTTCGCCATGTGACTACTGACCGTCTTCACCGGGCCAATACCCACACGCACAATCAAACGGTGTCGTGCGGCTTTCGCAATGATGGATCCCCAGGCCCGACAATGCGGCGGCTGAGGAATCGACAACACCTCGTACGCATAGGCGCGAACGTCTTCCGTCATGAACTCTTTACCGGGATGCGCAGCAAGATAAACACGTAGTGCAGCCATGGCCTGCTCACCCCAAGCTTCATGTACAGCCTGGGCGTGATCCAAAGCCTGCTGCATACCAGCGTCGCGCGCCTGCTTGCAAGCTTGCATACCGATCACCCCACCATGCCTTGCATACGCTGCGTCACCGTGGCTGCAACGGTCTGCAGTTCTCGCTCAGCCTCACGGATGCGTTCGATTTCCTTAACGTCGACACGACCATCGGCAAGTGCGGTGTGGATCGCCTGCATGTATTGGCCATTGGCCACGCCCAGCCCTACAACTTGTTCCAGCACAGCCATGTCCGAAGAATCAGCTGCACCGTTGGGCACCTTGACGAGCAAAAAGCCTTCTTCGTGCGCCCAAGCCTTGAGCATTCGGTGATCGCCGGTCAGTGCGGTAATACGCCGGGCTTCGGCGAATGTGAGGTGATGTGTTTCGTTATTTGGATTCACTTTGTTGCGCAGAACCGCTGGTGAGATTCCAACCCGCGGCCCCAGAGACTCTGAACCACCTGGATAGTCATGAACGGTTGCGTGTGCGGCATCGATGCTGTTCATTGCCGTTTACCTCGAACGTTTTAAGAAACTCGCTCCACCGATACAGTGGAGTTATGGAGAAAATTAAGACGGAACCCGTACCCGCGCTGGCTTTCAACCTGTTGACCGACACAACGCGGATCACCCTCTTTGACGAAGCCGCCGATCTGGCTTATCAAACGTTTGAAGATCCGACTGACGGCCACATAGAGTGTGTTTACGTGCGCCTGATGCTCAACCATATTGGCGGCGGCTGGCATGAAGGTGCCGTGACGGTTCATTGAGGCGGTCAACCCTAGTCGGCTAAGATTTGGAATCCCAGTAACCAAACGTTTCCGAAAAGGATTGACCATACGATTGGTGAGATAGCCATCATTAGTACGGCTGTCGCAACGGCTGCAACCGCCTTGTTTGCCCTGCTGAGCTTTGTAATCACTAAGCGCCAGTCCGACCCGTATGTAAGCGGATCGATAACCGCGCTGGATGACGGACGATATATTCTGCACGTCACGATTCACCCTGCCCAACAGGCGATGCGTTTCGTTGCGCTTTCCGTACGAGGCGCGAAAATCGGCAAGCCAGAATTTGATTACGACCCCTGCCTCGACACAATTAAATACCACCCTTCTCAAAACTTATCCTCTGGAAGGTTGGGGCTTGATATTTCGCTTCCTCCAGCTAAGGTTTCGCTCAAGCCCGTCGAGCGATCTTTTCTCATCGAGTCGCGCAAAAGCCAAAGCTCTTGGGACATTGCACTCCATACGCGATTCATGTTTTTGCCGGTCAAATACAAAATCACGGCCAGGATCATTAATGACAGAGCTTGAATCAGAAGAAGCCACTCTCGTAAATTACTCATGGCTAAATACCTCACTGTTTGCATTTACAGCTTCCATAAGGCTTAGTACGGCATGGAAAAAGTTGAAATCGAAGCTGACCTGCGAGACGCGTTCAACATCACCCACAGAGTTATGGGCAAGGCTCCGGCGACGGTCGTTGCAGAAGTTTTCGTGCGGATGTGCCGGAACAATTCTCGTCACGCCGCCGAAGGTGACGATGCGACCGTCGTTCACAGCGAAGATAAGGAAGAGATCGAAGACCTCTTGCATGATGCCTTCAGAATTACGCGCAGGGCTTTGGGGAAAGCTCCGGCACGAGTGGTCGCTGATGTGTTTGTGCAACTCACTTTTTTGCCGAAAAAAGGATGAGGCCTTTGGCAAACGGATTCGTCGCAGAGTCGCGCCATGATGTCTCACTAGCCAGACCGTTAAGGCATCTCGCATTAAGCTACGCATAATCGACATGATCGACCTCCTTAACGCCAGACTCGGCCGAAACCCGTGCCCTCGTTCTGGCAAAAACCCTGGGGTGATCAAGAATGACTTGCGCAGGGATGCGACCTCGCCGCGCCCAGTTGCTTACTCGCTGCACCGCCCCAGGTTTTTCAAGCCCGAGTAACTGGGCGACTTTGGTTGGGCCACCAAGCATTTGAATGATGTTTTTTGCGTTCTGCATATGAATATTAAACATCATGTTTAATATTAAATCAACACTTCGTGTAACCAAAGAGTCAACGAGTTGTTTACTCTTCTAAAATGAACACGACCGTGATAAACAGAGCACTTCGATGGGCTAAAGAACAAGGCATGAATCAGTCTGCCCTCGCTGCGCGTTTGGGGGTGCTTCCTCAGCACGTCACCAACTGGAAGACTCGAGGGTTGCCCGCCGAGCAATACCAGCCCATAGCCGAAGCGCTGGGTCGCTCAGTTGATGAGCTGTTGGGTAGAACGCCTGAAGCGGAACCGCCAAATATGAAGTCCAGTGAAGGCTGGCCTCTTCTATCAATTGACGAGGCGAAGGTACGAGCCTTAAACGACTTTCATCGTGCACAGCTTGAAGCTGCAATTCTTATCGCGGCGGGACAGGTCGGCCTGGATGTAAAGAAAAAAAATAGTTGAGACTTGTAGTAGCCGCCCGCATCATACGGGGGGCAAGTAACGAAAGTTAAGTTTGATGTAATTTTGTAAGGAAGCAACAATGAAGAAAATGATGGTAATTTTGCTCACGCTGGGGCTGGCTGGTTGCTCAACCTATGCGGTGCCAAGATATAGCGTCTCAACCGACACTGTAGCGGCCTTGCGGGCAGTCGGGGATGTGCAAGTTGAGGTGGGTGAGTTTCTTTCCGCTAAGCCTACTGGGCCCAACGATAGGCCTGGCGAAATAATGTGCCGTGGCGTTGGCCCCATCAAAACCCCTGATGGGGAAAGCTATGCCGAGTATGTGCGAAAAGCTCTTATTAGCGAGCTTATCATCGCGAACATCTACTCTAAGGAAGCCCCTATCGAATTAACCGGAAGCATCACCGCGCTTGATTTTGAATCAATGGGTGGGTCATGGACCGTAGGGCTGGAATTACGCTCAAGCAACGGAAAATCAGTGGCAATCACTAATACATATAAATACCAATCCAGTTTCTACGGCGAAACTGCGTGCAATCAGACAGCACAAGCCGGCCTTGGCGCAATACAGGACGCTATTCGAGCTGCCGTAACCCATAAGGACTTCCCTGCGCTCCTAGAATTGTGACGTAGCCTGTTTACCGATATCGTTCTCAACGAAAATTTATATTAACTGGGTGTGCGCCATGCAAAGCATCGGTACACCCATGGCATAGCGATTCAAGTTTGCTAGCAATGCGGCAAGTGACGAAAAAAATTTAATTTGAAGGGATCTTGTAAGGATGGTGAGATGAAGGGGTTATTTATTGCAGCTTTGTTGATGGCATCGTTTTCAGCGAATGCCGTAGAGGATAAAGAAATTGCCACATGCGCAGCTGAAACAAATAGTGTTCTGCGGCTGGCCTGCTTCGATTCTCTCGCTGAGCGCCACTCACTGGCACCATCCACCCAGGTCGCTACCGCGACAGATGGCGCTGGCGAGTGGATAGTCCGCACGAAGACAGATCCTCTGAACGATAAATCCATATACACCGCCTCTCTTTTCGCATCATCTGGAATGGGAAAGTACGGCGATCCCATAGCCCTTTCGGTAAGGTGCGCAAACAACAAAACAGAAATGTATATCAATTGGGCGTCATATCTTGGCAGAGGTACGATCCGAACCTCTCATCGCATCGATAAAGAAAAGGCCATAACTAACTCATGGGACATATCGACTGATGGCAAGGCCGCATTCCATCCTGGGTCGCCCATAGGGACGCTAAAGCGGCTGGTGGCGAGCACGTCTTTCGTCGCCAACTTGACGCCATACAACGAAAACCCGATCACCGCTGTATTTGAAACGGCTGGCGCCGATGTCGCGTTGGCTGAGATACGAAAAGGATGTAATTGGTAGGTCAATTCTCCCGGCGCTGAGTTGGATTTTAGGCCGCGAAGGCATGCCGACGGCCCTATCAGCCCAGTAACGAAAATTTCAGTTTGATTGGGTTCTGTAAATATATCTAGGAGATATGGATGGGATATCAACAAGAAGTCACAATGGCAACTGCCGAAGCGCCCAGCGCTCAGCCTCATCCAACAGTTCGCATCACGGGAGGGCCCTCTTTCCAGAATCTTCAACTCAAGTCGGAGTTAGGCGCATTTGATGTACTGGGCCACCTGATTGTCTGGCTGCTGTTGACACTTGTCACCTTTGGACTGGCACTTTTCGTTTTTCCATATTACATGCAGCGCTTCATCATCAGCAAAACGTTTGCCTATGACAACGAGGGCAAGAAAGTTGGACGGCTTATCTGCACCATTGATCTGGCCAGCATGATTGGCAATATCATCTTATGGGCAATCATCAGCATCTTGACGCTGGGCATCGGCTATCTAGTGTTTATGTACAAGATCACTGCACACTGCATGACACACACGAAGGTGGTTGCGGTCAACGCCCTGTAGCCCTGCTGTTGCAGAAGTACTACGTATTGCACTGGGCCACGCGGAGGGACGTATTGCTATTCAGACAGCGGCAAGAAAAGCTACTTATGAAAGTAATCTGTGATGTAAACGTTTAGCTTGATGTGGTTTTTTGGTGGAAGGGATCGGTCTTGCACTTTTAGCGACTGGTGTCAGCAATCAACGAGGCATCCACGTTCGCATTGATTGCGCCCTTTATTGCTCGAACGGTGCGAGGGGCGCAAAGACAAGGAGATAAGTATGGGAATGGAAATGGACAACTACGGCATGGGTTTTGGAATGATCTTCCCTTTTTTAGGCTACCTCGTGCTGATTGTTCTGCCGGCAGCAATGATCATAGGCAAGGCTGGGTATAGCCGATGGTGGGTCATTCTGACCTTCATTCCGTTGGTTAATTTAATTATGCTTTGGGTATTTGCGTTTGCCAGGTGGCCGGCCATTCAGAGGTAGGAGCACCTTCTGGTGTGGGTTTGGGTTGTGAGGAAATAAGCCATGCCACACAAGAACCACTTGAAATGCGCGACATCGGCCCAACTTGACTTATGCAGCTGCGTATATACAATGGAGACTCAATGGTTACCCTAGTAACTTCCCCGGCAATGAGGGAAAAGCTTACAACTAAGCACCGTGTGCAAGAGCAGGAAATAGAGGAATGTTTTCTTGAGCATGAAGGAAAATATCTCGTTGACACTAGGGAAGAACATAATACAGACCCTCCAACAATGTGGTTTATCGGGCGCACTTACCGAGGAAGGTTGCTCAAAATCATCTTTGTGCATCGAGACGGAAATATCTATATCAAATCAGCCTACGAGCCAACAGAAGCCGTAATACGTATATACAAAGAGCTGAATAACTCAGAGGAATAGCAATGAGCGCAGAACACAACATCCCCGGCACGGACGAGGCCTGGGAGAATGAAGCCCTTGGAGCAAGCAAAGAGCACGCAGCCTTAGCTTCGGCTGATCTACAGAGCGCTGTAGATGAATCGTTGGCCATGCAGGCGATATCCATTCGCCTGCCTAGGTCAACCATTGAGCTATTCAAGGCGCTTGCCGCCTTGGAGGGCATTGGCTATCAGCCTCTTATGCGTGAAGCATTGACTCGATTTGCCGCCTCAGAGGCGAAGCTGAAAGTAATGGAGTTCGCCGATCGCCAGAAAGACATACAGCGTCAAGGGGCCGAAACAAAGAAAGCCGCTTAGACTAGCTCGCCCGACTCAACTAGCCCTCCTTTACGGAGGGTTTTTTGTTGGCCTGTCTCACCAGCCGTCCACCCAGGCGGTTTTTTATTACCCTGCGCTACCCATCTCGACGCGCCAACCCATCCCGACACATAATCGCCCCCGCCTCTGCCAGTATGGCCATATCGTCGTCGCTGAGATGATCTTGAGCTAGCCCCATACAGGCGTCCAACACCTCGTCCTGGCTTTCAAAGAGCGCGATCATTGAGTGCAGCTCGGGCATCGTCATCTCCTAGTGACTTTCTGATCGCAGCAGGATGAATTGTGCTGCGGAGGCTTTTTGTGTCTGGACTAGAAAGAAACCTATAAAGCAAGCAGGTGCTTGATTTTTTGCTTGCATTTATTATCTATCAAAGCGACAATGCAAGCACTTTAACAAGGAGTGCTTGCAATGAATAATAAGCCTGATGAAATACAAGGGAGAGCCAAGGGCGGCGCAGCAAGAGCCGCTAAGCTTACGCCAGAGCAGCGAAGCGAGATAGCGCGCAAAGGCGCATTAGCGAAGCAGGCTAACGCTGAGTTATTAAAATCGATGCCTATAGCAATTCGGGAGGGGTCCATAACCCTAGGCGATCTAAGCTTGCCTTGCGCGGTTCTTGATGATGGACGGCGGGTTCTCACGCAAAGCGGTGTAATGCTAGCGTTAGGCCGTGCGCGACAAGTGAAGAGCCGCAAATATTTTGATGCTGACGTCAACTTGCCTGCTTTCCTGCAAGCAAAGAACTTAAAACCTTTTATTTCCAACGACTTGCTGGTGACGTCGAGCCGCATAGACTTTCGCATGCTATCTGGTGCAAAGGCTTTCGGCTTTTCTGCGGAAGTGCTTCCTTCCATCTGCGAAGTCTTCATGGACGCCGAATTAAGCGGCAAGCTTTTGGAAAGCCAAAAACATATCGCCATCAGAGCGCGCGTTCTCTATAAAGGGTTCGCGAAGCTCGGAATAGTTGCGCTTGTAGATGAGGCAACCGGCTATCAGGAAATACGCGCCAGAGATGCACTGCAAGCCTATCTTGAAAAGTACATCAGAAAAGAGCTGGCGGCGTGGGTGAAAACATTTCCAGATGAGTTCTTCAAAGAGCTTTACCGTCTAAAAAGATGGCCGTGGACTGGGTCATCTAGGCGCCCAGGGGTTGTGGGCAAGTATATCAACGACCTCATTTATGCGCGGCTTGGGCCGGGCGTGTTAGGGGAGCTGGAAAGAAAAAACCCAATCACGGAGAAAGGCCGCCGCAAAGCCAAGCACTTTCAGTGGCTAACAGAGGATATCGGCAACCCCGCCTTGGCTCAGCATATGCACGCTCTAATTGCCTTCATGCGCGCAGAAGATGACTGGAAGTCATTTACTAGCCGATTCTACCGGGCCTTTCCCAAACAAGGCGATACCTTATCCTTGTTGTGAGCCGCTAGCCCTTCCTCCGCCCCACCAGCCCCTCATGGGGCTTTTCTTTTGCCCGCTCAGGAACGCTAGTTGCTCAGCATAAGCTCCACACCATAAGGAGCACACTTTGACACAAGCCAAAATTGAACCTGGAAAAACAGACACGCCAATCGACATCGGTGGCGACGATCAAACGAAGCACGAAAAAGACCCCAGATCAGAACTGGGCTTGAAGTTGCCTATCAAAGACTCGGACGATAAAAGCCGGGGTAAAGAATCCCGCAACGACCAGTGACCAATCTTGTGACAAACCGCCTGCCATTCTGAAAAAGGCCGTGGGCACGCGCTATGCTAAGTAATAGTTGAGCAACACTAGCCAAGGCGAAATTCCGGCAACGGCCCAAGGGGTGCTCTTTCATTGGAGATAGGATATGAATCAACACGAAGATCCTAAGAGGCCCGGCCAACAAAATCCTGATATGCCTAGACCTCAAGACCCCGTAAGGCCCGGACAAGGACAGCCAGGTCAAAACAAGCCTGACGCCCCCGGTCGAGCACCTAATAGGCCGCCAGAAAAGCGGTAGCTAAATTGCGCCGTGAACACCAGCCTGCTTCGGCGGGCTTTTCGTTGTCATTAAAAGCTCCCGGAGCCATACTGCGCTTCCGGGGGAATAGGCTGGGGGCAGCCAGTTACTTGGGTTTTGGTCAAAGGCAAATCCAAAACAATATAAGAACAGCTACTCATCCAGCGCAAGCGTGTGCAACGCACCATCAAAATCGTCGTTCCAGTCTCTCAGCTGTATTGAAACAGCGCGGCGGTCCCGCAGATAAAAAACGCATGCAGTGCTGCCCTCATCAACAGCAATGATCATGCCGTCACAACGACGATTAAGCTCCATGGCGAATTTCTGGGTATCCATCGTCACCTCCATTCAACCTTGGCCTAGGCCGGTAGTTGATCTTACTGCTGTGAATCAGCGTAAGGGGTAACGCTAAGTTTCTGGCTGTATCTGCCTTTTGGTGGAGCGATGTCCCCAGCCAGTTGTGGTCAGCGATTAAATATAAAAGCCAAAAGAACAGCAAAAATAACAACGCCAATGATTATTGTTAGGACTTGAGAGTTATTCACTGACTCCATGATGAGCGTGTCCGCCTCTGAGCTCTTTTGTTCTGTTAACGCGTTTAGCTCTTCAATATACAAAGAAAGAAACGCCTGCTCATCGCTTTCACCCAGCTCTTTGGCGAAAATCTCTATTTCGTCCTGCAGGTCAATGCTTGCCTGGCCAACATTACGCCCCGCGGCTCCTGCCTGGGCCAAAGCCTCAGAAAACCATTGAGCCTTTTCTCTAGCTATTGGTCGTAACCGCTGCTTTTGTTCGATATCCAGCATACTCCCTCAGTTCTGTAACAGGACTAGAATCAACTATTTTTTCGACAATATTCAGACATTATATCTTCTAAGAAAAGCCTATAAGCCATTGATTAGACTGTATAAATCATGTGCTATGTATTTTTTACAAAGAAAATTGTCGACGGTAACATGGCGTTCATACCACAACAAAAACGACGACAACACGCAACAGCATTAGCCGATGCGGCTTTCAGTACCCCGTGGTTTCTGTTGCCAACGCACCGCGTACGCGCGCAGTGCGTACCGAGTCATAAAAAGTCATGTGTTACAGAGGTCACGACAGTATGAATCAACAGTCCAGAGAAAAGTTAGAGCAGCTTGAAGCCCTTCTTCTCGTGATAACGACCGTTGATATGCGTATGATCGCGCCGTCGTCACGGACCAGTCTTTTAACCCTTGCCCACCGCCTAGCCTCCGAAGCTATCGGACCTACCACTCCAGACAAAGAATAAAGCCTCATCAAGTAGCGGTTCTCTGCAGGCCTTCCCCTCTCCTATCCGTCTAAACAAAATAAACATCCTGTTGACTTTAAATTAAACATGATGTTTAATTAACTCAACGCAGCAAAGAACGCTCTTAGCCACAAGGCACAGCAAGTAGGGCTGCGAATCAGCTCTTTAACAACCGAGACCGTCCGGACAGAAACCCGGGCGAAAGCAGACCCCCAGCAATGGGGCCCTGTGGGCCTGCAGCAGCCTTATGCTGCGCTAGGCCAGCCAAGAATCGAAGGAAGGCTTTGGTATTCCGTTTGATGACAGCCGGGAGAAGACCGGCAAGACAGGCCGGGCAACCGGCCCATCTGCAAGCGTCGCGGGTCGGCGCTTACGGATGATGACGGGGGATAAACATGACAACTATCCAGCAACAATTGAACGACCTGGCTGAATCATGCGGCGTGGATCCGATCACAGTCGAAATTGCAGCGCAGGCAGTAGTTCAGCGCCTTCATAAATGGTACGGCGATGATATCGAGAAGGTGGGCCAGGAGGATATTGAAGTGGCTCTGATCGATTTCACCAAAGAAATGAAGCACTGCGCCATTAAGGCGCACATGAACATCACAAAATTCGGCGAACAGGTTTTGGAACTAGCTCGATTCAACCCGAAGCATCCACAAGCCTTGGGAACGAGCGTATGCGAATGACAACTGATAGGAGAAAAGGATGCATGGATTCTTCGTACTGGGCGTAACCAAGCAAAGAATTGACGACCTTGTGACGCGACGTTTAGCTGCTCAGGAGCGCCGTCTGAAACGCCCACCTAAGCCTGAATCTACTGAGGCCAGAAGACGCAAAATCCTAGCGAAGATCGAAGCTAAACCACCCCGGACTGTTATATCTCACGGATACAGCGCACCGCAGTTTTGCAGGGACTTTATAGCATTAGCGGAAAAGAACGGTTTTGCTTTTATGGTTATTGCTCGCAAAGGGAATCGTGAAATTGGTGAAGCTGCGTGGGAGCCTTGCGATTAGTCTAACTGGGCTTGCCTCCCAGCAAGACTATCAAATAACGAAGTCGCAGCAGCGGTCAGGTGAAAAGCGACATGGCGAGCATATGCCGTGCGTGGTTTCTTGACGGGCCAGTGCCTTGAGTATGCCGGGAGTGCCTCACCCGAAAGTGCGGATCTTCACAACCCGCGCTAGACACTCGGGAAAGACCGGGACTACCAGACCAGCGCATTCCACTGATTAACCATTTTTTGTGAAAGGAACCTTTTAAACGTTGACGGCGTGCGCTGTTTTTGTGGTGAGCATTAAAGCGTAGGCGATACGCGATCAGGCGGCGTGTAGTCGCTTGGTGGCAACTGCTGACAGCTCCTAAACCATCAGCGCTGCGGAGGCTGTGAGGCCTATTAAACAGAGAGCCATGGCGAAGGCTGGTGGGCAACGACTGGAGCGCATCTGAAACCCCATTCCTCGGAGTGATGGGCTTTTTATGCTAGAAAATTATGCTCTTCGGATGATTTGATCATTATCGCTCTCCGTTGTGAGGCATCGTCCACTACTAAGCCACTGAAGCTGCTGATACTTGATTTCGCCCTCAGACTTGATGACCTTGTACCCGAAATAAACGGTTTCGCCTGAACTGGAGAGCGAGCGCCCTTCCACAAAAGCAAGATGCCCTGACTTCATTATGTAGACATCTTTTCCCTGAATAACAACTGGTTCCGCTGCAACCATAGATCACCCTGTATTCCAGAAATGGAAGCTCGTGTTGCAATTTTCATACCTGGACTAAATCAGATAATAAAAGTTACTGAGCGCCCCTATCGTTTCACGCAGGGCCATCACACAGCCCTTTTCCTTTGGCAGGCGTTAGCGCCCTGTCGTTAGTGGTGTGACAAAACCGGTGCTTTATCCGGGAATTGGAAAGGGGCTTTGTGATGGTTATCAAGTAGGCGGCGGCCTGGAAGGACACGCACGGTCAACGGTAACCACTCGAATGGACGGCCACCATACCGTGGCATCCGGCGACAAGGCCGCGACAGAGCGCCATAAGCTGGAATCAAGCCCAGCCCGCGTACTTGATAACGAATCTGTCACTCAGGATTTCCTGTTTGACGATTGCTGCCAACTGCCTTGCATGTTGGGCGTGACCATGCGGTCTGACCACCCCGGCAAAGTAGCGGGGATCACCAAGCCAGAGCATCTCACCGATTAACTCTTTTATTTACAAGGATGCCTTCTAAACGTTGAGAGGTGCTTTGGCTTGGTGGTGAAGGCGAAAGCCTGACGGAGTTCCGCGTTAATAGAGCGTGTGAGGGTTAGGGCGGCATTGCCGCTTATTTTCCCGTAGCGGCCATGACCGATGCGCCTTAATGGGCTAGCGATACACGCGGCATCACCAACAATCGAAGCGGATGCCGTGCCTTGTAACGCAAGGAATACATGGTGCAGCTTCGCGTCGAAGAACGATACTTCCATTGAACACCAAGAGCGAAGGGCCTGAGCGTATGCGGTTTGTACGTGCCTGCGGTGTGCCGTCGGGGGAGTTGCAGGAACCGACCGAGGCCAAGAGTGGCGGCAAAGTGCAATCAGGCAGGCCCGCAACGGAGCAAGCAACACGGCAGTGAGAGCCTGCGCGGGAGACGTAACCCGCACAGAATTTCCTGGGGATGTTTCAAATCGAGGATGCCAGCCACGATCCCCTGACGGCTGGATGCCCACGATCCATATCTAGTCGAGAACGCCCGTTCGCTTGCAAGCCGCGTGGGGGAAGTAGGCGTGACAGCCGGGAGAGTACCGGCACCAATTAACCGCAGAGCATCACTGTCCGGCCAGTCTGCCGGGTGCAACGCCAGCCGCCCGCATGGGACAACCTTTCATCAAAGGCCACGATGCGGGGCAAACCTAAACGGGGGTCTGGCCTCTAGCACTTCATCTGGAGAACACCATGTCATACGTACTTGAACGGGAAGGCATTGCTGCCTACCCCGATGATCCCCTGCGCGTCGCAAGCCCTGATGACTGGACGGCCGAAGAAGAACGTCGTTACGACCGCCATTGGAATGAACACTATTCAACCCACAAAGTGCGGTTGCTTCGGGAAACACAAGCCGTCCTGGCTGGCAGCCAATCCTTGATCAACATCGAAGGTCGCATTTACGACAGGGCTGAATTGTTCGAGGTAATGACACAGGATGAAGAGCTTGATTATCTGGCACCCCTGCTGCTCGGCAACAAGGAACTGGGCCGCAAAGTGATTGAGAAATTCTGCGACGAGTGGGCAACACACGCTGCGAACCGAGACATGCAGCGGTGGTCGCCGTGAAGATCTTTTGGGAACGCCTGACGCTGTACACAGGCAAAGAAAGCGAACGTATGCCTTGGTATGCCCTGCCCCTTGGCATTCTCTTTGTATTTGGCTGGCTGGGGCTGGACCACATTTTGACCGCCACTGGATTCTGAGGAATGAACATGAGCGAACTTACGCCAACCACCAAAAGCTTTAGCCTCACCCCGCAATCGCTCGATGAAGCCTTGCGATTTGCAGACACCCTGGCAACCTCGAACATCGTTCCAAAGGACTTTCAGGGCAACCCCGGAAACATTCTGGTAGCCATACAGTGGGGCATGGAACTGGGCCTGCAGCCGATGCAAGCCATGCAAAACATCGCGGTAATTAACGGGCGTCCTGCCCTATGGGGCGATGCAGTCATAGCACTGGTTCGAGGATCCGCACTGTGCGAATATATCTACGAAACTGACGACGGTGAGACAGCAACTTGCCGAGTCAAGCGTCGAGGGGAAGAAGAGCAGGTTCGCACTTTCAGCATGGCAGATGCCAAGACAGCCGGACTATCAGGCAAGTCTGGGCCCTGGACTCAACACCCAAAACGCATGCGCCAAATGCGCGCCCGAGCTTTCGCTCTGCGTGATGTGTTCCCCGACGTACTGCGCGGTATGCCAGTGGCTGAAGAAGTGCGGGACATGGGCTACACGGAACGGGATATGGGTCCTGCCGTGCAGGCAAGTCAGGCAGCACCACCCGCCCTACCGAACTACACCGACGATGAATTCGAAGAAAAGCTGGACGCATGGCGCGACCTAATTGACGCCGGCAAGGCAACAGCAGATCGAATCATCCAAATGAGCGCCAGCAAGGTATCGCTCACCGACGAACAGAAACAAGCCATTCGCGACCTGGAGGTAGCTGAAGTATGAGCATGATCATTCACGATGTCGTCCAAGGGTCTGACGCATGGCACGCGCTGCGTGCCAATTTCCACCCCGCATCCGAAGCACCAGCCATGATGGGCGCGTCCAAGCAGCTGCGCCGTACTGAACTGCTGTACGCCAAAAAGACAGGTCTGGATCGTGATGTGCACTGGTGGGTGCAGAAACATCTATTCGACCGTGGACACGAGGTCGAAGCGCTCGCCCGGCCTATCATTGAGCGCATCATCGGCGAAGACCTCTACCCGGTAGTAGGTACCCGCGATGGCCTTTTGGCCAGCATGGACGGCCTCACGATGCTTGGCGATATCGTCTTCGAGCACAAATTGTGGAATGAAGAACTCGCTGAGCAAGTTCGCGCCGGTAATCTGGACCCACATTATTACTGGCAGCTTGAGCAGCAGCTTTATGTTGCCGAGGCAAAACGAGCCATCTTCGTTGTGTCTGACGGCACAGAAGAGAACATGGCGTATCTCTGGTACGAACCCATGCCAGGGCGCGCCAAGCAGCTTCTAGATAGCTGGAAACAGTTCGAGGCTGATCTTGCCGTGTTCGAACCGACTCCAGAAACGGATCCCGCACCCATCGGACGCACTCCCGAGAACCTTCCTGCGCTGCGCATTGAAGTTACCGGGATGGTGACTAACAGCAACCTTGCCGCATTCAAAGAGCATGCTCTGGCCGTGCTTGGCAGCATCAGCACCGAACTGACCACCGACCAGCACTTTGCGGATGCGGACAAAACGGTCAAATGGTGCAAGGACGTTGAGCAGCGCCTTGAGGCAGCCAAACAACATGCACTCAGCCAGACGGCATCGATTGACGAGCTTTTCCGCACACTGGATGCCATCGCAGAAGAAACACGGGCAAAACGTCTGGAGCTCGACAAGCTGGTCAAGGCGCGAAAGGAAGCCATCCGATTGGGAATCAAAACCAACGCCGAGGCAGCGTGGCAAAGGCACGTAGCAGCGATCAATGCCCGGCTGGCTCCAGTTGTCCTGCCCGAAATACGGGCCGACTTCGCAGGCGTTATGAAGGGGAAAAAAACCGTAGCCGGCCTGCGGGACGCTGCCGATACCGAACTGGCGCGGGTAAAGATCGAAGCCAACGGTCTTGCCGACAAGATCGATGTCAATCTGCGCACGATCAAGGCAGCAGGTCATGATTTACTTTTCGCTGACTTGCAGTTGCTGGTCATTAAAGAGGCTGATGATCTGGCGGCGATTATCGATAACCGTATCGCCCAACATGCAGCTGCAGAAAAGGAGAGGCTGGAACGAGAGCGGGAAACTATTCGCCAGCCAGAGGAAGCGAAGGCGGGGCAAGCTGCTGTAGCTCGGCAGCCTGAACTGGTGGCTACCAAGCCAATCGAAGTCCGCCCTGGAGTTGGCCAAGCAGGAAGGCAAACCGTATCCGCCCTTTTCGCTCCCATCGTCAAGCGCCCCACAGATCGTCAGATTATCGAAACCCTAGCTCTGGCGTTCCGGGTGCACGAAAGCAAAGTTATTGAGTGGCTGTCAGAAATGGATCTGGAAGATGCAAGCCAGGAACTAGAAGCGGCGTTCTGAAAGGGGCCTGTTTGACGGCTCCAGCTATCTGGATTCACCCTGATGATGTTAGGTTGTGCGCACGCCCGTTGTAGAACTAATACCTCAGCGCATTCGTTCAGAGTCCGGGATACCCGTCATCTTGCCAGTCAGAGAAGCCGCTACATACAGATTTTATCGTCGCGTGTGGAAGATGTTCTTGAATTGCCTGACATGATTTTTTCAACGCGCCTGCATCCGGATTTATTATGAGCCAAGACGACTCACCAATTGGAAGGTCATCCTCAACCTTACCGAGCGCCTGCAGCAGGAATCGATCAGTGTCGCATTCAAACGACATCCCAACCACGACGAACCGTCGAGCCCAAATCATAAAGTTAAAAAAGCTATCTGCTTCAGCAGACCAGGTACGCACATCGAAGGCATCTTCTTCCAGCAAAAACGGGCTTCGATTTTTGTTAGTTTCTAGTTCTTCAGCGGTACCGTTAAAGTGCGTGACGTGCGAGTTCGCCAGCCACGTCGGCAGTTTACCGTCCCAATCGACGATCGATCGAGTGAGCATTTCTCTTTGCAGCAAGTAGTCCCAATTCGTCGTGCCAAATCGATGTCTCCGACCGTTTGATGTTTTCGCGGCAAGATCATCGAGCAAACGCTGGATGCAGGAGATGTCCACGTTGGAGGCACCCATCTCCGTGCGTATCGCGTACTTGATGCGCTCGATCTGCCCGTCGCGTGGTAAGTTTTTCCAATCCGCAGGCACCGTCCAGCTCAGCCCGCAGCTGCATGACAGGCCCCGACCAAACAACCAGATGGTCGTTTCATTCTTGCTATCCATTTCCCACCTCCGATGGGGGATCTTGACTGGCACTCATGTCTTATTTCAAAAGTGTGAGAATACCCATCTCGGGGTGAGCGATGCACTGCCACGACACCGCAGGCTACTACCTTATACGCTGCTCAGGATCTCGCTCAAGCCGAAAAAGGCGAAGAGCGACTGCTCAAACCATACGATTCGAAAACCTGCGAATGTCGGCTGCTGCACGATAATAGAAGGTGCGCGCAAGAACTTTGCAAACACTTAGCCCACCACATAGTTCTCTTCAATTCATCCAATGCGTTCGTTGACCATTTTGGTGGGATATAAGTCGATTCTACGTTACCTGTGGCCCTTCACCTCTAGCGGCCCAATAGTTTTCTTGGGGGGGTGATCACCATTTTTTCGGCCACATCTTCTTTCGCCATTTGATCAGCTCGACTCCAAGCCTCTGATTCACCGACGAACACACCGCAATCCACTCTCGTGTCCAGCTTTCCGTTCGGCGTGAATAGTTGATAGCCTGATCGCCATTGACCATCATGGTCGTTCGCTCGAACATCAAGCTCAAAACTCCAAAGTGATTTGCCCATCTTGACATCTCTCGTTCGCTTTAGTTAATCAACTGAATATGGCAATCCTGTTTTCCGCCATGTAGAAATACCTCGCAGTTCCAGTCAAACAGGGGAATAGGAATTGGCAGACTTACTGTACACCCTTGTTGCAGAGACCGCAGCTTTTGGTTCGACCCGCAACGCCAAGGCTTTTTGTTCAGTGACATACGAAGCGAGCAACTCGGTCCGCAATACGCGGCTGACCTTAAACATGATGCCTAGCTCACCCTACGCCAAGCATGACACATTGCCTCGCTTGAGACCGACTCATTTCGGGAGCCAATCCGGCAGTAACCGGTCGATAAGCCTAATCCCTATCAAGGCTTTTTTACAGGCTTAGAAGGCGCTTTTGTTGGAAGAGGAGCACTATTCCTCACCAGCCTAGGCTCAGTCGCGGCAGAGACGGGAGGCGGTGGTGGGGGCGGCGGCTTAACTGAACTCATGACTTGCTCTTCTTTGTCTCAGCGTGATCCTTGACAAACCTGACCCGAGTTTGGGCTGCAGCCGGGGGTGGAGGCGGCGGAGGTGGGGTAGAAGGGACTTTATTATTTTTACTCGTACTCATTGCGCATCACCTTTGATACTGCCCGCCCAGAAGCCAGTATTTGTTTCTAGGTTTAAAGATCGGATCAGAGTAATGGCATTTGGACGACCCGTTCCATTGCTAGAAACAAGTTCGACCTTATGAACTTGCTCTAATCGATATGATTCTAGATGGTAGCAAAAAAAAGCTATTGCCGTAAGAATGCCGCTAGCTACAAGAAAGCGGTGCCCAACCCATGATCGCCGCGATCTCAATTCGTTCACCATTTCATTGTGACCCACACACCGTACAAAATGCCTAGCGACGTCCATTTTCCAGCACTCCTGAGACCAATGATCAAGCCAAGTACCAGCCTCTTCATGCTCTGAATACTCATCCAAATAGGCTGTCCGAGAGTTCTCGAAACTAGCTGGAACAGGAATAAGGGCGTAAGTTTGTCCACTAAGAACCCGAAAGAACAAACATGCCGAAATGACTAGGGCTAAAAATGCAAAGCCAAGAGCTGTTATATACAAACAAACGTCCCAGCCAAACTCAATTATGTGTGACCCAGAAAACATATAGAACTGCCCCCCGAGTAAAGACAGCCAGATCGCCAGAGGAATCTGCACCCGCGACGGAATCTTCTCTCTTTGGTTGAGACCTTCGAAATATAAGCGCTCATATAACGCCAGCGCTCTATTATCGATCTTGGATCCGTCTCCACAATACTTGGGCCCGCTTATCTCCTGATCGCTGTCTTTCATGAAGTTACGTATACGCAGAACTGAAGCGCAAAAACCTGCTTTTCTTTCCTGGGCCATACCCTCTCCGTAATTAGCGGGGGCCTTGCCCCCTCCTTCACGAATAAATCATACCCCTTCCCCATCACCCAAGCGCCTTCCGCGTAATAGCCTAGAGGGATTGACTATGCACGCACCTATCACTCACTTTCACATGTTTTTTGGTTTAGGCAGCGGCGCAGCCGGTTTCCAAGACGCGCGACCAGAGATACCCGGCCTTCAAGCCCGGATGGTTTTCCTGGGCGGCATGGACGCGGATCCGGCTGGTGCTGAAGGCTTTCACAATCCGGCAAGCTGACATGGACGTGCTATCGATTATTTGCATCACGCTCGGAGTCGCCATCATTGTCGCCCTACTCCTAAGCCTCCCCTGAACTTATCCCCAGATCCTGTGAATAACCCTAGGGACAATTCAATGACAAACCACGAGAACGTACTAAACCCGCCACTCCAAGGTGGCGTGGACGAATCTTTGACAGCCGAAACCATTAACCCGGGCACTCGCCACTATTACGAATGGCTCGCGCAGGCGATGACGACCAGTAAAGGAGAAGCCCTAATAGACGCCATGCGGCACTGCGAAAAGGCATACCACCACATGATCATGGACGGGTCGCCAGCGGCTTGCAGGGCGCACGATGATGCCCGAGCAGAGTTTGCGCGGATTGTGGCAGCTTATGTAGCGCCTGTGAGTGACCACGTGGTTTGTGGAGCGCAAAACGGCGAATGTGATACGCAAGACGCAATAGCGACAGCCATGCTTAGAGTTGCCGATCAATACGCGCACGTTATGGCCATGCATCTTGAGTGCATTCTGCTGAACTACGGCGGGCCTTTTTCTGACGAGGCCATGAAAACGCTTGGCAGCTACAGGGCAGCTATGGATTCCATTCATGAAGCCGAATCACCCACACACAGGGGCGAGCCGTTAATTGCCCGCCGCCGCATTACAGGAGATTGATATGCGAGCGATGGCATGCGCAGCCCTGGTATTTATGACCTTGGGATGCTCAAAATCACCAGACAAGTTAAACGGGAAACTACTTTGTGAGTATGAGAGCCAAGAGGCTTATGTAGCGGTCAAGAATGTTGGCGACACCATGTTTTTATATCGAAATATTCACGCAGATGACAAGTGCCAGAAGGAGGCGAAATGACCAAAGAAAAACAACGCGCTGATTTTGATCTACCACCGTTGCCTGATACTGATTGGTATGCAGTCTGGGATGGGCCGGCTCTGTATGGGATTTATTCCACACTTACCGAGGCCACTGATATAGCCGCCACAATGAAGGGAGCTGGAACCGTTTCGGCTCTGTTCGTTGAACGCCAGCTTGAACTAGCGCAGATTGCCGCCATCGAGCACGACCGCAAGCAACAGAGAGAGTCCGATCCCAACAAGCTCGAATCACCCTTCAACTTAGGCTGGGCTGCCGGATGGAGTGCATGCATCAGGGCGCAACAAATCGCTGTGCAACCGAGCGTACCTGAAGGATGGCAGCTTGTTCCTGTTGAACCGACCCCAACGATAATAGCCAATGCCGCTTTGGCCGCATGGCCAACAGCATCCAAGGCAGACATCGAAATGGCTCGCCATGCCGCAAGCATAGTGCTCATGAGTATGGACGCGGCTCCAGGCTACACACTGGAATCGGTAGCCGCTGGCATCGCGACAATGGCACCGGCATATCGAGCTATGCTCGCGGCAGCGCCACCCCCACCAGCAGCCTGCCGCACGCAAAGCAGTCCACTTGAAGATTACATGGCCAAAGTCCAGCCATTGATTCGAGAGGACGGCACGATTGCCTTATCTGACCTAAAAACGCTGATGCAATCAACATCCGGACAAGCGCAGCAGGAGCGCCTGCCAATTGCCCATCGGGAGAAAGCCATGAGCGATAGCAAGCAAATGCTGACCGATACCCAGATCGATCAGCATATAGATCAGCTGCTAGTAGCCAGCGGATCCTCACTAAAGAATTACAGCATGCAGCACACAATTGACCGGATGCGCACATCCATGCGCGATGCTGAACGCGCTGTTATCGAGGCATTCAAACGTCGCCTCACCGTTGTCGGCTACGCCACGCCCCAAAACGAGCCGTTGGTATTCCCCACGTTCAAAGAGGCCGCCGTGTTCTGCAGCGATGATGAAGAACCAGTGCCGTTGATGGCGGACTTTTCAGCCCACACGGACGACAGATGAAAGACGCCCCGCCAAAGCGGGGCTTGCAACAGGAGGACTGAGCATGATGCATAACCGGTCATGCTATTACCGCACGCTAGCACTTGACTTTAGGAGCCTGAAATGGTGAATTTCGTGACGGTGCGGCGCTTCTCGGAGCTTTCAGGCTACTCAGAGGACGCAATTCGCTCCAAGGTTCGAGACCGAATTTGGGCAGAAAATGAAGTATGGAAGAAAGCGCCGGATGGCCGCATCCTTATCAACATTCAAGGATACGAATCATGGGTACAAACAGACGGGGTATTGCCCCGGCCTCAGACAGCAGCATACAAATCTCGTTTCAATACCGGGGCCAGCGCTGCAGGGAGAAGATTAAGCTCAAGCCCACCCCCGCTAACCTAATACGTGCAGAGCGGCATCGGGCTGCTATTTTGCTGGCTATCGAAAACGGTACGTTCGATTATGCCGCTACATTCCCTGACAGCCCCAGGGCATCTCGCTTCGCGATCATCCCCGGCCAAGCTAAATCAGTTGAAGATTACCTTACCGAATGGTTGAAGGCACGAAAGAAGCACCTCAAAGCATCAACGCACGAAGACTACAGAAAAATTGTCGACAATCTGCTCATTCCGCAATTTGGACAACTCATGCTGGTCGAAATCAAAAGACCTGGTGTGAGGAAGTGGCTCGACACCATGGCCGCTTCCAATAAAAGGCTGGCAAACATTCAAAGCGTCCTGCGCAAGGCGTTGAGTGACGCAGTTGATGATGATTTAATCGACAATAATCCGCTGGCCCAATGGTGCTACAAGCGCGCAGAAGCGCCAAAAAGCAGAGATCTGGTTGATCCATTTTCTCCCGAAGAGCAACGGGCGATCATTGCGAAGTGCCCTCCTCCCATGGCAAATCAGGTGCAGTTCGCACTCTGGACCGGTCTACGAACCAGTGAGCTGGTGGCTTTAAGGTGGAATGACATCGACTTTGTGCGAGGCGTGATCATCATCGACAAGGCCATTACGCACGCTGCGAAGGGCAAAGTCGAAGACACCAAAACCACATCTGGCCGTCGGGAAGTAAAGTTACTTTCTCCGGCCCGGCAAGCGCTCAAGGCGCAACAGACGCACACACTGTTGGCAAACGGTGCAGTCTTCACACACCCGACGAAGGGCACACAGTGGACTGGTGATCAAGAAATTCGGAAATATTGGGTGCAGCTACTAAGACGCGCTGGCGTGCGTTACCGACGGCCATATCAGACTAGGCATACGTATGCATCAATGATGTTGTCGGCTGGAGAGCATCCAATGTGGGTTGCCGCGCAGATGGGGCATTCCGATTGGACGATGATAGCCAGGGTGTATGGCCGCTGGATGCCAGCGGCAGATGTGGAAGCGGGTGGCAAGGCCGAAGCCAAGTTTTGTGCACCCGAAAAGCTGAAAAAGCGGGCTGTATAAATCGTGTCAAAAATCGTGTCATTTTGAACCCAAAACAGCCCAAATCAGGCCCAAATTTTGACACGCTAGATTTCTAAGTTACTGATTTTACTAAATATTCTGGTGGAGTCGGCGGGAATTGAACCCGCGTCCGCAAGCCCTCTACAGGCAGTTCTACATGTTTAGTCGGATAATTTTAAGTTTTAACCTTGGATCATGCCTACCGACCGGCCCTTCCTTGGCGATTCACATTAATTTAAGGTTTGAACGAGTGACCCAGACAAACCCGATTCTTTGTAAATGACGTTGCTGTAAGTTTTACCCTACCTGACCCAAAGACAAATCAGTGCAACGGCTTACCACAATTAAGCGGCTAAAGCGAAACGCTCATCGTTGGCGTTTATAGTTTTCCAGTGGATTTACGAGCTTACTGGTGCTCGACATGCCCTACTCTGCTTCGCGACCCACGTCGAAGCCGGATCGACCCCAGAACTTTAATTATACACCCATTTACCACATAATGGAATAGTAGCGTCAAACCGTTCGCACGACTTCGCCACCAGAGGCCTGTAGCACTTCCGCCACAACCTCACATTGTGAAGGCGTAAGCGGGTGCACAATGACAGACCATTTCCCTTCGTCGGCGGCTGTTTTTACCCGCTGAATCACGCGCAAGTGATCCGGCCGGGCGGTTACCAGCCCACCCAGCAGCAAGCCGCCCACCAAGCCCAAGACGACAAACGCGCTGAACGAAAACACGGGCGATGAGACAAGTGCAGCAACACCCGCAAAATAGACAATAGCCCATGCACCCAAACCAGCCAATGCACCGATAAGGCCTAGTATCACGTGAGCGCGCACAGCAGTGCGCGCGATGCCATGCGTTTCAGGTTCCAGTTTTTTATCAAACGCTTTTTCGTGAGGATTGACGACGCGAACCTGGGATGCTTGCAGCCCTGCCGGGCCAGCCATCAGGTTTTCCACCACTGACGTCGCCACATCATGAGAGTCGACGATTGCAGCAAACTTAGTCGTAGACCGCTCGCCGAACAGTGCCTGCCATGTCATCACACACCTCCAGAGTTGTTGCTGGTCCAAAGAGGCTCGCAAGTCTCATACCTGATCTATGAGGTGCTCCTCCAGGAAATCCAGAAAACTGCGTACCGCCGGTATCATGCCTCGACGCGAACTAAAGACGGCATGAACAATTGCCAGCTTGGGCGCCCAACCTGGCAGTACCAACACAACGCGGCCATTGGCTATCTCTTCGCGACACTGATAATCAGGCAGCAGCCCCACTCCCGTGCCGCTTAGCACCGCAAACTTGAGTGTCTGCAGATCATCGGCGATATATCGCGGACGATGCGTGACCCGATACTGGGCGCCATTCGGCCCCGCAAGGTCCCATACGGCGCGGCCCTCATTAGCTGACATGGCGACGGAATCAAGCAGGCCCAGGTCACTAGGTTGTTCAGGCCAGCCTTGGCGTGCAAGCAGAGCCGGGCTAGCCAGCAACACGGTTTGGGAGGACCCAAGTCGCTTGACAACCAGGCTGCCGCTTTCTGCCAGAGACGGCCGCACCCGCAACGCAATATCTACACCCTCGTCCACCACATCAACCACACGATTGGTCACCTGCATATGCACATGCACATGCGGATATGCGGCCAGAAAGTCAGGCAAAAACTCGCCCACCACGGTTTGGGCAAGCGTTACCGGACAACTTACGCGAATGACGCCACGCGGCTCGGATTGCATGGAGGCCACAGCGGCCGCAGCGGCTTCCGCTTCTTCACGCATGGCCATGCAATGACGCAGATAGAGCTCACCGGCCGTCGTCAATGACAGCGTGCGTGTGGTGCGCTGCAAAAGCCGTACGCCCAACTGGCCTTCGAGCCGGGCTATCCGGCGGGAGAGCCTAGAGGTAGGAATGCCGAGCGAGCGACCTGCCGCTGCAAAGCTGCCCTGCCCCACGATCTCAGTGAAATACATCATGTCGTTCAGGTCTTGCATACTCGCCATCCTTCAATCGTGTTCTGCCAACAACTCTGCCATCATTACAATCAAAAATAGAACAATCTATCGCGTTAATAGGCACTACTCATTAAAACAGCATCAATGCATACTAGCACCCTGTTCTTTCATTAAGAACACAAAACACGTTACACGCCATGGCGGTCCGATTAAGCCACCACAGCATCACACACCTGAACAGACATCAAACAGATACGGAGTACCTATGAAACTATTGCACGTCGATTCCAGCATCAATGGCACAAATTCCAACTCACGGAAACTGAGCCAGACCATTGTGGCTCAGTGGATGGCCACTCATCCAGATACACAGGTCGATTATCTGGACCTTGCCAACGAAACGCCCAATCATCTTTCTCGCCACGCGCTGGGTTTCAGGCTGCCGCCATCTGATGCATCGCTCAGTCAGGAACAAAAGCATGAAAACCATATTTCTGAAACACTGGTAAGTCAGTTTCTGGAAGCCGACGTCATCGTAGTGGGCGTGCCTCTTTATAATTTTTCGATCCCCAGCCAGTTGAAATCCTGGATAGACCGACTGGCTCAGGCTGGCCGCACATTCCGTTACACAGAAAACGGACCCATCGGGCTGGCGGGCGACAAAACACTTATCGTCGCACTTACACGCGGAGGGGTTTATTCGGACAGCGAAGCGGGCCAGGCCATGGAGCACCAAGAGTCTTATCTGAAGACTATTTTTGGTTTTTTTGGCGTTACCGACATCCGCGTCATCCGTGCAGAGGGCACAGACCTGGGGCCCGATAGCCGCGCAAAAGCCCTAGAACAAGCCATTACCGCCATAGACGAGGTCGTAGCTCTGCCCCTGACTGGCCAAAAAGATACAGTCGCAGCCTGATGCTCTGGCCGCCCTGCACATGAGGCAAGGCAAAAGTGCCGCTACAGCTTGTCTTTAAGCCAATGCCCAAGCTTGGCGGCCTTGGTATCAAGGTAGTTTTCGTTATAGGGATTACGGTTAACCCTCAGCGGAATGCGCTCTTCGACCTTGATACCAATTTTTTCCATCGCAGCCACTTTGCGCGGGTTGTTAGTCATTAAACGCAGCGACGTAATACCGCAATGGTCGAGCATGGGCCGCGCCAGGTCGTAACGTCGCATATCAGCCGGAAAGCCCAGACGCTCATTAGCCTCGACCGTATCCGCCCCTTCGTCCTGCAGTTGATACGCACGTATTTTGTTTACCAAGCCAATGCCTCGGCCCTCTTGACGCAGATAGAGCAGCGCCCCGCGTCCTTCTTGCGCAATAGCCTGCATGGCAGTCTGCAATTGGGCGCCGCAGTCGCATCGCTGGCTAAACAGCGCATCACCAGTCAGGCATTCAGAGTGAACACGCGTCAACACGGGCTCACCATTGCCGACCTCGCCCAACGTAAGCAGCAAATGCTCTTTGGCGGTGGCAGGATCAACAAAAATATGGATCTGGAAAACCGCCCACGGCGTTGGTAGCTTGCTGCTGGCAATGTAATCAAGACTATAGGCCGCTGCCATGTCGCTGGCGGCAGCAGGCTGCTGGTGGTCGGAAAGATGAGAATCTTTGCCAGAAGTCGGCGGCATAAACAACCTCAGATGGAAAGCACGCAAGCTTAACATTGTGCGTGCCGGTATGCGTCGCCTGATGGCAACGCCCCATAATACTTCCGAGCTGCCCACCCCGCCTGCAAAGCCCTGAAAAATGCCTCTCGATTTAGCGGAAGGCCTCTGCGCGAACACAGAGGCCTTCGCTTTAAACTTTTACGCCCAGGTATTTCTGGATCGTGTCCGTATCAACCTGCAACTGAGCCGGTTTACCTTCATACACCATATGGCCATTATTAATGATGTAGCAGCGGTCTGCGAGAGACAGTGCCGCCCTGACATTCTGCTCTACCAGAATAATCGTGTGTCCACTCTTTGCCAGCTTGCGACAGACCTCAATCAGGTCTTGCACAATCAAGGGGGCCAACCCTTCAAAAGGTTCATCCAGCATGATGACATTGGCATTGCGGATCATCGCCCGCGCAATGGCCACCATCTGCTGCTCCCCCCCTGAAAGCTGCTTGCCCTTGTTGCGTCGCCGCTCAGCCAGTCTTGGAAACGTCTCATAAATTTCTTCGAGCGTTCGGGCGGGCTTGGCCGACATCGCAGCCAGTTGCAGATTCTCCTGTACCGTAATTTGCCCGAAAACTCGTCGCTCTTCGGGCACAAGCTGTATGCCACGTCGCGCAAGTTGAAACGGCGGCAGCTTCTGCACTTGCTCACCCTGATGGCGGATAACACCGCTTTTGGGCTGAATCATGCCCATCAGCGTTTTCAGGGTCGTGCTCTTACCCGCACCATTACGACCCAGCAGTGCCACCACCTCGTTTTCTTCCACACGCATGGAGACATCAAACAGAATATGTGAGTCTCCGTAGAAGCTGTTAATTTTGTCGACTTCAAGCAGACTCATGGTCGTCCATCCCTCCCAGATAGGCAGACTGCACTGCCGGATTGGTCCGGATCTCGTCCGGAGTGCCTTCGGCAAGCTTGCGTCCTTCATACAGCACGGTAATGCGTTCAGCGAGCTCAAACATGGCGTCCATGTCATGCTCAACAATCACCATGCTGCGCCCCTTGCGTATTGATTTAAGCAAAGCAACAACGTGCACGCGTTCTTCAGGCCCTAACCCAGCCAGCGGCTCATCAAACAGCAACACATTGGCTCCTGTTGCCAGGGCAAGCCCGATCTCCAGACGCCGTTTTTCACCGTAAGAAAGCTCGGAAACCACAGAGTCCGCCTGTCGGTTCAGGTCAACGAGCTGTATCGCGGCATTGACTTGTTCGTCCATATGATGCGCATCGTGAAGACCGCGCAACATGTCAACACGAAACTTGCCGCGCTGACGTGCCAATACGGCAATCATCACGTTCTGCCGCACGGACAGCGCCTCAAACAACTGGTTGATCTGATAGCTCTTGCTCATGCCAAGCTGACACACAGCCGTCACACCTATGCCGGTAATTTCCTGCCCGCGGAAAAACACCTGACCCGACGTGGTGGCGAGCTCCCCGGCCAGCATGGCGAAAAAGGTAGACTTCCCAGCGCCGTTGGGTCCGATCACACCACGCATTTCACCTTCAGAAAGCGAAAATGTCACATCACCCACTGCCGTCAGACCGCCATACTGTTTGGTAATGCCCCGCGCTTCCAGCACTGGCATACCAGGACGGGCGCCTTCGATCGGCGACACAATATCCAGTTGCGCAATGGCTTGCGTATCTGCCTCGTCATCCACGATTTGCTTTCTTGTGTTTCGGCGGCGTACCCAATCGAGTATGCCACCAGCCACACCATGTCGAAACACCGTCACAAGCACCACAAACACTATGCCCAGTATCAGCTTCCAATAGGCACCAATATTGGCAACCTGCTGCAGGCCTTCGTAAAGATAGAGCCAGATCGTGGCACCCAGCAGAGGCCCTAGCAGCGTGCCAGCACCACCCATAACCGTCTGAATTACCAGCTGCGCCGAAGTATCAAGCGAAAAGGCGTCAGGTGGCATATACGATTGGAACACCCCCAGCAGCCCACCCGCCAGCCCGCCATAGGCCGCAGCAATGACAAACACGGTCAACTTGTAGTTGCTGATTTGATGCCCGAGCGCCAGGGCGCGGCGAGGGTTGCCGCGTATGGCTTTCAACACCGCACCAAAGGGCGATCGCACAATGCGACGAGCAATAAGATAGCCAAGGAAAAAGAAGATGGCTACAAACCAGTACATAGGCCATCCACTGCTGATATGGATGGTGGTAAAACCGAGCGCAATCTCAGGAGGAGGCACCCCTGCAATTCCATTCTCGCCGCCGGTGTACTGCTTGAATGCCGAGTTTTCGAGAAAATAAAACATCTCGCCAAACGCCAGCGTACTCATGGCAAAGTAAATACCGGTACGCCTCAGCGTGAGATAGCCTATGACCAGCCCGGCCAGCGCGGCAATCAGTACGCCGATAAGCAGAGCCAGCAACATGTGCGGCACAATGCCTGACGTAAGCAAGTAAGCAGCGACAAAACCGCCTGTGCCATAAAACGCCGACTGACCAAAAGACAGCAACCCCGTATAGCCGAACAACAAATCAAAACCCAGACCGAACAGCCCCCAGATCAGAATGCGAGTGAGCAGGTCGGCGCTCATGCCCATGTGGGGCAATACAAACGGAGCTGCCAGCAGGCACAGAGCCACGACCAGTTCAGGCATGAGTCTGCGTACGAGTGAAGAATGGTGCGTGTTCATTCGCGGCCCTCCTGCCCCATCAAGCCTTGTGGACGGAACACCAGAACCAGCGCCATCACCACAAACAGCATGACATGGGAGTAAGCGGGACTAAACATGGATGTCAGACTAAGAATTTCACCCGCAATAATGCCACCCACAATCGCTCCCGGAAATGACCCGACGCCGCCGATAACCACAACAACAAACGAATCGACCAAGACTCTGCTGCCCATATCGGGCGACAGCGTCACAATGGGTGAGTCGATGACACCGGCATACCCGGCAGCCATCGCACCCAAACCAAACACCAGAAGAAACGTGCGCTTCACATTAATGCCGAGCACACTCACCATTTGCGCATCTTCAATACCTGCGCGTACGATGAGACCAAGGCTGGTGCGATAAAGCACGTAATAAAGCACACCTAACGTACCCGCTGCGATCGCCAGCGCCTGCAGGCGGTACAGAGGGTATATCAGTGACCCGATGTGGGCTATGCCCTGCCCCCAATCGGGCGTCGGTACAGACAGACTGATGCCACCGTAAATAGCCCGCACAATTTCAACCAGAATGATGCCAATCCCGAAAGTCACCAGAATCTGGTCTTCAGGCGGACGGCTGTAATACATGCGCATGAGCCCACGCTCGATGATCAGCCCTATGACCAGCGAAACCAGCGACCCTATGACTACGGCGGCAACAAACGACTCCGTTAGTCCATAGGCCGAATAGCCAGCATAGGCACCGACCACCAGCATGGCTCCGTGCGCAAAATTGACCACGCCAAGCGTGCCGTAGATGATGGTCAGGCCCGTGCTAATGAGCGCCAACAGCAACCCCATGGCCAGGCCATTGAACAGTTGCGATAAAAACAACGACATGCTCGGCATGCAGGTCTCCTCCTTTTTTGTCTCAGTGATGTGTCAGGAAATCAGGGCAGCGAGATTAGGTGTAATCACCCAGCTTGCAACCCAGCACGCCAATTGCCGGCAGCGCCTTGCGTCCATCCACCACCTCGACGATCTCGAAGTAATCGTCATCGTTTTTCATGTCTGCCTTCTTTTTCCCCTTTACGATCGGAAAATTGATCACACCCTGGTGATCTTCGGCACGGAACGTCACGTCTCCAACTGGCCCTTGCCTGACCTCTCCCGCCTCGTAGGCTTTAATGACATCTGGGGGGTAAAACGAACCGGCGCGTTCCACGGCATCGGCCCACAGCACAGTGGTCAGATAAGCGATGTACGCTGAATCACGCGGCTTAGCCTTGTACTTCGCTTCAAAGGCCGTCACAAAATCCTTGGCAACCGGATATTGGTCTTGCAAGGTCCACCAGAAGCCTGTTGCGCCATAAACCCCTTGCATCACGTCGGGACCAATCTCTTTTTCCAGAAACGCCGACATATAAGGGACAACAATGTTCATTTTTTCGAGCAGGCCAAATTGCTTGGCTTGTTTAATCGAATTGGCTGCATCGGCGCCATACGCGATCACCACCAAGGTGTCAGCGTCACTATTGGCAATATTAATGAGGAAAGAACTG
The DNA here is from genome assembly GCA_005239165.1 of Allopusillimonas ginsengisoli. Taxonomy (GTDB): domain Bacteria; phylum Pseudomonadota; class Gammaproteobacteria; order Burkholderiales; family Burkholderiaceae_B; genus Allopusillimonas; species Allopusillimonas ginsengisoli_A. Next base: position 221,308 of record RAPG01000006.1, read on the forward strand.
TAGTCTTTGGCACCTAGCGGATGGACCTGCTCACCCACAGTTGTCCAGCCTTCCTTTTCGGTGAACTCGACCATAGAGTCATACGTGGTGTGGCCGTAGGTGTAATCAGGCACCAGATAAATAGCCTTGCGGTCCTTGCCCAGATTCTTAGCAAGCACGGGTGCAATGGCCTTGCAAGCCGTGTAAGCGAAATAGCACAACCTGAAGCCATAGCGCTGGCAATCAACCCCTGTTGTTTCGTTGGATCCGCTGATGGCGGGAAGATAAATGGTATGTTCGCGATTGCAAACCTTTTGCAGGGCAATTGCCACCGAGCTGCTGGTGCTGCCCGAGATCATCATGGCTTTGTTGTCATGAATGAAGCGCGTAGCGGCCTGCACGGCGGTATTGGGTTTAGTCTCGGCATCTGCCACCCCAAACTCAATTTTTTTGCCCAGCACCCCTTTTTTGGTCAATGGCGATATTTTCTTTACCTGCTCAGCACCGGCATTGAGCTGTTCCACGGCCAGTTCATACCCCTTCTGCTGATCAGCACCCTGAGCTGAATAGGGCCCGGTGATATCAAGAGTCAAGCCGATAAATACCGTATCTCCTTCAACTCCTGCCGGGAAATTGCCGATTGGCTTTTTTTCTTTGTCAGCGGCGAATGCCATACTGGGTACACCCGGCAACATAGTGCCGGCAGCGCCTGCAGCGCCCAGCTTCAGCATGTCACGACGGTCTACACCACTCTGAGTCTTTCCTGTTTTGGTCTTATCCATCTGAACGTCTCCTGGTTAATATATATATGCCTTTCGGCTTGGTTCTCATAAGCTGGTCTATGCCAGCCCTGTCATCCCGATTTTGGCTTTTGCCTGTGAGTCTGTGTCGCGCCCCCATTTTCACTATTCGCGCACTTTCGGGTCTTGCATAAGAAATAACGCCTGAAACTTACGTACAACTTACGTACGCCCTTGTTACCTAGTTAAAACTTGAACTAAATAATGAAAACCTGGATTTTTCTTCTCAGCCTTCTCGCAGTAGCCCTTTCGTGGCGACTGAGCACACGGACACGACACGATGGGCAGTTGACCCTCGCACAAAAAATAAAGATTCTGGGAAAAAGCCTGATGGCAGGCGTGGTTGTGTACTTCACGCTGATCGGCCTGGCGTTGCTGTACTTAATGCTGACCAACTGATCTTGACTATCCCGCAGGCAGACGCGGGCACAGTTGACACCCGTCAAATAGGCAAATAGCTCAGCCGGCGTAAGCTTAAAAACCGACCTATGCTCGCCAAATCATGAAATGTAATACAATTTACAAAGGCAGCACTTTCCGCAAGATTTGTAACGTGTTAAGGCTCACTTGCCGAAAAAAAGGGTTTTTCTATGCACGTTCTTTTGCGTCAACTTTTGTTCATCGTTGCGCTACTTTGCGCAAGTAACGCAACGGCCAGTGCGCCTGCTAATTGGCCTGTCAGCCCCTCCCAGCTTGAGTTAGCCACCACTTATGGCACCATAAGCATCGATACCAGCGAATATGTGTATGAGTCGCGCCTGCTCATAAACGGGTACGAGGTCGATCCCACCGTCCGGGGCAGGCTCAATATTGACTATGCATTCAATCTGCCTGCTTCCGGCGCCGCACTCGTTTCGGTCGATACCGGCAATGACGTATGCCCCATTTCGTACCGCTGGGTAATTCTTGACAAGGCTGGCTACACACTGTCGCCGTCATTTGGTTCTTGCTCCGGACAGATTCTGGTTTCGGCCACACGCACCCAGTTCACCCTCAAAACACCCAGTCCTGAAAAGCCGGATAAAATCGATGTATACACGTATGATGGTAAAACCATCATACATACCGTCGCTTCCCTTAAACCGTGAGCACACGCATTGACTACATCCGAAACAAAAACCTGGGGTTTTCTCCATCCTGAGTGCCATGGCCGCAACGCGCTCATGTTTTTCAGCTGGGATCTGGCGCGCACCATCGAAGAGCAGTTTACGCTTCATGCCAGTGCCCCTATCGACATACGAGTCTACGAAGCCCAAAAGGCGGTAAACCGCCTGCTTAACCAGTACGTACAGATCCAGGCCAACCCTAAGGCTTTCGAAGGCCAGAGCATCACCCTGCACATTGAGCACGACGAAAGCGAGCCCGACAAATCTGTCCTGGCACTGCACACTACTGCCCATCTAGAACAGCTTATTCTTGAAGTACAAGAAGAACAGGCGAACCAACGCATCAACTGATATGAAATCCCATGGCAATACGATACGGGTCTGGGATCTACCCACCCGCATTTTTCATTGGGCGCTGGTTGTATGTGTGATCGGCTCCTACGTCACCATCAAACTTGGTGGCCTGTGGATGGACTGGCACGCCCGCTTTGGCATGACCATTCTCGGGCTGATTATTTTTCGGCTGATCTGGGGGGTTGTCGGCCCTCACTACGCGCGATTCAGCCAGTTTGTACGTGGGCCAAAGAAACTCATGGGCTATTTGCAGGGACACTTCACCAGTGTTGCCGGCCACAACCCTCTGGGTGCTCTGTCAGTCATGGCACTTTTGCTGTTTATCGGGTTTCAGGCTGTCAGCGGGCTGTTCGCCAACGATGACATTTTTACAACGGGCCCTCTGGCCTACTTGAACAGCCAGTGGTCAAGCAGGCTCACTACCTTGCACAAGCTGAACGAATGGGTTTTGCTCGGCGTCATCGGGCTTCATATCGTTGCTGTGCTTTGGTATCAGTTCGTCAAACGCAAGCCTATTATTCCTCCCATGGTGCACGGTGATACCTTCGTTGTGACCAGCTCTGAGGCCGTCAGCACACAAGACAGCTGGAAGGTTCGCTTGGCTGCCCTGCTGCTGGCGATCGTCATTGCAGGCTTTCTGTGGTGGATATGGAACCTGGCACCGACCGGTGATTTCTCATCATTTATGTAAGCAACAACATCAGCATCCCGCAATCAAGAGGCCGCTACCGCCGGCCTCTTTTGCTGTAATCACGCCACAGCGACAATCGGTGGCAGAGACTGCCGCACCTCAGGCAATCAACCCATTAACTGTGTCATCTGAAAAGTTACACACACTTCTTGTGTATAAGTCTTTGGATAACCCGGGGTTACTTCACAGAACGGTAATAAATGCGGGCCTTGAAGGTTGAATGATCAAACTTCACGCATACAGGGAATAACAGCAAAAAAACCTTGCACGTAGTACCTGAAAAAATACAACCGCGCGAACCAGCGCACTTATCCCCATAAGTTGTGGACAAGTCTTGGGATAATGGCTGAAGAGATTATGTAAACGCGCTAGCCACGGGCCTTTCAGCACCATGAACACTTACGCACCATATGGCCACCCCTTATGCGCACAAACCAGCTACCCGCCAATGACTGCCACTTACGGATACAAGCCAGCTAACTGCCAATGACCGCTGCTTACAGATACAGGCCAGCTACCCGCCAAAACCGCCGCGACCAAAGCAGTCAAAGGAAATACGACACAAGAAGCGCTGAAGCGCAGCCTGCAGCTTTAGACGTGGCACTGCAGCCAGAACTATAAGCGCCAGTAAAAAGATGGCTCCACCGGCCAGAATTGCCAAAGACGTAAACAATAACGATACGAATATCAATAAGTCGTTCATGTCAGTCTCCCACGTGATTACTTTTATTCTATGACATAAGCGGGACAGCGACGAAGGGCTTTTTCTGAATATATGAAAAGGCCCATCAACAAATATGTGAAACAAATAGCCCGCCAGAAGGCCCCATACCGAGACGGAGGCTATATTTAATTTTATCGGGAATAAAAATCACCCGTTTTATATTAAGCAAGCCAGACCATAGGCTTTAGCTACTCATTAAATCTCATCCTGTCGCCAATAATCTAAGGCCTGTACGCCGCACAAACTCATCGTAACTGATTGGAGGCCCCGCCTTGGTGTTAGGGCTGTTAGCCTGCCAATGCACCCATACGCGTCCGCTGACGGCATCGTAAACCACCTTATAGAGGTAATCAGGCACAGCCACCCCACCGTCACCGATGGTTTCGGGCGGCCCAGTATATACAGGACCCGTGAAAATATAAACATTACCCGCTGCACGCATAATATATTTGCGCGTGGCCTGTTCAATACTGTTCCACGCTCCCGCATTATGTCGCTGATCTTGAGGAACCATATTTGCGAGCGAAAAACTCTGTGCCATGGCCTCTGGGCTGTGCATATCACCAGCCGGTGCCATGTGCCCGCGTGAATACCCCGAGCCACGATAATCTGCCAACTCAGCACGATCAGAAAAGGGTAAACGCGCTTCGGCATAAAACCTGTCGGTTCTCTGCACCAACTTGCTCCTTGCCAGCATCTGACGATTCAACCGCTGAGCAACAAAAACAGGGGTCTTGGTCTGGCCGTTGTGCAAAATTGCAAACGAAGAAAAGCACAGCTCTCGAAGCGCGTGGCCCGTTGGGACAACCGGTGCACGTCCATCAGGAAAAAACTGCTGACAACGCGAAAAATGCGTCTGAACCTGAGCACCTGCGGGAAGCACACGCGATGCGACCTGCTCTTCCCGCGGCAGCGACAGCTGCGCAAGTACAAATTCAATATTGACGTAATCCCGCCACTGCGGATGCAGCGCACAGGTTGCCGCACCAAATGAAGCGACGGCAGAAACACAAACTGTCCGAAGAAACCGCCAGAATCGACCAGTGTGCGCTTTACGGGATGGTGGGGACGCTATTGAACGCTTCTTGCGTGGGGCTGGTTTTTTCTTGCTCGCCATACTGCTTATATAAGAGGGTTTGCGAGCCAAGCCCAAGCTGGGGCCGGTTGCCGCTCGATTATATGCAATAGCTAATATCTGCTGGCCGACGCGCCCCAGAAACTCTGTCGCTCACAAGGATTTAGTAAAAATAAAATAAGACAGTATGTCTGGTGTAAATCGATGCACGCCTTTTTGCCAGATGTCAGGCCGCAGCCGCACGCTGGAATACGCGGGCGGGCAACAGACTCGCAGCGGCCTCATCCAGAATTATTTTCACCCTAGGGTGTTTTTTTAATATCGTGAAAGGGATAGCCTCAGTAACTTCGCTTTCAAAATACCTGGCCAGAATTGGTGCTTTATTTTTACCCGTTGCGACCAGCAGAACTTCACGGGCGTCCATGATGTCTTGCATACCCATGGTAATGGCAGACGCGGGGACAATTTCATCTTCGGCAAAAAATCGGCTATTGTCGATACGGGTACGCTCAGAAAGCTCTACTACATGGCAGCGGCTGTCGAACGCAGTACCCGGCTCATTGAAACCAATGTGCCCGTTGCTACCTACTCCCAATAATTGCAGATCTGTGCCACCGTGCTGTTGCATACGGGCAGAATAGTCACGGCAATGCTCTTCCAGACTTTTAGCCTGACCGTCTGGCAAATACAGCCTGGCTGCATTAAAACTCAAATGCCTGAACAGATGCTCGCGCATATAAGCGGCATAGCTTTGCGAGTGATCAACGCCTAACCCTACGTACTCATCCAGATTGAAAAAAGTAAGCCGGGACACATCCAGCTGCTGTTGACGGACTTTATCTATGAAACACGCGTATATCGGCTCCATCGTTCCGCCTGTCGCAGCACCAAGAACAGCATCAGGCTTGCTTTTTATCGTATTGACCAACGTGGCACTCACGTAGTCGGCAACCGCAGAGGTATCAGGAAAAACAACAAACATAAACGTTGACCATGCTGCTGCCTGACCGTGGCATCAAACATTAAATGGCGGTAGTAAAAATGCCTTGAATCGTAGCACGGCTTATTGTTTCTGCGCGCAAGCTAATGTGGTTTAGTGAGAGAGCAAATTTGTAAATTGCCGGGGTTACCCTGGCCACCATGCCGAGCTCACCTTTAACAGAGCACCAGTACCCTGCGTAAATGGGCTGTATACGGGCAACGTTAGCCATAAAATACGTAAGACGAGCAACCTGCGCCGCAACGACAAAAGCCCCGAAGAGGCTTGCTCTTGGGGCCAGGTGTAGTCAGTTTGCGACGGGGATGGCCTGCTTAAATAGCCGCAAGCACAGAAGCAGGCTTAGGCGGTTTTACAGGACTCTTCACAGCGGCCGAAACAGTCAAACGACAAACGGCATTTGATGCGATGCAGCCATCCCGCTACGTTGGGCAGATCTAGACCGGCAATCGCGAGCAATGTAACGAAAAACATGGCTCCGCCAGCGAGCACTGCGAACGTCGTAAGCAAGACCGATAGTAATAAGTTGCTCATATCAGCCTCCTAGGGTTAACCCTCATTATAAGGAATTATCTATGTATAGTAAAGAGTTACAGGATTGGGCTATTTATATTATTTCGACTGGCGAGCATACCGTTTTTATCATTCGGCTGGAGCAACCTGTGAGCGAATAGACTGCCAAGGGCATCACCTGACAGCGTGTGTGCTCCCTGCTAAAGGGCCGGCCCCGACTACGGGCACGTCACTTGCTTAACTCCTTGCAAGTCATGATTTGTCGGCAGCACAAGTCGGCCAGGTCAAGACAAGCCTAACTTTCCCGGGAATAAACCCGAACAACCACATACAGCTACGGAGTAGACAATGAATTACAAAGCATTCCAACGGGCCACTTTAATTGGCGCCACCTCAATGCTAATGGCGTTTGCAGGGGTAGCCGGAGCCGCACAGGGTCAGGGACAGACCCAAGCAATGACCCCGGACCAGATCAGCGCGCAGTACGACGCAGCGATGAAGCAGTGCAAGGGCCTGAAAGGCAATGACAAAGATGTTTGCAAAAAGAGGCAGAAGCCCAACGCGATTCTGCCAAGGCTGATGCCAAGGCTGGCAAAAAAGAGGCCGAGGCACGACACGACGCCGCTGAAACTAAACGCGATGCGGAGTATGACGTCGCCAAAGAAAAATGTGACGCCATGTCTGGCGATGCCAAAGACCAATGCATGGCAAACGCCAAGACACAATACGGAAAATAGCCACACCGTTTGACACCATTTTGCCCTCGCCCCCATTCAGCGGCGGGGGCTTTTTCTTGCAGAGCTGATGCGTGCCTCATCTATACATGCGCCTTATCTGGACGCGTGCAACAATTGAGCGAGCTTTAGTTCCACGCATACACGGCATTCCGTACAGGTCGTATTGCTTGGCGGCTAAGATGCCGAAGCTTCCAGCGATGCAACGTTGTGTATGGCTAACTGCTAAGCTAGCAAACATGAGACGACTTACGTTTTAACTTTGGGGCCCGAAACCTACCTGCTGATCAATCTCAGTATGTCGTGCCCAAACAGGAACCCGGAAAGAAAGAGCCTTTATATGAATGCCGTTATTTTTGACACTGAAACCACCGGCACGGCCGAGCCACAACTTATCGAAGCCGCATGGCTGCGCCTGGATTCACCGGCGACCCTGGGCGTTACCGAACAGTTCGAGCAGCGCTACTGCCCTTCGCAGCGCATTACCTTGGGTGCACTTGCCGTCCATCATATTTACGATGAAGAGCTAGTTGGCTGCCCACCACATACCGACTTCAAACTGCCGGCCAATGTGCAGTACATCATTGGTCACAACGTAGATTATGACTGGAAAGTTGCCGGACGACCTGATGTGAAACGCATCTGCACACTGGCACTCGCCCGACGCCTCTACCCCGATGCAGACAGCCACAGCCAGTCAGCCATGATCTATTTAATCGACAGGCCAAACGCCAGAAACTTGCTGCGAGCGGCGCACTCTGCGCTGGCCGATGCACAAAACTGCCGATCGTTGCTGGCCAATCTCATCGGTCTTGCCGGTCCGGTTGATGATTGGGAAGCACTGTGGCAGCTGTCCGAGCAGGCGCGTATTCCGAGAGTCATGACCTTCGGCAAACACAAGGGAACGCTCATCGCAGACGTACCTGCTGACTACAAGGCATGGCTATTGCGCCAGCCTGACGTTGACCCTTACTTGCAAGTGGCTTTACGAGGCTAACCGTGCGCGGCGCTGAGTCAGTGCATCTGTAAATTATTGACTTCTGCTAGTCGCCGCTGCTTTTCCGGCTGCCTGAGCCTCATCGAGCGAATCCTCCCGCGACGCGCTCACCGGCATCAATACTGGCTCTGACAACTCACCGGTCGGGCTAATCAGCCAATAGGACGCCTGAAACTGCCCTGGCTCGAGTTCTTTCATGTCGAATTCATAGCCCCATTGCTGATCTTTCATTACCGTCTCCTGTGGTCAGTCGTTAAAATACTCAACTCTGAGAATCATACATGTTTACGCCACAACGGCCTGAGCCTGTTGTTCGAGTGCAGAACCTTGTTTGCACTGCTGAGCCAATCGCGGAACGCGCTGTTCATGCGTGTTTGTCAGCCCTCGCCACTAGCTTTAAACGCATCTATGGTATCTGCGCCGTAGCGCACACTGACCAGCACTTTTGGGTTATCGCTCTTTGGGCGGCCTACCCGCTTCAAATGCTTCATTTCATTCCCGCCCAGCTCGTATGTGTCTGGGTCAGATGCGATACCACGATTGATCGCATCGTCCTCTTCTTTGCTGGGGAATAAGGTTCCCGGTTTAAGCTTTGGCATATAGAGATTTATCTCCCGGCTATTTGCCTTGCATAGGCTAATAATGCGCCTGGACTGGCCGTGAAAATCTTATTTCCCTTGCTCAGACTGGTACAGCATGAACAGGCTCGACCGTAAGCTTGCGTCCCGAATGCTCAGCCTGCCATAGGTCATAGTCAGCTTGCATATGCAGCCACATTATGGCGGTCGGCGCCGGTATCCACTTTGACAAACGAATCGCCAGATCGGGAGTCATGCCTGCGCGGCCATTAATAAAGCGAGAAAACTGTACGCGCGACACACCCAGTTGCTCGGCGGCCTGAGTCACAGTCAAGCCCAACTCCGGCAAAATATCCTCCTTCAGGAGGCTGCCGGGGTGAGGAGGATTGTGCATCTGCATTGTTGCTCTCCTAATGGTAGCCCTGGTAATCGACCAAGATGGCGTCGTGCCCGTCAAGTGCGAAGGTCAGACGCCAATTTCCATTGACCCATACGGACCAATGCCCTTTGAGGTCAGCACCGTGCAAAGGATGCAACCGCCACCCTGGGACATTCATATCCTCAGGTTTAGTTGACCGATTTAATGCGAGCAATTGGCGTCGCAACCGGCTTTTGCATGGGCGGCCTGAATTTTGGCCTTAGACCCTGTTTCGAAGAATAGCTGAACACCTTTATGGCGGAAGCTCTTGATCATGCTGAAATTGTGTCGTGGATCGTTACACGACACAATCACGATATTGACTAACAGGAGCGGAATCAGACGTTTTTTCAACAACACTCAAACATTATGTCCCGCAATAAAAACTCATAAACCATTGATTAAAAATGGTAAGTGAAACTTTATTTATGGTATGAAAAGAGAGCTGCTGGTGCAGCTCGAATACCGGGGCCGCATGGTGAGCGCCAAGGCATCAACCAAGGGCTATGCAGCAGCGTGGCTGAAAGAGAACCCTTGGTTCTCCCGGATACGTTCAAACCGTGCAGAACATGAACGAAAGGCCATGGATATCGCAAGCGTGGCGGTTTGCCGCAACAGCGCCGCCCACCACCTTGGCGATTACATCAAAATTCCCTGCGAGCTTTTCCAGGCCGCTGGACAGCAGCTCCACGGCGGGCAAGGACGCAATCGCAGCTTCTTGTTTAACGCCTTGGATCTGAGCCCGTATCCGTTCAAAAGCACTGTTCAACTCTTCGATCCGGCCAGCATCAACCTTGTTGATAGTCACACCCAGACGCCGAGCCTCTGCCTCCATTTCCGTGATGGCGCCAGATCCTTTCTGCAACATGGTGACCAGAGGCATGCCCTCGGTATCAAACAAGGCCATGGTTACGCGAAGGCGGTCCGCTTGGGTTGGCATGCTCGCAATAGCGTCGGCAATCGTACGAAACTGTGTACCCGCATCCATCCGTGCAAGCTCTCGTGCTTCCAGCTTCAGACGCTTCAGTGCGTCCGCAGCGGGGCCGCCGCCATCAGCAGCCTCACCGATTCGCCTCGTCATCCGACGCAATGCCATGTCAAAGCGGCCCTCGGCCATGCCTGCCATATCCGCAGCCGCGTACCGCAAAGCACCCAGATCTTCTATCGCGATACCGATTTGCTCGGACATCTTGTTCAGGGCTTCTACGTCCGTCGCTACAGACTTGAACATTGAAACCAGGCCACCTACAGACAGGCCCAGACCAAGCCCTTTAAGGGCGGTACCCAGTCCCTGCCACGAAACGGTTGCGCGCTTGGCCTCTTCAGACGACCTACCAGCAGCCTTACCCGCTTCGTGCAGCTCACGGGCTAGCTTTGATGCGGTGCCTGATACTCGCACACCCGCTTTATCAAGTGCTGCAAGTGCCTTTTCGAGGTCAACAGCCTGTTGCTCTGCGCTTCTGGACTCTATGACAATAGATAAACGAGACTCTTGTGCCATACCGGACCTTAAAAACAAACCCGCCGAAGCGGATCATAAAACCCTTCAAACGTCATGAGCGCACTCAAACCAAATCTTTACAATTGATACTGTTTTGTAGTATCATTAATCTCATGAAAGCCAAACATCGGAAAGCTCTGGAGCTGATCTTTTCTAGACCTACCCCTGCCGGCGTTAAATGGAACGATGTCGTGGGGCTGTTTATGGAGCTTGGCGCTGAAATTACAGAGCGAGAAGGTTCACGTGTTGCCGTGTTCCTTTTTGATCAAGTAAAGGTTATGCATCGCCCTCATCCATCCCCAGATATAGACAAAGGCGCTGTAGCCTCCATCCGAAAATGGCTTGAAGAAAACGGAGTCAAACCATGAAGAACGTAATGACCATTGACGGTCAACCGGCCGTCATTACTTTCGACCCAGACATCGAAATGTTTAGGGGCGAATTTGTAGGACTTAACGGCGGGGCCGATTTCTACGCTCCAGATGTCGCTGGATTGCGCTGCGAGGGTGAACAGTCCCTTTCTGCGTTTCTTGATGAGTGTGCCAAGCGTGGCATCGAGCCTCGTAAGCGCTTTTCAGGAAAGTTTGTTTTACGCGTTTCGCCCGAAGTACACGAAGCAGCCGCTACCGCCGCTGCGGCCAGCGGGGAAAGCTTGAATCAGTGGGTTGCCGACGCCATCCGGGAAGCTGCCCATGCGTAGATTGGTAGGTAGGATCTTACCCGGGCTATACCTCATTCATATATTCCCGATCCAGCGCAAATAGGCAAGCATCCAACTCAAGACGAGTCAACGTTGAGCCATAGGCACTCACTACCTGATTGATTTCCGCCACTGACAAAGGCAACGCAACCGCGCTGCCTGCACCAGTCAGGTAGCGGCGTGCTCTATGGGTTAACGGTTCACAAGGAAATACCCTTGTGCATCATTCGGGTGGTCGTGGCCGGTAGTTTTGTCCGGCTCACCGTTCTTGTCGTAGGCCTGCTGTTCCAACGCCTCGGTCAAGACTGGGCAGCGGTCGGTGTTGACCTTCCATCGCCGCTCCAGCTTGTCATTCAGGATCATGGCGTTTACCGCGTTGACGCGATCCCGCACCACTGGATTGCGCGTATTGACCCGGATCACAAAGCCGTTTTGTTTGAGGATCGACAGGTCAGACTCGCTGGCATTCTTGCTGCTGGTGTTCTGGCCACTGGCATCGGGATAGATGATGACCTCGTGGCCCTTGTCCTTAAATCGCTCCTTGAGCATCCTTGCCATGGTTGGCGTATCGCGAACCTGGGTTAGTTCTGCCACCGTGGTCGGCAGGTCTTCACGGATAACGTTAATCGTGGCCGTCATATTCAGAACGTTAAAGTCCAAACCAACATGAAGCGGCTCGCTCTCCGCCTCGACCGCACCCGAATGGTTCAAGCGCCGGTCGAAGTTCGGATAGACACTACCGCTGGCCAAGTTCACAAACAAGCCGCGCAGGTAAGCATCAATCAACTGCGGAGGGTAGGACTCCCGCAGCGAGTCGATATAGTCTTCTGGGAGGTTTGCTTCGTTGTCGTACGTACTGGCATGGATGAGGCCGTACATCTGCCGCAGGGCTGGCTTATCACGCAGCTGCTTAACGAACTGCTGGTAGACGAACTTAAAACCCTCGGGCGTTGTCGTAACATCAATGCCGTTGCGCAGGCCGTCCAGCTTGTAGCGCATCCGGGCCATGATCTTGCGCCAGGCCATCGCGGCCTTGTCAGCCTTCATCACGTCCAGCTCGTCGATCAGCGCCTTGCCGACCTTAAAGCCTACGATCTCGCCCGGCTTCTCCATGGATCGGCACAGAATCGTGCTTCGGTATTGGCGACCAGCGTAGAGATGGATCTCCTTGTTGGTTTCGTGGATCTTGGTGCGTAGCCCCCAGTCGAAGGCAACTTCCTCAATCGTGGGATAGAAAATGTCCCGGATCTGCGGGTATGTCGGCGCGAAATACCCAGCGTTGACCTTTGGCCCCTCCCAGGCATGCTGACATAGCGCCCCGCCTCCGACCCAAGTCTTTCCCGACCCAAAACCCGCGACAACAGCCCGAAACTTATGCGGCAGGGCCAGGAACTGTGCCTGCGGTCTGTTCAATGTCGGGTTTATCGTCGTCACGGATTCGCGCATCTTTGATGCTGATTTGTACCTTGACCGGTGTCACGTTGCCCTCCTCGTCGGCAGGCTCTGGCTTGTCGCGCCACAAGTCGGGTCGACGATTCTTGAGCCAGAAAATCATTGAGGTTGGGTCAGGCGGGTAATGCTTGGTAATAGGCGTGATAGTTACGACGCCCTGGTAGTTGCTGATATGCACATCAGGATGGCTGTAACCGATGGCACGCTGGAAGAGCCTATCGGCAACCTCTACATCTGCCAGTTGTTTGCCAGCCTTTAGGGACTGTAAAAACGGCGGGTGAGCAGCCTTCCAGTTATTGATGGTCTTTTCAGTAACCCCAAAGAATTCAGCAAGTTCTTTGTCCGTAGCGCCCAGACGGCAGAGCTTTACTGCCTGGTCTGCGAACTCGGCTTTGTATCGTGAAGGTCTCGCCATAATGCGCCCTCTTGACGCCTATGGTGTACTCCTATGGATATGCAATAAAAAAACCGCCAATAGGGCGGCAGAGCCTAGGCGACGGTGGTATCAGGCTTTTGGCACTTGTGCGAAGGCATAAAGGATAGACATACCCAGTGCGAACAGAGAGTTATCACGGCGAGATCCAAGCTGGTGTCCAAGAAAAATTTGCAGTCGGTCTTCGCCATCACCGACGTAAGGAACCCCAGACGCGGGAACAGTCACCCCTAGCGCTGGCTTCCATACAATTTTCTCGTGGACGTCTATGTCTTCACGCTCCGCAACCAAATGACCGCAAAGAGCATCTTTGACAATCCAGCCGAAGGCGAACCTGCCAGCCCCAAACGGTGTGTAAATCCGTCCGAAAGCCGAATTATGCCTCTCGGTAAAGCTTGCTCCTATTTCGGCTGGAACTTTGCCGTCAGCAAAAACGCTACTGAGACCACTTACGATCTGAGTCATCCGGTCGATTATGCCCTCAGCCTCTATCTTGGCTTGGTGTAACTTGCGCCATTCATGTTCCGGTACATGTTCCAGCATATCCGCCCCCTATGTAATAAGAAGCTACAGTATGCCTTACCGCTCACGCTTGAGCGAATCCCACATAGCGCGAGTCAGGCTGAAATCAGCCATCATTATTCGGTTTAGTCATGCACTGTAATTTGCTCACAAGAGCGCTACAAGCATCTGCCGTATAGGGTCGATCCTTATCAGTTAGTGAGCCACGGAGCGTCACAGCATCAGCAATTACAGCAACAGGCAGCGAAACGACGCTGGCAGCAGCTTTCAGGGTTGACTCTATAAAACCGAACATAGTGAACTCCAATATCCAATGCTGACCGCATTTAGAAACAAAATGTTATTGTTGCACGCATAACTCATTGACTTGGAATAATAAATTATGGCGAAAACGCTAAATGAAATCAGCGATCGACTGAAAAAAATAATTAAAGTAATTCCTGAACACGTCACATATGAAAACCGGCAGGCATACAACACGGCAACTGGAGTATGCCTGCAGTCGACCGGGCGGATCTCATCAACGAAGCCCAATCGATTCTTTCGCTGATCATTGACCGCGAAGGCGAGTTCGATCCTGAAGACGCAGATATGCTGGAGACCGTCGATGATCGCCTGGATTTTCTGTTGCGACATACGATCCCGCAGCTCGCGTCCCAGCCGCCATCTATACCTACGTACCTACTAACGCTTCAATACGTCCGGCAGCGCCTGTTGCGGGCACTCCCGCCGCCCGATACAGAAGATCTCTCAAAGCAGATAACAAGGGCAAAGAAACGAGCTCGCTCAATGGAGGCGAGGCTCAACGATATTGAGCCTAGAGCAGAACATCTGGAGTCGATGCTGAAACGCATTGAGGACGCCAACGAGGCTGCAGATCAATTGCCGGCCGATCTTGAGTCGCTTATTGAGGCACGGCAAATAATCACTACGGTTGCAGACAAAGCATCTGCCGACGGAGCTACGATTACGGCCACGCTAGCGTCAATTAAAGAACAAGAAGTCAATCTTCTCCGCATTGACAGGAGCGCAACTGCAATCTTGGAAAGATGTGAAACAGCCTATGCGTCATCAACGAGCGTTGGCCTAGCGGCGGCATTTTCAGAGCGCTCAAAATCTTTGAATTCGTCAATTTATTTCTGGGTTGGCGGGCTGGTGATCTCTCTCATCACTGGCGGAATTTTTGGGTCAATCCAGCTTCATAAGATCTCATCTATTGTCGCCGATCCGAACGCGTCAGCTTGGCATCTCGTCTTTAACTTATTTCTATCCGTATTCTCAGTCGGAGCGCCAATTTGGTTTGCTTGGCTCGCGACTAAACAAATTGGCCAGAGATTCAAGTTATCGGAAGACTATGCTTTCAAAGCCTCCATTTCTCGTGCCTATGAAGGTTATCGCCGTGAAGCAGCCCGAATAGACGATGCTACCGAAGGTTCCAACATGGAAGCGCAACTCCTTCAGTCCGCGCTGACAAGGCTTGACGAGCTGCCGCTACGATTAGTAGAGGTGCCAACTCATGGAAGCCCGTGGTCAGAGATGCTTGCGTCCGATGCGGTGCGCGAGGCAGTTAAAACTATTCCCGGGTTTGCGCACCAAGTCAGGGGCTTTGCAGAAGACAGTATCGCCAAGTATAGAGGAGGCAAAAAAACAGGCCCAGTAAACAGCCGGTGCCCGAGGACACAGCCATCGATTAGCACTCGTCTGAAACGCAAAAGGCCGCTCAATTTCTCGATGGATTTCTATAGGCGCACAGAACCTGCCCCACAATAGCGCCTAAGAAAGGCCACAACATTGCTTATCTTTTTTGAACCAGCCGCGCCCGGGCCGATAGAAATACGGATCCATCGCCTTGTTACGGATCGCTTTATGTCGCGCCTGGCGCCATGAGCGGGCCTCGATAGCAGCCAGTACGTTGTCGTGCGGGCCGTGACCCAGAATCGCTCTGCTCTCTTGCTCGTACAAAATGATGATCACGTTAGCCGTCGTTTTTTGGCCAGTATGACCAGCCTCCACGTACGCAGCCGTTCCAGCCCTCTGATTGGGCAAAACCGAAGTCCTGTTCAATGCATGCGTCACCAGACATAACTACCATTCATAGTGAGCGGCCCGCCATTATGCCGCTTTGCGTTGTGGGTATATATTCCCGTTTTTATCTACAACCCTGCCGTCAATGCTGTCGTGAAATGCGCCCTAATGCTCGCACAGGCCCTCAATACTGCTTTCCAGCTTCGCCTGCTTGGCGCGCAGCACTGCAAGCTCGATATCCACCTCGGATTCAATACCGCACAGAATAGGCCGCAGTAGAAATGCGAGGATGCGGGTGGGGCCGCGATAGGTTAGATTAATCCTAACTTTATGCCTTGAAACACCTGTTAACATTTAGCGCTCAACCTCATCACAGGAGAGCAACTTGGCAACCACTTTCAGCATGGCATACGACAACGACCCAGAAGGGTTTCAGAAACGGGTAGAGGCACAACTGCACGCTCAATCCATTGCGATAGCCGCTGCGCTAGCCCTAGCGGCTAAACATGACATCCATAAGGAGGTCTCGCTTGGCCACCAGCAAAGCCGCATCAGCGAGGTCGATTCCAAAGATAGGCTGCTCCCTATCAATGACAGAGACAAGCTCTACGCAATGCAGCACTTGAGCGACATATTTGCAGAAGCAAGAAAAATACTGGCTGTCGAATTCCCGTCTGATAACACAAAGCCATCCAGCTAATCAACCCACCTATTAGGAGGGAAAACAAAGCGGCCCATCGTGGGACAGGCCGCTTGCAAGGCACAACGAGGAGGAGACAACGGGTATCGGATAATGGTATGTTGCAGATTAATACAACGACATTCCGATGGAGATATACATGAGCGAAATAAACGAAATTCTTGATGATTCTCGGCAAAGCGCAGGGTCTATCACCGTGGACGATAAGGAACAGGAGTACCACATCGTTGGCTATAAAAATGTTCTTGTGCAGGTTCCTTGTGCCGATTTGATTGGCGCAGAGCGTCGATGTGCCGCTCTTGAGCGTTTGATACGTAAAGATGTGCCTGGAGATACTATCCTCGCCTTCATCGATCGTGCTAAGCATGATGGGCGTTGGATTTAAGGCTTAGGAGTACAAAAGCCCCGCACATGGTGAGGCTTCAAAAACTCAAGGCGCAATCGCCCGCAGGTATTGTCGAGGTTTTTGAAATGCTTGGCTAGCATCTGATGTTATGGTTTTCCACCAATATTCCGCATAGCTGCCATTCTTCCCTTCTGGCCGAGCAATACAGACTTGACCGCTTTCCTCAGCACACAAAGCACGCCAGACTCCTGTGCGGGCAACGGCCAGTTGGCGCTGCATCGCTCGCGGTGCCACATGATTCAGAATCTGCCGCATCTTGAACCGCCGACCTGGATACGCAGCCAGCAGATCAATCACGTCACTTGCATACTTCAAAGCAGCCTCCTACTCACCGCATCTTTGAACAACCCCAAGTAAAGCTTGTAATGGTGATCGGACAGCCATACGCCCGTCACCCTCCCTATCCAGCGCCTAGCTGCCTCTCGACGTTCGCGAGCCGGAAGGTCGGCGAACTTGGCGTTCTTCTGCGGATACTCGGCGGTAATCACCATACTTTCATGGTGCGGCAGCGCCCGGTGCATGGCGTTTACCGACTCGCTCAGAGCTGCACTTGAGAGGATAGGTCAAAAAAATCCCCACCAAAATAAAATGCGGGCTGCGTAAAAACTACGCAAACCCGCATGAATACTTGGTGGGCTGTGGGCGGCTCGAACGCCCGACCTACGGATTAAGAGTCCGCTGCTCTACCAACTGAGCTAACAGCCCCGCGCTGCCAAGAAAAACAGTTTAGCGCGAAAATCCAGCCCACCTCGTAAAAAAATCTGCTTTCTTTTCGTGATTAATCTTTATTGCGATAGCTATCGTGACAGGCTTTGCAGCTCTTACCCACAGCGCCAAACGCCACCCGGAAAGCGTCAAAATCGCCTGCTTCGGCAGCAGCATCCAGTTTGGTTACAGCCTGTTTGAAGTCATCTTGCTTCTGTTTGAAACCCTCGGCGTCACTCCAGATGTTGGATTTGGCCTCGCCACCTTCGGTACCTGGTCCATAGGCAACCCATGGCAAGGCGGCAATGGTACTGAAAATGGCGACGTTTGCACGAATGGCCTCTGCATCAAACGGTGCCTCCTTCTTTGCCACTGGGGCCATCCGTCCAAAATGCGAGCCCATCAACGTCATGGCTGCCTCACGGTAATCGATAGCCGCGTCAGCGTCTTTAAACTGCGCACTGGCCGTTGAACACCCCAGACCAACAACGGTTGCAATCGCAAACAGAGCAATGGATTTCTTCATGGCTAACCTCAAAATACAATCAACAAATCGAAATCGGCAAACGTATATCTTGCGTTTGCCGACACCTTCTGTGAAACCTTAAATTTTACTGGCAAGCTGAGCTGCCAGCCCTACATAACTACGCGGCGTCATCGCCAGCAGCCTGACTTTGGGCTCTGGCGGCAAATCGAGCCCCTGGATGAAGCCAACAAGGGCCTCTTGAGTGATGCCTTTGCCGCGTGTAAGCGCCTTGAGCTGCTCATAGGGCTGCGGCAGGCCATAACGACGCATCACCGTTTGCACCGGCTCAGCCAGCACTTCCCAGCACGAATCAATATCGTCGTCTATGGCCGCCGCGTTGAGCTCAAGCTTGCTCAGACCACGAAGGCATGCATCATAGGCGACCGCGCAATAGCCCAGTGCAACACCCAGGTTGCGCAAAACTGTTGAGTCGGTAAGGTCGCGCTGCCAGCGTGAAAGAGGAAGCTTGTCGGAAAGATGGCGTAGAACTGCATTGGCCAGCCCGATGTTTCCCTCAGAGTTTTCGAAGTCTATAGGGTTGACTTTATGGGGCATGGTCGACGATCCGATCTCGCCTTCTTTAAGCCTTTGTTTAAAGTAACCCAGAGAGATATAACCCCAGACATCCCGATCCAGATCGAGAATAATCGTATTGGCGCGCGCCACGGCATCAAAGAGCGCGGCGATCCAGTCATGCGGCTCGATCTGGATGGTATACGGATTTTGGGTAAGCCCCAGGCCTGTCAGAACGTTTGCGCTAAATGCCGGCCAGTCGATTTCAGGATAAGCCGACATATGGGCGTTGTAATTGCCCGTAGCACCATTCATTTTCGCCAGAGGTTGCACGGCCTCGATAGCGGAAATGGCGCCATCCAGGCGTGCAGCTACGTTTGCAAACTCTTTACCCAGCGTCGTTGGGCTGGCTGGCTGGCCGTGCGTGCGCGAAAGCATAGGCTGGTCGGCGAACTGGCGTGCCAGCTGTTTGAGCCGATCGCGCAGCTCAGCCAATTTAGGCACGACGAACTGCGACCGTGCACGCGTGAGCATAAGAGCATGCGACGTGTTGTTGATATCTTCAGACGTGCAGGCAAAATGGATGAACTCGGCCGCACCGGCCAGCTCTGCGTTATCCGCCACGCGCTCTTTGAGCCAATACTCAACGGCCTTGACGTCGTGATTAGTCGTTTTCTCTATTTGCTTGATGCGCCCCGCATCATCCTCTGAGAAGTTATCAACTAGCTCTTTAAGCTTGGCCCTTGATGCGGCCGAAAACGGCGCAAGCTCGGGCAAGCCCGCGTCAGACAAACCTATGAGCCAGGCGACTTCAACCTCGACCCGATGAGCCATGAACCCGGCCTCAGAGAGAAGCGGACGCAACACGTCGCATTTGGCGGCATAACGGCCATCTAGCGGCGACAAAGCATTAAGATGGCTAATATTCGAGGCAGTTTGCATGGTTTTACAGTTAAAGAAAAACAGCTGAGATTCTACCATTGCGAGCACATCCGCCCAGTCAGACGTATATAAACGACAGTTTCAGATGCTGGGCCCAAGTGTTAGCTGTTTGTCCCGCCCCAGCACAAGAATCATCACGGTATCCTGCTATACTTTTCTGGCCTGCAACTTCCTGCCACCCTCATGAAACTCATTGGTTCGCTCACAAGTCCTTACACCCGTAAAGTGCGTGTCGTGATGGCCGAGAAAAAGCTCGACTACGAGTTCGTCCTCGAAGATGTGTGGGCCATTGACAGCCACATCCAGGACCACAATCCGCTAGGTAAGGTGCCCTGTCTCCTGATGGACGACAACGGTAGCCTGTTTGATTCCCGGGTCATTGTCGAATACCTGGATACGCTTTCTCCCGTTGGCCGTCTCATCCCACAACAGGGCCGCGACCGAGCCGCCACAAAGTGCTGGGAAGCCATTGCAGACGGGGTGCTCGACGCCGCCGTCAGCATAGTCATTGAGCTCAACCGCAAGCCTGTCATCGAAGGCCTTCCCGTCTCTGATCAGCCCATCTCTCCAAAATGGATAGAGCGCCAGCGCGGCAAAATCACTGCCGCCCTCAGCTCTATGGATCACAGTCTTGGCGATCAGCCGTTTTGCATGGGTGTCAATTTCAGCCTGGCTGATGTCGCTGTCGGTTGCGCCCTCAGTTATCTCGACCTGCGTCTTTCAGATATTAACTGGCGCGCACTGCATCCCAATCTGCACCGACTCTACGAGAAGCTGCAAGAACGCCCTTCGTTTACGAGCACCGAGCCTCCCGCCGTCTGAACATCAACGGGCTGGCAGGCATTGCAAAGCCAGTGCTCGCACCAAGAAAACAGCCGCCATATGAATTAGTCTCATAGGGCGGCCGTTTTTTTCTTGGTGCGGTTCCACGCTAGCCTTTAAGCGATAATGCCGCCCCCCAGGCAAATATCACCTGAGTACAGCACCGCTGACTGCCCAGGCGTCACAGCCCATTGATTTTCACTAAAGCCAAGACTGAAACCACCAGCAGTCAATTCACTCAATACGCAGTCGGCATCAGGCTGTCGATAACGAGTTTTGGCCGCGTACTTGCCGGGTGCAGGTGGCTCACCCGCCACCCAACTGGCATCCTGAGCCTGCAGCGTGTTGCTCAGCAACCAGGGGTGGTCATGACCTTGCACCACATACAGGGTGTTGGCAGCAATATCTTTGCGAGCGCTAAACCATGCGTCAGAAGTACCATCTTCATTCTGCCGCCCCTTGACCCCGCCAATACCCAGTCCTTTACGTTGCCCCAGGGTGTAAAACGCCAGGCCCTGGTGCTTGCCGACTACGATACCCTCTGGGGTTTTAATGGGCCCAGGTTTTGTGGGCAAATACCGGTTAAGAAACTCACGAAACGGTCGCTCACCAATAAAACAAATACCGGTAGAGTCCTTTTTTGCCGCATTAGGCAACTGCAGCGACTCTGCGATGCGACGCACTTCAGTTTTGGGGATTTCACCTAGCGGAAACAAGGTACGTTCCAGTTGTGCCTGATTCAGCCGGTGCAGAAAATAGCTCTGATCTTTTGTATGATCGACCGCCTTTAGTAACTGAAAGCTCTCGCCCCCGCTAATGGCAACACGACGTACGCGGGCATAATGACCCGTGGCTATATGATCGGCACCCAGCGTCATGGCATGATCAAGAAAAGCCTTGAATTTGATCTCTGCATTGCAAAGTACGTCGGGGTTAGGTGTACGGCCGGCCGAATACTCACGCAGAAAGTCAGCAAATACACGGTCTTTATACTCGGCAGCAAAATTGACGGCTTCGATGTCTACACCAACAACGTCTGCAACGCTGACTGCATCCAGCCAGTCTTGCCGGGAAGAACAATATTCAGAATCATCGTCGTCTTCCCAGTTTTTCATGTACAGGCCGAGTACATCGTAGCCTTGCTGCTTTAGCAGCCAGGCAGTTACGGAGGAATCGACTCCTCCCGACATGCCCACCACGACACGCCCTTTTGATCCAGTTTTAGTCATAGAGATATTTTAAACGGGTATGGGTCCCCGCGCAGGCCCAGTCTTGCCTGTGCAACTCAACAGGCCGCGCCCCAGCACGCACGCACTACGGAATGCGCATTACGCCAAGCCATAACATGAGCAAATCAGGCGTTGTGAGAAAAAGAATAACGGCCACACTGTATGGCCGGCAAAGAGAGGCTTGAACCGATACGCCCCTCGCTACCCAATACTACATACAGATTAGCGCTGCGGAATCATCTTCCCGGGGTTAAGAATATTATTGGGATCAAAGGCTTGCTTCAGGCTGGACATTAAATCAAGCGCATCTTGCCCATGTTCTTCCAGCATAAAGGCCATTTTATGCAGCCCTACGCCATGTTCGCCTGTGCAAGTGCCATCCATGCGAATGGCGCGTTGAACCAGGCGATGATTGATGCCTTCAGACTCTTCCCACTCTTGCGGGTTATCGGGGTCTAGCAGCATTAGCACATGAAAATTGCCGTCGCCCACATGGCCAACAATGGTGTAAGGAAAGCTTGCCTGATCCAGCTCGGCCGCCGTCTCGCCGACACATTCGGCCAGACGCGAGATGGGCACACACACATCTGTTGTACTAGAACGGCATCCTGGCCGCAGCTGGATACCGGCAAAATAGGCGTTATGTCGGGCAGTCCATAGACGACTGCGATCTTCGGGCTGATCAGCCCACTCAAAATCGAGGCCACCGTTTTCACGTGCAATATCTTGCACAATACCGGCCTGCTCTTTGACCCCTGCCGGGCTGCCATGAAATTCAAACAGTAGCAGTGGCGACTCTTGCAGCGTCAGCTTGCTATAGGCATTCGTCGCCTTGACCGCAAAGGTATCCATGAACTCAACCCGGGCCACCGGAACACCCATCTGGATAATCTCGATGACACTACGCACGGCGGCATCAAGTGTCGGAAAATTGCAGATTGCGGCCGAAATCGCCTCAGGTTGCGGATACAGGCGCACGGTCACCTCAGTGATAATACCGAGCGTGCCTTCGCTGCCCACAAAGATACGGGTAAGGTCATACCCCGCCGATGACTTGCGCGCCCTATTGGCGGTTTCGATAATACGCCCGTCTGCCGTCACCACCTTGAGCGACATCACATTTTCGCGCATCGTGCCATAACGCACTGCGTTAGTGCCCGAGGCCCGTGTGGCAGCCATTCCGCCCAACGTTGCATCAGCTCCCGGATCTATCGGGAAAAACAGTCCTGTATTGCGGATTTCATCGTTCAGCTGCTTGCGCGTGACACCTGCCTCAACCGTTGCGGTAAAGTCTTCGGCGTGGATGGCGACCACGCGGTTCATTCCCGACAGATCAAGGCTGATGCCACCTTGCACTGCCAGCAAATGACCTTCCAGCGACGAGCCCACACCATAGGGGATTAGCGCCACACTATGTTTATGGCAGTGTTGTGCCACCCACGCAACATCCTCAGTGCTCTGAGCAAAAACGACTCCGTCAGGCAGCATGGCCGGGTACGGAGACTCGTCGCGACCATGATGCTCTCTTACCGCGTGGGCAGTAGAAAATCGATCGCCGAATTTCGCGATAAGCGCATCCAGAAAGCCAGAAGGGATTTCACGGCGTACTGACTGGACCGACATTGGAGCGTTCATGCTGATTCCTTAATGCTGACTGAGGTCTGTTGCGACAGGCATTTCAGTTACATGCCGCACCGACCGACAGTAATTGTTTTATGCATGTGTTCCGGCAAGCGAATCTGCTGGCTTGGAGTTTTTCTGACGGCGATTTTGGACGGCAAGTGCTAGTCGCTCAAGTACCTGCACAGTGGAGTCCCAGTCTATGCAGCCATCGGTAATGCTCTGGCCATAGGTGAGCGGCTGCCCCTCGACCATGTCTTGACGCCCGCCCACAAGGTTGCTCTCGACCATAACCCCAAAAAGACAGTGGCTGCCTGCCTCCATCTGTTTGGATACGTCTTCAAGCACCAAGGGTTGATTGCGATAATCTTTGTTGCTGTTGGCGTGGCTGGCATCCACCATGATACGCGGCTGCAGACCTGTTTTGACCAGCATCTGACAAGCCAAGTCTACACTTTCAGAATCATAGTTGGGCGCCTTGCCGCCTCGCAATATGAGGTGGCAGTCGTCATTACCTACTGTAGACACGATCGCCGAGTGACCGCCCTTGGTAACAGAAAGAAAATGGTGTGGCCTGGAGGCTGCCTGGATGGCGTCAAGCGCAATTTTCGTATTGCCATCTGTACCATTTTTGAACCCCACCGGGCACGACAGGCCTGACGCCAGCTCTCGATGCACCTGGCTCTCGGTAGTGCGCGCGCCAATAGCTCCCCACGACACCAGGTCAGCGATGTATTGCGGCGTAATCATATCGAGAAACTCGCAGCCTGCCGGCAAGCCCAGACTGTTTATATTGATAAGCAGTTCGCGTGCTGTGCGCAGGCCCTGATTAATATTAAAGCTGCCGTCCAGCCCGGGATCGTTGATCAGCCCCTTCCACCCCACAGTCGTGCGCGGCTTCTCAAAATACACTCGCATGATGATTTCGAGATCACCCTTGAAACGCTGCCGTTCTGCCGCAAGACGCTTGGCGTAATCCAGCGCTGCGACCGGATTATGAATGGAACATGGCCCCACCACCACGACCAGACGGTCATCATCACCTTTGAGCACCTTGTGCACTGCCTTGCGGGCATCATAGACCGTTGCGGAGATGGCGGTGGTGCATGGAAACTCACGCATGATGTGGGCAGGCGGGCTTAGCTCTTTGATTTCTCGAATACGTAAATCATCGGTGTTATGCGACACAATGTGACTCCTGGGGTTATACCTGCCTGCCTGCGGAACAAAAAAGCCGCCTAGCGAAGCTGGCGGCTTTTTTGAGGAATTTGGGAACTAGCTTGAACGTGTACAGCGTATCCCTTCCTGCGCCAGCGGCCTAGGAAACGTAAAAAAATAAAAGGTAAAGCGGTTTACGGTACACATGCTAGTGATACTACCACACAAATGCAGGCCCCAACAATGCCATAGCCGACACCTGACACCTGACACCTGACACCTGATACCTGACACCTGATACCTGACACCTGATACCTGACACCTGATACCTGATACCTGATACCTGATACCTGATACCTGATACCTGATACCTGATACCTGATACCCGATACCATGATGGGACGCTGCAAATAGGGCCACACCCGCTGCGAACGCGAAGTTGCAGGCATGCAGCTTGCTGGAAGTCTTGGCAGAAAACGACTCGTATCTGCCTAGATGGGCAAATACTCAGTATTTGAACCTACACAAAAACGAATTAGTCATTCACTAACCGCATCTGCCACTCAATAGTTAATATCAAACTAATTTGAGTCGAAATGATTTTGTGCGGTATGATTTCTTTCATTATCATTCGCTGGCTCAAGGTCAGTGCCCCATAACAAATCGATCTGAGATGAAATCGATCTGAATTCAAAAGGACACTCACATGAAAACAAAAACGCTACTTACCGCACTGGCGACTACGATGGCCGTCAGCTTCGGCGTCAGCGCCAGCGCCGTTACCTTGAAAGAGGTTCAGGATCGCGGCACAGTGCGTATCGCCGTGGCGAACGAGATTCCTTATGGCTACATGGACATGAGCGGCAAGGCCAAAGGTGCCGGGCCCGAAGTAGCTCAGCACATCATGGACGAACTGGGAATCAAGAAGATTGAGTGGATCACCACTAATTTTGGTTCACTCATCCCCGGCCTGCGCGCGAATCGCTTTGACATGGTGTCCGCCGAGATGGCTATTTTGCCGCAGCGCTGTAAAGAGGTGCTGTTTTCAGAGCCCAACACATCGTATGGTGAAGGCCTGCTAGTCGCCAAGGGCAACCCTGACGATATTCATACGTTTGAAGCATTCGCCAAAAACGACAAAAAATCGCCATCATGGCGGGCGCCGATCAGCTCGAAATGCTGCAAGAATTGGGTGTATCTGAAGATCACATGGTTACCATCGCAAGCAACGCCGATGCCATCTCCACTGTCGCTACGGGCCGCGCCAGCGCCTATGCAGCAACCAGCCTCACCGTAAGTGAACTGGCCAAGAAAAGCGACAAAGTTGAACCGGCCGCTGACTTCACTGATCCCGTCATTGGCGGCAAGCCTGCCCGCAGCTGGGGTGGCTTCACGTTTAATCAGGGTTCAGAAGACTTTCGTGATGCTGTCAATGGCGAACTGAAAAAATTCAAACAAACGCCAGAATGGAAGAAAATCCTTGAAACCTACGGGTTTAGCGAGGCAGATGCGAAAGAGTCATTCAGTATGACAACCGAGCAGCTCTGCGCAGCAAAATAACGTGTGACTACCATGCCTGCGATTGAACGCGCCCTCTTCCTGCCGGCCCGCAGGCCAGCAGGTGGGGGGTTGCGCGCGGGCATTTTGCCTTCAACCAGGAAATACCCCTGATGGACTGGATTTCTTACAGCGTTCCGCTGTTGGAAGGCGCCTGGGTAACGACACAGCTTACCGTCTACTCAACCATATTTGGCGCTTTCTTCTCCTTTGCCTTCGGCATCGGAAAACTCTCACACAACTGGGCCATCAAAGGCATCTCTATCGGCTTTATTGAGGTCTTTCGAGGGACGTCTCTGCTGGTCCAGTTGTTTTGGCTTTATTTTGCACTGCCCGTCTTTGGCCAGATGGTGGGTCTCGACTTGCGTTTTCCCCCCGTCGTAGCGGGCACACTGGCGCTCAGTCTGAACATTGGTGCCTATGGCGCCGAGGTGGTGCGTGGCGCCATACAAGCCGTACCATCTTCCCAGCATGAGGCGGCCAAGGCCCTCGACTTTACCCCACGACAGGTTATGTGGCGTATTGCACTGCCACAAGCTATTCCTGAAATGATGCCCAGCTTTGGCAACCTGGCCGTCCAGAATCTGAAAGACACAGCCTTGGTATCGCTGATCAGCTTGGGCGATATGGCTTTCCGGGCCGAACAGATCCGTAACTTTACTCAAGACAGTGTCACCGTCTACACCCTCCTGCTGTTTATGTATTTTGGTATGGCGCTGGTACTCACCGCCATCATGAAGCTGCTTGAGCGCTCCGTTGGGCGCTGGCGCGCAGGGAGGGTTTGATATGTTGTTTGGCATTGAATGGGACACCGCCAATAACTGGGTGTTTGCCGCATCGATACTTCCAATACTGCTCAAGGGCCTGGTCATTACTATTCAGGCCACGGTCGTAGGCTTTTTCGTGGCAGCCGTGCTCGGGCTAGTGCTTGCAGCCTTGAAGTCTGCCCGCTTGCGTATTATTTCATGGCCAGCCCGATTTATTACGGAGTTTATCCGTGACACGCCGCTACTGGTGCAGCTGTTTTTTCTTTATTACGTACTGCCCGACTACGGCATCGTACTGCCGGCCTTTTTGACTGGTGCACTGGCACTGGGGGTGCAATACAGTGCATATACCTCTGAGGTTTATCGTGCTGGCATTGAGTCAGTAGCGCATGGTCAGACCGAGGCGGCGCGGGCACTTGATCTCTCACCGCTCAGGCAATTTGCCGTGATTATCGTGCCACAGGCCATACCACGCATTATTCCCGCCATGGGTAACTATCTCGTCTCCATCATGAAAGACGTACCTGTATTGTCCGTTGTGTCGGTACTTGAAATGCTCAATGTCGCCAAAATCATTGGCGATCGTACTTTCAATTATCTGATCCCGCTCTCCATGGTGGGTGGCCTTTATCTCGTGATGACATTGGTCGCTTCCGCCGCCGTACGCCATGTGGATCGCCGTCTGCCCAAGCAAGGAATTCCGCTCAAATGAACGAAACCGTCACAGAACCCATTGAGCCCGAAACTATTGCCGGCGCAAAAGCCGGCGAGATCGGCGCGCCTATTATTAAATTCGAGAAGGTCATCAAACGCTTTGGTGATGTCACCGTGCTCGACGAGCTTGACTTCGAGGTCAAAAAAGGTGAAAAGGTCACCATTATCGGCCCGTCCGGCTCAGGAAAATCAACGGTGCTGCGCATCTTGATGACTCTTGAAACCATTAACGAAGGCGTTATCTACGTGGCAGGCAAACCACTCTGGCACGAATACAAAAACGACGAACTTGTACCAGCCAGCGAAGATCATCTGCGCACCATGCGCAAAGAAATGGGTATGGTGTTTCAGCAGTTCAACCTTTTCCCGCACATGACCGTGCGCCGCAATGTGACGGAAGCCCCCGTGCATGTGCTCGGACTGTCCAAAGAAGAGGCGGCAGAGCGGGCTGAAGAGTATCTGGACCTCGTTGGCCTGCTCGATCAGGCTGACAAGTTTCCCAGCCAGCTTTCTGGTGGTCAGCAGCAGCGGGTTGCCATTGCGCGGGCGCTAGCCATGCGACCTAATATCATGCTATTTGACGAACCCACATCGGCGCTGGATCCCGAACTGGTGGGCGAAGTGCTAAGTGTGATCCAGCGGCTGGCCGGCGAACATGATCTGACCATGCTGCTGGTCACGCATGAGATGCAGTTTGCCAAGCAGATATCCGACCGGATATGTTTTTTCGATAAGGGGCGCATCGTGGAAGACGGGCCGCCTGAGCAGATACTGGTTTCGCCAAACGAAACACGCACACAAGAGTTTCTCAAAGGCTTTATCGACCCCGAGTGACAAACTGAAGCGTCCGGGCGGCAGCCGTGCCTATGGCCTGTGCCCTCAGGCCATCCGGCAAAGACCCGCTACCGCACGGCGCCGGCCTGCTTGGCCGGCGTCCGCCCCCTTTAGCCAGATTAGCGCCGGTTTTCTGGATCGATCAGTGTTGGATTGGGCTCCTGAGCGCCGTAATCTGGTATTTCTATGCAAAAAACCAATCTGCTTGCTTCATAAGAGCCAAGACACGAGTCAGCGACTGCTCACCGTCCACAGGTCACGCCAGAACTGAAGCTTTTTAAAATCATCTGGCGTGGTTTCTGAATTGTTGACATACATTTTATCAATCAATTTATCTACGCCAGACGCTTCGCTTGCCGGCATTTCCGCTTTGCTGTTCGTCGATATCTTGCCGTCTTCCATCTGCGGCTCCATGCCCTCGGCTGACATCATGTAGTGCGCAAACAACTTGGCCGCATTGGGGCTTTTGGTCCCAGCCGCGATGACGGCAACACGAGGTGTTAGCTGGCCGATCCACGGCGTCATCTCTTTACAGACGGCCATAGCGAATTTTTCATTTTTTGCATGCGTAAAGATGGCCGAGCTAACAAACCCGATCACGGGGTGTTCAGATGTACTGGCGCCCACGATAGGTCCAACGTCAGTGTCACTCTTCTGTACCTTTACATTATTTTCAGCGAAACGCTTGGCCCACTCGGCAGTTGCAGAAGGCTGTTTTGTTTCAAGAGGCTTGCCAAAATACTCTTGGTATGCCGCCTTCATTTTGTCATCCGCGTTATCGGCAATCTGGTTCAGCCAAAACATGGTTTCGTTACGAAGCAAGGGGTCTGGAATACTGATCTTGCCCTTCCATTTTTTGTCGGTAAGCGCCCACATATTATTTACCGGGCACGTGTCGCCATAAACGTCAGGGTTATACACCCATACCCAAGGGTTCAAGCTGGTGATGGCAGGATGTTGATATACCGCAGGTGTCTCACTTTTCAAATCAGGCGGCATCCAGCTGATGGCGATGCCCTGCGGCAGAAACTGCGCCGTCACGTCGGGCAGGTTACTCATGTTAAAAACGTCGTGCTTCACATTACGCGCCTGGGCTTCCCGAACCAATACCTCAGCCTGGTTCGAGGCAGACATTTTTTCACCTGTTGTCTTAATGTCGTATTTTTTGGAGAACCTCTCGGCCATCACCTTGATTTTACCGGTTGCGTCCACAACCGTTATCGGATCTTCCTTCTTGGCCGCATCAATAAGTGCATCCAGGCTGTAATTTGAGTCAGGAATCCCCAACCCGGTACTGCCATTGGAAGCGCCCGCATCCTTGCTGTTTGATGCCGCAGACGCAGGCAGCCCGTATCCAGCGATCGCCAGCGTCGCCACCAGAACGGGTATTACAAAGCTTGTGCTGTTGCTATGAGTGCACTTTACGTATCTCACTGTCATCTCCTTAGTTACGTCGTTGATGTGGCATGGCCAACATTTTGCTCTTTAGAATACTTGCTGTCGGGCAGACCTGGCAGCGCGTCAAGGTTGGATAGCCTGTCCCCATTCTCATCGAACAGATGCAGATCCCCTTGAGCGACCCACAAGGTCACGATGTCTTTAAACTGAACATTAGGCGGTGAGTTGGTCGTGGCGAAAACCCTTTGTTCACCCCATACCAACTCAATAATCCAGCTTCCGCCTGTTGGCATAACACTGGCTACGACTGCCTGGCCCGAGTATGCCGTGTCGGGCGCGGTGCCCGCCGCCGGCAGAAGCCGGATGCTCTCTGGGCGGACGCCAACCGATTCCGCGCCATGTCCTGAACGCACGTCATCCATAAATTGTTGCAATGACGCCGACAACGCTGAGTGATCGTCAGCAGCAAACTCGATAAAGTTGATGGGTGGATTTCCAACAAACTCGGCTACAAACCTGTTGCGCGGATGATTGTAAATATCGTCCGGCGTGCCAAGTTGCTGCAGCGTGCCTTCACTCATAACGGCTATCACACTGGCCAACGTCATGGCTTCCCATTGGTCATGGGTTACAAAAAGCACGGTGGCTCTGGTTTCAAGATGAATTTTTTTGAGCTCCGCCCGCATTTCCAGCCGCAACTTAGCATCAAGATTGGACAAAGGCTCATCCATCAGGATGACGCTTGGCTGCACGGCCAGCATACGCGCCAGCGCGACACGTTGCTGCTGACCTCCCGACAGGTCAGATGGATACCGCTTGCTGTACTTGGCGATGCCCAGTTTTTCTAAAACCTGATTTGCTGCGGCTTTTCGCGTTGCACTGTCCACGTTGCGCAGCTCAAGGCCAAACTCCACATTGTCTTGCACCGTCAAGTGCGGCCAAAGTGCATAGCTTTGAAACACAAAACCCATATTCCGCTTCTCGGGCGGTACATAAATGCCTTGCTCAACCGAGTCAACTACCTGATCACCAACCTGTATCTCGCCGGCTGTCGGATGTTCCAACCCGGCGATCATTCTCAGCGTTGTGGTCTTGCCGCAACCCGAAGGCCCTAATATGCACAGAAACTCCCCATCATCAATATCGAGATCCAGCCCCTTGACCGCCGGGACGCGACTTCCGCTGTAGTACTTCTGGATTCCGCGTAGCGTGATTCTTGGCACCATCAACCCCCTAGTCCCGACGCAAGACTGGTCTTCGTCGCTTTTTGTAAAAATAAGGTTCCGAAAAAGGCGAGCGCCGACAACATCAGCACAACGGCGTTGGCAGCCTGGCTATAGCCAAAGTCTACAAGTCGTATCGCATACGTAGTCAGCAGATCAGTCCCAGGTGTAGCCAGCATGATTACCAGACTTAGTCCCTTCAGGCCCGATATGAAAGGCAAAAGTATGGCGGCGGCCAGTGGACCTTTCTGAATAGGAATGACCACCTTCAACAGGCGTTTCCACCAGCCGGCACCAGCAACCTGGGCGGCTTCTTCAGGATCCTTGCCTAGTTGCATCATGGCGGATATGCCCGCGCGCGATGCAAACGGCATCTGGTCGGCCATCAACGCCAGAATCAGGATTGCCGCAGTGCCATAAAGCGCAGGGATAGGTCCATGCGGTACGGCAAATATCGACAAGCACGCCGCCGCGAAAGCGATCCCGGGAACCAGATAAGGAAGAAAGGTCACATAACGCAAGTAACCGCCTATTGATCTTAAGGGTGTACGTACGACTACATACCCGACCAGAACACCCAGTACGCCCGCACATATAGCAGCGATACCCACCATCCACAGCGAGTTCCAGGCCGCATGCCAAAAATCTGCGGTGATCAGAATGCCATCACGCAAGGCTGTGGTGGGGAGATCGTGACCAACCCAGTAATCCCAGGTGAAGTTATCCAGGGTGAATTTCCCCGGTGTCCGCATGACAGTTGTCAGAAACAGCACCGTCAGAGGGATGGCAACACTGATGACAAAAACCAAACCGGCGATGGCTGTGATGGGGAGGCGCCAGGTGCCAAGACTACGTGTGCGGTCCATGCCGCCTTTTGTGCCTATGGTGACAAAGCGACGTGCTTCTCGGACCAAACGGGCATCGATGAGGACAGAGATAGAACCGATAAGGATAATAACCCCCGCCAGCACCGCTGCTTCACCGCCTTGTCGAGCCGTTACGCTGCGAAACAGCGACGTGGCAAGCACATCGTACTTAACGGGAGCCCCCAGCACATAGGCCACCCCGAAATCCCCCAGACATTTGGCGAAAATAAGCGTAACGGCCGACAGCAGGGAGGGTCGCATCAATGGGATGATAATGCGGCGGGCCACAGTAGAAGGACCCGCCCCCAGCATCCGTCCTGCATCTTCCATCTGCGCATCGAATGAACGCAACGCATTTCCGAAGAGCAATATGACAAAAGGCGTGTAATGCAGCGCCAGAACAATAGTGATAGGAAGCTGGCCATAGGCGAGCCAGTCTGGCGGCTCAAAGCCCATAGATTCCAGCCAACCCGGCTGACCGCCCACAGTACGGTTGAGAAACACCGAACTCCATGCCAGCGCCAGCGTCCAGGAGGGCAGCATATACGGAACAATAAGTGCGGTGGCAAACCACTTGCGCCCCATTATGTCGGTGCGGCTAATAAACCAGGCCATGGTGCCGCCAACCACAAGAGCGATAGCCATCGCACCCAGGGCAACGCTAAGCGTGTGGACCAAAGGAAACCAGAGAATGTCTGGTGCGACGATAGACTTGAACACCCGGCCCAAGTTGTAAAGCGTCAATGACCCAACGTCTTGCCCTACCCGTGCCGCGTCGGCAAATTGAACCCGAAACGCGTCGGCAAGCAGAGAGACGATAGGCGCAACTATCAGGTACGAAAACAGCAGTGCGGCCAGAATGCCAACGACTACCGTTGGGTCTCGGAGCGCTATCTTTAAGCGGTAATTAGAAATTTTAAAAAATCTCGTACCATCCCTGAATGGAACAGTTCCGTCACGCTGCGTAGGCCCGTGCACGCTTTCTCCCAAAGCTTTAAATCTTATCCGACAGGCCCATCAGACCGTAGTCAACCCGTCGGGCTCCAGCATGCTTGTTGACACTACATCAGACCGTAGCCAACCTGTCAGACTCCAGCATGCTGTTGGCACTACATCACAGCGTGCAAGTCCTGACCGCTGCAAAAAACCAGCCAGGCCCCCGGAGACAAACCCGTCGTATTTCAAGATTTTGATGCTCGGGTTCGTACAACCTGGGCTCGCCCCCCTATATTGGATTCCATTGTAGATTCAAATACAGCACGATTGATGTTTTTCGGTGACCGCTATGCCGATGCTGGTCAATGTGCTTCTTGTAGCCATAGCCCTTGCCGTAACACGTACACTTTATTTTTTGACCATGCAGACCAAAATCGCAACGCCACATCACTATTCAACAAGAAAAGCGCCCCCGTCAAGCAAAACACTATTGCTTGACGGGGGCGCTCATTGTAACCGCCGGCACAATCTGGCAGCGTTAACGCCCGACCGTGGTTACCAGATCATTAGCATCAATCCGCAGGCTCTACAGCGGGTACGTCGAGTGGTTCCAACTGATCGAAACGTTTGCGAGCGGCGATATGTTCTGGACGCGGCTTAAGCTCATGTCGGGGATCCTCAAGCGTGTTCTCTATGCTGTTATAAACCATAAACACATTAGCACGTGGCCATGGCGAGATATTGCCGTTAGACCCATGCATGGTATTGCAATCGAAAAACACCACCGAACCTGCGGGCGCTGTCATCTGTTCGATGCCGCCCTGCTCTACCAGCAATTGCAGGCTGAGTGGATCTGGCACGCCAAACTCTTGCTTCTTCAGAGACTGCTTATAGTGCTCGTCGGGCGTTTCGCCCTGGCACGAAATAAACTGCTTCTGCGAACCTGGCACCAGCATAAGCGGCCCATTGCATGCGTTGTTGTCGGTAAGCAGAACAGAACAACTCAGTGCACGCATGCTGGGCATGCCATCTTCAACATGCCAGGTCTCAAAGTCAGAATGCCAGTAAAACTCTTTGCCTTTGAAACCAGGCTTCATGTTGGCGCGTGACTGATGTATATAAACCTCTGAACCCAAGACCTGACGCGCCACATGGATGAGGCGTGGATCGCGTGATAGCCTGTCCACCATCGCGCTAAGCTGATGCACCCTGAAAATAGATCTGACCTCGTCACTGGCGGGCTCGGTAACGGCCTCTTCCATGATTTTGATCTCAGGGTCGTCGCTCATGCGCTTGATCTCATCCAGAAGCCCCTGGACCTCTTCAGCGCTAAACACATTTTCGAGCAGCAGAAAGCCATTATTCTCATATGACTCTATCTGCTCGGACGTCAAAGCATCTGCGTAAGACCCACCGTCATAAACAACGGGATCCTGGCGCGCGATGATGGCGGCAGTCCTGCTGCCGCGCGAAGCATATAAATCGTTAATAGTTGTAGACATTTAAATGAATACTCCTTGCGAAATTGAGCCCGACTCAGGCGGCATCAGTCTCCAGCGGGTAAACACCTTCCTTGTCGTGCACCTCGTCGCCGGTCAGCGGCGGATTGAAAACGCATATCACCCGCAAAGGCTCTTTGCCGCCCCGAAGCCAATGCTCGTCATTCTCGTCCAGTGCATATACAACACCGGGGCCCAGTGCATACTTCTTGCCGTCAGCAATGGTTTCAATTTCGCCATCACCCTCGACGCACCACACAGCCTCAAGATGGTTCTGGTAATGAATATGCGTTTCAGTACCAGGAAAAATCACCGTCTCATGAAATGAAAAACCCATGCCATCTTTCTTGAGCAAAACACGCCGGCTAAGCCAGTTGTCGGTTTTGATCTCATGTTCGGTGCCAATTACATCTTTCACATTACGTACAATCATCCTGCTTTACCTCCAAACTTCAGTACACGTGCGCTGACACCGTTTTCGTCCAGCACCTGAGCCACGCAACTCTCAATAATTTCAAGACCGCGGCGCAGCAAGTCATCTTCAATCGTCAGTGCCGGCAAGACCTTAAGCACTTCGTCGTGTGCCCCGGATGTCTCAATGACCAGACCTTCCTCAAATGCCTTATGTGCGATCTTGTTGGCCAGGTCATCACCCACTGGGGTAACCAACCCCTGGATCAAGCCACGTCCGCGCACGCTGAGGCCCGCCATCGGGTAGCTATGGTCGAGGTTTTCAAGCCAGTCACGCACCATACGCTCTTTGCGGGCGGTTTCTTTTGCGAAAGCGTCATCGCTCCAGTAGTGCTCCAGTGCCGCAGTCGCCGTGACAAAGGCCAGGTTATTGCCGCGGAACGTACCACTATGCTCGCCGGGCTTCCATATATCGAGCTCAGGCTTCATCAACACCAGCGACATGGGCAACCCATAGCCAGATAGCGACTTGGAAAGCGTAATGATGTCAGGCTCAATGCCGAGTGACTCAAAGCTGAAGAAACTGCCAGTACGACCGCAGCCTACCTGAATATCATCGACGATAAGCAGCATGTCGTGCTTGCGGCACAGAGTTTGCAATTCTTTAAGCCAGCGCTTGCTTGCAACGTTAACACCACCCTCACCCTGCACCGTTTCAACGATTACGGCGGCGGGATGATCCATGCCACTGCTTGGATCATCCAGCATGCGCTCCAGGTAGGCCATCGTGTTGGCGTCAGGACCCAAATATCCGTCAAACGGCATGAACGAGGTATTGCTCAACGCAACGCCTGCGGCATTGCGGAACTTCTCGTTTGCTGTCACAGCCAGCGAACCGCCGCTCACCCCATGAAACCCATGGGTAAACGAAATAATATTTTGTCTGCCTTTTACCTTGCGCGCAATCTTGAGGGCAGCCTCAACCGCATTAGTGCCTGTAGGGCCGGTAAACTGCAAGGTATAGTTCCATCCACGCGGTTTAAACAGTACGCGCTCGACAGTTTCGAGAAACTCTTTCTTGGCGCACGTCGCCATATCAAGCCCATGCACGACACCATCGGTATTAAGGTAGTCAATGAGTTTTTCTTTAAATACCGGGTTGTTATGGCCATAATTAAGCGTCCCCGCGCCACTGAAGAAATCGATATATTCTTTACCCGACTCATCAATTAGCAACGACCCTCTGGCCTCTTTGAAAACAACGGGGAACGACCGAACGTAGCCCCGCACTTCCGACTCCATTCGGTCAAAAATTTTCAAATCCATAATAAATCCTCCTAGTTACATAAAACGCTCGTCCGACCACGGCGCGCCAGAACCGGGCACCGCTGGGGCGTTTTGATTTCAAATTAACTGGCTAACTTCAGATGGCCTGCGTCTGGCCGGATTGGGCCTATGCGCAAAAGTGGCTCATCATCGTGACCGTGCTCGCCGAACAGGCTGCGATCAAACAAAGGACTCTCGTGCACCGGGGCGTTGAGCCGACGCGCCAGACTTGCGAACATACCGCGTGATGCCTGATTATCAGGACCAACTGTAGTTTCGATATAACGCACACTTTCAAGCGCGGGCCGCTCGAGCAAGTGTCGCAGCATGCGCTGCCCCAGCCCGCGTCCACGTGCGTCTTCATGCACCGCTACCTGCCAGACGAAGAGTGTGTCGGCAGCTTCAGGCTGCCTGTAACCCGAAATAAATCCGAGCAGCCTGTCTGCGGAGCCCGCCACCACGCTTGTGGCGCAGAAATGCTCACTGAGAAGCAGATAGGTGTATAGAGAATTGAGGTCGAGCGGGGGACACTCGGATATCAGCTTGTGAATACCCGCCGCATCGGATTTGGCAGGGGCTCTGAGCCACAGATCAGACTCTGTGTCTTCAGAACCCTCCATATGGTCAGAGGGGGAGAGTTGAGAAGTAGTTCGTGCTTTACGATTTCTCACACCACCAATCCTGATTCTGGAAGCGCCCCTGGCGTAGTCGGCACATCGAGAATGGGCGATGCCTGCTCGCCGAGCGCTTCAGTTAACACAACGCCGTCCGACTCCATTAAGTTAACGATGCGTTCGAGCGACACCGTAATCGCTGCCTGTTCAGACTCTGGCAACGCATTAAGGGCATCAGCAAGCTTTTTCTGAAGCGGTGAAGGCGTGCTGGCTGCCAACTGCCGCCCCTCGTCGGTCGCTGTTATATAAACGATACGTCGATCTTGGCGACCGCGCTCACGCCGGATAAGACCCTTGTCTTCCAGACGGTCGAGAATGCCCACTATCGTACTTGCGCTGACATGCATGTCGCGGCTGATAGCCGTAGCAGTCATCGAGCCACCATCAATGACGGTGCGCAGACAAATAAGCTGCGGCGCCGTAATGTTGCTGCACGCTGCCAGCTGGCGCGAATGGAGCGCCACCGACCGCGTAATGCGTCGGAGTGCCCGTAAAATGCGCAGATCGTGTTGCTCGGCAGAGTTATTTAGCATCGACATATCTTTAAAGTTAGAAAGAATTCAATCAAATTGATTTCTGCTGAAATCATAAGCCACCGAATCGTTGGTGTCAAACATGATTCGTAACAGAATCAGTTGTGCTGACCAGGATCACAAAAAAAGCTGCCTGAGGCAGCTTCCTTGAAACGGGGAGACGGAAAACACCCTCCGCCCGCCTACACGACAGTATGACGGGCTTAGCCAGTGCCTCCAACCGTCAAGCCTTCCATGCGTACGGTTGGCATACCGACACCCACCGGAACGCTCTGGCCGTCTTTACCACAAGTGCCTACGCCAGAGTCAAGCTGCATGTCATTGCCGACCATACTGACTCGATTCATCGCATCGGGCCCGTTACCGATAAGCGTCGCCCCCTTTACCGGGTAAGTAATCTTGCCATTTTCAATCATATAGGCCTCAGACGCCGAGAAGACGAACTTGCCACTGGTAATGTCCACCTGGCCGCCCCCGAAATTAGCCGCATAAAGGCCTTTTTTTACTGAAGCCAGCACTTCTTCAGGCGGAGTGGAGCCATCCAACATATAGGTGTTGGTCATGCGAGGCATAGGCAAATGTGCATATGATTCACGCCGCCCATTGCCGGTCACCGGCATTTTCATCAGACGCGCATTCATCGAATCTTGCATGTAGCCGCGCAATATGCCGTCTTCAATCAGCACGTTACGTTGACTCACGTTGCCCTCATCATCGATATTAAGAGAGCCACGCCGGTCAGCCAGAGTACCGTCATCGACGACCGTGACACCCTTGGATGCCACCCGCTCGCCAATACGACCCGCAAACACGCTGGAACCCTTGCGATTGAAATCACCCTCGAGACCGTGGCCAACCGCCTCATGCAACAAAATACCAGGCCAGCCTGAACCCAGCACAACTGTCATTTCGCCGGCTGGCGCAGGGCGGGCCTCCAGGTTAATCATGGCTTCATGAACGGCGCGCTGCACATACGAACTCATAATGTCATCAGTAAAATACGCCAGCCCAGTGCGCCCGCCACCACCGGCCGACCCCACTTCGCGGCGCCCGTTACGTTCGGCGATAACGGTAAGCGACAGCCTCACCAGAGGCCGCACGTCTGCAGCCATGCGCCCATCGCTGCCAGCGACCAGAATGACATCGTATTCGGCGCCAAGACTGGCCATCACTTGAATGATATGCGGGTCAGCTGCACGCGCCATGTGCTCAATGCGCTCAAGCAAGGCGACCTTTTCAGGTGCCGTGAGCGTGGCAACCGGATCAAGCGCCGGATACAGACTGCGTGCTGCGGGCAGATCTGCGCCGCTTACCTTTTGCCGCCCGGCACCTCGGCGAGCGATGGTACGCACCACTTCGGCTGAAGACAAAAGAGCTTCCGCCGACAGACTGTCAGAATAAGCAAAAGCCGTCTTCTCGCCGCTAATAGCCCTGACGCCTACACCCTGTTCAATTGAAAAACTGCCGGTTTTGACTATGCCCTCTTCAAGCGCCCAGCTTTCGCTACGAGTGTATTGAAAATACAGATCAGCGTAATCGACTTTGTGCGTGAAAATGGCGCCAAGAGCACGAGCCATGTCAGACTCAGTCAGCCCCCACGGATCGAGCAGTGTAGATTTGGCGGTTGCCAGAGCGAGTATAGAAGGATCAACAAGTTTCATAAGTACTTTTATAAAGAATTTTCAGCGGGTGCGGTGGGACCAGGCAGGCAGAGCAGTACGTACTTCATCAATACGTTGCAATTCTATATTGCCAATGGCCAGGCCGGGCCCGGTCGACTTAACATCAACCACGTCACCCCATGGGTCTACCAGCATCGAGTGCCCCCAGGTACGTCTGCCATTTTCATGTGTCCCTCCTTGCGCCGGCGCCAGCACATAGCATTGGTTTTCGATGGCACGTGCCCGCAGCAGTATCTCCCAATGAGCCGCACCTGTCGTAAAGGTAAAGGCAGAGGGGAGAACAATGAGGCGTACATCGCTCATTTGCCGAAACAGCTCGGGGAACCTCAAGTCATAACATATCGACAAACCAACCTGACCAAAAGGCAAGGCAATGGTTTGCACAGCGTTGTCGCCCGGACGAATGGATACAGACTCATCGTAAGATTCATCACCCTTTTTAAATCCGAACAAATGGATTTTGTCATATCGGGCAATCTGATTACCATCAGGATCAAAAGCCAGGCAAGTATTATATATACGTTCACTATCGGGGCTTTCAAGTGGCAGCGTACCACCAATCAGCCATATTCGATGCTTGCGCGCACAGTTCGCTAAAAACTGTTGTATAGGACCGCTGCCCTCAGCCTCTTTGATCAACAGCTTATCTTTATCGCGACGGCCCATAAAACAAAAATACTCCGGCAGCGCCACCAGTTTTGCACCTTGGCGTACCGCATCGTCAATAACCAGCGCCGCTTGCTGTAGATTATCGTCAACGCTGGCGCCAGAAACCATTTGCACAGCAGCGACGCGGAAATGTGCACTCATTGTCATGAAGATACACCTTTATAAACAGAAAATAAGTAATGCAATATGTACCCAGTATTTGCGATTGATTAATACAAATCTACGTTAGAATGCTCGCTAGCCTTACAAACAAATACCGACCAGCCGCTCCATATACCTGCCAATAAACAGGAAGCATAATGACTCGCGATACTTATACAGTCCTTAAACAGAAAATAGAAAAAGAAATAGTCAAACTTCAAAAGCAGGCGCAGGCTTTGCAAGAAAAACGGCGCGGCCCCGTCATTACGTCAATCGTGCGCTCCATGCGCGAATATGAAATAACCCCTGAAGAAATAACTGCCGCCCTGAACAAAGCCTCTGCTCGCAAGAGTGCCCACAAATCACATGAAGCAGCATCCAGGCCCACCGTCAAGCGTAAGGTACCGCCGAAATATCGCAACCCTGAAACTGGCGACACCTGGACAGGTCGGGGCAAGGCACCGCGCTGGGTCACAGCGGCCGAGGCCGCAGGTAAAGGCAGAGATGAATTTCTTATCCAGAAATAAGCCTGTATGGCGGGTTTAACGTTAATCAGAAAAAACTTGCTAGCGCCTGCGTTCGTATTCAATCTCACGAACTTGCCCATTATTACCCGGGAACTCGTCAAATACGGCCTGAGCAAGATATGGCATGGCTTGCATTAAATTATCGTAACGGCTCACGTTAACCGCTGTCGAACGATATACTTCGGCATTGTGGTTTTGATTATCGTTAATGGTAACTGTAAGTGTGTTTTTATATACAACAACCGGCACATTGGACGGAGGTGGTGAGTAATAAATGCCACCGCCCCACACGCGGGCACCCCCATACCAGCCGAACGCAGGGCCAAAACCCCAGCCATCATTTAAATACGGATCAGGATACTGCTGCACCCAAGTTTGCGTAGCCGGGTTTTCATAACGAATATGCACTGTAAACCGCGGCTTGTCTGACTGGGCTTCCACAAGCCCCACAGGGCCGATGGCCGCACGCACCATATCGGCAATAGCTTGAAACTCCAGATTATTTTGCTGGTTTTCGTACGGTACGATGCGATAAGTTTGCCCCTGGCTGCCGCCTGGCCACTGTTGAAAACTGGTTACGCGCGCTGATAAAGTTGATGCGCATCCGGAAACCAGAATGACACCTGCCAGAATCACGAACGCTCGCATCAATATATGCCGGCGCTGATTTAACTTCATCCACATAAAACTCCCCCTGCAGCTAACGGATGCTGCCACAAGCCCAGAACGCAGCTATGGTCTCCGGGCGCTATGCTAACAGTGTATGACCATATTACGGTCAAAAAGGTTGCACAGGTATTACGAAATGCACTGCCCACGCGAGAACCTTCCCGACGTAAGCGCCGAGCAAACACTACAATAGAACCATATCTTTGTAATGGACACTACCCAGCATGCGCACCGATACCGTACCCGCCATTTCGCGGCATGACTACAAGCCCTACCCCTACCGGGTTCCTCACGTTGACCTGAGCTTCGACCTGCACTCGGCACAAACCCGAGTACAAGCATCAATTGCGTTTGAGCGTATCGGCAACGACAACGCGCCCCTGGTTCTCAACGGACAAGACCTTGTGCTCGAATCCGTTGTCATCGAGGGCCGCACGCTTATGGCCGACGACTACGAACTGGCTGAAGACACGCTAACACTGCACCCTGATGCAAGCCATTTCACCGTGGTCATTACCAGCCTGTGCCGTCCCTCCGACAACACCACTCTGATGGGTCTGTACGTATCAGGAGATCACCTGTTCACACAATGTGAAGCTGAAGGATTCAGGCGAATCACCTGGTTTCCCGATCGGCCTGATGTCATGGCACGCTACAACGTATGTTTGCGCGCCGACAAAACACACTACCCACTGCTGCTTTCAAATGGCAATTTGATCAGCCAGCAAGATCTTCCCGATGGCCGGCATGAAGCCCGCTGGGAAGACCCTCATCCCAAGCCCAGCTATCTCTTTGCATTGGTCGCGGGTGACTTCGACTGTCGAGAGCAGGCCATACGCACACAGAGCGGCCGAAATGCGCTGTTGCAGGTCTATAGTGACAGGGGTTCACGCGACAAAACCGAATGGGCACTCGATTGCCTTAATCGCTCGGTGCGCTGGGATGAGCAACGTTTCGGCCTCGAACTCGATCTCGATCGTTTCATGATCGTCGCCGCACGTGATTTCAATATGGGCGCCATGGAAAATAAAGGGCTAAACATATTTAATTCGGCGTATGTACTGGCCGATCCTCATAGCGCCCCCGACACCGCCTACCGAAACATCGAGGCGGTCATTGGCCACGAGTACTTCCATA
Organism: Allopusillimonas ginsengisoli; assembly: GCA_005239165.1. Taxonomy (GTDB): domain Bacteria; phylum Pseudomonadota; class Gammaproteobacteria; order Burkholderiales; family Burkholderiaceae_B; genus Allopusillimonas; species Allopusillimonas ginsengisoli_A. The sequence goes on from RAPG01000006.1 coordinate 263,091, forward strand.
ACTGGACAGGCAACCGCGTAACCTGCCGAGACTGGTTTCAACTCTCATTGAAAGAAGGCCTGACTGTCTTTCGCGACCAGGAATTCTCCGCAGACATGCTTGCCGCCGGGCTGTCTGACGCTGAAGCCGTATCGGCACGCGCTGTAAAGCGTATTGACGACGTCAGCACCTTGCGTATTGCCCAGTTCCCTGAAGATGCCGGCCCGATGGCCCATCCTATCCGTCCTGAAAGCTATCAGGAAATCGCCAATTTCTATACGGCCACTATCTACGAAAAAGGCGCCGAAGTCATACGCATGCAGCACACACTGCTGGGCGAAGAGGGTTTCCGCAAGGGCCTGACCGAATATTTCAGACGCCATGACGGGCAGGCTGTCACCTGCGACGACTTTGTCAGCGCCATGGAGTCGGTTTACACACAGCAGCACCCAGGCAAAGACCTTGCCGTGTTTCGCCGCTGGTACCAGCAGGCCGGCACACCGCATATCAAAGTCACCATGCACTATGACGCGTCTGCCAAAACCTGCGCAATTACTCTACGCCAGCACTGCGAACCTGCAGGCATAGAAAGAAAACAGACCCCACTACAACCCAAGCCACCTTTGCATATTCCTTTTGCACTTGGATTGCTTGACGGTGAAGGCCACCCTTTGCAGCTTGACGTCGAGGGTCATCGCTGCGAAACCGCGTTGCTTGAGCTGCTTGAACAGGAGCAGACGTGGGTATTTCCAAATATAGATAAAAAACCAATACCATCTTTATTGCGTAATTTTTCCGCACCCGTCATCGTTGAATTTGACTTCAGTGACGCCGACCTGGCACTGCTGGCGCAGCACGACTCAGATCCGTTTGCCCGCTGGGAAGCGAGCCAGGCATTGGCCACCCGACAGCTTCTGGCTCTTACTAAGGCATTTTCCAGCAATCATGCCCCTGTCATCGCTCCCGTATTTCTTGATACCTGGCGTGCACTTACCCAGGACAAGCAGATTACCGATGCATATAAGGCCCGCATACTAGCCATCCCCAGCGACAAAGAGTTGCTCGAGAAAACCTCGCCGCTAAACCCTCTGGGTGCCGTGCAGGCGGTGCAGCATTTGCGTGCCGCCCTTGGCCACACACTGGCCGAGCAGTGGCTGACAGTATGGCAAGAATGCACTATGGCCACCGATCAAAGGCCGTACAGCCCTGACCCCGTGTCTTCGGGCCACCGCGCGCTGAAGAATCTTGCACTGTCATACTTGCTGGCTGGAAACCACCCCGACGCCAGCCAGCTGGCGCTCGATCAGTACAATAATGCCGGCAACATGACCGACCGTATGGGAGGCCTGACAGCGCTGGTGCACTATGGCAACGAAACAGACCGGGCCCGCGTACTCGAGCATTTTTACCAGCAATGGCAACAAGACCCCCTAGTTGTCGACAGATGGTTTGCACTGCAGGCAAGCGCTCCAAGTGCCACTGTTGAAACCGTGCGCTCGCTGATGCTGCATCCTGCATTTTCGCTGCGCAATCCCAATCGCGCGCGTTCTGTCGTTTTCCAGTTCTGCATCAACAACCTGCAGGGCATTCACAGCCCGGGCGGGTATGCCTTCTGGGTCGAACAGGTGTTGGCGCTCAATGCGCTCAACCCCGAAATCGCAGCCAGGTTAGCGCGTGCTTTTGACAACTGGGGCCGGTATGCCGAGCCACAACAAAGCGCGATGCGCGAGGCGCTCGAACAAGTGAGCCAGCACACCAGCCTGTCGCGCAATGTAAATGAAATCATTACAAAAGCCTTGAATATTTAATCCATGGAGCACACATGTCTCGTAAGACCCTGACCCAGTATCTGGTTGAACAACAACGTAAAGAACAGGCCGTATCGGCGGAGGTCCGCTTGCTGATCGAGGTGGTGGCCCGCGCCTGCAAAGCCATCGGCCATGCGGTCGGAAAAGGTGCACTGGGTAATGTGCTGGGCAGTCTTGATACCGAGAACGTTCAAGGTGAGGTACAGAAAAAACTCGACGTTATGTCAAACGAGATTTTGCTCGAGGCCAACGAATGGGGGGGCCATCTGGCGGCCATGGCGTCCGAAGAAATGGAAACCATCCACCTGATACCCAACCGATACCCCAAAGGCGAACATCTGCTGCTCATCGATCCACTAGATGGGTCTTCAAATATTGACGTTAACGTCTCTATCGGCACGATTTTTTCCGTGCTGCAGGCACCACATCACGTCTCGGGTCAAGACGTCAACGAGCAAGACTTCCTGCAACCAGGTGTCAAGCAGGTTGCTGCGGGTTACGCCATTTACGGCCCTCAGACCATGCTTATTCTTACCGTAGGCACCGGCGTGGTGGCCTTTACGCTCGACCGAGAATTAGGCGCATGGCAGCTTACCAACGAGAGCATCACCATACCCGAGCAAACGGCAGAGTTCGCCATTAACATGTCGAACATGCGTCACTGGGAAGCCCCGGTAAAACGCTACATTGATGATTGCCTGGCCGGCGAAAATGGCCCCCTCGGCAAAGACTACAACATGCGCTGGGTCGCCTCTATGGTGGCTGACGTGCACCGTATCCTGACGCGCGGCGGTGTTTTTCTGTATCCCCGCGACCAGCGACCCAAGAGCAAAGAAGGCAAGCTGCGGCTTATGTATGAAGCCAACCCCATGAGCTTTCTCGTAGAACAAGCAGGCGGGGCGGCCACCGACGGCAACCGCCGTATTCTTGATATCGAACCCCACAAACTGCACCAGCGCATTGGCGTAGTGCTGGGCTCCAAAGAAGAAGTGGAGCGCATAACGCGCTACCACAACGAAGAACAGACCAGCTGATTGCACTACCCGCCCGTCGCCCCTTGTAAGGGCGACCGGCGAGCGTCGGGAGTTTAATCGAGCGTCAAAATAGTTGCGCCAGTCGTTTTACGGCCTGCCAGCGCCTCTTGCGCCTGCCCTGCATCTTCAAGCGCAAAACGCTGGCCAATATTGATGCGCATTTTTTTCTTTTTGATCAGATCGAACAACTCGTCAGCGGCCGCCTGCATTTTTTCTTGTGTAGTTACATGCGTACCGAGCGTGGGTCGGGTTACAAATAACGAGCCCTTGGCGGCCAGCAAACCGAGGTTAACCCCCTCGACCGAGCCGGAGGCATTTCCATAACTAACCATCAGCCCTCGTGGCTGCAGGCAGTCTAGCGAAGTAAGCCAGGTATCTTTGCCCACGCCGTCATACACCACTGGCACTTTCTTGCCACCAGTAAGCTCAAGCACACGCTCGACCACGTTTTCACGCGAATAATCAATAACTTCCCATGCGCCATGCGCCTTGGCCAGTGCCACTTTTTCGGGCGTGGACGCGGTGCCGATAAGCTTGACACCCAACGCCTTGGCCCATTGGCAAGCGATAAGCCCAACGCCGCCCGCTGCCGCGTGGAACAAAATAGTTTCGCCCCCCTGGAGCCGATAAGTCTGGCGGAACAGATACTGCACGGTGAGCCCTTTGAGCATCATGGCAGCGGCTTCGTCAAACCCCACAAACTTAGGAATTTTCACCACACGATCTGCGGGCACATTTCGGGCTTCTGCGTAGGCGCCAATCGGGCTTTGCCCGTAGGCAACGCGATCCCCCACCTTCAGATGGCGAACATCGTCGCCTACAGCCTCAACCACACCTGAGGCCTCGAACCCCAACCCATGCGGCAACGCATGTTGATACAGGCCGGTTCGGAAATAGATATCGATAAAATTCAGGCCCACCGCTTTCTGGCGTATGGTAACCTCATTTTTTGCCGGGTCCGGCACGCTGACAGAAACAAGCTTAAGCACTTCTGGGCCGCCGTGCTGCTCGATGCATATGGCTTTAACCTGGGTTTCCAAGAGACTCTCCTTCCTTTAAGTTCACACTACGCCGTAAGGTGCCTAGTTTAAATCTTTATGGCCGATCTGTACTCCTTTTGCAGGGTTCTTTCTTGCGCTGCAATGCCCTTCAATAAGGCGTCCTACCAAATTCCGGCATGAATCGTCAGCGCGCGCTTCTCGCCATTCATATCGCTGCCGTGCTCTTCGGGCTAACAGGTATCTTTGGCAAACTCATACAAGGCGACCCTTCGGTCATTACGGCGGGGCGAGCCGGTTTCGCGGTACTGGCCCTAATTGCCTTCATGCGCTTCCAGGGCACATCACCACTACGTGGCATAAAAAAACGCGACATTCGTGTCATGGCCATGGCCGCGCTTATGCTGGCCGTGCACTGGGTTACCTTTTTCATGGCCGTAAAAATTGCGGGCGTGGCAGTAGCCACCCTGGGTTTTGCCAGTTTTCCGGCATTCATCACGCTATGTGAAGGCCTGCTATTCAAAGAAAAAATCAGCAAAGATGAGTGGCTCATTCTATTGCTGGTCACTGCCGGCCTGGTGCTAGTCACCCCCTCGTTCAATTTTCGCGATGACGCCACTATAGGCCTGGCCTGGGCCCTGATTTCGGGGCTGGCCTTTGCGTTATTTGCCCTTATCAACCGTCGCGCAGCAGCTGGCATTCCAGCGCAACAGGTGGCCTGCTGGGAAAACCTGTTTGTGTTAGTGCTCACTGCGCCATTTGCCATATCAACTGTCGCCCAACTGGGCGCACTTGATTGGGTCTGGCTGGCCATGCTGGGCATTATGTGCACAGCGTTATCTCATTACCTTATGGTTGCCAGTCTGTCTGTACTCAACGCCCGTAGTGCGGGCATTGTCATCGCGCTCGAGCCTATTTATGCCATTCTGTTTGCGGCCGTTCTGTTCGGCCAATACCCGACACTGCGTATGATTGCCGGCGGGATGCTCATGATTGGTGCCATTATCTGGTCGGGGCTGCGACAAATCGACAAGACGCACACTGCATAACCCAAACGGCGATGCCGATAACGACCCTGCTACCCCGCCAGGGCTACGTGGGCACCAGGCCATATACGCACGACAGGCCGCGTCTCAGGGTGATTGCTTTTCACATGGCGCAGGCACCGCAAGGCGTATTCAACATGAACCCCACCGACCATGCAGGTTTAGCCTTAGTCTGACAATGTTTAAACGTGATCCAGACAAATTTGGCACAGACCGTTTAACGCCGCTTTTTCCCACCAATTAGCGACCCCAATACGCCTCTTAACAGGCTAGTCGTCGTGCTTCGAACGGCACTCTTGACGGCAGACTGCATAACGCCATCACGGCGACCGCCTCGCGGCCCAACCGAACCAAAAAGAAAGTCACTAACTGCATCAAGCACGCCATTTTCTTGCGTAGGCTGTGCAGCATTACCTGCAGAACCCTTGCCTGAACCAGAAGCCGGCATCGTAGCTGCAGCCGTCGCTTCAGCCTGAGCCAGTTGTGACGCGTCTGTGGCGCGCTGCTGCAAACGCTCATACGCAGACTCCCGATCAACAGTCTGCTCATACCTGCCACCCACCACCGAAGCCGCTCTTATAGCCTGGCGCTCTGCATCAGTTGCAGGACCGATACGGCTGCCTGGCGCCAACATCCATACTCTTTCCGTCGGCGACGGGCTACCTTTCTCATCAAGCAAGGACACCAGAGCCTCACCTACACCCAATTCAGTAATGGCGGCCTCAATATCAAGCCCTGCATTAGGCCGCATCGTTTGAGCGGTTGAGCGCACTGCCTTTTGATCACGTGGCGTGAAGGCCCGCAGAGCGTGCTGAATACGGTTTCCCAGCTGCCCCAGCACGGTATCAGGAATATCTACGGGATTTTGTGTAACAAAAAACACCCCTACGCCCTTGGAGCGAACCAGCCTTACCACCTGCTCTATTTTTTCGAGCAAGGCTTTTGGCGCATCGTTAAACAACAAATGGGCCTCATCAAAGAAAAACACCAGTTTGGGTTTCTCCGGGTCACCCATCTCGGGCAGGGTTTCATAGAGCTCGGCCAATAACCAAAGCAGGAAAACGGCGTACAGGCGTGGCGACATCATGAGTTTGTCGGCCGCCAGAATATTAACCATACCCTGCCCTTTTTCATTGACCCGTATAAGGTCATGAATATCGAGCATAGGTTCGCCGAAGAATTTTTCACCACCCTGTGACTCCAGCGTCAGCAAACGCCGCTGTATGGCACCTATGGACGACGCCGAGACATTGCCATAGCGGGTGCGCAGTTCGGCGGCCCGGTCGCCCACATTCTGAAGCATGGCCCGCAGATCTTTCATATCAAGCAGGAGCTGCCCTTCATCATCCGCCACTTTGAACATCAGCGTCAGCACCCCCTCTTGGGTGTCGTTGAGTTCCAGCATGCGCGAAAGCAACAACGGCCCCATGTCGGACACTGTTGCGCGCACAGGATGGCCCTGCTCGCCGAACACATCCCACAGCACGACCGGACAAGCACTCCAGACCGGCGTGGGCAGGTCCAGACGCTTGAGTCGCTCTTCGAGCTTGGGGTTGGGCTGGGCGGCCTGCGAAATACCGGTAAGGTCGCCTTTGACGTCCGCCATGAATACCGGAGTACCCATGCGCGAAAAGGCCTCTGCCAACACCTGGAGCGTGACCGTTTTACCGGTGCCGGTAGCGCCAGTAATGCATCCATGCCTATTGGCAAGTCGTGGCAGCAGACAGCATTCATGAGAGGCGTTTTTTGCGATCAGGACGGGATCAGCCATAGTTAAAGATTCCACAGTTGCAGGGTTTAAAACAGAGTTCCCAAGGATGGCCAAGTGTAATTCCGTGCCCGTTATCGTGCACAGGTTAAAATGACACTTTAACTGTTGTTTAGATTACAAGACAGGATTATGGCCGGACACAGTAAATGGGCGAACATCCAGCACCGAAAAGGTCGCCAAGACGCCAAGCGCGGCAAGCTCTGGACAAAAATCATTCGTGAGATCACCGTGGCGGCACGCGCCGGCGGGGCCGACCCTGATTCCAACCCCAGTTTGCGCATGGCCTGGGACAAAGCCACAGCTGCCAATATGCCCAAAGACAACATACAACGGGCAATTCTGCGGGGTGCAGGCGGCGCCGACGGAGCCAACTACGAAGAAGTGCGCTACGAGGGTTACGGGGTGGGTGGCGCTGCCATCATCATTGATTGCGTCACCGACAACCGCACACGTACCGTCGCCGAGGTGCGTCATGCACTCTCCAAAAACGGGGGCAACCTCGGGCAAGACGGCTCTGTCGCGTTCATGTTCCAGCACTGCGGGCAGTTTCTCTTTGCTCCCGGCACGTCCGAATACCGTGTCATGGAGATCGCCCTTGAGGCCGGTGCCGAAGACGTCATTACCGACGAAGACGGCTTAATTGAGGTCATTTCAGCCCCTACAGACTACGCTGCCGTCAAAGCAGCCTTCGAACGGGCCGAGCTCGCACCCGAAGTACATGGCCTCATCATGAAACCATTAAACGAAACCGAGCTTACCGGTGACGATGCCGAGGCAATGCAAAAAATCCTCGACGTTCTTGAAGGTCTTGACGACGTTCAAGAGATTTACACAACCGCCGTTTTCGACGAAGCAGACTAAATCATCATGAAAATATTGGTAATCGGCGGCGGGGGTCGCGAACACGCCTTGGCCTGGCGCCTGGCCCAGTCGCCACGCGTACACAGGGTATTCGTCGCCCCAGGCAACGGGGGTACGGCCCTGGCCTCTCCCCTGCAAAATGTGCCTATCACTGACAACGATGCACTCATCGAATTTGCCCGGCACGAAAGCGTAGCCTTTACGGTGGTGGGGCCAGAAGCACCGCTTGCCGGTGGCATCGTTGACGCCTTCCGCGTAGCAGGCCTCAAAATATTCGGCCCCACTCAGGCCGAAGCACAACTCGAAAGCTCAAAAGATTACGCCAAGGCTTTCATGGTGCGTCACAAAATTCCCACGGCAGGCTACCAAACCTTCACAGATCCCGTTGAAGCCAAAGCCTATATCGCTACACAAGGCGCACCCATCGTCGTGAAGGCTGACGGGCTTGCGGCGGGCAAGGGCGTCGTTGTCGCAGCAACCATCGAGGAAGCGCAGGCGGCCGTTGACGCCATGCTGGGTGACGGCTCTCTGGGCGAGGCAGGAGCTCGTGTAGTCATCGAAGAATGTTTGCAAGGCGAAGAAGCCAGTTTTATCGTCATGTGTGATGGCAGCCATGTCCTGGCGCTGGCCACCAGCCAGGATCACAAGCGCCTTCTTGATGGCGACCTGGGCCCCAATACAGGCGGCATGGGCGCCTACTCGCCGGCCCCCGTCATTACGCCTGCCCTACACAACCGCATCATGCGCGAAGTCATACACCCCACCATGGCCGGAATGGCCAAAGATGGGTTGCCATACTCAGGCTTTCTCTATGCCGGGCTAATGATAGGCGAGGGCTCCGATGCCACGCGCACGATTAAGGTGCTCGAATACAACTGCCGCATGGGCGACCCAGAAACCCAGCCCATCATGATGCGCATTAAAAGTGACCTCACTCAGGTTTTCGAGCTTGCAATCGCCGGCAAACTTGACGAAGCCAACATCGACTGGGACCGCCGGTGCGCCATGGGCGTCGTCATTGCTGCTGCCAACTACCCCGCTGTTCCTCGCCTCAATGATGTCATTGAGCACCTTCCTGAAAACACCGACGATCTGATGGTTTTTCACGCAGGCACACGGCTCGACGATGACATGCTCAAAACTTCCGGCGGCCGGGTGCTGTGTGTAACAGTGCTCGCAGACTCCATCAAACGCGCTCAGGCCGCCGTCTATGCTGCCACGTCACAAGTACGCTTCGAAGGCAGGCAATACCGCAGCGACATTGGCTGGCGAGCTCTGCCATCGCCTTCCGAACAAACCTGAACGCGCATTCAACACGGACCAACCGCCAATGACTGTACCCATTTCCTCCGCTTACGACTATTTTCTTGACCTGCAAGCCCGCATCGTCCAGGCCCTGGAAGACGCAGATGGCACGCATTTCGAAAGCGAGCAATGGGAACGCGAAGAAGGCGGTGGCGGTCTCTCCCGCTATCTCGAAGATGGGCTACTGTTCGAGCGAGCGGCTGTACTGTTCAGTCACGTCAAAGGCAAAACGCTGCCCCCTTCAGCGTCAGCCCATCGTCGTGAGCTTGCCGGCCGCCCTTGGGAGGCCATGGGCGTATCGCTTGTAATTCACCCGCGCAACCCCTACATACCAACCGTCCACATGAACGTACGCCTGTTCGTCGCGCACGCCGCGCCAGGCAATGATCAAGATGACGAAGTATTCTGGTTCGGTGGGGGCCTGGACCTCACCCCTTGTTACCCTTTCGAAGAAGACGCACGTCATTTCCATCGCGTTTGCCATGACGCCGTCAGCCCATTTGGCGAAGACAAATACCCGGCATATAAAAAATGGTGTGATGAGTACTTCTTTTTAAAGCATCGCAACGAAACCCGCGGTATTGGAGGCCTGTTCTTTGACGATTTAAACGCAGAAGGCTTTCACTCCAGCTTTGCCCTGGTGCAGTCGGTGGGTAACTCCTTTTTACAGGCCTACATGCCCATCGTCGAAAAGCGACGTCACCTCGAATACACCGAGCACCAGCGTAACTTCCAGGCTTATCGCCGTGGCCGCTACGTAGAATTTAACCTTGTCTTTGACCGCGGCACGCTGTTCGGCCTTCAGTCTGGTGGCCGCACAGAATCCATACTGCTGTCCATGCCACCCATGGCCTCCTGGCGTTATAACTGGACACCCACCGAAGGCACGCCCGAGGCCGCGCTGGCGCAGTACCTGCAACCACGCCACTGGTTATGAGTATGAGCAGCGTGCACACGTCGTTCCAGCGACCCACCTTCGTAGTAGGTCCAAGCGTGTCGCGCGAGTCATTCGGGCACATACGGGATACCAAATGAAAATCGGATTGCTCGGCGGCAGCTTCGACCCCGTGCACCAGGCGCACGTGGCCTTGGCCCTATGCGCCTTGCAAGAACTCAAACTCGAGGAAGTACAGCTTATACCAGCCGCCGACCCGTGGCAGCGCGAACCGCTGGCTGCTGACGCACAGCACCGCGTGGCAATGCTGGAGCTGGCCGTACGCGAGCAACCTCACTTGCGCGTCAACCCAATTGAAATCGATCGGGGAGGCAAAACCTATACCTTTGACACGCTGTGCCAGCTGCCTGCCGGGCCCGATTACTACTGGATACTCGGAGCCGACCAACTAGCCAACTTTTGCACATGGCACCACTGGCAAGAAATAACAGATCTCGCCCGTCTGGCTGTGGCTCTGCGCCCTGGCACAACACTAACCGTACCACCGCCGCTTCGTGACCATCTCGCGCGCCAAAACCGTCCACTGATCACGCTGCCATTCCAACCCACACCTATCTCATCCACTCAAATCCGCAAGCGTCTGGCCGAAGGTCAGCCCACCGATGGTCTGCTCAGTGTTGCAGTGGCGCAATATATTCAGCAAAATGGGCTGTACCAGCCTCCTGTCACCTGACGTACGCGTTATAGTCCATACATGGAAATACAAAAATTGCAACGTCTCGTTATCGACGCCCTTGAAGATGTCAAAGCACATGACATAAAAATCTTCAACACCACCCATATCACTGGCCTATTTGACCGCGTTGTTATCGCCACCGGCATGTCAAACCGACAAACCCGGTCCATAGCCAAAAACGTGGCAGACCACGCCCGCCAGCATAAAATCCCCATCATTGCCTTTGAGGGGGAAGAAACCGGCGAATGGGTACTGGTCGACCTCGGCGATATCGTCGTGCATGTCATGCAGCCTATGGTCCGCAACTATTACAAACTAGAAGAAATCTGGGGCGACAAACCCGTGCGGGTCAAACTTCTGCCACAGTCTACCCAGCCAGTTATCGCCGAAACCTATGATTTCGACAACAACTAGCTACCTCCTTTCCAAAAACGGGTTGGAAGGTTTGCTGAGGACAACGCCTCCATCTCACACACTGCTGCTGTAACGCGCCTGGCGCGTACTCGGCATAAGCATCTATATTTGGATGAATACGCCAGTGAAACTGATTATCATTGCTGTCGGAAACCGCATGCCTAGTTGGGTAGAGGCCGGCTGGAAAGACTACGCCAAGCGACTGCCTGCGGACTGCATGCTTGAACTCAAAGAAATCAAGCCAGAACCCCGCAACTCAGGCAAGACACCCACGCAAATGATGCTGGCCGAAGCCCGGCGCATTGAGGCGGCCACCCCGTCCGGCGCGCTGCGTATTGCCCTGGACGAGCATGGAAAAGACATCGACACGGTCGAGCTTTCGCACGAACTTGAAATCTGGCGGGGATCAGGCCAAGATATTGTTTTTTTGATCGGAGGCCCTGACGGCCTTGACGCCGAGCTCAAGCAAAGCTGTCAAAGCCGGCTGCGGCTTTCTTCCCTGACATTGCCCCATCCCATGGTACGTATCGTGCTTGCCGAACAGCTCTATCGGGCATGGGCTATCATGACAGGACACCCCTATCATCGCGCCTGATAGCGCTTCTTTCACGGTTAATGCCTAATGCCAGTCCGTCGTACCAAAATTGTCGCCACACTCGGCCCCGCCAGCTCCAGCCCTGAAAAAATCGAGCAACTCATTGTGGCCGGAATGGACGTTGCCCGTCTCAATTTCTCTCATGGCTCCGCCGACGACCACCGGGAGCGGGCAAGGCTGGTGCGTGAGATCGCAGCAAAACATGGCAAATATATTGCCATTATGGGTGACCTGCAGGGTCCCAAGATACGCATTGCACGTTTCACGGCACAAAAGGTTGAGCTGAAAGAAGGACAGCCCTTTACTCTTTCCAACCAGCATCCCAGCGAGGCAGGCACCGACAAAATCGTCGGCATCGATTACCCAAGCCTGGTAAAAGACTGCCACCCTGGCGACGAGCTGTTGCTTGATGACGGCCGCGTAGTTCTCACGGTCGACACCGTCGAAGAACACGCCGTACACACCACCGTTACCGTTGGCGGCCCACTGTCCAACAACAAAGGCATCAACCGCCGTGGTGGCGGCATCTCAGCCCCCAGCCTCACCGACAAAGACCGCGACGACATTCGACTCGCCGCCGAGCTCGAAGTAGACTACGTCGCCGTTTCTTTTCCGCGCTATGGCAGCGACATCCAGGAAGCTCGAAAACTGGTGCAAGAAACAGGCAGCAAAGCCTGGATTATCGCCAAAATCGAGCGGGCCGAAGCCGTTGCAGATGATCATGCGCTCGATGCCATCATCAAGGTCAGCGACGGCGTTATGGTGGCCCGTGGCGACCTGGGCGTCGAAGTCGGCGACGCGCGTCTGGTTGGCATACAGAAGCGCATCATTCAGCATGCGCGCACGCGCAACAAGCTGGTCATTACTGCGACTCAAATGATGGAGTCCATGATTGCCAGCCCGCTACCCACACGTGCCGAAGTGTCAGACGTGGCCAATGCCGTGCTCGACTACACCGACGCTGTCATGCTGTCGGCCGAAAGCGCTTCCGGACAATACCCGGTGGAAGCCGTAACAGCCATGGCGCGTGTATGCCTCGGCGCAGAGCAAGAACCCACCACAACACAGTCACAACACCGAATGGGAGAGACCTTTTCGCGCTGCGACGAAACCATTGCCTTGTCGGCCATGTATGCGGCCAATCATTTTCCCGGTATCAAGGCCATTATCAGCCTGACCGAAAGTGGCCACACGCCCTTGATCATGTCGCGTATCCGATCTGGCGTACCCATTTACTGCTACACACGACACCCCGTCACGCAGCGACGCGCCGCTCTCTTCAGAGGCGTTTATACCGTGCCCTTTGACGCGGCAAAAATTGACCCATCCAAAGTCAGCGACCAAGCGATCGATAAACTAAAAGAACGTGGCTTACTCCAGAAGGGAGACTGGATCATTCTGACCAAAGGCGACTTCTACTCCAACAGCGGCGGCACCAATGGCATGAAAATCCTTAAAGTGCGGTAACCCTCAAATATAACTGACATGATTGAATGTAATACGGGTGCCGCTGCTTGATCCTCAAATAAGACGCCACCCGTATTTTTTATTATCGTGCCTCGGAGTACTTTCTTAAAGACGTTCACTGGCGTGAGCAACAACTCCAGACATTCCGGGGGCTTGTGCCACCATCTCACTCCTCAGCACCACTGTTCATCTGGCAACCCTTCGCAGCACATCCCGTTTGCGTGTAGAGATACAACTCCAAATCACCGCGTATGTCGCTACACCATATCTAAAAATATCGCTTTCAATCCATTATCTATGCATTTCCCAGAAATTTACCTGGCCTCAGCCAGCCCACGCCGCCACGAAATTCTCACTCTTATGGGCGTACAGCACGAAGTGCTGCAGGTACCCGCGCCTGAAGGGGAAGACGAGCCCTGGCTGCCCGGAGAAGCCCCGGCAGTGTATGTGTGTCGCACAGCCCGAGACAAAGCCTTACGCGCTGCCGACTGGCTCCCCAACCGGAAAAGTGCAATAACTCGCCCAACGCATCGGCCTGTACTCTCTGCAGACACCACCGTCATACTTGACGATGACATCCTGGGCAAGCCATCCACAGAGCAGCACGCACAAGACATGCTGGCACGGCTCTCCGGTCGCACCCACGCCGTGCACACCGCCGTCGCACTCATATACAACGGGCGTCTGCACGAAAAGGTATCCATTACCTCGGTTCGCTTCAAACCACTTAGCGATGAAGAGATCAGGCTCTACTGCAGCAGCGGCGAACCCATGGGCAAAGCAGGCTCCTATGGCATTCAGGGCCGCGCCGGCATGTTCGTAGAATCAATCACTGGCAGCTATACCGGCGTTATGGGGCTACCCATGTTCGAAACCGCACTACTGCTGCGGGCATTGTCTGACGATCCGCGCAGCACCGGCCACTAGCTGAAGAAACAAGCAAGGTTGCCCGCGTCGTCAAGCGATACTGACTACAAATTGTGCGCGCTGCTTGCCGGTAAGACCGATAAGTCCTGTCTGGGCCATGGCACTAACTGTTCGCGATACCGTCTCTTTAGTGAGCCCCGTCATGTCCGCAGTGTCTTGCAACGTGGGTAGCTCAAGCGGCATGTCACCCAGCAAAGCCAGAAATCGATGTATTCGTTGCTGTGCTGTACCGCTCCTGAGCAGCACAGCCTCGCTGACTCTATGCTCGGCTCTTACAAGCGCCTGAAGCAATGCCTCTTTACTTTCTTTAGTTTCACCGGGAAGCCAGGGCCTAATCACACAAGATGTTAGCGCGGTGGCAGTATGTGTGTAATCTTGTCTTAGCAATACACCCGCACCGATGATGTCTCCCGCTACCGCCAGGCTGGCCCATCCTTCACTGCCTCCTTGCGCTCCATGATCGAGTCGGGCAGCGCCCTGCAAGATAAGCCATGCCGTACCGCAAGCTCCTGCCCGAAAAACTATTTCCCCCCGATTAATCCGTTTCGAATGACGATCTCTCGAAGTGGATTCCAAAAGACATTCTGAGGCAGTTTCAGTTAAAAACATGGCGCCCTCCTCCTGTGTTCCGAACGACGTAATATCCCCAGATGACGATGCAAGGCATCTCAAAAATCGACAATGCCAGTCTTTCTGACGTGAGAACCCCACTCGTCAACGTATTAAACGCCTGCCTAAAAACACCGGTAGCATTGCCTAAAGGCAACTGTACATACACGAGATGTCGCGACATTTTGACTCTCCTTAAAGCGAATTGATCAATGACTGCGCACGCACATACGTCGTATCCGCGACGCCCCTTTTACATGGAAGGGATACGCATGTGCTGCGCTGCAGTGTGAAGAAGGAGTGTCAGAAAGCCGGAGGGGCTCGCGACCCAATAGGAATACCCGTAATAAAAGCGGGATGGATCACTTCTGATTGTTGCCATAATACCCATCGCCATACCAAGCTTCCGACTATTGAGACGGCGGGAGGGAAACTGACTAGCACCCCGGCGTGCGACAGCACGCCAAAAGGACATGCCAAGGCACCGAGGTCTTGATGAGACCGACTATCGTAAATGTTGTCGGGTGACAGCTCATCTGAAAGCCTGAGAACTGATAGGCCCACATCTCCCTTTGCCAAACAAAGAGTGATGTAAGCATCGCCAGACTGATTGCTCGGCATGTACCCATGCGCAATCATCCCGTTGGCAACCATGCTAACGAGCAATACCACACTGACAATCAAGCGGAACACCGCTGATCGAGCGCAGTGGAATGCAGAGCCTGAAGTAGCCATCATGAAGATTCGCCGGTAAAACTGCGACACGTAGAAGACACTGCTCCGATTATGGCATGCACATTACGGCATGACTTGAGATCAATCAAACACGCCGCAAAGACCGCGCGAGGCAAGTCAAACTAGACGATTAAGTCAGAGATAAGGTTAAATCTGCCCATTGCTCGATAACGAGGTCCTTAGCCATTGACGCGGCGTTAGCGGCCACGACGTCCAGCTAGGTCTGCAGGCCCGATTGCATCCGGGCGTATCCGTCGCATTCAAGTTATATAGGTGCGGTGTGGATCGGTTGTAATGAGGTTACGGTACGACGTTCAGTTGGCGCGGCGTTCAGCGAGGCGGGAGCGACACCAACACCTGTATCGGCGAAGGCGTGATATGAGTCCGCCAGCCGGTTTGCGTCGGGGCGTGCCCGTCGCATCCAGCCGGTGTTGGCGTGGTGTGGTGTGATGCGGTAGCGGTGCGGGTGTGATGCGGCGCTCACTTGGTGAGGTGCTCAGCGAGGGTGCGAAGAGAAGCGCGGCGCGGCTGGAGTGCGGGTGTGGTGCGGGTGGTGCGGGTGGTGTGGTGGTGCGGGTGTGGTGCGGGTGTGGTGCG
>RAPG01000007.1 GCA_005239165.1 Allopusillimonas ginsengisoli
TCGGCCACCTCGCTTAAACGGGTTGGCTTATTTTAATTGGGATCAGGCGACCAGTGAAGCGTTTTCACACAGCCTCGATCGTTTGCGTCCACAGCTTCCGGTTGCCGGTGCACATCAGGATATGTTGCGTCTAGCCCGGTTCATTGAGGGCTGTGCGAGTGTGCTTACTGACATAACGGTCACGCTAGACTCTCATCAGCACGTCGGGATAGAGCGCCCGGCCTTCTGGGTACAAAAGAACGGAGAGCCAGTCGCACCGTTTACGAAAATTCTGGCGCCTGACGTGCGGGCGGGTGAGTACCGGCCTCGCAATCGTGATTTGTCCGAGCGCGTGCTCGCGTATCTGGACAGCCTTGAGGCGCAGGGGCGATATACCCACATGGTGTGGCCGGCGCATTGTGAAATTGGCAGCTGGGGCCACAACGTACATGCAGAGGTGCGGCGTGCCTATAACCTCTGGGAGATCCAAACCCAGTCACAGGTACACAAGGTAATGAAGGGCACAAACCCATTGACTGAACACTACAGCGCCATCAGGGCAGAGGTGGTCGATCCCGATGACCCGGCTACAGGGCTGAACCACGCGTTGCTTGCGCGGCTAAGCCTCAGCGATATGCTGATTATTGCCGGCGAGGCGGGCAGTCATTGCGCCAAGGCGACCACCGAGCATTTGCTCGAGTACTTGCCGATTGCAAGGCCGGAATGCATGGTGTTGCTCACTGACTGCATGAGTCCGGTGATGGGGTTTGAGTCTGAGTATCAGGCGTTTATTGATGGGATGCACAAGAAAGGCCTGCGCATGGCCAATTCGGTTGAATTGGCGCATGCGCTCGGGGCGTAACCTGGGCATTGCCAGCGTGCCTGTCATAGTAAATGAGCAGGCACACTATTGCGCTACCGGGTGATGCGAAGATTGGGTCAGGCTATTTTTTGTGTGCGTCTTTAATCGCCTCTTTAGCGTCACCCACCTTACGTTGCGCGGTACCCACGTTTTTTTCAACGTTGCCTTTAAGCTCAGTGCTGTGATCGCCGGTTGCCTTGCCCACGGCTTCCTTGACGGTGCCCTTAACCTCTTTGCCTGCGCCCTTGACTTGGTCTTTGTTCATGATGAGGCTTCCTGTTAAAACATGGCCTGACGGCTCCGGATGGTGCCGTTGTCTTCCCATGTAGCAGCCTCATAGCATTTTGTGTGCCCAACGCCCTGTGGCCAGCTCTTTTTGGTGTCAGACGCTGAGCGGCGGGCATGCCGCATTTGTGATCAGGCCGCCCCGCCGTGAGGCAGGGCAGTGGTCTACAGGCCGGTTTTGGCTAGTGGCTGGCTGTCGCGGCCGCTGATGCGCGTTTGCGAGATGCAAACCAGCGTCCCAACAGTACGATAAGAAGCGCGCCAGTAATTTCGGCGGCAATCTTGACGGTACTGGTAGGCTCGCCAAAGCGTTCGACGATTGCAATGTCGGTAATCAGCATGCCACCTGCGATCCAGCCGAGTAGCGCAGCACCAAATGTGACCACCAGGGGAAAACGGTCAATAAGCTTGAGGACCAGTGTGCTGCCCCAGACAATGATTGGCACGCTGATGATCAGGCCAAAGGCCACTAGCGCGATCTGGTGATCGGCGTGTGCGGCTTGTGCGGCACCGGCAATGGCAATGACGTTGTCAAGGCTCATGACGAAGTCGGCGATGATAATGGTTTTGATTGCCGATATGATAGAAGCGCCGCCTTTAATATTGCCGTGCTCATCGTCTTCTGGAATAAGCAGCTTGACGCCAACCCAAAACAGCAGCACGGCGCCCACGACCTTGAGGTAGGGGATGCTTAGCAGGGTGAGGGCAAAGGCGATCAGCACCACGCGCAGGCCAATTGCGCCCGCAGTACCCCACAAAATGCCTTGCATGCGCTGTTTTTGTGGCAAGTTGCGACAAGCCAGGGCAATGACAACCGCATTATCGCCGCCCAGCAGGATGTCAATCAGTATGATCTGGAAGACGGCACTCCAGCTCAGAGTTTGTAGTAGTTCAAGCATCAGCTACCCTAAAATAGAAATTAAGCGTATTTATGGAGGTGGATCTGGCCGGCCAGAAAGCCTGCTTGAATGGCGCCTGGGCTAAAAGGGCGTACAGAAAACGCCGAAAAGCCCGCGCAAACGCAGAAATGGCCTGATCCTAAAGGACACAGGCCATATCACTAACGGAGTACGCACCTTGCCCTTGTTGGCAAGGTCTTGCTTGCAACACCGTGGTGTTGCCCGGGCACCGGGAGTTTGCAAGTGGTTTGCAAACGGCCGTATTGACGACGCCGCGGAAAGGTAAGCTACTCCCCTTGATGGACGTAAGTATATGCACCTGACCGGCGAAGTCAAGAAGTTTCGGCGTGCCGCAAAGCGGCACGTATGGCTATACGCGTCGGATACGCACGCGGCGGTTGATGTGCAGGGCGATTAGCGTGCAGACCGACCCGGACAGCAAATAAAGGCTTATGGCACCCAGCCCGAACTCAAGCGACAGGCCCAAAGCAACCAGTGGGGCGAAGGCGGCGCCAATCAGCCAGGCCAGGTCGGTGGTGAGTGCTGCGCCTGTGTAGCGACACCGTGGCATAAAGTTGGCGGTTGCCGTACCCGACGCCTGACCATAAGAAAGCCCAAGCAGGGCAAAGCCAACCAGAATAAAGGCGTCTTGTGCGACTGTTCCGCCCGACAATAGCCAGGGCGATGCAACGGCGAAAATACCGATCAGTACGGCGCTGAGCGCCAGAGTGAAGCGTCGACCCAGGCGGTCGGCAATAAGGCCTGAAACAAACATGGCAACGATGCCTATCGCTGCGCCGACCAATTGGATGGTCAGTACATCTGCCACACCCTGGCTGTGGTTGAGAACAATCCAGCTCAGCGGGAAAATTGTCACCAAATGGAAAAGTGCATAGCTGGCCAGCGAGGCGAAGGCGCCAATGAACAAGTTATAGCCTTGGGTCTGCAGCATTTCCAGCGTACCAATTGGCTTGAGTTCACGTTCTTCAAGCAGATGGGTGTATTCACTGGCAAGTACCAGTCGCAGACGTGCAAACAGGCCTACAACATTGACGGCAAAGGCGACATAAAAGGGAAAACGCCAGCCCCAGCTGAGAAAATCAGCGGTTGACAGCCGGGAGTACAAATACAGGAACAGCGCGCCCGCCACCAGAAAACCCAGAGGCGCCGCCAGTTGTCCCAGCATGGCGTACCACCCGCGTTTGCTTGAGGGTGCGTTCAACGCCAGCAGCGAGGGCAGACCGTCCCAGGAGCCACCATAGGCGACGCCTTGCAAGCTGCGGAAAACAGCCAGCAGGGCGATGGCCAGACCCCCAGACGTGGCATAAGAAGGCAAAAAGGCAATGCCCGCCGTGGCCGTACCCAGTAAAAACAGGGCAATGGTCAGTTTGACGCCACGCCCCCAGCGCTTTTGTATGTGCATGAACAGCGTCGTACCAAAAGGCCGGAGCACAAACGCCAGCGCAAAAATGGCAAAGGCATACATAGTGCCCGTTACGGCGTCAGCAAAGGGAAAGAACACCTGCGGGAACACCAGCACCGAAGCGATGCCGTAGGTGAAAAAATCAAAAAACTCTGACGTGCGGCCTATGATGACGCCCACGGCGACATCTCCGGGGGTAACGGCTTCATGGCCTGCTTGCTCACGTGAGACGCGAGCACGTTCGTCACGCCGGGCACGGGCGCCGGGAAGAGGGGAGTGCAGGACTTGGTCAGTCATAGTAATCGGTCCTTCTTGTGCGGCAATAATGTGAAGTTTGAAGCATCTCACTACGGGAAATGCAGCGCTATTGGACAAAACCCGATATCGTTGCTGCGCTGCGGGGTAGGACAAAATGTCCAATTCCCATTGACGCCGTTCGAATTTATAGTACGCCCTTTCGCCGGGCTACAGTATTTTCAGCGTCAGGGCCATGATTCGTATCAATGTTTTAAAGCTTGCAGCTATATCTGTTCTTGCACTTCTGTTGACAGGCTGCAACGCAGTGCTGCTCAATCCGTCAGGCGATATCGCCGTGCAGCAGCGCAACCTCATCTATGTGGCAACCGGCCTCATGCTTATTGTGATTGTGCCGGTCATCATCGCCACGGTTGTGTTTGCCTGGCGCTACCGCTCATCCAATACCGCCGCTCGCTACGACCCAGAGTGGCACCATTCCACCAAGCTCGAGCTGGTGATCTGGTCTGTGCCACTCATGATCATCATCGCCCTCGGTAGCGTTACCTGGGTCAGCACGCACTTGCTCGACCCGTACCGTCCCCTAGACAGAATCGATGCAAACCGTCCGGTGCCGCACGACATGCAGCCGCTTACGGTTGAGGTCGTGGCGCTAGACTGGAAATGGCTGTTTATTTACCCCGAATACGGCATAGCCACGGTCAACGAATTGGCCGCGCCGGTTGACCGGCCCATACAGTTCAAAATCACCGCCTCCTCGGTTATGAACTCGTTCTTCATCCCCGCGCTGGCCGGGCAAATTTACGCCATGGCGGGCATGGAGACCAAACTGCATGCAGTCATCAACCGGGCGGGTGTGTACCAGGGTATTTCGTCCAACTACAGTGGCGCAGGTTTTTCGGGCATGAACTTCAAGTTCCACGGCCTTGATGATGCAGCCTTCGATCAGTGGGTCGCTCAAAACCGTCAGTCAGGCAGCACCCTTGACCGCAGCAGCTATCTGAAGCTTGAGCAGCCCAGCCAGAAAGAACCCGTGCGCCGTTACGCCAGCGTTGACCCGGGCCTCTACGACGCCATACTCAATCGCTGCGTACAGCCTGGCACGGTTTGCATGCGCGACATCATGCATATAGATGCGCATGGCGGGGGTGGCCTCGACGGCCTGCACAAGCCGGGGCTGCCAGTGGCGGGCAAGCCGGGCGCTTCCGGTCGGCTATCCCTGTCTGGCGACTACATCGGTGAGCTGTGCTCATTCGGCGAGGCGGCGGCGCTGGCCCAGGCCGCATCAGCTGCCGGCATGTCTTTATTCGTTCCGCGTTAAGGCCGGCGCGCGCCTGACGCAACGGTGCGCGGGCGGGGGTGTACCTCTCGCCGTTCGCGCTACTGCATATTGCTAACCCATTGCCCTGTGGCAATACCTCTTGTAAAAACACAATGGACCTGCAAAAACTGGTTTTCGGTCGCCTTGGCTGGGACGCAATTCCTCTGCACGAACCCATACTTGTCGCCACCTTCGCGGCTGTGGTGCTCGGTGGCCTCGCCCTGGCTTACCTGATCACACGCTATCGTCTGTGGGGGTATTTGTGGCACGACTGGATCACCAGCATCGATCACAAAAAAATCGGCATCATGTACATGATTCTGGGGGTGGTCATGCTGCTACGTGGCTTTGCCGACGCGCTCATGATGCGCATACAGCAAGCCATTGCATTCGGTGACGCCACGGGTTATTTACCCCCACATCATTACGATCAGATTTTTACCGCGCACGGCGTCATCATGATTTTCTTTGTGGCCATGCCTTTGGTCACAGGCCTCATGAACTATCTCGTGCCGCTACAAATCGGCGCACGAGACGTGGCATTTCCGTTTCTCAACAACTTCAGTTTCTGGATGACCACCAGCGGGGCTGTGCTGGTCATGATGTCGCTGTTTGTGGGTGAGTTCGCCAAAACCGGCTGGCTGGCCTACCCGCCGCTTTCAGGGATCGAGTTCAGTCCCGACGTTGGCATGGACTACTACATCTGGGCCTTGCAGATAGCAGGGGTTGGTACCTTGCTGTCTGGCATCAATCTGGTCGTCACCATCGTGAAAATGCGTGCTCCGGGCATGACCATGATGAAGATGCCGGTGTTCACCTGGACGGCGCTGTGCACCAACGTGCTCATCATTATTTCGTTTCCGGTGCTTACGGCCACTCTGGCGCTGCTGGGCATGGATCGTTACGTGGGCACCCAGTTCTTTACCAATGATCTGGGCGGCAATCCCATGATGTATGTAAACCTGATCTGGATCTGGGGTCACCCAGAGGTTTACATTCTCATACTGCCGCTGTTCGGCGTGTTCTCAGAGATTGTGCCTACCTTCTGCCGCAAGCGGTTGTTTGGCTACGCCTCCATGGTGTATGCCACGGTCGTCATCACCGTCCTCTCTTATCTGGTGTGGCTGCATCACTTCTTTACGATGGGGTCGGGCGCAAGCGTCAATTCGTTCTTTGGCATTACCACCATGATTATCTCCATCCCCACAGGGGCCAAGATATTCAACTGGTTGTTCACCATGTACCGGGGCCGCATACGGTTTGAGCTTCCCATGATGTGGACGATGGCCTTCATGATTACCTTTGTTATCGGGGGCATGACGGGTGTGTTATTGGCCGTGCCGCCTGCTGATTTTGTGCTGCACAACAGTCTCTTTCTGATTGCGCATTTTCACAACGTGATCATAGGCGGCGTCGTGTTCGGCCTGTTTGCGGCGATCAACTACTGGTATCCCAAGGCCTTTGGCTATCATCTTGACACCTATTGGGGCAAATGGTCGTTCTGGTTCTGGGTTGTGGGCTTTTACGTTGCCTTCATGCCGCTTTATGTGCTGGGCCTCATGGGCATTACGCGTCGGGTCAGCCATTTTGAGGATGTCTCATTGCAGATCTGGTTCCAGGTTGCCGCCTTTGGTGCCGTGCTTATTGCCCTGGGCATTGCGTGCTTTCTGGTCCAGCTGGTGGTCAGCTACCTGCGCCGTGATTCGCTACGCGATCACACGGGTGATCCCTGGAACGCCCGCACGCTTGAATGGTCTACGTCGTCGCCCCCGCCTGACTACAACTTTGCCTTTACCCCTCGGGTACACAGCCTTGATGCCTGGTGGCACATGAAGCAAATGGGCTTCAAGCGACCAGAAACCGGCTTTATAGCCGTGCACATGCCCAAAAACACGGGTGCCGGTTTTATTATTGCGGCCCTGTGCACGGTATGCGGCTTTGCGCTCATCTGGCGCATGTGGCCGCTGACCATAGCTTCGTTCGCGGCAGTAGTGGCTTATTCCATTTATCACTCGTTCAACTACAAGCGTGACTTCCACATCCCCGCCGATGAGGTGGCCCGCGTAGAAGATGCGCGTACTTTGCAGCTTGCCCATCATGTCTGATACACATTTGCTACATCAACCCGGTCTGGCTGGAGCAGGCGTCCGCGAGTCGGGCTCCGGGCCCATTCATGTGTCGCACCCGACTGCAGGTAGTTCCGCCAGTGCCATAGACACACCCGACTTCCTGGTCAAAGAAGCACACCACCCCCAGAACGGTACGCTGCTGGGGTTCTGGATCTACCTCATGAGCGACTGCCTGGTCTTTGCCGCGTTGTTCGCCGTGTACGCGGTGCAGGGGCGAAGCTATGCAGGTGGTCCGTCGGGGGCTGATCTGTTTGATCTGTCACTGGTGGCCGTCAACACAGCCATGCTGTTGCTGTCATCCATTACCTATGGCTTTGCCGTGCTTAAAATGCAGCAGAACCATGTGCGGGGCACCATAGGGTGGTTACTGGTCACGGGCCTGTTTGGCCTTGCATTTCTGGGCCTGGAGCTATACGAATTCCACCACCTAATCCATCTTGGGGCGGGGCCGCAGCGCAGCGCCTTTTTGTCGGCCTTCTTTACCCTTGTGGGTACGCACGGCCTGCACGTCACCTTCGGCATTATCTGGCTGATCACACTGGTGTTTCAAATTAAGCGCCATGGTCTCATCCCCGAAAATCGTCGCCGCATCATGTGTCTGTCCATGTTCTGGCATTTTCTTGATGTGGTCTGGATCGGCGTGTTTACTTTTGTCTATCTCATGGGGGTGCTGTAATGAGCACAATCCGGTCTGCTGAGCTTGTTAATGCCCACGGTGCTGCTTCGGCGCATGATGGCGGCCATCAGGGCCATGATGAACATGATCATCACGACGACGGGCATGCACCGAGTACGTTTCGCGGTTACATGACGGGGTTTGTGCTGGCGGTTATTCTTACCGCCATTCCGTTCTGGCTGGTCATGCAGGGCGTCATTCAATCAGCGTCCACCACGGCCCTGGTCATTCTTGCTTTGGGGGCAGTTCAGATTGTTGTGCACATGGTTTATTTTCTGCACATGAACTCGCGCTCCGAAGGTGGCTGGACATTGCTGGCACTTATTTTCAGCATTATTTTCGTGGTGATCATTCTCGCTGGCTCAATGTGGGTGATGTACCATATGAACACCAACATGATGCCGGGTTCGCACGACATGCACGGTATGTCGTAGAGAACCCGACCGGACCCCTGGCTAATGCCACACTCTGTACCTACCCCATTAAGGGCTTGCGCCCCTTCAGGCACCCCGGCTCGTCGAACCTGGGTGCTTGCGCTATGGGTTGTAATTGCCATTTTGGTTTTCACGTCGTTCTTCGCTCTGGGTGTGTGGCAGGTGCAGCGCATGTACTGGAAGCACAACCTCATTGCACGTGTCAGTCATCGCATTCATGCGCCGCCAGTGGCTGCGCCTGCCCCTGAGCAATGGGCGGGCATCACACCACAAAACCACGAGTACCTGCGAGTGCGTCTGCATGGTGTATTTCTTCACCAGTACGAAACCCTGGTACAGGCCACCACCGATCTGGGCTCCGGCTACTGGGTGCTGACTCCCCTGCGTCAGGCCGACGACAGCGTGGTGCTGATCAATCGTGGGTTTGTCTTGCCTGACCGCCGTAATCCTGCCGCTCGCGGTGCGCCGTCGCCGCAAGGCGAAGTCAGCATTACTGGTCTTCTGCGTATTTCTGAGCCGGCTGGTGGTTTTTTGCGCCGCAATGACCCGGCGGCGGGGCGCTGGTACTCTCGTGACGTGCAGGCCATCGCAGCGCTTCACGGTCTCACTCCAGTAGCGCCGTATTTTGTCGATGAGCAGGCTGCGCCCGGCGCTGAACCCGTGGGTGAAATGCATGCGCTGCCCGCCACATGGCCTGTGGCAGGGCTCACCGTGGTGTCGTTTCGCGATACCCATCTCATTTACGCGATTACCTGGTTTGTGCTGGCGCTCATGGTGGCGTTGG
Organism: Allopusillimonas ginsengisoli; assembly: GCA_005239165.1. GTDB lineage: Bacteria > Pseudomonadota > Gammaproteobacteria > Burkholderiales > Burkholderiaceae_B > Allopusillimonas > Allopusillimonas ginsengisoli_A. Next base: position 9,048 of record RAPG01000007.1, read on the forward strand.
GGGCCGGCTATGTCGGACGCGTCGAGTATGTCGGCCCGCGTGGCGAGCGTCCAGTTCCGGGCAAGCTTGAAGATCTCGAATGACGATCACATGGTCCAGGGGCCGTGCTGGCGTGACGACCAACGGCAATGATGCTTCAGGCCGCGACAACCTCAGGCAATTGGTTCAGTTGCGCTGGATCGCTGTGCTTGGGCAGATTGTTGCAATTTTTGTGGCGCAAGTCGGTTTTCGTCTGCCACTGCCGCTGGAACACATGATTGTTGTGGTTGTCTTGCTGGCCATGTTCAACGTGTTCAGTATGGGGCGTCTGCACTTGCGCACACCGGTCAGACAGGCAGAAATATTTCTGGCGCTGCTGCTCGATGTGGGTGCGCTGACGGCACTGCTTTACCTTAGCGGTGGCCCGACCAATCCTTTCATTTTTCTGTTTCTGTTGCAGGTGGCGCTGGCCGCGATCTTGCTGCGGCCAGCCACCACCTGGGCTATTTTTGCACTGACCACCTTGGCTTTTATTGGTCTGTCGCTGACCAGCCACCGGTTTGCCTTGCCGCTGGAGCTGGGCCGCGGGCTTTCCAGTCCGTTTATTCTGGGCATGTTGGTGTGTTTTGCCTTATGTGCCCTGTTGCTGGTTATTTTTATTACGCGCATTACCCAAAACCTGAGACTGCGAGATGCCCGGCTTGCCGATATGCGTCAACGCACGGCCGCTGAAGAGCATATTGTGCACATGGGCTTGCTGGCGTCCGGCGCTGCCCACGAACTGGGTTCGCCGCTGGCAACATTGGATATTATTCTGGGTGACTGGTCGCATGGCGAGCAACTGGGTCGCGATCCCGAGTTGGCGCAAGATTTGCATGAAATGCAGGTTCAGGTGCGGCGGTGCAAGGCTATTGTCAGCGGTATTCTTATGTCTGCCGGCGAAATGCGCGGTGAGGAACCTACCGAAACTACCGTCAATGACTTCATGGGTGCCCTGGTCAGACAGTGGCGAGCATCGCACCCTGCTGGCTTGCTTCAGTATGAGAACCAGTTTGGTGAAGACGTGCGCATTATTTCTGATCATGCGCTCAAGCAAATGGTGTTTAACGTTCTTGATAACGCACTAGAGGCTTCGCCTGCGGGACAGAGGCTGGTGGTCACACATGAAGACGACTGGCTGGTGATTACAGTGAGCGATCAAGGTCCGGGTTTTGCTCCATTGATATTGTCTGAAATCGGGAAGCCTTATCAGTCTACAAAGGGCAGGCCAGGGGGTGGTCTGGGTCTGTTTCTGTCGCTGAATGTGGCGCGCAAGCTCAGCGGCAGCCTGATGGCGGCCAATCTGCCTGGGCGGGGTGCATGTGTCACCATCCGGCTGCCGTTGTCGGCTCTGACTCCAGAGGAGAATCTTGATGGCGAATAGTTCAGGCTCGGTGTCGCCGCCACAATCGCCGACAACTGCCGGGTGCGACGCAGCAAAGCCACAGCCGAACATACACGGGCGCGACGCAGCAAAGGCCCAGCCGGACATACACGGGCGCGACGCAGCAAAGGCCCAGCCGGACATCCACGGGCATGACGCAGCCGGACGATTGTTGCTGGTTATTGAAGACGATGCTGCATTGTCGCGTACGCTGGTCCGGTCGTTTGAGCGCCGTGGCTATCGTGTGATAAGTGCCGATAGTTTCGAAGCCATGCAAGCTTTGCTGCCGCAGCAAACCCCAGATTATGCGGTCATTGATCTGAAGCTTAATGGCGAGGCATCAGGGCTGGCATGTGTGAAGGCGCTGCATGCTCATAGCCCGAAAACTCTTATTGTCGTGTTGACTGGTTTTGCCAGTATTGCGACAGCGGTTGAAGCGGTCAAGCTTGGTGCCTGCCATTATCTGGCAAAGCCATCCAATACCGATGATATTGAACGGGCCTTTGGCATGACAGAAGGCAATACTGACGTAGAGTTGGCTGCGCGTCAGGCCTCGATCAAAACGCTCGAATGGGAACGCATACACGAAATGCTGGTAGCTACCGATTTCAATATTTCAGAAACTGCCCGCCGTCTGGGCATGCATCGCAGGACGCTGGCGCGCAAACTGGAGAAACGGCGGGTTTAAGGTGTGGACCAGGCGGCAGTCAGGCAATATCGTTCAGACGGGGGCGGTTGTCCTGCGGCAGGGCGGGCAATGGCTTAGGTGTGGCATTTACAAGCTGCCATAACCTTGGTGTGGTTTCGGGAAAGGTTGGGCTGGTAAGAATAGGGGCTAATGCCGCGCCCCGAAAGCGATCAGGCCTGCCGTATGGCTTTTAGCATTTTTTCTGTTGCCAGCCCAATATTCAGGATATGCGCATCGTGCATGGCGGGCCCGGCAATCATTAGGCCGACCGGAGCCTCACCATCGCGATGGCAAGGCAGTGACAATGCGCATCCGTCAAAGAAGTTGATCAGCGTAGGATTGCGCAAGATAAGCCCATTGGCACTAAAGTACGCGTCGTCAGATGCCTTCAGCGTGGCAATGGCGGGCGCAACAATCGGCGAAGTGGGCATCAGCAGCGCGTCATACTGGCGCATGCGGTGGGTCAGCGATGCGATCCAGGCGCTGCGGGTTTCAAGCAAATCTATGTAATCAGCCGCTGACATGTCTTTGCCGCGCGCAATGCGCGAGGCCACCCGCGGGTCGTAGCGGTCAGCATGTTGTTCCAGCAGTTTGCGGTGCCATGCCCACGCTTCGGAGCACACAAAACCACCCTGCCGGTTGATATACGCAAGTTGTTCAAACTCGGGGACATCAAGTTGGTGGACGACGGCGCCCTGCTCGCGCAATGCCTCGATGGCGCGCTCGAATGCAGCGACCACCTGTTCGTCGGCACCCTCAAGCACCACCGACGAGGGCACGGCAAACCTTAGCTGACCAGGTTGGGGTGAACTGGGCTCCCGGTAGGGTTCGCCGGACAGAATGCTGTCAACAATGGCGCAGCATTCAACGGAGGCAGACAGCGGGCCTATGGAATCAAGTGATGTTGACAGCGGCAGGGCGCCCCTTGAAGGGACTCTGCGCGCCGTTGGCTTGAAGCCTGTTAACCCGCAAAATGCAGAAGGTATACGCACTGAACCGCCCGTGTCGGTGCCGATGGAGACCACTGACATGCCATCGGCCACAGCAACGCCGGCACCTGACGATGAGCCGCCGGGAATGCGTCCGGTTTTGCGATCCCATGGGCTGCGAGGCGTGCCGTAATGCGGGTTGATGCCCAGGCCCGAAAACGCAAATTCGGTCATGTTGGTTTTGCCGACGATGACGGCACCCGCGTCGATCAGCCGTTGCACGATGACGGCATTTTGTGTGGCCGGGTCAGCGCCCTGCAGTACGACGGAGCCAGCCAGCGTCGCTTCACCAGTCACGTCGAAAAGATCTTTGACGGAAACAGGAAGGCCGTCCAGGGGCGAGCGCGCCAGACCTGCGGCTCGCAGCGTGTCTGAGGCCTGTGCAGCGGCTAATGCCTGTTCGCGGTACACGCGGGTAAATGTCTGTCCACCTTCGCCATCAGGCGCATCAATGCGGGCCAGTGCGACTTCGGTAAGCGCTCTGGACGTGGTTTCACCCGTGGAGAGCGAGGTGTGCAGTTGACGAATGGTAGACAGCATGGTGATACCTCAGGCGATTTCAGGAAGAATGTCTAATGTGTAGCTGTGGGTCAGGCTGCGGTTGAGTACGGGATCAAACAGCTCCATTTCGAATGATGCAGCATGCCGTATGCTTCCCTGGGTGCCAACAGTGCCGCAAGACATACCCCAGCCAGATGGTAGCCCCGAATCGCCAAAGTAGTCTTGCATAAGGTCTGCCGGCGGTTGCAACTGGGCCATGGGCCCTTCCTGGTACAGCACTTTTTTGTTGTCTTCAGTTATCCATGAGCGCAAAACCAGCTGATCCCAGTGATCAGACACATCGTCGAACAGCCATACATCGCGCCCAACGGGCTTGACGCAAAGCTGTTTGGAAAGCGCCACACTGTGAGCTTCGAGTTTGCGGTCAGTATGATCCGACACCAGGCTGACCAGCCACCTTCCCTGGTCGGTAAAAACAAATGCTTCGACCTCTCCCGACGACCCATCGGCCACGACCTGCATGCATTCTTGCTGGCTGAGCTGGTTCGCGGCAACGCGGTAATACAGCGGCACAGCGCTGGGGCGCGGAATGCCGAGTTCGGCCAGTTCTTGAATATGGTGTTCAATGGCTGCGCTGTCACGACCTGCCCAGCCGGCAATTACGAAGTTTTCTATGTCGACCGTTACGGTCTCTTTATTTTCAGATGCTGCCATGTGCAGCGTAAATTGCAGTTTCATGCCTGATTGTCTCCGACAAGTTAAAAGGTTGGGCGGCTTAGCCGAAGTATTGCGGTAGCCACAGAGCCAGCCCGGGGACGGCCACGAGCACCGCCACCATCAGCAGCATCATGATGACGAATGGCAAACTGCCTTTCATGACATCGTTCATATTGCCGCTCTTGCGCAGACTCTGCACCACGAACAGGTTCAAGCCCACGGGCGGAGTGATGAGCGCCGCTTCGACCAGAATAATGATGATGATGCCAGACCATACGGGATCAAAACCCAGTGCAAACATGATGGGAGCAACAATAGGAATGGTGGTGATCATCATGGAGAGTGTTTCCATGAAACAGCCCAGTATCAGGTAAAAAACCACTATGATCAGGATCATGGTAAGTGGGGATACGTCCAGGCCTGTGATCAGATTGGTGATCGCGCTGGTCAGGCCTGTGCCTGACATTATGAAGTTGAGAAACGCCGCGCCGATTACGATAAGCATAATCATGGCCGTTGATTTCATCGTGCCTTCAAAGACTTCTTTCAGCATGGTGATGGTCAGGCGGCGGGCAAACGCGGCAAGAATAAGCGCTCCGGTCACGCCCAGCGCGGCGGCTTCTGTCGGTGTGGCAATGCCCGCATAAATAGAGCCTACCACCAGCAAAAATATGAAGAGCGGGGGCAGCAGATCAAGCAAGCTGGCTATGCGCTGGGACCAGGCGGCCTTGGTTTTGCGTCCGCCCCAGGCCGGCTTGATCATGCAGGTCACGATAATTGCTGACATGAACAACAATGCCATCAGTAGCCCTGGAATGATCCCGGCCAGATACAGGCGGGGTACAGAAGTGTTGGTGAGCACCCCGTAAATAATCAGATTAATAGACGGCGGTATGAGTATGCCCAGTGTGCCGCCTGCAGCCAGGCTGCCCAGAAACAGCGATTCGTTATACCCCTGCTTCTTGATTTGCGGGATGGCCACAGTGCCGACGGTTGCAGCAGTTGCCACGCTAGAGCCTGATGTGGCGGCAAATAGCGCACTGGCACCAATGTTGGCGTGCATCAGGCCGCCGGGCAGCCATGACAGCCAGAGCGTCATGGCGTTATACATGCGCTCGGCCAGGCCTGAGCGCAGCAGGATTTCACCCAGCATGACAAATAGCGGGATAGCCACCAGCAGAAACTCGATGCTGGTTGCCCAGGCCACTTCGCCTATGGCGCGTGACAACGGCAGCATTGAATACGCGCCATCCAGAACCAGTCCGAGCAGGCCCAGGGCGGCACCCACCGGAATGCTTATGCCAAGCAGCACCAGGAGCAAGACAAGAAATGTGGAGATCATGGTGCGTCTCCGTTGACCAGTCGAGCGCCCTGTCTGGCTTCTTCACTCGCCTCTTCAGAGGCCGTGCGCACGCCACACAGTTCACGTATGGCACGCAGGTCGCCCGTGACCAGCGCAACCGACGAACGCAACAACATAAGCGCCAAGACAATGCACAGCCATATCAGGCCGGCGACCCAGATAAATTGGGGTATCCACAATGGTGTTGCAGTGGCAGAGTTGGCGGTTGAGCCGCGTTGCCAGGAAGTCAGGGCGACATCACCCGCATAGCGAGTGAGGTATGCCATGAATACGGCCAGACCCACCAGGGCGACCCAGTCGAGTATGGCGCCGACCCGGGGTGAAAAAATCTGGTACAAGGCGTCGATACGGATATTGGCGCGTTGCAGCGTGGCGAAGGACAATGCCCACGACACGCTGATGGCGAACGCATAGCCGGAAAGCTCATCCGAACCGCCTAATGAAAAATGAAAGAATTTGCGCGCCAGTACATCGACTGTGATGTACAGCGCGCTGATCAGCGTCAGGCCACCGGCCGCCCAGATTGCTGCGCGGGAAAGTGAGCTCGCCGCACGCAACAACCGACTGAGCATGGGGAAAGATTGTTCGTCGTGGCTCATGGTGGCCTCCGGTTTGTTGGCAGACGCTTAACTGTGCATCACCATTATTTTTTGGCGGTAATGTCCAGCAGTTTTCCAACCGTTGCATTCCATTCTGTCACGCAGTCCGCAGAGCAGCGTGCTGCCCACTTAGGAACAACAGTGTCATCAGTGATTTTCTTCAGAAGTTGGCGGTCAGCGTCGGTAGGCTCAACCAGCGTCATTTTGCCTTTGACTGGCAGCTCGCAGGCGTCTGCCCCCGTGTTGCAGTCATAGCCTTCCTGGGTTGCCGCTGCCGCATCTTCCCAGATCTTGTCGGTCATGAGGGTGAAGTTTTTCTGAAGAAAGTCTTGCACCTTGGGATCGAGCTTGTTCCAGTAGTCGAGGTTGGCAGCGTGTATCTGCTGGTTCCAGTTAATGGGAAGAGCATAAAGATGCGTGCTGACCTCGTACCATTTGGCCGAGTAACCGGACATTGAGCCGGTAATGGCGCAATCGACGACGCCATTTTGCAGGGCAGGGACGACCTCGCCAAATGGTATTGTGACGGCGGTGCCGCCCAGTGCCTGAACGAATTCAGCCGTAGTGCGGCTGCTGGTCCGAACTTTTTTACCCTTGACGTCAGCCAGGCCGGTGATGTCGGCGTTGCAGAAAAGCACCTGCCCCGGATAGGTTGAAAAGCCGAGCACCTTAATATTTTGCTTCTCATAATATTTTTCGTACACGGGTGCGAATGCGTCAGTAACCTCGCGTGCGATTTTGGCGTTAGGGGCGATGCCGGCCAGGTCGATGGCTTCGTTGATGGGGTCGTCGCTGGCAAAATAGGCGAGGGTGGCGGAGCCTATTGGAATTACTCCCTGACCAATCAGACGCAGTATTTCAGGGCCTTTCAGGCCCATCTCATTAAAGCCTTTGATAGTGGCAGTGACTTTGCCGTCAGACAGTTCGGGAACGGTCTTGAGCCAGAATGGCTGTTCGAAATTCTGATAGGCAGTGAGGTTGCTGAGCCCACCCACCACCTGCAGATGGGTTTCGGGCAGCCCTGCAACTTTATCCTGGGCAACGACGTTGGCACCGCACAGCACGGCACTGGCGGTAAGTAGGGATAAGAAAGGTTTTTTCATTAAGTCTCTCCTAGAGGGGGTCCGGACGCAGCCGGTTGTGTTTATAAGGGATGGATCAACAGGTTCTTGAGAACCTGCGGATATCTGACTACCTGTCAACGATTTGGTACGCCTTTTGGGCGTTACAGCACTGCAAGATGGCTGTTACTGATGTCGGTGATGAGCATGTGGCCCGGTGCGTGGGTAATGCTGAATTCGGGTTTCACCTGATTGATGATGGCCTGGGGTGTAACACCACAGGCCCAGAACACGGGTATTTCATCGTCGTTGATGGTGACGGGATCACCATAATCTGGCTGGTGTATCGTTTGAATGCCGATCAGCGATGGGTCTCCGAGGTGTACAGGAGCGCCATGTACTGCAGGAAAACGACTGGTTATCTGGATGGCCCGGATGGCGTCTGCGGCCTTGAAGGGGCGCATGGATACCACCATAGGGCCTTGCAGCTGCGAGGTGCCGGCGGTAGCAATGTTGGTGCGGTACATGGGCACGTTACAGCCCTGGCTGATGTGGCGCAGCTCCAGCCCATCGGCAAGCAGCGCTTCTTCAAATGAAAAAGAACAACCTATGGCAAACGTAACAAGATCGTCACGCCAGACGTCAAGCAAGTCTTGCGGCTCGGATACAAGTTTGCCGTGGTGCCATACCCGATAGCGGGGTACGTCAGAGCGGATATCAATGTCGAGGCCCATGTCGGGCAATGCGAACTGGCCGGGTGCTGACACGGACAGCACGGGACAGGGTTTGGGGTTGCGCTGGCAAAACAGCAGAAATTCAGAGGCCAGTGCCTGAGGCAGAATCATCAGGTTTGCCTGCACGCACCCCGGTGCCAGGCCCGCTGTTGGCCCCGTGTGTTTGCCCTGCCGGATCAACTGACGGCAGTGTGCTGCCTCTGCCGCCTGTGTGTGCCGGCTGCTTTCATTGCGATCCATAAGCCCTCTCTGGCGCGATTACTGCTGTGTGGGTACAGCTGCTATTCCAGCGTATGTCGGAAGACTTGTCCAATTGTTAGTTTGTATGCTCAGCGATAAGAAATGCTTATGTCTTGCCTGTATGCTGGCTTAACGTGGAGAAAGAGGCCTTCTCCGCAATGCCTTTTGCCAGGGATTTGCGTGCAATGCGCTGAGCAAGACGCGCCACTGTCTGAACCGTGTGGCTGTCGGGAGACTCCATCCAGCAGGCATAGAAACCCAGCGGGTCAGGAGTTTTGTTTACGTCCAGCAGGCACAGCTGTCCCTCTCTGATTTCATTGACGATAACGGCGGGGGCGATAACGCTGGGGCCTATGCCGCGACGTGTCATCTGGACAATGGTACTGAGTGATGCGCTGCCATACAGCCGGGGTGATTTCACTCCTGCTTCCAGGAGCAGGTTTTTGGCGGCATGGTAGGGCAGGCTCATGGATGGGTAGGTAATAACGGGGTACTTGCCCAGCTCTCCGACGGTAACAGGGCGTCCGTGCATCTTCAGCCCTGGGCTGGCGATCCAGGCTAGCTCATAGTCACAGAGGTGTAAGTGGCGTTCGCGCGGGTCTTGAGAAGGGCCCACCAGCAAAGACAGGTCTAGCTGGTGCGAGACAAGCTGTTCGCGCAGAACATGCGTGGTATCAACTTGTATTTCAAGGGTGAGCGCAGGGTACTTGTGGTGTATTGCGTCAATAAATTCGTGCAGCCAAGTGTGCACAAGAGTTTCAGAGCTGCCCAGTCTGAGCGTACCGCGCACAGCATCCGGGTTTTGTGCAACGTTGACCATTTCGCTGCGCAGTTCAAGCATGCGTTGAGCATGCGATAAAAGCTCCTGGCCCTTTTCGGTAAGCTTGATGCCACGGGCACCGCGCTCAAACAGTCTGACGCCCAGGGATGATTCCAGGGCGGCAATTCGCTGCGAAATGGAGGGCTGGGTCGTATTTAGTTTTTCGGCGGCAGCACGAAAACTGCCGAGCTCCGCGACCCATACAAAAGCAATGATTTGCCTGAATTCCATGGTTATTGCTACCGGGTGCAGACAGGCTGGAGTGCGTCAGCGGTCATGGACTGGGCGTGTCGTTGTTTGTTTCGAAGTCACCACTGCCAAGTTCAATGACACCGTCTGTGGGTGTGTTGCGGCTTTCCTGTGCCGCGCGAATGATTCGCTCTCGTCCTTTTTCGAAGGCGTCGAGCAGGCTGCTGCCGGTATCGTCATGAGCGTGGAACGACTGGCGCAGCGCTTCTTCAGAAATTTCATAGACGCGCTGGTCTTGGTCTTTACCCCATGAAAATCGAATGTACCCGTCTTCAAACTTGGCGTCGGTTTCTTTGGCAAAATCACCCATGGTTTTCTCCTAAAGCGTGAGCAGGCCGAACAAACTGGCCTGCGACCGGACGTGCCGGTCTGTCGGGTTGATGCAATACGCCTACCACGTATCTGAGCGCATGCAGCTCTTGCATTACGCGGTGGCGCTCGGCGGTAAGCTTCTGGAACCTGAGGCTCTGGCAGTGGCGAAGAAGCTCTGGCCATCTGTCAGAATGGTTCACCAGACCATGGTAGTGCCGATTGAGCCGGGCAGTTGCGTGGTGATGAAAAAGAGTGTGACCGAGGCTTTCAGGCAAGCGTTGCGCGTTCAGGCGCTGCCCGTTTTTGCCAGTGCACGCTCCAGAAAGCTAAGGCGGTCCTGGCCCCAGAAGGGTTCACCTTCATACACATACCAGGGCGCCCCGAAAACCCGGTTTGCGATGGCTTCCTGGGTGTACTGCTCAAATAGTTCGCTGCCGCTGTCCAGGCTGGCGTAGAGTTTTGCCCCGTCCAGTTCGCAGTTGTTGCCGATTTCAATCAGTGTGTCGGCGTCAGCGATGTTGCGTTCTTGTGCCCATATTGCACGAAACAACGCTCCGGTTAGAGCCAGTGCCGCTGCATTGCCTTCAAGCTTGATAGTGGCGGCGATCATGCGGGCGGCGATGGTTTCGTCGACAGGAAAGTGTTGTGGATGCAGGTTAAGAGGTATGCCTCTATATTCAGACCAGCGCTTAAGCTCGATCAGCCGGTATTCTTGTCGCTGCGCCGGGCGCTGTTTCAGCGGCAGCCCGCCCGAAACCGGGAACACTTGTGTGCCAAATGCACACGGGCGCGGCAAGATGTCTGCCTGATGTTTTTCGGCCATGGCCATCAGTTGGGCATGTCCCAGATACGCCCAGGGCGATTGCGGCGAAAAATAATAAGTGATGGTTTTCATTTGCATCCTGTATTGTGAAAGCAGCGGTTGATCAATCACGTCATTGACCATTCGGCTATTATGGCTGGCGAGTAATTCACTATAAAGCGGTATTGCAATGGTATACACAGTTTAGCCAGTGCAGCCAGAAAAATGAAAAAGCAGCCGAGGCGGGGTCTTGCTTTTGATGACGAAGCCTTGCGAGGTAACTTGTATTTCAACACTGATCGGGAACACATGAAGGAAGGTGCTCATCTTGTCTGCTGACCGTATCCCTGAACGCGTCGGTGACGGTATGCGTTACCGGCCTAAATTGGGGTTGGAAATGGAGATGGTCGTTGTCGATGCGGCCACAGGCGCAAGCTTGCCGGTGCAATCCTATTTTGATTCTCTGCTGGCCATCAAGCTGGCACGTGGTCAGGCATGTGAGTCGGTTTTGATTGATCAGCGGTGTGTCGGCGTTTACACCCCGCTCGCAGAGTGCGGCCTGGATAACGGGTTCAATTTGCTTGAAACGGCGATAGCGCCCGTTGCAGGTGGAAAGGGCGGTCTGGACCGCCTGGCAGCGGTGACATATCAAGAACTGGCAGATACACAGCAAGCCCTGAAGGTGGACGGAGCCTGCGTGTTGAACGCGTCGCAACACCCTGCCTGCTCACGGGACCAAGACTGGTACGAAAGCGTATGTGTTCCCCGGCCTATATACAATGAGCTGCGAGGCCACCGGGGCTGGCATCATTGGGAGGGTATTGATGCCAAGGCTCAAAACGGCGCCAACACGTCGGTGCCCGTGACGCAGGCGGTGCAGGCGCTGAACGTTGCGATTGCGCTTGCGCCAGCCAGCATTGCACTGTTCGCCAACAGCCCCCTGGAGTCGGGTGTATCGACCGGGTACAAAGAAAACCGGATGACGCTATGGTCCAGGGTTTTCGGGCCTGCGCGATTTCCCGGTGATCTGTTCTTAAGCACGTATCCGGCCAGGGCATTTTATGATCTGGCAGATTTTTTCCAATGGATGTTTGGCAGTGGCACGGTTACGCGGGGCCTGCCCATAGATTCTTCTCATGACTACAAGGCTGCTCCGGTGGTAATCCTGGATGGCGCCCCAAGTTTGATTGAGTTTCTGCAGTCCCGGCAATGGCCAGGGCGCCGCGCCGATACGGGGCAGTCAGTGTCTCTGCAACCTCATGCCCATCATGTTGAATATTCACAAATCGGACAGTTTCTGGACGCCCGGCTGCGCTACCGGCTAGACCAGCTTCCGGCACTGGAAGAAATTTTGGTGGCCTGGGGGCAAGATGGTGGGCTGGAGTCTCTGTTTGACGCCCATGGCGCTCAGACATATATCGAGGCGCGCGCGCCCGGAGCCGTTTTTGCCGATGCCGTGCTGCTTGAGGATGCGGGTATTGACGTGGCACGTAGCGTGCTGCTGTCTCCGTCCGCGCTTCAGGCTGGTTTGCTGGCTAATCTGGATGACGCCTGGCGGTTGGTGACGGATTACGGTTGGCAAACACTGGGGAGCTTGCGTCTTCCTGCCATGCGTGCCGGTATGGATGACCCGCGTGTGAAGGCTTTGTGCGCAGAGGTAGTTGCCGTGGCCAAAGCCGGGCTCGATAAAAGTGAAGGGAACTGGCTTGCCTATCCAGAGTATGTTCTGGCCAGCGGACGTAGCGCCGCAGACAGGCTGCTGGACACATGGATGTCAGCCAGTGGCAACCAAGCGCAAAAACTGATCGCTGTGCAGGCCAGACATGTGGCTTTGCATCCTGCGCAGTTCGGGGCTATGCCCGACCAGAAGCAGGTTCGATAGGGGTGGCTCGTCCGCCCGGGGGCGGGAAGTGGCAGCGTGTTTTGTCTGTTGCGCCGTCTGACGGGCTGGCTCACTCGCCCGAGGAGGTGGTCGTTAAGGAGCAGTTTCGTACACTTCGTCGGCGGCGAGCAGAATGTCGACCGGTGGATCGAAGCCGATGATGCGCGCAGTGCCCAGGTTGAGCGCAATCTTGGGCGGGTCTACCCATAGCTGGCTGAGCTGCCGGGGTATGGCACCATTGAATATGCGTGCGATGGTTTCGGCATGAAACAGGCCTACGTAGGACGTGCCGGCCTGCGCCAGGCTGAGCAGTATGCCTTGCTCTACCTCTTTGGACCCCGCCATGGAGAAGCTGGGGATTTTGGCTTTTTCTAGAATATGAGCGAGTGTCCTGACCGAAGTCAGCGTGACGCCACGATGTGTGGTGACATAGACGGCATCTACGTTCTGATCGGCAAGCTGTTGATAACATTTTAATGCGTTTTCTATGGCTTCCTCTGTGGAGATGCTGCTTGACTGTGCATTGCAATGGCGGATGGTGAAGCCCAGTTCGCGGCTTACTTGTTCAACTGCGCTGACCGCTGCATAGGTGCGGCCGGCTTCGCTATCTTCATAGACGATGCCAAGCTCTTTGAACGGTACGATTTCATGAAAAAGCCTGACCTGGCGCTGATAGCGCTCAGGCTCTATGCGAGTATGCAGGTTGTCGCGTCCGCTGTCTGTGGCGCTGTCGGCGATCTTGGCTGCCAGCGGGTCGCTGGTCGAGCCGACGATGGTGGGCACGGGTGGGCCTATTTGCCGCATGTCCTGGCCTGCCCAGGTGCCCATGGCGATGATCAGATCGATGTCATGTTTTTGTTCTATGCGTTGGGCAACGGCCTGTCGCATGGGCGCGCGCTGTTCAGCATCGAAATTGCCTGGTTGCCACCAGGCGTCTTCTACAAGCTCCAGATATTGGCTCTGCGTATGCTGGCTCAGCCATATCCAGAGATCATGCCCGCTAAGCCCAAGTGGCATGTCGGCGTCCAGGGTCAGCCAGCCAAGGCGCTGCAAGCCCTGAATGACCGCGGCCAGCGTCGCAGGATATTCGGAGTAATCACCACTTTCCACGTAGCCAATGCGCCAGCGCGAGCCATCGGGTTTGCTAATGGGAGTGGTCTTGAACACCTGTGCTTGCACGTCTGGTGTACCCGCCGGGGCAGACGTTGCCGTTAAGGGAGCCGCACAAAGCCCAAGAATGATGAGCGTGGAGGCAATTAGACGTGAAATCATGGCGCGACCCTTTTTGCTGCAATGACGGTGATGTCGTCCGATTGGTCGGTATCGTCGGCGTACTGGCGTACGTCGTCAACCAGGCGTTGTGTGGTCACTTGCACAGCAGCCGGTTCTTTGTGCGACAGAAAACTGAACAGTTTGGGTTCGCCGTAGAGCTGGCCCACAGGGTTTAGTGCCTCGGTGACGCCGTCGGTGTAACCCAAAACGGTTTCACCGAGTTCGAGCACGGTGGAGAATTTCCGGTAGGGTATGCCTTCTTGTACGCCGCAGGCCGGGCCGCTGCGTCCCTCAAGCATACGCAGCCCGCCATCCGCCTGCATTACGCACATGGCTGGGTGCCCGCCGTTGGCCCACGTTAATTCGCCAGTGTCCAGGTCGATAACAGCCAACATCAGCGTCACGAACATCATGTTTGGGTTGTTCTCGGACAGGCGGTTATTGACGCGTTCCATAAGCAGGGCGGGATCGGTTTCATCTTCGGCACAGGCTCTGATCAAGGTGCGGGTGACTGCCATGAAAAGGGCCGCCGGCACCCCCTTGTCAGACACGTCGCCAATGACGAAGCACAGCTTGCCGTTATTGAGCAGAAAGTAGTCGTAGAGGTCACCGCCTACTTCTTTGGCAGGCAGCATAGTGGCGTACAGGTCTATTTTTGTCAGGACGTTGGCAGGTAGCGGCACCGGCAACAGCCCCATCTGGATGTCGCGGGCGATACTCAGTTCGCTTTCCAGGCGTTCGCGGCTTGAGGTTTCTCTGAGCAGGCGGGCGATATTATCGCGCAGCTGCTTGTCCATGAAAATAAATGTCGCGGCCAGCCTGCCCACCTCATCGGGTTGTTTCGTGGGCAACTGCGCAATGTGACTGGGAATATCGGCCGGGGCGCTCAGGTCTTGCTCTGGCAGTTTTCGCGCAAAGGTGCTCAGTTGCTGCAGCGGGCGTGTAATTCTTGCTGACAGAAACCATGCCACGATAAGTGAGATCAGCAGTATTCCAAGAAAAATCGCACCCAGCCTGCGGAGCAGCTCGGTGGCGGGCCGGGTCAGGTCGGTGTTGGGAACCGCCGCCACAATGGTCCAGCCCAGGGGCTTAAAGTGGGCCGCGCTGATTTGCCAGCGACCTTGCCCGGCCTGGCTGTCGAAGGGAAACCTGACAATCGCACCAGTGGTGGACACTGTGCCCAGCATGTCGCCCAGCGTCTTGCCGCTATCGGAATCTCTTTCGGTCAGCAGGCCGGTGTCATGGTCGGGCAGGGGAGAGACGAGCTGACCGTCATTTTGCATAATAAAGGCGAAGCCTGTATCGGCCAGGCGCAGCGATACCAGTGCCTCGCGGACAGCGGCTTCCATTTCATTGCGCCTGCGTTCAAACTGGCTGGAGATATCGGCCGCATTGTCGCTAATGGCGAAAATCCAGTCCCATGGTTCGAAGTACGAAAAATAGGCGTAGCGCAGTTCTTCTTTGTCGCCGTCGTTGGCCGCTGGCCAGCGATAGATTGCAAAGCTCTGGCCGGTGGTGCGGGCTTCCTGATACGTGGAGGCAGCGAGCCGGTGCCCCTTGAAATCTTGCAGCCCGGACAAGTTCATGCCCAGCAGCTCAGGGCTGCCACTGGCGATGACATCAAATTGATGGTCGAAAATAAAACTGAAGCGCTCGCTGCCTAGCGGCAGCGTGTTGATCCAGCCCTTTGCAAGCTTGCGGGCCTGCTCAGCGCTGAGCTCGCCTCTTTCTACCTGGTCTTCATACATGGCCAGTACGGACTGTATAGTGGCGCCCAATTGCACGAGATGGGCACGTCCGTTGCGAACCGTGGTGATCTTGTCGGAGAGCAGAGCCCCCCACCGCGCCTCGCTATCGCGCATGAGCAGATTGAGCACGTTCGTAACTGCCTGCTGTTCACTGGCGACGATGCTGCGGGTGACATTTCGTTGTGTGAGCAGCATGACAGTGACCGCGCCCAAAAGCAGCGTCACACCCACCAAAAGAAAGATTTTGCTGCGCAGCGAGGTCAATCGCATAAAGGAAAGCTCAGGCGAGAAAATTGTGGTGGCAATTTGCCAGAAAAAGTATGTGTTTGCATTTGATTGTAAATTACTATTGCATGTATGACCCGAGACTTTTACGGATAGTGGCGTTTGCCAGAACGAATTCGCACAGCATAAAGAACAAAAAAGACTGAAGAGGCATTGCGCAAAACATAATGACAGCTCACCATGAACAAGCACCCGCACGGCCACGCCGTAAGCCCTTGCGTGACGTGCTGCTGGCCTGCATGGTCGTGCTTTTGCTGGCGCAGGGGCTGATAGGTTCGCTTAGCCTGTCTGCCTTAAATCGCCTCACTGCCAACAATACCGCCGAACGCATTGAACTGCTGGCCCGGCGAACATCTTCTCAAATCCAGACGGGTCTGGCACTGGGCAAGCCTCTGGCCCAGTTTTTCGGGCTGTCCCCGCTGCTGGATGAGCTCAAGAGGCAGGTTCCAGATTTCGCTGCGGCCGGTGTCGTCCTGATCAACGGACAAGAACTGGCTGCGGTGGGTGAGCTGCCCAAGGTTGATCGCCTGCTGCAGGCCTTGTCCTCCGCGCGCGAGAGTGACGATGTACTCCGTCTGCCTTCAGGTGCAGTCAGTTTTGCGGATGCGCAGGGAGTACGGGTCGCTGTACCGTTGATGCTGCCCGACGGTGCGCTCGGCGGGGCGGTGTTGTTGCGGGTGGAGCCCAAGGGTGTGCAGCAGGGCAGCCTGATGCTTGGCAACCTCAAGGTGCTGGGGCTGACCACGCTGGCAGCGGCGCTTTTGCTCATACTGACCTTTCGCTATGCCATGCCGCTGTATGAGTTGGCCGCCGCAAGCAAGGCGCGCCTGCTTATTCCGCTGGTAATTCTGATGCTGGCGCAAGGGGTGTATGCCGCCTACACCATCCATACCTTTCGTAGTGTGTGGGTGGGAGTCACGCAAGAGAACACCATGGTGGTGGGCAGAAGCTTGCAGCACGACCTGGACCGCATTCTGGGTTATGGCATCGAACCTGCGTCTTTGCGCGGTGTTGAGCAGCCCATGGCGCGCCTGGCAGCCTCTTTTCCCTATATTTCGGAGTTGCGCCTGCTCGATGTGAGCGGGGCGCTATTGAACCGTGCGAATGCGCTGGGCGCCATGAAACTGCAGGATGCTCAGCCGCTGCAGGAGCCTCTGGTCTTTCCGCTCAGGGCTGACTCCCAAGGTCCTGTTCTGGCCACGCTTCAGATTGGCCTTGACGCGGACCGGATATCCAAGGGGGTACGGGCACGTATTCTGGATGCCGCCACCGTCGTCGCTGTTGCCATGGTGGCGGCCATAGAGCTCCTGTTTCTGCTTGCGCTGTTAATGGATCGCGCCTTTTCGACGCGAGTGCCCGGAAAAACCGGCGAACTTACCGGGCTCGATGACCAATCCAACGTTGGCGCGCTCGTACGGCCCATTATGTTCGGGTTTTTGTTTGCCATGGCGCTGCCGCTCAGTTTCCTGCCTCTTTATGCAAAATCGTTGCTGACGACGGTTGAGCTGGGCCAGAGCGCAGCCCTGTTGATGGCGCTGCCGATTTCAGTCGAGATGGGCTGTGGCTTGCTGACCGCCCTGCTGGCAGGCCGCTGGACGGATAAGCGAGGCTGGCAATGGCCCGTGCTTGCAGGTTTACTGGTGGCTGTGTTGGGAAATCTGTTTTGCGCGCAGGCAGGCTCACTGGCATCCTTCACCCTCGCCAGAGGTCTGGTCGGGCTTGGCTACGGACTGACCTGGATGGGCTTGCAAGGCTTTATTGTCATACGTAGCCCGGCGGCATACCGCGGCAGAAATATGGCTACGGTGATCGCCGGCTTGTTTGCCGGACACTTATCGGGCGCTGCGGTGGGGGCCATGCTGGTGCAGCAACTTGGGGCCGCCGCAGTGTTTTTCATTGGTGCATTATTGTTGGCGCTGCCGGCGCTGGGTGTCTTCACGCTAATGTGGCCATACCGGCATCTGGCCGCGCAAAAAATGGCTGGTCTCGTGACCGCGCCAGTGGTGCGCTCCTGGCGGAGTGTTGGCACCTTGTTGCGCACGCGTGACTACGGCATGTTGCTTGTCGGGAGCATCATTCCATTTTCTATTGCCCAGGTCGGCTTGCTGACCTATGCGCTTCCTCTGTATATGGATGAGCAGGGCGCCACATCGGCGAGCGTTGGTCGCATTCTGATGCTTTATGGGTTTTGCGTGATCTATATTGGGCCCTGGATGGGGCGTATGGCAGACCGCAGCGCCCATAAAAAGCTATGGATTGTGCTGGGGGGTGTGTTGGGAAGTGCAGGATTGCTCAGCATGTATTTTGCCAGTGGTGTATTTGCAGCCGCCGTGGCAGTCGTATTGCTGGCGCTGGCCAGTTGTCTGGCCGGAGGTGCCCAGACTGCGTACATGCTGTCGCTGGATGACGTGCACCGATACGGCGCGGGCGGCGCGACCAGCGTCATGCGCGCGGCCGACAAGTTCGGTCAGATGCTGGGGCCACTTGCCGTGGGCGGTCTTTTTGCATCTGTGGGAATATCCGGAGGTCTGGCCGTGACAGGTGCGTTCTATCTGTTGGCGACACTGGCTTTCTTGTTCGTGGCGCCGAGCCTGGTCAGGCAATAGCCACACGCGGGACACGCTCTGTGAGCGCCGTACAAAGCTGCGCGGGGATGGTGCTAGCCTGACTTGCCACGGTTTCTATCGGTAGCTCACTTGTGCCCCACATTGTCACGATGGCATTGGGGCCGATCTCCGGGTGGTCGCTGAGGTCTATGGTGAGCGTGTCCATAGAAACCCTGCCGATAATGGTGGCCTTGCGTCCGCCAACCATTACTTCGCAGCCCGCAGTCAGTCCGCGTGGATAGCCATCGGCGTAACCGCAGCGCACCAGCCCGACACGTGTTTCGCGAGTGGCCTGAAACAGGCTGTGATAGCCCAGAAATTCGCCAGCCTGCAGCATGTGGACGCCATAAACAGGTGCTTGCAAAACCATGGCGGGCCGCAGGCCCAGATCATGGCCGCTCAAACCGTGCAATGGGCTGATGCCATACAGGGCAATACCGCTACGTACCCAGTCAGTTGCTGCGGCCGCCGCAGGGTCAGAAAGCAGCGCGGCAGAGTTTTCGGTGCATACAGGGCCAGGCATGCCAGCGATCAGCGCCTGGAATGCCTGCCGCTCTTGCTGCAACTGCCCAGCGTCTTCGGCGTCGGCGTAATGTTGCAGATGTCCTAGCCCTGCAAGGCGGCCCTCTTGTAGAGCGGCATGCAAGAGCGCGTAGGCGGCGCGATAGCTGACGTGGTCAAAGCCTGCATGACTTAGGCGCCCCCGAAATCGCACCCATGCGTGAGGTGCAAACGGAAGGTTCAGCGACGCCAGCTGCGCCAGTTGTTCGTCGTGATCAATGATTAGGTGCAGGGGATACAGGCATGGGTCGTTAAGCGCAGCATGGGTGAGTTGCGGGCTCATGGCGAGGATAGGGCCAGCCCAGCCCAGAGCCCGGCAACGCCGTACCTCGTGGAGCGTGAGTACGGCCAGACCATCGGCGTGACACAGCCCTGGATAAGCGTGTTCCAGGGTATGACCGTAGGCGTCGGCCTTGGCAACCGCCCAGATGCGTGGAGCGCGGGC
Organism: Allopusillimonas ginsengisoli; assembly: GCA_005239165.1. Classification (GTDB taxonomy): domain Bacteria; phylum Pseudomonadota; class Gammaproteobacteria; order Burkholderiales; family Burkholderiaceae_B; genus Allopusillimonas; species Allopusillimonas ginsengisoli_A. Next base: position 28,324 of record RAPG01000007.1, read on the forward strand.
CCGTTGGTCACAGGCCAGGAGTTGCCGCAACCGCGCGATATTGTGCTTGATTGCACGGGCATTGATCAGTGCGACGGGCGAGGCAAGACTTGAAGACGCGTTAGCATTTTCATGGTCGACGCAAGTACTCGTATCGTCTGGCATGGCGTCGTTCCTTGCTGTTAGTGGTCGTTGGCGTCCAGAGCGGCAATCAGGCGCAAATGGTTGTGTTCTTCAGTTCGGTGGTATTGAATGTCTTTCAGATAATGTCGCATCAGGCGCAGGCCATGGCCGCCTATGACTGCCTCATCCAGTGACGTTGCCAGCGGAGATAACTCTTCCAGGGTGGGGTCAAATGGCCGACCGTTGTCGATGATATCGATCAACAAGGCGTCCCCGTTCTGCAGTACCTCAAGCTCTATGAGGCTTGCCGGCTCATTTTCTCTATCCTTCAACCCGTACAGCATCACATTGGTCAACGCTTCGTCCAGACACAGTTCAAGCTTGAAGCTCGTCTTGGGCGGCCATTGCTGTTGCGCCGCCAGCGACTGGAGCCACGCCAGCCCTTGCGCAACGGTATCCGGTCCGGGTATGAGTGACAATGAGGCGATTGTCTGCATGAGAGATCTTTGAGAGGTTAATGGTCAAAATGTAAACGAAGGTAAGCGTTTTTGCCATTGCTACCGCTACTTACACGATCTGCCATACGTTTGAGCAGTACTTCTGGCAGGCCCGCCAGCGCCTCGTTCAATGCCTCTTCAAAAGCCGAGTCGTCGATATCAAGCAGCTTGGTGGCATCCGCTGCGGATTTTTTGGTCAGGCCTAGCGGGGAGCCACTGTGAAGTAATTCCAGATCGAGATTGAACTCGTCAAAGCTGCCCTGAATGGCCAGCAGTCGCCGGCCCGCGTTGCCTTGCAGCGCCTCGGCGGCCTCAAGCGCAGCGGTGGCCGCCCGGCGTACCACTTCGCGTCTGGCGCTCCAGGCGGCACCTTGCTGCTCCACAAAGTCGACAACCTGCCGGGCGACACTGGCCGGGCTGATGTCAATGTCCAGATCGAGCCGCGCGCGCTTTGAGGTGCCCAGCTGAAACAGCAGGTTCAGAACGATCGCCGTCACACCGGCGACGATAATGCCGTTCTTCATCATGAACTGGATGCTTTCGGGGGCCTGATCGGCCAGTTCGGGCAGAAACATGGTTCCCACGCCGGCAATGAAGGACAGACCCACCAGAAAAATGCCGCGTGAGTCCATGGCGCGCGACGCAATAAGTTCAATGCCGGAAACGAGCAGATAGGCCGCTGCGTACAGCTCGACCGCACCGATGACCGGCGTGGGAATCAATGTAAGGGCCAGCGACACTTGTGGCAGAAAGGCCGCTAACACCAGAAAAACAGCGGTGAGCAGCCCTATCCAGCGCGACGTGGAGCGGCTGATGTGCGCCAGCGCAATATTGGCCGACGAGACGGCATTGGGGTAAGCACCCAGCCAAGAAGCAAGCAAGTTTCCCAGACCGTTGGCACGTATGCCGGCGCCGGCCTTGTTCATGTCGGCACGACGCCAGTCAGCATCGTTCATTTTTTGCAACAGGACCACGCTGCCGAAGGTATCGAGCTGAGTCATCAGCGCGAGCAGGGCCACAGCGAAAAGCACGCCGGGATCAAGGTTGAACACAGGCACAGGTGGGTGAGGAAGACCAAAAATCGGCGTGTGTTGCAGTTGCTCCAGCCCCTCGACCTTGTCAAATACCGCCGTCAGCGCAACGCCGATGAGCAACCCGGCCAGCAACGCGAGCAGTTTGGTGCGCTGGCTGCCCCAGATTGACATGACAACGATGACACCTAGTGTGATCATGCCTATCAGGGTGTCCATAAGATTGATGACGCCGCTGCTGTTCATATCAGTGGTGTGCCGCAGCGCGGGCGCAATCAGTGACAGGCCTGCTACACAGATGACAATGCCGGCGACAGCGGGCGGAAATATGCCCCGCAATCGAGGGATGATATAGCCGGCGCTGATCGCTATGACGCCGTTGATGACACCGAGCAAGAACAGGCCGCCCAGCCCGAATTCTGCCACCACGAGCCCCACGATAATAACCAGCAGGGGGTCGGGAATATGGACCAGTAGCGCGCCCGCGCCGAAACGGCCGCCCCAGGATTGCAGAAAGGTCGAGATTGCCATGCCAATGATGGTTGCGGTGACCATGCTGCGCGTCGTTTCAGCATCCAGGTTCCCTATTTTTGCCGCGGCAAGGACGTAGGCGATCAATGCCAGTGCTGTCGCCATGTGCTGAAGTGCCAGGCTTCCCAGTGCGACGCCCGGCACTTTTTCGTCGGCCGCGTACAGCAGATCGGGCGGACGCCTCAGGACGGGCGATCGGGGAAATGAGATTCTGGAAAGAAAAGACATAGAACTGCGCTCAAAAGTGACCCGGAAATTAAGAGGGAATAATGTTGCCTGTGAACTGCTCTGTCTGCGTTCTGACTGCGAGAGTTAAATAGAGAAGCATACTGACTCGATTACACTCCTGGGTATGAATTTGGTAAAACATGAAGTTCTCCCATGATGCCTGATCATCTGACACTGAGCAGTGTGGAGGACAAGCTGGCGTTGTGCCCTGTCGACGTACAAATACAGAACGGGCAAGGCCGCGCGTGGCTGTTTCGCTTCATCGATGATGTGCGTATGCATGATGGTTTGTTCACCCTGCTGAGCGACGATGAGCGTGCCCGGGCCATGGCTTTCCGGGTAGCCACAGCGCGTAATCAATATGTTCAGACCCGTGCTGTCCTGCGTCTGTTGTTGGGGCGGGTGTTGAACCTTCCTGCTAAAGCGCTCGGCTTTGAATACGGCACTCACGGCAAGCCGACGCTGCGCAATGAGGCGTGCTGGCACTTCAATGTAGCGCATTCGGGCGACTACGCCCTGCTCGCAGTTGCGCGCGGCATTCATATCGGGGTGGACATCGAACGCCAGCGAGTCACTGACGACCTGGACGGGCTTGCGCGCATGGTGTTGTCGCCGACCGAAGCACATCAGTGGGCGCGCTTGCCTCATACAGACCGTGTGGCGGCGTTTTTCTCGCTCTGGACCGCCAAAGAGGCTGTTGTCAAAGCCCTGGGTTGCGGCCTGGGGCTGGGGCTGACCACGCTTGATCTGGGTGAGGTTGGTCCTGTTCCCGAGGGTGGCCGGTGTGTGGTTGCGGGCGAGGCCGTTACCTGCAAACTGATGCCCATTAGTGCGCCGGCCGGCTACTCTGCGGCCTTGGCCATGCATGCGCTGCGGTAGAGCGTCGCTGTCATTTTGCATAAGTTTTCTCTGCGGTATCGGGGCGCAGCACACGTGTTATTGCATGGGCGACCTGCCCGGCACCAGCGCTCGAGAGCATGGTGACATGGTCTCCGCCGACGTGGCGTATTTCCACGGGGGCAGATGCGAATGCCTGCCATCCCATGTCAGGTATCGCCAGTAATTGGTTTTCGTGTTCGCCCAGATCTGAGCTGCGCGGCGCGCAGGCCCTGATGACGGCCAGGAAAAGCGAGGGATCGGGCCTGGCCTCGGGCAGGTAGGTCAGATAGGCTTCGTACTGAGCCAGACTGGTATGGTGGGCGCGTTCAAGCCAGCGGGCATCCGCCGCCGGCGGCAGCAGTCTGGCGCTATGCAGGCGCTGCGTCGCGAATTCAAATCGGTCAGCGGCTGGAATGGTCAGTAGTTCGGCCTGCGTCAGCACGGGGGCGACACCCTGGAAACGGGCGCGTACGTCTGCCATGCGTTCCAGCCACTGCGCCTGTGCACAATCAGGATCGGTGTGGAGTATGGACGTGTGGGCAAGTGGTGCCGGCGTGTCGATCAGCACCACGCTTGCAGGTGGCTTGCCCTGAACGGACAATTGCCTGGCCATCTCGAAGGCGACCAGACCACCAAATGAATAGCCTCCCACCCAGCGGGGCGCATCAAGTCCCTTGCCGGCAAGTGCGTCCAGATTGGCGCGAGCGATTTCCGGGATGGAGCGTAGCACTTCCTGACCCTGTTCCAGACCGGCAGCCTGAATTGCCCAAAAAGGCAGGTCGGTCGGCATGGCGCGTGCCAGATCCAGAAACACGCTGACATCGCCGGCTACAGGATGGACGCAGACGAAGGGCTCTTCAGCCTGGATGTTTGCACTGGCTGTACCCACCCGGTTCAATGGAACAATGGGGCTCCAGCGTTGACCCGATTCCAGGGCTTTGGCCAAGGCGGCAACAGACCTGTGCTCCAGAAGCAGAGAGATAGGCACGGCTCGTTCCAGGTCTTGTTCCAGACGCAGTGCCAGTTGCGTAAGCCCCAGGGACGTCAGTCCCAGAAGCCAGAAGTCAATGTCCAGATCAGCGCTTGTCGACATGGGGTTTGCCCTGCCGGACAAAATGCCAGATACCGCGTCGGCGATACGAGCCTCCAGCGTGCTGCGTGGCCGGGTGGCAAATCGCAGCGGTTCGGAGCCAGCAGTGACAGTGGGTGGCGCGGGCCGTTCGTTGGGACGCGGCAGGGCATCCTGCCTGCCGTCGGCACCCGTGGGCAGCGCCACCAGCATAGCGGCGATGGTGCTCAGCACCTGGTCGCTGTCCTCCAGTTCACGGCCATCGTCGGGCTGCACCAGGGAAAGCACAATGGATTCGCCGGGTATCGCGACAAAAGTGAGGTCGTAGGCGGTTTTCAGCCGGGTGTGCACGGCCTCGACGCTCAGGCCGTCAGCACCGCTCCAGGCGCTGGTGCCTGAAGCCAGGTTTTCGATCAGTACCAGGGTATCGAACAAGGGGCCCGGCTGGCCGGCGTTATCGGCGGCCGCAGCAATGGCGGCTGGTGATAAATGCGCATGCTGTTGAAGGTGACCTAGCTGTGCCTGAATGTTGGCGAGCTGGGATGCTGGGGTGTGGTCAGGGCTCAGAAGCACCCTGACAGGCAGATTGTTGATGAACATGCCCACAATGTGCTCGACGCCCGGAACGCCGGCGGGTCGTCCCGAAACTGTGGTGCCAAAGACAACATCTTGGGTGCCCAGACGCGCAGCCAGCCAGGTGGCCCAGGCAAAATGCATGACTGTTCCAAGCGTCAGGCCGCGTCGGCGCGCGAAGGCCGTGAGCGTTCGGCTGGCTGTCTTGTCCAGAATATGGTGCTGGGTGATGAAGTCGCGTGCGACCGCAGTAGCCGGTGCAAAGAGGCGGCGGCGCTCAGGCAGATTGCACAACAGGCGTGCGAAGAAAGCTTTGCTGTCTGTCTGGTCGGCTTGCTCGAGCCAGGAAATATAAGAGCGATAAGGAACAATGGCATCGAATAAAGGCGCCCGGCGGCTGCGGTAGCTTTCATAGGCGGCACGCACCTCGCGTTCGAGGCGGCCAAGGCACCAGCCGTCGACAAGCAGGTGGTGAAAGCTAGATACAAAGTAGATGTCGTCGTCTGCCACCTGAATCAGGGCTAGTCTGATCAGTGGCGCGTGTTCCAGCTGAAAGCCCTTGGCCTGATCGGCAGCAAGCAGTGCCTGCAGCCGCGCGGGATCGAACTCAGACCAGGTTTCGAACGTGAGCGGAAGTGGTACTTTGCGCTGCACGATTTGTAGTGGCCGCGCCAGGCCGCGCCAGTGGAAAGCTGTGCGTAGTACGTCGTGACGCTCAAAGACGACGGTCCAGGCATGCCGGAAGGCTTCCTGATCCAGCCGTCCGCGAATTCGCATGCAGCTTTGCTCGAAATTAATGCCAGACTCTGATGCCGACAGCGAATGCACGAGCATGGCTTCCTGCATAGGCGACAGTGGGTAAATGTCTTGTATGTCGTCTTCTGTCTGAAGCAGCGCATCAAGCGTCGGTCCCGATATGTTGGCCAGCGGGAAGTCATTCACAGTGTGTAATGGCCGGTAGCCTTGCACGGCCTCATCGGCGATGGCTTCCAGAGAGATGGCAACACGCTCAAGCAGCGAGGAGGCACCCGTTGCGGGCTCCGCTCCCGCCCAGGCCAGCCGCAGTTGCCCGTCTGACAACTGAGCCAGCAGGGCCCCCCGTACTGACGGACTGAAATCAGGCAGCGAGTGCAGGCGAACGCGGTAAGGCAGAATGGGTGTGCCCGACCATGCCAGCCCAAGTGTGGCAGCGGGCAGGTCAAAAGACTGGCTGAGTGTTCGATAGACTGGGCCGATGTCAGATACAGCCTGCCGGGCCGACTTGACAGCTCGTAGTCGTTCAACCATGGGCAAGTTGCCTGTCGGTGCCAGTATGGGCACCACACTTTGTATTTTTCCGATGATGCCGCTGGTGTCGGGGGCATTCGGCGGCAGACGCCGCAGGGTATCCACCGTCTCCAGAAGCATGTTGTCTCCGCCGTGGGTAGGCAGCACACTGCTTAATGCTGCAGCAAGCATGTCGAGTGGGCTGACTGCCAACTGCACACAAGCCTGGCCGAAAATGATGTCACTGAGTGACTTGGAAAGATCGAGCGTCGCATTGATGCATAAGTTGGAATCTGACGATGCAGCCAGCTCGGGTGCGACGGCCTCCCGCATGGCGCATGATTCCAGCGCTGCGAGGCCTGGGCCGGCGGCCTGTTGATCGGCATGCCCCTGAAGCCAGCTAAGCCAATCTCCGTAGTTCAGCTGGCCGTCGACCGCAGGCAAGGCGCCTATGCCTGCTTTGATGGCCATATTCAGTTCGGTCAGCAAGAGCGTCAGGCTGCTCCGGTCGCCAACGCAGGGGTGCAGGGCAACGACAACCACAGGTGGCATGCTCGCCCCTCGATCGATCAGTGTGGCGGCCAGCGTGACACCCGTAAGTGTGTTCAGGCCGCGACCTATGCGCGCTGCATGTTCGACCACCCATTCGTCTATCTGCGTGTCAGCGAGATGCTCGGCGTCGACCATGCGTATGGGAAGCTGGCCGACATAGGCGGCAATTTCGAGATTGCTGGCCTGGCCGTCATGCACCCATCGCAGGCGTAAGGCATCGTGTCTTTCGGCCAGCCTCTGTACGACTACTGCCAGATCGACGGCGCGAATCGGCCTGTCCAGTACCAGGCTGGCGAGCAGGAACGACGAAGTATCACCGCCTCCTGTCGCTTCCGGCAACAGATCGGCTGGAAAAATCCGTTCCGCAGTCCGGCGTGAGCGAGACGGCGTTGTGTCCAGCAATTCGGCCAGTTGCTCAATCGTCTGAAGCTGGAACACGTCGGAGGGAGTCAGCGCATAGCCCGCTTCGGCGGCGCGGGCTGCCATGCGGATTGCCAGAATGGAATCCCCGCCGATATGAAAGAAGCTTTCGGTGACGCCCACGTTTTCCAGTCCCAGCAGTGTCTGCCAGATGGCCTGAAGCAGCGTCTCTTTCTCATTGCGTGGGGCAACCAGCTCCGTGCTGCGGTCGTAATGTTGGTCTTCTACCTGAGGCAATGCTTTGCGGTCGACTTCCCGTTCAAGTTGAGTGTGAGGGCTTTGACGGTCACGTAGGCGTGCGGAAGCATGTGAGGCTGCAGCAGCGCTTGCAAGAACTGACGCAACTCGGATGGCGACGGTCCAGGCATGTGGGCGGGAACGACATAGGCAATGATTTGTCTTTCGCCCATGCTTTGCCGGGGTGCGGCAACGTGCACCGTGCGCAGTGCCGGATGGCGGGCAAGGGCGGCAGCGATTTCGTTCAGCTCGATGCGGAATCCCCGTACCTTGACCTGATCGTCAGCGCGGCCTGCAAATAGCAGCATGCCGTCATGACGCCAGCGACCATAATCTCCCGTGCGATACATACGGGCCGCGGGCCGGTTGTCAAAGGGGTCGGGCAGGAAAGCGGCGGCGCTGCGGTCGGGGTCGCCCACATAGCCTGTGGCCACACCGTCTCCGCCCACATACAACTCACCGTTCACACCCACGGGCAGGGGCTTGCCCCGTCGGTCCAGAACGTAGACGGTACTGTTGGCCAGAGGTGGTCCGAGCGGAAGGTGAATGTCCTCGTCTTGAAGGTCGGCAAGATCGAAACAGGTGCTGAAAGTGGTGTTTTCTGTCGGTCCGTAACCATGCAGCAGTTGGAGCCCTGCGCTGGCACCAGCGCGGTGTACCGCGCGTGCCAGATCGAGACTGGTCGTGTCGCCGCCTACCAGGACGGTGCGCTGTCCGGCGAACACGCTGGCATCGATGGCGGCAATTTCATGAAACAGGCCGGCGGTGATCCACAGCAGGGTAATGTTGCGTTCGTTCAGGGTGCGTTTGAGCAGGGCACTGTCCATGACTGCAGCCCGTGCTATCGGTATGACTGTGCCCCCATTTAGAAGCGGGCACCAGATCTCAAGCGTTGACGCATCGAAGGCCGGGTTCGAATAGAAGGCAGAGCGCGTGTGAGGCCCGAACCTGGCAAAGTTGGTGTTGTGTGCAAGGCGTACGACGCCGCGATGGGGTACCGCCACCCCTTTGGGTTCACCGGTAGAACCCGATGTAAACATAATGTAAGCCGTGGCGTCGGGCGGGAGATTCATCGCCGGTAACGGCGGCAAGGCATTCGAGCGGGCTTCCAGCGCTGCAATGTTTAGAACATCTATGCCGTCATAGTCGTGTTCGTCATCTTCCGCCGGCAGCAGCACGGCGCGGGCTCCGATAGACTTCGCCAGCCGACGGCGGTGGGCGTGCGGGTGTGCCGGATCCAGGGGTACATAAATGGCTCCCGCACGCAGAGTCGCCATCACCAGCGTCAGAAAGCACGCGCACGGCCGCAGAACGATAACGACGGGATCACCCGGTTTCACGCCGGCGGCTGCCAGCGCGCTGGCCATTCGCGCGGAGGCCTCTTTGAGTTGCGCGTAGCTGGTGCTTACACCATCTTCTTCGATAGCCGGCTGGTCAGGATATTGTCGGACGACGTCGTCGAACCGCGCCACCATGCTCTGCTCCGAGGCATAGGGGCGGCGCGTGGCGTTGAAGCGTCTGACGAGTTCTTGACCTGCAGCATCGCTGATGAGTGGCAAATCGGCCAGCGGCAACCCGGGTGAGCAGGCAGCAGCCTCGGCAAGCGTGCCGAACCACGAAAGCAGGCTGGCAATGGTGGCGCGTTCAAACAAAGCCGGTTCGTACCGGCACCAAAGCTCCAGGTGGTCTGGTGTCTGACGATACACCAGTGAAATATCCGATTTGGCCGACTGTTCGGTCTGGTCGTCGACTACCGTGCAGAGGCTGCCATCGCGTGTGCGCAAGGGTGGGCCATCAGTCTCCAGGCCACCAAACAAAATTTGCATGAGCGGCGCGACATCTGTTCGCCGCTCGATATCCAGGTTTTGAACAATGCGCTGAAAGGGGACGTCCCGGTGTCGGACGGCATCGTGAAAAGTACGCTGAACCTGTTCAAGCAAGGCGTCATAGCGTGTATCAGCATCGCATTGAATGCGTAGCGGCAGGGTGTCGACCAGCAGGCCGACGAGGTCAGCCAGTTCGGGACGCGAGCGTTTGGAAACCGGAACCGTTATTACCAGGTCTTCCAGGCAGCTCCAGCGATGCAGAACAGCGAAGAAAACCGTGAGCAGGGCCATAAAAGGCGTTGAGCCGCGTTGTCTTGCACTCTCGGCCAACGCCGTGCCGATGCTGCCCGGAAGCGATAGTCGCAGCGTTGCGCCAGGGCCTGACGCAGCACTGCGGCGCCGGTCCAGCGGCAACTCGAGCAGCGCTGGAACGTCCTGCAGTTTTTCGCGCCAGTATTTCAGGGCAACAGCCAGTGCGGGTGCGTCGGGCGTGCCAAACTGTTCTTGCTCCCAGTCGGCATAGTCGGGATATTGCAGCGGCAGTTCGGGCCAGTTCGGCTCAGCGCCGGTCAGAGTGGCGTCGTAGGCGGCGACCATGTCCCGAACAAACAGGGGCAGCGATGTGCCGTCGGCGACGGCATGATGAAATACCACGCCAAGTGCCATGCCGCACCCTGCCAGGGCTGGATGGTCGGGCACAAACAGTCTGGCGATGACCACGGGTCCCTGGTCCAGATCGAAGGGCTGGGCCGCCATGTTTGAAAGCCCTGTGCCGATATCTCGTCGCCATTGAGCATGGGTAGTGACGGGGACATCGACTCGGGGCAGTGGCACCAGAGCATCGTCGTGAATCGTCTGAACGGGAACCTCATCGACTAGCGGAAAGCTGGCGCGCAATACGTCGTGCCGCAGTATGACAGCGTTGAACGCCAGTCGCAGCCGCGCTTCGTCAACTGGTTCGCCTAATTCAATCAGCAGGGGCAGCGCATAGCCGGATCCGCCTGGCTGCAGCAGATCGAGGTAGCGCAGCTGGCGCTGGGCAAACGAAGCGGCAGCGATGTATCCACTGCTCATGAATTGTCCCCGGCAGGTGCGCCAGCCAGATTGACGCGCACGCGCTGCTTCTTCTTTATGGTCGGTATTGCACCGGCGTCACGATTGCGCAGCTGCTGTGCCAGATCCGAAAGGCGCGGCGTTTCGAATAAGTCGATGAGATCTATGGCCAGATTCAGTTCACGGCGCAGACGAGAGACGACTTGCATGGCATCAAGCGATTTACCTCCCAGTGCAAAGAAATCATCGTGACGGCCGACGCCATCGCGATCAAGCACCGATTGCCAGACCTGGGCAATACCTCGTTCGATGTCACCCTCGGGAGGGATGATGGTGGTGGTTTGCTTTGGTGGCGGAGGTAGTGCATTGCGGTCGAGCTTGCCTGATGCACTGCGAGGCAGGCGTTCGTGCAGCACAATACTGTGCGGAACCATATAGCCGGGCAACATGTCCTGGAGATGCCTAATGATGGCTTCTGCCGGGGGCAGGCCGGTACCTGCCACATGACCGATGATAAGTGCTGGTGCGTGCTGGCTTGCGCGGTGGACGACGGCCACAGCGTCGCTGACGCCCGGCGCCTGCAACAGACAGCCGCTGATTTCATCCAGTTCTATGCGGTAGCCACTGATTTTGACTTGATCGTCGGCACGGCCCTGGAAGCGCAGCTTGCCGTCAAATCCCAGGGTGACCTGGTCGCCAGTGCGATACGCGGTTGCGCAGTGTTCCGTGTTGATAAACGGGTTGGCAATGAAACGCTCCGCAGTCAGCTCGGGGCGGCCCACATAGCCGCGCGCGATGCCGGGTCCCGCAATGAGCAATTCTCCAGTCGTGCCGGGCGGGCAAAGCTGGTTGTGGCGATCGACAACATAGGTGCGTGTTCCAGGTATCGGCCTGCCTATCGCAACAGGGCCAGTTTCCCCCGGTTGGCAATGCTCTAGCGTTGCCCAGACGGTGGCTTCCGTAGGACCGTATTCGTTGCAAAGCCGGACGGAAGGCAGGCGAGTGTGGTGCCGCTCAACCAGATCCCGCGGACAAGCTTCGCCCGCCACAATGGCCAGCTCCAGGCTGCTCAGATCATCGCTGGCTATGGACGAAAGCATCAGATTCCATTGGGACGGAATCATGATGGTCTGCGTGATTTTTTCCTGGGCCATCAGCCGTGCCAGACGGTCGGGGTCGGAGGCTTCAATGGGTTGGGGCAGCACCAATGTTCCACCCACGGACAACGTGCCGAATATGCCTGTGACAGATCCATCGAAAATAAGCGGAAAGGTCAGAAGCAAAATACGGTTGGGCGCGCCCGGGTGCGCCTGATTGCGTGCAGCGACGTGATAGGAGAGGTTGCCGTGCGTGACAGCGACACCTTTGGGCTGGCCTGTGGAGCCTGACGTGAAGATAACGTAAGCCTCATCATCAGGCTGAGTGTCAACGCCGCGTGTGGTAATGGTGTCGCTGGCCTGCGTCTGGTCAGAGTCTGCAACGACAACGGGTGTCATCCCGGCTACGGTGCCAGGTAGCGCCGATATGATGGCAGCAAGTCTGGCTTCTGCGGCGATGAACACTTTGCGATCTCCGGGGGCGTCCAGATCGAGAGGAACATATGAAGCACCGTGCATCATGATGCCGAGCAAGGCAGCCAGGGCAAGAGGTGTGCGCTCAATATGCAGCCCCACCCGCTCGCCGCGCTGGACGCCTCGCGCCTTAAGTTGGCTGGCAATGGTTCCGGCCAATGACAGCAGGCCACCATAACTCAGGCGCTGTGCGCCGTACACGATGGCGATGGCATCGGGTTGGTTAACGGCATGACTTAGTATGCTGCGAAGCACCGGGGCTGGGTTGTCCCGGCCTAGCGGAGTGAACCCACCCTGCAGCAACACATCGCGCAGCCCAATGGGTAAGGTGTCAAGATGCGCAACTGGCGTATCAATGTTGGCTGGCAGTACTGACAGCGTGTGTGACAGCATGTCCAGGCGCAGTCCGGCGTCGGCCTCGCTGTAGTAACGCCGGTCATAAATCAGTTGAAGACTCAGTCCGCTCTCCTGGCGTTCAACCATAAGATTGAGCGGCATATCGGGTAGCGTGACGTCGCCGCTTTCAGTCAGAGTCAGTCCACTACCGGAGAACGCACCCGCTTCATCCAGAGGGTAGTTCTGGTAGCCAACCAGACTGTCAAAAGGGAGGCTGTCGGGCGGCAAGTCCATGAATTCGCGCAGATCATCCAGAGCTATGGGACCGCTCGCACGTGATTGAGCCGTTTGCGCCTGTAACGCCTGCATCCAGACTCCAAGGGGCGTTGCGTCAACACGCGCCAGTATGGGCTGAATCTGGATTTGAATGCCAACAAGCAGCGCTGCGGGGTTGTTCTCCAGGTGCGGGGGCCGTATGCTCTCCACCGAGCCGAACAGAGCGGTGCCCTGGTTGTTAAGGCGGCAAACCAGCAGCGCCCAGGCGGCCTGAATCAGAGTGCTGACGGTGACCTGCGCTGATCGTGCCAGTCCGTCCAGATTTGCAGTGTGGACAGTGGACAGTATTCGGTGGGCGGCATGTATGTCGGGCTCGCCACGCGCTTCCGTCAGCGAGATCAGGCGCTGACCGGATTGCGGGCCGTCTGGGCCGGGTAGCAGGGCTGCCTGCCAGTGGCTGCGTGCAGAGTCAGCGTCGCGGGTTGTTTCCCAGTCGACATAGGCGCGGAAGGCGGGCGCGGGCGACAGACCGTGAGGCTGGCCCGCGCACAGCGCCTTATACAACGTGAATACTTCATCAAGAATAATGCCCAGCGACCAGCCGTCTACCGTCAGGTGATGACGGGTCCAGACGACACAATGACGCGTTGCGGAAAGCCGTATGAGGGCCAGTCGCATCAGAGGGGGCTTTTTGATGTTGAAGGGTTTGTTGCGATCTTCCGTCAGCAGGGCGTCACGCTGTGCTGACCAGTTGTCCACACCGGTCCAGTCGTGCCGGACGATGGGTAACGTGGCTTGGCGATGCACGACCTGAAAAGGGTGGTCTTTGAGGTCCCAGTGAAAACCACTGCGCAACGCGGTATGGCGGTCTATAACGCCTTGCCAGGCCGCGCAAAAGGCCTCTGCATTGAGTTCGCCATCAAGCACTGCCCACCATTGTCCCGTATAAAGGGGTTGGTCAGGGTAGGCCAGGCAGCGTACCAGCAGGGCCTGCTGAATTCGAGTCAGGGGGTAGGCGTCTTCGATGGGACGCAACGAGGGCCCTTCAGTTGTGGCGGGATGTCGCGGGCCGTCGCCATGAGGAGTAGATGTTGCAGTCATGAGCGTATCCAACCTTGCGGCTATGCTTAAGCATTACCGGATGAGGGAGCCGCAGCTCCGCATGCCTGCCCGATTGCTCTTGCAGGCATGCGCGACACTGCGAACTCATGAGCCTTTTACAGGCTTTCGATGTAGAAGCCTTCACCCTTGACGTCGCCGTCAGTGAATTTTTTGAACTTCTCTACCCAGTGGCCGCCAGTTTTTGCATTGGGATTGCTGGACAAGGCATCGAAGGACGCTTCGTCTTTCCAGACGGTGGCCAGCCCGAACACGGAAGGGTCCTTTTTTGAGCGCATCAGGCCGAAACCGATCAGGCCGGGAATATGATCGCCGGGCTTGGAACCGTCGTTAGGCAGCAGCGATTTTTCAAGCAGTGCCCTCGCCTCTTTTTCGTCTCCTGCTTTGATATTGGCGCGGGTGATGGTCAAAAACATTTCAGCCATTGTGGAACTCCTCCTGAATTAATTCATAAAATTGATTTCACCAAGCAAGAGTTGTCTGATTATTTCTGGGAGACATGCTTGGCGCGTACAGATTTTATGCGTAACCAGACATAATTGCTATCATTTGTAATTATTGTTTGCATTGATCCATCTGAAGGAAAGCTACATGGACATGCGCACCACCCTTAACCGCCTGTTCATGTGCGTGTGTACGGTCTGTAACATTGGTTGATTGATGGTTGCTACGCTGAGTTCAGCGGCCATCCTCAAAGCTAAATTCAGGAAACAGGTCTCCGCGTATGGGTCCGCCCAGGCGCAGGTCAGCATTCAGACCAGACTTATCGAGCGCCTCGATCAGGTCCTGGGCGTGATGCGCCACATAAGCCTCATCGGTTACCCATCGCGTTACGAATCGGCGAACAGGATGATCCGTTTGATTGCCAGGGGCTCCGTGAACCGTACGCGCATCGAACAGCAAGCAGTCGCCTGGTTCCATAGCCCAGCTCACAATATCGTAAGCGTCGCGGTCGGCTTCAATGTCGGGTATCTGGCCGAATAAATCAGCGTCGCGCCGTGTGCCATCACCGTGAAAATCAGCGTAATAAGAATCGGCTGCGGAGCGTAACGCCGGGTCTTCAAAAAAAGATTTCGGCATGAGGATTTTGCCCCACGCGTGGGATCCCCTGATGAACTCCAGCGTGGCTGACTGCGGAATGCTGTCCAGGGCAACCCAGATGGAGCAGAAGGGGCCTTGAATGACGGTGTCGTGGTGCCAGGGTGTGCGTTGTGAAGTGCCAGGTTCCTTAACAAACCAGGTGTCCTGGGCGAGGCGCACACGGTTGGACGACAAAGCGTGAGAGGCAATTCGTGCCGCTGGAGACTCCAGGCAGAATTGTTCCAGTTCTGGTATTTGCCGCCGAGACCAGCAGTCAGACAGAAAGGCACCATCGCCGTCATCCAGCTTCCGGAAGAATGGGCTGGGCTGAGTCAGGTTTTTTTCTATGCCTTCTCGCGCCAATGTGATCCAGTTTTTGGAAAATGCCTGGCGTATGCAAACCGCTCCGTCTCTGATGTAGTCATTGATAAAGTCAGGCTGGCTACTCATGGATTGCCCTTTTGTTGACGATCTGCCGGGTCACTCGACAGTGACTGTTGCAGAAAAATTTATTGGCTTATCAGCGCCGCTTGACGGTCGATTTGAACTCTTGAAGTTTAGATAATATTTACTGTGTTATTTGAATTCTACGTTTTTTAGGCTACTCTATTCCGTCTGAAATCAATTGTATCTAATTAATTAAAACGAATTGATTCGGCCACTTCCTGGTTAATTGCTCATTCACAGCTACAAATTTTACAAAATGGAGTCGTATGCCTTATGCGGTGGAAAACCATCAAGAGTTAGGCATGACGCGGATGCAATGGGTGCTGCAAGTGCGTGGTGCTGCCTCGGGTCAGCCAACTTTTGTTTTTTTCCCTCATGCAGGAGCAACGCCATTTTCCATAGGTCGCTTGCCTTCGGTCTTGCCGCAGTCGGCGGGCATTGTCGTGATCGCTCTGCCACGCGGCGGCGATCTGGACGAGGGCACGCCACCTCGCAGCGTCACGGATGCGGCGCGTGGAGTGGCTGAAGCGATCACAGCTTTGCATCACACTCACGCCACTGGCATGACCCGGCTGGTATTTGTGGGTAACAGCTATGGTGCTTTGTTGGCCTACGAAACAGCTAGATGTCTGGCGCACACCACCCTGCCCGTCGAACGACTTATTGTGTCCGGATTTCGCTCGCCGGCACTACCCATGGCCGACAGTCCTTTGTACCGCTTGCCTTTGTCTCAGTTAAGCGCCGAGCTGGCTGCACGCTTTGGCCTCGCTCCCGATGGCGGGGCAATGTGGGCGGAAGGTGAAGTTGCGCTGCGTGCTGATCTGTGTGCATGCGATACCTACCATCATCGGCATGACCAGCCGCTACCGGTTCCTATTGATGTGCTGCATTTGACCAAAGATACATCTGTGTCCGTCGATGAGCTCCAGGCCTGGCGCGCAGTTACCCAACTACCCCTACGACTGATGTCGTGCCCGGCAGGGCATTTCCCCTGGGCCGAGTGTCCCGATGTCATCGCTACGGCACTACTTCAACTTGCCGTAGCGCGGCAGGCAAACTTAATCTCTTCAAGTAACGGCAACAGGTTCTGACATGACACAGTCGACGGTCATAAAGCAACGAAATCACTGGTATTGGCCAGGCTTTAAGTCGCAAGCCCGCTGGCTTGAGCAGATTGAGCAACACGTCTGCACCTTGTTGGGGCTTGCGCCACCTTCCTCCCAAGATGAGCAACTTGCACCCGTAGTTTTGGCCCATGCATCCGACCGCTCCGAGCAGACGTTAGGTCTGGACCTCGTGCAACGTCTGCTTTCGGGGCGCCTGGGCTGTCCTCAGTCAGCCTTGGGCCTGTTTGGAGCCGGGGTGCTGTATTTGTTGACTAATAAGGCGGAAGCCGGGGTGCATATAGGCTGGGACGAAACCAGCGATATTGCGGGGCTTGCCAGCAGGCTTGAGCAGAACGCGGCTGATCCTGTTGATGCTGCCCGGGCGGGTGCTTTCGTGCGCTTTTTGCTTGACACCTATGGGGTTGACGGCACACTTGCCTTTGCCCGCGGTATGACCAAAGACAGCGATCTGGACGATGTCGCCCTGCAGGCGACCGGGAAGTCGTTGCCCATGCTGGTCTTGCAATGGAGCGAGTCGCTGTCACGCGAGCAGCCCGTCAAGGGCTTGTGGCCTTTCATCCTCTGGACGATAGGGCTGTTGCGACCCTATCGGTTTTTCTGCACCTTGCTGGTCATTGGCATACTAATTCAGACTGCCTATGCAACGCTAATGCCCATCTGGCTAAATGAGCTGTTCGACGACGGCATTACCGCTCACAGCGCGAGCGTCATTTGGCGCACACTGGCCTATCTGGTAGGCGGGTTTCTGGTGACATCCGCAGCAGGCGTTACCATCGATTTCAGTGTGTCGACGCTGGGGCCCAGGGTGCTTAACGACGTACGCACCAGGGTGTTCGACAAGCTGCTCGCGCTATCGGCACGTTCATTGAATCATTTCAAGAGCGGTGATCTCGTTTCCATGTTCTCTGCAGACATGCAGTTGCTCGAAAACGCCATCGTTCGCGCTGTGCCTGGCATGGTGTCCAAGGCGTTTCTGATGCTGGGCTCCCTGATCACGGCATTCATACTTGACTGGCGCATGGCGGTGGCAACGATTTCTTTGCTGGCTATCGCTTTCTGGCTGCCTCGTCAGGTGGGTCGGCTTGCTGTACGTGCCGCCTATGCACGCAAAGTTGAAGACGGTAAGCTGGCTGGTTTTATCAAAGAGTCTGTATTGCTGCTGCCTTTGATTCGCACGCTGGATATTGGCGGCCACCGACGCGGTCAGTTTGATGAGCATACCGACGAGGTTTATAAGGCCAGCTACAAGCAGTACCTCATGGGCGAGCTTACCGGGCGAGTCACGGTTTTTGCAATCAGCGCGGCGCAGCTTGGCATCATAGGTCTGGGTGCGGTTCTTTCCCTGAACGGTACCGTGTCAGGTGGCGTGGTTGTTGCCTATATTGGTCTCTTGCTGGCTTTGGGCGGTTCAGCTGGTGCCATTGCCGCGCTGCTGTCGCCGGCCATTCAGGCCGTTGGCAGCTGGCAGCGTATCAATACCGTGCTGGCCCAACCAGACGAAACGTCCGCTGAGGGGGTTGGCACTGCTTTCCAGGGACCAATAAAGCGTATTGCGTTTGACGATGTGTCATTCAGCTATAACGGTGACCGGATCAATTTGCAGGACGTGACGCTTGAGGCGACTGCGCCCATCCGTATTGCGCTGGTGGGCCCGTCAGGTTCGGGCAAAAGCACTATTATTAATTTGTTGTCGCGCAATTACGATGCCCTGACCGGTCGCGTCATGTTCAATGATATGGATATTCGCGATATCGACAATCAGTCTTTGCACGCTTTAATGGCTGTGGTCAACCAGGACACCACACTGTTCGAAGGCTCTATTGCTTACAACATTCGCATAGGCCGCCTTGACGCGAGCGATGACGAAATCGAACAGGCGGCGCAAGCGGCAGAGATTCATAGCTTCATCACCTCGTTGCCCAGTGGCTATAAAACCAACGTCGGAGAGGGCGGGAAATTGCTTTCAGGCGGGCAGCGTCAGCGCGTCGTCATCGCCCGTGCATTACTGCGCAATCCGCAAATTCTGCTGCTGGACGAAGCCACCTCGGCGCTGGATGCTGAAGCGGAAGCGGCCATAAACAGTACCTTGTCCAAGATCAGTGCAGACCGGACACTGTTTTCTGTGACACACCGCCTGGCGTCATGTCCTGATATGGACTTGATCTGCGTCTTTAAGGATGGCCGACTGGTCGAGTACGGCAAGCACAATCAACTTGTCCGCAACGAAGGCGTGTATGCAGGCATGTGGGAAAAACAAGCCGATATTTCTATCTCGAATGCGGGTCAGGATGTGGACATCAGCGTCGATCGGTTGCGTAAGATACCTCTGTTCGCCAGTGTGCCGCAACACGATCTCGAACGTGTACGCAGCATGTTACGTGTTGAAGAAGTTGATGCGAACACCGTGCTGATCCAGGAAGGCACGACCACAGGGCGCTTTTACATTATTGCTCGTGGCAGTGTCGAAAGTTCAGTGCGACTGGAAGACGGCACGACGCTGCTTATGGAAGTCTTGGAAGTCGGCGACTTTCTCGGAGAATTTGCGCTGCTGGAAGAAATTCCCAATCCAACCACATGCCGAACTCGTCATCCCTGTCTGCTGCTGTCCTTAAGTCGTCAGGATCTGCGCCATATTGCTGACCTTAGCCGAAGCAGCAACCAGCAGACTGATCTGGAAAAAGAAATCGCTGCCACGCTGGACCGCCGGCTGGACGCAAAGCTAGACGAAGTGATAGGACGTCGGCTTGCTATGCGCAAAGCAGCGTCCAGTGCCGCTCCGGGAGGTGCGAGCCCAAACTAACTGGTGAGGACCCGTTACTGTGAACAATCCTGCTGGGGCCATTGAGTCCCTTTTACTACCCCATATTTTGCAGCAGCGGGCAAACAGCCCCGATGATCGCTGGTCGTATGTTTTTCTCGACAGTCAGGGCGAGCAGCAATGCTACTGGACGGCGGCAGATCTGGCTGCACGCACGCGTGCCATAGCCGCGCGCCTGGAGCGTGTTACCTCGCCGGGCGAACCCGTGTTGCTGGTGTTCCAGGCGGGGCCGGAATTTCTGGCCGCTTTCATGGCCTGCTTGTGGAGTGGCAGGCTGGCAACGCCCATCAACCCGCCGCGCCGTAATCGGCTGGTAGAGCGCCTCGTGGCGGTAGCCGGCGATTCGGCAGCGCGTGTGGCGCTGACCAGCCAGGACCTGATGGGCGCAACCGAGGGCTGGCGTCAGGCAAGTGCCGACTTGGGCGCTCTGGACTGGATTCCTACTGACAGCTTGCACGACGAACCGGGGCTGGCCCCGGCGCGCATCAGTGCCGATCACATTGCCTTTCTTCAGTACACATCGGGGTCCACCGCCTTGCCCAAAGGTGTGCGCGTGAGTCACGGAAATTTGGTAGAAGACATGATGCGCATGCAGTCTGCGTGGGCTCTTGGCCGCGATTCCACCATGGTCAGCTGGTTGCCGGCCTTTCATGATCTGGGCCTGATTTTTGGTCTGTTGCAGCCTTTGTATTCGGGCTGTGCTTCGGTCCAGATGGCGCCCAATGCCTTTCTGCAGAAGCCTTTGGTGTGGCTGTCGGCATTGTCCCGCTATCAGGGTACACATACCGCTGCCCCTAGTTTTGCCTATGACTTGTGCAGCCGCCGCATCGCACCTGAAGACAGATCTGTACTGGATCTGAGTCGTCTTGTCATGACGATGAATGCGGCAGAGCCCATCAATCCGGCTGTACTGGAGCAGTTTGTTGCCGACTTCGAGCCTTATGGTTTTCGACGCGAAGCATTCGCGCCGGCCTATGGTCTGGCTGAAAGTACGCTCGCAGTAACGGCCAATCCGGTGGGTGCCGAACCCGTTTTGCGCCGCTTCGATGTCGCCGCCCTGGAGCAGGGCCAGGTCCGTATTCTGGAAGACGGTGCCGCCGAGGGTCGCATGATGCCAGGCAGCGGGCGGCCATTGCCCGATGTGCCCATTGTCATCGTGGATCCCGAAACCCGCAGACGCTGTCCGCCGCATACCGTGGGTGAGATCTGGGTGGGGGGGCCTACCATTGCGCACGGGTATTGGCAACGGGCTGAAGAAACTGCCGCCACATTTGGTGCCACGATTGCCGGTGAGGAAAGCGCGGGCGCATTCATGCGCACCGGAGACCTGGGTGTCCTGGAGGACGGTGAACTGTTCGTGACGGGACGTATCAAGGATCTCATTATTCTGGGCGGTGCCAATTTTTATCCTCACGATATTGAGAGAGTGGCGCAGGACGCTCACAGCGCGTTGCGGCGCGATAATGGCGCAGCCTTTGCACTCACGTCGCAGACTGACGGTGGGCGTGAACAAGTCGTTTTGGTTCAAGAGCTTGAACGGACACAACGCAGTGAGTCTCCCGAGCCCATCATCCAGGCCATTGTGCAGGCGATCTGGCAAAACCTCGAATTACCGTTAGCGCAACTCGTGCTGGTGGCCCCCGGATCGGTGCTCAGGACGTCCAGTGGGAAAATACAGAGGCTGGCCAACAAGCGGGCCTTTCTTGAAGGCAGTTTGCCAGTGATTGCCCGGTGGCAGGCCATGACGGCTCAGGCCGCACCGTCAGTGTCTGAGCAACCGGCGCAAGCATCCGGCCCCGATGCCGCTGCACTGACCGCGTGGTTAAGATCATGGCTGGCTGACCGGCTCGGTTTGCCCGTGGCTTCCATTGAGGCGGGACGGGGGTTTGCGGAGATGGGGCTGGACTCCCTGGGGTCTACCGAGCTTGCCTTTGCGCTTGGCAAACAAATTGGCGCAGCGTTGCCAGAAACCATGGCCTACGATTATCCGACTGTTACACGATTGATCGCCCATATTGTCCCGGACGGGCGGGATGACCCGGATGGGCAGAACATGCATGTTGCCAAGTCAGAACGCATGGATGCAAGCGCAGCGCCTGGCGCCGATCTGGACGAGTTGCTGGACGCCATAGAGAGAGGTCAGCCGTGACGACATCATCGCCGCAAGATTTACGTGAACGTATAGCACGCCTGAATGCCGACCAGGTCGTCAAGCTGGTGACAGGACTGCAGCAGCGCATCGACGCACTGCGATCCGGGCAATCAGACCGTCAGGAAGCAACACAGATTGCCGTAGTGGGAATGGGTTGCCGGTTTCCAGGCGCGAGTAGCGTTGCGGACTACCGCCAATTGCTGTCACAGGGCGTCAACGCCGTGGGTGATGCGCCGTTAGACCGCCCGGAACGTGAGAGTCTGCCGCCTGGTGGCTATGTCGAAGGTATTGAGCGTTTCGATGCCGCGTTCTTTGGTGTGCGTGACAGCGAGGCGGCGCAAATTGACCCGCAGCACCGCCTTGCGCTAGAGGTCGCCTGGCACGCGCTTGAGGATGCGGCTCTGGCCGATCCCACCCGCCGCCCGCGCAACAGTGGCGTGTTTCTTGGTATCAGCACACACGACTATGCTGCCCGCTTTCATGGGTCAGAGGCGGGCTTTACCCCACTCGCGACCACAGGAAACTCCAGCAGTGCGGCGGCGGGGCGGCTTGCGCATTGGCTTGATGTTACCGGGCCAGCCATGGCAATAGACACAGCATGCTCGTCCTCTCTGGTTGCGGTGCATGCCGCATGCCGCAGTCTGCAGGCGGGCGAATGTGATATGGCACTGGCCGGAGGTGTGAACGCCCTGATTTCCGACGAACTGACCCGGGGCTTTGCAGCTGCCGGCATGCTCAGCCCCAGCCACGCCTGCCGCACATTTGACGCCAGTGCCGATGGCTACGTCCGGGGTGAGGGTGCGGGTTTCGTAGTACTAAAGCGGCTATCCGATGCTTTGCGTGATGGCGACCGTGTGCGTGCCGTCATCCGGGGGGGCGCGGTCAATCATGACGGGCGTGCAAGCTCGCTGACTGCGCCTAACGCCGCCGCTCAGACGGCCCTGATCCGTGCGGCGCTGGCTGACGCCAGTTTGGCTCCGGCTGACATACACGTGGTGGAGTGTCATGGCACGGGCACTCCTCTGGGCGATCCTATTGAGGTGCAGGCCCTGGCCGAGGCTTATGGGCCAGAGCGCGAAACGCCTCTGCTGCTGGGTGCCGTCAAAACCAATATAGGGCATCTGGAAGCGGCCGCCGGCATTGCAGGCCTGATCAAGCTGGTGCTGGCGCTTGAGGCGGGCAAGCTGCCACGCACGCTGCATCAGTCCTTGCCCAATCCACGCATTGCCTGGAACACCTTGCCACTGCAGGTCATAGACCGTGAGCAAGAGTGGCCTGCAGCGTCAAAACGCAGGGCAGGCGTCAGCAGCTTCGGTTTCAGTGGCACCAATGCGCATTTGATCCTCGAATCAGCGCCTGAACGGGTAGGCTCCGGCGCACTGGCAGTCGCCGCACCTGTCTTGTTGCCGTTTTCGGCCCCCGACGAGGCTGGGCTGGCCCGGCTGGCAGACACGCTGGCCAGTTGGGTTGCGCAAGAGGGTGTGGATCTGCGTGATGCAGCAGCCAGTCTGGCGTCTGGATGTCATGCACATGCATGGCGCGCCGCCGTGGCGGGCCATGATGTGGACATGCTGGCGGCAGCGTTGCGGGATGTCGCGTCCGGTCAGGAACCGGTGGGTGGTGCCTTGGGCAGGCGGGCTTCCGCCAGGCCCCGGATTGCTTTCATGTTCACCGGACAAGGCAGCCAGTGGACGGGCATGGGCAAAGACCTGTACGAAGAAGACCCTGTGTTCAGACAGACGGTAGACCGCTGCGCAAGCGTGGTTACGCCGCTGATCGGGTGCTCGCTTACCGACCTGATGTTTGGGGAGACGGCGCAGGACGTGTCCTTGTCTGACACTCGTATGGCCCAGCCCGCGCTGTTCACGCTGGCGTATGCGCTGGCTGAGCGGTTGGCCTCGTGGGGTATTGTTCCCGATGTGATGATAGGTCATAGCCTCGGGGAATGGGTTGCGGCATGCCGCGCCGGCGTATTCACCCTGGAAGACGCTTTGCGTCTGGTGGTCGAGCGTGGTCGTCTGATGGCCAGCGTATCGCAAGATGGCGCGATGGCGGCGGTATTTGCACCGGCGCAGTGTGTCGCCGATCTGCCAGCCGGGCTGGCGGCGAGTATTGATTTGGCTGCGGTTAATGCGCCCGATGAATGCGTGATTTCGGGGCCTTCTCAGGCGGTGAGCCGTGTTTGTGAGGCGCTGGAAAGTCAGGGTGTCGGTGTCCAGTATTTGCGCACATCCCATGCCTTTCACTCCCGCCTCATGGAGCCGGCGCTTGAGGCATTTGCCCTGGCAATGTCTGGTGTCAGCCTGGCCAGGCCAAGGCACGATCTGGTGTCTAATCTCACGGGTACAACAGACGCGCCATTTGATACCGCCGACTACTGGGTGCGCCATATACGGGAGGCTGTGCGTTTTGCCGATGGCGTGTCCACACTTGCAGGCATGGGTGCCGAGGTGTTGATAGAGATCGGCGCAACCCCCAATCTGATAGGCACTGCTGCTCGCTGCCAACAGTTTCAGGCGACGCCCCCAGTGTTTGTGCCAACCTTGCGCCGCAACCAGCCTGCGGCTCGTACGCTGGGCCAAATGCTGGCCAGGCTGTACGTGGCCGGTGTGCCGCTGCGCTGGGATGCTCTGAGCAATGGGGCTGTACGCGTAGACGTGCCGGGCTATCCTTTCGAGAGACATCGGCACTGGGCCGAGCCGCCCAGAGCCCATGCCACGCGCTATCAGCCGGAGGGCGTGCCGGTGCTCAATGCGGCCACGCCGGTCGCTGCTGACATTGCCATGCCGCAGACCGCTCAGGATCTTGCGGTCGAGCTGAGCAAATTTCTGGCCCGTACGCTGCAGCTTTCTGAGGCAGATAGCAATTCAGACCACGGTTTTCTCGAAATGGGCATAGATTCGCTTGCGTTGACCGAGGCTGTGGCAGCGCTGGAACGGAAATGGTCTATATCGATTCCGCGACGTGCCTTGTTTGAGACATTGGGAACGCCAGCGCGCCTGATTGCACATGTGCTGGCCGCGTCGGCCAAGGCAGGGGCGGCTGTCGCGCGTACCGCGTCCGATTCTGAAACTGCGGCGCCATTGCCGGCATCGGCAACAACAGCGCGGGCACTGGTACCACCAGTTGCGAGAGAAGAGCAGGCCTTAGCGCCGACAGCACTGGCGCAGTCAGCGGAGCAGGCACAAGGCCTTGCTCAGTTCTGCCGAACATATATACAGCGCAGCCGTGCATCACGTGAGCAGCGCAGCAGATTTGGGCCATACCTGGCCGATAGCCGTGCTGTTGCCGGTTTCCGTTCCGAAACCAAGAGTATGTTGTATCCCATCGTTGGCTCACGCGCACAGGGCAGCGAAATGTTCGACGTGGACGGCAACCGCTATGTGGACATTGCCATGGGTTTCGGGGTTCAGCTGTTTGGTCACAGCCCCGCCTTTATCACCGAAGCCATAAGCAGGCATCTCGGAGAGCGCGGCCTGTTTGTCGGTCCGCAGGCCCATTTGGCTGGCGCAGTGGCACAACGTTTGTGTCGCTTGACCGGAAACGCCCGCGCGGCATTCTGCAATAGCGGCACAGAGGCCGTGATGACGGCACTGCGGCTGGCCCGGCATGCTACAGGACGGCAGCGGGTCGCCATGTTTCAGGGTTCGTACCATGGTCATTTTGATGGGGTGCTGGCCCAGCTTGGTGCTGATGGTGCCGCCGTACCTATGGCAGGCGGCACACCTCAGGGCATGGCTGACGATATTGTATTGCTTGATTATGGCGACGAAGAAGGTGCTCTCGAGACACTGGCGCGGCTGGGTGACTCTATCGCCGCCGTACTGGTTGAACCGGTGCAGGGCCGCCGTCCCGATCGCCAGCCCCGGCAGTTTCTGCAGCGCTTGCGCGAACTGACCCATTCGACGGGTGCTGCCTTGATCTTTGATGAGGTTTTGCTGGGCTTTCGCGTGGCGCTGGGTGGTGCTCAGGCCTGGGCGGGTGTACAGGCCGACCTGGTCACCTACGGGAAAATCGTGGGTGGCGGCCTGCCTATCGGCGTGGTGGCCGGCAAGGCACATTATCTGGATGCGCTTGACGGAGGCGCGTGGTCGCTGGATGGCGATGATGCGCCACGCGGTGAACGCACTTTTTTTGCAGGTACCTTTAACAAGAATCCGCTGGCCATGGCCGTTGCAAACGCCGTGCTGGAGCATCTCGAAGAGGCCGGGCCGGGCCTGCAGCAGGCCTTGAACCAGCGTACTCATGATTTCATTACTCGTCTGAATGCGGTGCTCGATGAGGAAGAAAGCGGGATCCTGGTTCACGGCTTTTCGTCGCTGTTCCGTTTTGTTGGGGCCAGTGACCTGTTCTACAACAATATGATCCAGAATGGCGTCTACGTTTGGGAAGGCCGCACCTGCTTTCTTTCCACCGCCCATAGCGACGCCGACCTGCTGCATATCGAGAACGCGGTGCGCGATTCTGTACGCGGCATGCGTGCCTGCGGCATGCTGCGCGCTTCAAGCCCTTCATCGCCGTTGGTGTCGGCCGCTGTTACGCCGCAGAGCGAGTCGCTGCCAGCAACGCCAGGGCAGACAGCCCTCAGGCTGCTGGCCGCTTTCAGCCCGCAGGCTTCGGCCGCGTACAACCAGTCTTTACTATTCGATTTCCAGGGGGAACTCGATGTGCCGGCCCTTCAGTCGGCCCTGCGTGAGCTCTGCATGCGGCATGAGGCCTTGCGCACGACTTTTCCCGAAGACGGCGCCAGCCAGGTCATTCATCGTGAACTGCCTGCGGAAGTGTCCAGTCTGACATGGGAGCATGGCGACGAGGAGTTCCAGCAGTGGCTTGACGACAAGGTGCTGATGCCTATGGATCTGGAGCGAGGCCCTGTGCTGCGCGCCTGGATCATCGGGATGGCAGCTGACCGGCATCGGCTGGTAATGGCAATGCCGCACCTGATCGTCGATGGGTGGTCACTGCAGGTCATCGCGCTTGAGCTGGCGGAGCTTTATAGTGCGCGAAAAGAAGACCGGCCGGCGCATCTTGATGAAGCTGTGCCGTTTCGTCGCTATGCCGAGCACGCGCGTCTTCAGGCAGATGCGACGGGGCTCGCTGAATACTGGCGCACCCTTTACGCCACAGCGCCTGCGCCGCTGGATCTTCCCGCCGACAGGCCGCGCCCCGCATTACAAAGTTATGCTGGCGCCCGCGCGCGTACTCATGTGCCAGCAACTTTGCGCAGCGCCCTCGAAGCGGCTGGACGGCAGGCTGGATGCTCGCTGTTCTCGGTGTGTCTGGCGGCGTACGGACGTCTGCTGTCTGAGCTTTCTGGTCAGCGCGACCTGTCTGTGGCAATATTTTCGGCGGGGCAACCCGAGCTGGGGGCATCTTCGCTGGTGGGCTATTGCGTTGGCGTGCTGGCCTTGCGTCTGAATATTGACCCGGCAGTGCCGGTGCGAGATCTGCTGGCACCAACGCAGCGAGCCGTTGCACAGGGGATGGCGCACCGCGACTTCCCCTATGCACGCCTGATCAAAGAGCTTGGTTTGCGACGAGACCCTGCCCGCGCGCCGCTGGCTTCGGTGTCGTTCAATCTGGATCGCATGGATGCCTTGCCGTGTTTCGCAGGTCTGGATGTGCAGCTCGATGCAAATGCGCATAGTGCGGTCCGCTGGGACTTGAACTGGAATATGCTCTCTGACGCCGATGGGCTGCATATCGATGCCTTTTACAACCGGGACCTGTTCGATGCGGCGCGTGTACAGTCCTGGCTGGCACGCTACGTAGAAATTCTGCAATCGTTTACGGATGCCGCCCTCGCCGAGACAGCCCTCACCGAGACAGCCCGGCCCGACACAGTCCGGCCCGATCAGACGCAGGAGCCATGCGAAACGCTGGCAGCAAGAGTGGCATCCACGGCAACCCTGACGCCAACCGCGAGGGCCGTACTCGATCATGCGGGTGAAGTGGATTACGCTGGGCTGGATGCCATGGCCAATGCCCTGGCACAACGTTTGTCCGACGCTGGCGTGGGTAGGGGCGACAGAGTTGCGTTCAGGCTGGCACGCGGCCTGGGCCCGGTTGTGGCCATGTTGGCTGCCATGCGATTGGGCGCGGCTTTTGTTCCGCTGGATGATGAGCATCCAGACGAACATCATGTTTATGTATTGAAGGACAGCGGGGCGACGGCGATGGTCATAGATGCCGGTGCGCGCAGACCTTCGCATCAGCTTGCCATTGTGGAGTGGCAGCGTGGTGACGAGGCACCCGCCAGTCACGCGCCTGCGCTACGGGTGTCTGCAGACACGACCGCCTACGTTTTGTATACGTCCGGCTCAACGGGCAGGCCTAAAGGAGTGCGTGTTTCACACGGAGCCATCGCCAGCTATGTGCCGGCCATGCTTGAGCGTTTAGCTATACCGGGGCCGCTTTCGTTTGCAATTGTCTCCTCCTTTGCCGCAGACCTGGGCTATACGTCGGTGTTTGGCGCCTTGTGGACCGGTGGCGCCTTGCATGCGATCGATTCAGATTCCGCGCGTGATCCTGCCGCGTTGCAGAGATGGATGTCACACACGCCAGTGGATGTGCTCAAAATCGTGCCTACACACCTGAATGCCTTGCTTGATGCACCAGGAGCGCAAACCCTGCTGCCGGCGCGTGCACTGATCCTGGGCGGCGACGTCTTGACATGGCAGTTGGTGGACCGCATTCAGGCTCTGGGTGCCAGCTGCCGCATTTTTAATCATTACGGCCCAACCGAGGCGACAGTGGGCGCATGCTTTACCGAAGCGCACACCGGCTTGCGCGCCTTGGGGGATCATGCCGTGCCAGTCGGTCCGCCTCTTTCTGGCTATGGCGTCGTACTGGAGGGGCCTGACGGCCAGCCGGTTGCCGATGGTGAAGAAGGCGAAATTATCATCGAAGGCCCGGCCGTCGCCTTGGGATACACGCATCCTGAAATCGCGGGCAAAGAACGCTTTGCAAGTGCAGGGAATGGGGCACGTCGTTATCGCACTGGAGACCTGGGACGGCGTCGCGAAGATGGTGCGATTGTTTTCCTGGGGCGCAGCGACGACATGGTCAAGATACGCGGCCATAGAATTGAACCTGCGGGTCTCGCTGAACTTTTGCGAGGGCACCTGGCGGTGCGGGATGCCGTGGTGCTGGTTGAACACCGGGATGGACGCGAACCTACACTGTGCGCTGCGGTGGCAGGCGAGGTGGATGGTGGTGAGCTGCTTGCCTGGCTGGCGGGGCAAGTGCCCGCCGCCATGGTGCCACAACGTTGTGTGGTGTGCACAGCCTTGCCGCTTACCGCGAACGGAAAAATCGACCGTCAGGCCTTGCTCAAGAATGCTGTATTGTCGACGCCCGTCGATGCAGGGCCGCCCTCGATGCAATCAGAGCAGGGCGATTCTGCTGTGGAGACAATACGTGAGTTATGGCGTGCAGTCCTGCAGCGCGATGACATCGGGCCTGACGACGATTTTTTTGCGCTGGGCGGTGATTCCATCATGGCGATACAGATTGTCGGAAGAGCACGAGGCTGCGGTCTGGCGCTAACACCTACTCAAGTATTTCAGGCGCCAACGCCGCGCGGTCTGGCGCAACTGGCCGCTCCGGTAAGTGTGATGGCAGGGCGCGATGCTGTTCAAGATCCTGTGCCTCTGACGCCCATACAGCGCTGGTTCCTGGAAACACCCATGCGTGATCGCAACCGATGGTGTCTGAGTGCGGTATTTAGTTTGCCTTTAATGCCTTCCATGGAGCGCTTGAGTATGGTGGCTCATGCCATACAGACCCGCCACGATGCCTTGCGCATGGGCTGGTTGCAGGGGCCGCAGGGCACGATCCAACAGGTGCTGCCGCCCCAGACGCCGATGTTGAGAATTGTTCAGTGCGCCATGAAAGATGCCAACGCCCTGGAGCAGGCCGAGAATGAACTGGCGGATACGCTGATGACATCGCTGGATCTTACTCTGGGCAAGGTCTTTGCCATGGGTGCCATCGCTGTGCCTGATGGGCATGCCCGCATTGTGGTGGTCGTCCATCATGCCGTGTTCGATATGGTGTCGTGGTCAATACTGGCCGACGATCTTGAGGCTGGACTGCTGAACGGTGACGCGCAGGCGCGACCCGCTTCCACCTCCTGGTCCTGGTGGTCTGAGGCACTGTCGGAGCGGGTTCAGGCTGTTAGCGCTGCCTTGCCCTATTGGGAGAATGTCGTGCGCCAGGCGGTGGAGACTGCCACGATTTCTGTTGATGAACCCGCACGCGACAATGTTGAAGGGGAGGTGGCAGAGCAGCGCCTGCTGCTGGCGCAGCCGCTTGCCAGCCGCTTTCTGAATGGTATGTCTTCCGTCTTCGGGCTGCGCGCGCATGAAGCTGTGCTGGCTGCCGTTGGGCTAAGTCTTGCGGAATGGGGGCAAGGGGCATTGGCGTGGGATCTTGAAGGCCATGGGCGCCAGCCTTTCGATTCCTCCATTGACCTGTCCCGCAGCATAGGGTGGTTTACCACGCGCTATCCTGTTGTACTGCCTGCGCAGATGACAGACGTGCAGGCCTGGGTAGTGTCCATGAAAGCAACGCTTAGAGAGGTTCCTGACCATGGTATGACGTACGGGCTGCTGCGCTATGGCGGCCACGCTCACCTGGGTGTCGAGCCTCAGTTATCCTTTAACTTTGTTGGTGAGATCAGCCAGTTTGGCGCCGACGGTATGGGATTGCTGCGATTGGGTGCCGGAACGGAGCGGGCGGTCGATGCGCAGCGACGGCATTTGCTGGCGTTTGATGGCTGGTTGCAAAATGGAGAGCTGGTACTGTCGTGCCGTTATGCGGCGCGCCACAATGCATCGACCATTGTGACCCTGCTTGATCGAATCAAAGACACGCTGGAGCGCATGGCCGATACGTGCTCGGCATCAGAGGTCGCGGTCTATACACCGTCTGATTTCACAGGCATGTCATTTTCGCAGGATGAACTCGACGACCTTATGGGGCAATTTACCGAAGCAGAGCCTGGTATAGATTCTGAAGATGATGAGCCGACGAAACATGCCTAGATACACGGCAGACAGATTTCCTTGGTACTCGCCTTGGGAGCCGCTACAATCAATTACTTTCAACATAACGGTTAGCTCATGAGTCTTTCAAGCGAAAAAATCGGCGAGGTTCTGGTGGTATCGGCCTCTGGTCAGATCAACAGCGCCAATGCGGCACAGGTCGAGGCGGGCTTGCTGGCCTTTGTCGAGCAAGGAGAGCGCTTATGTGCGCTCGACTTAAGCGGGCTTGACTACATCTCCAGCGCGGGCCTGCGTGTTGTTCTGATGCTCGCCAGGGGCCTGAAACAAAAATCCGGGCAATTGATTTTGTGCGGTCTGCAGCCCCAGGTTCATGAGGTGTTCGACATTAGCGGGTTTCTTTCGATTTTGACGGCAGTCGCCAGCCGCGATGAGGCCGTACGCCAGCTGCAAGGCTAACTGCCGCCGGTCAGGTTACGCCTTTCTGCCCTTAACGCAGGCGGCTGCCTGACGGGCTCGTTGTCGGGCACCTTCGATATTGTCGTCATAGCCCAGCGCCACGCCCATGCGTCTACGCACATAGCTTTCTGGTTTGCCGAACAGCCTGAGGTCTGTCTGCGGCACCCGCATGGCGGCATCGACGCCCTCGAACACAATACCTTCCCCCTCTACGCCGCCGTATATAACGGCACTGGCACCCGGCGTTCGCAATCGGGTGTCTACCGGCAGGCCCAAAATGGCACGGGCATGCAGTTCAAACTCACTTTGCCATTGCGAGATCATGGTTACCAGGCCGGTATCGTGCGGGCGTGGGCTCACTTCGCTAAACCAGACATCTTCGCCTTTGATGAATAGCTCAACGCCGAAGACGCCTTGCCCTCCCAAGTTGTCGGTAACGGCTTTGGCAATGTGCTTTGATTTTTCCAGTGCACGAGAATGCATGGGCTGGGGCTGCCAGCTTTCGATATAGTCGCCCGCCTCTTGCAAGTGCCCTATAGGCTCGCAAAAATGGGTTTTAATGTTTCCGTCCTCGCCAAGCGCGCGTACGGTAAGCAAGGTGATTTCATAATCAAAATCGACAAAGCCCTCAACAATAATGCGACCGTGGCTGACGCGCCCGCCCGACATGGCGTAATTCCATGCTGCCTCAACATCTTGCGGGCCATCTATTTTGCTCTGCCCTTTGCCCGAACTGCTCATGACGGGTTTAACCACGCAGGGGTAGCCGATACCGCCGTCAATAGCCTTTTGCAAGGCCTCGAGCGACTCGCAGAAGGCATAGGGGCTGGTCGGCAGGCCCAAGGTTTCTGCCGCGAGGCAACGAATACCTTCGCGGTTCATGGTGAGCCGCGTCGCACGTGCTGTGGGAATAACGCGCGCCACACCCGCGGCCTCGATCTCTTCCAGGGCCTCGGTTGCAATGGCCTCGATTTCAGGCACGAGCAGATCAGGTTTCTCGGCTGCGATCAATGCCTTTAGCTGAGCAGGATCACTCATGGTGATGGTGTGTGCATGGTGCGCTACCTGCTGACCGGGCGCATTGGCGTAGCGGTCAACCGCAATGGTTTCGACGCCCAGACGCTGCAGTGCAATGATGACCTCTTTGCCAAGCTCGCCAGAGCCCAGCAGCATGACGCGGGTAGCTGTCGGAGATAATGGGGTGCCTAGTTTGCTCATGTTGGGCGCTTTTGCTCATAAGTAAGATACTGGATTGTAATGGTTGTGGTTACGGCTTGTATCCCCGCAGTCTGCGCATATCCGTTATCGTGAAGATTCACCTTTTCTCAACACAGTTTGAATGCAAGGAGTCAACATGAGCAAGAAAGCATCTGCAGAATGGAAGGGCGGCATAAAAGACGGGGGCGGCACCATCTCTACCGAGACTGGCGTCCTGAAGGATGCCCCCTATGGCTTCAAGTCACGATTTGAGGATGGTAAAGGCACTAACCCTGAAGAACTGATTGCGGCAGCCCACGCGGGTTGTTTCTCTATGGCGTTTTCACTGATGCTTGGTGAAGCAGGTTTCACGCCTGACCGCATCGCCACGAAGGCTGCCGTGACCATTGAAAAGAAAGAAGGCGGCGTTGAAATCACGGCCAGCCACCTTACGGTTGAGGCGAGTGTGCCGGGCCTGGATGAGGCGCAATTTCAGAAAATCGCGGGCCAGGCGAAATCGGGGTGCCCCGTCTCCAAAGTGCTGAATGCCAATATTACGATGGACGCAAAGCTGGCCAGCTGACGCTGACCAAAGCATGCCTGGCCGTCGCAACTATGGATTAGTGTGACGCAGTATTTGCGAGGCTGTGCATTGGGCGTCGGACAGTGATGGCCGAGGCTCTATACCCGCACAGACTGGTCAGGCGGGCTGCTCAGGCCTGAGCAGTGATAGCCGGGATATATGCCGCTGTGGCATCGGCAAGGCGGCGTGTTCTGCCGCCACAGTTCGCAGACGTTCGGCGATGTCATCCGGAAACGGCGTCACGCGTCGCGTGTTCAGGTCAACATGAATGGAAAGTTGCTCCATGGTTGCCGCAAGGTAGTCGTCACGCGTCTGGTATAGCTCCATCAGGCATAGCAGGCGCTTATGATCTGCGGCCAGTACGCGCAGCCGCAGTTCAAGAGGGGCATTTACCAGCAGCTCGCGGCGATAATTAACGGCCACGTCTACGGTATAGATGCCACAATTGGTGGCGGCCGTGTAGGCCTCACCCACGCCCAGCTGGCCCAGCAGCTGGTAACCAATGCGGTCGAATACGCCCACATACTCGGCCGAATTCATGTGCCCATATAGATCGATCCATTGGGGCGAAACCGCCAGCAATGCGCTGAGCGGGGCAGTGGCTGGAGTAGCTGTTTCTGGCATCGTTATTTTCGTATGAAGTGGCAGAAAAGGTTTAGAGCACAACGCTACCATAGCCTGGCTTTGCGCGCTGATTACTCATCGAGTGATCGCCATAAATACCAGGAGGCTACCGAACGATATGGCCGCCAGCTGTCGCTTACCGTCTCAAGCGTGGCCATCTCACCGTAAAGCCGACGCACTGCACGCTGCAGGCCTACATCACCCAGTGCCAGCACATCGGGACGTTTCAAGCTAAAAATAAGAAACATCTCTGCGGTCCAGCGCCCTACACCGGGGAGGTTCGTCAGAACGGCAATGACGTCTTCATCATCCTGACGGCGCAGCTGGCGGAAATTAAGACGCCCGTCTTGCAGCCGCTGTGCCAGTTCGGTAATGTAGCGAACTTTTGCGGAAGAAAGGCCGGCTGCCCGCAGCGATTCAGGCGACAGACTGAGAATGCCGGCTGGTGTGAAGCCTGGAGACAGGGCAATCACTCGCTTCTTTATGGTTGCGGCCGCACGGGCTGACAATTGCTGGCTGATAATGGAAAAAGCCAGTGTCTGGAAAGCGGTGTTTCGTCGCCGCAGAATGCCGCAGGGGCCATGTCGCTTCACCAGATGCGCCATGACCTTGCATGAAGAGCGCAGATGAAGCTCGGCCTCTTCAGACCGCTGCGCAAGCGTGATGGGTTGGTCGGGCATGGCTTAGCTCCTTATCAAGCGCCTTGCTTGGCCTTCTGTTTGTTAACGAATTCGCCATCGACGTACAGCCATTTTTCATTCTGCCTGATAAAGCGGCTGATCTCGTGCATGCGTATCGCCCGTCCTGCCAGTTTATGGCGCGCCACAAACTCAACCGTGGCATGGTCATTGTCTTGCCGGCTGAATTTTTTAATCTCAAGCCCTAGCCACTTTACATCGGGAGGGTTGTGCTCGAGCGTGGCTGGCCGCGTAGTGGGGTGCCATGTTTCGAGCAAATAATCGTGCAGGTCAAGCACAAACGCACTGTAACGTGAGCGCATCAGGGCTTGTGCATCTGGTGCCTGCAGGCGCTGGGCACCGTGATGCCATCTTCCACAGCACTGCTCATACGGTGATTGACTGCCACATGGGCAGGTTGTGCTCATCAATGAAGGTCCTCGGCATTTCAGCAATGCTTTTAGAAAGTTTCATCATAATCGTTTGTGGCTGGATGGTAGGCGTTCAGGCATTCGGGCACGCAGGCCGCTGGCTGCAGGCATACGGGCATACGGGCTACGGGCTACGGGCATACAGGCAGATAGGCGGATAGGCGGATAGGCGGATAGGCGGATAGGCAGATAGGCGGATAGGCGGATAGGCGGATAGGCAGATAGGCAGATAGGCACATAGGCAAAGCCATAGGCGACACTGAAATGCGTGGCGTGGACCCCGCCATCGGGCACAGCAAGTAGCTGTTACAGACCGAAGAGCTGTGCATGTAGCAGTGGCTCACTGGGCTAAAATATTGCCCGCCACCTTTTCACAGTACCGATTAAACGGTTATATCACCATGCAAAAACTCTCTATCCCAGACATCATAGCTCTGGGGTTTATGACATTCGCCCTGTTTCTGGGCGCCGGCAATATTATTTTCCCGCCTATGGTTGGTCAGGCTGCAGGCGAACATTTCTGGCTTGCGGCCCTTGGCTTTCTGCTGACCGGCGTCGGCCTGCCGTTACTGACTGTGGTTGCGCTGGCGCGCGTGGGTGGCGGCATGGACATACTCACTGCACCCATAGGCCGGATCGCCGGCACGCTGCTCGGTGTGCTGGTCTACCTGACCATAGGCCCGCTTGTCGCTACGCCCCGCACGGCTACGGTTTCCTTCGAAGTTGGCCTGGCACCATTTGTCGGAGGCCATTCCGCCAGTCTGTTCGTTTACACCGTTGTGTATTTTTCTTTCGCTATGCTGGTGTCGCTGTTTCCGGGCAGGCTTATTGATAACGTGGGCAAATACATTACCCCGGCGCTTATTGTGTCGCTGGCTGTGCTTGCCGGCGCGGCGGCACTCTGGCCAATTGGTCAGGCCATGCACAGCACAGGTCTGTATCAGAGCGCACCGCTTTCGCAAGGTTTTGTGCAGGGTTATCAAACCATGGACGCGCTCGGCGCGCTGGTGTTTGGCATTGTTATCGTCAATGCCATTCGCGACCGTCAGGTCAGCGACCCCGGCCTGCAAACGCGTTATGCGATTATTGCGGCGCTTATTGCTGCGACAGGTCTGGCACTGGTTTATCTGTCTTTCATTTATCTTGGTGCCACCAGCGGCAGTATCGCGCCTTACGCTGAAACCGGTGTGCCCATACTGACTGGCTTTGTACTGCAGACATTTGGTACGGCAGGTGAAGTACTGCTGGCGATTGTGATCACGCTTGCCTGCTTTACGACTGCAGTAGGTCTGGTTTCGGCATGCGGTGAGTATTTCAGCAGGCTGCTTCCTGTTTCTTACCGTACCGTGGTAATTGTGTTCAGCCTCATCAGTCTTGTTGTCGCTAATCAGGGGCTGGCCCAGCTGATCACTGTTTCAGGGCCCTTGCTCGCTGGTATTTATCCCGTTGCCATCTCGCTGGTGGCATTAAGCCTGCTTTCGGGTGTCTGGAAATCTTCGCGACGCGTGTTCGTGCCTGTCATGCTGGTGGCGACTGTCATGGGTCTTGCTGAGGGGCTGCGCACCGCAGGTGTAGTGGCTTGGGTGCCGGCCTGGCTCGACACGTTGCCGGGTGCAGATTTGGGCATGGGGTGGCTGGTGCCGGTAGTGATTGCGTTGCTCGTTGCGGGTGCCGTCGACAGATTTTGATGCTGAAATTTAACTACCCTGCTCTTGCCGAACGATGATCCGGACGGTGCCAGACTCAGCCTTTCATGAGGCTGTAGCTCCACAGGCTGACCACGGATGCGCAGCCGTCGGTGAGGCAGCAAAGGCACTTTCTGCGTATTCAGTGGCAGACTCGAATAGTTGGTCAAAAGACTGGGTTCCATGCGGATCGTACTATGGGCGCTTGCCACGTCCGGCCGATGTTCGGCTTGCAAGAAAGCCACGTTCCCTGCCCCAGATGACGGCGGCGCTGCGCCGGGTTACACCAATTTTGTTATAAATATTGGCGACGTGATTGCGTATAGTATTACGTGACAAAGACAGGGCGCTGCTTATCTCTGCGTCGCTTTGTCCCTGGCATATGTGGCCCAGCACCTCGCGTTCGCGAGGTGTTAGGTCAGGCATTTTTTGCCTGCTGGCGTCATGAGCTGGCTGGCGCACCCGTGCCAGCTGGTCCATGACCTTGCGGCTGAACCAAGATGTGTCTTGCATTACCGCGTCGAGCGCTGTCAGCAATTCACCTTCTGTATGCTTGCGTTCGGTGAAGTCCTGTATGACTGCCAGCATGCACGCACGCCCGTCTATGGTTACCGCGTCAGCCGACAAAATACAGTCAAGTGTTTCGCTTTCTTTGTTATGCATTTGAATCTCAATGCCAGACACCTCTTTATGATTAAGCATGCTGGTTTGAATTGACTTTATTTTCTCCGGGTCTGCCCATATGCCGAGCTGAACCATGTCGCACACATCGGTTTCAAGGCACTGCAAGCCAGTCATTTCAAGGAAACTGTCATTAACCTCGAGCAGTTGCAAGCTGTCTAGATCGCAAAGAAGCATGGGTACGGGTGCCAGCCTGAAGGCCAGGGAGAAGCGCTCTTCCGACTGACGCAAGGCCTGTTCAGCTAATTTGCGTGGTTGCAGGTCAATAAAGGTAAACAGCATATAAGGCTCGTTGGCATCATCCAGTGGCTGGCCTGCCACGATGACATGCATATAAGACCCATCAGGCAGCGGCACGGTGCTTTCTCGCTGTGCAATGGTGGTCCCTTCGTGCAGGTTGGCTATAGCTTGTGGCTTGTCGTCTGCGTCAGCAAGTATGTCAAGTTCATAAACCGAACGGCCCAATACATCTTCACGGCGATAGCCAGTCATGGCCAGAAAGCCGGCGTTGACGCGCGTATAGCGCAAGTCTGAAAGCCGGCAGATAAGCGCAGGCGCAGGGTTGGCGTTGAAGGCGCGTTCGAAACGCTCCTCGGCCGAATGTTGCTCTGTCAGGTCTTCAATGAGCAGCACATGAACAATGGGCTCGTCATTGTCGTCGTTAAGTGTGATACCGCGCAGGCGATGGATGCGGGGCTCACCTTTGCTTTTGCGCGGGGTGACTTCCACAACGATTTCGTCAAACTGCTCGCCTCCCGCCAGCCGGAACATCGGATACTGCGAACGCGTCAGTGGATGGTGGTTGCGATATTTCAATGCCCAGCGCTGGAAGTAGCTCGCCATGGTGGGGCCCAATTCGTCAACGGAAGACACTTCATGCATCTTCAATGCCGATTCATTTGCCCACGAAATACGTCGCCCAGTGTCGATAAATATGACGCCATCCATCAGGCGGCCGATGATGCCACGCAGATGCTGGTGCGTAATGCCTGCAAGGTCACGATGTTTGACCATGCTGTCTCCTGTGAGGGTTGTCGTCTGACTGGTAAAAGTACCACTGCTTCTAGTGCACGTATATCTATTCCTGACTGCATGCAGTCTCTAGAATCTGTGCACGATGTTTCGATAAACTCTTGCTGGGGCGCACTTGGTGGACTACAACATTTTTATTAAGCAATTAGGGTCTGGGCTTGATCGCAAGATCCTGGCGTTCGACTATAGCGAAGAGTTTAGCGGCTGTCTCATTTATCTGACCGCGCCGAATGGATGCACACTTCTGATTCCTGACGAACTCATTGAACACAGGTGCGACGACGTGGTCAGCCTGTTGCGGAACAGAATCCAGACAGAAGAAGCCGGCGCGAGTGAGGAGACCTTGACCGAGGTGGATGGTGAGCTTGTGTTTGTGCCGGCTTCGCTCAAAACAGCGCCTTGCGAAGGTGCGGACGACGGCGCAAAGCCCGGTCAGTGCGGATAGCGCCGTCAGCACGTCTGGCAAGCCTGATGGGTCGCATTATCTCGCCAGCATGCTGTAAGTGTGAGCGCACAGCATGCTCAAAATCTGGAAATGCCTTTGCCGCCTGCGGCATGGGCGTCTTTGACGGTTCACGCTTCTTCGAGCTGTTCGAACTGTTCTGCCAGAAAATCCACCAGCGCCCTCACGGCAGGCAGCATGCCTCGCCTTGAGGCAAACACGACGTGGATGATTTCTGATCGTGGTGCCCAGTGGGGCACAACCTGTATCAGTTCACCCTGAGCAAGTGCCTTCTCCATCATCATGCGCGGCAATTGGGCGACCCCTATGCCTGCCATGGCGGCAGACCTGAGCGCGAACATGCTTTGTGTGATTAACCGGGGTGTATGGCGTATGGCGGCGTGTGCGCCGTCAGGCCCTTTCAGATCCCAGATGTACTCTTGAGCAGGCAAGCCCAGCGCCAGGCTGGGAAGCTGTGCCAGGCCAATTGGGGCATGTGGTGTGCCATATTGCTGCAGCAAGCCAGGGCTTGCCACCAGGCACTGAACCCGGTCAGCCAGTACCCGCATGACAAGTTCGCTATCTTCAATCGGTGCAGGTCGCACGCGAATGGCCAGATCAACGCCTTCGCCCAGCACATCGACACGCCGGTTGGTTTCTTCGAGATGAATGTGTACGCGGGGGAAGCTGGCCATAAAGGCCGAAATCATGTCGGCCACACGCGCCTCCAGCAATGCCACAGGGCAGGTGAGGCGAACAATGCCGCACGGCTCTGCGTGGGTAAGCGCGATGGCTTCTTCGGCAGCATCGGCTTCAACCAGCATGGCTTTGCAGTGATCGTAGTAGGTGTTGCCTATATCTGTGACAGAGAAGCGGCGGGTTGAGCGCTGTATCAATCTCACCCCCAGGCGCTCTTCCAGCAGTGCAACACGCCGACTAAGCTTGGATTTGGGTACCCCCAGTGCTCGTCCCGCCGGTGCAAAGCCACCGTGGTCTACAACCTGTACGTAGTAATAAAGATCGTTCAAGTCTCGCATAATGCGCTCATTGTTCATTAAATAGGACGCTGCAGGCAAATAATACGGTCTACTGCGGGCATTGTTACGCAAGTATGATGGTTTTCATGCAGACAGGGTATGGCCCTGTGCTAACGGAGAAATCATCATGAAGAAAATCAGCGGCGTATACAGTGCACCCCGCCCCCATTGGGTGGGTGATGGGTTTCCCGTACGCTCCATGTTCAGTTATGACAGCCATGGTGCACCCATGAGCCCGTTTTTGTTGCTGGATCATGCCGGCCCCGCTAACTTCGAGCCAGCAAATCGTCCGCGGGGAGTGGGGCAACATCCGCATCGAGGTTTCGAGACGGTGACCATTGTGTACGAAGGCGAGGTTGCGCATCGGGATTCGACCGGTGCCGGAGGCCTTATCGGGCCGGGTGACGTGCAGTGGATGACGGCAGCAAGCGGCATCTTGCATGAAGAATTTCACTCGCAGGCATTTACCGAGAAGGGCGGCGCACTGGAGATGGTGCAACTATGGGTTAACTTGCCGGCAAAAGACAAGATGGCAAATCCTGGTTATCAGACTTTACTAGACGCTGATATTCCATCGGTCGACTTGCCCGAAGATGCTGGCCGGGTGCGTGTGATTGCAGGCGAGTATCAGGGGCATAAGGGGCCGGCGCGTACATTTACCCCCATGGACGTGCTGGATGTGCGACTGCATCAGGGCAGCACAGCGGGCTTTGATACGCGTGACGGGTACACCGTGGCGCTTGTGGTATTGCATGGCACTGTCATGGTAAATGGCGACACGGTAGTGCGAGGCGGCCAGTTTGTGCTGTTTCATCGTGACGGGCAGGGTATTGAGGTGGAAGCCAATAGCGATGCCACTATGCTTTTGCTGTCAGGTGAACCTATCGAAGAGCCTATCGCGGGGTATGGGCCGTTCGTAATGAATAGCCAGGTGGAAATCGAGCAGGCTATTAATGATTTTCGCAGCGGGCATTTTGGAGAAATTCCCGCCTGAACCGGGCCGGTTCACTTAGGTGCGCCGGCTACGCAATTGGTTGGGCCGCATCGTTTTTCATCTGCGTCAGCAGTGCATGCAGCATCTCCGACGACAAGCCGTGCAGCACCAGTCTGTGCCCGGCACGCAAGGTTGAAAGCGGTATAAGGGGATGGCTGTTGTTGACCAGAATAAGATGTTGCGGCGCCTGAAGAATCTGAGCGGTATAAATGCCTATGGTTTCGTCAAGCTGCAATGAGTTTGCTGCACGCCAGAAATCGTTGTCAGTCAGTAGCAGTTGATAAACCGGGGTAAACAGCTCGATGGCGCTTTGCAGATCGAGTACGTTGCTGCGTTTGTTGGGAAAAGACTGCAAACTTACGTCGGGCTCGTGAATCATCGAAAAATCAACCTGTGCGGGTGGGCCCATTAGCTGGTCCGCATCGCGCAATGCCTGATTCAGGCGGATTACAAAATTGAACAGATTAAGGTCGTGTTTGACGAAGACGTGGTCGCGCAAATCGTCTAACGTGTGAGGCGTTAACGGGTTCGTGGAAATGGGCACAGGCGAATTGGCGGCTATAAATGCCAGTATCTGTGAGCCCAGATGAAAGTGGCGCATGATGAGCCAGTTGGCCTCGGGGCGTACAAAGCGTTTCAGGCCCCACACCAAGATGCGGTGCAGCAGGCCTGAGTGCGACCATCGTTTTGGCAGCACGGTCTTGATAATTTGTATAAGAATAATCAGCACCCTGCATAAAGGCCGCAAAAATGGCAGCAGGTATTGGCGCGACCTCGAGCTTGAATCATTCAGCCAGGCCGTCTTAACCTCATCGGGCAACGGTGTACTGCGATCCAAATATAAAGCCAGCCAGGGGCTGGGGTCTTCGGGGTTGTGCGTGCCAAACGCGTGATCAGGGGTTGGTTGCATTGTTGTCGTTCTCTTTGACGTGCTGAA
This sequence comes from Allopusillimonas ginsengisoli, assembly GCA_005239165.1. Lineage (GTDB taxonomy): Bacteria > Pseudomonadota > Gammaproteobacteria > Burkholderiales > Burkholderiaceae_B > Allopusillimonas > Allopusillimonas ginsengisoli_A. The sequence goes on from RAPG01000007.1 coordinate 69,298, forward strand.
ACTGCATCAGATAAAGGGCGGCGGTGCGTCGCGCGGTGTTGACGATGGCGCGCTCGGCTTTACCAGAGTCATCGCATTCAAGCGCAATGCTTACCGCAGTCAGCCAGCGTGCCAAATGATGCTCATCGTTGTGCCCGTGGTATTCAAGAAAGCGGAAGGCGTCGGGTGACAGTGGCAGGCTGGTTTTTAACAGAGGCAACAGCGCCGGCACGATACGTTGGCCAGTACCCTCAATAATGTAAATAGCCCCCAGTAGCCCTATGGGGTCGGGGTTTGCAGCCATGGCGTGCAGGTAGGCATTAAGCGCCTCACCGCCGGGGTTGCGGCGCAGATCATCCACACTGTCGGCGGTTCCTCCGGCCTTTTTGTAATCATCGAACAGTATCTTGAAATCATCCTGCTCTTCACCCGCGTGCAGCGTAATCAGTGCTGCCAGTGGTCCATAGGTGTCTGACAGCGATGCAGTGGCTTCGCGCATCCATCGTGTTCCTTCCCGAACCTGGGGAATCCAGCTCTCCATCCAGCTTATGTAGTCATTGGTCTGAAACCGCCGCTCGCGCAGCGTGTGCACAAGCGGCGTGCGCCACACTCTTGACCGGTAGTCATGCCAGATTGCGGCTAGCTCGGTCAGCAGTGGGCTAAGGCCTTCGGGGGCGTGTGCGGGATCATGCGGTGGGGCGATGCCCTGGGCATCCAGCGTTTGTTCAGACACCGTCTGGCGAAGGCCCCGCACGGTCGTGGCAGGCGTGTTGGCCGTGTCGGCTTCCACTTCCAGCAACATATAGGCCGTGGTAAACCGCCCTGATTCAGGCACATAGCAAAGTATCTGTTCGCCGGGCGTGAGTGTGCGGGTTTCCAGAAACTCAGCCAGCATAACCATAATCGAGGCCGCACCCGTATTGCCGCGCCATGCCAGGTTACTGAACCAATACTCTTTGGGAATAGCAAGCCCGGCCTTGCCCATGAGGTCTTCAACAACGGGTATGAACTTCTCGGACGAGTAGTGACACAGAAAATGGCGAATGCGGGTGGGGTCTACCCATTTGTCTCGTACCAGCTGCACATACTCATGGATGCCGATGTCAAACAGATGCGGCAGCAGGCGGATGTCTTGACGTAGCGCGAGTGCCCCGTCGGCTTCGGCGTCTTTCCATGAGGGGTAGTCAAGATGACTGCGCGCGCGATCCTCGGTAAGGCCCAACTGCATGCAGACCGGGTAGTCGCCTGAAAATGACTTTTGGTGCACCCACTTAAGGCGCAGCCTAAGGCCGTTGGCGGTGCGGCCAGGCGTGTCGGCGTTGCCCAGCAATACAGCGCCAGCGCCATCGGACAGCATCCAGCGCAAAAAATGCGAGTCAAAATCGGCATCATAGTCGCGCGCCGTAAAGCGTGACTGGCGAAACATACGCGACGGCATCTCGCTGGCCACGGCCAGGCCAGCCTGGTGGCCGCCAAGCTCAATGCCTTGTGCAACCGCTTGAATAGCGCCGACACCAGCCGCGCATATGCCATGCACCGATACCGTTTCCAGCGGCGGCGCTGCCAGCTCGCCCTGAATCATATTGGCAAAGCCGGGCATGAGCGCATCGCCGCCCGAAGATCCGCTGGCCAGCATGCCTACATGGTCAAGACTTAGCTCGGCCTTATGCAGGCAGGCCCTGATGGCTTCTGCAGCCATCCCTGCGTTTGAAGTTGTCGGGTTGCCTTCTGTGTCGATGGCGTAGTAGCGCTGCTGTATGCCGTTCTCTGACAATATGCGCTGCTTGATGCGGCGTGACATGCGGTTAAGCGGCGCAATGAACGCGTCCATGTGCTCATTGTCGACGGGGTCACCCGGCATGAAATAAGCGGCGTTGTTCAGGTAGACACGGTCAAAGGCGATAGGCATAGGCGAGGTTTTTCAGGAAGATCGAAATGAGGTGGATGTTTCTTCGTTGCGCTGGGGCGCAGGCGAAGGCATGAGGGGCACACTACGGTATTGTCTGTGGATTGCCCCCATGATGAACACGCGGGCCATATAGGGCAACAGCCCTGGCTCGTTCAACTGGGGTGCTACACGCTGGCGATAGTATTGCCAGTGCAGGCCAGTAAGTGCAGACCAGTGTGCACGTGAATGCTCATGGTGGGCCGTGTGCAGGCCAATATTGAACAGCAGGGGGTTTACCAGCCCTTCAAAATTGCGGGCGTAATTCAGCAAGGGCTGGCCGCGCCGGCTTTCGGGCGAGCCGTCAGCGTGGGCGTGCTGCAGATAATTGGTGACGAGTAACCAGTGCAGCCCATGCAGCTGCGGGATAATCACGTACAACAGGCCTTTTTGCACATCAATGGCCAGCACGGTGGCCCACAACCCCAGCCAGGCGCCATACTGCAGCATGCAGTAGCGCCACACGCCAGGGTAATGACGTCGCATGCGCGCTAGCCACGAGAATACCGTCGGATAAAGCACATGTGCTGCCTGAAAAGGATGTATCAGGTAGCCATAAAGGTGGTTGGTGTCGCCGCCGGCAAATCGATAAGTGCGGGCTACGTCATGCTCACCGTGCTTGTTGCGGTGGTGGTTGGTGCAATGCGTAGGCCAGAACACAAAACTCGGGTGGCCCTGGCACAGGGTGATATAAAAATCGGTGATGCGGTTTGCTGTGCGCCCCTGCCACATACGTAAATGGGTGTGGTTGTGGTGAATAACCCCCACGCCCAGCGTAAGAAACAAGAGCAAGGCATACAAAGGCCACGAAAACCCATGCAGCCATTGCCAGATGATCAGTGCGGGAAAGGCGGCCAGATAGGCCAGACTTTGCCAGTCTTGTGCATGCCGCAGACGCAAAACCCGCCTGTTACGGCCAGTTAGCGTGGGCGCTGCGGCCATGATCATCGCGGCCCTGCCTGTGCGGGTGGTCGGTGCTCAAATGCATCAAGGCGAGACTGTGCCGCATCGGCCTTGAGCCGGGTACCAAACAGCCGGTCCATAAACGTAAACTGAAAACCGAAATTTCCGTTGTAACAGGCATGATGCAAATGATGACGTCTGCTTGCCGCAAACCAGTGTGAGTACGACACGCCCGGGAAGAAATCGTAGTTGGAATGACCAATGCAGTTAAAGAACAGGCTGAACAGTGGTACAGAAAGTAGTGACCAGAAACTGAAGTCATGCACCATCATGGGCAGCAAAATTACATTGCCCAGCATGAGCGCTTCGACCGGATGAAAGGCGTAGGTGGAAAAAGGCGTGACAACGATAGTGCGGTGATGGGGCAGGTGAAAACGCCGTAGCCATTTGGTGTGCAGCAGGCGGTGGTTGACCCAGAAGTGCACGTCATTCCATGCCATCAGGGCCAGTATTTCGAGCATAATCTGTGTGGCACTGGCATGGGGGGCAAGCGTTGCCCAGCCCAGTTGTATCAAGCCCCACGGAAAAATCATCCCCAGGCCGAATATCAGTATGGAAAGAGCCGACAGGGTAAATTCGCGCCGCAACTGATCGGGCGTAAGCGGCCGGGGGTCAAGGGGGCGGCCCAAGCCTAAGGCAGGCAGCACATGATGGGTAAGTAACCACATGGTGCCACCAAACAAAATATAAATACTGCCAAAAAATGCCAGGCCCCACAACATGATCTCGCCGGCAGACAAGGATGTAAATACTTCGCTCACATCTATCACGACCACTTATGAACCATCAGGGATGCTAGCACACGCTGTCATGCGCACTGGCTGGTGCCGGAACCCTGTGCGAGCAGCGCCTGGACGCAGGCAGGGGCTGCAGAGGCGTATTGCAGGTGGCTATGACTAGGTTTGTTCATCACTGAACAGACGCCACATCCGGTCCATGGCTTTAGGGTCAGAGGGGTGCATGCCGCGATACAGGCCGAGTTCAAGCTTCACGCTCTTGAGACCGCCTCCCAGCGCCTTGAGCGTTCCGCCCTTTAATTCACGCTGCACCAGGCTTGCAGGCAGCCATGCCATGCCAAGCCCTGCCAGCACCATTTCTTTTATCCCGGCAAGAAAGACAGACTCGTGTACAAGCTCCACATGGCAGCGCTGCGCGAGTGAGGCCACGCATTCCTTGTACATGAGGCGACCAAGAAAACTTTCAGCGGGGAATCCGAGCAATCTCAGCAAAGTGCCCCTGCGTGGAACATGCAGGGGCTTGCCATTGCCAGCCAGAGCGCTGACAGGGATAAGGGTTTCTGTCCCCATGGGCAAGCGGACGCTGTTGGGAAACGATGAGAGCAGCAAGCTATCGGGCTCTTCCATGCATAGCAACAGGTCGGCATGACCTTCCATGAACAGCGTAACGCAGTCATCACGGTTTTCAGAGCGCACATTGAAATCAATGCGCGGCAATTGCTCATCGGCCGTCACCCGTTTGATGAGAGGAGGAAGCTGGGTCATGGTCAGTGAATGCTGTGTAACCAGTAACACGCGCACGTTGCTCTGGCTTTGTGCGCGGATGCGGCTACGTAACTGATGTAAATCATGGAGCAGCCGCCGGAACTCACCAATATGTTGCTGTGCTGCGGGGGTAAGCCGCATTGGGGTTGCCCGGCGGTCTACCAGCTGAACATCAAGCCATGTCTCAAGCAGCTGTATGCGGCGCGAAAAGGCGGGCTGAGTAATGTTGCGCAGCGCTGCCGCCTTCGAAAAACTGCCTGCCTCTGCCAGAGTGAGCAGATCTTCCAGCCAGACGAGTTTCATCGTTGCCTCCTGTGTTATGCAAAAAAAGCATGAGCCCCCAAGAATATAGTATTAGGCAAAGCGTGGGCGTGTGAGTACCATAAAAAAATCGCCAATCAGGAGTTAGTGTTATGCAACTTGCCGCGTTTCCCCGTGTACGACTGGGCCACTTTCCTACAGCGCTAGAGCCCATGCCTCGCCTTAGCGCTCACCTTGGCGGTCCCAATCTGTTCATCAAGCGTGATGATTGCACTGGCCTTGCTACGGGTGGCAACAAAACGCGCAAGCTGGAGTTTCTGGTCGCGCAGGCGCTGGAGCAGGGTGCCGATACCCTGATCACACAGGGGGCTGTGCAATCCAACCATGCCCGGCAAACGGTGGCGGCTGCAGCGCATGTGGGCATGCAGGCCAAAATTCTGCTTGAACAGCGTGTGCCCAATGCCAGCGACGAATATGAGTGGTCAGGCAATGTGTTGCTCGATCAACTTCTGGGTGGCGAGATTGTCGCCAAGCTGCCGGCCGGAACCGACATGGCCGCTGAAATGGAAAAGCTGGCGCAAGCCCTGCGTGATGAAGGTAAAAAACCTTACATCATCCCGGGTGGGGGTTCCAACCCCGTTGGCGCGCTGGGTTATGTGGCCTGCGCGCATGAGCTGTTGCAGCAGGCTTTTGATTCAGGACTGCGCATGGATCATGTCATTCATGCCACTGGAAGCACGGGTACGCAGGCTGGCTTGATTGCAGGCTTTCGCGGCAGCAACAGCGGCGTGCCGGTGTATGGTGTCAGCGTGCGCGCGCCCAAAGATAAACAGGAGGAAAACGTCTGGAAACTGGTGCAGAGCACCGCTGACTACATGGGGCTGCCGGCCAGTGCAGTAGAAAGGGCCGATGTGGTGGCCAACGCTGATTATGTGGGAGAAGGCTACGGCATACCCACTGAGTCAATGATCGAGGCGCTGAGGCTTACGGCCCAGCTAGAAGGGATACTGCTTGATCCGGTGTATTCCGGAAAAGGCATGGCGGGTCTGATAGGGCTGATCCGTGCAGGGCACTTCAAAAAAGATGAAAACGTGGTCTTCATACATACCGGCGGTGCCGTTGGTCTGTATGGCTACCGTCAGATTTTCTGAATACAGGAGACAAATCCATGAAAAAATCCACCATTGCACTATTAACGACTGTCGCCGTTGTTGCCTCCGCACCCACGTGGGCAGACGGCCGTCTCGACAAAATAAAGTCTTCCGGTGAAATCTCATTAGGGCACCGCGACTCTTCCATTCCTTTTTCTTACCTGGATGACAACCAGAAGCCCATTGGATATTCCATGGACATCTGCCAGCAAATCGTCAAAGCCGTCGAGAAGAAACTGGGCATGGACGATATCAAGGTCAAGCTTGTACCGGTGACTTCGTCCACACGTATCCCTTTGCTTGCCAACGGTACGGTTGACCTTAACTGTGGGTCCTCTACCAACACCAAAGAGCGCCAGGCTCAGGTGGCATTTGCACCAACCACATTTGTGACAGCCACCCGCTTTGTTTCCAAGAAGTCTTCTGACCTGAAGAATCTGGATGATCTCAAGGGCAAGACGGTCGTGTCGACTGCCGGCACCAGCAACATTCGCTGGGCCACAGGTGCCAATGACAAAGAAAAACTGGGTATGAATATTATCCCGGCCAAAGACCACGCCGAAGCCTTGCTAACGGTAAACAGTGGACGTGCTGCCGCGTTCTTCATGGATGACATTCTGCTCGCCGGGCTGGTTGCTACCTCACATGATCCGAGCTCCTGGGTGATCAGCAAAGACGCCTATACCGTCGAGCCTTACGCCATCATGGAACCCAAGGGCGACCCAGACTTCAAGAAGCTGGTCGACGACACGATTATTGGCATGATGAAAGACGGTCAGCTTGATGCCTTGTACAAAAAATGGTTTGAGTCGCCAGTACCGCCCAAGAACGTGAACCTTAACTGGCCCATGAGCGAACAGCTCAAGAAAGCGATTGCCAACCCCACCGACTCGCCAGACCCAGAAGTCTATCGCTAACGTGTCGCAGGACGGCACATGAATTACAACTGGAACTGGCATGTTTTGCTGGAAGCGGCGCCAGGAGGCGGGACCTATCTCGAAAGCCTCCTGGGCGGGCTGGTCTGGACGATAGGCACAGCCATTCTGTCCTGGGCACTGGCATTGAGTATGGGCACGCTGGTTGGCGTGGCTCGTACCACGCGCATTGCCTGGCTGCGTGCTGTGGGCACTGCCTATGTTGAGCTGCTGCGCAATGTGCCTCTTCTGGTGCAGATGTTTCTGTGGTATTTCGTGATGCCGGAGCTGGTTCCCAGAGAGCTGGGTAATGCCATCAAGCAGATCCCGCCTCCCTGGGGCATTTTTATACCGGCCGTGTTGTGTCTGGGTTTTTATACCTCTTCGCGCGTGGCTGAGCAGGTCAGGGCAGGCATAGAATCTTTGCCGCCTGGTCAGCGCATGGCGGCAACGGCATTGGGGCTTAAACCATGGGAAGTTTACTGGCACATCTTGCTGCCTACGGCATTTCGCGTCATTTTGCCGCCCCTGTCGTCCGAGCTTCTCAATCTCATCAAAAATACCTCGGTAGCCTTCACCATAGGTTTGTTCGAGCTGGTGGGGGCGGCACGTTCGGTGCAAGAGTTCAGCTTTCAGGTGTTTGAGACGTTTGCTGTGGCAACACTGTTTTATCTGGTGCTCAATCTTGTTGTTGTATATGGCATGTCGAAGATAGAGCGGCGACTTGCCGTGCCCGGCTTCATGGGCCCTGCGGCCACTATTACTGCGGGGCCGCCATGAGTGAATTTGATTTTGATGTCATACAGCGATCATGGGTGTATTTGTTTCGCGATGGAATGACCTTCACGCTGAAGCTGACCATTTTGTCGACCATGGGCGGGCTCTTTCTGGGCACTTTGCTGGCTTTGTGCCGGGTGGCGGCAGTTAAGCCATTTTCAACCCTGGCTGCGATCTATGTAAACCTGCTGCGCGCCCTGCCTTTGATCCTGGTGATTTTCTGGTTTTATTTTCTGGTGCCGTATATTGGTGCATGGATGACGGGCGCTGATCGCCCTGTTGCGGTGGGTGGTTTTACGTCGGCACTGATCACCTTCACGCTGTTTGAGGCTGCTTACTTTTGTGAGATTATGCGCGCGGGCATACAGTCTGTGCCGCGGGGCCAGGTGGCTGCAGGCTATGCACTTGGGTTTACATACTGGCAGGTCATGCTAACCGTAGTGCTTCCACAGGCCTTCCGCAATATGACACCAGTGCTGCTGACGCAGGTTATTGTGTTGTTTCAGGACACCTCACTGGTCTATGTGCTTTCGCTCACAGATTTTTTGGGTGCTGCCGTGAAGGTGGCGCAGCGAGACGGCAGACTGATCGAAATGTATATGTTTGTCGCGGTCGTGTATTTTATTATGAGCTATGCGGCCTCCTTGCTGGTGCGTTATTTGCGTCGGCGCACCGCCATTGTGGCCTGATCGGCTGCTTAAACAGGAGACTGAATGATCGAAATCAAGCATGTCAGCAAGTGGTATGGGCACACCCAGGTGCTTGACGATTGCAGTACTCAGGTTGCCGATGGCGAGGTGGTGGTGGTGTGCGGCCCCTCAGGTTCGGGCAAGTCTACCTTGATTAAAACCGTTAATGGTCTCGAGCCTTTTCAAAAAGGAGAGATTCTGGTTGACGGCGTATCGGTGGGCGCAAAATCAACCAATCTTCCCAAGCTTCGCGCCAGTATCGGCATGGTGTTTCAGAGCTTTGAGCTGTTTCCTCATCTCAGTGTCATGCGAAATTTATCTATCGCTCAGCAGAAAGTGCTGGGGCGCAGTGTCGAAGAGGCCAGCAGCCGCGCCGAGACACTGCTCACGCGGGTAGGCCTTGCGGCGCATCGTGACAAATTTCCCGGCCAGCTATCCGGGGGCCAGCAACAACGGGTTGCCATTGCACGTGCGCTGGCCATGGATCCGGTCGCCATGCTGTTCGATGAACCCACGTCAGCGCTCGACCCAGAGATGGTGACCGAGGTGCTCGACGTCATGGTGGATCTGGCCCGGGAAGGCATGACCATGATGGTAGTGACGCACGAAATGGGCTTTGCCCGTAAGGTTGCTGACCGTGTCATCTTCATGGACGTCGGGAAAATCGTTGAAGACTGCAGCAAGGATGCGTTTTTCGGGCAGCTTGAAGAGAGGTCCGAACGTGCGCAACTGTTTCTGTCCAAGATACTTCCGCACTGAGCATGTGTAGACGCGTGATTTCAGGTTGCTACGCCCAAGACGCTGTAGGGCAGTGTGCGTGCAATAGTGCAATAGTGCCTTCCGGGTTGCCGGGCTGACGGGCTGACGGGGGGGGGCGGGCGTTACGCTAAACCGTTGGGCTAAGTATTTTGGGGCGTGAACAATGACGGAGCAGCAGTTCGAAGGGCGCTTTCTTGGTGTTCTGGGCGGGATGGGGCCGATGGCGAGTGCTGTATTCATGGCGCGGCTTACTGCGTTAAAGAGCGCCTGTACCGAACAAGAGCATGTACCTGCAATACTCTGGAGCGACCCGCGTATACCTGGGCGGCCTGAGGGCTACGCAAAACGTGGTCCCGACCCTCTGCCCTGGATGCTTAACGGCTTGCGCCATCTGGAGCAGGCCGGAGCCAGAGCCATAGTCATTCCGTGCAACACCGCCCACCTCTGGTACGAGGATATGGCAACCGCCGTGGCGGCGCCGATACTGCATATTGTGGATGCCGTTGTTGCAGATCTTTGCCGGCAGGGCGTGACGGCGGGTCGAGTAGGAATCATGGCGACCGAAACAACCCTGAAACTAAGGCTGTATCAGCGCCAGCTTGAGGCCCGGGGTTACGATTGTCTGGTGCTGGATGCACACAGCCATGCCCGATGTTGTGCTGCCCCTATAGCACTGGTAAAAGAAAATCGCTTTGAGGACGCCCTGGGTCCTGTTGCTGATGGCATCACGATGCTTAAACGTCAGGGTGCCCAGGCCGTTGTGCTGGCGTGTACCGAACTGCCGCTTGCCATACCTTTAGCCCAGCGTACTGGTCTTGGCATCGTTGTGAGCGATTCGATTGACGCGCTGGCACTGGCGGCAATTGACTGGTACGAAAAAGAGTCGCGCACCTAGTTGTGCAAGGCTGCGCGCTGGCGCGGCCCCCCATGGCCCTGGCTTGATGACGCATCGGTAGGCTGGAATAAGCCCACCGCAACGCCATGCTCGCTGCATTGTTAATCGAAGTTACTCAGTCGTCGGTCAGTCTGACAATGAGCTTTCCGAAATTCTTGCCCTCAAGCAGTCCCGTGAAAGCTTCCGGGGCGTTCTCCAGTCCCTGCACGATGTCTTCTTTGAACTGTACCCGGCCTTCACTAATCCAGGTAGAAACCTCTTCCAGAAACAAAGGGCGCTGATCTGCAAACTCTCGCTGGATGAAGCCGCGCAAGGTCAGGCTTTTTGACAGCACTTGACGCATGGTGGCAGGCAGAAGGTTGGGGCCCGACGTGTCGGCACTGTTGTATTGCGCGACCAACCCGCAAACGGGCACTCGAGCAAACTCGTTGAGCAGGGGAAGTACGGCCTGCCATACGGCACCACCCACATTCTCGTAATACACATCAATGCCATCCGGGCATGCATGCGCAAGCTGCTCGGCGAAGTCGGGGGCCTTGTGATCTATGGCTGTATCAAAGCCCAGTTCGTTTTTGAGGAAGGCACATTTCTCCGGGCCTCCGGCGATGCCGATAGCGCGTGCGCCTTTGATCTTGGCAATTTGCCCGACCATGGAACCCACGGGCCCGGTGGCGGCGGCGACGACAACGGTTTCGCCGGCCTGAGGCTTGCCGATGTTACGCAAGCCCGCATAGGCGGTAAACCCTGGCATACCCATGACGCCCAGGGCGGTGGTAATGGGTTTGAAACGTTGATCAAGCAAGGTCAGGCCTTGTCCATCAGACACCATGTGGCTGCGCCAGCCCGATCGCGACAGCACGATATCGTTTTCCTTGAAGTCGGCGTTACGCGACAAGACGACGCGCGCAATGCTTTCGCCTTCCATGACGCCGTCGACAGGTGTAGGGGGCGAATACGATTTGCGGTCATCCATGCGACCACGCATATAGGGGTCAAGCGATAGATACTGTATTTCGAGAAGAAGCTCGCCCTCTTGGATCTCGGGCAATGTCACTTCTTCGAGACGAAAGTCGGAAGGCTGCGGCCGGCCATTGGGGCGGGCGGCGAGGACGATCTGGCGGGATAGTTGCTGTGCCATAAAACCTCTCTGTAATGATGACGTGAATGCGGGGCGGCCTGCAGGGCACACCTTCAACTTGAGTGTACCCTTTGGCTGCTGGCTTCTGGCTGCTGGCTGCTGACAGCCCACAGCCGACCGCCGACCGCCGACTTAAGTCTCGGGCCCGGAGTGCGCAACGCGCAACCTGAAGCCCGGAGCGCCATGCCACAAGCCTCAAACGTGAAGCTCGAAGATGCATGTCTGGGGTCTGAAGCCTGTGGCCCCGAGCCCTCGTCATCAGCCATCGTCCACATCAGCCTGCTCCGGCTTATCACCCCTGGCCTTCCCTTTAAATGGCCTATACCTTGGCTTGCGCTGCCTCCCGTTCGAAATGCCTGTGCTTGGCCAGTGCCTTCATAAATTGTTTCGCCGCTGCGGCGGTGTCGCCGTCCATCACGAGCAAGCCTGCATCGTGCTTGCTGTTCAGATCGATTCCCGCCTTCTCCAACAGCGTCGCGGCGCTACCCAGTGCAAGTATCGTTTTGCAATGACGGTATTGATCGTGCACGAAGTCCCGCGCGAGGTCGTTCATGGCAAGTGTTTTGATCGCTTCGTCGCCGTCTGGCAGTACAAGGCCGTCAAACAATACGCCAGGCTGATTTTCCAGTGAAGCATCGGCGTCAATGGGTTCGCCTTCTGCGGTAGCAGTCGGTCCGATACGCGGGCCTACAAATCGCACGACAGCACCTTGCTTCTGCAAGGACTTGGCGATTTCCCAGGCTGCGGTGCCATTGCTTCCCGGCGCAATCATGATGGCTACTTTTCGCGTACGTATGCCGCCGTAGCCAGGCCGGGCAGTAAGCGACAGGCTGGGTGATTGCTCTACTTCTGGAGAAGGTGGTGTTTCGAGCGCCTTGGGCATGGCATCGGGCAAAGTCATGCCCAGCCCGTCGGCCACCTTGCTGGCGAGCTCTTCCGACGCATTGCGCAGCATGGAAACTACACGCTCACGTACGGCTGCAACAGTTACCTTGCTAAGTTCGAAGCGGAAGGCGTCGGCGATATGTTGTTGCTCGAAGGGAGCCTGACTTTCGTAAAACAGCCGTGCCTGGTTGAAATGCTCTGCAAATTTTTCCGGCTTGCCGCGTACCTCATCCTGTTCGATGGGTTCTGGAAACGATACAAACCCGGCCGTTCCGGCCTGAAACGGACAGCCGCCACCCAGCGAGTTGGGTTCGTAGGCGACGCGTCCGCGATGGATGGCTTGCCGGTGCATGCCGTCGCGCTGATTGTTGTGTACCGGGGAGAGTGGTGCATTAATGGGTAGTTCGTGAAAGTTTGGCCCACCCAACCGCGAGATCTGTGTGTCTATATATGAATGGATACGCCCCGCCAACAGCGGATCGTTGGAGAAATCAATACCCGGTACAACATGCGCGGCACAGAAGGCCACTTGTTCGGTTTCTGCGAAGAAATTGTCTGGGTTGCGGTTAAGCACAATACGGCCCACAGGTTGCACCGGCACAAGCTCCTCTGGCACAAGCTTAGTGGCGTCCAGCACATCGAAGCTGTATTTTTCAGCGTCTTCCTCGGTGAAAATTTGTACACCAAGCTCCCATTCGGGGTATTCGCCTGCGTCGATGGCTTCCCACAAGTCGCGCCGGTTAAAATCGGGGTCAGCACCGGAGATCTTGACCGCTTCATCCCAGACCAGCGAGTGCGTGCCCAGCTTCGGGCTCCAGTGAAATTTTACAAAGACTGATTCGCCAGCTTCGTTCACAAAACGGAACGTATGTACGCCAAACCCCTGCATCATGCGAAAACTGCGCGGGATCGCGCGATCAGACATTTGCCACATCAGCATATGCGTGGATTCTGGCATGAGTGACACGAAGTCCCAGAAGGTATCGTGCGCCGATGCCGCTTGCGGCATGGCGTGGTGGGGTTCAGGCTTTACTGCATGGACGAGATCCGGAAACTTCATGGCATCTTGAATAAAAAATACGGGCATGTTGTTGCCGACAAGATCCCAGTTGCCTTCGTCTGTATAAAACTTGATCGCAAAGCCGCGTACATCACGTGCGGTGTCTTTTGAGCCTCGTTCGCCGGCGACGGTTGAAATCCGTATAAACAAGGGCGTAATTTTTCCCTTCTCGGAAAAAATTGACGCACGGGTATAGCGCGTGAGTGGCTCGTAACACTCAAAATAGCCATGCGCCCCTGAGCCGCGAGCGTGAACGACGCGCTCTGGGATGCGCTCGTGATCAAAATGGGTCAGCTTTTCACGCAGAATGAAGTCTTTCAGAAGTGCCGGCCCACGTAAGCCTGCCTTGAGCGAGTTCTGGTTGTTGGAGACGGCCACGCCCTGGTTGGTGGTGAGTGGCTGCCCTGTAGAGTCCGCCCGTACGCGGTTGAGCGACCCGCTTGCTGCATTCACGCCCGGTTTTGCGGCTTTTCCATATTTTGAGGTCTCGTTTTCTTCGGAAGGCGTGCTTGCCAGTGCCTCATTGGTGGTTGGCGACGTGGCACCCTGCACGGGTGACAAAGCGTTGTCATGGCCGTGTTCATTGAATTTGGTGGGGTTGTATGGCATTTCTTTTGCCATGCGGGCGGTATCACTCGCCTTGCTGACTGCCGGGTCGGTGTTGGAGAGGTCGGGAGGCAGGGCGGGGCCACTGTCCGTGTTTTTAAAAGCGCTGTCTGCTGCCTGTGGATGTGCGCCTTTGTCTTTGCGGGGGGTTGGCTTTTTTGACATGCTGATCTCCTGGTCTGACGGGTGTTTACGGTCAGTGCACGCATTGCAAAAAGCAATGGGCTGCCCGCGAATTTTCAGACAGCAGTCTGCAGCAAGTGGTGGGCCTGAGTTAGTGGGCTTTGGATGCCGCTACCAGGACTTCAGTTTTCTTGTGGATCGGTATCCGCCGCGCCCTTGACCGTCAGACCTCCACGGGCTTTGCCCGTCGCCACGTGCATGGGTACAGAAAGCCCATCCCGGCTGGTGATCACCGAGATTTCGATAAATTTGTGAGTTTCAGACGCTGACTCTGCTGTTGATTGCAGCTTGTGCCGCCTGATCAGAAATTGAGCAATGGGGCCGTCTATAAGGCCGCCTGTGATGGGGGCTGGAATGCTGTAGCGTTCGAGAAAGCAAACCTTGCGTTCAATAACGGTCCCCACAAGTAGCATGGGCCGCAGGCAAAGAGGTAAGCCTGCCAAAACTCATGCGTAATTTTTGCTTGTGTTGATAAATCGGGGATTTTATCGCGTGTCGGCCTCTACCTTGTTTTCCATGATAAGCAGGGCGCTGGCTGTATAGGGCCAGCGCCCGTCACGGACTAGTGCAAGAAGAGCGCCAGAAGGATGATGATGGGAATAGGCACACCCAGGAAAAACAGCAGGAGTGATCTCATGGTAATAGTCCTTTTATATGCATTGTTTTGATGCGTAGGTTGCAGTAAGTGGGCCCCAGTGCGCATTTGTGCCGGTTCGTCCAGAGTGGCTCAGACGCGCATGTGCTCGAATTTTTTTAGACTGACTCAGGCGCGCATGCGTACTGGCTCATCTATAAAGGCCGCATCGCGACGACGGCCGCCCCAAATGGCTGCCAGGCTGGCAAAGAATGCACCACATAACAGCGACACGAATACCCAAAGTGCAGCAATGGCAGCGGCTTTGCGGGCTGTGTCTGCTGCTTCCTGAGTCTTTGTTTTCAATGCTTCGGCTTCTTGTTGCGCTTGCTTGTAAAACTTGTCAATACGCGCCTCGGCCTCCGCCTGTGTCAAACCTGTCTGTTGTGCAATGGCGCCACTCAGATATTGCTTGTCGTCTGCACTTAACTCGCCAGTGCTAAGGCTACGCATCAATATTGTTGAGGCCTCACGATGGCGTTGATCAGCATTCTCTGTCGTGGACGACGGGTTCTCAGACCTGAACAGAGCGTCAGTGAAGTAGTCAAGAGGGTTGCCGGCTTTAGCGTCGCTGGCGCTGGCAGCGGCCCCTGTTGCCATGGCAGTGACGGAAGTCGACGCAACATTGCTTGCCGCCTTAACACCAGAACCTACAAGGCCCCCAACGGCAGACCCCAGAAATGCAGCGGTTACCAGAGTAGCCACTGCCCAACTCAACATGCCGTGTGCGGTATCACGAAAATACACTTCGTCTGTATGGATATAGGTCCACTTGGTCCGCAGTCGGCCTGCAATATACCCGCCCATGCCAGACGCAATAATTTGCGTTAGCGCAAGCCATACGGCGGTGGAAATGGTGATGGTCGTGGCGCTTAAACCTTCGCCGCCCCAGGGCGAGATGGATGAGAATCCCAGGCCCACGCCGAGCATGAGCAAAATAAGTGCCAGGGCTGCAGCGGTCGCTGCACCCGCAAAGACTGCGGCCCATGACACGCCGCTGATATTGCCCGCGTGGATCCCCGGCGGTTGCGCGTAAGGCCTGGTGCCTGCGGCGAGGGTGTCTGATTCTGTCATTGTTGCTCCAGTCTTAGTATTGATATACGAGTTGATTTGACCGAGGTCGCGCAGTGTTAAGCAATTACCGTACCCGTAAGGGTCTCCGGCGCAAGAGCGCAAGGCAAAAAGACGAAGGTGCTGCCGCGTGATGGCCAGATTTAATTCGAATTCAAATGAGTGCTGGGCGGCACCGCTCTGGGAGGGCGGCATTTATATATCAACGATGCTACACTCGGGCGGTCCATTGGGACGACGACGCGGGCAGTATCCGTGCCGCCCGCGCCTTTTAAATAAAAGAAAAATTGGGGGCAACCATGGTCTACGTTATTCAGCTTCTCGCTGCCATTCTCATTGGCACAGCAATTGGTGCCGCGCTTAGTCCGCGCAACAATATTCTTCTCTTTGGTTCACTGATCGCCATTGCGTTAGGCGTGGTGACACTTATCACCGGGTCATGGGTGGCGCTGGCTATTGGCACAGTCGTGGCTCTTGCCTCGCAAGGTATGCAGCGCGACAACTACAAGACGGCGTAAAAGTGAGTTTGCCAGGCGGGTGCCTGGCGACCATCTCCGCTTGCGGGCTGTTCTATAGCCAGTGCTGCAAAAAGCGGGCAGTACCATCGTCTCTGTCTGAGTGCACACCGGGCTCATTATGTATTCGCCGAGCAGGCGGCGGCCCGGTGCGTGGACGTTGCATTATTCAGTCTCTTTTGCGAATCTTTGTTGCTCATGCGTCATTGCGGTTCTGTGGTGTTTAAACCATTGTTGATTTGTTTCAGATCAAGAATAGGAAACCTTGACCGCCAGGGGTTTGAGCCCGATGGTAGGCTGTAGATATCAGAGCCATCTGCTCAATAAAGAGAATAACTATGTTTTGCATAACACGACGCTCCTGGTGATTTTTGTGCTGGGCGTCATCTTCACCCTGATCGGATTTGGCTTTCGTGACCGCAATCCAGGCGTGATCCTGATGGGTATCGGGTTTCTTGCCACCTTATTTGTGGTGATCCAGAAGGCCATCGTAACGTTTGGCTGACTGACCAGGGCGCGAAAGCGCCCGTCACCGTGTAAACTCATAGGTTTTTGACGCTCACGGTATGGTGCAAGAACCGCCTCGGCGCACAGGTTTCAGCGGCCCGCCGCTCGTTCGCCTGCTTGCTCGCCTGACAGACACCACTTTTTTCGAGCCCCGGCAAGACGTGCCTAATCGGCTCAGCCAATGGCTGGGCTGGGCTGATGCTATTGCGCTGTCTGCTGCCCTTAAGGGCAGCCCGCCCTCAGTGCCGCCAGAATTGCAAGCCCCGCCAGACGCCGGACAAGCTGAATATGATCGGGTTCGTGCCGCACTCGAGCTGGCTATTGCCGGCAACGAACGGACTGCGACAGCCCAGCAAGAAGCCAGGCTGCGGGCGGCAGCCAGGCGAGGTCCAAATGCTTCAGCGGCAGTCGTTGATTATGCAAGCTACCGCCGTCGTTATGTTTCATTGCAGCAATCCATGGAAAGCAGTATTGCCACCTTGCGAGGCCGGTTGCGAACCTTGCTGGCCTCTACTTCGCCGCAGGCAGCCCGGCTCGCCGTCGTGGACGCCGCCATGGAGCAGGCGTTGAGCGAGCGAGAGCTGGTGCTGTTTGCAGACATCCCAAAGTCACTTGAAGCGCACTTCAAGCGGCTGCGTGATGATGCCGTTCAAACTGTACCGGTCGATGGCGAGCCGTCTTTGTCTTCCTCTTCTGCGGGGCCTGCTAAATGGCTGGCTGTATTTCGGCACGATATGCAGCGTGTCCTATTTGCCGAACTGGATATCCGTTTACAGCCTGTCGAGGCGCTGCTGGCAGCATTGCGCGAAGGTAAAACCTGAACATTATGAATCGACTTCTTCATTTTCTTATTTTTATCGCGGGGCTGGCGGCGGTGTTCTGGATCGGCACCCATTATGTCGCTTCAAACCCCGTGGCCCTGGCGGTAACGGCGCTGATCGGTCTGGTTTATTTAGCCGGCGCGTTTGAACTTTATCGCTATCGTCAGGCAAGCGTCGAACTGATAAAGGCCCTGGAAGGCCTGACCGAAAGCGTGAGTGCGCTGGATGAATGGGTGGTCCGTCTGCCCTCCAGCCTGCGAAATGCTGTGCGACTGCGTGTCGAGGGCGAGCGCGCAGGCCTGCCAGGACCAGCTCTTACGCCCTATCTTGTCGGCCTGCTGGTGCTTCTTGGCATGTTGGGCACGTTTCTGGGTATGGTGGCCACCTTGCGTGGTACGGGGCTGGCACTCGAAAGTGCCACAGATCTGCAGGCCATCCGCGCTTCGCTCGCGGCACCGGTCAAAGGGCTGGGCTTTGCCTTTGGTACTTCAGTGGCTGGTGTCGCAACCTCAGCCATGCTGGGCCTGCTGTCCGCCTTGAGCCGCCGGGAGCGGGTGCAGGCGGCTCAGCTGCTTGATGCCAAAATTGCCACGACGCTGCGGCCCTACTCGTTGGCACATCAACGCGAAGAGCGCCTGAGGCTTTTGCAGCATCAGGCAGATACGCTGCCCGCCGTGGTTGAGCAGATGCAGGCCATGATGACTGCCATGGCGCAGCACAGCAAAACACTGGCTGAGCAGTTGTCAGCCAGCCAGGAAGCCTTTCATACCAAAACTGAAACTACTTATACGCGCCTTGCGACATCGGTGGAGCAATCGCTGCGGGATGGGATCGCCGAGGGTGCCCGAGCGGCTGGTTCCGCTATTCAGCCCGTCGCAGAGTCCACCATGAGCCTGCTTGCGCGTGAGAATGCAGCCTTGCAGCAGTCGGTCAGACAGGCAGTGCAGCAGCAGCTTGACGGCATGGCGGTACAGGCCGAAGGCACGGCCACCAAGGTGGCCGGCATCTGGGCAGCTTCACTTGAAGCACATCAGCAAACAAATGTCAGCCTTGCCAACGAACTACGTGCGTCGTTCGAGACCGCAGCAGGGGCATTTGGGCAGCGCTCCGATAACCTTTTTGAAAGCATTTCCGAGCGTCTTGCCGGTGTGGCTGAGACCCTGTCGCAGGCATGGCAGCAGGGGCTGTTGCATCATGAGCGCAGCAGCGAAAAGCTGGCCAGTGACAATCAACACGCCCTTGCCTCGGCCACGGACGCGTTACGGCAGCACGCCGAATCGCTGGCACTGGCGATGACGAAATCTCACGGCGACCTGAAGTCGCAACTTGCGTCGCAAGACGCACAGCGACTTGGGGCCTGGGTCAATACTTTGTCTGAGATGGCAGCCTCGCTGCGCCAGGAGTGGGAACAGGCCACATCGCATACCGAGAGCAGGCAGCAACAGATTTGCGACGCGCTGGCCCAGACCGCTCGCGAGATTTCCACTGAAACCAAGGTCAATACCACGGCGACCATGGCGGAGATCAACCGTCTGGTCGAGGCGGCCGCTGAAGCGCCCAAAGCGGCCGCAGCACTGCAGGAAGCACTGGTTGCACAAGATCAGCAGCGTCTGCAGATGTGGACCGATTCCCTCGCGACCACAGCGACTACGCTGCGTGAACAATGGCAGCAGGCGGGCATGCAGACGGCTGCCCATCAGCAGCAAATCTGCGAAACTCTGATCCAGACCGCCAGCGAGATATCAGCAGAAACCAAAGTCAATGCCACGGCAACCATGGCCGAGATCAATCGCCTGGTCGAGGCGGCGGCCGAAGCACCCAAAGCGGCCGCAGCACTGCAGGAAACGCTGGCCGTGCAAGATCAGCAGCGCCTGCAGGCATGGACGGAGTCACTCGCCGGTACAGCCGCTACGCTGCGTGAACAATGGGAGAAGGCGGGTACGCATACCGCTGCCCATCAACAGCAAATTTGCGATGCCCTGGCTCAGACTGCGCTTGATATTTCCCGAGAAACCAAGGCCAATGCCGACGCGACGATTGCTGAAGTTTCCAAACTGCTGCAGGCCGCGTCAGAAGCACCTCAAGCCGCCGCTGATGTGGTGACCGAAGTGCGGCAGAAACTGTCAGACAGTCTTGCCCGCGATACCGCCATGCTGGAAGAGCGCGGCCGTTTGCTGGAGACCGTGGGAACCTTGCTTGATGCCGTCAATCATGCAGCTTCCGAACAGCGCAGCGCTGTTGATGCGCTGGTAACCACATCGGCAGACATGCTTGATCGCGTCAGCACGCAGTTTACCGATCATGTTCAAGCTGAAAGCGGCAAACTTGCCAACGTCGCGACCCAGATGTCAGGCAGCGCAGCCGACGTCGCCATGATGGCCGAAACCTTTGGTGTGGCTGTACAGAAGTTCGGTGAGTCGAACGTGTCATTACAGGCCCATCTGGAGCGTATCGAAGCCGCTCTGGAAAAATCCACGGCCCGCAGCGATGAACAATTAGCCTACTACGTGGCCCAGGCTCGCGAGGTTATTGACCTGAGCATGCTGTCACAAAAGCAGATTATCGAAGAGCTGCAGCAGCTGGCTGGTCGCCACGTGTCTGCTGGCACCGATGCATCATGAGCGAGTATCTTGACGAAGGCGTGGAGCCTGCGGCGCCGGTCTGGGCAGTCTTTGGTGACTTGATGTCCGTGTTGCTGGGCGCGTTTGTGCTGGTGCTGGTGGGCGTGATTGGCGTACAGCTGGAGCTTTCTGCACGGCTGGAAAACGAGATTACACAACGACAAGAAGAAACCCAGCGTCGCAAGTCACTGGAAGAAGCACTGGCGCGGCAGATAGCTGAAGGCAGCGTTACGCTGACAGATGGTCGCATTGGCATCAGCGGCAGCGTGCTGTTTGCACTGAACTCTGCCGGGCTGCAAGCAGAAGGCCGTGAAGTACTCAACAGCCTGGTCGAGCCGCTCAAGACTTATCTCGAGACCCATGACGAGGTACTGATGATTAGTGGCTTTACCGACGACAGACCAGTTCATGAGGGCAATCTGCACTTTGCCGATAATTGGGATCTCTCCGCACAGCGAGCATTGACGGTCACGCGTGCACTGATTGAGGAAGGTGTTTCATCGGCCAGTGTGTTTGCGGCAGCCTTTGGTCCAGAGCAACCTGTCAGTTCAAACGATGACGAAGAAGGGCGGGCGAAGAACCGGCGGGTGGAGATCTCGCCGGTGCCAAAGCTGACGGCAAAGGCGGTCGCTGATCAGACAGAAGTAGGGAAGCCGGTTGACGCAGCTGCGCCAGCTGACACATCGTTGCCGGTCGCCGCATCACCGTCGGTCCAAATAGAGACGGCGTATGGCAATCCCTGAAAATAAAGCTGCCGCCGATCACAAGGCCAAACAGGATGGCAGCTCTATTCGCGGTGTGTCTGCTACGCCTGCAGATGGCGCTTCGCCTGACAACTTGAAAGAAACCCGTACATTGTCGACTGTGCTGTCGCCCGCGCAGCCAGGGCCTGTGGCCGAACTACTTGCCTACCTCAATAACCAGTCTTTGGCTGGCAAAGCCCAGGTCTGGCAGCAGGGTGACACCTCGCCAGTCCTTTCTTTCCCCGAATTGCCGGCGATAGATTACTTTCAGAAAACCTGGGAACGCCTGCGCACGCGTCGTCAATTACAGACATCGCAAGAACAAGTGCCCGACAATGCCGGTCCGCTTAACTCAAGCAGCCTGGTGCATCGGTCACTGTCCTTGATGCGTGAAGTATCACCAGGATACCTGCAGCATTTCCTCACCTACGTCGATACGCTGTCATGGCTGAGTGAGACAGATGCGTCGGAAGAGTCGGCCGGCAAGGGCGGGAGGGCCAAAGCAGGGAAAGTGAAGAAAACACCGCGAAGTCGGTAAGACACCTTATCCGCCCGGTTTTATGTTTTCGTCGAGAGGGCTGGCCGGGTTTCTACTATCTGCTTTGTCAGAGTGTTTCTGTCCCTGCTTTGTAATTGGGCCAGGTTTTTCAAATTTGCTGTCAGGCCGTTTGGTACTTGGCTTTTCCTGTGCACCGGTTTTTCCATTACCCAATGTAATATCGGGCTTGCCTGGTTCAAGTTTTGCATAAGTCATCATGAGCTCCTGAAACACTGTGTTCTGCCCAGTGTTGCAATTTTCATACCTGCGACCAGCGTTTGTGAGGCAACATCTACCCCAGCAGCAGTGCACCTGTTCCTTCTTCGCAAAACAAACTGTTCAGACATTGACGGATATTCCTTACGCTATGGCGCAGGGAATATCCGTCAGCCTTTGTTTGCACTCAGGGCACTTTGTGGCGCCATGCCTCAGTGCCAAATTTTTCTTCAATAAGCCTGTCGGCGGCCGCGAGTTCAGCAGGTAGCAAGCCGCCGTCCTGCAAGCCATGCAGTCGCCGGAACGTAGCGATGATCTGTTCAATAATGGCAGCGCGTGGCAAACCTGTTTGACTGCGCAACGGGTCAACACGCTTTGCGGCCGAGGTTGTGCCTTTGTCAGACAGCTTTTCGCGGCCGATACGCAAGACTTGCAGCATTTTGTTTACATCTATGTCATAGGCCATGGTCACATGGTGCAGTACGGCACCGCCACGATGTGCCTGTGCTGCACCACCGATTTTTCCACCTTCGGATGTAATGTCGTTTAACGGCTTGTACCAGGCCTTGATGCCGAGTTCGTTTAATGCCTCAAGCACTGACGCGTCCATGAATGCATATGCATCGCGGAAGCTCATTCCGGCAACCAGCGATTTCGGCGCGTAAATGGAATAGGTGATGGTATTGCCCGGTTCTATGAACATGGCGCCACCGCCGGTGATGCGGCGTACCACCTCAATGTCATGTGTTTGCGCGGCCTCGATGTCGACTTCGTTTTTTACTGACTGGAAGATGCCGATGACAACGGCGGAGGACGCCCATTCCCAAACTCGAAGTGTTGGGGCACGGTGACCGCTGGCCACCTCTTCAAGCAGCACCTGATCAAGTGCCATGTGCTGTTGTGGCGACTGTGGGGACGTATGGACCAACTGCCAGTCGTGGTCGTTCCAGGCTGTGCGTGTGATTTCGTGGCTCATGCCAGTGCCCTCAGAACGACGGTGGCCACGCCTTCAGTCGTAATGCCGAACATCATCACATCTGGCCCGGTGACCGCACTGACCGCCTGCTCCAGTTGCGCCTGGGTGACATCGTGAGGCAAACCGTTAAGCGCTGCATTCATGGCCTCCAGCGTTTCAGGGGGTTCCAGGAAAAAGTCGCCTGACAGTTGCACATTGTGCAGACGACCCTCTATAACTTGCAGGTCTACGACGACCAGCTTGCCTTCAGGGATTTTGTACTCACCATGGCGCACAGGTGCATGATGGGGTTTGTCAGGTTTGTTCATAATGAATTCATTTTCGTGTGCAGGGGAAGTCTTTCAGTCTACTACCAGGCAGCGGAAACAGGCCACGTCCGGGGTTGATACATTATGGGACAGCATGGCGCGCTGCGTGGATTTCCCTCGCTTCTGAAAGGGGTATAGCGCATGACACCTCGGCATGCCTTGTGCAATTTTGTGGGGCGCTAACATATACCGTGTTGTGTGATTATTTGTTTGATGTTGCAGTCAAAAGGAGATGTTATGGCAGAGATGCCGCAGTTGCTCATTAGAAAGCTGGACCCAGACGCTTTCTCTGACTACGGTTTTATGCTTGGAGGGCCAATGCCTGCAATGGGAGGCGCAACGCCCGCATTCAGTAATGAAGCAACCGATTTCTGGCAAGAACATGTGTTTAGCACGGGGCAGGGTGGTGAAACAGAAATTTTATGGGTCAACTACAGAAGTCAGGATAAGCGCATTTCAACGCTTGAGATGCATAAGATTACCCAGCAGGCACTTATACCATTGACTGCCGGCATCATCCACATTGTTGCGGCCAGTGCCGGCGATGGCAGCCCCGATCTGTCGAGTATGGTTGCCTTTGAGGTCCCTGTAGGCCAGGGCGTATGCATGCACCCTGGCTGTTGGCATGCGACGCGGGTGCGGGGCGGGCAATCCACCTGCGTCATGTTGACCCGTCGCTCGACAACCGCTGACCTGGTCAGTCATTTGACGTCTGGCAGCAATGCATCTGAAACGTGCATTGTCAGCGTGCCGGAGCACATGCTTGTTTTTGAATAAGTCGTCTGCATGTCTTGATACGGTGCCGGCCAGAGTCTTAAACACAACGCCATAAAAGCAGCCCGCTACGTGTGAATGATCGTCATTGACATATTCCACATGGCGGGCTGCTTGGTTTACCAGATACCTGCTTTGGATTAGTCCAGGCTGACTCCTGACGTTTCAACCACATCACGCCACTTTTTGGTTTCTGAAGCTATATATTCCTGAAGTTCTGCAGGGCTTGTGCCCTTGATAGTCACGGCATTCGATTCGAGCTTTTCAGCGGTCTCGGGAGTGCTCAGTACTTTGAGCAACGCCTTGCTGAGAGTCTGCAGCCTGTCATCGGGGATTCCGGCAGGGCCGATGACACTGACCCAGGCGTCCACGTTCATGCCTTCGACGCCAAGCTCATCGGCCGTGGGCACGTCAGGCAGCTCTTTGATGCGTTCAGTACTTGTAATCGCCAGCGCCCTGACTTTGCCAGACTGAACCAAGCCAAGCGCTGCAGGCAGGTTGTCGAACCCTACATCAACATGACTTCCCATGAGTGCGGTCAGTGCCGGCCCACTGCCCTGGAACGGAATATGCTGAATGTCAGTCTGGGTAAGCATCTTGAAGTACTCACCGGTCATGTGCGGCGAGGTGCCGGCGCCGGGGCTGGAATATGACATAGGCTTGCTCTTGGCATCTGCAATCAGCTCGCCCAGATTCTGATATTTGGAATCAGCGTTGACCAGTACCAGATTGGTATAAAACCCCACTTCGCCAATCATGGTGAAATCCTTGATTGGGTCGAATTTTATGCTTTTGCGCAGCAGTGGGTTGATGACGTTGGTTGCAACGGTGCCTAGAAAAATTGTGTAGCCGTCAGGCTTGGCGTTTGCGACCCATTGGGCGGCAATGGCGCCGCCAGCGCCTGGCTTGTTATCGACAAGTACGGTCTGATTCAGCTCTTTGGACAGGCCTTCAGACAAAATACGTGTCACGATGTCTGTGGACCCTCCAGGAGGAAAGCCTACGACAAAGCGTATGGGCTGATCCGGGTAAGCGGCGATGGCGGGGCTGCCAAGTGTGACTGCCATTGTGCAGGCAAGACCTGCGACGAGTTTTTGCATCTTCATAATTAATATTCCTCCAGCCGGTCTTGGTCGCGCAAGGACGCCACAATGCGTCTCTTGTCGATTTTGCCCAGCTCATTTTTGATAAAAGAATCCATAACATGGACTTTCTTGGGTGCCCTGACGGACCCCAGTTCCTGCTTGCCAAAACAGATCAAGTCTTCCGGGCTCAGAGCGCCAGGTTGGTTCAGGACAACGGCCATTTCGACACGCTCTCCCCACACTTCGTCAGGTACACCAAAGACAACACATTCGGTGATGGCCTGATGTTTCAGGTAGGCATCTTCAACATCAGACGGGTAAACATTGAAACCGCCGCTGATGATGATGTCTTTCGAGCGACCCTTGATGAACAGAAAGCCCCGTTCGTCGATGTAGCCAATGTCGCCTGTGTGGAACCACCCGTTCTTGATGACGTCTGCAGTTTGTTCGGGCATATTGAGATAGCCTGACATGAGAAGGTCACCTGAGGCGATAATTTCGCCGGTGGTATTTGGCGCTTCGATGGGCTGTCCGTTATTGTCGGCCACAGCGACGCGGGCCAGAGGGCCGACGCACCCTGCACTGCCACGGTTTTCTGGTAGTGAGCCTAATTCGCCTGCCATGCCGGTAATGATGACGGGTGCCTCGGTAAGACCGTACGTAACCCCCAGTACTGGCCCGAAACAAGCTATCGCCTGTTCGATGAGACGGGCCGGGCAAGGCGCGCCACCATAAAGCAAATTGCGCAAAACCGGAAGATCGGTATGCAATGAAGACTGCACTTCGACCAGTCTTTGCAGCAAGGTAGGAGGCACCCATGTCGATGTGATTTGGTGCGTATC
Organism: Allopusillimonas ginsengisoli; assembly: GCA_005239165.1. Lineage (GTDB taxonomy): Bacteria > Pseudomonadota > Gammaproteobacteria > Burkholderiales > Burkholderiaceae_B > Allopusillimonas > Allopusillimonas ginsengisoli_A. The sequence goes on from RAPG01000007.1 coordinate 94,656, forward strand.
TATTATTTGGTGCAGCCGGGCAGCCGTTGCCTTGTTAGCGATGATCAAACAGCCTCCCGCACCCAGTACCGGCAGAACAAACGTGCCTGCGCCATGGGTCATGGGTGGTGCGAGCAGAAAGCGTTCATTGCTGTTGAACTCATACACCATCATTAGTGATGCAACCATGGTGTTGATGCAGCGGAACGACTGCAGAACAGCCTTGGGCGCACCTGATGAGCCCCCTGTGAACTTGATGGCAACTATTTCTTCCAGCCCGCACTGCGTACGCTCGGGAACCGCTCCTGCATGCTGTCTCAAAACATGAGCGACAGGCAGAGCTCCCGCTGTGTCATTGCAGATTCTCAGACCGTCATAAGAATGGATGAGAGGTTCGTAGACGCTGTCGTAAAGTATGAGATCGGGGCGGGCGTACGCGTGCTGACGCGCTATGTCTCTCTCTACCACAGTCGGGGTGAGCGGCACGAGCACGCCACCGCAGGCATAGGTTGCCAGTATGCCCACCAGCATTTCAATTGAATTGCCTGCCAGCGTGGCGACAATGGGTCGTTTTTTGCCGGACAGTTGTTGCAGGGCAGCGGCCAGTGAGAGTGCCTGCTCTCTCAACTCGTTGTGACGTAGTGTTTTTCCGGTTTCAGCATCAATCACTGCAGTGTTGTCAGGATGCAGTCTGGCGCCTCTAAGGAAGAAGTCAATAGGCTGCATGTCAGTTTCGCTGGTTGCTAAGTACGGTTACGATGGCTGCCGCATCTTCGTATTTGAGGAATCCACCGCCGTTCTCGGCCACGGCGGTGCGGGCACTCTTTACCTGCCGGTCGCCGGCTTCATGACGCAGCTGAGTAACCAGCTCGTGTATCTGAATCAGACCCGTAGCAGCAATAGGGTGCCCTTTGGAAACCAGTCCGCCTGAAACGTTTACGGGCGTGCGGCCGCCCAGGCTTGTGCCGCCACTTTCCGTGTATGTGCCGCTTTCTCCACGCTCGCAAAGTCCCAGGTTTTCTATCTGCAGCAATTCGGCAAAGCTGGACGCATCATGCACCTCAACCACATCGATATCCTGAGGCGTAATGTCTGCCATGGCATAGGCACGTCTGGCGGCTAGATGCACACAATGCTGGTCCATATCTGCGAAGTCGCGATTGACCGTACTTGCTGCACCGATGCCGGTAATGCGGATAGCGCGCTCAAGGCCCTGAGCGCTCAGGCTGCGGGCGCTTGATAAAACAACGGCCGATGCACCGTCCGAAATTGGCGCGCACATGGCGCGCGTAAGTGGCCATGCAATCTCTGGGCTACCCAGCACTTCATCAATTGACATATCTATCTGGTATTGGGCCAGAGGGTTCATGGTCGAATGCGCATGGTTTTTAGCTGCTACAGCAGCTATCTGCCGCTGAGTGGTACCGTAGGTACGCATGTGCTGGCGCGCCATCGCTGCATAGATGTCCATGAAAAAGCTCTGCGTATTCCATGCTCCTGGGGTGTTCAGGCGGGCGCGTATTTGGGGGTCAGTTTCCAGTTCGCAGAAAAAATCCCAGGTTTGCTGTAGCTGATGAATGTCGGTTCCCCCAAAGAACGCAGTCATCATCTCGGCTTTCTTTTCGGGGTAGAACATTTTCTCTGTGCCTGCTACCAGCACTGTGTCGAACATGCCTGACTCAATCGCCATGCAGGCGTTGAACAGACCGGAGCTACTGCTTGCGCACGCATTTTCGATATTAAAAATCGGTATGCCGCTAAAACCCATGGCGTTTAATGCGCATTGGCCCCGAATGGAATTCTGTTTTTCCATCTGGCCTTGGCGAACGTTCGAGAACCAGGCCGCTTGTATAGCGTCCAGAGATTCTCCACTGTCGGCCAGAGCAAGATTTACCGCCTGTTCAGTAAGTTGCTTGACTGACAGATTTGGCTGCCTACCCAAGGGGGTATGGCCGATGCCGGTTATGAAGACGTTCATGATGTTGTTCCGAGCCGTAATGTGTATGGGCTTATTCTGCTCATGAGGCGTATTAGGGACAACCCCGGCTTACCCGCTCAAATCAGTGTAAAGTTTCAACATATGAAACTTTCATAGTATGACCTGCGAGCATAATTTATGAATCACTACACCAGCATTCAGAAAGCCCTCAAGGTGTTGAAGTTGGTTGAGCAACATCATGAAGAGGGTTTGCGCCTGGTCGATGTCTGCAGACTGCTCGACCTTGGCAAGCCCACGGCATTGCGTTTTCTCGGCCAACTTGAAGAGGCCGGGCTGTTGAGCCGGAACTCACGCAGTAAAAAGTATTATCTGGGCGATTACTGCAAGCGGCTGGGTGAGTCGCTGTCGGTGCAAACTTCGGCGTCAACGCGCTATCGGCCTTTGCTGCGCCGCATATCTGCCCGTACTGGAGACGCGTCGTTTCTCGTTATCTTGCAGGACCTCGACACCTTGTGCGTCGCGCGGGAAGTGGGCTCGTATCCGATACAGGCGCTGGCAATTCCTGAGGGCAACCGTCAGCCCATAGGTGTGGGGGCGGGTGGTCTGGCTATGCTGTCTACCTTTGATGAGGCAACAACCGAACACTATTTACATGCCAACAACGCTCGTTTTCTCAACTACAGAACGCTGCGTCTTGAAGAGCTGAGGTTGCGTATTGCCAAGGCACGCAAACAGGGTTATGCCGTCATAGGCAGCCACGCAGTCAGTCAGGTGACCGGCGTCGGCGTAACGCTGATCGCCAAAGAGGGTGGGGTAGTGGGCGGTATCAGTGTTGCCGCGCTTGACAACCGCATGACGCAGAAACGGCAGGTGGATGTTGCCAAAGTTATTCGTGAAGAGATGATGATGTTTCTGGATAAATAGTGGATGTCGTATAGATGCGTGCTTGCTGCAAGAAGGCGGCGCAATCGGGCAGAGGAAGACGAACGGCGAACAGAGTAAGGCTGTATTGCGTCGAGAGGCAGACAGACCGTTCTGGTGTGTCTGGAAAACTCCTCCCCACCCCTAGTAATGATCCAGCGGCATGGCCGTCGTGTATTTGATTTCTTCCATGCAGAAGCTGGAGCTGACATCGTAAAGATCAACAGTACTGATCAGTTTTTTATAAACCCTGTCAAAACCAGCGATGTCGGGCACAACCACTTTCAATAAATAATCTGTTTCACCGGCAAGCCTGTAAAACTCCACCACTTCGGGAAATGCCGAAACACCCTGGGCAAACTCATCGAGCCATTGAGGCTCGTGGCGGTTGGTGCGGATGGAAACAAAAACTGTTATTCCGGCATCAATTTTGTGCCGGTCCAGCAGGCATACTTGCCGCTTAATAACCCCTGCCTGCTGCAAACGCTGAATGCGCTTCCAGCAGGCAGTGGTGGATAAATGCACCTGATTGGCGATCTCGGCAATAGGCTGAGTGGCGTCTTGTTGCAAGATAGCCAGAATTGCACGGTCTTTAGTATCGAGAGGTTTTTCTGTCATTTCCTGGCCCGGGTTTGTAGATCAGTCAAGAACAGTTGCAGTAAAGGCTGTTTTTGAGAATCTATTTCGCTAATTGTGCCCGATTCAGGAATTATCTCAAGCTTAATTGCCGCTATGGTAAATGACAGTCGCCTGTTGAAAGGAATTGACCGGTGGCTATGTGGGGCTGCTGTGATGACCGGGTATGTGGCAACACCACCATACGCAGAGCCCGGCTGTTATCGCTGACAATCTGCCCATTCGCATTGTCTTTCCACAACGATCCGGGTCGCAACTGTGGGCAGGTAGAAGTAACCACTCGTCCTTCGCCGTTCACAATCAATGCAGGCTGCTCAATGGCGACCAGCGCGGGCAAAATGAGGTGATCCAGCTTTGAAACGAGCAAATCAACTGCGGCGACGCCCGCAAAGTTCTTGTCGATGAGTACGGGGTGGGCAGCGGTGATCGTATAAGCGCCATTGCAAATATAGTCTACATACGGCCCTTCCATGAAAGGTTTATGGCGGCGTGCGGGCTGGCCGAACCAGTCGAATGCCCTGAAGTCGAGCCGCTGTCGCAGTTCCTGGTTTTGCTCCAGCTGCGCTTTGCGTATGTTTTGCCCTTCCTGAAACCACCACTCTAGCGTCCAGTAGCCTTCTTCAACAGAAGTGGGCGGCGCGTAGCTGGCAAACCCGGCGCCATTGCACCACGGGTTGCGCTGCAGTGTGGCGTGAATGGGCACAATCAAAGCCTGGCGATGCTGGCAACTGAGTCGTAAGCCGCAGGCTTGCCCGATTATCTGATCTGAAAGAATTTCTTCGGTGACACGTGCCAGATTCTCTGCAGCACTCTGGGCATCAGATATAAGACGGTCAAGCATGTGCACGGCTCGACTGATTTGCATAAATGTGTTCATCGGCCGTCCCCTTGCTGGTGAATATCGTCGGCTTATGAATGCGCAGCAGGTGATTCTGTATCCATTCGAAATCTCAGCGCGAGCAATCTTTCGGTAAGACTGGCCAGCATCGCCCGTGCGTGCGTACAGGCACCCGACTCATTGGATTCTTCCAGCGCCGTCTGGATGGCACGGTAGGCATGCACGACTTTTGTATGGACTGCAGAGTCAGCGTACAGAGCCATAACCAGCGGTGCCCATTCTGCCTGAATGGTGAGCTCCTGATTTGCCAGCCGGGGCGACTGTGCCGTTGTTGTCAGGACGAGCAGGCAGCGCATATCGAGTTGAGTGCGTGCTTCAGCGTGCGTCATGGATTCAAACTGGTCAATCAGTGCCGCCAGTTTTTTCTGGTCGGTGGGTGTGGCCCGCTGTGTCGCCAGGCCAGCGCTGTGGCTGATGATGGCACAGTGATACTCGCCCAGATCAGCCAGATCACCAGTGCTGATTTGACGTAAAGGGTGGTGCTCCAGCCAGGCGCTGACAGGCACCGGGCACACGAAGCTGCCGCCATTGCGCCCACGCCGGGTGTCTATGAGCTGGCGGGAACGCAAGGTATTGAGCGCATCGCGTATGGTTACTGGCGATACACCCATCAGGCGCGACAGCTCGCTTTCGTTTGGTAATTGCTCGTTGGGGTGGAGCAACCCCGCAACAATTGCATTGTTCAGGCGCTCCACCACCTGCTCTGACCGACTGGCCTGCGCTATGGGAGAGTAGACAACGGCGTGGGCAGTCATAGGCAGGTTATTTGAATGATGGCGGCTGGCGGCCGCTTTCGCACCGTATGGTTGTGCATTAAAAGATACCGTGATCGTGCAGGGCCGCGTTGTCTTCTGGCACCGGTGTGATGGCATCCCAAAGTTCAGCGATTTTGCCGTTCTCGACACGCCAGAGCTCGAAGTAAGCATGGCGCTGGCCTGAGATGCTTCCCTCAGAATGAGTCAGAACAAACTGACCTTCTGCAACGGTTCGATGCAGGCGATTGTAATGCAGGCCCTGGCCGGTGCTGCGCAACTGATCGAGGAAGGCAATGACGGCGTCGGTTCCGTCTGCAATATCGGGGCTGTGCTGAATTAAACGCCCGTCAGCCGTATACGCCCTGAATGCTTCATAGTCGCCCTGTATCAGGCAACGATTGAAGAACTCTACGACAAGTGCCCGGTTTTGTTCTGCATCATGACCAATACCGGGATCGACAGGGCCGTCAAGCTGCGTACGGCCACTGGCGTTAGGCGCCGCCTGGGGCACAAGCCCGTCCCAGTGTTCAACGATTAGCTTGTCCTGGACTCGATACAGATCGAAGCCCACCAGAGGCTGGGTGTCGAGACCAGTAAATCGACCGTGAATGGCAACGAGGTCTGCGTCAACAAGCACACGGTAAGGATCATGCAGCATACTGGGGTGTGCTTCGACCAGTTCACGCAGGCCTTTGAGACCATTGGTGACCAGGGGTGAGTGTTCAATAAACGCTGGTGAAAAAAAGCGCTCCAGCGCGGTAATGTCATGCAGGGTGAACAGTTCGTGGTGGGCGCGAGTTACCAGTTCGCGCAGATGGTGGGTCTGGCTCATGCATGTCTCCTGAATTCAGTCATTGGCGCTCATCACGTGTTTGATACGTGTGTATTCCTCGAAGCCGTATGCGGAGAGATCTTTGCCGTAGCCCGAGTGTTTGAAGCCGCCGTGAGGCGCTTCTGCAACCAGAGGAATATGCGTGTTAATCCAGACCGTGCCAAAATCAAGCTGACCAGACATACGTTGTGCACGTGCGTGATCGCGGGTCCAGACGCTGGAGGCCAGGCCATACTCGACCCCGTTTGCCTTGTCGATGGCGTCTTGCTCATTGCTGAATTTTTGTATGGTTATGACAGGGCCGAAGATTTCGGTCTGGATTGCTTCGTCGTCCTGGTGCAGACCGGTGATGACAGTGGGTTCGAAATAATAGCCAGGTCTGTCGGCCTGCCGGCCGCCTGTCTCGATGCGGGCGTGGGCGGGCAGGCGTTCAATAAAGCCCTTTACACGCTCAAGCTGGCTGGCGTTATTTAAGGGGCCATATAAGGCGTTCTGATCGTCTGGTTCACCGAAACGCGTGGCGCGTGCAGCATCGACCAGCTTCGCCGTAAAGGTGTCGTAGACGGATTCAGCAACCAGAACACGGGCAGCGGCCGTGCAGTCCTGGCCCGCATTGAAGTAGCCTGCCGTGGCGATGGTCTGCACGGCTTTGTCGAGATCGGCATCTTCAAACACGACCACAGGAGCCTTGCCTCCCAGTTCAAGGTGGGCTCTGGCAAGGTTTGCGGCTGCGGAGGCGGCAACCTGCAGCCCCGCACGTACCGAGCCGGTAATCGATACCAGCGCTGGTACGCGATGTGACACGACCCTGGCACCAGCGGCTGCGTTACCCAGCACCACATTGAATGCGCCCTTCGGGAAAAACGGTGCCGCCAGCTCGGCCAGCAGCAGTGTGCTCTCGGGGGTAGTGTCACTGGGTTTGAGCACGATGGTGTCACCTGCAGCCAGTGCCGGAGCGATCTTCCACACCGCCATCATCAGAGGGTAGTTCCATGGTGTGACCTGACCTACTACACCCAGCGGTTCGCGACGGATGCTGGAGGTATGGCCTTGCATGTACTCGGCAGTGGCTTTGCCTTCGAGAAAACGGGCGGCACCAGCGAAGAAGCGGATCTGGTCGGCTGAAGTGCTGACCTCTTCAGAGGCGATGAGGTGTTTGAGCTGGCCTGTGTTGCGGCTTTGCGCTTCGATCAGCCGGCTGCTGTTTTCTTCGACAGCATCGGCGAGCTGCAGCAGCGCTTTTTGCCGGGTGGAGGGCGTGCTCCGTCCCCAAACCTTGAATGCGTCTTTTGCAGCAGCATAAGCCTGGTCGACTACGGCATCCGTGGCATTGGGTGAGCGTGCATAGACCTCGCCGGTAACTGGGCTGATCAGGTCAAAGAAATCAGAATCACTGGATTCCACATAGCTGCCAGCGATAAAGTGCCTGAGGGTTGTGGGTGTCATGTGTGGTCTCCTTGAAGGATCAGAGGCTTTCGTTACATATATCCTATGAGTTAATAGGTTTACTGCGAATTCTGGTTTTCCCTAGGGTGCAGTATTGATGCCCGCATCGGAAAACCATCAATCGCGCGCCACGGCCGTCAGCCCGGCAACCAGATGATCAATAAAGAAGGTGTACAGCACCGCAATCGGGATACTGGCGATCAGCGCCCCTGCCAGTAGCGGGCCCCAGTGGTACACATCGCCGCGTATAAGCTCTGTCGGCACAGCAATGCTTATGGTCTTGCTGGCAGAGTGGGTGACAAAGGCCAGCGCATAGATGAATTCGCTGGTTGATAGCGTAAAGGCAAACACCACCACGGTCATCAGCCCGGGCAAGGCCAGAGGCAGCACGACATGAATAAAAGCACCAAAGCGGCCCTGTCCGTCAATCATGGCCTGCTCTTCAATGTCTTTGGGTATGCCCTTGAAAAACCCCATCAACAGCCATGTGCAGAACGGCACGGTAAATGTTGGATAAGCCACAACAAGCGCCCACAGTGAATTTTGCAGGCCAAGGCTTGCAATAACTTTGGAAAAAGGAATAAACAGCAAGGTGGGGGGTACCAGGTAACTCAGAAAAATGCCTATGCCCAGGGTCTCTCCCCAGCTGCCGGCAATGCGCGCCAGCCCATAGGCAGCGGGTACAGACAGCGCCAGCGTGATGACGACCACCGCCAGCCCCACTAATGCCGTATTCAGAAGCCATTGTATAAACAGAGTCTGTTCAAAAAGCAGTTTGATGTTGTCCAGTGTGGGTGGGCCAGAAAACCAGAAGGGATTTATTTCCGGTGAAAATATGGCACTCTGGGTTTTGAAGCTGGTAATCAGCATGATGTAAAACGGCAGGGCTGAAAACACCACAAACAGGGCGGTGGCCAGATATAGCCCAATCCGACGGCTGGCTTGTGCGGCGGCTTTGGCTGGCATGATCAGATCTCCCGCCGACGTATGAATGTCAGAATCAGCACCGACACGGCCGCCAGCACTGGCAGCAAAAACACAGCAGTGGCCGCGCCCATGCCCAGCGATCCGCCCTGTACACCGGTGAAAAATGCCAGTGTAGGCAAGACCTGCGTTGCATTGGCCGGGCCGCCCCGCGTCAGAATAAACACCGTCACAATGTCCGAGAAAACAAATACAAACGTAAACAGTACTGTCACACCGAATACCGGAATAAGCATGGGCAGCGTCACATGAAACATACGCCTGAAATAGCCGGCACCGTCGATTTCTGACTGTTCCAGAATATCGCGCGGCACGCCATTCAACCCTGCCAGAATAATGACGGTGCCCAGGGGCAACAGACGCCAGACATTGACAAGAATGATGGAAAACAGGGCCAGGCCGCTACGGCCCAGCCAGAAGGTGTTGTCATACTCGCCAAAAAGCGCACCCGGGTGGCCAAGTAAGCCCACGCCGCGCAGCACCCAGTCAATCGGGCTAAACGTGGAATCCAGCATCCAGAGCCACGCGATTGCGCTCAAGGAGGCGGGTGCCGTCCATGGCAGCAGAATCAGGAAACGGATCAGCCATTTTCCACGCGTGGGGCGCGCCAACAGCTCAGCCTGAATCGTGCCCAGCACTAACACACCAACCAGTGTGGAAGTCGTGATCAAAATGGTATTGCTGATAGCCTGTATGAAATCGGGGTTATGCAGCAGTGCGATGAAGTTTTGCAGCCCAATGAAGCGCATGACCGGGCTGCCGGTGGTGACGTCGTTGAGACTGTAAACGAGGGCAAGCACAATGGGAATGCCCAGCAGCAACACGATGTACAGAATCGCAGGCAATACCATAGCCATGGCCAGCAGCGTGTCGCGCTGGTTCAGGCTGAGCGACCGGTGTGCCATGGCTCACGCTCCGGCGCGCGAGGACGGGCGCGTGTCAGGAAATGAGCCAGGGCTTTGACCCGGGTCTGGTGCAGGCGGCATGGGCTTGTCTGACGCAGCGCGCTGGCCGGTTTCTGGATCAAAGCGGCGCAACAGCGTATCGGGGACACAGAATGTGTGGGTCTGCCCGGCAGCCAGCTTCTGCGCCAGACGTTCGGGCATTTTCAGAATGATGTCGGTATGCGTGGGGATGAACACACAATAGATGAGTGCATCGGCGCCCAGAAACTCAATCTGCTGGATCTCGACGGGGAGCGGGTAGTGCTGTGAGGGCATCTCGCCTTCAGGCAGCCATATATTTTCGGCATGAAAGCCCAGCAACCAGTCCCCGTCGGGGATCAGGTTCATGGGCGGTGAGCCCATAAACTGGGCCACAAACGTATTGGCCGGCTCATGATAAATTTCGTGCGGGGTTCCAAGTTGCTGGATCTTGCCATGGTTCATGACGGCGACGCGCTGGCCCAGGCCCATGGCTTCGACCTGATCATGCGTTACATACAAGGTTGTAATCCCTGTTTGCTCATGCAGGCGCTTAAACTCGCGGCGGGCCGAGTGGCGCAATTTGGCATCGAGGTTAGACAGTGGTTCGTCCATCAGGAAGAGACTGGGCGTGCGCACCAGCGCGCGGGCCAGCGCCACGCGCTGGCGCTCGCCACCGGATAGCTCACGTGGTTTTCGCTTGAGCAGACGCTCTATGCCAAACAGTTGCGCCGCCCATGCAACTTTTTCCTGAATGTGCGTTGCAGACAGGTGCACCGTTTCTAAAGGAAAAGAGATATTCTTTGCCACTGTTTTGTGAGGGTAAAGTGCATAACTCTGGAAAACCATGGCGATGTTGCGCTGGCGCGGCGGTTGCTCGTTGGCCAGCTTGCCATCGATATAAATGGTGCCGCTGCTGGGGCGCTCCAGCCCGGCGATAGTGCGCATCAGCGTGGTCTTGCCTGAGCCCGAAGCGCCCAGCAGCACCAGAAACTCTCCATCGGGCATGTCCAGGCTGACGTCGTCGACCGCTTTCACCCGGCCACGATCATAGGTGGTGCTCAGGTGTTCAATGCTGAGGCTGGTCATGGTGGTATCCGGTTATGTTGACACTTTGCCACCGATCAGGCCCCGCTCACGCCACTGCCCATAAATGAGCTCTATCTGACGCACTGCCTGGTCCACCGCTTGTTCAGCAGTCAGGTCTCCACGAGCAGCCTTGGCCATCATGTTGGGCAAGATAAACGTGTTGAACACTTCACCCACGGCTGCGTTGGAATACCCTGGATGCCCCAGATTGGTCGTCCACTCTGTTGCCGCCGTCAGACTGGCCAGCTTGCCGTCGGCCTCACCGTCTAGACGGAAGGGATCGTGGGCAAACCAGGCATCGTTAAGGCTTTTCAGCGTGCCTGCTCCGTCGACCGCCTTGTAGCCCCGGTCACCTTTAGGCACAGCCGTACCAAAGTAGCTCGGCGAGTTGTACAGCTTGCTTTGGTACATGGCCTGATCGTAATTCTCAGTCAGATGCAGAATGAACCGCTTGGCCAGATCTTCGCGTGCTTTTGCAAATTTCGGAATGATGTAGTTATAGAGTACGTGTACATTGGCCCAGCGATCGCCATTCGGTCCTGCCAGCGGTCCGGTGAAGAATACGTCTTTGGCGATGTCCGGCTTGCTTTGCTGAGCCGAACGGTAAGCTGAAATCGAGTTCACGATATACGACGCTTTGCCGGCGATAAGGTCCTGGTTGTTTGAGGCGGCATTCCATGCAAACACGGCAGGCGTCATGGCGCGGTGATACAGATCTGACATGTATTTGACGGCTTCGATGGCGAGTTTTCGGTTGTCGCCTTGCCCCAGAATGACGTTGTCGTCTTCATCCTGAACCGACGCTCCCCATGACCACAAAATAGACCGGGCCACCATATTGGAGTCGAGCTCCTGCGACATACCAATACCGACCTGAACGCCCTGTTCTTTGTGGATTTTCTCTCCTATATCCAATAGCTGCTGATAGGTGTCGGGGCCATTCTCCATGCCTGCTTTCTGCCATAACGAACGCCGATAGTCGCCGCAGTCTATAGTCCACCCGTGACAAAATGCATACCATGACTTGAGTACCGGGTTGTAGGAAATTCTCGGAATAACGCCGAAAACCTCACCAAACTGTTTAGCGGCCTGTTCGTTAATATCGGCCATGTCCAGAACATTGGGCGTGAATTGTGCCGCCTCGGGGCCAAGCTCAATAATGTCGTGGCCCGAATTGGCCGACATCTCAGAAGTGGTCGTGGTGACGAGGTCGCCAATATTGATGTGGTCAACAACAACCTGGACGCCATTGGCCTCACCCCATTGCTTGGCAAAACCGTCAAACCATGTGTCGTAGCTAGGAACGAAGTGGCTCCACTGCAAGATCTTCAGCGTTTTGTCGGCGGCATACGCATTGCGCAGATGAAACCAAGGGGCGCCGATGGCAGCCAGACCAGCCAGGCCGCCTGCCTGAAGCACGCGGCGTCGGGAGGTTGAATGGAGTGTGGTGGAGCGAGATAGTGTGGGGCGACCCGTGTGTGGGTCAAACAACTGATGCGACATGACCTGCCTCCGGTTTGGATGGAGGGGGCGGTCGTCAGGGTTGCAGAGTATTGGCGGCACACCCCCAAAGATGGGAATGCAGCTGCGTAGCGGTCGCGGCCAACCTGGCACGTCACGCAAAGTTGAGATTCAAGTGTATCAGTGCGAGATGCTTTCGGAAACACTTATTGTCATCGTTTTCGGAATTTTTTTGTGTGCTGAATGGGGGCTGAATGTTGCCCCACGATCTGCATTCAAATGTCCTCTGTGCAGCTATGCTACGTGTGAGTCTTTAAGTGTCGGGGCGAAAGGTCATGCGATCAATGTACGTTGACGGCATGACGCGGCCGGGCCAGCTATGCTGACTCTTTTCGTGTATTAAAGGTTTTAGCCTGATTGCGATCGTGCGTTAAGCACGCTCATACTCAAAGCGGCCACACCAGCAAAAGCATGGGTATTGCAATCAGCGTCACGACGATTTCCAGTGGCAGACCCATGCGCCAATAATCGCCAAAACGGAAGCCGCCGGGGCCGAGGATAAGGGTATTGTTCTGGTGCCCTATGGGTGTGAGAAACGCCGCCGAAGCGCCAATCGCAACAGCCATTAAAAATGGGTCAGCACTGACGTTAAGCTGGTTCGCCGAGCTGATGGCTATGGGACACATAATAGCGGCCGTGGCCGCATTGTTGATGACGTCAGACATAAACATGGTGACCACCAGTACTAAGCCTAACGCGACGATGGCATTTCCCTGCGCCACGTTGTTCATGAGGAGCTCGGCGACCAGCTTGGCAGCCCCCGTGCTTTCAGTGGCCTGTGCGACTGGCAGCAGGGCAGCCAGCAGCACAATCACAGGCCAGTCTACGGCTTCATACATTTTGCGCAGCGGCAGCACGCGAAAGAGCATCAGTAAAACGACGCCCAGCAAAAAGCTGATGGCAGCTGGCAATAGGTTGAACGCCGTGACGCCAATGGCAATAGCCATGGCGGTGCACGCCATAATCATTTTCTTGCGGTCTGGAGCGCGCAGTGCGCGGGTGGCCAGCGGCGCGCATCCAGCATTGGCGGCAAATTCCGAAATCAGATCGCCCGGCCCCTGCATAAGCAGTACATCACCATGGCGTAGCGCAGTATGCCGCACACGGCTTTGAATCCGCGCCCCTTGACGTGAAATTGCAAGCAGATTGATGCCAAAGCGCTCGCGCAGGTTCAGGTCGCTGGCGCTGCGGCTGAGCAGACTTGAGCCAGGCAGTACAACCAGCTCGACCAACTCTGCATCATCCAGTTCAATTGAACGTTCAATTTTCTTTTCCTGCTCTTCCTGTTTTTCCTGTTCCTTTGTCTTGCTGCCGACAGCGTCGTCGTCGCTAGCCTGAGCCTGTTTTTCCTTTTCCTTTTCCTTTTCCTTTTCTTCTTCATCGTCGTCATCAGTTGGCGTTGCACCAAAGACAAGTCCCAGGCTGTCCAGTGCCTTGGCCAGCGTTTCCGGGTCAGCTTCGATCAGGACAAGGTCATCTTCGCGCAAAGGCCCCGCCGTGTGGGGCGCCGTTAGTCTGATTTCATTACGCACTAAACTGATGATCTGGGCGTCTGCACCTTCCAGCTCGGCCTCGGCTTCGCGTAACGACATGCCGATGGCTTTGGAGTTGGCCGCAACCCGTGCTTCAGTAAGATAGGCACCTGTGTCGAAGGAGTCTGCCCCGGCACGTTCGCGCGCCGGAACAATGCGCCATCCAATCAGTGCCACGAACAGCACACCGCACGCTGCCACCGTGACCCCCACAGGTGTGAAGGCAAACATGTCAAACGCGCCATCTCCCATCTGTCGGCGAAAGCCGGACACAATCAGGTTGGATGGCGTGCCGATAAGCGTGGTCATCCCACCCAGTATTGTGCCGAAGGCGAGCGGCATCAGGATTTTCCCAGGTGCCAGATTTTGCCGTCGGGCGATTTGCAGGGCGATGGGCATTAGTAACGCCAACGCACCTACGTTGTTCATAAAGCTCGACAGAACGACCGACAGCGTGACCAGTGCGGCAATGGTAATGGTGGGCCCCGCCTCAGTGGGCAATAAACGCTCCGCCAACATATCTACTACGCCGGTCTGCAGCAGCGCACTGCTCAGTATGAGCACACAGGCCACTGTGATGACGGCGGGGTGTGCAAAGCCGGTAAACGCTTCATCGGCCGGTACCAGCCCTACAAGCACACTTGCCAGCAGCGCGGTAGCCGCCACAATGTCATGTCGCCAGCGTCCATACAAAAACAGACACAGGGTCGCGGCAAGAATGGCCAGAATCATCCATTGAGGTTGCGTCATTGATTACAGCCTGCCAGGTCGATGGTGGAGGTGGGTGTTGACATTTTTGCTTCCCGCTTTTTGACAATAGCGCACAGCGTACAACAAAATTTGCCAGCGCAAGCGCCAGTGCGGCGAGCGGCCATTTGGCCTGTTCCGCACACACATTGCCGCTTTCAGAGATGGTGAAGGGCTCTGGCAGTTTGCAAACAGGTACGGTATATGCAAATTGCTGATTTATTGTTCCGTGCACGCGCCTTGGTAACTAGAATGATCGCAACTGGTTTCTTAACCAATCAGATGGCTATCGTGGCCTGCCGGGCGTGTCCAGCGTGACAGTCGCCAGCGTCGGCCCCCGCCCTCACTCTACTTAAGGCAGGTCATGAGCACTACGCAGTCGTTGGTTCGCAAGCACACCGTTGTCATTGTGGGGGCAGGGGCAGGAGGCATTGCGGTCGCCGCTCAATTGCGTAGGGCAGATCCGGGAGTGGATGTTGTCATCGTTGATCCGGCTGCACAGCATTATTATCAGCCCGCCTGGACGCTTGTCGGTGGTGGCGCCTACGCGCCTGAAGCAACGCGGCGAAGCCTGACGGGGTGCCTGCCTGCAGGAGTCGTGCATGTGGCCTCAGCCGTTAAAGCATTCCTGCCTGACGAGAGCCAAATCGAGTGCGAGGACGGCACGCGGCTGGGTTATGAGTATCTTGTTGTCGCCGCAGGCATTCAGGTCAACTGGGATGCTGTTGAAGGCCTTGTCCAGGCCTTGGGAAAGAACGGCGTTACCAGCAACTATCGCTATGATCTTGCTCCCTATACGTGGCAGCTCGTGCGTGAATTCAAGGGGGGCACAGCGGTGTTTACCCAACCCGCAGGAGCGGTCAAGTGCCCGGGGGCGCCGCAGAAGGCCCTGTATCTGTCGGCTGACCATTTTCGTCGTAAGGGTGTAAAGGCGACGGTTCAATTCAGGTCTGGTGCTGCATCAGTGTTTGGCGTGCCGTTCTATGCCGAGGCACTCGATAAGGTCATGGACGGCTATTCTGCACAAACGCATTTCAGCCAGAATCTGGTTCAGGTGCGGGGTAGCGAGAAAGTCGCTGTGTTTGAATCGGTAATTAACGGCGAGACCGTGCGCGAAGAAGTGTCTTACGATTTGCTGCACGTTGTACCGCCGCAAAGTGCGCCTGACTTCATACGCGACAGCGCACTGGCTGACGGGGCTGGGTGGCTGGATGTCGACAAACATACACTCAGGCATGTGCGATATGCCAATGTATTTGGGTTGGGCGACTGCACTTCTACACCCAACAGCAAGACGGCCGCTGCCATCAAGAGTCAGGCCCCCGTACTTGTGAGTAACTTGCTGCAGTCATTGCGCGGGCAGAGCCAGAGCGCCTCGTACGATGGTTATGCTGCATGCCCGCTTACCACGTCGCAAGGTCGGGTGCTGCTGGCCGAGTTTACCTATGGCGGCACCGTAAGCCCTAGTTTCCCTGCTGACCCTCGTGTGCCACGCCGTTTTTACTGGTGGCTCAAGCGTGCGTTCATGCCCTGGTTTTACTGGAATATTCTGCTCAAGGGTCGCCGCATACCGGTGACGCACAAAACACGCACATACCCGGTAGGGGTTGCGTCGGCGCAGCGCTAGTAGGCGGGTGGGTTTAGCGTGGTGCCCTGTAAAACTCGATTTGAAAGCTGCCCGGCAATTCGAACGCTACATAATGCGGCACGTCGGGTTCTATGACCACGCACTGCCCAGCCGTCAATACAGCCTGGGTGACAGGTTCGGTAGCAAGCGTAAATCGCAGCACGCCTGATTCAACCCGCAGCAGGCCCCAAGTGCCAGAGCGTGTGCTATGCGAAGTGGTAAGCGCCTCGGGAAGGCTTTCAGGTGTGAACACTGGCGACTGGCCGTAGCGTTCAAGGCCAGTGGGAAGGGTATCCGGTAGGGTAGGCATAGGGGTTCTCGATTGGTAAACCTGCCACAGTTTGGTGGCGATGCGTTGGGCGATGGGATCGGCGGCTGCCTTGAGTGCAGGATGCCGGAGATCAGACGTTGTACTGTAAAACAGCGCCAGCCATCGCTCGAAAAGTGGCCAGCTCAGGCCGGGCAGTGCGGCGTGCCGTGGAATGGGCGCGCCCTTGAACCGGCGGGTGCCAAGCAATAGCGCAGACCAGAAATCGCACAGTGTGTTCAGATGGGCTTCCCAGTTTTCTACATGATGCGCAAAGATGGGGCCGAGCAGTTCATCGACGCGTACACGGCCATAGAACAAAAACACCAGCTGCCGGATATCGGCTTCAGTATAAGTGGGCGTGGGTGTTTCGCTGGACTTGGCGTGCATGGGTGAACCCTATTTGAAAAACAGGAGGGTATTCTGGCTGCACACAGACTTTGCGCCAATGACCTTTGTCGTGTTGTGGTTTATGGTAAGCGGCTATCGGGTGTATGTTCAGAAAGGCCGCTGTGCCAGTGTGGCTAAATGCTGTAACTGTGGCAGGTTTTGTAATTTCCAGTCGCAGCGCCGCCCGGCCACGTAACCTCTGGTCTGCCACTCGGTAAACAAACGGCTTAGTGTCTCGGCGCGCATGCCAAGGTGGGCAGCCAGTTGGCGCTGATTAAGCGGTAGCCGCACGGTGTTGCCCTGGCGTTCTTTCAGCTGCAGCAAGTAATTGGCAAGCCGTTCGGGCGCCGAACTTGAGGTGATCCAGTCTACCTTGTTCACCTGGCCATACAGTGCGCTGCTCAAGCCAGCCAGCATGCTCATGGCAAGTGCTGGCTGGCTTTGGCACGCATGGTGCAGGCTGCTGCGCTGAAGGCGAAAGAACCGGGATGTGCTTCGGGCCCTGGCCCACATGGGATAACGTCCGTGAGGCATAAACATGGCCGCCTCGGCCACGAGTTGCCCCGGCTCGAACACATGAAACACCCGCTCGTCCCCATCGTGGCTGTAGCGAAACACTTCAACTTCGCCGCTCTCCAGCAGCAAATAAGACCTTGCTTCGTCCCCTTCGCGAAAAACGATTTCTCCGGGCTCTGCCTCTTTCGCCTGCGCGCCTCTGGCCAATAGCCGGGCAATCGTGGCGTCAAGGCCGGTCACCAGGGGATGCTGTAGCAGGATCGATACAGTGGTGGCCTCTTCTGGTGGCAAGTTGACTTTAGTCATTGGCGCTTAATCAATAAAAATGAGAGAATTTTTGTTTAATAATAATTCTCATTCACTTAATGTTCAAATCTATTCTGCTCAGCAGGGCGTACGCAAGCGTCGCCCTGCTTTTTTTCATGCTCGCGCCATTCGCGCATGCTGCGCCACCCTATGCAAAACTCACACTGGCCGGGCCTGGTGCCGTGGTCAGCTACCCGCTGTTGCACATGGTAGAAACCAACGCGCTCAAAGACTACGCACAGCAGGTTCAATTTCGCCTATGGCAAAGCCCTGATCAGCTGCGTGTACTGCTGGCTAAAAAAGAAATAGATTTCAGCGCCGTGCCCAGCAATCTGCCCGCGCTTATGTTTAATCGGGGTGATCCGGTCAAACTGCTAAACATCTCTGTATGGGGCATATTGTGGCTGGTCAGCCGCGACCCTGATGTAAAAGGGTTTGAAGACTTGGGCGGCCAAGAGCTGCTCGTGCCCTTTCAGCGCGATCTGCCGGCGGTCTTGCTAGATACCCTGCTTCAAGCACATAAGGAAAAAGGCGGCAAGCCCGTGCGCTTACGCCGCACGCGCGACGCTCAAGACGCCATTGCGCTCATGTTAACCGGTCAGGGCAAACACGCCTTGCTTGTCGAACCCACGGCATCACTGCTGCTGTGGCGCGCTGAGCAACAGGGCACCATTGCCCTGCACCGCGTGCAAAGTCTTGAAGACGCCTGGCGCGACGCCTTCCCCAATCGTGCCGAACTGCCACAGGCCGGTATTATGGCTAACTCTCATATGGCGAAAGATACCGAGCTCAATCATGCCGTCGAGCGCGCTTATGCCGCTTCTGCCGCATGGTGTAAGTCCAACACGCAAGCTTGTGCACAACTGGTGCACCGGTACATCCCGCACCTGCCTGTGCCGGCCATTGAAACGGCAATTCGCGTTACCCGACTCGACAGCCGTCCTGCAAGCGAGGTTAGGCCCCAGCTTGAAGCGCTGTACGGGTTGCTGGGTGAACAGTACCCCCAGGCCATAGGTGGCCGCCTGCCTGATGCCGGGTTTTACGGGCCATGAACGTAGTGTCCAATTCTGACGGCGTGGGCCGCACCTCACGGTTATGGAGCGTCCTGGGTGTGCTTCTGTTGCTCGCCGGCTGGCAAGCTAGTGCTGTCTACATGGGGCCGATGCTCATGGCCACGCCGCTAGAAACACTTAAAGCTATTCCCCGCCTGTTGGCCAGCGATCATTTTCTGCCTAACGCGGGCGACAGTCTGCTGCGTATTGGTATTGGTGTAAGCACAGGCTGCACCATAGGCCTTGCCCTGGGCATACTGGCAGGCCACAAACCGCGGGTGCGCGGGCTGCTTGAGCCTGTGCGGTGGCTGCTCATGGCCATACCGCCTGTAGTGGTCGTCGTTATGGCCATGCTGTGGTTTGGCTTGGGTTCTTCCATGGTTATTTTTATGACGGTGCTCATGATGGCACCTGGCATGTATGTCAATACGGTAAAAGGCATGATGCAGGTTGATCGCAATCTCATCGAAATGACGCATATGTACCGCTATGGTTTTTGGCGACGGCTGCGTCATTTGTACATGCCTGCACTCACTGCGCCGCTGACGGCCGCTTTGCTTATTGCCACGTGTGGCGGCGTGCGGCTGGTCGTTATGGCCGAAGTGCTGGGCGCAGAAAGTGGTGCAGGTTATGCACTGGCCAATGCCCGCAGTACGTTTGACAGTGCAGAACTCTATGCCTGGGTCGCACTGATTCTGCTGCTGGTGGCCGTGCTTGAGTTTGCCTTGCTGCAGCCTTTGCAGCGCCACCTTGGAAAATGGCAGGAGCCCAGTCATGCTTGAGCTTAACAATATCACTCTGCATTTTGGGTCTTTGGCTGTGCTTCGGGGCATCGACCTCCAACTGAAACCAGGGCAGCGTCTGGGTTTGCTCGGCCCCAGCGGCGCAGGCAAGAGTACGCTGCTGCGTCTGGCCGCCGGGTTGCTCAAGCCCACGTCGGGTACGTTAAGCAATAGCTATCGTCATCCCTTGCTGGTATTTCAGGAGCCCAGGCTGCTGCCTTGGCGCCGCATTATTGAAAACATCGAGATACCATTGCGGGCGGCGGGTTGCCATGCAGACGAGGCACGCACGCGTGCAATGTATTGGTTAAAACAGGTTGAGCTTGACGCGTTCGCGCAAGCATGGCCCCGAGAACTATCGGGCGGCATGGCGCAGCGGGCTTCACTGGCTCGTGCCTTTGCCTTGCAACCTGACTTGCTGTTGCTTGATGAACCCTTCAGCGCCCTTGATCCTGCCTTGCGCACGACGCTGGCTGCCTTGTGTCGTCGCTGCCTCGACGAAACCGGCGCCACCATGCTTTGCATCAGCCATCACCCCCATGAGCTCGTAGAACTCACCGATAGCTGTTTGTTGCTCGAAAACGGCTATGTGCAGCGCTTTGATATAGACCCTGCAGCGGGGATACAAGGTCGCAGTGAGACGGCTGATCTTTTATACCGGCGGTTGCTCCAACATGAAGCATTGGTCGCCGTTGGCTGACCATTTACGCTTGTGTTGCCCAGCCAGCCCGCTTGGGTGGTGCAGCGTGGTCAGTCTGTAAACCCCGGAAGCGAGAGGCGGGCAACCACATCTTTCAGACTAGCCGAAATCTCGCTACGCAAGTGAGCCTCTGGCAATATGCCTTCAGGACCGCCGCAACTGAGTACGAACGTACCTTCGCCAGTAATGGCGTTAAACGGGGCAGCTACAGCATTGATGCCCGGTTGCCAGTCACCTATGCCGTAACAGCACCCGTTTGCAGCGAATTCTGTGCTGGCTTTTGCCAATATGGCCAGCATATCTGCAGGCGCGTCCAGCGTTGGCAGCAAGGCATCTTGTTGAGCTTTGGGCAAGCTGGCCAAATACGTGCGACCCATGGTGCTGTTCATGCCGACGCGGTAGCCTACGGGCAGGCGCAGGTACAGCGCGACAGAACCATGCACAGCATCTATGTACGTCATTGACTTGCCATCAAAGGCACCCAGAGCCACCGCTGCGCCGGTGGCCTGTGCAAGCTCTTCCATAAGCGGCCTGGCTACCTGACGAACCTCGAGGCTGGCAAGACAGCCAAAGCCCAACGCAAGCACACCATAATCTGGCCAGTAGCGGCCTGATTCCCGGTCATAGCGCAAATAACCCAGTGTCATCAGCGTGTAAACGATACGGCTGACCGTTGATTTTGGCAGGCCCGTGATCTCGGCTAACTCGAGATTTCCGAGTGACTTGACGTCAGGGGTGAAGCATCGCAACACGTCGAGCCCGCGGGCCAGTGCTTCGACGAAATGAGGCGAAGCGGGATCACCTTGCGTGACGGCACGCTTGCGGCGAGCTGGACGCCGTGCGGCACCTGTCTCTCTCTGTTGCTTGGTGCCAATGTCTGAAAGCGATTGCATTTGGCGTGCGCTGCCTTTATATTTGGATGATTAAAAAAGGAATTGAATTTCATTCTACGGAATTCAACCAAGAAAGTCATCCCCCTGTCATAGATAAATCAGGAGACAAACATGTTCAGAGCAGGTTTTACGGTTTTTTCTGCGGCCTTACTCATTGCGTCAGCCAGTGCTGCTGGCGCTGAAGGTTTTCCGGATCGTGCCGTCACAATGGTGACACCGTTTCCGGCCGGTGGTGCCACCGACGGGTTGGCCCGCACCCTCGCTGAGCATATGGGAAAGACCCTGGGGCAGCCTGTGGTGGTCGAGAACCGCGCGGGTGCGGCAACCACGATTGGCGCATCGTATGTGGTCAGATCTCAGCCCGATGGCTACACCATTTTGCTTGCCACGAACTCAACGCTGGTTACTAATCGTTTTCTTTTCAAGAGCCTATCGTACGATCCGGATGCCTTTGCACCTATAGGCATGATAGGAATCGGCCCCATGGTCTTGCTAAGCACCAAGAAAGACGGCTTTGGCTCGCTTGAGGATGTCGTGGCAGCGGCCAAGAAAAAGCCCGATGCGTTGACGATCGCGTCGTTTGGCACGGGTACGTCGTCGCATCTTGCGGCAGAATATTTCCAGCAACTCGCTGGTATCAAGCTGCTGCACGTTCCGTTTAAGGGTTCGACGCAGGCTTTGCCACAGGTCATTAGCGGTGACGTCGACCTGTTTTTCGATATGGTGTCCACCGGCATGCCGCAAGTGGAATCCGATAAGGTAGATGTTCAGGCGATTACCAGCAAGA
This sequence comes from Allopusillimonas ginsengisoli, assembly GCA_005239165.1. GTDB lineage: Bacteria > Pseudomonadota > Gammaproteobacteria > Burkholderiales > Burkholderiaceae_B > Allopusillimonas > Allopusillimonas ginsengisoli_A. The sequence goes on from RAPG01000007.1 coordinate 116,218, forward strand.
AGCGTATGTCAACGCTACCCACGTTGCGTACGGTTGCCGAGTCGGGCTATCCTGGTTTCGACTTAACAGCCTGGTTTACGTTGGTTGCGCCGCCCGGTACGCCTGCAGACGAGACGCGCGTGCTTGGCGACGCGCTTAAGGCAGCGCTGGCGGACGAAAAGGTGAAGCAACGCATGTTTGTGATGGGTATTGAACCGTCTGACGGTAGCGTCGAAGCGTTGAACCGACAAACAAAACAGGAAATCCCCATTATTAAATCCTTGGTCGGGAAGGCGGGCATTGTTGCTCAGTAGATCACGTTGATGGTCGGCGGCTACTGGTCAGGATTATCTTATGGTCGGTTTCCCGCTTTTTTCAGTTCGCGCCGTTTTTCAGTTGAACTCATTTTTCATAGTGCTCGTTCAGCAGTAAAACCCTCACATTAAATACGTAGAGAAGTCATTATGTCAGCCCATCCATATTGGCAGTTTCCCCACATGAGTCGTCGTACGCCAGTGCTTGCCGCCAATGTGGTCAGTACGACGCAGCCTTTGGCTGCCCAGGCTGGCCTGCGCATGCTTCTGGCTGGCGGCAATGCTGTTGACGCCGCTTTGGCGACAGCAATTACCTTGACGGTCGTCGAGCCTGTCATGAATGGTATTGGCGGTGATGCCTTCGCCCTCATTTGGAACAAAGGGACGTTGCACGCGCTGAATGCTTCAGGCCGTGCACCGCAGGCCTGGACGCCAGACTATTTTCATGGAAAGTCCGCAATGCCTGAGCTCGGTTGGGGCACAGTGACCGTTCCTGGACAAGTGGCGGGATGGGTAGAGTTGTCGCGTCGTTTCGGCAAGCTGCCTTTTCGGGATTTATTCGAACCCGCCATTGCCTACGCCGAAAATGGCTTTGCCGTGTCTCCGACCATCGCGCGGCAATGGGCGGCTCAGGCGCTATTGCTTAAAGATCAGCCGGGTTACGCTCAGGCATTTTTGCCCACTGGTGCCGCACCGCAGGCCGGCGATATATGGCGCTTCCCAGAGCAGGCGCGCACGTTGGAGCTTATTGCGACCACGGGTGGGAAAGCGTTTTACGAAGGCGAACTGGCTGAACGCATGGCTGATTTTTCTGCAGAACAGGTGGTGCACTTACTCGTGCTGACCTTGCCGCAAACCGCTGCGATTGGGTGGACCCATTGTCCATGAGTTACCGCGGTGACTATATGCTGCATGAACTTCCACCTAATGGGCAGGGAATCGCAGCCTTGATGGCCTTGGGCATGCTTGATACGTTTGACCCGCCGCGCGCAAACGCCCCTTTGTCGTTGTTCAATCTTCCCATCGAGGCGATGAAGCTGGCGTTTTCCGACTTGCATGAGCACGTGGGCGATCCAATAGGAATGGGTGAACTGGCTGCCCAGCTTCTTGATAAAGATTATCTTCGCCGCCGTGCTGCGCTGATAGATCCGCGCAAAGCTTCAGTGCCCACAGCAGGTCTGCCCGGGCACGGGGGTACGGTCTATCTTACTGCCGCCGATGCTGATGGAATGATGATTTCGTATATACAGTCCAACTATCATGGCTTTGGGTCAGGCGTCGTTGTGCCGGACACGGGTATCGCCCTGCACAACCGTGGACGTGGCTTCTCGCTTGTGCCAGGCCATCGCAATCAAGTGGCTCCGGGCAAGCGCCCCATGCATACAATTATTCCAGCCTTTGTGACGCGCAAAGGTGACCCCTACGCCAGCTTTGGTGTTATGGGCGGAAATATGCAGGCACAAGGCCATGTGCAGATGATGCAACAATTGGTCGATCTGGGGCACAACCCCCAGACTGCCGTGGATGCGCCTCGTTTCAGAGTCGAGAGCGGACCTAAGGTGATGCTGGAAGACCACACTCCGGCGGTAGTGGTGGAGGCTTTGCGTGCAGCGGGGCACAATATTGCCATGCAGCCAGGCGACAGCCTGGACTTTGGTGCTGCCCAGGTTATCGTCAGGCAACCACATGGCGGCTACATCGCCGCGTCCGACCCCAGGCGGGATGGTCAGGCGGTAGGGTACTGACCGATAACTGCCCAGCTGTAAAAAGGGTGCTATGAACCCGCCTTCCTTATTTCTGGCCTTCAGTTGAGAGCAACGACATGAATACACTTAGCGATAATCAAAATCGTGACATCCACTATCAGATGCATCCGTATACCAATGCGGTCAAGCATCAGCAGATAGGTTCACGTGTCATCGAGCGTGGCGAAGGTATCTACGTGTACGATGACCAGGGTAGAAAATACATCGAAGGGATGGCGGGGCTATGGAGCGTGGCGGTTGGCTTTAACGAGCAGCGCCTGGTAGATGCAGCCACTCGTCAGATGAGCAAACTGCCGTTCTATCATACCTTTACCCATAAAACGCATACACCCTCTATCGAGCTTGCCGAAAAACTCGTGCAGCTTACACAGGGGCGCATGAATACCGCGTTTTTCACCAACTCGGGCTCTGAGGCCAATGACACTGTTATCAAGATGGTGTGGTATTACAACAATGCGCTTGGCCGACCCCAGAAAAAGAAAATTATTGCGCGCAACAAGGGCTACCACGGCGTAACGGTGGCTGCGGCCAGTCTCACAGGGCTGGCACCCAATCATCGAGGCTTTGATCTGCCACTGCCGCAAATGAAGCATGTTACCTGCCCGCATTTTTACCGAGAGGGCAGGCCTGACGAAACGGAAGACACCTTCGCCACCCGTATGGCCGAAGAGTTTGAAGCCTTAATTTTGAGCGAAGGGCCGGACACTGTGGCGGCGTTCATAGGCGAACCCGTCATGGGCGCTGGCGGCGTCATTGTGCCGCCTGAAACCTACTGGGCCAAAATTCAGCAGGTGTGCCGCAAGTATGACGTACTGGTCGTGGCAGACGAGGTCATTACCGGCTTTGGCCGCCTGGGCCATATGTTCGGCTCTGACCGCTTCGGTATTCAGCCAGACATCATGGTACTGTCCAAGCAGATCACGTCTTCCTATCTGCCGTTGGCAGCCGTGCTGCTGAGCGAGCCGGTACAGTCGGTCATTGCCCGCTACTCGGGTGAGCTTGGAACCTTTGGACACGGCTACACCACCAGCGGACATCCCGTCGCCACGGCTGTTGCGCTGGAGAACATACGTATTATTGAGGACAATGGTCTGGTCGAAAATGCGGCGCGCGTCGGGGAGGTTTTGCAGTCCTCGCTGCGTGCGCTGAGTGATCATCCGCTGGTGGGTGAGGTGCGTGGCACAGGGTTGATTGCCGCTGTGGAGCTGGTTGCCGACAAGGCAACGCGCAAGCCATTTGACCCTGTGGGCAAGGCAGGTGCCTTGCTTGTAGAGCGGGCCCACGAGCACGGGCTAATCGTGCGCGGCATCCAGGACAGTATTGCTTTTTGCCCGCCGCTTATCATTACCGAAGAGCAGGTACGCGACATGGTGGGCCGCTTCGTGGATACGCTGGAAGAGGTGCAGGGTCAGATTTCCTGAATACCACCGCATACGCGCGCACTGACGCACTCCGACAAAGGCTATCGATTCGATGGCCTTTTTTATTGCCCCTCATCGGAAAAACGCTGTGTCAGCTTGCGCAAACACGTGCTGCTCACCGTTTTTTACTCGCATTCACACAAACCACCGTTGATAACTCATCCACTAGCGTACTCGTGGCAAGCGTTGTGGCGGGTTATCCGTGCGAGCGCGCCAGCCTGATGAACGACTCTTGAAGTGTGCGCAATGTGCCGTGCACCGTGGTGAATAGCTTGATTTGCTTCCAGTGTTTTCAGGTTTTTTGATTGCTTTTATCCAGACAATTTCGCTCACGCACCATATTTTATAATTGTATATATACAATTTAATACTGCATTTGACAATCAAACTATGAATCCATAAAGTTATGACATCTGAACAGCAGCGAATTAATCATGAAAACACTCACCGACTACACCTCATATGCCGATGCTCTGGCTCACTGGGGGCCAGACAAACTTTGGGAATTGTTTGATGGCGATACGCAGCAGCTCAACATCGCGCACGAATGCATAGACCGTCATGCAACAGACAGCGAAAGGGTAGCGATTACCGTTGTGCATGCTTCGGGCGAAGACGAAGCGCTGACTTTTCAGTCTCTTTCGCAAGACTCCTCCCGGTTTGCCAACTATCTGGTTTCTCGCGGCGTAGTTAAGGGCGACAGAGTAGCCATCATGCTTGAGCCATCGCGGGCTTTTTATGTCGCTTTGTTTGGCGTCATCAAATCGGGCGCGATTGCAGTTCCTTTATTCACGCTATTTGGTCCGGATGCCTTGCGGCTCAGGGTGCAAGACTGTCTTCCTCGCTTGCTGGTCACCAATCAAGAAAAGGCGCAATTGTCAGAGGGTTTAACGGAGACCGAGACGCTGGTAATGGACGAAGGCTTTCTGGCCAGTCTGGATGCCTACCCGGCTCATTTCAAGACGACAACGTCTGCCAGTGCTCTGGCAATCTTCCAGTACACCTCTGGAACAACACGCGAGATGCCAGACGCCATCAAACACACCCACAAGGCCATCGTTACCCTTATGGTTGCAGCGTTGTACGGCACTGGGTTGCGGCCTGGTGACAAATATTTTTGTCCTTCGTCTCCTGCGTGGGGTCACGGCTTGTGGCATGGCACTTTGGCACCACTGGCTATGGGGATATCGATAGGCGCATTTGCGGGCCGCTTCAACGCTGACCGATTGCTTGATGCTCTGGCACAACATCAGTTCACCAATATGTCTGCTGCGGCGACTCATTACCGCATGATGCGTAACAGCCCAGAAATCGAGAAACACAGCTACGCGATTAAGAAACTGTCGTTCACCGGTGAGCCTCTTGATAGCTCCACTGAAACATACATAGAGGGCGTGTTTGATGCCAAGGTGTGCAGCATGTATGGAACGACCGAAATCGGCGTCATTCTGGTTTCGTATCCAGGTGCGTCTGACTTTCCGGTCAGAAAAGGTTCTTTAGGCAAGCCCATTCCGGGGGCCGTCGTTGAAGTTCAGGACATTGAAGGTAAGCCGTGTGCGCCCAATGAAATCGGCGAAATGAAGGTATGGCGTCGGGAAGAATGGGTTGCTACCAAAGACCTGGGCCGTATAGACGAAGACGGCTATTTCTACCATGCAGGCAGGGCGGATGACGTCATTATTTCTGCCGGCTGGACCATGAGCGCCGTAGAGATTGAAGACACCTTGCTCAAACACCCCGATATCCGCGAGGCGGCCGCCATAGGTGTGCCCGATGCGTTGCGTGGTCAGGTAGTCAAAGCGTTTGTGGTCAGCAATCGGCAGGCAACTCCAGCTTTCACCAAAGAAATTCAAGACTTTGTGCGCAATCAACTCAGTCAGCACGAATACCCGCGACACGTTGCTTTTGTGTCCGAGCTGCCGAAAACACCGGCAGGTAAAACTCATCGAAAAAAGCTTCGAGAGCAAGAGGCCGCATTAGCCGAACAATCAATTGAACAGATCACACAATAAACAGGAGCAAAGATCATGGACATGCCCGTACGTTCATTCCCAAAAATTACCGACCACGACCTTGAACAACTAAGCCGCCGAATTGGCAAGAAAATTGGCGATACCGCCGAGCCCTGGTGTTATGAAGCCACACGCGACAACATCCGGCACTACGCGCACGGCATTGGCGATGACAATCCGCTGTGGTGCGATCCGGCCTACGCGGCTAATACCCAGCACGGAGGCATTATTGCCCTGCCTAGCTTTTTGTTCACCACCAGCCGCATTATTTCCGGCTACGTGGGCGGGCTGCCCGGTGTTCATGCCATGTGGTCGGGCGCAGACTGGACATGGCATAAAAACGTCAAACGCAACGACGAGATTTCGACAGAAGCTTATCTGAAAGAACTGATTCCACACGAAACGCGGTTTGCGGGGCGCGCCATTCAGCAGATCTATCATGTCGACTTCTTCAACCAGGAAGGCGACAAGGTAGCCGAAGCTGACAGCTGGTGCTTTCGCACTGAACGTGACCATGCACGTGAACAAGGTACCAAATATAAAGAAGCCAGGTCCCGTGCCCCACGTCGCTACACCGAAGAAGAGCTGCAGGAAGCCTACAAGCTTTATGCACAGGAAGAAATTCGTGGCAGCGTCCCGCGCTACTGGGAAGATGTAAAGGTGGGCGATGAACTGCAGACCCTCTTTAAAGGGCCTATGACCGTCACCGGTTTCATTGCGTACGCCCAAGGCTGGGGCGGTTTGTACATTCGCGCCAACAAGCTCGCATGGCAGCTGATTGATGCTCACCCTGGTGTGGGTATTAAAAACCGGTTTGGTATTCCAGACGTGCCAGAGCGCGTGCACTGGGAAGAAGACTTTGCGCTGGAGGTGGGGGCGCCTGGCGCATACGATTACGGCCCTGAGCGCAATTCATGGCTGACCCATCAGCTGACTAACTGGATGGGTGACGACGGCTTCCTGCGCAGATCGAACTGCAAAGTGCGTCGGCATAACCCCGAAGGCGACATGCTGTTCATCAAAGGTAAAGTGTCACGCAAATTCGAAGAAAATGGCCGCAAGCTGGTGGAGATCGAACAAGAAGGTCGTAATCAGGATGGCGAGCTGTCTGTGGTTGGCACCGGCGTTGTCGAATTGCCCAGCAAAGACTGAAGGTTTTTTAGGGTGCCCGCTGCGTCATCAACACAGACGCGACGGGCTACCGCGACGCTGTGGCCATCTCATCAAATGGAATCTGTCTTATGAACATGTGCTCGAAAGGTTTGGCGGCATCTGTGTGGTTGGATGACGCCACAGTGACGGGAACGCTGGCCGGGCTGCGGGTCGTCGATCTTTCGCGGGTACTGGCTGGCCCCTTGTGTACTCAGATGCTGTCTGATCATGGCGCCGATGTCATCAAGATTGAGTCAGCGCTTGGCGATGAGTCGAGACAGCTTGGTCCACCATTTGACGCCCAGGGCAATGCTGCGTACTTCACGGCAATTAATCGTGGCAAGCGCTCCATGACGCTGAATCTGGCGAGCGAGGACGACCGTGAAATGCTGATGCTGCTGCTGGAGCAGGCGGACGTGCTGGTCGAAAATTTCGTGCCGGGGACCATGAAGAAATGGCAGCTTGATTACGAAACCGATCTGAAAGACCGCTTTCCCAAACTGATTTACTGCACGATCAGCGGGTTTGGAGACAGCGGGCCACTCGGCGGCCTGCCTGGATACGATGCCGTGCTTCAGGCCATGTGCGGGCTTATGAGCATTAATGGCAGCCCGGAGACGGGTCCTACACGTATCGGGATTCCACTGGTGGATCACCTGACGGGTTATACGGCATTGTCAGGCATATTGATGGCGCTTTATGCGCGCGAACGAAGTGGCAAGGGGCAGCGGGTGGAGGCTGTGTTGTTTGATGCCGCGCTAAGTCTGTTGGTGCCGCAGGCCGCCAACTGGATGCAGTCTGGCGTGTCGCCCACGCGCATGGGCAGCGGTCATCCCAATATTGCTCCCTATGACTGCTTTGAAACGTCGGATGGGCCTATGTTTCTGGGGGTGGTCAATGATTCCCAGTTTTTCAAACTGTGTACGTACATTAATCGCCCAGACCTTGTTAATCATCCTGATTACGCCACCAATGCTGCTCGCTCACAAAATCGCGTGGCATTGCGCGCTGAAATCGAGCCAGTGTTTCTGGCAGAGAGCCGGGATGCGCTATGTGCGGGGCTTATGCGTCAGGGCGTGCCTGCCGGCCCGGTTAACACCGTACCCGAAGCGCTTGATCTGGCGCATACCAGGCATCGTCAGATGATCGTTGACGAGCCGGCTTATCGAGGTTTGGGTATACCGATCAAGCTGTCTTCGTCCACGACAAAGGTGGGATTGAACCCGCCCACACTAGGAGAGCACAACGAACAGATTAAACATATTCTTCAGCAGAGCTTGCATTCTGAACAAGACACGTAGCACGCAAGCGGAGCTGGTTCAGGTTTGGCTGGTTTCGCAGATTTTGCAAATACAGAGCCATAGCCAAAGCGGTACCGCAATTAGCGCTGAATCAACGAAGGACCTAAGAAGGACCTAAGAAGGACCTAAGAAGGATCAAAGAAGGATCAAAGAAGGATCAAAGAAGGATCAAAGAAGGATCAAAGAAGGATCAAAGGAGCATCAAAGAAGCACTAAAGGAGCGTTTTGATTTTCGACATGACAAAACAAACGGAGACAAACCATGCATAAACAAAGAGTAATAGTGAAATTTCTTGGCCTTACGCTGGCGGCGGCATCGCTGGCGGCCTCTGCAGCATACCCCGTGAAGCCCGTCAAAATTATTGTGCCTTACCAACCGGGGCAAGGCACAGATATCGCGACACGGTACTTTGCCGATCATTTGAGCCAGACCTTGGGGCAACCCTTTATTGTCGAGAACCGTGGCGGCGCAGGTGGAAACATCGGTACGCAGGCGGCAGCTCGTGCTGAGCCTGACGGCTATACATTGATCATGGGAACCAACGCCACCCATAGCCTTAACCAGTTTCTGTACTCATCGCCGGGTTATGACGCGGTCAAAGATTTTGATCCGATCATCCTGCTCGGAACGTTTCCCATGGTGTTGGTGACGCCCGAGGGGTCCAAGCTGAAAACCGTAGGCGATATCCTCAAGAACGCAGGTGCCGACAAGCGAGATACTGATATAGGTATGCCCAGCACGACGGCCCGCCTGGTATACGAACTGCTCAAGGAAAAAACTAAAGCCCCCCTGTTTGGTGTGCCCTACAAGGGCTCTTCCATGGCGACGTCCAATCTGATCGGGGGTGAAATAGCGGTATCGATCGACACGATTACGGCCTCGCGAGCAATGATAGAGTCCAAACGCCTGGCGCCGATCGCCGTGACCAGCCTCAAGCAAACCGAGCTCTTGCCGGGTGTTCCAACCGTCGCGAGCCAGGGTGTGAAAGATTTTGAGGTTATTGCCTGGAATGCCTTGTATGCACCCAAGGGCACGCCGAAAGAAGCTATCGACACGATCAATAAAACGCTGCAGACATTTCTTAATCGGCCTGATACGCGCAAGCGCATGCTGGAAATGGGTTACGAGCCTGGAGGCGGTGCTCCTGGTGATCTGAAGAAATTTACAGAATCGGAGCAGAAGAAATGGGGGCCAGTCATTCAACGGGCGGGGATAAAGTTCGATTGAACGCCGAGCGGGCGACTTGGTTTATGATGCGTCCTACTATGGACGTCAAATCTAAAGCCACCGAACCCGTGCGGGCACCGCAACGCATACGACCGGTACCTGCCGTGTCGCGTGCCGTTGCCATCCTGCGCTTGCTTGGCAAAACCAAAGAGCCCATGAACGTCAAGAGCATTGCGCAGGCCCTTGATCTGGTGCCCAGCACATGTCTTCATATTCTGCGCGTGTTGGTGGCTGAGAAGTTGCTGTCCTTTGACAGCGCTTCAAAGCGGTATCGTCTCGGCACGGGCATGCTGGTATTGGCCCGCAGTGTCATGGAGACCAACTCGTTCGCACAAGTGGTCCAGCCCACGCTGGACCAGATTTCAGATCAATGGGGCGTGACGGCCATTGGTGTCGAAGTGGTTGATATCAGGCAAATGGTGGTTACGGCGCTGTCGCGTTCGTCGCTGCCATTCAGGCTGCATGTCGATGTGGGCAGCCGCTTCCCTGGCTTGATCAGCGCAACGGGTCGTCTGGTGGCCGCATTTGGCGCGGCATCGCAGGAAGAACTTGAAAAGAATTTCTCCTCGCTGCGCTGGCAAAAGCCGATCAGCATGACGGCCTGGCGAAAAGAGGTTGAGACGGCCAGACGAAATGGCTACAGCATGGATAATGGCCGTTACATTGCCGGCATTACGCTTATTGCTGTTCCGGTTCTTGATGGCAATCAGCACATTACGCATACTCTGGTGGCTGCTTCGATCATGAATCAGCTTCCCGACGCAAGAATCAAGACGCTCATCCAGGAACTCAAAGAGCATGCCAGCCGCATTTCGGGGCTGCTCTATGCACAAGACTGAAACGGAACACATAGATTATGGATGTAGACTTCTCGGGCTGGCGTGAGCATACGCTTGACGGCTTAATGGGCGCCGTAGGCCCGCTGCTGAGCAAAAGGGTGGATGGCGGCTGGCAATATGGCCTGGTGGTAAGCGAACGCCATTTGAATGCAGCGGGAGTGGTTCATGGCGGTACCATCACCACATTGCTGGATCAGGCGCTCAGCGCTTTGGCGTGGCACCATGCAGGCAAGACACCTTGCGTTACGGTTCAGCTAAATAGCAGTTTTTTAGATGCGGCCCGGTGCGGCGAACTCTTGATCGCCACAGGCAGAGTGGTGCGGGCAACCCGTTCTATGATTTTTATGGTGGGCGAAGTAATGGTAGAGGAATGCACCATTGCAACGTGCCAGGGCATTTTCAAGATTGTTCGCGAATCATGATAAGTCTTGAGGTGTAGTTCGCGGCGCTTCGCACGCGAAGCGCTATGACCCAAGCCACTCGCGTTGAGGTGTGTGGTGTGGCCATAACAGCGAGAGCGCACACCCGGTATTGACCATAAGGTTCTATAGCCCGAGCCCGAGCCCGAGCCGGATCACGGCAGGTTCTCGCTAAAAATAACGCTGATCTGCGTAGGTTCAATGCCGGTCATGGGTTCCAGGCCGTCACGTACATTGGCAAAGATGCGTACTGTGTTCACTACGGTTTGGTGCAGGTTTTGATTAAGCAGTGCATCCATAGACCCATCGATAAGCAGGGCGCGTGTGTCAGGGGTAAGGCCGTGGCCAATAAAAACAATATTTTGATCGCGCCCGGCTTCTTTCATCGCCTTGGCCACACCATCTGAGGCGCCGCCAATGTTATAGATGCCCACCAGGTCGGGGTATTGTTCCAGCAACAGGCGCGACTGGAGATAGTTGGTGGCCGCATCATCCTTGCCTTCGCGCAGCCCGACCAGGTCAAGTGCCGGAAATTTTTCTTCGAGAATATGCTGAAAGCCCATTTCACGCTCTTCATGGCCGCGGTAATAGCGGCTACCGGCGATCATTGCCACCTTGCCTGCTCGCGGGCCAACAAAGCGACCCATAAGCAGCCCGGCACTGCGCCCTGCTGCGCGGTTATCCAGGCCCACATAGGCTTTGCGCGCCGAGCGAGACAAGTCAGAGATAAGCGTGACCGTGTGTACCCCACGTTCGGCCAGGATGTTTACGGCTTCGCGAACCACAGGGTGTTCCAGCGCCATGAATGCGATGCCGTCGGCGTGTTTGCTCTCGCGCAGCAGTGTTTCGGCCAGTTTCTGGGGATCAAAGCCGTCTACATAACGGCTGCGACAATGCACGTTGTAGCGATCCAGCTGTTCATGAGCAGAGCCCGCATAATCACCCAGCATGTTCAGATAGCGATTCATGCCTGAAGGAAGCAAAAACATCACCCGCATGGCGGGTGCCTGCGTGGCCTTGTAGAGGTCGCTGTCGGGCAGGTAGCCCTGCTCGGCAGCCGTTTTGAGTACACGCTGCGCGGTAGCGGCCCGCACACCCGGCCTGCCATTGAGCACGCGATCAACAGTGGCTGTTGAAACACCTGCCTGTTGGGCGATGCTGGCAATGCTGGCACGCGCATCACTTGAGGTGATCGGATTGTTCTCTTTTACTTTTAACATCAAAAACCATCATGTATTTTGATTGACCTTGTCACTCAGTATAGGCCAGAATATCGTCAATCATCCAACATAAATACATCAATTAAAATCAAGGAGACATCAAATGTTTAAGCTTATACATGCCGTCCCGCATAAAACATTGCGCGCGGCAGCCGTAGTGGCTATGTGTGCCATTGCGCCCCTTGCGCTGTCCAAAACGCTAGAGCTGCGGTATGGCCACATGAACTCACCCAGCAGTGTTGCTGGCCTGCAAGCCCAGATGTTTGCAGACAAGGTAAAGCAATACACCAATGGTGAGGTGGTCATTAAGGTGTACCCGTCTTCGCAGCTGGGGAAAATGCAGGAAATGGCCGAGGCGACTTCAACTGGCGTTATTGCGCTCTCCCACAATACTGCTGGCGGAACAGGTTCACTCTATGAACCGTTTGCCGCACTGGACACGCCTTACCTGTACCGTGATGTAGATCATATGATGAAGGTGACAGCTCCCGAGTCACCCGTTATGAAGTCACTGAGCAAGGGCTTGATCGAAGCTGCAGGTGTGCGTCCTTTGTATGCCTACTATTTTGGTACACGTAACCTGACAGCCAATAAGGCCGTCAAGCAGCCTTCGGATTTGTCTGGTGAGAAGATCAGGGCGCTGCCGTTTCCCATTTACATGACGGCGGTTGAAGCGCTGGGTGCAGTGCCCGTGCCTGTAGATTGGTCAGAGGTTCCGACTGCGCTGGCCACCGGCCAGGTATCGGGGCAGGAAAACCCCGTAGACGTAGTGCTAAACAGTAAGCTGTATGAAGCGCAGTCCCACCTCATGATGACCCGTCACGTTATCAACCCGGAAGTCATCATCATGAACGAGCGTGTGTGGCAAAAGCTGACTGACGAGCAGCGCGCTGCTTTTGAGCGGTCTGCCCAGGAAACCAGAACCAAGGCCACGGAAATGGTTCAGTCTCTGGAGCAGGAGCAACTGGCCAAGCTGAAAGAGCTGAAGATGACCGTGATTGATGAGCAAGATGGTCTGCAGATCGATGCGTTTCGCGAAAGAGCGCACAAACTGGTCAGCGAGCGTTTCGAGGGCAAGTTTGGTGACCTTTACAAGCAGATCGCCGATATCAAGTAAACGGGCGGAAGCCGTAAAGGCTTCCCGCCGTCGCATTGCGTCTTCGTGCTGTTATTGCCAGACGCGCGTACCGGAACGTTATCCATGACCAAGACTCACAATCCGTCCCCGGCGGGGGCGGTGCTCGTGCTTGAGCAGGCCTGTTGCTGGTTTGAGCGTATCGCCATTGCCATGCTTTTGTTTACAACCTTTCTGGTCGTGCTCCAGGTATTTGCCCGCAACGTGCTGCAGATCGGCTTGCCCTGGGCCGATGAGCTGGCGCGCTATGGCGGCCTGGGTATTGTTTATCTGGCGATTCCGTTGCTGTTGCTGCGCGGTGGGCATATCTCGGTTGATCTTATCAGCAGTCGGGTGCATGGCCGCCTGGGTCGTGGGCTTAGGCTGTTCAATGAGTTAATGATTCTGGGCTTTTGCGGCTTCTTTCTGGTTGGTGGTTATCAGTTTCTGCTGAAGGCCGGCAAGTTTGTTACCCCTGCATTGCGTATGCCCAATCTTGTGTTTTACCTGCCTGCCATGCTGGGCATCGCACTGTTCTCGATGGTCGCCATCTTACGGTTCTGGCGTGTGCTTTCGAGCCAGGAGCCTGTCGCGGGCGTCGCAGAAGGGCCCACGCCATGATGAGTCTGAGCATATTGGTGCTGTTCCTGGTGATCATGCTACTGGGCGTGCCCATTGCGGTCTCCATGTCGGTATCTGCGGGACTAGTGCTGTGGTGGTTTGAGCTTCCACTGTCTGTGCTGGCTCAGCGCATGGTCAATGCGCTGGACTCCACGCCCCTGCTGGCTGTACCCATGTTTATCTTTGCGGCCAGCCTGTTCAATGCTTCGGGCATAACCGGCCATTTGTTTGATTTGGTGCGTTTGCTGGTCGGTCGTATTCGTGGTGGTTTGGGCCATGTCTCTGTGCTGACCAGCCTGATCTTCTCTGGTATGTCTGGTGCAGCCCTTGCAGACATTGGCGCGCTGGGTGGCACGCAGATGCGTCTGATGCGCGAACAAGGGTATAGCGGCGAGTTCGCGGCCGGCATCACAATGGCGTCGGCGACGATAGGACCTATTTTTCCACCAAGTATTCCCTTGATTATTTTTGCTTCGGCTGCAGACGTGTCAGCAGTGAAGTTGTTGCTTGCCGGTGTTATTCCTGGCCTCATCATTACCTTGCTTCTGATGGCGCAGATTGCCTATATGGCGCGGCGCCAGAATCTGCCGCGTGACACGATTGAAGTCAGTCTGGCAATTCTGGGGCGCAAGGCTGTAGTGGCTTTTCCGGCTTTGTGTGCACCGCTGATTCTGATTGGTGGGCTGGTTAGCGGTTTGTTCGGCCCAACCGAAGTGGCAGGCATAACCGTTGTGTACGCCTTGTTTCTGGGGTTTGTGGTGTATCGCCAATTGACGTGGCGTCTGGTTATCAGGGCGGCGCGGGAAACAGTGCATTCGACCGCCAGCGTGCTGTTCATTGTGGGTGCAGCCGCCTTGTTTGCCTGGGTGCTGACGATTGATCAGGTACCCATGCTGGCCAGCGAGTTTCTGCTGCATCTTTCTGACAACCCCGTCGCGCTGCTGTTGATTGTGAACGTGCTGTTATTGATTGTGGGCATGTTTATGGAGTCGATCGCAGCCATCTTGATACTTGCACCCATTCTGGCACCCGCGCTGCTGGCGGCTGGTGTGGACCCGGTCCAGCTTGGTGTGGTCATGGTGTTGAACCTGATGATTGGTTTGTTGACGCCGCCAGTAGGCATGAGCCTGTACATGGTCAGCATTGTGGCGCGTATGCCTTTGCATCGCGTGATCGCCGGCACTCTGCCATTTTTTATTCCTCTGATTCTATCGCTGCTGGTGGTGACATTGGTACCCGATGTCTCGCTGTGGCTGCCTAACTTGTTTATGCGTTGAAAGAACGACGCAATTGTTTAACTGGAGTACATCTGATGAGTCGTTTCTTTGGCGAAATCCGGCAGCTGGGTTACGTTGTGACGGATATCGAAGCCGCCATGGATTACTGGAGCAAAACCCTGGGTGTCGGTCCGTGGTACTACAACCCACGCGTGCCAATTGAGAACTACCAGTACAAGGGGCAAGCATACGAACCACATAACTCGGTGGCGCTGGCCAATTCTGGGCCGCTGCAGGTTGAGCTGATTCAGACACGCAATGACGTGCCGTCTATGTATCGTGATTTCCAGCAAGCCGGCAACACAGGGCTGCAGCATGTGGCCTACTGGACGCAACGCTACGACGAGGATCTGGAGCGGCTTCTTGCGCAGGGTTTCAAGCCTGTGATGAGTGGCGAAGTGGGCAAGAACGGGCGCTTCATCTACTTTGATACCGAGTATCACCCTGGCACCGTCATTGAGTTGTCTGAAGTGGCCGGTCCCAAGGGCAAACTGTTTGACCTGATTCGCAGCGCTTCGGAACAATGGGATGGTAGCGAGCCGGTGCGTCCCTTTCCTGACTTGACTGCGCTTTAGTGGCAGTACGCCAAGCTTGTCTGTTGAATCTGTTGCTGTGGAAACCGTTATGAAAGCCGATGTTTACGTTGCCGAGTATCTTGTCGAGTCGCCCCTGGATCCGGAGCGGGTCGCCGAAATAATGGCCGGAGAGCAATCTTGCGGCACATTTACCCGTGTTCAGGGCGAGACTGACCTCTTGCGCCAGCGTGCCCGGGCAGTTGTGCAGAACGTCCAGGTGTTGTCACAGAGTGACAGGCCCTCGTTGCCAAATGCCTGGCTGGAGCGTAAAGGAGTTAAGGGGCCATGGCAACAATTTAGGATGCGTATTGGTTTTCCGGTGGCCAATGTAGGCAATAATCTGCCTACGCTTGCAGCAACGGTGGCGGGTAACTTATATGATCTGGGCGAGGTGACCGGCCTGCGCCTGGAGTCGCTGCTTTTGTCGGCTGAGTACCGCAAGACTTTTGATATGCCGCGCGTGGGGCTTGCCGGTACCCGTATGGCAGCGGGCGTGGCCAACGGCCCGCTGATAGGCACCATTATCAAGCCTAATGTTGGCCTGTCTGCGAAGCAAACGGCTGAGCTGGTGCAACAGCTTTGTGAGGCAGGCGTCGACTTCATCAAAGATGATGAGATCTGCGCCAACCCCATGCATGCGCCGCTGGCCGAACGCGTGCCTGCCGTCATGAAGACGATACGTGAACACCAGGAGCGCACTGGCAAGCATGTGATGATGGCCTTTAACATTAGCGACGAGCTTGATGCCATGCGTGCACACGCCGATCTGGTAGAGCGCGAAGGCGGTAGCTGCGTAATGGCCAGCCTTAACAGTTGTGGCATGTCAGCAGTTCAAAGCCTACGTCGCAGTACACCTTTAGCTTTGCATGGGCACCGCAACGGCTATGGTGCGTTTTCACGCCACCCGCTGCTGGGCATATCGTTTCAGGCATATCAAACGCTTTGGCGTCTGGCTGGAGTCGATCACATGCACGTTCACGGGCTGCAGGGCAAGTTTGCACAGTCGGATGAAGAAGTGATTGAGTCGGCGCGCGATTGCCTTCAACCATTAGCAACGGGGCTCAAAGACGAGGTCATGCCTGCATTTTCGTCTGGGCAGTGGGCCGGTACCGTACCAGCGACTTACGCCGCAGCGGGTGAAAACCTGCTGTTTATGTCAGGCGGCGGCATTCTTGCTCATCCTGATGGCCCCGCCGCAGGGGTGGCCAGCCTGCGCCAGGCGTGGGACGCCGCACGCAGCGGCGTAGCGCAAGAACAGTTTGCCAAGTCCGCTCCCGAACTGCAGCGCGCACTAGATTTTTTTGGTTCCAAATAGCATATGGCGTTCAAGCTTGCCTTTTACGCCGACGATTTTACGGGGGCGACCGACACGCTCGCGACACTGGCACGCCAAGGCCAGCGTGCCATGCTGTTTCTGCGTGTACCCAGTGAGCAGGAACTCGCCCACGCCGGGCCTTTGGATTGCATAGGCATAGCAGGTGCTGCCAGATCCATGAAAAATCAGGACCAGACTGCTGAGCTTGAGGCCGTGGCCGCCTACCTGAAGGGCACGGGCGCTCCCGTCATCCATTACAAAACGTGCTCCACGTTCGATAGTTCAACGCAAGTTGGCAGCATAGGGCTGGCGGTACGCGTTCTGCGCAAAACCCTCAAGACGGGTGGCTTTACTCCTATTGTGGGCGGGCAACCCAATCTGGGCAGGTATTGCGTGTTCAGCAATCTGTTTGCGGCTTTTCAGACGGGTGCAGAAGCGTTTCGTATTGATCGTCACCCGACCATGAGCCGCCATCCTGTCACCCCTATGGGCGAGGCTGATCTTCGACATCATCTGGCAGAGCAAGGGCTCACTGAAATAAGTGCAGTTCAGTATCCTTCTTATGAAAAGTCAGATGAGGCACTTGATGAACAGGTGGACGCTGCAATAACGCAGGGGCCGGATGGCGTGCTGTTCGACGTGGCGTGCCCGGCGCACTTGCCGGTTATTGGGCGCCAGATCTGGCAGCGGGCAGTACGCGGCCAGACTTTGGCTGTCGGGCCAAGCAGCGTGGCGCAGGCGTTGCTGGCGCATTGGCAGGCCACGGCGCCGGAGGGTGCAGCGGGTGTTTCGCCTGAAGAGGGCGGGCAGTTGTTGGGCTCTTCGTGTGCCAACGCCCCGAGTCTGGGTGCTGCATCTGATCAGAACCAGACCGCGCAGGGTGCAGAGACGGCTGGCCCAGTGTTGGTGTTGTCGGGGAGTATGTCTCCCTTGACCGCCAGGCAAATTGAAGTTGCCAAGTCTTATCTGCATATTCCCATACCTGTTGCAGACCTGCTTGACGCGGGCTCACAGGCTCGGGCTAGTATCGTCAAGCGTATTAAGCAGGGCTTGCAGGCGGGCCGCAATGTGCTGGCGCATCTTGTTCATGCTGAGCAGACTTCTTCAACAGACCAAGCCTTTGACCCCGCCACACTGGCAAGGGCCAGTGGCTCACTGCTGGCCGAGGTTTTGCAGACGCAACGCCCGGCACGGTTGGGTCTTGCCGGTGGTGACACGTCCAGTCTTGCCATTCTTTCTCTGGGTGTATGGGGGCTAACTTATATTGGCCAGATAGACCCGGGCGCTGCGCTGTGCCGGTTGCATTCCAACCAGGCGTCGCTGGACGGCCTGGACGTTATGCTGAAAGGTGGGCAAATGGGGTCGTTGGGTGTGTTTGAGAAGCTGGCGAAGATAGCAGATACGTGCTTGAAAGGGTGATTTTTGCCTGCTTTTACTCAACAATGCCAGTACTTTTTATTGCTCTTAGATGCAGTATAAAAATAGAATGAAAAACACTCAGTGTGCTAATTAGTTGCTGTTTGAAATTAAGCGGATTGGCGTTACGCAGACCCCGACACATCATAGCGGGCAAGCGCCACCCTGCGGGCAGACTGGTGATTTACGATAGGTTTGGGGTAACTTTCGCCCAGCTTTATCTTGGCGGCAGTGAGGGCGTTTTCTTTGGCCAGCCATGGTGCATGGATGTCTTTGTTTGAAAGCCCGGCGACTTCAGGCACATACCGTCGAATGAAAGCACCTTGTGCATCAAATTTTTGCGACTGCGCGACGGGGTTGAATATGCGAAAGTACGGTTGTGCATCACAGCCAGTGGATGCCGCCCATTGCCAGCCACCATTGTTGGCAGCCAGATCAAAATCATTAAGTTGCCGGGCAAAATACTGCTCGCCGCGCCGCCAGTCTATGCCCAGATCTTTGGTTAAAAAGCTGGCAACAATCATGCGCAATCGATTATGCATGTAGCCGGTCTGGTTTAATTGGCGCATGGCGGCGTCCACAATGGGGTAGCCGGTCTGGCCGCTGCACCATGCATCAAAGTCTTTATCTGCATCGGCGCCTGACTCCCACTCTATGGCGTCGTACTCAGCCCGGAACGCATGGTCTGTGACGTGTGGAAAATGATGAAGAATCATGAAATAAAAATCGCGCCAAATCAGCTCGCTCAGCCAGGTCGCTGCGCCAGCGCTGCCCGATTGCATGGCCGGGTAGGCTGCCCTGACCAGCGCGCGCAGCGAAATGGTGCCAAAGCGCAGATGAACCGATAAATAACTTGGCCCTTTGGCAGCCGGGAAATCACGGCGTTCTTGATAGGCATCCATGCGCGGCAAGAAGTCGGCGAACAGCGCTTGGGCACCCTCGCTTCCTGCGGATACGGGCACGGGTTGTGCTGAGCGGGTAAAGCCCATGTCTTCCAGC
This sequence comes from Allopusillimonas ginsengisoli, assembly GCA_005239165.1. GTDB lineage: Bacteria > Pseudomonadota > Gammaproteobacteria > Burkholderiales > Burkholderiaceae_B > Allopusillimonas > Allopusillimonas ginsengisoli_A. The sequence goes on from RAPG01000007.1 coordinate 135,186, forward strand.
GAGGGGCGTGCAAGGTGGTTGGCCGGTACAGGTTCCAGCTTACTTAACAGAGGTTCATTGGCAACCGTATCTATATGAACCGGCCGCAGGGCCTTTAGCCATGCATTTTTATAGGCGGTAAACACGCGATATGGCTTGCCCTGGCCGTTCAGGATCTCGCTCATTTCGAAAATAACCTGGTCTTTGAGCAGAACAAGTTCACCGCCTTCACGCTTTAGCGCGTCAGCCACTGCAGCGTCACGCACCTGCGCTTGAGGCTCGTAGTCGCGTACGGAAAATACAGCGTCTACGTTCAGACTTTTTGCCAGTTCTGGAATGACTTGATGTGCAGCGCCATAGCGAACAATAAGCCCTGCGCCGGCTTGCTGCAGTTTGTGGTCAAGTTCTGTAATGCAGTCATCAATGAATGTGACACGTCGGTCGGTCGCAGGAAGCGTCGACAAAATCTCTGTATCAAACACGAAAACGCATGACACCCTGCGGCACTGGCGCAGCGCCTGATACAGTGCGGCGTTGTCTTCAATGCGCAGATCTCGTCGGAACCACATTATGCCGTGGTCGAATTGATGCATTAAGCGGCCTCTTGAAAGTGGATTCGATGGTAGCACTGAACGTTGATAGCTCACACCATATTCCATTCTGCATGTTTAACGGCGTGGGTGTGTGGCAACACGCGGGCACTATGCCGCAGGCTTATGCAGGACACAATATCGCTGCTTATCATCTGGATGTTGCGTGCATGACGCACGTAATGTTTGTGATTTTTTGAGCAGTGGGGCAGTGAGCCTGGCAGCGTTGCCTCATGCCGGGCTGCATCCCAGGGGATTTGATGTTTATAGTGTCAGTCAGCGCTTCTATCACTTGCGTTATTCCGCCCTGATGCGGATGATGGAGCGCTAAGGGTCGGCAAACTTTTTTACGTCTGATGCGGCGGGCGTGCGGCAGGCTTTGGTCTTGTTTACATCTGGTGAGTGGCCATGCAGCAATACAAATCGTTAATCGCTTTTCTTGTGCTAACCGAGGCCGTCGCGCTTTGGGCTAGCCAGGCGGCGCATTGCTGGTCACAGGCAAGGCAGGCAAGATGATGAACACTGTAAAGAATTCGCAAGCGCTTCCTGCTGAATCGCGTATGCAATTAACGGTGGTCATCCCCGTTTTGAACGAAGCAAGCAACCTTGCGCGTCTGCGTCAACAGATACATACACTGGTAAATGCAGGGTGTGAGGTGGTTGTTGCCGACGGAGGCAGCAATGATGCCTCACTTGCATTGGCAACAGAGCCTGGAGTGTATTGGCTCTCCGCGACGCGGGGGCGTGCCAGTCAGATGAACGCGGGAGCCGCCTTGGCGAGCAGGGAGGTGATTCTTTTCTTGCACGCAGATACCCAATTGCCAGATACAGCAATCGCTGACATCGCCTCAGCCGTGGCCGGCCCGGCTGCATGTTGGGGCCGCTTCGATGTTGTCATTGCTGGGCGCAGTCGTTTGTTGCCTGTTATCGCCGCAATGATGAACCTGCGCTCGCGCATAAGTGGCATTGCTACAGGGGATCAGGCTGTGTTTGTCCGACGCGATGTGTTCGCCCAATTGGGCGGGTTTCCGCAGCAAGACTTGATGGAAGATATCGAGTTGTCATGGCGCTTACGCAAGCACAGTCGCCCCGTAAACCTGCGTACAAAGGTGGTGACCTCAGGCCGTCGCTGGGACGACAACGGTGCATGTAAAACCATTTTATTGATGTGGCACCTGCGCCTGCTCTACAGCCTAGGCACCCCAGCCGCAGAGTTGGCGAAACGGTATCGCCGGTGAACATCACGAGTGAGCCGTAAACCACCATTGCGCCATTGCGCCATTGCGCTTACACGTGGGCCTTCTGGGGCTGGCATCAAAAACCGCATATCCAGCAACTTACGCTCGTGCGGTCGCATGTCAAGGCGTTGCGTTGCATCAATGTTAATCGCGTGTAAGCATGGTGAGCGCCCCCGAATCGGGTGCGTCATCGCTATCATGCGTTACCAGAATAGCCGGTATGGCTTGCCGGGTTATCCACTCGAAAACAAACGTCCTGAACTGCGTTCGCAGGGTGCTGTCCAGCTTGGAAAATGGCTCATCCAGCAACACCGCACGAGGCTCGGCGATGAGTGCGCGTGCAACGCTGACGCGGGCACGCTGGCCGCCTGACAGCGAGGCCGGGTCACGTTGGTGAAAGCCAGACAAGCCAATGTTTTCAAGCATCTCGTCCACACGCTGACGCCGTGCACTGACCCCAATAATGGTGTGTGGCAGGGCAAAGGCGAGATTGCGGCCCACACTCATATGAGGAAACAACAGATCGTCCTGAAACAGAATCCCGATGCGGCGCTGTTCAACAGGCAGATCAAGCACGGGCTCGCCTCCCAGTAACAGGTCTCCTGAGTAACGGAAACTGTTGTTCGTTTCGCCAATCATCCAGTTCAGGATGGTAGATTTTCCAGAACCTGAGGGCCCCATAATGGTGTGCACCTGACCAGCACCGACGGAAAAGCTCAGCGGCCCGACAAGTCGGTGCCCGGCGTGATGAATGGTCAGGTCAAGGACTTCAAGCATGGAGGGTTCCTTTCATTGCATACCCTTGCGCCCGCGTGCGTAGCGGCGTGAAACAAGCACGGCCAGCAAAAACATAAGTAAAGGCAGCAGCATTTGCAGAGACGACTGCACCGCAAGCATGCGCCGGTCTCCGCCCGCGCTCAGCGCGACAGCCTCTGTAGTAACCGTCGCGAACCGGCCTGCTCCCGCAAACAGCGTCGGCAGATACTGGGCGACGCTGACAGAGAAGCCTATGGCCGTTGCGGCAAGAATAGGCCGCAGCAGCATCGGCCATTTTACGTTTATACAGGCTTGCCAGCGCGAATGTCCCAACGCCCGCGCGGTGGTGACGATGCGCGGGTCAAAGGCGCGATAGGGCCCACTCAATGTGATCAGCATATATGGGAATACCCAGGCCAGATGGCTCCAGATCACGCCGACTGATGTGCCATCCAGATTCAATCGCAACAGCACGCTGTATTGAGCTGCGGCCAGTGGCAAAGCGGGAAGCAGTAGCGGTGCATAGATGAGTGCACCAAAGCGCGACGGGCCCCACTCCAGCCAGACCAGCGTCAGCGGTAACAGCAGCACCACACATGCAAGTGCCAGCCATAAGGTTGTGAACAAGGGGTTCAGATCGGCAGATGTCCAGTTAGACACCGTCCATTGGGCCGGCAATACCGAGGGGAAAAACCATGTCTGGCTGAAAGACCACAGCAACAAAGGTATGCCAGGAATTATGCCGAGTAAAAATGCCAGGCGTACTGTGGCACGCTGGAAGCGCGGCGCTCTGCGGCCAGGCTTTCTATGCCCTGCCGGGTAGGGTGCCCATCTGCGCAAGCCTTTCCAGGCTAGCCGCACGAGCAGCACGCAGATCAACATCAAGCCTGCCAGCAACACGGCACCTATAGTGCCTTGCGCCACATGTTGCGGATTGGGGTCTGTCAGCCATTGCCAGGTCAGCACTGCCAGTGTTGGCGGTGTGGTCGGGCCCAGCACCAAAGCCATATCGACCACAGATAGCCCATAGGCCAGCACCGCCATCAAAGGCCATGCAAGTCTGGGCAGTATCTGCGGCAGCAGCACGTGCATCCATACTTGCGTGCGCCCATAGCCCAGGCTGCGGGCAACAGTCATTTGGCGAACAATGTCTTGTTCGCCTAGCGTTACCGCCAGCATCCACAGTAAAAACCAGCTTTCTTTGATGGCCAGGGCTATCATCAGCGTGAGGCCTTGGGCATCTTGCACGGTGACCCATTGTGGCGGTGCATCCCAACCAAGCATGGCGGCCAGCAGTCGGGCTACCCACCCACTGGGTGCAACCAGCAAGGCAATGCCAATGGCAAAGGCCGCGTGGGGAAATGCGAGCAGCACAGGCAAACGCAGGCGTAGATACGTCCAGGCCGAGCCCGGGTAGACCATCATGATGATTGCCGTTGCGAGCACCATCGCCAGGGCCGTGCCACCGAGTGCCGTCAAAAGGGTTCGCTGTGTTGCCACCATAAGCTGTGGGTCGCCCACAGCGCCCAGCCACGCACTGGCTTGCAAAGCCGGTGCCAGAAACCAGGAGAAACCCGCCAGCATAGGAACAATGACGAGTGCGGCGCCCGCTACAGCAACAACGCGCCACACGTAGTCCTGGTGACCTTGCCGCTGGCGGTACCGCCTAGTTTCCCGACCCATAACGCGCCAGCCATGCGTTTTCCAGCGCCTCCGTCCAACTGGCGTCCGGCTCGGACAACGTAGGAATGGCGCCTGCCTGTGCGCCCGCCGTTAGTTTTTCGAAATCAGCCTGTGCGGGCGACAGGGCCGAGACCGTTAGCACGGTGGCGTCCCCCCAGACGGTCGGGTCTGCCTTATGTGCCTGTGCACGGGGCGACAGCATGAAATTGGCCACGACTTTCGCTGCGGCGCTGGATTTGGCGTTATAGGGAATCGCGAGAAAATGCACGTTGCCTATCATCCCGCTGCGAAATCCAAACCCATAAATGCCAGGAGGGACCCGATGCTGGGCAACCAGGTTAGCCCCTTCGTTGGGGTTGAAAGTAATGGATATCAGCAATTCGCCGTCTGCCAGCATTCTGGTCATTTGCGCTGCGCTGGTCGGAAACGCCTTGCCTTCACGCCATAAGAAAGGGTGCAGGCGATCCAGGTAAGCCCAGAGTGCTGGCAGATTGCGCGCAAGGGCTTCAGGGGTAGTAGGCTGCTTCAGGTCTTGCGGCGCAGGCGCCAACGTCAGTAGCAATTGCTTGAGAAACGTGGTGCCGTGAAAGGCGGGGGGCTTGGGATAAGTTACGCGCCCGGGATGCTTTTGGGCAAACGCCAGCAAATCCTGGGGCGACTCGGGCGGTGAGGGGACTTTATTGCGGTAGGCCAAAAACGTTAAGCGCGCCTCACCCCAAGGTGCTTCCAGACCATCAGTAGGAACAGAAAAGTCTTGCCTCACGGGCTTGGAGGTGTCGACGTACTGCCAGTTTGGTAATTGTTCTGCCCATGGGCCCAACAGCAAGTGTTCAGATTTGAGTCGCTTGAAATTTTCACCATTAATCCATACCAGGTCGACCGACCCGTCTTTGTCTCGCCCAGCTCGTTTTTCGGCCTCAATGCGCTGAACCACCTCGGCCGTATCGGCGACCTTGACGTGTATGAGTTGCACGTCGGCCAGGCGTTTGATTTCTTTGCCCGCCCATGCAATATAGTTGTTGGTGCTTTCATCGCCGCCCCAGGCGTTGAAATAAACGGTTTGCCCGCGTGCTTCGTTTTCAATATCAGCCCACGATGCGTGCGCTATGCCTGGCAGCAGGGACGCCAACACATACAACGCCACCACGGCATACCTGGTAGCCATTGAATTCATTTTAAATTGCAGGTTCACAGTAAAGCCTCCAGATCTTCGCACTCGATAGCGACACGATGCTCGATATCGGTGCGAGGTAATGGTCGACACGGTCGCGCACGTAGCTGTAACGCCCGCGACAGCATGACGGGCTGGTCTGAGTAATGGTTTTCGGAAATCAGCATGCGCTCCTTGCGCTGAAAGTGGCTTAGCGGCGACGCCAGTCGTGGTAACGCTTCATTATTGCAAGAATACGCAGGGGAGCATGTTGGCGTTTCCATTCACCCGCGACGAACTTGTTGGCTTCTGCCATTGTGGGGTAAATGTGTATGGTGCCAAGGATTTTATTAAGCCCCAGCCCATGTTTCATGGCCAGTACAAACTCTGCCATCAGCTCTGCAGCCTGTGCTCCAACAATGGTCACGCCCAGAATGCGGTCTTTGCCGGGAACCGTCAGCACCTTCACGAAGCCAAGAGCGGTATCGTCTGTAATGGCACGATCGAGCTCATCAAGTTTGTAGCGGGTTACCTCGACAGATATACCTTTGTCGGCCGCTTCTTGTTCATTTAGCCCCAGGCGTGCCACTTCTGGATCCACAAATGTGGCCCATGGGACGATGCGGTAATCGACGGGGTAGCGTTTGAACCCGCCGAACAAAGCATTGACGCAGGCATACCAGGCTTGATGAGCGGCCATATGCGTAAACTGGTAAGGCCCTGCCACGTCGCCAACGGCATAGATGTTGGGGTAGCGCGTTTCGAGGTACTGGTTTACCTGCACGGTGCCGTTTGTTTCTATGCCCAGTTCTTCAAGGCCATACCCGGTAAGCCTGGCCTTGCGGCCTACGGCGCACAGCAACTGGTCAAATGGCACGCGCTCGATCTGACCGTCTCGTCGCTGAATCAGCAGGTATTTGCCCGAGTGGTCGTGTAAACATTCCACTGCCTTGGTGTCGGTTCGAATGTCGACACCGTCGGTCTCCAGGCTAGCCTGAACCAAGGCAGCCACCTCGGCGTCCTCACGTGACAGCAGGCGATGCCCTGCTTCTATCTGTGTCACCTGTGAGCCAAGACGGGCAAATGCCTGTGCCAGTTCACAGCCTATGGGGCCACCACCCAATACGATCAGGTGAGGTGGCGGTGCATCCAGTTCAGAAAACCGAGCCCAAACGGTATCGCTGGTAACAAAACCAGAGTCTTCTATGCCAGAAATAGATGGCACCACGGGTTCGGCACCGGTCGCAATAATAATGCTGCGCGCTGTCAGGTTGCGTGTAGCGCCGTCGGGTAAGGTGATGGACACCGTCCAGGGGTCCTGAAGCCTGGCGTAGCCGTCAATGACGTCCACACCCAGCGCGTTATAGCGTTCTGGGCTGTCATGAGGCGCGATGCGGGCGACTGCCTGCTGCACCCGCTGCATCACAGCCTTGAATGACACCGTTGCTGCGGGTTCGGACAGCAGGCCTGTTGCAGCGGCTCGGTTGATCTGATGCGCTGTTTTTGCCGCCTGAATTAGCGTTTTGCTGGGTACGCAGCCATAGTTCAGGCAGTCACCACCCATTTTGTGGGATTCAATGAGTGTGACGCGCGCCTTGACTGTTGCGGCGATGTACGCCGAAACCAGCCCTCCCGACCCGCCGCCAATAACAATAAGATTGCAGTCGAATTTTTTTGGCTTGTGCCAGGGTTTATAGGCTTTTCGCGGTGCGAGACGTCGGACCACGAACCGGGCAATAAGCGGAAACAGCGCGAGCAAAGAAAACGAAATCAATAGTGTCGGTGAGTACACTTCAGACAGACTTTGGATGCCTGCCAGTTGCGTGCCGGCATTCACATAAAGTATGGTTGCGGGCAACATTCCGAGCTGACTTACCCAGTAATACGTGCGGGCAGGCAAATTGGTGAGTCCCATCACCAAATTAATGACGAAGAACGGAAACACCGGCAGCAGCCGTAAACCGAATAAGTAGGCCGCACCATCCCTTTCCACGCCTTCATTGATCGCCTTGAGCCGGCTTGCAAATCTTGACTGTATGGTGTCTCGCAGCACGTAGCGGGCTACAAGCATGGCAACGAGCGCACCCAGGGTTGACGCGAACGAAACAATCAGCGTGCCTGCGACCACCCCGAATACAGCGCCCGCCGCGAGCGTGAGTATGGTCGCGCCGGGTACTGACAGCCCAGTTACCACTACGTACACGGCGAAAAATCCTGCAGTCAGCATCCATGGAGAATCGTGACGCAACTGTGCAAGATAGTGCTGGCTGTTCTTGAGTGTTTCCAGTGTCAGGGCACGATGCAGGCCGGTCGCAAAAAATGCGACGATGCACGTCACCAGCCCGACTACGATGAGAACTCTAAGCAGCAGGCGGGAATGGGGGCTACTCATGAAAAGAAGACTGTTGGTTGGATGCAGGGTGGGGGAAACGCTTCATATAACGAGTGTCTATGTACTGCTTCCAGAGGTAAGCCCATGCGCCACTGGCCCACAGTGGGCCCCAGCTCAGCATGGCCCGCTTTGCGGGCAAGGTAATAAGGTAAAGCGTGCGCTTTTGAGGTTTCCAGGCTTTTAGTGGGCGGGAGCCCATGGTGTCATACAGGCTTTCTGTCAGCGCCTGACCAGCACGCACGGCGTAAACCCCTGACTTGCCCGGTTGGTCTGGGTGTGCGCTGACATCTCCGGCCGCAAAGACAAAGTCGTGTGACACACTGCGCAGGTACCTGTCGACACGCACATAACCCGCGTTGTCGGTTGCCAGGCCCGAATCGGCCAGCCAGGGCGAGGGGGATGCACCAGCGGCCAGTGCACAGAAGTTCGCAGGCAGGCGAGTGCCACCGTCTAATTGGGCAAAGCCTTCAGATACGCTGATTACGCGACGTGCCGGGATATAGTCGATTTTATGGCGACGAAGCAGGCTGACCATGCTTTTACGCAGCTTGGTTGGGAAGCCTCCTGAGAGCGGTCTCTCATCACTGCCCACAAGCGTGGTTGAAACCTTGCTCAGCCCCGCGCCGTCCAGTCGGTCGCGCATGGCCAGCACCAGTTCGGTGCCTCCAGCACCAGCGCCTGCCACCAACACCGACAAATCTGCGGATGCCGCAGCAGCACGGGCAACAAAGGCTTCCCACGCGTCATAAAAATACTCTGAAGGTTTAATGGGGACGAAGGTGGAATGCTCGCCGAGCTCAATGGATAGTTGTGGGCCTGAGCCAGTGTTCAGGCTGGCCCAAATAAATGGAAACTGTTCGCCGTTTTCGGCAATCGCTGTGCGGTGTTTCAGGTCTAGTTCTGAACATGCCTGTGGAACCCATTCGACACCGACCTCGGCACAAAGCCGGGCCAGGTCGATGGAGGCCTGCTGCAACGAGAACCGGCCTGCGATCAACCCCGGCAGCATGCCTGTGTAGACCTGTCGCGGGCTGGGCGACATCAGCGTGATACGTACATCGTGGACCGGGCGCCGGCGCAATTGATCCAGTACTTCAAGATGTGCGTGACCACCGCCTATTAATAGTAGACGTTTCATGTGAAGGCATTATCCACAGTGATTTCCGCCAACAACTTCGCGGCCAGAACGGGAAACGCTTCCCGCAGTTTGATCAGGTCTTCAGGACGATCCACATCCCATAGTGGCTCGTACTCAATAGCCTGCAGATCTAGTTTTCGAATTGTTGTGCGCGTCTGGGCTAGCACCTCGGCGCTGCCCCAGGTAATGTTCTGGAAAATTTCGGGCCGAGGCTGGCGCAGACCTATCAGTACATAGCCGCCATCGAGTGCGGGCGTTAGCACAAGCTGCGCCCCGGCCTTGAGATCATCGGCGGCCCGGCGCAGATGTTGGGCGGTGATGCCCGGGCAATCTGTGCCAATAATAAGTTGCGGCGACGCTTGCTCGCACGCATAGGCCATGCGCTGGCCCAGATTTTGTCCCTGCTGAACGGTAAGTGCAAAACCGTGTTGACGGCATTGCTCGATGATGTGCGGGTCGGTTACCTGCGGCCAGGTCCAGAGTGTTACCGCCTCAAGGCCAGCTTCGTGTGCAAGGGTTAGCGTACGTTCAATCATACGGGCGTGCAGGCGCGCGGCCGCATCCAGCCCAATCGCGGGTGCCAGCCGTGTCTTGACGTGCCCCGATATCGGTGCTTTTGCGAAAATGCCCAGGTTGATCATGGTCTCGTCATTTGTTGTGCTTGCGCCATGTGTGAATTCCAGTTGTTGGCGGTGACGTGTGCGACACCACTGAGCGTGACGAATATCGCGAGATATCCCGCCGATAACGCTAGCGTTAACGATACATGATACGGGCATTGTCGGGGGCACTAACGAACTCTGCAGTGCTCGCAGCGCCCCAAAAGTGCACGGTGCTCGCTATGCCCGTGATACCCAATAATTTGCTATTGCTGCAATTGCGGGTGTTGATCCCAAGATCGGGCTTTACGCTGCATTCAGCATGGCCGCAGTCATTACTTTGCTGGGGGTCGGCCAGGAATCATCTCTGCTTCTACCGGTGCCAGGGCGCTGGTGATGGTCATGCTGGTGAAAGAATGTGGGTAACAACAGGGTTTATGGGCGATTGGGTTGCCCGCATGCCCATGGCTGCGCTGGTCGCGGTCATGATCATGGAATCCAGTGGCACCTTTATCTGGGCCTCGCTGCACAATCTGCGCGGCACCCAAAAACCTCCAGCGTCGACACCGATGAGGCCAGTGCCCGTTATTGAGTCGGACTTTGTCGTTCACGCCTTGGAGCGGTGCAGGGGCGCACCAGATTGGCCGGCGTAGCCTCATCGTGGTGCACGACACTGACGTATCGCTGCAGCATATCTGCAGCCATCTGCATGGCGCAGCATTGATGTGCTGCCCAGTTCTGGAGTTGGCATGACTATTGCGTAAGCATCTAGGCACACCTACCTTTATCCAGGAGCCATGATGAAACGCAGAACAGCACTGAAACACCTCACCGCCGCAACCTTGTTCGCTTTGGCGGGAGTGAGCCTGAACAGCTATGCGGCCGACACCATCAAGGTCGGTATCCTTCATTCTTTGTCGGGGACGATGGCGATCTCCGAAACATCGCTCAAAGACGTCGCCCTGATGACCATTGCAGAGATCAATGCCAATGGCGGGGTGCTCGGAAAACAGCTGGAGCCCGTGGTTGTAGACCCCGCATCCAATTGGCCGCTTTTCGCTGAAAAGGCGCGTCAGCTGCTAAGTCAGGACAAAGTCGCTGCGGTATTTGGGTGTTGGACCTCTGTGTCCAGAAAGTCTGTGCTGCCCGTATTCAAGGAACTGAACGGTTTGCTGTTCTACCCTGTTCAGTACGAGGGTGAGGAAATGGAACACAACGTTTTCTACACCGGCGCGGCACCCAATCAACAAGCCATTCCCGCTGTTGAGTACCTGATGAGTGAGGATGGTGGTGGCGCCAAACGCTTTGTGTTGCTGGGTACAGACTATGTCTATCCTCGAACCACCAACAAGATCTTGCGCGCCTTTCTGCACAGTAAAGGCGTGAAGGACAGCGATATTCAGGAGATTTACACGCCATTCGGCCATGCCGATTACCAGACCATTGTGGCGGGTATCAAGCAGTTTGCGGCAGGCGGCAAGACCGCTGTCATCTCCACGATCAATGGGGATTCCAACGTTCCCTTTTATAAAGAGTTGGGCAATGCGAATCTGAAAGCCACCGATATCCCCGTCGTGGCATTCTCCGTCGGTGAGGAAGAGCTGCGCGGTGTGGACACTGCGCCACTGGTGGGTCATCTGGCCTCCTGGAACTATTTTGAATCGATCAAAAATCCGGTGAATGCCGAGTTCATCAAAAAATGGAAGGCCTACGCAAAGGCCAAGGGGCTGGCCAATGCAGATACTGTCGTGACCAATGATCCGATGGAGGCGACCTACATCGGCATCCACATGTGGAAGCAGGCTGTGGAGAAAGTGGGCACCACCGATGTTGAGAAGGTGATCGCCGCCATGGGTGGGCAAACCTTCAAGGCACCGGATGGCTACACCGTCAAGATGGATGAGAAAAACCATCACCTGCACAAGCCTGTATATATCGGCGAAATCAATGCCGATGGTCAGTTCGATATCGTCTACAAGTCTGCCGGGCTGATACGTGCGCAACCTTGGAGCCCCTATATCGCGGGCAATAAAGACAAGCAAGGGCTTTGATTTTGTGGATAGGGGTGACCATGGTGTTGCGTAACGTATATCTGTTCGGCGTTCAAGCGCTGCTTGCCCTTTGCTTGCTCACGGCAGTCATCATGGCACCCACCGCACACGCGCAGGGCATTGATCCAGCCCTGCTCGCTGTGTTGGCGCAAGGGGATACATCGGCCAGGCTGGACGCCTTTACATTGTTGGGGCGCGAGCCTGGCGTCATGGCGCCTGCGGTGCTTGAGGCGATGCGTGAGGGCAGGCTATACAGTGCGCCCGATGGCCATGTGTATATCCTGACCAGGGATGGCAAGGCGCTTGATCCGGCCGCGGGGCTGGCTGCAGTATTGCCTGCTGACGCAAGTCGGTTGACGATTAACAACCGTTTGCGGCGTGCGCTGGATGGGGCGCTGGCTATGTCGGGCTTGCAGTCTGATGATCCCGCTGTTCGTCTGGCCGCCGCACAGCGCATGCAGCAAGGTGGTGCGGAAAACAGGGCGGCCATCGAAGCGGCACTGGCCAAGGAGGAAGGCGGAGACATACGCGACGCGCTGCACATTGCGCTGGCGGTCTTGCAGCTAAATAGTGTGAATGCGGCTGATCGGATCGCGGCAGTGAAGGCGCTGGGGGATACTGACAGTGCAGGCTTTCGCCCGCGTCTTGAAAAGTTGCTGGCGCAAGACAGCAGTGGGCAATACCAAGAGCCGGACGTCGCGGTGCGTGCCGCTGCGGACGTTGCGATCAAAAAAATAGACCGACACCTGACCACCATAGAATGGGTGGGCAATGTGTTTTATGGGTTAAGTCTCGGAAGCGTATTGCTGTTGGCTTCCCTGGGGCTGGCAATTACCTTTGGTTTGATGGGCGTCATCAACATGGCCCATGGTGAACTGCTGATGATAGGCGCTTATGTCACCTATCTGATGCAGCTCTTTTTTCGTGCCTATTTGCCAAATTCCATGGGCTGGTATGTGGTCGCCGCGCTGCCGGCGGCCTTTCTGGCGGCAGCGGTCGTCGGCATGGCACTGGAGCGCACCGTGATTCGCTGGCTCTATGGACGTCCACTGGAAACGCTGCTGGCCACATGGGGCATCAGCCTGATGCTCATACAGGGCGCGCGCTCGATATTCGGTGCACAGAATGTCGAAGTGGCCAATCCAGCGTGGATGTCAGGCGGTCTGACGGTATTAGGCGATCTGGTGCTCAGCTACAACCGTATCGTTATTGTCGTGTTTTCAATTCTGGTCGTGGCTTTCGTCTGGTTGCTGTTGAACCATACGAGGCTGGGATTGTTCATGCGCGCCATTACGCAGAATCGCCGCATGGCCGATTGTGTAGGCGTACCCACTGGACGCATTGATATGCTCGCTTTCGGTCTCGGTTCGGGCATTGCGGGTTTGGGTGGTGTTGCTCTGTCGCAGTTGGGCAATGTGGGCCCCGATCTGGGGCGTGCCTATCTCGTTGACTCGTTCATGGTGGTGGTGCTGGGCGGTGTTGGCCAGCTGGCCGGTACGGTGACCGCAGCCGTGGGGCTGGGCGCAGTGAACAAACTGATGGAACCCTATACCGGCGCGGTGATCGCCAAAATCACCATCTTTGCGCTCATCGTCCTGTTCATACAGGCCAGACCGCAAGGCCTTTTTGCTCCGCGCGGAAGGAGTGTTGAATGAAAAATGCGGCTGAAATGTCTCTGCCCATGATCGTCATGCCGCGCAGGGGCCTGCTCTCGCACAAGGTCTGGCTTGCGCTGATGATGGTGTTCATCTTCATGGCGCTGTTGCCTTTGCTGAATCTGGTGACGCCGGCGGATCACCCTTTGCATGTGTCTTCCTATATGGTGGCGCTGCTGGGAAAATTCATGTGTTATGCGTTGGCGGCCCTGGCGCTTGATCTGGTCTGGGGGTATACCGGCATTCTCTCTTTGGGTCACGGTGTTTTCTTTGCGCTGGGCGGCTATGCGCATGGTATGTATCTGATGCGCGCCTCGGCGGCCGTGGGTGGCAATACGCAGGCCTTGCCCGGTTTCATGGTGTTTCTCGATTGGAAACAATACCCGTGGTATTGGGCCTTTACTGATCATTTTGCATGGGCCATGGTGCTGGTGGTATGTGTGCCGGGCGTACTTGCCTTTGCGTTCGGGTATTTCGCCTTTCGTTCCCGGATCAAGGGGGTGTATTTTTCCATCATCACCCAGGCATTGACGTTTGCCGCGATGTTGCTGTTTTTCCGCAATGAAACGGGTTTTGGCGGCAATAATGGCTTTACGGGTTTCACCCAGATCCTTGGTTTTGACATCACCGCGCCGCAAACGCGAGCGGGCCTTTACTGGGCAACGCTTATTATCCTGACGGGATCATTTATGTTGTCCCGGGCGATCATGGGCTCGCGGCTTGGCAGGGTGCTGACTGCCGTGCGCGATGGCGAAAACCGGCTGCGCTTTCTCGGCTATGAGCCCCTGCACTTCAAACTCTTTATCTGGACTCTGTCAGCCATCATGTGCGGCATCGCGGGCGCGCTTTACGTGCCCCAGGTTGGCATTATCAATCCAGGGGAGATGTCTACAGAGTCCTCGATTGAAATGGTGATTTGGGTTGCGACCGGAGGGCGGGGTACGCTGCTGGGCCCCATCATCGGCGCGGGCGTTGTCAATGGACTCAAAACGTGGTTTACGGGGGCATTTCCTGAGTACTGGCTTTATGCGCTGGGTCTTATCTTTGTGCTGACCACGCTGTTTTTACCGCAGGGCCTGGTTGGCCTGGCGCGCCGCCTGTGGAACCACCACGATGCAAGGAGCCTGCCATGAAGCCCGCCATGATGCCCGATCGGCAAGCACTTGTTGACAGCCCCGATGAGGGGGCTGGGGGTACGCCCGGTTACGGCCGCGTGGTCCAGCCTGGCCTGGACGTCAGCCATGGCGTCATCCTTTATCTTGAGGACATCACTGTTAGTTTTGATGGCTTCCGTGCGCTGAACCGGCTCACGCTGGATATCGGTGTGGGGGAATTGCGCTGCATCATTGGCCCCAATGGCGCGGGGAAAACCACCATGATGGATGTCATCACCGGCAAGACCAGGCCGGATCAAGGCACGGTGTTCTTTGGTCAGAACATAGACCTTACCCGGCTTGATGAAGGGCAGATTGCCCATGCGGGGATAGGCCGCAAGTTTCAGCGTCCTACCGTGTTCGAGCAGCATACGGTGTTCGAAAATCTGGAACTTGCCATCAAAGGTGATAAGGGAATACGGACAACCTTGTTCGCCCGGCTGAACACCGAACAGTCTGATCGCATCCTGGCAACACTTGAACTGACCCGGCTTGTGCAGGTTGCGCAACGGTCCGCAGGGCTCTTGTCACACGGGCAGAAGCAGTGGCTGGAGATAGGCATGCTTTTGATGCAGGAGCCTCTGCTGCTCTTGCTCGACGAGCCGGTCGCGGGCATGACGGACGCCGAAACCGAACGCACGGGCGAACTGCTTAATGAGCTCAAAGGGAAGCATTCGATGATGGTGGTCGAGCACGATATGGACTTTGTGAATAGCATCGCAGGAAACGGCAAGGTGACGGTTCTGCATGAGGGTTCAGTGCTGTCCGAAGGCACGATGGCCAAGGTGCAGAGTGATCCGCGAGTGATCGAAGTCTATCTGGGACGCTGATATGCTTGAAATAAAATCTATCAATCAATTTTATGGCGGAAGTCATACCCTGCGCGATGTTACGCTGCGGCTGGCGCAGGGCGAGTGCCTGGCCTTGCTGGGCCGCAATGGCGTTGGCAAGACCACCTTGCTCAAATGCCTGATGGGCGTATTGCCCATACGCTCTGGCAGTATCCAGCTGGATGGCGAGGATATTTCACAGCGTGCGCCGCACCAGCGCGTGGCGCGCGGTATGTCTTACGTGCCGCAGGGGCGCGATATTTTTGGACGCCTCACTGTTGAAGAGAATCTGTTGATGGGTATGGCGAGCAAGCCGGCCGCCGCCACGCGCATCAAGGACGAAATCTATGAGCTCTTCCCGGTGTTGCGGACCATGCTCAATCGCCGGGGCGGCGATCTTTCCGGTGGACAGCAACAGCAGTTGGCGATTGCGCGTGCACTGCTGTCCGAGCCCAAATACATCATTCTGGACGAACCGACCGAAGGCATACAGCCTTCCATCATCAAGGATATCGGCCGTGTGATTCATATGCTGCGAGAACGGGGCGACATCGGCATTTTGCTGTGTGAGCAGTACTTTGACTTTGCGCGCGAACTGGCGGATCAGTTTGTGGTCCTTAACCGAGGCGAGGTCGTGGCCAGCGGTGACCGTAGCCAGATCGACAGTGACGACGTGCGCAGGCATCTTTCGGTGTGAGTGTGATGGACTCTTGCGTCGAACCCTCCTTGTCTGCCCACGCGCACCCCGTCGATACCTCTCTGGCCTCCTGGGACGCGCGATTACGCCTGTCGTTTGAACAGAGAGCTGGGCAGGGTACGGTTTTGGCAGAGCGTTGGCATCAAGGTCCTTTGCAGGTGCAAAAGGCGCTCTACCCAGAAGGTCCGAAGGTTTGTCACGTGACACTGCTCCATCCCCCTTCGGGTATCGCAGGTGGTGATCAGCTTGAGATTGAGGTCACCGTTAAAGAGGGTGCGCACGCGGTGCTCAGCACACCCGGAGCAACACGCTGGTACAAGGCCAATGGCCGGCCCGCCGCGCAGACAGCGCGTCTTGACGTGATGTCCAACGCAAGCCTGGAGTGGTTGCCACAAGAGAATATTTTCTTTGAGCATGCCGATGCACGCAGCGATGTCCGCGTTTCTTTACGCAGTGGATCGCGGGCAATCGGTTGGGAGATCATTCAGTTGGGCACCGTATGCAGGCAAACGGCCTGGGATGCCGGCCGCGTGACGCTGGGAACCACTTTGATGCTGGACGATGAACCCTTGTGGATTGATGCCGCGACGTTTTGCGCTCCCGATCCCATCCGGCGCAGCGTAGCGTGCATGGCGGGGTTTCCTGTCATGGGTACGCTGTGGGCCTTCGGTCCTGCGCTGGATAGCGACGCGGCAGATCAGTTGGGTGCAGAGATGCCCTGGACGGACACGCTGCGGGCGGGGTTCACCCATATTCCTTCGGCCCGCGGGCAATGCTTGGGCCTGTTGCGTGTGCTGGGCGTACATGCGCAGGAAGTTAGAGAATTGCTGATATCGCTATGGGTTCGGCTACGACCTATGGTGCTGGGAATTGCCGCACAGCCTCTGCGCCTGTGGCGCACCTGAACAATCACTAGAGCCATAAATATAAGTTATGGGAAAGGAGAACGCATGGAACTGACCCCTCGAGAGAAAGACAAGCTCTTGATATTTACCGCCGCCTTGCTCGCTGAACGCCGCCGGGAGCGTGGTCTTAAGCTCAATCATCCGGAAGCGGTGGCGTTGATCTCTGCAGCACTGATGGAAGGTGCGCGCGACGGACGCACCGTCAGCGACCTTATGCACCATGGCGCCACGTTGCTGTCGCGTGCGGATGTCATGGAAGGCGTGCCAGAAATGATTCCTGACATTCAGATCGAAGCAACGTTTCCGGACGGCTCCAAGCTGATCACCGTACATAACCCAATTGTTTGATTTAACAGGATCTTCACCATGGAAAACCGATCTCTGCGCAGTGCCTTGCTGGCAAGTGCTGCTTTGCTTTCTGTCGCCGCAAGCCCCGTGCTGGCCCATCCCGGGCACGAGCTTCAATCGCTGGATGCAGGGGGGGCGGACATGTTTTTCGCCGGACTGCTGCATCCGCTGACCGGGTTCGATCACCTGCTGGCCATGCTGGCAGTCGGTCTATGGGCGGCGCTGACGCATAAGGACTTGAAACAGGCGTTATGGACGCCTGCGAGTTTTCTGGCGCTGCTGCTGGTGGGCGCATTGCTGGGCATTGCAGGCTTGAGACTGCCGGCGGTGGAGCCCGTCATCACGGCTTCCTTGCTGGTCATGGGTTTGCTGGTGGCGAGCCGGGCCAGCATGCCGCGTTGGGCCGCATCAGCGCTGGTGGGATTCTTTGCGGTCTTTCACGGTCTGGCGCATGGCGCGGAACTGCCGCAGGCAGAAAGCGCTTTTGCGTTTATTGCTGGTTTCATGCTGACGACCCTCTGCCTGCATTTGACGGGGCTGGGGCTTGGCTTTGCGCTCAAGCATCGCAATGTATTGCTGACTCGTCTGGCCGGGGCAGGCATTGCGGGCTACGGGCTTGCGCTCCTTGCCACGTCTTTTTAGAAGGAGGCTTTCATGATTCCTGGTGAGATTTTTGCAGAAGAGGGTGTCATCGTCATGAATGAAGGCCGTGCTGTGTGCAAGGTTGACGTGATCAATACCGGTGATCGCCCGATACAGGTCGGATCGCATTTTCATTTTGCCGAAACCAATGCAGCGCTGGATTTCGATCGCAAGGCTGCACGCGGGTTCCGGCTTGATATCGCGGCGGGCACTGCGGTGCGCTTCGAACCTGGCCAAAAGCGGACAATCTGGTTGGTGGCGCTTGCGGGTGATCGCAAGGTTTATGGCTTTAACGGCCACGTCATGGGGGCACTGTAATGGTTACCTTATCGCGTCATGCCTACGTGGAAATGTTCGGGCCCACGCATGCCAATGGCGTGGGAGATCGTGTGCGCCTGGCCGATACGCAATTGATCGCGCAGGTCGAGCATGACTGCACGATCTTCGGGGAAGAGGTGAAGTTCGGCGGCGGCAAGGTGATCCGCGACGGCATGGGCCAGAGCCAGCGTGAGAGTGCGGACTGCGTTGATACCGTTATCACGAACGCGCTGATCATTGATGCGGTGACCGGTATCGTCAAGGCAGACATCGGCATCAAGAACGGCCACATCACCGCGCTGGGCAAGGCGGGGAATCCCGATATTCAACCAGGGGTGACCATTGTGGTGGGGCCTGGTACGGAAGTGATCGCCGGCGAAGGCATGATTGTTACCGCAGGTGGCATAGACAGCCATATTCACTTTATCTGCCCGCAGCAAATCGAGCACGCCCTGGCCAGTGGTGTGACCACCATGATAGGCGGCGGCACCGGGCCTGCACATGGAACGCTGGCCACGACCTGCACACCAGGCCCATGGCATATTGCGTCGATGCTGGCGTCGCTGGATGCATTTCCCATGAATATTGGCCTGCTGGGGAAAGGCAACGCCAGCACGCAGGCGCCGCTGGTGGAGCAGGTGAGGGCAGGCGCTATCGGCCTGAAGCTGCACGAAGATTGGGGTTCCACGCCTGCCGCCATCGATACCTGCCTGACGGTCGCCGACATGATGGATGTCCAGGTAGCAATCCATAGCGATACATTGAACGAGGCTGGCTTTGTCGAAGATACGTTCAAGGCCTTCAAGGGTCGCTGCATTCATACCTTTCATACCGAGGGTGCAGGCGGGGGCCACGCGCCGGACATCATTCGCGCAGCGGGTATGCCCAATGTGCTGCCCGCTTCCACCAACCCGACCATGCCATTTACCGTCAATACCGTCGATGAGCATCTGGACATGTTGATGGTGTGCCATCACCTGGATCCGGCCATTGCGGAAGACGTCGCCTTTGCCGAAAGCCGGATACGGCGTGAAACCATCGCCGCTGAGGATGTTTTGCACGACCTGGGCGGGTTTTCAATCATGAGTTCGGATTCTCAGGCCATGGGGCGCGTGGGGGAAACAATTTTGCGCACCTGGCAGGCGGCAGACAAAATGAAACGGCAACGCGGCGCGCTGGCTGGCGACAGTGAGCGCGCTGACAATGAACGGATCAAGCGCTATATCGCCAAATACACCATCAACCCGGCGCTGGCGCATGGTATTGCGCACAAGGTTGGTTCCGTGGAGCCCGGCAAACTGGCCGATCTGGTGCTGTGGCGTCCGGCTTTTTTTGGTGTCAAACCCAGCATGGTGATCAAGGGCGGCATGATTGCCGCCGCCTCCATGGGCGACCCCGGCGCATCAATCGCCACACCGCAGCCTGTAATATTCCGTCCCATGTTCGGCAGTTTTGGAAAGGCGCTCAAGACTTCGTTGACCTTTGTCTCGCAAGCCGCGCTCGAGAATCCCACACTGCAGGCCATGGGGCTCGTAAAAACGCTGGCCCCTGTGTTTGGATGCAGGACGCTGAGCAAACACGACATGGTGCGCAACAGCTGGCTGCCAGATATACAGGTCGACCCGGAGACATACCAGGTCGTGGCAGACGGCCAATTACTCACCTGTGAACCTGCCAGCGTGCTTCCTATGGCTCAGCGCTATTTTCTGTTTTGACGTCTGCGACGCACTTGTGGCAGACATTAATGCGCAGCAAGAAGGCCGCCACGCCTGCCGCATGTTGACGAGTACCCAGGGGAATACCAAGGAGGTTTTGTGCAGATAGCACTCAAACGCATTGAAGGCACTCACGTGGCGAAATCGCTGGCTAACAGGGCGCCTGTTGTGGTGCTGGACTTTCAGCGGCGTCGGCGCAGCCGGCAGTTGGTAGCGCTTGAGAATGGCGTTTCGATAGGGCTGGCCTTGCCCAGCGGTACTGTTCTGCTGGACGGTGATCTGCTGGTGCTCGGCGACGGCAGCCTGGTCGTCGTGCGGGCCGCTGCTGAATCCGTATTGCGCGTATCAGGCGGCACCGCTCAGCAACTTGCCCGCGCGGCCTATCATCTGGGCAACCGCCATGTCCCTCTTGAGATCACCGCATCCGGGCTGCAGCTGGCGTTTGATGCGGTGCTGGCTGAGATGCTGAACCATTTTGACGGCATCGTGGTGGAGCAGCTTGAAGCGCCCTTCGAGCCGGAGACCGGCGCATACGGGGGCGGACACCGCCACGGTCATGATGAGACCTTTGCGTCTGATTACGCCCTGGCGCAATCGGTCTATCACGACCACGACGACGATCATCGCCACAGCCACGACCACCACGCGCGCGACGACCATGAAAGACGCTGAGCCTGTATCCGGGCCGGTTGACACCCCCGCCTCGGCTTGGATACGCAAAACCGATGACGTGGACGCGCAGATGGCGCTGCTGCAGCTCACATCGCCAGCGCTTCCTATTGGCGGTTATAGCTATTCCCAAGGCCTGGAGTCGGCCATCGAGTGCGCGCTGATCAAGGACGAGGCAAGCGCGCAAGCGTGGATTACCGAGCAGTTAATGCATGTGATCGCGCATTGTGAGGCACCGATCTGGATTTTGTTGTTCGACGCCTGGTCAACAATGGATTACGCAGGGGCGGCCAACTGGAATACGTGGTTCCATGCCAGTCGTGAAACCCGCGAACTGCGCCACGAAACCGAACAAATGGGATGGTCGTTGGCCGGGTTGGCCGGGTCGCTGTCCTGGGGTTCGGCAGACATGCGCGCGGCTTTGGGTAATTTACGCGTGGTCACCTTGCCTGCCGCGCATGCCTTCTGTGCCTGTGCGCTGAGCCTTGAAAAACACGATGCGCTGGCCGCCTACCTGTTCACCTGGCTGGAGAATCAGATCATGGCGGCGATCAAGACAGTGCCGCTTGGACAACTGGCCGGGCAGCGCATATTGAATAAGGTCCGTTGCCATGTTGGCGCTGCCTGCGACGAGGCGGCCCAACGTGCTGGGGCGTCACCGCCACGCCTGGACACCCTTGCCCCTCAGCTTGCCATTCTTTCTGCCCGCCATGAAACCCAGTATTCGCGACTATTCAGATCATGATCTCAGCACGGCTCGCCTACGTGCTTTATTTTTGCTTGCTGCAGGCCAGACTTCGGGCTGCACAGAGCGAGGACTATATCGATGACTACCGAAACTTTTGAATCGCAGCGCGTCAGGCGCACCAAATCGCTGCCGCCCTTGCGGGTAGGCGTGGGCGGGCCGGTAGGCTCGGGCAAAACAACCCTGCTGGAGATGCTGTGCAAAGTGATGTCATCCGGCTACGACATCGTCGCCATTACGAACGACATCTACACCAAGGAAGATCAGCGCCTCTTGACCTTGTCGGGGGCACTGCCGCCTGAACGCATTATGGGCGTGGAAACAGGCGGCTGCCCGCACACGGCGATCCGTGAGGATGCCTCCATCAATCTGGAAGCAATTGATCGTATGGTGACCCGCTTTCCCGACGTGGATATCATTTTTATCGAGTCGGGCGGCGATAATTTGGCGGCGACCTTTAGCCCAGAGCTGTCGGACTTCACCATTTATGTTATTGACGTTGCCGCTGGCGAGAAGATTCCGCGCAAAGGGGGCCCCGGCATCACCAAATCTGATCTACTCGTCATCAACAAGACGGATCTTGCACCCTACGTGGGTGCTTCGCTGGACGTGATGCGTAGCGATACCTTACGCATGCGTGGCATGCGTCCCTTTGTGATGGGAAGCATCAAGAACGGGCTAGGGCTTGAGGAGGTAATCGCGCTGATAGAACGTGAGGGCTTGTTGGGGTGTGATTACGCCTGAGGGATAGACGCCATGTTCGGGCGCGATGCGCCCGCCCTTATGCACCATCAATGCAGTTACCGGGGTGCTGCACTGTCTTGTCGACGGTGGTGTTATCCATAAATAGGATGCATTAATGGATCTTGACGTTCAGGTTGTTCTGCATTAAGATTCATCGTTGTATCTTATTTTGGTGTGGAGCTTCAATGAACTGTTTTACCCCCTCTCTCGACCTGTCACGTTGCGGCTTTGCGCTGGCCACACTCTGCCTGATGGCCTCGGGAGGTGCGCATGCCGCACAAGACGACCGTATCAAGATCGGAGCAGGGGTTGCAGTCACACCCAAGTTTCAGGGTTCAAGTTCGCATCGATTACGTGCGGTACCTCTGATCGACATTAAGAAAGGGCGGATATTTGCCCGGACCGATGATGGTATAGGTCTAAATATTATCGAGACGTCTGCCATCACCATGGGTGCAGGCCTGAATCTGATGCGGGGCTACAGAAGTAGCGATGTTCCAGATGGCATCGGCAAGTTGTCTGATGCGGTGGGTGCGCGGGTGTTTATGTCGACCAATGTAGCGGGAGCCAGATTGCGTCTGTCAGCAACCCAGGCATTAAATAAAAACTCGCGCGGTATGATTGCCGTGGCGCGTGCGTCATACCCTTATGCCGTTACCAGTCAACTGATGCTGGTTCCCAGCGTAGCAGTCAGCTGGGCCAATGAGAAATACCTGAGCAGTTACTTTGGTGTGGATGGGGGCCAGTCGGTCCGGTCCGGTAAATCTCAATATCACCCGTCAGCGGGCTTCAAGGACGTTTCGATGCGCGTGGCCGTCAATTATTCGCTTAACAAAAGCTGGAGCATTACGGGGGCGGTAGGTGCCAGCACGTTGCTGGACAAGGCAGCAGACAGCCCTATTGTTGAGAAAAAAACGCAGCTGCATGCTGTGGCGGGTGTCGCTTATACGTTTTGAGACGGTTTTAACTAGATAGCACCAGCGGCAGCAAAAGTGCGTCAACCCAGGTAACCCGCAGTGCTTTGGGTGGCGCTTTTCCGTTTATCAAAATGTAGTGCGCAATGAGGTCGCTTAACAATGACTCTACCGCCGGGATGAGTTTTTCTGCGTTGATCTCGTCACGCTTTACAGCGCGGTGCAGAATCAGCTTGAGGCTGTCGGCCCTTCCCGCGATAAATGTATGCCGTAACTCAGGGGCCGAAGGATAGCTTTCGCGAAAGCTTGTGTCCGACAGCATGGAGAAAATCATGTTGATGATTGGAGCAAGATCACTGACTTGCCCCAGATAGTCAAGAAGCTCTGTACGGACGTTGCCACGGTCAGGCACGTCGATAGGCTTCATTGCCAGCTGGTGGGTTACCGCCGCCACAGCAAGAGTAGCCTTTCCATTCCATCGACGTGCGAGCACAGGACGGCTGGTGGATGCGGCTGCTGCGACAGATTCCATTGTCAGGCCGGCATACCCGCGCTTGAGGAGCTCGGCCCATGCGACTTCAATAATTGCATTTTCGAGCTCGGCATCGCGACGCCGTTTTTTCGAAGAGGTGGATGTAGGCATATTGATCTGTTAAGACACGGTTACGTGCCATAGTATGGAAGAAAGGCCTGAGAAGCTATCACAAGGCTTGATTATTGCTGACTGCGATCAGTATGGCTCTGAGTGCAGGTATATCAAGCATGGGGTTTTGTTCATTAATTTAAAGGCATTCTAATATGTATGATTCCGCCAATTTCAAATTAAACGATCAGGTTGCTCTTATCACTGGTGCAGGCGCCGGTATTGGTCGCGCAATCGCTGAAACGTTTGCCGCCGCCGGGGCTGCCGTTATGGTCAGTGATCTTAATGTTGAGTCAGCGCAGTCGGTTGCCACTGCCATACAGACGCAAGGTGGCAGGGCTGAAGCCATGGCCTGTGACGTGACCAAAGAAGAAGATTTGCTGCGGTTGGTCGAAGAAACCGTGCAGCGCCTGGGTAAGCTAACCGTACTTGTCAGTAATGCGGGAGGGGGCGGACCCAAGCCCTTTGACATGCCTATGGCTGATTTTCGACGAGCTTTTGACCTGAACGTGTTTTCGCTGTTTCGCCTTGCTCAGCTTGCCGCACCTAAAATGGAAAGCGTTGGCGGCGGGGTTATGCTGGCCATTACCTCAATGGCAGGCGAAAACAAAAATACGCGCATGGCGGCTTATGGTTCTTCCAAAGCAGCCACCAATCATTTGATTCGCAACATTGCATTCGACCTGGGTCCAAAAGGCATACGCATCAATGGTATAGCACCTGGGGCCACACGAACGGCAGCGCTGGAGTCAGTGCTTAATGACGATATCGAGAAAGCCATGTTGATGCACACACCCATCCGTAGATTGGGTGAGCCGCAAGACATGGCGAATGCGGCACTATATTTGTGTTCGCCAGCAGCGAGCTGGGTCAGTGGGCAGATATTGACCGTATCTGGCGGTGGCGTGCAAGAGTTGGATTGAGTCGTATTCAATGAGACGGAGATGGGCTCAGGCTATGGCCCTCGCTCTGGCAAGTACACGCCAAAGGTAATGCAGCGCCAGCCTGGATGAGGGCGTGGCGCTGCTTTCGTGCCAGGCAGATCTCATGCGCCCGGATTAAGCGCAAGAGCAAGTGCCGGCCTTTTGATAGTTACTTGGTTGCGTTTTCTATTTTTGCTCCGGCATCGCTGACGGCGTTGTCCAGCTTTTTGCCCGCTTTTTCGGCAGGCCCTTCTTTTTGGCAAGCTGCCACAGACAATGTCAGCAGCGCGGCTGCCAGAGCAACAAAAACCTGTTTCGTACGACTGTTCATTTAATTCTCCAGGAAATAATGAGAATGAGAGCATAGCCGGATTTTTGAAAAATTTCTGGACAAGAACGGCTCGAACCCCAGTTGCTCGGCATTGGCTACTGTTTGCCTGCATAATAATACCCAGGCAGACACTTTAGCGCGGGGCATAATGACAGCACGGTTACGCAAGTTTCTCAATCAACTCGGAGACACCTTCTGGCTGGTTCCGGGGGTGATGGTGCTCGGGGGCATACTGCTGGCCTTTGCCCTTCTGGCGGTTGACAGGCAAGATATGCTGCCGGCCTGGTTAATCGAGAATAACTGGTTGTACAACGGCGGAGGAACAGGCGCACGTACTTTGCTGGGTGCGATTGCATCGTCCACCATCGCAGTCGCTGGTACGGTGTTTTCGATCACCATTGCGGCCTTGTCGCTGGCGGCAGGCCAGATGGGGCCGCGCCTGCTTCGAAACTTTACACAAGACCGCGGAGTGCAGCTCACGCTCGGCGTTTATCTGGGTACATTCTCTTACGCTTTAATGGTGCTCAGAAGTGTCAGAACACAAGAGGAAGGCGTCTTTACGCCTCATCTTGCTTTATCAGTAGGCATAGTGTTCGCATTTATTTGCGTAGGCATCCTGGTTTATTTCGTTTCGCACATGGCCAACCGTATCAACGTCGATACCGTTGTCGAACTTGTAAGTGACGATATTAAATGGGCAATGGACCGCCTGGTTACTGACGAGGCACAAGCAAGTGCGCCAGACCCGACGTTTTGGGCCAATGCCACGCCAATTGTCGATGCGCGGCGAGGCTATTTGCAGCAACTGGCCGAAGAGGAGCTGGCGAGCTGGGCGGCAGAGCATGGCACGGCCGTCCGTTTGCTGGTGCGCAGAGGCGACTACATTTTTCCTGGTGCGCCTATTGCAGTAATGACAGTGCACGTACCCGACGCGGAAGCAGCGGTTCGTCAGGCAACGGCCTTGGGGCTTACTCGCGGCAGTGCCGGCGATGCAGAATACGCAGTGCGACAGCTGGTTGAGGTGGCGGTGCGCGCCTTGTCTCCTGGCATTAATGACCCACATACCGCGATGAGTGTACTGGACCGGCTTGGTGCTGCGCTCTGCGAGCTGGCCGGGAAAAACCTTCCCAGTGGCGTGACTCTTCATGAAGATCAAGTCGTACTGGTTGTGCCTAACTTTACTTATGAAAGCCTAGCTGGCGTCATGTTCAACATGATCCGGCAGAATGCAGCAGGCAGTACGGCTGTCATGATCCGCATGCTCGATGTGCTGACTGCCGTTGCGGCCTGTGAGGCAGACGTAGCCCGCAGGGCGGCACTGTTGCAGCACGCGAATCTGGTCTGGGCTGACGCGCAACGCACCATACTTAACCTGGTCGACCGAGACGATGTTGGCCAGCGTTATGCAACGTTCATGCGAACCATGGCACATGGCGCGCTGGGTGCCATTAATGCGCGTCCACTCTCACAACCCGCACGGCAGGAACGCTCAGCGGATTCGCATAATGGGGTAGCTTAATAAACGATTGGGCAAGCGTGCATGTTCGTACTATGCACCCGAATACTTAGTTGGATCGACGTTTTCTTAGGCAGATTTGCTTGATGTGTGACGCAGACATCGGTGGAAAGGCGTGCTTGGTAAGTCCATAGGAACATACAGAAATATTCCTGTCTCAGAGCCAGCAGAGTAGAATTGATTTATCGCATGCGCTGCTGGTTATTTCAGAAAGGCGTTACTGGCATATCGTTTATTTTTAGGAGTGCCATGTTCGAAATCGCTGCGCTGTGCCTGGTTATTACGGCGTTGCTCGCCTATGTAAATCAACGTTTCATCAAGCTGCCCACGACCATAGGTGTCATGGTCATCGCCTTGGTTATCTCCCTGTGTATTGTCGCTGCATCCGCCCTGGATCTGGATCACGGACTTCGGCGCTACGAAGAGTCTTTTCTTCGGACACTCGATTTCTCCGATGTTTTGATGCAAGGGATGTTGTCCTTTCTTCTCTTCGCCGGCGCGCTTCACGTAGACCTTCGCGGGCTCTGGCGGTTTCGCTGGCAGGTTGGTTCTCTCGCACTGATCGGTACCCTGGCTTCCACGGTAATCGTAGGGCTGGCCATCTGGGTACTGCTGCCGCTCTTAGGGCTTCAGTTGCCATTTATGTATTGCCTGCTCTTTGGCGCACTGATTTCACCGACTGATCCGATAGCCGTGATGGGCATACTGAAGCGCGCCAACGCACCCAAAAATCTCGAATTAGTAATAGCTGGCGAGTCGCTCTTTAACGATGGCGTGGGCGTGGTCGTTTTTACCTTGGTTCTTGGTATCGCCACTTCTGGAGTGATACCTGGTTGGGGCGAGGCGTCTGGACTGCTGCTGCGTGAGGCGGGCGGGGGCATTTTATTGGGCCTCGTGCTGGGATATATCGGTTTTCGTATGCTTAAAAGCATCGACCAGTATCAGGTTGAGGTTCTGTTGACGCTTGCCGCAGTAATGGGAGGTTATGCCCTGGCAAGGCGTCTGCACGTCTCAGGGCCACTGGCAATGGTGGTTTGCGGTTTGCTAATCGGAAACAACGGCAGAGCGCTGGCAATGTCTGATG
Organism: Allopusillimonas ginsengisoli; assembly: GCA_005239165.1. Taxonomy (GTDB): domain Bacteria; phylum Pseudomonadota; class Gammaproteobacteria; order Burkholderiales; family Burkholderiaceae_B; genus Allopusillimonas; species Allopusillimonas ginsengisoli_A. The sequence continues at coordinate 162,595 of RAPG01000007.1, forward strand.
AAACACGCCGCTACGTCGACATGTTCTGGGAGCTGGTCGACGAAATTCTGAATGCGGTGCTGTTCGTGCTTATAGGCCTTGAAGTGCTTTTGGTCACGTTCTCCATGCCGTTGCTGGCGGCAGGCTTGTGCGGCATTGTTGTGACGTTGCTCGGGCGCTTTCTGACCGTTGGGTTACCCATGCGTATGGCACCCCGGGCATTCAACCTGTCGCCCAATGCATGGCGTGTACTGACATGGGGTGGCTTGCGCGGCGGGATTTCTGTTGCCCTTGCGTTGTCCATACCGCTTGGCCCTGAGCGTGAGGTAGTGCTCACTCTGACCTATTGCGTGGTTGTTTTTTCTATTTTGATTCAGGGGTTGACGGTGGAGAGGGTAGTTCGGACGTTATGAAGGGCGACGGCTATCCGGGTTTTGGCACCCTGAGAATTAAGTCTGCGAGCTGACAATCTCTACATGAGTTGTTGATGATCATGCTGCTCAATCGCTACCGTCTGGCAAGGAGCGAAACAGATAATGTTGCCGATCGGAGCGACGAGTAATTCAACGTTTATGTTCATAACTGAGGTGTAGCGCTGTGTTACGGTTTTTTTCGGAGACTATTTCAGTCATATTCACGCCATTAGGATATATAATAACGAGAATTATTCGCATTATATACGTATGTCCTGCTAGTAATACCGTGTCTCCGCTATGTCCACTCTCACGGCAGCCTTTCTCGCCAACTACCAAGATTTAGTTTCTTTTCTGCGTCGACGTACCCATTGTTCGCAGCTTGCGCACGATTGCGCACATGATACTTGGCTCCGTCTTGTTGAAACCGGCAGCCGCGCGCAGCCTGACAATCAAAGGGCGTATGTATTCAGGGTGGCAGCTAACATAGCAATTGACTGGCACCGGCGCCGTGTCCGCGAGGAGGCTGCGTTCGATCAGTACTCACTGGCTGTGGCCGGACATATAGTGCCCGATACGTACGAGGTGATGGTGGCCCAAGAAATGCTACGGCATATCGAGCAGATTCTGTTGGCCCAGCCCACTCGCAGCGTAAGAGTTTTCATGATGCACCGTTGTGACGGCATGAGTTACGCAGAGATTGCGCGCCGGTTGTCATTGTCTGTCAGCGCAGTTGAGAAACATATGATGCGAATTCTTCTGGCTGCACATCAGGCGCTCAATGGTTAGCGATGGCGAAGGAACTTAAAACTCAAAGCGCACGAGCGAGCGAAGAGGCAGCCAGATGGGTAGTGCGCAAGGAGAGCGGCAACTATGACCCTGAAACTGCTGCTGCTTTTGAGGCGTGGTATCAGGCTAGCCCGCAACATGCCCACGCCTATGATGCGCTAGCTTCTACATGGAAGAAGTTGGAGGGTGTATCGCAGACTTCACTCGCTCGTCAGCGCAAAGCAAATCTACTGTCCAAAGTGACGCTCGGGGCCTGTTTGCTGCTTGGTGGCGCCTCGCTTTTTCTGCATGGGTTCGAGCAGCGAGGCGTTGTGAGTAGTGGAGTGGAAATCACACGCATCAATCTGCCAGATGGCTCAGTCGCAATCCTGGATGTGCAGACACGAATCAAATTGGTATTTAAAGAAGATCAGAGACAAGTCCGACTGGAATCGGGTCGCGCCTTGTTTGAAGTGAGATCGAAAGAGCCTGGCTCAGCCGCCTTCTTCGTAGCCACCAAGCAGGCAACGGCTACTGCCCTGGGTACTCGATACGAAGTCGGCTACGCCGGCGATCTGACCAGTATTTCGGTTTATGAGCATGCGGTAAAGGTGGCCTGCACACGCTGCGTATCGCACAGTGACGAAATAGTGCGTCAGGGTGACGCGGCCAAGATATCAAACACCAGTCTTACCGTTACCTCGGGCGCACCGCATAGCCATGAAGGCGATACACCTGCCTGGACGCGAGGCCTGCGAACATTTGATGATGTAGCTGCGCCAGAGGCTATTGAGGTGCTTGGTCAATACACGCATCGTCTGATCATTATGGCCAGCGCGAAAGTGAAATCTGCCAGAGTATCCGGCGTGGTCAATGCGCAGAAGCCGGCCGCTGCCCTCAAATTGCTGTTGGCAGAGCAGGACGTACATGTACTCGAGTTGCCAGGAGTTATTGTCGTGTACTAATGATAAACATATTTGAATAGATAAATAATATGAGAAGAGGCATGAGGTGTCCTCATGCATGGAACGTCTTGTTGGTAGTCATATAAACAGGATGTCCATTGATGAAATGCCCCTCGCCACGAATACACCCATTTGTCGCCCGACTCAATGAGCAGTCAGTCAACTTAGTAACAATGCTTTCGCCGCAGCCGACGCGGCCTGTGCGGCCAGGGACGGGGCTGCTTGGTATGCTGCTGATTGGTGCACTAATTGCCGTGCAGCCTCAACCCGTGAAGGCCGTCTCCGCGAAGGTGCACTTCAATATTGCCGCGCAAGATCTTGCCCAAGTGCTGCTGCAATTGGGGCAGCAGGCAAATGTAGAGATTGCATTTGCTCCGGGTTTGGCCACAGGCAGGGCCGCACCTGCTCTGACCGGAAGGCAGACAGTAATACAGGCGCTTGAGACCGTCCTGGCTCCTCTAGGTCTGGCTGCCCGCCGCGAAGGGGACCGTCGGTACATTATTTTCGCGGTGCCAATCGTAAAAGGCACGACGGTGCTTGATCCGGTCTGGGTTCATGGAGATCGCCCTGGCGAGCGACGCTACACTCGCAAGGAAATCGATAGCAAGCCTGGTGGAAATCGAGACATCTCTAGCCTCATTGCCGAAAATCCGGCTGTGCGTCAAGACGATTCCGTCAACAACAGCACCAATCGGGGATCGCTTGCCGTCGAAGATATCAGTATTTATGGTGCAAGCCCTTTCCAGAATCAGTTCCAGATTGATGGCGTGAGTGCCACCAACCAGATTGATCCAGCGAATCGAAATCTGAACTTGCAAGTTGGCAACGTACCGGGATACTCCCAGGCCTATAACCTAGACACCAATATGCTGGATGGTGTGGCGGTGCTGGACAGCAGCATCCCTGTCGAGTTTGGACGCTTTACAGGCGGAGTTATCGACGCCAGGGTGCGCAACCCCAAGGGAGACAACAGCATTACAGCCGATTTCAGCTATAACTCATCCGACATGACCTCGCAGAAAATCGCGGAAGGCCACCAAAACAGTTTCGATATCGGCAAGCCTGGGTTTTCACCTTCATGGATTAAACGGTTTGCGTCGGCCACGGTTGATGTCGGTTTGACCGAAAATACGGCAGCCATAGTAAATGTGTCGCGTCGCGAATCTACTATCGACCGCACCATGCGCGTATTTAAGGACAAGATTTTTACCGATGCAGACAAAAAAGAGAAAGACAGCGTCGACAACATTTTTGCGAAAATGCGCACCGTATGGAGTGCCGACACAGATTCCTTTTTTACGATCAAGTACGCCGATCGTCAGGAAAACCTCGTTGACGCAGGCATCATGGCCGATCGTATTCATTGGCAGAATCAACAAAAAGCTTATGGTCTTGGTTTTGATCTAAACCATGATCTTGGCTGGGGGCATGCACGTCTTCAGTTGAGTTATGACCAGATGGACAGCCGCCGCAACTCGGACGCTTCCACTTATATGGTGCATGCCTTTTATGGCAACAATGGAAGCCGTGAGTATCAATACATAGATGGAGGGTTCGGACGCGAATCCACCGAGCAGCGTAACCTGGTCATGAAGCCACGTCTCGACCTTAAGCCGTTTTTCACGGGCGCGGTTGAGCACACTGCTTATGCAGGGCTCGAGGTTTCCCACACCAAGGCAGAGTTTGTACGTCATCAAGATTCCTATGCCGGCAATACTCGCCATTATTCTGATGGCCAGCCCGACAAAGTTCAGACACTTAACTATTACCAGGCTGGACGTGCCGATGTTAGTTATGCGAGCTTGGCGTTATATCTGGCTGATCGCCTTGCCTGGAAGCGGCTGGCGTTGACAGCGGGTGTGCGCATGGATCAAGACAATTACTTTGGCAATACAAATATTGCACCGCGAGCTATGCTGGAGTGGGATATTTCGGGCGACGGATCTACCGTGATGTCGGGTGGATGGTCACGTTATTACGGCATGGACATACTCGGCACAGCGATGAAGGAACGCAAAAGCCAGTTGCACACCCTCTTGATCACAGGGGGAAAGGTCGTCGATCGGCCCACGCACACTGTGTACCGCGTTGATGGGTTGCGCACACCTTACGATGACGAGTGGGCAATCCGCGTCAACCACAACGTGTCGGACAATATTACAGGCTTGTTAAGTTACGTGCACCGCAACGGACGTCAGCAGGTAGCGCTCGATGGAAACAGAGCCCAAGGGTATTTCTATGCCAACGAAGGGTGGTCGAGCACTGACGCTGTCAGTCTAAGTATACAAAGCCGTACACCATGGAAGCTTGGTGAAACGCGTTGGACGGGTCGTATTGATGCCACTTATCAACACACCAAGCGCAATACCACGCTCGCTGACGGCTACGATGGTGAAGCCGAAAGGCCTGACGATCAAATTTATTACAACAATAACAAGATCAGGCGTGCGGACAAGCCGGTTGGCGATTACAACTCTCCCTGGCGGGTCAGCGCTGCTGTCACGGGAGCATGGCCCAAGTACGGCTTCACTCTGAATAATCAGATCAACTGGCGCGGGGGGCGGAAAGAGATTTTTTATACAGGAATTAGCTCGGGGGACAGGCTCGAAAAATATGAGTCGGGCCGCATGGGTTCCTACTGGACCTGGGATATGCGTGTTGACTGGAAGCCAGCCAGTATTAAAGGTATTACCTTGGGCGTGGATGTCTTGAATCTATTGAATAAACAGGCTCCACTTGTAGTGTCCAGTCCGAATATTGCTACCAGCCGCAACTACTACCGTACGGGACGTGAACTGTGGTTACGCGCAGCATACAGCTACTAAAAGAGGCGCGCCGCATGGTGCGCGCAAGCTGGGCTATTGCCAGGAGATTGCGCGGCTTGTATGTGTTTACAAAAAACATGCCTTGTTATGCCTTACGGTGTCTGATCAAAAACTTAGGGCAAGGCCTGCAGCCTCCCATCCAGCATCTGCGCCGCCATGCGCTTCAGATTCGCACCTGTCGTATTGCACATAATCACCACACCGCGATGGCTTGCGGGCGCATAGGCCATAAAGCTGCGATAGCCTCCCCAGCCACCGCTGTGAGCCCACGTAATCTGTTCGCCGAGCTTCATCGCCTCAAGACCATTCCAGTAGCTTTTGCGGGTGTCGGCGTCGACTACCGGCTCGGTGTCGCTTGTTAATAACGAAAGAATGCCGGCTGTTTGTTTGCCTGCTGGCGTTGTCATTGGCGTATTGCTGTCCAGACGCCGCAGCCATTGCAGCATATCGCTGGCGTTGGTGTGTACCTGGCCGTCGCCCGTCTGCTCCCAGGTTGGCTCGTTGATATGGGTTTGCCCCGCCTTGACTTGATAACCGCGAGCCAGCTTGTTGATACCGCTGGGGTAATGGTCGACGATGAGGGTGTAGGGCATGCCCAGTGGTTTAAAAATATACTGCCTGGAAAATGATGCCAGTGACTGACCACTGACATGCTCGACGACTTGGGCCAACAAGAAATATCCCGTGTTGCTGTATTCAAACCGCGAGCCAGGCTCAAAATGCAGGTGGTGTTGGCCGGCAACTAGTTCCAGTGTTTCCACAGCGGTGACAGCCTCAGTTTCACGCCCCGCGTCGATAAGCGGGTCGATATAGTCGGGCATGCCAGATGTATGCCGTAACAACTGGCGCAGCGTAGGTTTGCCCAGTTCTTTATCCAATTGCGGCAGGTAGTGCATGACGGCTTGATCGAGGTCCAGTTGCGCGTCTCTAGCCAGCAACAGGACGGCGAGAGCCGTAAATTGTTTTGAAATCGATGCAATGTTAAACACCGTGTCCACGCCGTTCAGACGCCCAGTTTCCAAGTCAGCTGCGCCCCAACCTCCTGTTTCAGGCTCGATGCCTTGATACAGTAGGGCCCATGAGCATCCAGGTTCTGAGATTGCGCCGACTGTGCCACTAGTAGGATCTGTGCGCTGCGTTTGGGTATTCACAACGATGCCCGCTCCGGTTGGCGCGCTGGCATGCACGATGGTATCTGCATACGCATTCGTGCCTGCGCACACACTCAGAAGCAGGGTGGTCAGTACCTCACGCATCAAAAACGGCCCGTAAAAGTCAGATTAGCCTGACGACCCTGACCCCAGCCGCATGTCCATAATGAGCCACAACCATTTACATAGTGCTTGTCGGTAAGATTGGTGATGCTGAGCGACAGCTCGCTGTCTTTGAGCAGAGGTGTCAGGCCGCGAAGCTGCGTGGCAATACGCAGATCAGCAACGGTGTAAGCCGGAATTTTCATGCTGGCATAACCACCGCCTGCTACTTCGATATCACCGCCGTAGGACGAACCCACGTGACGCACACCTAGGCCAATCACAGTTCCGGACAGTGCATTTTGTCCGGTAAAGGTGTAATCAACCCACATTGAAGCTTGGTGCCGGGGCACAAACAAGGCTGGTTGGCCCAACTCTTCGGGGATCTCACTGCTGAGAACCTTGGTGTCAAGGAAAGCGTAACTACCGATTATTGACCAGCTTGAAGAGAGGCGCCCTGTGATCTCCATCTCTATTCCACGTGATCGCAGTTCGCCACTTTGTACTTCATCTGGAAACCCATAGACGGGATCATCTGTCAGGCGATTGGTCTGACGTAGGTCGAAGGCCGCCAGGCTGGCCATCCAGTTTGCCCCATTGGGTTGGTACTTGACGCCGATCTCGGTCTGCTTACCTCTCATGGGTTTGAACGGTGAGCCTTCCGCAGTTGCACCAGCCACTGGCTCGAAGGAAGTGGAGTAGCTGATGTAAGGAGCCCAACCCGAATCAAAGCGATAGAGCGCGCCCACACGCCCGGTGGTTGCAGTGTCACGCTGGCCGATGTCGTCGGCCGAACCGCGCCGCATCGTGTTGCCTGTAATGGCAGAACGGTCGTATCGCAGACCAGCAACCAGCCTCCATTTACCCCATGCGATCTGGTCTTGCAGATAAAAGCCGGTCTGGTGACTTTTGCTGTCGACGCCGCTCAGAGGCGAGAATGCGCCAATACTTGCACCATAGACGGGGTTGTAAATGTCGAGGAGACCTTGCCCATCGGCGCCGACATCGGCGGTTTCGCGGCTTGCATTGAATTTGCTGCGGTAATAATCAATGCCCGCCAGTACGGTATGCGTTGCCTCCCCGACAGGTATGCGCCATTCGGACTGTGTGTCGACGCCCAAGGCACGCGCCTTGCCTGTACCTCGGTTGGCATAGCGATTGATGGTGCGCCAATCCCAACCGCCTTCGGCGGGATCGTCTTCAGAGTACATGTCACTGGTTACCGACTCCATCGTTGTTTTGATTTGCTGCATGCGCAGGTTCTGGCGCACTGTCCAGGCGTCATTGATAGCGTATTCAGCCGACCAGCCTATGGCGTCTTGGTCGCGGTCAAAACGATCAAAAGCGGGTTCGCCGATGAAGCGTGAAAGCGGCAGCTTGCCATTGGGGTTGTCGTATAGCGTGCCATAAGCCGGCAGCCAGACGTAATCACTGCCTCCGCGGTCGCGCTGCATTGAGGCCAGAAACGTGATCTCGCCATTTTCGCCCAATGGCAGTGTGACTGAGGGTGCCACCATGGTGCGCTTGCGTTCTACGTAGTCCATACGGCTGTCGGTATCGGCATGTAGTGCCAGCAGACGCCAGGCTGAAACACCCGACTCGCCCAGTGGGCCGCCTAGGTCAACACTGGCGCGTTTCTGTTCGGGTGCGCCCAGTGTCAATTCAACATTACGGATGGGGTCTCGTGTAGGCCGTTTGCTGACCAGATTTATCATGCCACCCGGTACAACCTGGCCGTACACCACTGAGGCCGGTCCCTTCAGAACTTCAATGCGCTCGAGCGAATAGGGGTCTACCTGAGGTAGCGTCCAATTATTACCTGCGCCTAGTCCGCCCTCAAGCTTTACCCCATCCAGCCAAGTGACAGAACCCGAGTCGAAGCCGCGAAACGCAATCGTGTCAAAACGAGAGTCAACGCCATCAAACTCGACTGCCACGCCAGGCACGTAGCGCAAGGCTTCACCAATAGTACGTGTGGCCTGCGCTTCAATCTGCTGCTGCGTCACGACTGATATCGAAGCCGGTGTATCCATGATGGCGGTGTCACTTTTCATGGCTGTCGCGCTGCGGGTAGCCAGATAGCCATTGGCGGGGCCTGTAGCGGTTTCACGCAGGCCTTTCACCACCACGGTTTCCAGCTGACTGCCATCTTTTGAGGCGCGGGTGGAGGCAGGTCTTAGCGCATAGCCTCCTGCACGGCGGACTGCCTCCAGCCCGCTGCCAGCCAAAATTGTTGTCAGCCCATCTTGTGCCGTGTAATTACCGTGAATGCCCTGACTGGTTTTTCCGGTGGTCAGTAAGGCGTCTATAACAAGCATAAAGCCGGCACTCTCGGCAAAGCGGTTCAGCACTTGATCAAGCGTACCCGCCTGAATCTCGTAGTGATTGCTTGAGGACTGTGCAACAGCGGGTTGCACTGACGCTGCTGCGGCGCCCAGTATCAGACAACCCGCCAGCACGGCCTGCGACAGGCCGTAGCGTGCAAAGGTATTGTGACGCCTGCAGTCGGGTGGGGCGGGGCGACGGAGTGCCATGAGTGTCCTTTTGTCAATATGAGCTGGCGGCCCGACAGAACGACAGGCCTCTTCCCCTATATCCCGAACGAGAAAACAAAAGTGCTACGGCAATGGCAGATTATTTTGTAACCAAGAGGTGATCTACGTGGAAAGGTGCCGTAATGGCTGGCTCAGGGCGCATCAACTGTGACCCAATAACGCGTTGTCATGCGAACCCGGATAGGCAGCGCGTGCTGCAGTGAGTCAAGAATGGCATTAGTGTCTTGCAGAGGAAACACACCAGAGACGAGGATGTTAGCCACGGCAGGATTGCAGCGCACAAACCCTGGCCGATAACGGGCAAGCTCTGCAAGAAAATCCTCGAGGCGCAAGCGTTCTGCTACCAGCACGCCTCGGCGCCAAGAGCCCGCCTGTGGGTTTGTGCGAGATGGGGCATATACGTCGTGGCGAGTGAACTGCGCCTGCTCGCGCGCGTTCACTATACGTGGCATGGAGCCCGAAACAGGCGTGATTTCAACGGCACCCTCGAGTACTTGCGCAGTGCTCCTTGATGGAGAAATATTGTCCAGTCGTCTTACCAAAAAGGTCGTTCCCAGTGCGCGCACATTGCCTTCGGCGGTCTGGACGATAAAAGGCCTGGAGCTAGGCATATTGTCTGCTGCGGTTGTTATTAGTACCTCTCCAGTGCGAACCACAACACGTCGTTCAAAATCCGTAAATCGCAGATCTATGGCACTGGCGGTGTTAATTGATACTCGCGTTCCATCAGGCAGGGTAAGGTCCTGGCGTTCGCCCCGTGCAGTGCTGTAGTCGGCATTTAATGCCGTCCACTGAGGTGTTGTCTGGATGGTGTAAGCCGATACGCCGCCACCGGCTAATAAGAGTAGGCCTCGCAGTGCGTTACGGCGGCCATTTGAGAGAGGAGGCGATAGGCTTGAACGTAATATCGGTCCGGCAACTGTCTCGGGTGTGGTATGTATTTGCTGATTGAATTCTTGCACACGTTGCCACGAAGCCTGGTGATCCGGATCAGCGGCGAGCCATGCATCGAAGGCCTCTTTGATTTCAGACGTGATTTCGCCCGACCACAAACTGACCTGCCACTCCAGGGCGCTTATGTCGACGTCGCTGATGCTGGAAGAGGTAGACGTCACGGCTGCTGCGGCTTGGTTTCTGGTTGCGGATGAGTGCTGGGTCATGATGTTTGACGTGCTTTATCCTCGGCACAATGGGCGGGTGACAGACTGTCAGTGCTCGCCACCGGGGCGCCATCATTAAGTGCTGAAAAACAGGCCACCATAGCCTTGAGCATGTACTTGCGCACAGTTGCCACCGAAATATTTTCGCGCTCCGCAATTTCGCCGTAAGTCAGGCCTTCGAAGCGCGAAAGCAGAAATGTTTCACGTACCTTGGGCGCCAGCCCATCAAGCACGGCGCAAATACGCACCAGCACATTCAGTGCAATGGCCCGCTCTTCGGGTGAGGGCGCATACCCCTTTGGCTGCTGTGCCAAGGCTTCAAGATAGGCCTGTTCGATCTGCTGACGGCGATAACGGTCAATGACCATGCCTTTGGCGATTTGCATAAGATGCGGGCGTGCCTGGTCGGCGGGTGGAGTACGGCCCGATACGATGACCCGAAGATAAATGTCTTGCAGAAGGTCTGCCGCGTTGTGCGGGCAACCCAGCCTTCGCCGCAACCAACCATACAGCCAGCCATGGTGATGGCTGTATAGCGACTGCATGTTTTGCTGCAGTCGAGATTCGGCCGCTGACAGTAGACGAGGCGATGACTGATCTTGCACGGGCAAGCGTCCTGGAAAATAAATGCAAATGGGAATGCGTCGCATTATAGACGGTTGAGTGCGATATAGCTTTGGACGTGCAGCGGATACATGGTTACCCGTATGCGTTGACCATGTCGTCAGCCGCAGAGCGTCGTGCTCTAATGCGCCCTATCTGGTGTGTTCGGGAGGCGGCCCCGGTTGGGCATTACTGCTCCATAGTCAGATGATCAACGAAAAGTCGCGCTGCGCTGGGCAATGACTCTTTAGAACGCATGCAAATGTCAATGTTGCGCTTGGCCCAGTTTTCATCAATGGGGATTAGCTTGATGTCGAATATGTTCGAATAAAGTTTTGCGATATTTACAGGCAGTACGCCAATGCCCAGGCCGGCATCAACCATAAAGCACAGCGTGTCAAAGCCGGTTACCTGAATTTTTATGTTCATGTTGCGCTGCATGTTATCGGCGGCGTGGGCGACAATATGGTTTATGTTGCTGCCCTGGTGCAGGCCGATAAAGTCGTAATCGAGCGCCTCTTCAAATTTGATTTTTTCCCTTTTTAATAGGGCATGGTCCGCAGGCACGATCAATGCCAAGCGATCTTTTTTGTATGGCAATACCTGTAAATTGTCACCAGAATAAGAATTAGAAAAGATGCCAACGTCGGCAGCGTTTTCCTGTACAGCCTTGATAATCAGTGTGCTCACTTTCTCTTCAAGCTGAATTTGAACGTTCGGGTATTGAGCGTGAAAACGTTTTATATCTTTAGGCAAAAACTGTGTAATCACCGAAATATTTGCGACGACGCGAACAATGCCGCGCTCGCCGCTTGAATACTCGCTCATCTGAATGGAGATATCTTCAAGGCCGTGCAAGGCTCGTCGTGCAAGTGAAGACAAGGCCAGGCCCGCTGATGTGGGGGTAACCCCCTTGTTGGTTCGGGTGAGCAGCGTTGTCTTCAGGGCTTCTTCCAGCTCGCTAATGCGCTTGCTAACGGCTGCAGCGGCAATAAACTCACGCTCTGCCGTGCCGGCAATGGTTCCCTCTTCGAGAACGCTGAGAAACAGCCTGAGTGACGTAGGGTCCAGGTGCATGATGAGGGGCTCACATAAATAAGACAGGGCTCAGGGGCTTGTTACAGGTACTGCCATCGCATTTTACGATGGCGGCGTCATGATTTGCCGCTTTTATTGCTCAGGTGAACTTGATAATCTTGGTTGTTCTCTTAAGTACGCGACGGAACCGTTACAGGCTATAGGCAGATGCATTAATCACTGAGAGCAGCTGTTGTCGTTGCGGACCGCGAGCCATATCAGCCATATCGCTCGCTATCCCGCGTGCACCGATCATGGCGATAAAAACCGCACAGGCGATTTGAATTTAAGTGGCTCAGTTCAAATATAGTTTTTTTCTCGCCCGCAATACTGAAAAAACATAAAGGACAGCAATGCTCAAGCCATTGAGTGGTATTCGACTTCTGGAAATGGGGCAGCTGATTGCTGGGCCGTTTGCCGCAAAAATGCTGGCAGAATTTGGGGCCGATGTCATCAAAATAGAAGTGCCAGGAAAAGGCGATCCATTGCGCAAATGGCGGTTGCTGCATGAAGGTACATCAGTGTGGTGGCAGGTGCAGTCGCGCAACAAAAAGTCGGTAACGCTAGACCTACGACAGCCGGAGGCGCAGGCAGTGGTGCGCACACTGGTCAAAGACATGGACGTGGTTATCGAAAACTTTAAACCCGGCGCGCTGGAGGAATGGGGTCTGGCGTGGGAAGACCTGAAGGCAATCAACCCCAAGTTGATTATGCTGCGCGTATCGGGCTATGGGCAGACGGGGCCTTATCGTAATCGACCGGGTTTCGGGGTTATTGGTGAGGCTATGGGTGGGTTACGCCATTTATCAGGAGAACCCGGCCGGGCGCCTGTACGCGTGGGCGTGTCGATAGGCGACTCGTTATCTGCTTTACACGGCGTTATCGGTATTTTGCTTGCGCTGCGGTCACGTGAGCAGCACAGCGGCAAAGGGCAGATGATTGATGTGGCCTTGTATGAGTCGGTTTTCAATATGATGGAAAGCCTGCTGCCTGAATACTCTGTGTTCAATGAAGTTCGCCAACCGGCAGGCAGCGAGCTACCTGGCATCGCTCCAAGCAACGCTTATTTGTGCCAAGACGGTAAGTACGTTTTGATTGCCGGTAACGGTGACAGCATTTATAAGCGTTTAATGCATATTATCGGCCGTTTTGACCTGGCCGACGACCCTGCGCTAGAAAACAATGCTGGCAGGGTGCCACAAGCCAAAAAAATAGACGCAGCGATTACTGAATGGACGAGCAAGCGATCACAGTCGGAAGTTATTGATGCGCTCAATGCCAGCCAGATTCCTGTTGGTCGGGTTTACGACATTGCAGATATTGCAGAAGACCCGCATTACAAAGACCGTGAGATGATTCTGGACTCTTTCCTGCCAGACGGAACACCGGTCAAAGTGCCGGGAATAGTGCCAAAACTTAGCGAGACACCAGGTGAGATACGACGCGAAGCGCCGCTTCTGGGTCAGCATACCGATGAGGTTCTGGCATCTATCGGCATTACCGAAGCGCAGCGCGACGCTATGCGTGAGCGTGGAATAATCTAAATGGAATCACTACACATGACAGAAGCGAAGCCGCGAGTATTCATCCAGGAAGTATCCCCACGGGATGGGTTTCAAAATGAATCGCAATTTATTGAGTCGTGGGACAAGATCGCTTTTATAGACAAACTCTCGGAAAGTGGCTTTGCCAAGATCGAAGCGACCTCGTTTACCTCACCCAAAGCCATTCCGGCCCTGCGGGACGCCGAAATGATTATGCATGAGATCAAACGCAATCCGGACGTTGTCTATACCGTGCTGGTTCCCAACCTGCGCGGCGCCGAGCGTGCCATTGCGTGCAAGGTTGATGAGGTCAATCTGGTTTTGTCAGTTAGCGAAACACATAATCAGATGAATCTTCGCATGACCAGAGATCAGTCATTTGCGCAGCTCAGTGAGGTCATTGCTGCGGTGCGCGGCACAGGTATTGCGGTAAATATTTCGTTGTCCACGGCTTTTGGGTGCCCCATGGAGGGTGATATCAACCCTGAAGAGGTATACAGGCTGGCGGCACAATTCGCTGAGCTGGGCGTACAAGGAATCACCCTTTGCGACACCACCGGCATGGCCTATCCAACCCAAGTCGAAGAAATCAGTCGTCGTGTCGTTGAAGCCTACCCTCTGCTTGATACAACGCTGCATTTTCACAATACCCGCGGCATGGCGCTGGCCAATACGATGGCGGCTTTGGCCGCTGGCGTTGTCCGGTTTGATTCATCGCTGGGTGGCCTGGGTGGCTGCCCATATGCGCCGGGGGCGTCGGGCAATGTCTGTACCGAAGAACTCGTGCATATGCTCGAACTCATGGGTTACGACACTGGCGTCGATCTGGAGAAAATCGTAGGTGTGGCCGGGCAATTGCCCGAGCTTATCGGGCACGATATACCCAGTCAGATCGTAAAGGCTGGGCCGCGCAGCCGGCGTTACCCAGCCCCTTAAAGTACCCCCTGCATATCCCGCGCAGCCTTGTTCAGATAGGGCAGCAACTCAATGGCTTCGTCCAGCGACATGCGAGCGGTGGGCGCGTGCATGGCGACTGCTGCGGCGACGTCTCCGCGGCTGTCGCGCACTGGCACGGCAACCGCAACCATGCCGGCGATGAATTCTTCATGGTCTGTTGAGTAGCCTTTTTCGCGGATATCCCGGCACTCGCGCTCCAGATCCATCAGGCAAGTTATGGTACTTGGGGTGCGCGCATCCATGCGCAGATAGGGCAAGATGCGGCTGGACTCATCGGCCCGCATATGGGCCAGCAGCAGCTTTCCGCTGGCAGTGCAGTGCAGCGGTACATGCGAGCCAACGTCGAAAATAAGCCGAAGTGGCCATTGGGCTTCGACTCGGTCCAGGTACACCACCTGGGTGCCATCCAGGGCGTTGAAGTTGCAGGTTTCACTCACCTGTTTGACCAGTTCCGTCAGAATGTGATGGCGCAGGCTTTGCACCGAACGGTGCTTGAGTGTATTGAGTGCCATGCGCCGCATGGCCTTCCCTATGGCATAACTACGATCGTCCACATCGCGCGCCAGATAGCCCATTGATACCAGCAGGCTGCAAAGCCTGTGCACCGTACCCTTCGGTAAGGAGAGCGTGTCAGTGATTTCGGCTAGCGTCATGGCCCTGCCGTGAGCGGAAATCAGATCGAGAATGCGAAGGGCGCGAGCGGGTGCACCTCCGCTGATTTCAATATTCGTATCTTCAGCTTCGAAATTCGGAACAGAATTCACGGGAAAGTCCTAGTAAGAACCAGCGGTTTATGGCTTGTTAGCTTGCCCCCTGATCTATAACATATTAGAACGAATTGTTCCATTTTTGTGTGAATTTTCACGCCGGAGAAATGCTCGTATGGCCCAACGTTTTGATTACATCGTGGTTGGTGCTGGCTCCGCAGGGTGCGTACTGGCTTCCCGGCTGAGTGAAGATTCGTCGGTCCAGGTGCTGCTGCTAGAGGCAGGGCCGCCCGACAGATCGATATGGCTTCATTTGCCTATCGGCTACGGCAAAACCATGTGGAGCAAGCGATACAACTGGTGCCTGCACACAGACCCCGATCCCAATATGAACGGCCGGCGCATCTACTGGCCTCGAGGCAAAACGTTGGGTGGTTCCAGCGCAATTAATGGTCTTATCTACATACGCGGGCAGCACCAAGACTATGACCATTGGGCGGAATTGGGCAATAACGGTTGGAGCTATGAAGACGTATTGCCGTATTTCATTAAATCTGAAGCTAACGAGCGCGGCGCCTCAACGTTTCATGGGGGTAGCGGGCCGCTGAAGGTCTCTGACATACCCCATAAAGATGAGCTTATTGAGGCTTTTCTGGATGGCGCGCAAGAGATCGGCGTGCCGCGCAATGCCGATTTCAATGGCCAGGAGCAAGAGGGTACCGGTTATTACCAGCTCACAACCTTTAAAGGCTTGCGATGCAGTACTGCGACGGCGTATCTGCGCCCCGCACGCAAGCGCGCCAACCTCACGGTGCATACCAATGCGCAGGCAACAGGTTTGATTCTGGACGGAAGCAAAGTCGTTGGCGTGAACTATCTGCGCAATGGCCAGGCCAACAGCGCCGAGCTTAATGCTGGTGGCGAGGTGCTGCTGTCTGCTGGCGCTATTTATTCGCCTCAGTTGCTGCAAGTGTCGGGTATAGGCCCGGCGGGGCTTTTGCAGAAATTGGGCGTGCCTTTGGTGGTTGATTTGCCGGGGGTGGGTGAAAACCTGCAGGATCATCTTCAGATTCGGCTGGGTTTTGAGTGCACCAAGCCCATTACCACCAATGATGCGCTCAACACGCTTTGGGGCAAGATGCGCATGGGCATGCAATGGCTCATGTTGCGACAGGGGCCACTCGCCGTAGGCATCAACCAGGGTGGCTGTTTCATGCGGGCATTGCCTGGCGAGGTCGCCACCCCCGATATCCAGTTTCACGTGGCGACGCTTTCCGCAGACATGGCCGGGGGAAAGGTGCACCCATACTCAGGGTTTACTTTCTCGGTGTGCCAGTTGCGACCTGAATCTCGTGGCTACGTGCGTATCAAGTCTGCCGACCCATTGGTCACGCCCGAAATCCAGCCTAATTATCTGGATACAGATCTTGATCGCAGAACGGCGGTCGCGGCGGTGAAGGCAGCCAGGCAGATCGCCCAGTCCAGTGCCATGCGGCCCTATGTCAAAAGAGAGGTTAAGCCTGGACCGGATGCAGAAACAGATGAAGACTTGCTGGCGTTCTCAAGAGACACAGGCGCCACGATTTTTCATCCTAGTGGAACATGCCGCATGGGGCCAGAAGGAGACTCCATGGCAGTACTCGATGCTCATATGCGAGTACGCGGCGTGCAAGGTCTTCGTGTTATTGATGCTTCGTCCATGCCCACGCTGGTCTCGGGCAACACCAACGGGCCCATCGTCATGATGGCCGAAAAGGTGGTGGATCTGATTCGCGAAGAAAGACAAGGGTAGTTCATATAGGCTGAACACAGCCAATAACGGAGACATAACATGACAACGAAAACACCTTTGGATCGTCGGGGCTTTATGCGTGTGGCGGGCCGTTATGGCCTGAGCTCCACCATGCTGGGCGCACTGGGCTTGTTTGGCCCCTTAACTCTTGAAGGCGTAGGTGTCGCCGCAGCACAGACGGCGAAGGACCGCGGCGGTAAAGTCAAGTACAACTTCAAAATGGGGGCGGCTGGGTTTAACGAAGAAAACCTCAAGATTCAGGAGTCAGGCCAGTTATGGTTTGCACGCGAGCTTGAAAAACGCAGCGATGGCGCAATTCGCGTCGACTTTATCGGCAGCAATCAGATTTGCAACCAGCTTGATTGCGTGAAGAAAACCCAGCAGGGTATTGTCGACATGTTTACCGCCAGTACGCAGAACTCGGCAGGCGCGGCACCCTATTACAACGTGCTCGATTTTGCCTATATGTTCCCCAGTCGCGCTTCGCAGCATTATTTTTTCTATCACCCCAAGAGCGAAGCATTGTTGCGCGAACCGCTGCGCCGCCTGCATAACATTCAGTTTCTGTTCACGCACTGCGAACTGCGTGGTCTGATGATGGGCTCTAAGTTTGCCGACAAGCCGACGGTCACTAAAATCTCTGAGCTTGCAGGCACCAAGAATCGCGTCACCGGCACGCAATTGGGCCGCATTGCCATGGAACTCATGGATCTGGGCCCCGTCCCGCTGGCATGGGAAGAAACTGTCGACGGATTGAAGTCTGGTCTGATTGATGGCGCCGAAACCTGGATGGGTGCGGCTGGATACGGTGGGCTTTCGCCGGTGCTGTCGCAGGCGGTGGACCTGCGCTTTTTCTGCGGCACGGAGCATACGGCGATGAACAACAAAACGTTCGAGAAGCTGCCGCCTGATCTGCAAGATGTCATCATGGAAACCGCATATGCGGCGCAGCAGTACACGCAGCGTGAGAACGAGCGCGCCTTGGTGGAAGTTGTTGGCGCGGTGCCGAATCCCGGTCCTGACACGCTTTTTGGCAAGAACAAAGTGAGGGTTGCACAGCTTTCGTCCGAGGAGATCAAGAAAGCTGAGCAAATGTGCTCGCCCAAGTACAACGCCAAGCCTTGGGAACAGTGGCGTGAACGCTTGAACAAGATGCAGGGTGGTGCGGATACCTATGAAGAAATCTACGCGATTGCGCGTGAGATTCCTGAGGATGCCACCGTCGAAAGCGTGAAGCCGCGCAAGTGGTGGAAGTCTGCCTGAATCCGGGCAGGCCGGGCGCGGGTAAGTTCCCGCGCCTGATGTTGTCACAGGCGGGCCACTACGGGCTGCCGCATGCATATGTACAAGCACAAGGATTGAGTGATGACGCCTTTACTTTCCATACTGCGATGGCTGGACCGCAATGTAGAGCGGGCATTCATCCTGGTGGCCTACGCTTCCATGGCCGGCATTATTATTTTTGCTGTGGCACAGCGATATTTGTTCAGCACGCAGATTCCATGGAGCGGCTCGATTCCCATTTACCTGTTCCTTTGGGTCACGTGGATTGGTTGCTCGTACAACGTGCGACGGCGTTCGCACCTGTGCTTTAACGAATTTCGCGTGAGAATGTCCTACCAAGGGCAGTTCGCCTGCATGTGGCTGGACGCCTTATTGTGGGTCACATTCGGTGTGCTTGTCGTCTATTACACGCTGGAGCAAACCCTGCTCGCCTATAACAATTTTTCTATCGTTCAGGGCACGGACAACCTCATGCAGTGGTGGTTTTATTGCGCAACCCCCACGGCATGGATACTGCTGATGTTTCGCGCTTTGCAAAACCTTGCCGCTGATATTGGGCGTTATCGCAGGCGAGAGCCATTTATTGTCGACATACAAAGTGTCGGCTCAGAAACTGTTTAAGGGCGCAATATGGACACGAGTCTCTTAATTACTCTGATCACCCTGGGTGTGTTTGTATTGTTTTTGCTCGGCGTGCCTATTTTTCTGGTTTTGGGCTTTTGGGTTGTGGGTGCCTCGCTGGCGATAGATTTTACGCTGGCCAATGTGGGCGTCACCTTGTTCGAAGGCCTGAATTTTTTTGGTTTGCTGGCCTTGCCTCTGTTTATTCTTACCGGAGACCTTATCGCGGCGGCGGGCATTGCGCGACGCCTGGCCGATTTTGCTCATGCTTGCCTGAGCTGGATGCATGGCGGTCTGGGCCTGGCGACTTTAGGCTCCTGCGGTTTGTTTGCTGCGATATCCGGGTCAAATGCGGCCACGACGGCCACCATAGGCGGCATTATGCACCCGCTGCTGGTCAAGGATGGATATCAGTCCAACTTCGCGGCGGCTACCGCAGCAGCCGGCGGCACGGTTGGCATTATTATTCCGCCCTCCATTATTTTTATTGTGTATGGCTTCATCATGAACTTGTCGATTTCCGACCTTTTCATTGCGGGCATACTGCCAGGCCTGCTTATGGTGGTGGCGATGATGACGGTTTGCTGGTGGCGTTGCCGACGTGATGGCATGGGGCAAAGAACACCGCTGGATATGCGCAAGGTTGTGCGTACTGCAAGACGGGCATACTTGGGTTTTTTTGCTGTGTTCATCGTGATTTATGGCATTTACTCGGGTATTTTTTCGCCCACCGAGGCTGCCGCGATCACGGTGGGGTTCTGCCTGCTCGCTGGCCTGTTTGTTACGCGTGAAATCAGCTGGCGCGCGCTGCCTGACATTCTTCTTAGGTCGGGGCAGCTTACCGGTATGCTTGCGCCCATGATTGCCGTCTCGATTGTGATGCAGCAGGTGTTTGGCCTATTGGGTGTTAAGGATTCTGTGGCGGGTTTCATTGGTACATTTGGCCACAGCCCAACCATTGTTTTGCTTATCTGCATGACGATTGTTCTGGCCGCTGGGTGCATTCTCGAAAGCCTTCCGGTTACCGTCATTTTTGCACCTATTCTTGCGCCCATTGCCGTATCGATGGGCGTGGATCCGGTTCACTTCTCGGTGATTTTTCTGGTTGGCGCAGCTATTGGGTTTATCTCTCCACCTTTTGGACTAAACCTCTTTGTGGCCAGCGGAATCACGGGCATTCCATACATGCGTATTGTTCCTTCCGCACTGCTGTACCTGGGCGGACTGCTGATTGCCTGGATGCTTATCGCCTTTGTGCCGTGGCTGTCCCTCGGCCTCATCCCTGTGCGATAGCGGATGATAATTCCTGAGCTAGCCGCGCTGGCGCCGTTTGCCCTTGTCGTCATTGCGGCGGTGTATTTTCACACCGTGACCGGTTTTGGGCTGGCTATGATCATTATGGGTCTGGCCAGTGGCGCGGGCATTGTCTCTGTAGCCACGCTGGCCAGTGTGGTCAGTATCGTCACGCTGATGAACAGTGCTCTGGCCCTGCGAGGCAATCTTCACCATGTTCCATGGGCGGTTACCGGTGTCATGGTGGTGGCGGTGCTGCCCGCCAGCCTGCTGGGTGTGCTGCTACTGGATTACCTTAGCAGTGAAGCTGCTGATGTTATTCAGGTATTGTTGGGATTGGTCATCGTCTATGGCGGGGTTAATTTTGCCTGGAAGCCCGAGCCGCTAAAACAGCTGTCAGGGCGGGGCAGCTTTGCTTATTATGCTTTTCTGGGGGGGCTAATTGGGGGTATGTTCGGCATACCCGGGCCGCCATTGATTTTTCAGCTTTATCGGCAACCCCTGACGCTGGCGCAGATACGTGGTGGGCTGATATTTCTGAATGCGGTCATTGCGGGGGCGCGTACGCTGTTCGTGGCGGCACAGGGGCAACTCTATTCGCAAGAGCTTGTACTCAGCGCTATTTGCCTGCCGTTGGTGGCGGTGGCCACTCTGGCAGGAAAACGTTACCCGCCACCCTGTTCACCGCAAACCATGCGTCGCTTTGCCTTTGCGCTACTTATTTTGATGGGTCTGGGCCTTATTGTGCCGGTGCTGGTGCACTGGCTGTGATGATCGGGGCCGCGTGCTGGTTTCGCCGTGCGTGCGTTCGGGTGAAGGTCATGGGCTTTGCTGACACCCGTTTGGCAGTGGTGGATAAGTTTGCTGTAGACCTTAGAACGGTCGGTAATGTTTTCTAATTGTTCTGGTATTCAGGCAGTTTTGCGCCGCATTTTTTACAGAAATTGGCGTCAGCATCTAAACCTTCTTTCAGGCATTCGTGGCATGTACGGGTGGTAACGTCTTTGCGCATGGATTTTTGTGCCAGCCCCAGTTCCATGGTAACGATACCCGTAGGAACCGCTAATACCCCCCAACCCAGCAGCATCATGACTGAGGCTAGAAAACGGCCCAGCCCAGTTTGCGGTGTGATATCGCCAAAACCTACCGTTGAAAGTGTGGTGATGGCCCAATACACCCCTGCTGGAATGCTGATAAACCCTCTGGTGGGGCCTTCGACTACATACATAATAGTGCCCATGACCAGCACAATAGACAGTACCACTGACAGAAAAACCAGAATTTTGCGGGCGCTGGCGCGTAGTGCCCGGCCAAGCATTACGTATTCATCGACAAAAGCGACAAGCTTGAATACGCGAAATATTCGCAGCAGGCGCAAGGCACGAACACCAATCAGGAAGGCCATGTTGGGGAAGAGCAGTGCCGCATAAGTAGGCGCGACAGCCAGTAGATCAACAATGCCATAAAAACTGAGCGCATACCGCCAGCGATGCTTGACGCAGATCAGCCTCAACAAGTATTCGAGGGTGAACAAACCCGTGAATGTCCACTCGAGCACACGAAACACATGCCCATGTCGGTTTGAGAGTTCTTCGACGCTGTCGGCCATGATGACTGCAAGGCTGAGCAGAATAGCAATGATGAGGACCAGATCGAATAGCTTACCGATCTTGGTGTCTGCTTCGAAGATGACCGTGTAAAGCGTGTGGCGCCATCCCTCGAGCGGTTTGCCGAGATCTTCTGCGTCAGGAAATGCATTACGTTTTTTGCGGTTTTTGTCTTGGGTCATGAAAGTGAGGTGTGTAGCTCAGCGAGCGTTGAGACAAATTTTGTGCCGAGAAAGGCAGCGTATCACAGGGTTGTAGTCTGAAGGAGTTTGGCAGCGCTGGGTTCTTTTGATGCCTTCGTGCGGGCTGGGGTTGTTTTCCGGCCGTCATGCGGTCGGGCGGTGCTCGGCTTCTCGCGCATGCGTGCCTGATCGGGGCTGCCGTCACGTGGTTCTTTTGACGCCTTCGTGCGAGCTGGGGCTGTTTTCCGGCCGTCATGCGGTCGGGCGATGCCCGACTTCCCGCACGCCCATACCTGATCGGGGCGGCCGCAAAACTCGCGGGGTCTGGAGCCCACTGGGCTCCAGACAAGCGTCCCGCTCGAGCAGTTGCGGCCTTGCATCCTCGCTCAGGCACGTGCGCTCGGCGCATTCCTAATCCCGTCAAACAGCCCCAGCCCGCACGAAGGCTGCGGTGCGTCTGTAATGTATATCTGTGATGTGTGTCTTTAATGCGCGGCTGTATGTAATGTGTGTCTGTAAGGTGTGTCTGTAAGGTGTGCTGCTGGGTGGATTTCGCCCATACGTTGCGACTGATCTCTATCGACCACTGTCGTGACTCCTGGGCGGTTTACGAGAAATAGTTTTGCGTTGTATGATGACGTATAACTAAGCCTGGTCATCGCTAAAATCCATTAACTACGTTGTCAGGTCAAACGCGGCTGGACGCTTCTTGTCTCGGCTTAACACCCTGACAGGAGTCTTTTATGAGTAATGCAGTTCCATATACCGCTTTCCCCAATCAGTTTCGGGCTGATCTTATCGCCGGCAAACGCCTGATCGGGTGCTGGTCAGCATTGGGCAGCCCCATCACGGCAGAGATTCTTGGTCTGGCTGGCTTTGACTGGATTTTGCTGGATGGTGAGCACGCGCCGAATGACGTACTTACGTTTATTCCACAGCTTATGGCATTGAAAGACAGTGTCAGCGCGCCTGTTGTGCGGCCGCCCAGCAATGACACCGTGACGATTAAGCGTTTGCTCGATATCGGCTTTTACAATTTTTTGGTGCCGTTTGTGGAAACCGCTGATGACGCCCGTGCTGCGGTTGCCGCGACGCGCTATCCAGGTGTCGGGGTGCGCGGTGTATCGGTTGCGCACCGCAGTAACCGTTATGGCACGGTCAAAGACTATCAAAAAGTCATTAATGACAACATCGCCGTCATTGTCCAGATTGAAACCCAGCAAGCGGTAGACAACATCGACGCCATTGCTGCAGTGGATGGTGTGGATTGTCTTTTCGTAGGCCCGTCTGATCTTGCGGCGGGCATGGGGCATCTGGGTGAGGCCTTGTTGCCGAAAGTGCAGAGCACTATTGCACATGTTTTTGCCCGTGCCAAGGTGGCCGGCAAGCCCTGTGGGATTCTCGCACCGGTAGAAGACGATGCGCGTCGCTATATGGAAATGGGCGCGAGCTTTGTTGCCGTTGGCGGTGACTTGGGTGTATTCCTGAATGCCACACAGGCATTAAAAGACAAATACCTTTAAAGCAATACGTTCACAGGAGAGAGCAATGAGTAAGTTGGGTTTCGTAGGGCTGGGCATTATGGGTGCGCCCATGGCGTTGAATTTGATCAAGGCTGGCCATGAGGTGTTTCTGTATAGCCGCACCAGTGTCCCCGCAAATTTGGTTGAGGCTGGCGGTATAGCCTGCAGCAGCGGCAAAGAAGTGGCACAAAGCGCAGACATCATCTTTGTGATGGTGCCCGATACCCCACATGTGGCAAGCGCGTTGTTTGACGCCAATGGTATTGCCGAGGGGTTGTCAGCGGGTAAGGTGGTGGTAGACATGAGCTCGATCTCGCCCATAGAGACCAAAACCTTTGCAAGCAGAATCAACGCGCTTGATTGCCAGTACCTGGACGCACCTGTATCGGGTGGAGAGGTTGGTGCTCAAAATGCCACGCTTTCCATCATGGTGGGCGGCGAAGAAGACACTGTCGAAAAAATTCGGCCACTCTTTGCTCTAATGGGCAAGAACATAACGCTGGTCGGTGGTAACGGTGATGGTCAAACAGCCAAAGTTGCCAATCAAATTATTGTCGCGCTTAACATCGAAGCGGTTGCCGAAGCGTTGCTGTTCGCCTCCAGGGCAGGCGCTGACCCCGCCCGTGTGCGCGAGGCCCTCATGGGCGGTTTCGCGTCGTCGAAGATTCTGGAAGTGCATGGCGAGCGCATGGTGAAGCGTACGTTCAATCCTGGTTTTCGCATTGAACTGCATCAGAAGGACCTTAATCTTGCATTGTCTGCCGGCAAAGAGTTGGGGCTGGCTCTGCCAAATACCGCAACGTGTCAGGAGCTCTTCAACGTATGCGCTTCGCATGGCGGCAGTGCATGGGACCACTCAGGCATGGTGCGCGCGCTTGAGCTCATGGCCAATTTTGAGGTAGGGCAGAAAAGCTAATTTGTACGGTGCAGGCAAGCATAATATGGCGGCTTTGTGTTCGGCAGGCCGTTGTCATCAACTATGCTTGCCAGACAGTTTCATGGCTTTAGTCCAATAAACAAGGCCCAACATCGCACCATTGATCGCGATGTTGGGCCTTGTGTGCGTTCTGCTCATCTTGGCGGGTAACTGCCGAGCCGGCGAAATCGCCATTTATGCAGTGCTTGCACAGATCAGCCTTATGTTATTGGCCCAGGGTTAAAGAGCACCAGATCGTTCGCGATACCCCAGTGTTCCGCCCAGGTTTTGCGGCCGCTGGCAACGTCGAGTATGCATTCGAACAGTTCCTGGCCCATGTCGTCAATGCTGGCTTCACCCGTGGCAATGCGACCTGCGTCGATATCCATGAGATCATGCCAGCGACGCGCCAGATCTGACCGGGTGGCAACCTTAATGACTGGCACTTCAGTCAGGCCGTAGGGCGTGCCACGCCCGGTGGTAAAGATATGGACGTTCATGCCGGCAGCAACTTGCAGCGTGCCACAGACAAAATCGCCAGCAGGTGTGGCCGCGTACAGCAGGCCTTTGGTTTGTGCGCGCTCGCCGGGGCCGACTACGCCCTTGATGGCCGTGCTTCCTGATTTGACAATGGAGCCCATGGCCTTTTCCACAATATTGGACAAGCCACCACGTTTGTTTCCGGGCGTGGTGTTGGCGCTGCGGTCGGCACCGCCGTGTTGCAGGTAATCGTCGTACCAGGCCATCTCGCGCACCAGATCGCGGGCCACTTCAGGCGTGGCGGCGCGTGCCGTGAGCTGGTCGATGCCGTCGCGAACTTCGGTCACTTCTGAAAACATCACTGTGGCACCTGCACGCACCAGCAGGTCACTGGCGTGTCCCACAGCAGGATTTGCGGTGGCTCCTGAAAACGCATCGCTGCCGCCGCATTGCACGCCCACTACAAGTTCGGATGCAGGGCAGGTCTCGCGACGGCGACGATTCAGACGCTCAAGATGGGTATCAGCCATCGCCAGAATAGAATCAATCATGGAGCCAAAGCCAACATGCTCATTGTCCTGCAGCCGGATCAGATCAGGGTGGGGGCCGGGCTGTCCATCGAAGCGGTCGGGCAGCATACGCTCGGGCTGCAGTTTTTCGCAGCCCAGACTTACCACCATGACTTCGCCCCCAAAATTTGGATTTTGTGCAATGTGGCGCAGTGTGCGTATCGGTATGGATGCGCCCGGTGCGTCAATGGCCACGCCACAGCCATAGCCGTGGCGCAGAGCCACGACGCCATCTACGTTGGGGTAGCGCGGCAACAGTTCTTTGCGAATACGCTCAATGGCGATCTCGGCAACTCCCGCCACGCATTGAACCGTCATGGCGATGGCCAGAATGTTGCGTGTGCCGACTGAGCCGTCGGGATTACGGTAGCCTGCAAACGTGTAGTCGTCGAGAGGAGGCCAATCTGGGGCATGCACAGTACAGACAGGAAGATTATCAAGCGAGGGGGCTGGGGGCATGCGCATAACCGCTTCGTAAACCCAGCTACCCGCTGGCAACGCGCGAGTTGCATGGCCGATGACCACCCCGTATCGCACAATAGCGCCACCGTCGGGGATATCTATCAACGAAAACTTATGGGCTTGCGGGACTTTCTCACGCAGCGTTACCCCGTCAGGCAAACGTGTGCCAGCTGGTAGGCCCCGGTCGTTAGCGACAATGGCGACGTTGTCGTCGGCATGCATGCGGATCATGCGGGGAATCTGAACGGTCGGGCTGTTGAAGGTCACCGTTTGTCTCCTGTGTTTTATATTTTTTCAGGCCAGCGGCCTCTCATCATATAACTGGGGGTTGAGGCATGAAACTTGGCGTAGATATGATGTGGTTAATCAGCGGGTAAGAGCGATTGTCCAAAGCATTTAATACCATCCACAAATAATATACGTCATCATACAACCTGAGCGTGAGGGGGGTACTTGGCTGTTGTGATAGCCCCGCGCTCGCCCGCTAGTTACTCACCTGTATGGAACCATGCTTCAGTTGCCGGGAGAACGCTAGGGTGGGTTCTTTTTTCAGTAGTCTCAAGAACGAGCGGGTCCGCAAACCTGGGGTAGGGCCTCGCTATTTCGTTGACCACACTGCACCACATTGAAGTGCTCTGCCACCGTACCCGCCGTAGCAGCACTCGATACGGTGTCAGTTCTGAGTTAGCCGGGTGGGCTGCGGCGCGCGGCTGAAATCGTCAAATCCCATGTCATTGTGCGAGACCCCAAGACAGACGAAGTGCTGTTTACATAGCCCAAACCTAATAATAGGCCAAGATATTCGATTGGTCTTTATGGTTGGGTTGGGGCAGTATCTTCGGGCGAACTCGTCCGCTTACTTTCAAGCGCCCGAAGGGTTCGCTTTTCGTTTGTATCTGACGCATTCGTTCGGTTGAACCCCCACTTAAGGAGACAAAACAGTGAAAAATTTGGTGTTGGGATTGTCACTCGCCCTTTTCGGAGTTACTCCAGTATGGTCGTCTACGACGTACCCGGAGCGCCCCATTACTATGGTCGTACCTTTTCCCGCAGGAAGCACGACTGATGCGATGACCCGATTTTTAAGCAAAGAGGTTGAAGCAGAGCTGGGCCAGACGCTTGTGGTCGAGAATAAGGCTGGTGCGCAAGGAAGCATAGCCGCTGCATACGTGAGCCGGGCAAAGGCCGATGGCTATACGCTGCTGGTGGGCACCAACTCCACGCAGTCTGCAAACGTACATTTATTTAAGGACCTATCTTACGATCCCGCAAAAGACTTTGCTGCTATCACGCAATTCACGATGAACCCACTGGTATTGGTCGTCAGGGAAGATTTGCCAGTAAAGACTCTGCCAGAATTTCTTGAGTATGCTAAATCTCGTCCGGGAAAGTTAAATTACGGTGTAGGAAATTCCGGCAGCCTCGCCTCTGTTCAGATGCTCAAGGATATGACGGGTATTGATGCCATGGATATTCAGTATGCCGGTACGCCGCAAGCTATCACTGATTTGATCGCAGGACGGTTGGATTTCATGATCACTGACATTTCAGTTACTCGCCCATACGTTGAAGCGGGCAAATTGCGCGCTCTTGGCGTAACGCCCATCAAAACCACCAGGGCTTTGCCGAATGTGCCCACAATGCATGCTGCTGGACTCTCAGGCTATGACTTTGTTGCATGGGGCGGGTTATTCGCGCCAGAAGGCACCGATCCCGCTATTGTTGATAGGCTGAATAAGGCATTCGTTAATGCTTTGAAAAGCCCACGCGCTGCTGAATTTTTCGATCGGCAAGGTCAGGAGGCTTTCCCGCGATCACCAAATGATTTTACTAGCTACGTGAGCGCACAGACAGACATGTGGGGTGCGTTGTTAGCAAAAACAGGAAGAGCAAAACAATAGAAAACACTCTAGAACTGGAAAACCTATGGCTATCTCGCATGATGAATCGTCTGGTGCTTTGCCTAAATCGTCCTCGCCAAAAGCATCCCGGCGTATTCTTGACCGCGTGCAAAAGGCCTATTCAATTGAGGAGCTGCGACGTCAGGCTCGTGGGTATCTTCCGCGAGCCGTATTTGACTTCTATGATGGCGGCGCGGAAAACGAAACCACCTTACGTGCCAATGAAGCGGCGTTTCAGCGATTAAAGATTGTCTCCCGATATCTGGTTGACGTCTCTGCGCCAGAAACCCGCATCGAATTGCTCGGAGCTCCTGCCTCCTTGCCGATAGCCATAGCACCGACTGGAGCGATCGGATACGGATGGCCGTTTGGCGACGTTGCGATTGCGCGCGCTGCAGGGTTGGCGGGCGTGCCATACACATTACCCACCTCGGCGACATCATCTATTGAGCGCGTCGCTCGCGAGGCACCTAATACGCGGCTTTGGTTTCAATCGTATATGTTGCGCAAGCGGGAATTCACGATGGGGCTGATTAACCGGGCACGCGATGCTGGCTATGAGGCTTTGATTATTACCATCGATATGCCTACAGGAGGTAAGCGCGAGCGCGATATGCGCAATGATTTCGGTTTGCCATTCCGGTTTACTAGACGCAATGTGATGGATTTCGCTCAGCACCCAGGATGGCTAGTGCAACTGATGCGCAGTGGGATGCCAACGCTCGAGAACATGATCGGCTTCGTTCCAAACGAGACCGACACATCGACGATCGCTTCGTCTGTCGGAAAGAACTATGACCCAACATTTAACTGGGATGACTTATCCAGAATTCGCGATGCCTGGCCACACCGGTTAATCGTTAAGGGTATCTTGCATCCGCAAGATGCGTTACTAGCTGCAAAAATTGGAAGCGATGCAGTGATTGTGTCGAATCACGGAGGCCGTCAGTTGGATGGCGCACCGTCTAGTCTTCAAGCTCTACCTGCGATTGTTAAAGAGGTCGGGTCGCAGTTAGATGTTTTCTTGGATGGAGGGGTTCGGCGAGGCGCTGACATTGTTAAGGCAATCGCACTGGGCGCAAAAACAGTGATGGTGGGGCGCCCCATGCTTTATGGTGTTAGCGCGGGCGGGCAAGCTGGCGCTGAGCGGGCTCTGTTTTTGCTTCAAGAAGAATTGCTTCGTTCGATGCGATTAAGTGGACTCGCTTCTATTGATCAAATCAACCGAAGTATTCTGCTGGATGATTCAGTGAGTTTGCTGGGTAACGATTATGGTGTTGGAGTGGCCCCGGAGATTTAAACCGCTCTTTGTGTTTGTCGATGGGCGTCGTGCAGGAAACAAGCTACTCAAGATTTTCGAGGTGCATAGTGCTGCAGTGGAGCAACATCGCAGCCACGCGCCAGAGCTTTCACACTACGCTTGATCGCCAGGTGTCACCAAATGGACTCACCCATTACGCCAACGCCGATGAGTCCGATGGTGTTGAAATATGAAGCGGTGACTTGTCGTTGAATGTCGTTGGAACGAAATAGCCCGGACAAACCGCAGAATGTCCGGGCTACGTCATCTCTTGCATTCTTCGGTATTTAATTAACCTGGGCGCCGGAGAGTGACACTGCTTCAGCCCACTTTGCCGCCTCTTCGTCAATAAAGGACTGGAACTCGGCGGGACTGCTGTTGTTCACCTCGCCGCCCATTTCAACAAGCTTACGCGTCATTTCAGGTTCAGCGACGACATCATGAATGTCCTGATATATTTTTTGTTGCACATCTTTTGGAATCGAAGCGGGTGCGAAGATACCAAACCAAGTTGCCGCATTAAAGCCAGGCATGCCAGACTCAGAAAACGTTGGCACATTTTCAATAGCCTTCACGCGGTTTGGGTGCGCCAGTGCAATCGCCTTGAGCTTTCCTGCGGTAATGTGCGGCAATGCGGCTGACAACGTGACAAAGGCGATCTGGACTTGGCCGCCCAATAGGTCGGTCAGCATTGGCGCATCGCCTTTATAAGGCACATGGATCAGATCCAAATGTGTCTTGGCTTTGAATAGCTCCCCCGTCAGGTGCTGTGGGGTTCCGTTACCAGTGGAGGCCAGTGTCAGGCCATCTTTTGCCGCTTTTCCATATTTTATTAATTCATCCAGGGTTTTCACCGGGAGTGCTTGAGTAGCAACTAGCACCAAAGGAATTGTTGAAACTAGATCAATGGGCGCAAAATCTTTCACGGGGTCGTAGCTGAGTTTTTTATAAAGGCTCTTGCTGATGGTATGGGCTGCTGTTGTCATGTACAGCGTGTAACCATCGCCTGCTGAGCGTGCTACCGATTCGGCAGCGATTACGGTGCCTGCGCCGGGACGATTGGTGACGATCACTGTCTGATCCCACTTCGCTGAGAGCTTGTCTGAAACCATACGAGCTATTACGTCAGTGGCGCCACCGGGCGGGTAAGGAACAACCATCGTAACCGGCTTGTCGGGGAACCCGGCGGCCGAACAAACAGTGGTTAATGTGGCTGCCACAGCAAAGAATGCACTGGCGCCCAGTTGATGTAGTCTCATTGAAGTCTCCGTTATTTAATTGTAAAAAAATCGATGCTGCTCTGTGTCCTAAAAGCGCTGTGCCGCGCGAGTCTTACAAACCCATCGGTTTCTCATGCATACCGAAATACACGCTTTTTATTTGGCTATACAGACGTAAACCGTGCAGACCCTTCTCGCGTCCGATACCGCTATCTTTGAAACCACCGAAAGGCGTCGCAATATGAGATTGCTTGTAGGTGTTGATCCATACAGACCCGGCGTCAAGTTCACGGGCTACCCGCCAAGCGCGCGCATAGTCGGATGTCCACATGCCCGCCGCCAATCCAAATACCGTGTCGTTGCCTTGCGCAATTACATCAGCCTCATCTTCAAACGGAATCGCAATAAGCACTGGCCCGAAAATCTCTTCTTGGCATACCCGTGCGTTGTTGCTGAGCCCGTCGATGATCGTTGGCATGTAGAACCAGCCATTCTGCAGGCGCGGATCTGTGGGAGGAGCGCCGCCCACCAATACGTTGCCGCCTTCCTGGCGGGCAAGGTCCACATAGCCGGCCACTCGCTCGCGGTGTGCCTTTGATATTAAAGGTCCCATCTGCACGTCGGGATCATCGGGCAATCCGACTCGAAGCGCCCGCGTCTTTTCAACGAGGCTTTTAATAAATCGTGCGTAGATGCTTTTCTGGACAAAAAGGCGCGAGCCTGCCACGCAGCTCTGACCGGCGGAGCCAAAGATGCCCGACATGACACCCGCCACGGCGCGATCAAAATCTGCATCTTCGAAAACAATATGGGGTGACTTTCCACCCAGTTCCAGACCGACGGGAATCAGACGCTGGCCAGCGATTGCACCGATTGTTCGGCCTGTATCGGTTCCGCCAGTGAAAGATATCATTCGCACCCCAGGGTGCTTTACGAGTGCGGCCCCGACGTCTTCGCCATATCCGGGCAGGGCGGTCATCAGGCCTTCAGGTAGTCCGGCCTCTAAGCAGATACGAGCCAACTCGAGCGCAAGCTGCGGTGTTTCCTCAGAGGGTTTGATCAATACAGCGTTTCCGGCAGCCAGTGCAGGTGCGGCTTTCTGGGCTTCGTTCATGATGGGCGAGTTCCAGGGTGTGATGCATGCCACCACACCAAAGGGCTCAGCCAATGCCATGGAGAAGTATTCTCCGCGGGGTGAGGTGACTTCGTTCTGCCACGTCTCACAAACTGCTGCGTAGTAGCGGAAATGTCCAGCAGCCGAGTCGACCATATTCAAACATTCTTTGAGCGGCTTGCCGCTATCGATCATCTGCAGATGGGCTAACGATTCGCGTTCAGCCGAGAGGCGACGGCCAATCTCGTAAAGTGTGGTCGCTCGCTGGTCGGGACGCAGCTTGCGCCAGGGCTTATTTCGAAAAGCATCCCAGGCAAGTGCCACCGCCTCATCCACATCGTTACTGGTGGCGCGCGCTATCGTGGCAGCGATGCTGCCATCTGCAGGATTGATTGAGACGATGGTGTGGGGGGCGTCACTCGCATTGCCGCGCCAGGTGCCGCCAATGCGGAAGGGTCTGATCGAAGAGGCGTCCATATGCATTCCGAGGTTGATAAGCGATTGAAGTTCTTTCACCCATCATGCATTCGACAATTGTTAAGGTCAATTTGGAATTTTTGCGTGATTATTAGTCTTACGCTATACGTGTTTGTATATTTGTGCGTGAGTTCACTGATCCCGCAATGCCCGCGCCTGATCAATTTCACTCTCGCGCTCGGAGAGGTCTGAGTTCAGAGTTCGGCAGCGCTGCGTTGCAACTGCTTGATAAAAACCTGACTGGCAGGCGATAGTTGGCGGTCTCTTCTGCGTATCACGCCTATCATTCTCTTTGCGGACGCGTCTGATATCGGCTTGTGCATTAGCCCCTTCAGTGGCAGCGCCGGCAAAGCCAGTTTAGGCAATAGGGCAATTCCCAATCGCTGTCGAACCAGCAAAACGGCTGTGGTCATATGGGTGACGTCATAACGCAGGCCCGTGCAGTTATCGTCAGCCGCAACGGATCGATCGAACATACTGCGTGCACTTGAACCATGAGACAACAACACCAGATCAAGGGCAACGAGATCTGTCCAGGTCACGCGTTTCAATTGTGCAATGGGATGATCGGAAGGAAAGACGGTACAGAACACGTCAGCGACCAATGGAATGAATTCCAGATCCGGCACATCAACTAACATGGTCGCCAGCGCGAACTCCACCTGGTTGGTGCGCAACATGGCGATTAGCTCGTCGTTATGTGCTTCAACCACGCGGATCTGCAGGGCAGGATGTTCATTTCTCAGTCGTCCCAGCGCAGGGGGAATTAGCGTAAGTGCTGTTGAAGGCAGGGCCCCCACTACTATGGAACCTCTTCGCACCGCAGCCAGGTCCATCATGCTGCGGTAAGTTTCTTCCACATCCGCAATCGGCCGTTGTATGCGGTCGCGCAAGTCGACGCCGGCCGACGTCAATGAAATACTTCTCGTCGTGCGCTCGAAAAGCTTCAGGTCTAACGTTTTTTCGAGATCCTGAATGAGAGCGGTAAAAGAGGGCTGAGTCACGCCCAACTGATCGGCAGCATGCGTGAATGAGCCTGCTTCGATTGCCAGCAAGAACGCTTTCAACGGCCGATACTTAATATTCAGAATCATGGCCACCACGCAATATATAGGAATCTATTAATAGTAATTCATATACCAGTGTGGATACGAATAATGAGTAATTTGGCTTTCATGGAAGAAAACCAAATATCGCCGTGATCAGCCGCGTTCGCGTCTGAAGTGTTTCAAAGCGCATAGAGTTTTGCCGGACTATCGACTAGAACCTGAGCGTCTGCCAGCATGCGCCGCCTACCGTTGTCTATTGTGTCGTCTGTGGGTACAAGTCACAAATAGATAAAGCCGCTGCATTAATAGCTTACAGCTACACCCTATGTTGTGCGAGCCAAAGTAGATGGAAGCAGCTTGTTATATAGTCTCGAACTAATAATCGATAAGAAACTTCTATTTGTTTCTATAAGATGATTGGGCGACCATATAACGCTGACGGCAGGATGATGACGTGGATTATTGTCGCATCCCGCACCGATCCAAAATTAATACGCACAAGAGAGCAGACATGTCAGAAGTGAACACCAATCACAAGCCAATTGAAGCTTCTCTGCTAAAGCGCTGTGCCGCCATCGGCAGCAGTACGTGGGCCGACGCACTTGATGTCGTTGGTATACACGGTGTAGTTCAGGGAGTCACTCAACGCGCCGGGCAGGGGCGAGTCATGGGCGAGGCCGTAACGGCGCGCCATCAGTGGGGGCAATTGGGCGAGTTCGACCGCGCTGATTTTGCAGTCGGACAGTTGGTGGCCGCGACTGGGCCCAACAAGATTCTGGTTGTTGATGTGGGTGGCCAGGCCATCTCTACGTTCGGTGGTATTGCTTCGACGGCGGCTAGTTTGCGCGGCGCCACGGCTGTCATGATTGACGGTGCTTGCAGGGATGTTGACGAAATTCAGGCCATTGGCCTCTGGATGGCCAGTCGCCATGTCACGCCACTCACCGGCAAGACGCGTCTTCAGCTTCAGGAGCTTGGTGGCCGCGTCATGCTGGGTGGTGTGGGTGTGGAGCAGGGCGACCTCATTGTGGGCGATGATACGGGTATTGTCGTCATTCCTCGCGAACGTCTTGAAGAAGTGCTGGTTGCCGCGGAGCATGCCCTTGCTATCGACGAAAAGGTTGAAAGTGCAGTCCGGAAAGGCGTGCCGTTCGCCGAAGCGGCGGCTGCCGCGAACTACATTCCAGCGAAGGCATGATCCCATGAATCACCCCGTCTACGACGTAGTGCAATTGGCATCTTTGGGCAAAATGTTCGATGACGCCCTCGCGACGCGATTTCGCGTGCTCCCCTTATGGGATGATCCGCACGCAATGGAGCATCTTGCTGCAGCGAGCGCCGCTAAAGTAGTCGTCACATCGGTCCGTCGCGGACTCTCCCGCGACATCATCTCGCGTCTGCCCGCGCTGCGTGCCGTTTGCAGTTGGGGTGTTGGCTACGAAACGCTGGATGTGGCTGCCACACAAGAGCGTAACATCGTCGTTAGTAACACCCCCGAAGTGTTGGACGATTGCGTTGCCGATCTGGCCTGGGCATTGCTTTTGACAGCCGCGAGACGTACTAACATTGGTGATCGCTATGTCAAAACGGGGCAGTGGCAAACTATAGGGGCCTTCCCTCTTTCCACACGCGTATGGGGAAAGCGTCTGGGAATACTCGGAATGGGGCGCATCGGCATGGCCATCGCGCAGCGCGGCAAGGGTTTCAATATGGATGTGCGCTATAACAATCGGCGCGAACGTCCCGATACACCCTATACCTTCGAACCAGTACTGCAAAAACTGGCCGAATGGGCCGACTTCCTTGTGATTGCTTGCCCTGGCGGTCCGCAGACACACCACATTGTTAATGCCGCCGTGATACGCGCGCTCGGCCCCAAGGGAATACTGGTAAACATTGCCCGCGGTTCTGTTGTTGAGCAAGAGGCGATGGTCAGTGCTTTGCAGGAAGGCTTGCTGGGAGGGGCAGGGCTGGACGTGCTGGAAAATGAGCCCACGGTGCCGGCGCTCTTTATGCATATGGACCAGATTGCTCTCATGCCGCATGTAGGCAGTGCCACACATGAGACACGACAGGATATGTCCCAGCTGGTGTTGGATAATGTTGAATCATTCCTCACAACAGGCAGGCTGCGTACGCCCATAAATGAAAGGCTTGCGTGAAATCCTTTCTGCAAACACTGAGGCACTTGATCGGCTCCGCGCATGTGCTGACAGACTCCGACGCCCAACCCTATCTGACTGATTGGCGTCGCTATTGCACTGGCCGCGCGCTGGCCATACTGCGGCCGGCTGATACTCAACAGGTTGCCGACATCGTGCGGTTGTGTTCACAGTTCGGCGTTCCGATCGTGCCACAAGGGGGAAACACTGGCCAGGTTGCTGCCGCCACGCCCGACGAGACGGGTACTGCGGTGGTAATCAGCTTGCAACGACTAAATCGCATTCGGGCCATCGATCCGGATAATAATACGATTACCGTCGAGGCAGGATGCATTCTTCAAGCTGTCCAGCAAGCCGCTATGGCCGCCGATCGTTTGTTTCCGCTTTCACTGGGTGCGGAGGGAAGTTGCTTCATCGGCGGGAATCTGGCGACTAATGCTGGCGGCACGCAAGTGCTGCGGTATGGCAATGCCCGCGAACTCGCTCTCGGACTGGAGGTCGTCACGCCGGGAGGCGAGGTGTGGAACGGCCTGCGCGGTTTGCGTAAAGACAATACCGGGTATGCCCTGCGTGACCTCTATATCGGTAGTGAGGGAACGCTGGGCGTTATTACGGCGGCCACGCTGAAATTGTTTCCGCTACCCAATGTCCAGCGCACTGCTTTTCTTGCTGTTGAAAGTCTGTCTGATACGACACGTATTCTTCAACGTGCACGCCTCATGCTGGGCACATCGCTCACGGGGTTCGAGATTATGTCGCGCGCATGCTTGGATCTTGTCAGCGAAACACATCCACAGCAACGCTTGCCCTTTAGCGCCTTGCCTTCACACATGCAGTGGTATGTGCTCCTGGAAATTTCCAGCAGCGAAGACGAGGCGCACGCTGTTCATCAGTTTGAGACACTGCTTGAGCAGCTTATGGAAGCAGGGCTTGTACTCGACGCAGTTATCGCGATGACGCAAGGCCAGAGCGAGGCGTTTTGGCGTTTACGCGAGAGCATTACATTGGCTCTCGCTCAGAGTGGATATTGCATAAAACACGATATATCGCTGGCCGTCTCCATGATCGCTGCCTTCGTGCGTGATACAGATCATGCCATTCAGCAGATCTACCCTGGCACGCGAATGATGGTGTTCGGTCATTTGGGCGATGGCAATCTTCATTACAACCTTCTCGGGCCTGCTGACGCGCTGCCTGAAACCGTTGCTGCCAAAGAAGGCGCCATCCAGTCACTGGTGCACGAGCGGGTTGTCGCCGTCGGCGGATCCATCAGTGCAGAGCAAGGCATAGGTTCGCGGCGAGTTGATGATCTGGAGCACTTTAAGAGTCCGCTGGAATTGGCATTGATGCGCCGTATCAAACAAGCCCTGGACCCGCAGGACATCATGAATCCGGGAAAAGTACTGGCCAAGACCGACCTGTCTTCGTCCAAGACTTAGCGGAACCATCGCTGGTCTGGAGGCTGGTTCCTCCGCATACCTACAACACGCGGCGCTACTGCCATTTGAAGAATTAGAACACCTCATATTTACCATTTATAAGCGAGAAATTTTCATGAACAGCAATCCGGTTGCAGTGTACGGCCTTGGAAATATGGGCTATTTGGTCGCGCAGCGCGTTGCAAAGCAATTTAAGGTTAAAGTTGCGGATCTCGACACAGTGCAGGTTCAAAACGCTCGTGCCGCCTTTGCGGCCATACCCATCGTTGATACTCAAGACGTCGCTGACGTCCGAACCGTCGTTCTGTGTCTGCCGACACCAGCGGCTTCGCGTCACGTGCTTGGACAAATCGCGCCTCATCTCCCTCCTGATGCGATCGTTATTGAAACCAGTACCGTGAATCCCGATGATATCCATACCTGTCAACAACTGCTGACACCATTCGGCCTTCGCATCATCGACGCTTCGATTCTTGCCGGCGTCAGCCAGATGGAGGCAGGAACGGCAACCTTACTGTTGGGTGGAGAAGAGGAAGACATCTCTGCAGTACAAGCCGTGTTGGACGCGATCGCCGAAAAGCAGATTCATTTTGGCCCTTTGGCTACTGGAGCGGCTGCCAAGGTCATCAATAATGCCGTGGCGCATGCTGTAATGGTTGTGGTGGCGGAGGCAGGCGCACTGGCAACCGCTACTGGAGTCGACTGCAATAAATTGATTGCCCTTTTGGCAGACCCGCAGATGGGTTTGCATCGTCCGCTGACCCATCGCTACGCTGAACGGGTTGTAAGTGGCAACTATGAGGGAGGCATGCCTCTGGACGCGGCTCGAAAAGATTCCACGCTTGTTCTGGAACTCGCACAGTCAAAGGGCGTACCACTCTTTGCCATACAAGGTTCTCACTCTGCCTATGAAATAGCCTCAGCAGCTGGCTATGGGCGTGAAGACTATGCCGCCGTTGCCAAAGTTTGGGCTGACTGGGGGAAGCCAACGGTTCCCGTCAAATAGACCCCTTTACAGACTCTTCAGATCTAGCTGTGTGTCGGGGTATCGCCTCGAACGCAGCACGTATAACTCGGTGGCATTTCGCTGCGTTGCCGCCGGCACCCATCCCCACCAAGACATGCTGACGACCTTCCGGCACCCTTTCAGTGCGCAGTTGGAAACGCTATTTGTGCAAGAGCTGCTGTTTACGTGAGAAATGGGGCTGCTCAAGCTGAGCAAGTGCGCGTATTCAGACCAGGCGATTTCCACCGCGATCTACCGTCAGAAAACTGAGACGAAGTAATGTGTCGCGTGCAAGCTCTACAACAGCGTCTAGTCCCGAACTTTGCGCTGCCGTCATGTAAGAAATATAAAAACCCGCAGGATCAATCGGCGGGTCGCAAGGCAGTGAGCGTACGACGCCTGTTGCCAACATATCCTGTAAAAGCGGGAGGGGCAAAATGGCAATCGCGTGGCCGGCAGCGACCAGCCTGGCAATTAGCGCGAGCGAATTGCTGGTGCTCAATGACTTGGCCTTGGCACCGCCCGCACTTAACCAACTCTCAACCACTGCATGGAGTGTGGAAGGGGCCGAGTGCGTGGCAATGTTCATGCCATGAGTGCTTTGCGGTTGGAAGGGGTTTGCGTGAACAGGCATAGATGGCGAAGCAACCCAGGCGAAAGGCATCCATCCAATAAAACTGTCGGTGATTTCGGGCCCGGTAGAAGGATTGGTCAGCAGTGCGATATCAAGCTCTTTGGCATTTAGCTTTTGATTCAGCACAGAACCCACATCCACAGTAATTTCCAGCTCTAACGAGGGGAAGTGCTCTTTGATTTGTGCGATGACGGCTGTCAGGCCCACAGTCGCCGAACACTCGTCGGCGCCAAGACGAAGTTTTCCGGAAGGACTGCTGTCTTTACGAAAATGTTCCAGTTGCCGACTGCTCTGAAGTGCCTGATCTGCATGGCGTAATGCAGACATACCGATTTCGGTAAGCGTGACGCGTTGGCGAGAGCGTTCGAATAGTTGAGTTTCCAGCGTGGTTTCCAGCTCTCGTATACGTGCTGAAACGGCTGGCTGCGAAAGGTGCAAATGCCTTGCGGCGGCATGAATGCTGCCCAGATGGGCCGCCCAATAAAAGGCTTCCAGCTGGCTTAGGGTAATCCGCATGATAAGGAATATCTCTCAAGTGACCGTGGATTTTTGATTATTCCGGGCGTAAGCGTGCGTGATACTCTGCCCTCGACTTGACCGCATTTTCTTATTTTTCTTTCATTATAGTGACACGTCACACATGTATCTGATCAACCCTCTGCCCGAATCCATTCCAGCCTCTGACCTGGCGTTGCTGTCGCGTGCAGAGCCCGCAACGGTTGGTCACTTTCGTACCATCGGTTTCATGGATGCCGGCATAAGCGCACACGCCCGAGACCTGCGTGTGGCAGGCACTGCCGTGACCGTTCGCATGCCGGGTACAGACGGCGGCATTCTTCATCACGCAATGGGGTGTGTACGTCCTGGCGACATCCTGGTTATTGATCGTTGCGGTGAAGCTGTTACAGCCGCCTTTGGTGGTGCAATGGCTTACGCCGCGCGACAGGCGGGAGTTATTGCAATGATTGTCGACGGTCGCGTGACCGATTTGGGAGAACTGCGCGAGCATGGCGTTCCAGTGTGGTCGCGAGGCCCCTCCATTGTCACGACACGGGTTCTGGGCCTGGACGGTGAGTTCTGTGGCCCGATCAGTTGCGGCGGGGTGGTTGTGCAGCCTGGTGATGCCGTGCTGGCTGATGAGAACGGTGTGCTGGTGCTTCCGCGAGCGCATATTCGTGGTGCTGCCGAGCAGGCTATTGCTTTTCAGGAGCAAGAGAAGCTTACTTTGGCGCGCTTGCGCGCTGGAGAGAAATTTCCCGACATCGTCGGGTCACGGGCCACCATCAGTCGAAACACGGCGCATGCCGTGGCGTGACAAGAGAGCAGCCAGCCGTTTCTCTGGTCAGGCTGTCAGTATCTTCAATTCCATAGCTTTGTGATGGGTTTTTTGTATTTTGAAAAGGAGAGGGGATTATGAAAAAAATATTATCTGCACTCGTAATGGTGTCCGCAAGTCTCGGTGTTTCCGCTGCAGAGCTGCCAAAAACCCACTTTCAAGTGGTTGGCGGTGGTAGCCATAACTACACGTTCGGGGCCGTAGAAAAGCCTTTCTGGGAAAAAACACTTCCAGAGGCGTCGGGGGGCCGCGTCACCGCTGACCTGGCCGGTTTGGCCGAGAGCGGGCTTAAAGGGCCAGAGGTTGTTCGATTGATGCGCTCGGGTGCCATAGACATCGGCATGGGCGTGTTTGCGTATGTCAGCAGTGATGATGCCATGTTCGAAGGCGTGGATCTGCCTGGCATGGCAACCGATATCGAGAGCGCTCGCAAGATCGCACAGGCCTATCGTCCCGTGCTCGACAAACGTATGCGCGAGCGTCATGGCATCAAATTACTTGCAACGATCTCATACACGGCCCAGGTGTTTTTTTGCCGTGAACCCGTCAAACAACTTACTGATCTTAAGGGGCGAAAAATTCGTACGCGTGGCCGCAATATGGCAGATTACGTAAGTGCCTTGGGCGGCAGTCCTGTCACTCTGCCTTTTGCCGAAGTGGTCACTGCCTTGCAGACCGGTGTGATTGATTGCGCCGTGACAGGAATTGGGTCGGGCAACGCCGCCAAGTGGTATGAAGTGGCCAATAATCTGTACAACTTGCCCATTGACTGGTCGGTAGGCTTTTATGGCATTGGTATGAAACGTTGGCAGAAACTTGATCCCGCTGTACAGGCCCTGCTTGAAGAGCAGGCGCTGGTACTCGAAGATCGACTCTGGACGGAAACCAAGCGTGAAAACGAATTTGCCCTGGCATGTAATACCGGCAAAGGCGATTGCGAAATCCATGACAAGGCAAACATGCAGGCCGCCGCGCCAGATGCCAAAGAGCAGGAGGTTCTGCGTGGCATTGCTCAAAACATCGCGGAACAATGGGGCAAACGTTGCGGCGCAGACTGCGTCAAAGAGTGGAATGAGACGGCCGGTAAGGCAGCGGGCGTAAGTATCCACTGAACATGCCTCA
The DNA here is from genome assembly GCA_005239165.1 of Allopusillimonas ginsengisoli. Lineage (GTDB taxonomy): Bacteria > Pseudomonadota > Gammaproteobacteria > Burkholderiales > Burkholderiaceae_B > Allopusillimonas > Allopusillimonas ginsengisoli_A. The sequence goes on from RAPG01000007.1 coordinate 202,890, forward strand.
TACCAAGGAGAGGGCATCTATGAAAACAAAAACGTTGGCGCCGATACGCATGCTGGGCGGAGTCGCGGAGTTTGGCTCATGGATTGGCGGCATCTGTCTTTTGATGTCCTCTGCCTTGATTGCCGTTGATCTGCTTATGCGCAAGTTTCTGGGCTGGTCTATGGGCGGCTCTGATGAGATAGCGGGTTATGTCCTTGCGGTGGTAAGCGCATGGGCGTTTCCGATAACTCTATTGCGTCGCTCGCACATTCGGGTGGATGTTATTTATACGCATGTGCCGCGGGGTGTACGTGTGGCACTTGATCTGTTTGCCATGTCATGTCTTGGCCTCTTCGTTGGTGTGCTCACGTTTCACGCCTGGCAAGTGCTTGCAGATTCGATCTCGTTTAACGCCGTCTCTAACACACCGCTTCAAATACCCCAGTGGATTCCGCAATCCATGTGGTTTGCTGGCTGGGTTTTCTTTCTGTTCACTATTGTTGTGTTGCTTGCATGCGCGCTTTACTTGTTGATCAGGCGCAGGTCACGAGAGATTGGCAGCTTGATAGGTATTAATTCTGTTGAGGAAGAAATCAATGAAGAAGTCTTCGTCGAAGAAGCGACATTTGTCGAAACACGGCCACTTGGTACACAGGAGATTTAATTGTGCTGTCTTTTACTGTAATTCTCCTGTTGAGCCTGCTGGCGTTAAGTGTTACCGCAGCAGCAAGCGTGGGCGTATTGGGGCTGGCGCTGGCTGAGTTGTATTCGCCACTGCCACTTGCCAATGCCATGGGTGAACTGGCGTGGGGATCAAGTGCGGAGTTCCTGCTTGTCGCGATTCCCTTGTACGTTCTTATGGGCGAACTGGTGGTTTGCTCGGGGGTGGCCGGACGTATGTATGGTGCAGTATCCAAGTGGGTGTCGTGGCTGCCGGGCGGGCTCATGAATGCCAATATTGGCGCTTCAGCCCTGTTCTCCGCCACCAGCGGATCAAGCGTAGCAACTGCTGCGACAATTTCTACTCTGGCCTTGCCGGAACAGCGCAAGTCGGGTTATAACGCGCCGCTTTTTCTTGGCTCCATTGCGGCCGGTGGCACCCTCGGTATTTTGATTCCGCCCTCAATCAATATGATTGTGTTTGCGTTGATCGCCAATGTTTCCGTGCCCAAGCTGTACCTGGCGGCAACTGTGCCTGCGCTCGTATTGAGTGGCATGTTTGTTTTGCTGATCGTTGTGGTCAGCCTGATGCGCCCCGAACTCGCTGGCGAACGGGTTGCGGTGACATGGCGTGATCGGATCGATAGCTTGCCGCATTTGCTGCCTCCCCTGGGAATATTTGTTCTGGTGATTGGTGTTATTTATGGAGGCATTGCTACAGCAAGCGAGTCGGCGGCCCTGGGCGTCATCGCTGCATTTCTGCTTGCCTGGTACAAGGGGGCGCTGAACACTTCCACCATGCGCCGTGCATTTGAATCGACGATGCGCACCACAGGGATGATCATTCTGATTACGCTGTGTGCCTTCTTCCTCAATTTTGTGCTCTCGTCCATTGGGCTGACGACCGCTCTTGTGGATTTCGTGGTCGGGTTAGAACTCTCACCCATGGGCACCATGCTGGCGCTTATCGTCTTCTATATTTTGCTCGGATGCTTCATGGACACCCTTGCCATGCTCGTCACCACGGCGCCGTTAACTGTGCCAATCGTGGTTGCCATGGGGTTCGATCCGATCTGGTTTGGCGTGATGTTGATCCTGCTTTGTGAGATGGGGCAATTAACGCCTCCATTTGGTATCAACCTGTTTGTGGTCCAGAGTATTCGTGGCGAAGGCAAGTTTATTGATGTGATCTATGGCGCATTGCCATTTTGTCTGGCGCTGCTGGCGATGCTGATGATCTTGCTCTTTGCACCTCAGGTGGCGCTTTGGCTGCCATCGCAGTTTTCGGTTTCTTGACCTTGTTGTCAGCGGCGTGGCGTGAAGCTGAACCTTAATCGCGTTTTGTAATTGTCGGGAGATAAGTGAAATGGATTCAAGCAGTGCAAATACAGTGGTGCTTGGTTGTGAAGCAGCCGATGATGATGCGTTTTCCCCTTATGGAAGAATCGTTCGACGTCCGGATAATATTGCCGCCAGCCTTGCATCAGGCGCTGTAGAGTCTTGGCGACTTCCATTTGAGTCTGCCTCGCCGCCGCAGATTATGTTCAACCGTTATCACGACAAGGGTCGGAACTTTTCCGTTATGGAAAAGCACCTGCACGTGACCCAGTGTTTTTTCCCCATGGGCGGCGTACCGTACATTATGGTTGTAGGCATAGACCAGCCCGACGGTGAAACATTTACGCCTAAAGACGTTAAGGCGTTTTATATCGATGGCAACCACGGTGTTTTGTTGTGGCGTAACGTGTGGCATTCTCTCGCCCGCTTTCCGGTCGGGGCTGAGTATATTGATCTGGCGTTTATTACTGATGACGATACCCAGAGCGAAATCGAACATCATCTGGCTGGTGGCCCCTTACCCAAAAAGACGGCATTTATTGATTTTCAGAAAACGCATCAAACCTGTTTTCAGGTCAGCGATCCAGACTACACCTCCATAAAGGCATAGGTATTACAGGCCTGATCTATATCGATACACTCAGTGTGATGTGGTTTGGCTAGTTCACAAAAAGGCCGAAACATGGTTTCGGCCTTTTGCTTGTGGCGCCAATGGACGGCGTTGTTGTCATAAGGGTGCCGCGTGCACGGTGCTATCGTCCGGGTGTGTTCATGTCGGCAAACACACCTGTTCGGAGACGATATTGTCTGATAGATAGTGTTGTTAGTTACCCCAGTCGCTGCTGCATTTGCTCAGCATGGTGCTGGCGGATTTTTTCATGCCAGTCGGTATGGGCCTGCCATTGGATGGCAGCATGCAAAATAGTGGCATCCTGACCGTACGCCCCCACAAACTGCATGGATGTGGGCCTGGCATCTGCAGTCATTCCGTTCGGCATGGCGATAGCGCAACCCTGTATCAGATTAACGAAGCGTGTAAAGATACCCAGTGTTCGCTGGGGGTCGAACGCGGTCAGCTTGATTGCGGGCGTGCTTGTAGTTGGGACAACAAGCACGTGGCCGGGAACCAGCAGGTTTTCCATTTGCTCGCGATAATGACGTGCGCCATTCAGCAGGGTCAGGTATTCATGAAGTTCTGTCTTGCTTCCTTGAAGAAAATTGCTGCGCACGACATCGTCAAGTGCGGTAGATGGATCATCCACTAATTGCCTATTGTTCAGATAACCTTCCACGCCTGATATGCCAGCCCAGTTAGCGGCCATGTCTGCAAAGCTGCAGGGTATGGGTTGGACGGTTATCGGAAAGCCTAGCGTTTCACAGCGAGCCTGGCTGGCGCGGTAGGCAGCGCGCGTTTCTGCATGCAGATCGCCTAAGCTTTCGTCATCCAGAAATATAAGCGTGGGCAGTGCGTGTTGCGCGGCTTTACTTAGCGCGTTCTCGAAAGCGGTGCGTCGCGCAACCGGCAGCATGGCACGGTAGAGGCGGCCTGCTTCTGACGCCGTGCGTGCCATGGGGCCGACTACGTCAAAACTTTGACTGAGCGCCGCGACGCCCGAGGTACTTACCCAGCCAGGCGAACCTTTTAAACCAGTAATGCCACACCAGGAAGAGGGTATGCGCACAGAGCCACCCGTATCTGTTCCTAAGGCAGCAGGTACCAGCCCCGCTGCGACGGCAGATGCTGAACCGTTGCTTGAGCCGCCCGAGAAATAAATATCAGTGGCATCAATTGGATTGAGAGGGCGACCCAATGGGCTGACACCCCAACCACTCATTGCAAACTCGGTTGTATGGCTTTTTCCGGCAATGGCAGCGCCTTGAGCGATCATTGATGCAATGACAGCAGCATGTTCTGTGGGCTCGCGAAAAACGGCACGACAACCAAGACGTGTGGGCATGCCTGCCACATCGATCAAGTCTTTGACGGCAATCGGTACATTTGCCAGCAAAGCGTCGGGATGGTTGAGTGCAGACAGGTCTTGTGCGGGTACGTCACTGACATGGACGAAGGCACGTACTGCCTCATTACGTGCCTGGATGGCTTGCATCCTTTTGTGGGTGGCTGTGTCACGCTCGGAGTCAGGCTTCTGCTCTTTGCAGCCATCGATTGAATCCAAAAAAAAATCCATCCAAAAACCTCGTTTGTCATGGTGATTTCTAAGGCCTTCTGCATATGCTTACGCGCAATGAAGAGGCCGAATGTTCATCAATCAGGATACATGTAAACAAGAGGCTTAAAGGAAAAAAATTCTTATCAAATAAGAGGCTCTGCTTTATCAACTGGCTGGTTCAGCTGGATAAATTACCGACTTATTTGTTTGCACAACAGCGCCCGGTGTAAGCTTGGCGGCATCAAGGCGGCCAAGCCCCATAATGTGGATTACGTCTTCACCTCGGGCCATAAGGTGATCAGCAACAATGCGTCGATGGCAGCGCCACCACACCGCTTCTGAACACATCATGGCGATGCGCTGCTCTCGGCCTAGCGCGATCAGTTGATCCAGACCCTGATGAAATTCTTCAGACAGAGCGTAGTCTGCATAGTTGTGAAAGCTGGCGTTTTGCCAGAAACCGTTTTCGTCACGGGGGATGGTTTTGGATTTGCTGCGTAGCCCGCCTAGTTCAGCTATGCGCTCGTACGCTATGCCAAACTCTTTGAGTGAATTACCAACCGTATCTTCATTGTATTGTGGGTTGGTTCGCGAGCGCGGTACGGTTCTGATATCCACCAGCATTTCAACACCGGCATCATTCAGCATCGCGGCCAATTCTTCCAGGGTGCGCGTTGAATGCCCTATGGTAAAAAATGGTAGCGCCATACTCAGCTCTTTTTGGGCGCGTGTTCTAAGGCACTACCCTTGTGGGCCGCGATGTGGTCTGTTTTATCGCTCTTTATTTCATACTGCGGGTCGTCTTGCGAGGCGCGGTGTGTGTGCCCCTTGTAGTCAAAGTCTTGGGTATGTACCTTAGTGATGGTGCCTGACACGTGCCCAGCTTCAGAATTCCAGGTGACGTGATCGCCTTTCTTGAAAGCCTTGGTCATATGCGTGGTTCTCCTTAATGTCGTTGCCAGGCGGCCAGACAGCCAGCTATGCCAATCTTGTCGCGCAGACCTGCGAGGCAATATGGATCTTCTTCACAAGCGGTTTAATTGCCACCCTTGCGCAGAGGATCCAGCAATGGTTTCAGCCCATTGTGATCCAATTCTTGCATCAATGCCAGAAGGCGGCCGATCTCTCCTTTTGGAAAGCCGTTGCGCGCAAACCAGTTCAAGTAATGGCCGGGCAGGTCGGCTATCAGCCGCCCTTGGTATTTTCCGAAGGGCATCGTGCGGGATACAAGCAGCTCAAGATCTTCGGCGTTCATGGTGCGTGGGTGTGGTGGTTTGGTTAATGGTCAAGCTCGCGTTTAATTCAGGCAAGGTTTTCAGCCAGCGCCAAATAAGGCAGGTTGGCGCTTTCAGCGCAGGTTCTGAAATACCGCCTTGCTGGTTTGGTCGTAGGTTCTGATCTTTAAATTCTTAAGATCTTCTGCATTTGCCTCGGGTTTTACCGACCAAATTCCGGAAGGAGACCAGGGCGTTAAATACAAAAGACGTGTATTTAGTGCCTGAGCGCGTGCTTCCAGTGGTGGTTTGGCGGACGTATAGATAGCGCGTGCATGTCGAGAAGGCCGTTTGAGTATACGTGGGTGTTGGAATGAATATAAAGCAGTGGCCTGATTCTGCAGCCCTTTGAAAGTCAGATTGATTGAGCTGCCAGTTGGCGATGTGGCGCAGATGTGGATGTAAATTACTCAGGCCATACCATGTTCGCGTAACCAGTGGTAGCTTCAAACGGCATGTCAATTGATGGCCCGTATAGCAAATTTTTAATGCCCGACTGTGTTCCAACATACAAGCGCCGTTTAATTCTAAGTGCTATCGAGAAAAGTTGCATGTAACGCAGGGTGCGCGTAACATGTTTCATGTAACGATAAAGAGGAGTTTCAGTCATGGCGACTACGCATATAAATGCACGCGTCCAAAAGCATCGTAACGCGCTGCGTATGGCGGGTTTACGTCCGGTGCAAATATGGGTGCCAGATACACGAAGGCCTGATTTTGCGGAGGAGTGTCGCCGTCAGTGTCGTTTGATAGCTAAAGCAGAAAAGGCTGACACGCAGTTGGATCGCCTTGTGGATGAATCTATCGCGGATGTGGAGGGCTGGACAGACTGATGGCGAAAAAAAGTATACGCGGCGCGTTTGTGACAATCTCGATACAAGGTGATTTTGGAAAACCCAGGTCTGCCTTAGTGATTCAGGCCGATCAGTTTAGTGAGCATACAAGCGTTACCGTGCTGCCAGTCACTAGTACGCTAGTGGCCGCTCCCTTGCTTCGTGTCACCGTCGAGCCGAGCATAGAGAATGGCTTGCAGAAAACCTCGCAAGTCATGATTGATAAGGCGCTGTCAGTTAAGCGCGACAAGCTAGCAGAAGCCTTCGGGCATATCGACGTAAATACAATGGTGCAAGTTGAACGGTGCCTGGCCGTGTTTTTGGGCATAGCTAAATAGCGACATTGTTTGACAAGAATGCATCCGGTTGAGCGTGTTGCTTGGTCACGCGCTATGCGAAACCAAAAAGACCCTGACTTTAGAGCATTAGACAATCTCTAAAAAAGCGAAAGCCCCAATAAGTGGGGCTTCATAGTCTGGGGTTTGGTGTCTTCGCATCGGGCGAAACCACTTGCGCGGTAGTTAACGCTTCTACCCCTTGCGACGTTCATCAGCTATTGCGTTAAACAAAATATCACGACTCCCCTCAACGATATCAATAAACGCCAACTGGCTTGTTGCAGGCACACGAGCGAGCGTGACCAAAATATAAGCCACCTGTTTTGAAGTGTTGCCAGCCTCATTAGGTGTTGCGTCTGGGCATGCAATTATTTCCTCAATAAGGCGGCGGGGAGCGCGACATCGGGTAATCCCTAGATGACGTGAGTAGGCATCACAATTTAGTATACGAGAAATTGGTTATGACAACATGATGTCATGTTGTCATGTCTGGAGTCTCTGGTGCTTACCAAAACTATCTCTAAAACTGATCCCGTCCCTCTGTACTCACAGCTAGCAAGACTCATAGAGGACGAGATTTCCTGCGGAAAACTCGCTCCAGGCGACGCGCTTCCAACCGAACGCGAGCTATGCGAGGCTTACGAGGTTAGCCGCGTTACGGTTCGAGAAGCAATTGCGGTTCTCAAACGCAAAGAGTTGGTCGAAACGCGTCGAGGTTCTGGTAATTACGTTACTAAACACGAAACCGTTAATCGCGATCTTCTTGGCGTTCATAACTTTGACCTGCAGATCGAAGCGAGCGGGCATACCAATCAGCTCAATTTGCTGGAGTTTGAAGAAGACACACAATCGCGTTATGTGGCGGAAGTGCTGGGCGTGCCGGCCGATACATCTTTTATAAAAGTTGTGCGTCTGCGCAGCGCTGACGATATCCCGTTGTTTATTGAAACGATATACCTGTCGCGAAGTCGCTTTTCCGGTCTGGTGGCCGACGATTTTCTCTCAACCAAACTGTTCTCCAAGAAGCTTCTCGAAGAGTACAAGACGGAAATCAGTGAGATCACCTTAATGCTGGACCCGGTACTGCTGCGTGAGAACGAAGCGGCGGTGCTGCATGTATCTGAGCTACCCGCGGCGGGTCTGCTTAACGAACGTATCTCATTTGATACACACAACAACCCTGTTGTTTTCAGCCAATGGCTCTTTAGTCGCCACCGCTGCAGACACTTACTGAAAATAAAAGCCAAATAACCCTTAGGAGGCTATCTGCATGAAGAAAGTAATTCTATCTACTGTTTGTGCCTTGGCGGCAACGCTATCGCTACACACGGCCAAAGCTGAGAATTTTCCTGAAAAACCCGTCACCATGAGCGTGGCGTATTCACCCGGCGGTGGAAATGACACTGTGTCACGCCTGATGGCGCGGCATATCGAGAAATATCTCGGGGCACGCATGGTGGTTGAAAACAACCCGGGTGCGGGTGGCCAGATCGGTTTTACACGCCTTGCCAAATCCAAGCCTGATGGTTACACCATTGGTCTGCTTAGCTCGCCTTCAGTATTCATGATCGAGCTCATGCGCGAAAACGTAGATTACAAACTAGAAGATTTCCAGCCCATCGCTAACATCCAATCAGATCCTATCATTCTGGCTGTTGAAGCGAAAAGCGATATCAAGGACTTTGCCGGATTTCTGGACGCTGTAAAAAGCAAGCCAGGCAAAGTAAACGTCGGCGGTGATGGTCCGCAGTCCAACGTGCATTTACAGGCCGCCGCGCTCGAGGATGCCCTTGGCGTCGATATTAACTTTATCAGCTACAGCGGCTCGGGGCCTGCCGCAACGGGTTTGTTGGGCAAGGAAGTGCAAGCAGCTTTGTTGACGGCCAGTTCATCCATTCAGTTTGTTGAGTCTGGGCGCATCCGTCCCATCGCCGTGTTCAGCAACAAACGTCATCCTTCCTTACCTGAGGTTCCGACTGCCACTGAAGCAGCTGGTACTAAAGTTGCGGGCGTGGGTACAGCCATTCGTGGTGTTGCAGCGCCCAGGGGCATGGCCCCAGAGCGCGTCGCTATCCTGGAAACAGCCTTTCAAAAGTTGCTGGCCGATGAAGAGTTTCAGGAAGCTGCCAAGAAGATGGGTGTGGTCCTTACCTACATGGGTGCTGACGAGTTCGAGAAAGAGCTGCAGGCATCGCGTGAAGAGGCCAAGCAATACATCAAGCTGATGAACTAAGGTTTACAAGCACCCCGGCGTCTAACACTGGGGTGCTTGAACAGAGCACACACCCTATGCAACATAGTGATAAGAAAGACATAAGCTTCGCGCTCTTGTCCATGGTAATCGGCGTGTTCGTCACGCTGCAAGCCTTCAGTTATTCGTACGACTCGTCAGTACTGTTGCGAGGGTTAGCCCTCGCAATGACGTTGATGAGTGTGGCGTATTTTGTTCTCGTATGGGCTCGTTCCCGACGACGCCCCACCAGCGAAAGCGATCCCCACACACAGCCAAAGAGTCCTCACGGCCAAGCGCTTTTGGTTTTTGCTCTGGTCGTAGGCTGTGCCGTGCTCGTGCCCCTGCTCGGCTTCCTGGCATCCTTCTTTTTATTTATTTACGCCAGTCAGGTGCTTATCGCCAAGAAGCACAGAATGCTGCACTTTTTTTACGCGATTGGCCTGTCATTTTTTATCTTCATGGTTTTCTTTGGTTTTCTCGGCGTCTCCTTGCCGGATAGTCTGTTGCCAATCGACCAATTCTTTAAATTCTTCTAAGAGCATCTATGCTAGATAGTCTGTACATTGGCCTGTCCACTGCCGTGCAGCCTGCGATGCTGCTTGCGGTGTTCGTGGGTGTAGTAGTGGGGGTATTCATCGGCATGTTGCCTGGTCTGACCAGCACCATGGGTGTCGCACTACTGATTCCTGTCACGTTTTCATTTCCACCTGCAGTGGGTCTGTCGCTGCTCGGTGGTATTTATCTGGCCTCGACATTTAGCGGGTCCATTAGCGCCATTTTGTTGAACATTCCGGGCACGCCGTCGGCGGTAGCAACGTGTCAGGATGGTTATCCCATGACGCAACAGGGCAAGGCAGGCCGAGCCATAGGGCTATCTGTGTATGCCTCATGTCTGGGCGGCTTGTTCAGCACAGTAGTGTTGTTGTTTATGGCGCCGGCATTGTCTGAGTTTTCGCTGATGCTGGGCGCTCCTGAATACTTCTTGCTCGCATTGTTTGGGGTCACCATCATCGCTTCGCTATCTGAGGGCGACATGCTCAAGAGCATGATTGGCGGGGTGCTGGGCTTAATCGTCAGCGTCGTCGGCATGCATCCCATGACCGGGGAAATGCGACTGACATTCGGTCTGCCATCGCTGTATGACGGTTTGCCCTTGGTTATTTCACTGATCGGCCTATATTCGATTCCAGAAGTCATCAGTTTGATCAGCGGAAAGGAAAAAGAAAAAAAAGAGATGTCCTCCAGCTTTGCCGGTGTGCTGACAACGCTCAAGGACATTTTCATGCAGAAGATGAACTTAGTACGTTCAAGCATCGTCGGCACCATTATCGGCATTGTGCCAGGCGCTGGTTCAAGTATCGCCAGCTTTATCGCCTACGATTTTGCCAAACGCAGTTCCAAGACGCCTGAGCAGTTCGGCAAAGGTTCTGAGGAAGGCCTGGTGGCTGCTGAGACGGCGAATAATGCCGTGACAGGCGGTTCGTTGGTGCCGCTTCTGACGCTCGGCGTGCCTGGAAATTCGGTCACTGCTGTACTGATGGGTGGGCTGATCATCCATGGGTTGGCTCCGGGGCCAGCATTGTTCCAGAACACACCTGATGTTGCTTATGGCTTTATCTTTAGTTTGTTCCTGAGCAATCTTATGTTCGTGCCGGTAGGTCTGTTTGTCGCGAAGTACTGTGTCAAGGTCATTTTGTTGCCACGCGAAATTTTGGCGGCTTCTATTTTGGCGCTGGCAATTATTGGCTCGTTCGCGATCCGGGCACAAGTGCAGGACATTGGGTTAATGCTGTTTATCGGCGTTGTTGGCTATTTCTTTACCGTGTTTTCGGTGTCAAGAGCCCCCATGGTGCTTGGGCTGGTATTGGGTTCAATGGCCGAGTCCAATTTATCCCGTTCGCTCATGCTTGTACAAGGCGACATAGGCGCATTGCTGCTGCAGTTTGTTACGCGGCCCTTCTCGATCGCGCTGCTGTTGCTGTGTGTGCTGTCGATTTACTTCGGCATACGTAGCGGCAAGAAGAAGCCGGCTTGATCTCAAGTGTTTGTTATATAGAATTTAAGGTTTTACATGGATTTCACTAGTCATAAAGTCATCAAAAAAACGTGTCCTATTCGTGTGCTCGGCATTGGCGAAAAACATCATTTTTTCGGCTATTACAACAAAACGCCCTGGCACCAAAGCATGCCTTATGTCTTGGGCAATGAGTATGACCGTATGGATGTCGATCTTCATCCTGATGTCGTTGCCAACGTCGGCTACTTCGATGTAAACGATGCCGACCGTTTTCATAAGATCGGTGACACGACGACGTGGAATTGGCAAATGGGCTGCCAATTGCAGTGGTTGGATGGCATGGCGGGCAACAAGCTTATTTTTAACATCAGGCAGCCCAAGCCTTGCGGGTCTTACCCCTCTTTTGGTGCCCGCATTTGCGACATCGTTACTGGTGAAACCCGCGATCTGGACGACCCTGTGTATTCAGTGGCGCCCAACAGCGTCTATGCCGTCACGGTTGATTATCGCCGCCTGTACATTACGCATGAAACCATTGGCTATAGCGAAGCCGGTGGTGGGGCAACCGATCTGCCTCTGTGTCCAGTCGATGACGGCTTGCGTCGTATTGATCTGGCATCGGGCGAGTCACGTCTGCTTGTCAGTTACGACGCGCTTAAAGCCTTTCATCACGTGGATTCAATGGATAAAGCGATCCATTGGATTAGCCATGCAGAGATCAACCCATCGTCATCGCGCATTCTTTTCCTGCATCGCTGGACGGAACGCGTAGAAGATGAAACCTGCTTCCTGCATCGTCTCATTACCATTGGCGCTGACGGTAGTGATATGCGACTGCTCGAATGCTCGGATCACCCTTTGCCGCAACTGTCCGACAATTTCGATCCCAACGCCGTCGGCACTTATGATTACGAGAAGTCTGAATATCAGATCTCGCATCCTTTCTGGAAGGATGATCAGTCCATCATCGTTTGGGGCCCTCATGCAGGTGCCATTCACTACCATCTTTACCAGGATGCTGACGGTGGCGCTGTGGAAATAGTGGGGGAAGGCCTGCTGACCGAAAATGGCCATATGAGCTATAGCCCGGTTAATCAGCGTTGGTTGCTGACCGATACGTATCCTGATTCAGAAACCAGTATTCGCAAACTGCTGATTTACGATACCCAGGAAGATGTTGCCTACGATATCGGCGATTTCTACACCTCAGATCTGAAGAAAGTAAGTCGCTGCGATTTGCACCCGCGCTGGGATCGTACTGGTACACAAGTGTGTATCGATTCAGTGCATGAAAATATGCGTCAGATGTATGTGCTGGATGTTTCTGAAATTGTGAATGAGCGTGCAGCCTAGTAAGTAGATCTGGCGCAGTGGTGCGGTTGTTTGGTGGCTATCAGGTCTTGTGCCTGATGGCTGCTGCTCAGCGCTACTACCGCAAATAGCGCGGCATGACCGTGCGAAAGTCTGCATCTGCTCGCTCGTCGGAGTGCGTTTTTGCTGCGCACTGTTTTCTATTGTGGCGGGCGCCATAGTTGCTTTTGTAATGCGCTGCATTGGTTCTGCAGACACGTCACAATCATTTTTTTACGATCTCCGCCCATACGTGAGCTAATACCACTCACACTGATCGCCGCAATCACAGACCCGTATCGATCAAATACGGGGTAGCCAATGCTTGTGACCCCCGTAACCGCATAGTTGCTAATTACGGCATAGCCTGCTTTACGCGCTTGAACGATGTGCTCTCTTAAAACAGCAGCATCAAGTCCTGAAAACTGACCTAGCTGAGGCGCAATTTTTGTCAGAACATTTTCACGCTCGGGTTCGGGTAAAAACGCTAATAATGCCAGCCCGCCGCCGCCTATGCCCAGCGGACGACGGTGTCCGACTTCCACCGGCAATACCTTGATAGGATAGATGCCCTCGCGGCGCTCGAGACAAAACGCATCTTCTCCACTTCGTGTCGAAAGAAATGCCGTGTCGCCAGTTTCTTCGGCGACGGCAGCAATATAGGGCGTACACATCTCTTTTAGTCCATATTGCGACGCGGCCGCCAAACCCAGCTCATATGCAAAGTGGCCAAGCCTGTAATGCCGATTCTGATCCTGTGTCACCAAGCCGCCTGCGATCAGTTGTCGCAACAGGCGATGCACCGTTGGCTGTGGCAAATTACTTGTCTGGACTAATGTTTTCAGACGTATTCCTTCCTTGTAGCTGGTAGCTACGAGTCGCAATAGTGACACGGCTCGATCGAGGCTTTGTACGCCAATGGCTGGCACTTCTTCAATTGACATTTGATATCACAGGAAAATAAGCTATAAATTTCGTATGGTGGATTAAATTTATCTTTAGCTGGGCTGCATGGCGCTAAGATGGCTTTATTGGTTAATTTAAAGTCCATATTATGGACTAAAAATTGAATTAAATTAGGCGTCTTCATGTATCCCATTGAATTGTTTTTTAAGGCAACTCGGCAATTTCGTGAAAAAACAGCGATTCGAAGTCCGCAGGGAAATCTAACCTTTGAACAATTAGCAAATAAGGTAAATAGCCTCGCCGTTGCTTTGCAGTATATGGATGCGACGACCAGTTCGCGTGTAGGCGTCTGCGGTGAAAACACCGTTGAGCATGTTGTTTGTTTGCTAGCGGTGATGGCAGCGGGAAAAACGTGGGTGCCGTTGAATAGCAGAAACGCAGTGAGTGAATTGAATCGTACGATCGCATTCACTGAGCCCTCGATTGTGATTGCCACACAGGAATATCTGACGTCCCTGGACCTATCTGCCGTACCTCATCGCATCGCAATGGGTATTGGCGAGGATGGCGTTGATACAGTTTCAACGATTAGCGCACAGCACGTTGGTGAGGATCCGGGATCTACTTTCCCGTCGCAAGATGCAGCTCAGGCTATAAAGTTTACGGGCGGCTCCACAGGTACTCCCAAGGGGGTTGTTCAACCCTATCGAGCCTGGCTAACGACCGCAATCAATCAAATTCATGAGTATGCGTTTGATGAAGATGACAGGTATCTTATTGCCGCGCCCGTCACTCATGGCACATCCACGTATTTGATCCCAATTCTTGCTTGCGGCGGTTGTCTCGTATTTCCTCGTGATAACAGGCCTGCTTCGCTGTTGCAGGCGTTTCAAGAGCAAGCTATCACTACTACTTTCATCCCTCCGACGCTTATTTATATGTTGATGGCTGAAGGTGAGGGCATGGATCTGAAGTTCCCGGCATTGCGACATTTAATTTATGGTGGTGCCCCGATGCCGGCGCAGAAAATTCGCAGGGCACGAGAGTTTTTTGGACCTGTGCTGGAGACCACTTACGGGCAAACTGAAGCACCGCAAATTGTAACGGTTATGCGCGCTCGTGATTTTGAGGATGAAGATAACTGGCGTTCAGTGGGCAGGCAGGCTTTGCTGTCAGAGGTGGCCATTATGGACACAAACGGGCAACTGTTGCCATCAGGAGAGGTTGGCGAAATCGTCGTACGTGGCGATCTTGTAATGGCAGGATATTGGAAAATGCCAGAAAAGACCGCCGAGACGATTGTGGCTGGCTGGCTGCATACGGGTGACCGAGGTTATATCGATGACCGTGGCTTTCTATATTTGAAAGACCGCCTGCGTGATGTTGTGATCTCCGGCGGTTTCAATGTTTATCCCATTGACGTGGAAAGCATCTTGGATCAACACCCTGCAGTGCACGAGTCAGCAGTTTTTGGCATTGAGGACGACAAGTGGGGCGAGGCTGTGCATGCAGCCATTCAGCTTAAGCCGGGCATGACCGTGGAGGCAGATGAGTTGACGACGTTTAGCAAACTGCAACTCGGCTCCGTAAAAACACCAAAGGTATTCCATTTTTTCGACAGCTTGCCTCGCAGTATTGCCGGCAAAGTTCACAAGCCGACTATCAAAGAGATGGTCATGAATGAAATGCAATAGAGGAAGATGATGAAAACTGAAAAGCCTTATACCGAGCTGTGCACACATTCGCTGACCTCCATCCATTATCGCGATAAGAATCTTGTCGATGATATTTTGGGCAAAAAGACTTTTACCGAGGTGATGTTTTCACAGATATTGAATCGTGAGCCGTCCGAAGATGATCTTAAAGTCATTGACGCTGCCTTGATAGCCATCATGGAGCACGGGCTGACCCCCAGCGCTATTTCGGCCCGCCTGATATACATGAGTGCCCCGGATAATCTTCAGGGCGGCGTGGCGGCAGGGTTGCTAGGTGTGGGCGGCCAGTTTATCGGAACGGTGGAAAACAGTGCACGCAATCTGCGAGAGCTGATTGATGCTCCAGAAGGTATTGAGGCAGCGGCATTAGCAATGGTGCAACGCCACAGGGCAGAGCGGAAAACCATCGCGGGTTTTGGTCAGCATATGCATAAGCCTGACGATCCTCGTGCAGCTAAATTGATCGAGATCGGTATGCAGCATACTGGGTTCGAGGGTAAGTATTTGCAAGCACTTAAAGTGCTGTCAGCTGCCGTCGATAAAGTCTATGGTAAGCACATCACCATTAACGCAACTGGGGCGGTAGGTGCGTTGCTAGGTGAATTAAATGTGCCTGTCGAACTGATGCGGGGCTTTGCCGTTATATCTCGTGCGGCTGGGCTTGTCGCACACATCGCCGAGGAGCAGCGCATACCCTCTGCCAGGCATATTTGGGACGTCATTGACCATGAGATTCCATACAAGGGCGACGGAGAGGGTCACAACAAGGCCCGGGATCAGGGGTGAAGTGATGATCGAAATTGCAGCCGAGCCGCTGATCTACGATTCGGCGACCGCACTTGGACCAGAAGCACGAGGCAAAGTGGTGATTGCAGCGTCTCACGGCGGTGATTATGTTGGCTATCTCGCAGCGCTGGCAGGCGTGAAGGCCATTATCCTGAATGACGCTGGAATGGGTAAAGCAAGTGCTGGTGTGGCGGGTCTGCACCTGTTAGAAGAATGCGGCATTGCGGCCGCGACTATATCTCATCTATCTGCTCGGATTGGCAATGGAGCAGACACAGCAAGGCGCGGCAAGATATCCGCGATGAATGCATTAGCTTGCAGCTTGGGCGTTGTTGAGGGTATGGCTGCCAGTGAAGCTGTGCGCCATTTGCTAGACAGCAAGAGCTTCCCTGTACTGCCACAGGTAGAAAGACATGAAGCACGCCAAGTCCTGTCAGCAGTGGCAGGCGAACGTGCCATCGTGCTAGTGGATTCGGCATCACTCATTTTGCCGGAAGATACAGACGCGGTTGTCATTTCTGGCTCGCATGGTGGTTTGCTTGGCGGCATCCCGGCCTTGGCGATTAAATATCCCGTTTTTGCAGCTTTCTTCAATGATGCTGGCAGGGGCTTGGATAACGCTGGGACCATGCGTTTGCCTGCGTTGGATCAGCGCAATATTGCAGCAGCCACGATTGACCACGAGACTGCAAAAATTGGTTATGGGCTGTCCGGCTATGAAGAGGGCGTGGTGAGCGTAATCAATGAGTGTGCACAGCGAGCCGGTCTGCATGTGGGTATGCGCGTACGCGATGCAGTGAGCCTTCTGACAGTCATGCCGTAGAACCATGATGACCGATAAACATTATTACGGAAGACTAAAAGGGCGTGTCGCCCTGGTGTTTGGCGGGGGATCGTCAGAACCTGGTTGGAGCAATGGCAAAGCTGCTGCCGTGTTGTACGCCCGAGAAGGTGCGACGGTCGCTGTCGTTGATATTGATCTGGATGCAGCGCGTGAGACCTGCCGGATTCTTCAGGAGGAAGGTCTGAGTGGTCTCGCACTGCAAGCTGATGTAACGTGCGAAAGCCAGGTGGCGGAGGCGGTTAATAAGACGCTTGTCCGTTATGGTCAGATTGATGTGCTGCACAATAATGTTGGCATTACAAGAATGGGCTTGCTGCCAGACCTTGAACTGGCGGATTGGCAAAAAGTCATCGACACCAATCTGACGAGCGTGTTCTTGACGTGCAAGCACGTCATCCCCTCAATGTTGGAGCGTGGTGGCGGCTCCATTGTAAATATTTCATCGCTAGCATCAATTCAAATTAACAATTATCCGTATGCCCCGTATTTCGCCTCCAAAGCAGGGCTCAATCAGCTGACTCGTGCGCTTGCAGTTCAGTATGCAGCCGACAACATACGGGTGAATGCTGTCTTGCCAGGGGTCATCAATACGCCTTTGGTCTACAGGCAGATTTCCGGCCAGTTTGAAAATCAGGAAGCTATGATCGCCGCCCGTAACGCTGCCAGTCCAATGGGCCGTATGGGCGAAGCGTGGGATGTGGCTTACGCAGCGCTATTTCTAGCTAGTGATGAATCACGTTATATCACCGGTGTTTGTATACCAGTGGATGGCGGTAAAAGCTGTGCGGGCCGATAGTACCCGCTCTATTTTTCAGTGACAACACGACGAGGAGACTCATATGAATACAAAAACATTCAGCTTTGCGGCATTGGCTATTGCCTCCGCCATGGTCGCGGTGCCCGGAGCTGTAGCGGCCAAGTATCCAGAAAAGCCGGTAACGCTAGTTGTGCCCTTTCCACCGGGTGGCACCTCTGATACGGTAGGACGCATATATGCGAACTCTTTGGCGAAAGCGATGGGGGTCACCGTTATCGTCGAAAACAAAGGAGGAGCGGGAGGTACGATAGGTGCCCGCTACGTGGCACAGTCTGCTCCTGATGGCTACACGCTCTTGCTGGGCACGTCGAGCACGAATGGCACCAATTCAGCGGTATACAAGAGTCTGCCTTATGACGCTGTAAACGGTTTTACACCGGTTACCGAAATCATCCGTGTGCCAGGAGTTCTTGCAGTTAACAAGAATTTTGAAGCACAAACATACGATGATTTGGTCAAGTTGGTGAAGGCGCACCCTGAGCAGTACACCTATGCGTCTTCGGGTGCTGGCGGCGCGACAAATCTGGCGATGGAGTATTTTAAATCATTCGATAATCTGAAGATCACCCACGTACCTTATCGCGGGACGGGTCCCGCCCTTACTGATGTCATGGGCGGACAGGTTCCTATGATTTGGGATACGCTGGTTTCATCACTGCCTCATATAAAGTCTGGCGCATTGGTTGCCATTGCAGTGGCTGGGCCGGAGCGCGTTCGTGAGTTGCCTGAAGTGCCAACGTTCGCTGAAAAGGGACTACCCACCTACGAAGCTGAAATGTGGAACGGTGTACTCGCGCCGGCTGGCTTGCCTGCTGATGTGCTGGAAGCTCTGCATAAGGCTTCAGTTCAGGCTTTGTCTGACCCTGAAGTGCGCACAAAGTATGAAGCCCTGGCGGCACGTGTAATTGCTAATTCGCCCGAGGAGTTCAAGAAGGTTATTACTGATGATGTTGCCAAATGGAAAAAAGTCGCAGTTGATGCAGGCATTGAGCAACAGTAGCAAGGGTTCTAGTAGGACACTCATGCTGCTATAGCATCATAATGCTGTCTTGGCTTTAATCTATGGTGTAGTTGGCCTGAAGTCTTGGGCCAAGCACAGCTTGTCAAGATCATCCTGATGACATCATCGGAAGCACAGGCCAATATCAGGACATCGCCAAGGCTATGTCCTGATCGGCATCGCCATGCCGCACTCACCAATATCAGGTAATCTACTCTCCTCCCTTTTACGGTGCTGTGCGGCAACATGAAAATACTTCCACATTGGCCAACCCGGAACATCGGGCGCACGCTGCTTGTCGTGTGCATAACGCTGGTGGTCGCAGGATGCAGCCCTTTGCCTGCGCTCACCGATCGCACCGTTTCTAGCGCTCTGTCGCAGCAAGAAGTCCAAGAAACAAAATTGGGGCGCAGTATCACGGCGCTCGAGGCCAAACACCCTGAGCAAAGTGGCATTTACCCGCTCAATGATCCGCACGAGGCTTTCGCGGTAAGGGCACTGCTCGCGGCGGCGGCCGAGCGCACGCTCGACATCCAATACTATATTTGGCACGATGACCTGACTGGCACATTAATGTTTGATGCGCTTCGCACTGCCGCTGATCGTGGCATTCGGGTAAGGCTATTGCTTGACGACAACGATACGTCAGGGCTAGACCCCACGCTGGCGGCGTTGAACATGCACCCAAATATCGAGGTGCGGGTATTTAACCCGTTTGTACCGCGATCTCCTCGGTGGTTGTCTTATATTACCGACTTCTCGCGTGTTAATCGGCGCATGCACAACAAGTCATTCACCTCCGACAACATGGCCACTATTATCGGGGGCAGAAACATCGGTGATGAATACTTTGGTGCCACGCACGATGTATTGTTTTCTGATCTTGACGTGTTGGCTGTCGGCCCAGTAGTGCGAGATGTTTCTGCGGATTTTGACAAGTACTGGCGCAGCGAGTCGGCGTACCCGGTTGATCTCTTGTTAGAAAAGCCAGACGAGAAAGCGCTGGAAACGCTGCAGGCTCGAGCCGATGTATACAGAAGCAAACCCGAGGCCGCTGCCTATATCAAGGCCCTGAAAGAATCAAATATGGTCAGTCATTTGCACAGCGGCGATATTGATCTGGATTGGGCTAAAACTCAAATGGTCAGTGACAACCCGGCGAAAGGCCTGAAAGATCTGCCGCCCGATCAGTTGATGGCCTACGATATGAAACGTATTCTGGGCGAACCCAAATCCAGCGCTGACCTGGTATCGGCGTATTTTGTGCCCACCGAGGCTGGCGTTGAAGGTTTTGTACAGATGGCTGGCCGGGGTGTAAAAGTCAGAATACTAACCAATTCGCTCGAGGCCACTGACGTGGCTGCTGTGCATGCCGGTTATGCAAAGCGGCGCAAACCGTTGCTAGAAGCGGGCGTCAAGCTATATGAATTGCGACGCCTTCCTTCGGAAGAGGGCGGGCGGCAGCGCAGCAGCATGTTTGGCAGCTCGGGGTCAAGCTTGCATGCTAAAACTTTCTCGGTTGACGACGCCCGTGTGTTTATTGGCTCATTCAATTTTGATCCGCGATCCGCAAAGTTAAATACCGAACTTGGTTTTGTCATCGACAGCCCTGTTCTCGCTAAGAAGATCAGCGAAATCTTCCTCGAGAAAGTGCCTTCGACGGCCTATGAAGTGCGGCTGTCCGAGAACGGCGATGTCTATTGGCTGGAGCAGAAAGACGGGCAGGTGCTGCGCTATGACAGCGAACCCGGAGCCAGTCTCTGGCGTCGCGCCATGGTTGAGATACTGTCTCTGTTGCCGGTGGAGTGGTTGCTTTAGGGCAGCAACGCTTTACGAGACGAAGGACGGCCTTATTGCCTAGTTGGCCGGCAATTACTGCAATCAACATGGTGTAATGAAATTTGATAGCAAGAGAATGACGTAATGAAAACAGCATTACCCAACGTTGTAGCAGCAGTGTTTGACACCCCAGATCTCAATAAACTGACGCCCATGCGCCCCAGCAGTCATGCGCCACGCATTCTGTTGCTGTACGGCTCGTTGCGCCCAACCTCGTACAGCAAACTGCTTACGCTGGAAGCCCAACGTATTCTGCAGCAGTTCGGCGCTGAGACGCGCGTGTTTGATCCTCATGGTTTGCCAGTTACCGATAGCGTACCGGCAGACCACCCCAAAGTGGTCGAGCTTCGCGCCTTATCAGAATGGTCTGAAGGTCATGTGTGGTGCAGCCCGGAGCGACATGGCACGCTTACCGCTGTGTTTAAAAATCAAATCGATTGGCTGCCGCTTGAAAGCGGCGGCGTTCGTCCAACGCAAGGCCGTGCGCTCGCGGTAATGCAGGTTAATGGCGGCTCTCAGTCTTTCAATGCCGTTAATGCATTGCGCGTGCTCGGGCGCTGGATGCGCATGGTCACCATACCAAACCAGTCGTCAGTGGCTAAGGCTTATCAAGAGTTTGACGAGCAAGGCCGTATGAAGCCGTCTGCCTATTACGACAGGGTGGTCGATGTTATGGAAGAACTGTACAAGTTCACCCTGCTCATTCGTGACCGTTCAGACTACCTGACCGACCGCTACAGCGAACGCAAAGAAGCAGCACCGCAAGTCAGCTCAACGCTTATTGCGGCAGCAATGCGCCACGAAGCAGTTGATAGTGATGCGGGTGATGACGACGGCGAATAGCGGTCGTGTACAGGTGTCGTTGCCGCAGTACCGCGTCATGAGTTCAGCCGCCGAAAGCTTATTGCTATGCATGGCCACAGATGCTAAGAATCGCCTCTAGACGTTGGGGCAAAACCCCTCCGGGTTTCCTGCCACCTGCCACCTGCAGGATGTACTCACTCTTTCCAGATAACACTTGTTAAGTTTACCTTTCAGCCTTAAGATAGTAATCAATTACTATCTTTCATAAAGGCAGACCGTGGACACCCATTCAAAACATCTTCCCGCCGACGAGCGTCGAGCAGTGACTGTCGAGTCTGTCGTGGCACTTGCTGGTACACAAAACCCCAGCGAGATCACCACAGCGGCAATTGCCAAGCACATGAATCTGACGCAAGGGGCGCTGTTCCGGCACTTTCCAAATAAAGAGGCCATCTGGCAGGCTGTGATGGAGTGGGTGGCCGACCGCCTTCTGGCCCGAATTGATCGCTCTGTAAAAGGTATTGAATCGCCTCTGGCAGCCATGGAGGCCATGTTCATGAGTCATATTGCATTTGTGGCTGAGCATCCTGGGGTTCCCAGAATGATGTTTGGAGAGCTTCAGCGTGCAGAGCCCACGCCCGCCAAAATCGTGGTGCAGGCGTTGATCAAACGGTACGGCGAGCGCCTGAGTCGACTTCTTGACAGTGGCAAAGAAAATGGAGAGCTATCCCCATCACTGGATAACGAGGCAGCGGCCACGCTGTTCATTGGAACTATTCAGGGCTTGATCATGCAGTCGCTGCTGGCGGGCGACGTAGAACGCATTCGCCGCGACGCGCCCAAGGTGTTTGCCATCTATAGGCGCGGCATCGAGAGAGCGCAATGAAAAAACTTCCCATGCAAGGACGCACACTGGCCCTTTTGGCTGTCATCGTGCCGTTGCTTGTGTTGTTCATCTATGTGGGCTTTCGGTCGGGGCCGCTCGCGCCCGTGGCCGTCACCGTCGCGGATGTTGAGTCACGCGCACTGCAGCCCGCGCTGTTCGGCATCGGTACAGTGGAGGCACGCTATACCTACAAAATTGGGCCAACATTTGCCGGCCGTGTCAAAAGTCTCGATGTACATGTAGGCGATCAGGTTAGTGCCGGGCAAGTGCTCGGTGAAATGGATCCGATCGATCTCGATGACCGCGTGCGTTCACTGGACTCTGCCCTCAAACGGGCGCAAGCCGTATTGCGTGAGTCAGAGGCGCGTCACGCCTACGCTCTTAGCCAGGCCAGTCGCTATAAAAAGCTTTTTGATGCCCGATCGACCAGCGAAGAAACCCTTTCTACCAAACGTCAAGAGTTGCGCGTTGCTGAAGCATCACTCTCAGCCGCAAGCGAAGATCTCGCGCGTACGCGCGCTGATCGTGATGGGGTGACGGCACAGCGAAACAGCCTGCGCCTGATCGCGCCGGTGGATGGTGTGGTGGCACTGCGGGATGCCGACCCGGGGACAACGATTGTCGCCGGGCAAGCCGTGGTCGAAATCATTGATCCCAAGAGCCTGTGGGTCAACGTACGTTTTGACCAAATTAGTGCCTTGGGGTTGGCAGGTGATCTGCCGGCGCACATTGTGCTGCGCTCGCGTGATGGCGAAACTTTGAAGGGCAGAGTGCTGCGTGTGGAGCCCAAGGCCGATGCGGTCACTGAAGAGATGTTGGCTAAGGTAGTGTTTGACGCTCCGCCCAAGCCCTTGCCGCCTATAGGAGAGTTGGCTGAAGTTACGGTTGATCTTCCTGCTTTGCCCGCTACGCCTGTTATTGCCAATGCCGCCGTGCGGCGTGACGGCGACAAGATCGGTATCTGGCGTATTGCCGACGGCGGCTTACATTTTGTGCCGATCAAACTCGGTGCGACCGACTTAAATGGCCTGGTGCAAGTGCGTGAAGGCCTCGCGGTGGGTGACCAGATCGTGCTCTATAGCGAACAAACACTCACAAGCCGAAGCCGCTTCAATGTCGTTGACCGCATATCAGGAGTGCCACAATGATTAGCCTGGCGGGGCGCGACATACTGCATTCATGGGGAAAGTTTGTCTTTACGGGCATAGGTCTGGGCTTGCTGATTGGCGTCACACTGGTCATGGCGGGGGTGTACCGAGGTATGGTGGATGACGGCAAGGCCTTGCTCGACAATAGTGGGGCTGACCTCTGGGTAGTGCAGCAAGACACATTGGGCCCTTACGCCGAGCCTTCCAGCGTAAACGATGACGTGTATCGTACTGTTCTGGCCATGCCGGGCGTGGCCCAGGCCGCAAACATTACCTACCTGACCATGCAGGTGCGCAAGGGCGAAAACGACGTGCGGGCCATGATTGTTGGCATTGCACCTGGCCAATTGGGGGCGACCCCTGGCTGGCCGCCGTATCTCGTTGCGGGTCGTCAGATCACGCGAGGCCACTACGAGGCTGTGGCTGACATCGCGGCCGGCTTCAAGCTGGGCGAACGTATAGTCATACGCCGCAATCAGTACACCATTGTAGGATTGACCCGACGCATGGTGTCGACCAGCGGCGACCCTATGGTGTTTATTCCGCTCAAGGACGCGCAAGAGGCGCAGTTTCTCAAAGACAACGACGCCATCTGGCGCAGCCGACGCCGCACTGAGGCCAACCCGGCCTTCAATCGGCCCGGTGTGCCAGGTTTGCTCGAGGCCGTGATTGCCTCGCAAAGCACTAATGCATTTGTTAACGCCGTATTGGTCACGCTACAGCCAGGCCACGACCCCGATGACGTGGCCCAATCTATACGACGCTGGAAGCGTTTAACTGTTTATACCCGGGCTGAAATGGAGGGCATTCTTGTTGGCAAGCTAATCGCCACCTCGGCCAGGCAAATAGGCATGTTTCTGGTGATTCTGGCCATCGTGAGCGCGGCGATTGTTGCGTTCATTATTTATTCACTGACCATGGACAAGATACGCGAGATTGCAGTGCTAAAGCTTATCGGCACGCGCAATCGAACCATCGCTGCCATGATTATGCAGCAGGCTCTAGCTCTGGGTGTGATTGGCTTTGTGGTCGGCAAAATCACCGCCACCTTTTCTGCGCCCATATTTCCCAAGTACGTATTGCTGATGCCAGTCGATTCCATCGCCGGTTTCTTTGCCGTGCTTGTGATCTGCATACTGGCCAGCCTGGTCGCCATACGCATGGCGCTCAAGGTCGATCCGGCTGAAGCCATTGGAGGTTGAGATGAGTGGACGAGGAATTCGCATCGAAGGCGTGCGCAAGCGTTACGGTCAGGGCGACACGGCTGTAGACGCGTTAAAGAGTGTGGACATGCTGGTAGCACCGGGCGAAGTAGTGGGTTTGATTGGCCCTTCAGGGTCGGGGAAAAGCACGTTGCTCAAATGCCTGGGCGCCGTCACTGACCCGACGGGCGGTCGCATGACGCTGGGTGACGACGTTATCTATGACGATGGCTGGAAGGTGCGTGATCTGCGTGCGCTAAGGCGTGACAAGATTGGGTTTGTGTTTCAGGCACCTTATTTAATCCCTTTTCTTGACGTTACCGATAACGTGGCGTTGCTGCCGATGCTGGCCGGCGTAAACAATACAGAATCGCGGGCCAAGGCGCTGGAGCTACTTACTGCACTTGATGTGCAGCACCGGGCGCGTGCCATGCCTTCACAGCTTTCGGGTGGGGAGCAGCAAAGGGTAGCCATTGCTCGTGGCCTGGTGAACCGCCCACCGGTGATTCTGGCCGACGAGCCTACGGCCCCGTTGGACTCTGTACGTGCCATGGCCGTTATACGCATTCTTAACGAAATGGCACGCAAGTATCAGACCGCCGTCATTGTGGTGACTCACGATGAAAAAATTATTCCTACCTTCAAGCGTATTTATCACATCCGCGACGGCGTGACCCACGAAGAAGTTGGCCAAGGATTGGGTTTCGAATGATACAGCCATGGGATTTCAGGAGCGTGACATGATCCACAGCAACGCTGGCACCTGTTCAGACATAGCCCTCAGCATGAATGAACCTCTTTCGCAGGGTGTTTCCATGAAGCACGCCAAACCATCCCACCACGTAGTCAGGCCTGCGCGCCGACCTGCCACCTCGTTACTGATGGCAGGGATGGTGGCAGTGGGTTTGGCAGGCTGTGCGGCAGGGCCTGATTTTCAGCGCCCGGCCGCACCCGCAGTGGCGCAATACACGCCGACCTCTGTGGCAAGCCAAACCGTGTCCGCACCTACGCAATTAGGCCAAGAGCAACGTCTGGTAGACGTAACGTCAATTGAAGCACAGTGGTGGCGTAGTCTGGGTTCTTCTGCACTCAATCAGTTGATTGATGATGCGTTTAAGGCCAGCCCTACGCTGGCAGCAGTTAGTGCCAACTTGCGCGAGGCGCAAGAGCGTTTTGCTGCGCGTGAAGGCTCGACGCGTTACCCTCAGGTGGACGCGGCCTTGGGTGGGCAGCGCCAGCAGACCAGCCCCAGCAGCCAAGGCCTAAGCGGGGACACACGCCAATTTAGCCTGTATAACGCCAGCGTCGGTGTGCATTACAACTTTGATCTGGCTGGCGGTAATCGTCGCGCACTCGAAGCGCTTGCCGCCCGCACCGACTACCGTCGCTATGAACTGAACGCAGCGCGCCTTACCCTGGCTGGAAATATCGCCACCGCCGCCATCACCCGTGCGCGACTTGCCGCGCAAATGGAAACCACTACTGCGATTTGAATGCGCAAGATGAACAACTGCGAATGGCCCGTACGCGCGTGCGACTCGGTCAGGCCACGCCCGATGAGGTGTCGAACCTGCAAACCGAGGCAGAACAAACCCGTGCCGAGCTGCCAGCCCTGCGCAAGCAACTTCAACAAACCGAACATCTGCTGTCAGTGCTGGCCGGGCGCTCTCCCGGTGCGGGCGGTATCCCGGCCTTTGTGCTGAGTGATTTCACGCTGCCTGCCGAGCTGCCGTTGATCGTGCCGTCAGAACTGGTGCGGCGTCGGCCAGACATTCAGGCGGCTGAGGCCTTGCTGCATGCCGCGAATGCTGACTATGGCGTGGCAGTTGCCAACCTGTACCCACAGCTAAATCTAAGCGCCAATATTGGTTCTCAGGCGTTGACCACAGGGGCCTTGTTCGGTGCGGGTTCAGCTGTGTGGAGCCTGATTGGCCAGCTTACCCAACCCCTGTTCAATCCAGGGCTGCCCGCTGAAAAGCGTGCTGCGCTCGCTGCATTTGATGCCGCTGCCGCTAACTACCAAAGTGTGGTGCTGGAGTCTTTACGCGATGTGGCTGACACCTTGCGCGCTGTGGAAAACGATGCGCAAACGTTAAAGGCACTAGCCACCGCGAATGTAGCCGCACAAGCTTCCCTCAATTCGGCCCAACGACAATATCAGTTGGGTGCCACCAGTTACCTGGCATTGCTCATTGCGCAGCAGCAGGCGCAAAAGGTGCAGATCAGCCTTGCTGCAGCACAGGCACAGCGCCTGGCCGACAGCGTGGCTTTGTATCAGGCGCTGGGAGGTGGGACGAACGAGGCAGCTGACTCGATGACATGATGAGAGAAGCACCTTAGTGTGGTGACTGCCTCAGTTGCATGACTGGGGCGAGGAATATGCACGGTATCTTGTGTGCTGTTGGTAATTTATCACTGTGCCTTCCACCTCAATGATGCGAGATCCTACTCAGATTGGCAGTCTATTGCTCGATTTTGCCGTCGGCGATGGCTATGTCCTTAAAGCCATCTTTATCGTGGAGGACGAATACGGCATCCATACCCTGTTCCTGCGCCATTTTTACGCCCGCCTCTTCACCCAGCACCAGCAAGGCCGTGGCCCAGGCGTCTGCCAGCATGCAGCTGGATGCAACCACAGAGACGGCAGCGAGCCGGTTTGATACGGGCGCTTGCAGCGCACTGTTCATGGTATGCGCATAAGACCTGCCCTCATGCTCAACCCAATGACGATAATCGCCTGAGCTTGCGATGGCTGCGTCGGAAAGCGTCATGACGCCCATTACTTCACGAATATGGCGGACCGGCTTTTCTATGGCTACAGACCACGGGTTGCCATCGGGTTTCATACCGCGTGCGCGCATCTCGCCGTCAATACCCACCAGATAACATGTAACGCCAAGGCGCTCAAGGCAGTGGCCAAGTTGATCGACGCCGTAACCTTTGGCGATGCCCGAGAGATCCAGTGTAATGGCCGTCCGCTTGCGAGTTAGGCGTTCTGCAGGATTCAATTCCAGAACTTCCGTGGCAGGGCGGTGAGCTTGACTTTTCAAAGCGTTAATTTGCTTTGCGTCTCTAAGCCCTTTACCGGGCCCAAAGCCCCATGCCTGCACCATACTCCCCACGCCGATGTCGAACGCCCCTTGCGACTGTCGGCTGACCAGAAGGGCAGTCTCGAGTACGGTGAATAGTTCTTTTGGCATCGTCAGCCATTCATTTTCAGGCGCACTGTTCAAGCGGTTCAGATCAGAGTCTGGCTTCCAGTTGGACATCTGCCTGTCCACCCTGTCTACCTCTGCAAATAGCTTGGCGTTGACGCAAGCCTCATCGATGCCTGCAGCGGCATAAAACACGGCGCTGTATCGGGTGCCCATGGCTTCGCCGTGCAGGCTGTAGCGTTGCAAGGTATATGCCGATAGGGCAGGCACATCAGAAAACGTCTTCACGATAGCGTCCCTGTAGTTTGAGGGCTTGAACGTCCAGGCCCATAGGGGCGAGGATCTCATTAATGGCCTGCATAATGCTGGCAGCCATGGCACGGCTGCCGCACACGAGGATCTGGGCACCGCTCTCTATCAATTGGCGTATCTGTGACGCATCGCCCAGGACGCGATCCTGCACATAGCCACCTTTTTTAATCCGTGAAAAAGCGGCGTTCAGCTGGGTCAGGCGGCGATCGGCCAGGTAGTTGTCGAGTTCTGGCTCATAAAGGAAGTCAGAAGCAGGGTCGCGTCCTCCCCAGTACAGATACATGGGGTGCTTGTCTGTGTTGTTGCGTATGAATCCTGCCAAGGGGCCAATGCCGGTGCCTGCACCGATCAGGATGATAGAGCGTTCGCCAGATGCAGGTCGGAAATCGGGGTTGTGCTGGATAAAGGCATTTATGCGTTCGCCAACATGCAAGCCATGCAGCATGGTTGAGCAAAGCCCTTTTGTTTGCTTGCGCACACAGATTTCCAGGAACCCATCTTTTGAACCGCTAGCAAGCGAATAAAATCGCGGCACGGGGCTGCCCGGTGGCACAATGCCGACCAGATCACCCGCTTCAAAGCGCGGCAGGCCGTTGATGCCGAGTGCGCGAAAAATTTGAGATACACGGCTTTGAGGCGCTGCGGGCCCAAATCGCAGAATACTCGTGGGTGCCTGCACTTGTTCGCCGTAGTCAACACGGCTGATCAATACCAGAGGCTGCGTTGGTGGAGGCGAGGGCACATAGTTCAGAACCAGGTCAAGATGAAGCAGTGCGCCCACCGACTTTCCCCAACGGGTGAATTCTTGTGATGATTGCCGATCAATGGTGTCTAGTTCAAGCAGTGCTGGCCACCCGTGCTCAAGCAGGCCGTCCTGTGCATGCTTTGCAAACTGGCAAAACTGAGGAAACTGACGGTCGCCAAAACCCAGAACGGCAAATTCCGGTTTGTGATCTCCCGAAAATTTGTTTAGGCGTGCCAGAAACTGATTGGCTGAACTGGGTGCGTCTCCGTCGCCGTAGGTTGACGTCAGAATAAACAGTTGCTGCGCCTGACGGTAACGGCTGGCCAGTTGGTTCATGGGGGCAGTGTGCACGCGTTTTCCTGCCTGGCTCAGCGCATCGTGCAAAGCTTGGGCAAAGCCCCAGGTGCTGTTGTTTTCGCTACCTACAAGAATGACAATGTCTGCAGATTGTGGGTCTATCTTGCCCGCAAGGCGAGGTATGGCGCGGCGACGTTGCCACCAGATCACGACTCCAGTAATACTCATAAACGGCACGCTCAGCGCACAGAGGCCGAGAATGATGCCCAGCCACCACAGGCCTTCACCCGTATGCAGTTTGTAGATTAGTTCATAGGCCTTTTGGGTGCCATTGTGTGCCTGATAGGATACCAACGCGCCAGTTGCCTGATCGATGTAACCATCGCCCTGCGCGGTATGCAAAGAATAAACATCTTCGGGGTGCCCCGCAGAAGGGTAGACCAGTTCACGGAAGTCATTCAGTTCGACAGCCTTCAGGGCGGGCATAGCGCCTATGGGTAGCGCCGGCCCCGTCGCAAGCTCGGTAGGAAAGCTGGGCTCATCCTGAATGCCATCGGATACCAAGCCGAAGGTTACTGCCGACATGTATATGCCAGTGAGGGCAGACAGTAGTAACCCCAGCGCCACGATACGTGCCAATTCTGCATGCCAGCGCTGACTGAAGTTTCCACGTAACGGGCGTGCCAACTGCCGCCGTCCACCCTGGCGTTTGATCAGCAATGCCACGCCCGATAAACACATAATCAGCATGACGACAGCGGCAAGCCCTGCCACGGCTCGCCCGGTGGTGTCCAGAAACAAGGAACGATGAAGGTTTTTTATCCAGCGCGTAAATGATGACTTCGTGTAGGGGGCGATGCCTTGTCCACTATTTGGATCAACCTGAACAGCATCACTTTGGCCATTCTGGGTGTAGTACACGATCACCGCACCCGACAGTGAGCGCTGTATCTGCTCCACGCCGGCGTAGTGTTGGCCTACCCGTTCGGCCAATGAGGCCACGCTGGTCTGGTTAGTGGCAGCCGCCGGCGCGCTCAGTCTTTCAAGCGCCGGGCTGGTTGAGAGCACAACCCCCGTCATCGCCAGCACCACCAACAATAGGGCAGCAACAAGGCCTGGCAGTGAGTGAGTCTGGCGCAACATGATGTATATCTCCTTTTTGGAGGACTTAGGTGAGCCTTGCGGCCCACCCGCTGATGTCAGAAACCGTGGGACGGCTGCGGTTACATGTCATAGGTAAACGACTGAACATAGCCGCGTCCGGCCGTAGGTTTGCCTGTGCTTGCGGCAGTCAACGGTGCACGTACTTCTGACGGAAAGTCACGCTCATCTTCTACTGCGGTATCGATGCGTATCTCGTAGCCGGCGTCGATCAGTGCATCGGCAATATCGGCAGTTACCTTTAGCGTGCGTCCGCTACCCACACTCGCACCGCTTACACCATCGAACTCGCTGGCTTTCATGCCGCTGCCACGTGCCCAATCGCGCAAGTTCTTGTAGTACTTGGACTTCTTGCCTGATACCCATAGTGTTTTCTGATAACGACCTTGGGCGTCAGTGAGGTAAATCGCCATGTAGGCGCCATCACCACTGTATTTTTTCAGTTGTGTGGTCAAGGTAACGGGCTTTGCCTGAACCAGGCCGGGCAGCACGAGGGCGCCGGCCAGACAGAGCGAAAGTGTGATTTTCTTCATAATGACTCTCCGGGTTATCCGTAACAACAATGCCGTTATCGGGCGGACTGATCAGGGTTTTTGTCCAGGTAGTCAGCCGCATCACCGCCTCCTTCCTTGAACTTGATTTCCAGCTTTCGGATTTGCAATGAGGCCGGTGCGTATTTGGCTTCGAACTTGTTGCCGTTCTTGTCCACACCCTTAACCTCGTAGCAGCCGTCATCAACCTTGATACGATTCACGGTCCATCCGTGTTGCTCTAGTTGTTGTCGCAATACTTCGCGTGGCTGCCAGTCAGCGACAGGGTCAGTGCAGTGGTCATCGGCCAGAGCGGTACTGCTTATAATCAGGCCGGCCAGTGCGGCGCCTGCAAGAGTGAGTGGTTTCATGAGTAAAGTCTCCTTGGTCAGTGTGTGAGGCAAAATGTAGTGCCGCATCCTGACACCACCCTGAAGCCCTGGCTTTATTCAGACTAAACTTGTCAGAACCGAATGGCGGTGCTTGATGAAGCGTTCTGAAAAAGGAAGAACATGCGCGTACTGTTGATCGAAGATACGGTCGGCT
The DNA here is from genome assembly GCA_005239165.1 of Allopusillimonas ginsengisoli. GTDB lineage: Bacteria > Pseudomonadota > Gammaproteobacteria > Burkholderiales > Burkholderiaceae_B > Allopusillimonas > Allopusillimonas ginsengisoli_A. The sequence goes on from RAPG01000007.1 coordinate 233,776, forward strand.
TGGGGCAGGCGGTGCGCGAGCAAATCGCCGACGACGGCCATGCTGTTGATTGGGTGCAGCGACTCGATCATGCCGCGCTCAGTGTTAAGTCAACCGATTACGACTTGGTTCTGCTCGACTTGGGCCTGCCTGATGGGCTTGGGCTTGATTTTCTGCGCAGTCGGCGCGCGGCGGGCGATCTGACTCCCGTCATAATTTTGACTGCCAAGGATCAAATCTCGGACCGCATCGTGGCATTAAATGCGGGTGCAGATGATTACCTGGTCAAACCTTTTGATTTGAACGAGTTGTCGGCACGGGTTGCCGCGGTTGCACGGCGCTACACAGGTAACCCGAATCCGCATATTCAGTTGGGTGAGTTGCGTATCAATATGGTCGATCGCACGATTCAGCGTGAAGACAAGACCATCGACCTGAGCGCACGTGAATGGGCCTTGTTTGAAACCTTTGTGCGGCGTCCTGGGGCCTTGTTCTCAAAATCACAACTTGAAGAGCGACTGTATGAGTTTGGCGCCGAAATCGAGAGCAACACCATAGAGGTGTACGTGAGCCGCTTGCGCAAGAAGCTGGGGGCTGATGTTGTGGACACTGTGCGGGGTGTTGGATACCGGCTGGGGTCTAAATGAAGGCAACAAAAAGCCTGCAAAGACAGCTTGTATACGGCCTGACACTGGGTATGGTGGTGCTGTGGCTGGTCGCGACTGCCGTCTCTGGTCTGGTGCTTCGGCACGAGCTGGATGAAGCCTTCGACAACGCGATGCAAGAGACCGCGCAGCGTATTTTACCCCTGGCGGTTATGGAAATTCTAAACCGTGAAGAGGGTACAACGGCCCAACAGGTCGCATCGCTCAATACGCAGCAGGACGGCTTCACCTATCAGGTGCGCGACAAACTGGGCAATATACTTTTGCAGTCTCAAGGTGTAAGCGCGGCAGAGTTTGGCGCTGACCCCATCCATGGCTTCACGACCACGACGACGCATAGGTTGTACGGCACCAGTGCGTTAAGCGGCACGATTTTCCTGCAACTGGCAGAGCCACTTTCGCATCGCCGCGAAGCGGCTCTGGATGCCGCCATCTCGTTGCTTTGGCCTTTGGCTTTTCTGATCCCGTTCAGCTTGCTCGGGATCTGGCTGTTTGTACGCTTTAGTTTACGCGGCGTGTTGTCATACCGCCATGCGATTGAAGCCCGTGGGGCAGGCAATTTATCCCCCATTCATACAGAAGAATTGCCCACAGAAATTACACCGATTGCGGATGCCGTTAATCGTTTGATTGAGCGCTTGCGCAATGCTCTGGAAACTGAGCGACGGTTTACCGCAAATAGCGCGCATGAGCTGCGCACGCCTTTGGCTGCAACGCTGGCACAAGTTCAGCGCTTGCGGCGTGAAGCGCCTGAAGGCCCGCTGCAGCTTCGCGCGGCTCAGATTGAGGCATCTCTAAAAGAATTGTCGCGTTTGTCAGAAAAATTGATGCAGTTGGCCAAAGCCGAAGGAGGGGGGCTGCTGTCCGAAGTGCCACAAGACCTGGCGGTGTTGTTGGGTCATGTGGTGCATGATCTGCAGCGAATTGCCAATAACCCTATCCACTTGACGTTGCCATCGACTGGCGCGGTGTTTTCCCTGATAGATCCTGACGCGTTTGCCATTCTTGCACGCAACCTGATCGAGAATGCGTTAAAGCACGGAGCGGATGGCTCTGCGGTTGAGGTTGGCCTGTCTGATGGGGCCTGCTTTAGTGTGGTGAACGCGGGCCCCATTGTGCCAGCATCTGAGCTAATGCAGCTTACCCAACGTTTTGTGCGTGGTGGAAGCCGCGCCGAAGGCTTTGGTCTGGGCCTGGCAATCGTGTCTTCCATTGCGCAGGGTGTTGGTGCTGAGCTTACTGTTGCATCACCTGCGACCGGCAGGGCTGAGGGGTTTGAAGTGTGTGTGCAGTTCGCTCGCGCATCGTCTGAAGCAGTTTGACGCATGTGAAGTTCATCCCCGTAAAATCAGGATCACTCTGAAAGCGTAAAGGCTTGCCAGATCCGGCTTCAACGTGCAGCCAGCATATCAAAGCTGAATTCGATGAACACTGGCAAACTAGTTCTGATGATAAGACACCTGCACCTTAAGGCTTCCTATAAAATTGCTTCACGAACGGCTTGCGAAAACTCTGATGGCACGCCAAACAGGTTTGCTGTACTTTGGCAAATACATTGATGACGGCTTCGCCATCGCCGCGTGTGGCGGCTTCTCCCATGGCAGTCGCTTCTTCATGAACCTGAACGTCGAATCCACGAAACTTGCCCGCATCTTTGCCAAGCCAGGTCACAATGCGAACTTTTTCCTCGGGCGGCGGCTCGGCATGTCGGGCGGTCTTGGGCGCCAGTTCGGCTACGAGCGCCCAATCTTCGATGGAAATGGCTCCCGTAACGGCCTGCATGTCTTGCCCGAGTTTTTCCATTACGCCCTGCAAAACCAAGGGTTTTTCAGGCGCCGCCGTTTGTGCACTTAGGAGCGTTGTCGTGCTGGCCAGCACCACCAACAAGGCACAGGCAAGCATTGATGCAGGTTTGATAGCGTAGCCCATGAGTTTTCCTTGGTTGCCCGTGAAAAACGCAAGTAATGTATGGATTCATGCCTTGCGCCATGACGTAATTCACCTAAAGCGGATGCTTGCGGTGTTTGCCAGAAAACACTAACTCGCGACTTCAAAGATAACGACAAGAGGCCTGAATGTGGATGTAACATTTCTGCCAGGCGATTACGATTTGCGCTGCATGGCGTCTTGTATCGGCTTCGTTGCCTTGCTCAGGTTAGCGGCATAAATATCAAGCATCTGCCAGCTGTAGTCACGCATAAGATCGTTGACCTGACGCAGGTGCTCGACCATGCGCTCTGAACTTTCGCGCAGTTGTTGGTTGTAGGCACCTAGCGCCTCACCTGGCCGGCCACCGGCCGCAGGCTGTGCAAATACCTTGGCCCCCTGCTGTGCCTCTACCTGCATCAGTCTGGTTTGAGCTTCCCAGAGTTCGCGGCTCATTTTGGTCATCAGCTCAGTGGTTTGGGTAAGCATATTGGTGGCATGCGCTTGTGCCTGGGTAATGTTGGGCGAAAATAGCGCATTGATAGGCAAAATCTGGGCTTTCGCTTGGTTTTCTGCGGACATGGCGTCCTCCATAATAGTGAGACGGATGCCGTTGGGCTGACTTCCGAGCAACACTGATCCGTCACTTTTGACTATAGTCCGCTTATCGCAAACCTGCTTGATTCTGATCAACGGGACAGTAAGTCTGCTGGGCGCAGACTTGTGGCGCACAGGTTTGAAATCGGCATGGCGTCCAGTCATGGTGTTAAATCAATGCACCAGCAGACAAGGGACAATAAAAGAATGCTCATCGTCTTCTGCGCGCGGTCGCGGTAACATGATTGTTTCTGCTTAGTCTTTCTCCTGCACATATGCGCTGCGCAAGATAGCAAGGGAAGACACCGCACGTGTTGTCTGGAATTTTCCGGCTTGACCACGACAACTCGCATAAAACCGTCGAGCCGGTCCAGGCACATACATGTCCCCAGCGGCCAAGTCTTCATCCATTGTAGAAACTGATTTTCTCATCGTCGGCGCAGGCACGGCCGCGGTTGAGGCCGCACGTACCTTGCGACAGGAAGGCGCTGATGGGTCAATACTTATTCTTGGTGCAGAAGCTGAATACCCCTATAACCGCCCGCCACTTACCAAGCGCTTCTTCAGCGGTCTAATGTCGCCAGAACAATTGTTGATGGCGCAGCCAGCGTTTTATCTCGATAATGATATCGACATTCGTCGGGCCACCGTGGTGAAATCCGTCGATCCTTCCGCGCATATTGTCGTCGACAAAAAGGGTGTGGTATACGCCTATGGCAAATTGCTGCTTGCGTCAGGGGCACGGGCAACGCGACTGCGCGTTCCGGGTGTGGGTCTGCAAGGCGTGTTTACCTTTCGCACCATGGCTGACTCCACGTCGCTGCACCAGTGGGTTCAGGCCAATCAGGGCCCGGTGGCTATTCTTGGCACCAGTTTTATCGCCATGGAGCTTGCCACCTCGCTTATCGAGATGGGCCTGAAAGTAACGCTGATCGATCGTGCATCCACCGTTTTTCCAAGAATCCACTCTGAAACACTCTCACAGTATTTTCTGGAGCGCTGCAAAATCCGCGGCATTGATATTCTGACCGACACGTCGATCAAGAAGATTCACGGAACCAGGAAGGTTAGCGGTCTTGAAACCAAAGACGGCCATAAGCTGCAGTGTTCCACAGTAATCATCGCCATTGGCGCAACCCCTGTCACAGATTATCTGAGCGGGTCTGGCATAGATATTGATGATGGTGTTCTTGTTGATGAGTTTTTGCAGACTAGCCAGCAAGATGTGTTTGCCGCCGGTGATGTCGCCAGCTATATGGACAGGTACGGCCATCGACACCGCGCAAGACACTGGGAAAACGCCCGTAGACAAGGCCGGAATGCCGCAAAGAACATGCTCGGCCAGCGCGTGCCTTACAACAGCGTGCTGTACTATTTTTCTGACTTCCTCGACTTCAGTTTTACCTTTCTTGGCACCAGCGCAAATGCCGACCAACGCATCTCGCGTGGAAGTCTCGCTAATAAGTCGTTTGCAGAATTTTATATACGGGCAGGGCGCGTTATAGGTTTTTTCTCGACAGGACGTCCTCCAGAAGAAACGCAGGTCGTCGAGACCCTGATCCGCGATCAGGTTGACGTCAGTGCCGCACATGCGCAACTTGCTGATTCTGATGCCGACATTACCGCACTGGCAAGAGAGACCGTTCTCATCCTGCAAGGCGGGGGCGCGTTGGGCGCATTTGAGTGCGGGGTTGTGCGGGCCATGCATGAGGCCCGCGTTGTGCCTTCGGTGGTTGGAGGTGTTTCCATCGGCGCGATTAATGGTGCCATCATTGCGGGCAATCCACATAATTACAGCGATGCCCTGGAGGCCTTCTGGAAGGACATCAGCGTACAGGGGCCGCAGATGGCGCCGTCGTCTGTGGCCAATGCGTTTGCGGTCGGTGCCACCTTGACCTGGGGAATTCCCGATTTTTCAAACCAAGATGGCTCTCGCCTGTTGTTCAGAATGAATATTGGCCTCATCAATGGACCAGCCTGTATGACGTTAGCCCTTTGAAGCAATTGCTGGAAAATACGTCGACTTTTCAAGACTGGCCGAGAGCCCGATCAGGCTGATCGTTACCGCTGTCGAAGTCGATAAAGGCGAGCTGGTCGTGTTTGACAGCCGTACCGACAACCTGACCGCCGAACACATCATGGCCAGCGGCAGTCTTCCGCCCATGTTTCCATGGACAACCATCGATGGGCGTCACTACTGGGACGGCGGCATTATCAGCAACTCTCCGCTCGAACACGTGTTAAACCGCAGCGGCGCCGATAACAAGCAGGTGTTTGTGGTGAACCTGTTTCCGGGCGAAAGACCTTTGCCCACCAATCTTTCCGAGGTGTTTACGCGTCGTGACGAAATCATTTATGGCGAGCGTGTTCGCAACGATAGTCAGACACTCGAGCTGACACAGGACTTCCGGGCATTGGTTAACGAAATCATGACCACGGTCGCTCCTGAGGAGGCCGCCCGTCTGCGGCAACGGCCACGCTATGTGCATTTAATGGGCAGAGAGTCTACAACGTCGATAGTCACGATCGCGCGTGACGGTTCAGCCAAAGAGCCCTTTGCAGCGCATTATGATTTTTCAGTGCAGGCTGTCAGTCGCCAACAACGGGAAGGCTATCTGACGGCGCAAAGATGCCTGGCTTCGCTGACTCCGCGGGCCGAGGACGCCGATGCTTGAGCGCCTCAAAGCCCGCAATCACATCCAGCAACTCTTCGGTAATTGCTGACTGTCTTGTGGTGCGGGTCGTTGCGGCCAGTTCGTCAAGCTGATCATCAATGTTTTTTCCGCCTGCTGCATGCGTGCGAACCTGGCTGAATTTTCTGTGACTAGCGCCTCGGCGCAGGCATAAAAGAGATTGGCAAACAGGTAGTGACGCATGAGGGCGGAAAGAATGGCAGTGGGTGCCATGTCGAAATACGGCAGGCTGCGAGAAGTCCATTGGCGGTCTGAAAGTGTTTTTGTTACGTCGGGGGCGAGCGGCAATACCTGGCGCAGTACTGCCGTCTGCTGCCCGTGGGCCATGCGCTCGGTAAAGGCCAGCATCACGGTGATGCCCTGTGGATGAGCGGCGCGTACCGCATCAATGCGCGTCACCAGGTGACTGACGACCCGGCCCAGGCCGTCGACGCTCGCGGGTGTCATCAGTGCGCGTTCTGTCTTCAGCCCCGCTCCCTGAATCGCATCTTGCATTTCGGCTCCGATGCAAAGAATGATGTGTTGCCCCCGGGTCGCCAGGTGGGTGACCAGAGTCTGGGCCACAATCTCGTTGTAATTGCCGCAAAGGCCTTGGTCCGAACCAAAGGCTACGATCACGGGCAGTGCCCTGGCGTCCTCGGATTGCGTCAGAGCGCCGTGAGTCTTGGCAAAAGCCTGTAAGCCGTCCAGTATGGTTTCGCGCCAATCATTAATCGCACGCGCGGCCTGTTCGTAGGGGTAGCGGTTAATGGCCGACAGCGTTTTCATGGTATGAACAATGCCACGAATACCCTGCATCGCTTCAGTGCGACGTATCAGGCTTTCAAGCGTCTGCGTCATGATCTCCCCGCGCAGCCGTTGCCAGCTTCAAGAACAGGCTGCGATCAGCCTCGGTCAGTCCTTCGTTGCTAGCTATACGGCCTGACACCTCTCCGACGGACGCCTGCTCAAGCGCAACGATCAGGCGCTCCAGGCTGCGGGCAATCAAGGTTTCTGTCAGGCCATCAAAACATCCTTCGGTAGCTGCAGATAGTATGGCAAGCTGTGTGATGGCGCTAAGGGGCTGGCGCTCTGGCTGGCGCAGCACTGCGCGAACCGCTGCGCCCCGAGCCAGCCGCGCCTCAGTCTGAGCGTCCAGCCGCGTTCCAAACCGTGCAAAGTCCTCCAGCTCTTCGAATTGCGACAGTGTGACACGCAGGTTGCCGGCAATATCCCGAAATGCACGTGCCTGGGCCTTGCCTCCAACCCGTGATACCGACACGCCCAGATCCACAGCCGGAAACTGGTTGCGACGAACCAGACGTGGAGACAGATAGATCTGCCCGTCGGTAATGGAGATGAGGTTGGTGGGGATATAAGCTGACAGGTTTTCTGCCTGTGTTTCCACAACCGGCAGGGCGGTAATTGACCCGCCTCCCGCATGGCTGGCAAACTGTCCGGCGCGCTCCAGCAGCCTCGCATGGACATAAAAGATATCGCCAGGAAACGCCTCGCGCCCAGGTGGGCGACGCAGCAACAGCGACAACTCACGGTAGGCCCTGGCGTGGTGAGTCATATCATCAAGCACGACTAGCACGTCATGGCCTTTGTCGGAAAAGTTCTCGGCAATAGACATGGCCGCATACGGCGCTACAAACGATAGCCCGGGTGCGTCTTCGTCACCCGAAACAATCACCACACTGCGATCCTGCATGCCGCCTTCTTTGAGTGCGCCCACCACTTTGGCTACGGCATCACCACGCTGGCCCACGGCACAGTAGATGCAGATGATGTCTGTGTTTTTCTGATTCAGTATCGTGTCGACGACCATCGAGGTCTTGCCCGTTTGCCGGTCGCCAATGATTAATTCTCGCTGTCCCAGGCCTACAGGTACCGCAGCATCGATCACCTTAAGGCCGGTTGCCAGAGGCCGTGTGACCGGAGCACGATTTAGTATGGGCGCAGCCCTGGCTTCGACCGGCCGCGTAGGCCCGAAAACCGGTGCGCCGCCATCCATCGGGGTGCCCAGCGCATTGACAACCCGGCCCAGCAGCGCTTTGCCCACCGGAACACTGACGACCTGGTGAGTGCGGCGAACCTCTTCGCCCACCTGCACGTTATCGTAGGGGCCCAGCAGCGCAACACCCAGGCGTCCAGGTTCCAGATCAAGCACCAGGCCACGCATTCCGCCAGAAAACTCCAGCATTTCGTCTGATACGGCGCGGGCCAGGCCGGTGACTGTTGCGATGCCCGCACCCACCTGCGTTACGCGGCCAATCTCTTCAATACGAATTTTTGGCGTGGGGGCATGGGCCAGCGTTTCCATCAGGCTGGCAACTGGGTCGGCGGCGAGCTCAGTGACGGACTCAACGGCTGGCTTAGTGACGGGACCGGCGATGGGCTGCGCGATGGGCTCGGCAGACTGGCCGCACTCACTTGGCTGCATCAACCGCTCCTTGGGTATGGCCCTTTTCGGCGATCTGGTCTTCAATCATTTGTGACAGTGACTCTACATAGCTGTCTAAGGTCCAGCTAACCTGGGCGCCGCCAATACGCATGATCAGGCCCGGTGACTGGGCAGCATCGGTCTTAAACTGCACTCCGACGCCCGGAAGCGTTTGCGTTACCTGATTTTCCAGGTGCTTGCGTGCTGCGTCAGAAAGCGAGTTCTGAGTGACCACGACTGCCACCCCGCCACCCGTGGAGGCTGCCCGTAAATCGGAACCACACGCTTTGATTTGCTGACCCGCATGCATCACGATCTGCTCTTCCAGAGACTGATCGGCCAGATCCTCGAGTGCCTTGCGCATAAGCGTCAAGAGAGCCTGGGATCCCGACTTTTGCAATAAGGTGGCAAAGTGTCTGGCTTCAGTCTGTCGCTCGTTCGCCGCTGCCACGCGCTTCTCGCTCATCTGCTCACGGGCTTCTGCAACCAATTGACGGCGGGCGACTTCGGCCTGGGTGCGCACAGCATCGAGTGCGCTTGCCTGTTCAGACTCAAGTGCCGCACGACGCTGTGCGAATTCAGCCTTCTCTGCTTCGGCCATGTCTTGCACACGCCTGGCCTCGCCCATCTGTCGGCTGATTTCGGCTTCGCGTGCATCAATGCCGTCAAGAATAGGCCGATACAAAAATCGCTTGAGCAGCCAGACCAGCACCAGAAAATTACCGATCTGGGCCGCTACAGTGATCCAGTCGATGGACATAAGTATCAGCCTCCGGCTTTTTGTGCCGCAAGCAGCGCGGCGTTCCAGAAGGGGTTGCCGAAGATTAGAATCATGGCAACCACGAAGCAATAAATGGCGGTGGACTCAATCATCGCCAGGCTGACGAACAGCGTGCGCGAAATGGTGGCGGCGGCGTCGGGCTGTTGCGCGATGGCCTGCAGTGCGCTGTCAGCCGCGCGGCCCTCACCTAGTGCCGGGCCGAGGGCACCGAAGGCAACCGTCAGCCCGGCGGTAAAAATTGATATGGCAGCAATAAGACCTAGGTCAGTCATGAGGTTTCCTTTTTTTGCTTGAATGTTGTGACGGGTCGGCCATGGCAGACGAGATATAAACCGTCGCCAGAACGGCAAAGATATAAGCCTGGATTACTCCGGCCAGCAAGCCAAGCATTTCCATGAGAACGGGGAAGAAGAAAGGAGCAACGCCCAGCAAGATGGCGACGATGACCGCACCGCTCATGATGTTGCCGTACAGACGAATGGCCAGCGACAAGCCGCGCGTTACTTCGCTGATCAGATTAAAGGGCAGCATGATCCACGAAGGTTCAAGATAGGTTCTCAGGTAGCCGCGAGCCCCCCGGCTGCCGATGCCAAATATCGGCACCGCCACCAGCACCGCCAGTGCAAGCGCCGTCGTGGTTGACAGCGAACCTGTGGGGGCATGAAAGCCAGGTACCACAGCAAGTACGTTGGAAACAAAAATAAAGAGAAATAACGTTCCTGAAAAATACATAACCTGTCGTGAGGGCCGGCCAGTAATTTCGGTGATCTGCGCCTGAATACCTTGAACTACGACCTCCAGTGCTGTACGCCAGCGGGTAGGGGGAACGTCAGCACGCAGAGAGCGGGTCATCAGCCAGGCGATCCCGGTCAGAATCGCCATGATGATCCAGGTAAAGAAAATGGTTGCATTGATCGGGATGCCAGCCAGTGTAAAGACGATAATGGTATCGGGGGTAAGCTCCATTACAGACCTCCAGATGGCGTAGTACGCAATTGGCTTAACAGAATTGTGCGCAACACTATAAAAGCCCCCGCAAAGCCAACCGCCCCGGCAATCCCTAGCCAGATCGCTACCCACCATCCTCCGGTCAGCAGTATGGCAATACGCAGCGCCGCGCTTGTAAGCAGAATGATTACCGACATGGGGCGCCCTAAAGCCAGCTTCATGCCCACGGCCAGACCCCAGAAGAACAGTGCGCTAAAGGCGCAGCCAATAAACGCTCCGAGCAGGAAACCGCTCCAGTCAATGTTAATCATTGGTCCTGGCCCTCCTTATTGACCCACCCCCAGGCAATCATGGCGCCCAGCACGACGCCAGCAAGGATGAGTGCAATCGTCCATGAAAAATGCTGAGGAGCGACCCGATCAAGCCAGTGCCCCAGAAATGCACCACCCACCGTGGGTACCACGACTGACCAGCCTATCATCCCAAACGTCCCAATACCCCGCAATGGGCTGGGGCCTGGATCATCTCGCGTCGCTTTCATTCGCCTGGCGCGCCGATCTATTTCATCGCTCACTTGATGTCTGGGATCGGTCATGGCTGCATTCTCTTCAGTTGCCCAAGTCGGCGCACCATATCGGCCTCAAGGCGTGAAAGTGCGCTGCGCGCCACACGCTCATCATCTTCGGCTTCGATAAAACTATCGCGAACCTTCTGATGCAAGGTCTCAAGATCGTCGCCCAGCACACCACGCCGTACAACCACCGATACGTGCTGGTTCCGTTTAACCAACAGGCCCTCGTCTATGCCGAAGAACCGCTCTGTACCGTCTTCGGCCACTAGCATCAGCACGGACGGCACCAGTGCTGTGACAAAGTCTGCGTGGTTAGGCAACACACCAAATCCACCTGCCTGCCCATCAGCCCGCAAGCGACTGGCCTGCCCCTGATACAGCACGCGTGAAGGCAGACGAATGGTGACATCCATGCAAGTCGGCTGAATCATGAGGCACCGTCCTTGAGTTCTGATAAATTGCCGATCATGTAATACGCACTTTCAGGCGCTTTGAATTCAGTCTGGTCCAGGATGGTTTCACAGCCATCCAGGGTATCGGCCATGGACACTTGCCTGCCCTCAGCGCCCGAGCCTGAACTGACCGTCACGAAAGGCTGTGTCAGAAAGCGTTCTAGCCGGCGCGCGCGCGCCACGGTGGCGCGATCGGCTGACGAAAGCTCTTCTATGCCCAGCATCGCGATGATGTCACGTAACTCTTCATACTCGGCCAGGGTGCGGCGCACGCCGCGCGCAATTTCATAATGCCGCTGCCCCACCACATTGGGGGTCAACATCACGGAGTTCGACGCAAGCGGGTCGACCGCCGGGTAAAGCCCTTCGCTGGCTCTTTTGCGCGACAGTACGACCGATGCCGAAAGGTGCGAAAAAATATGTGCGGCAGCAGGGTCGGTGAAATCATCGGCTGGCACATACACCGCCTGTATCGACGTAATCGCGCCCGCATTGGTAGAAGCGATACGCTCTTCCAGCGCGGCAATTTCTGTTGCCATGGTGGGCTGATAGCCCACACGCGACGGCATTTGGCCTAATAGTCCCGACACTTCAGAGCCGGCCTGAACAAAGCGGAAAATATTGTCGATCAGCAACAGCACATCTTGCCCCTTGCGATCTCGAAAGTATTCGGCCATGGTCAGCGCCGTGTGGCCTACGCGAAAGCGAACACCGGGTGCCTCGTTCATCTGCCCGAAAATCATTACCATCTTGTCGCGTACGCCCGCCTCGCCCATTTCGCGGTAAAGCTCTTCACCCTCTCGCGAACGTTCACCAATTCCGCAAAACAGGCTCACACCCTGGTAATGTTGTACGGTATTGTGAATCAGTTCGGTCAGAAGCACCGTCTTGCCTACGCCGGCGCCGCCAAACAAGCCTGTCTTGCCACCGCGCTCTATGGGCGAAAGCAGATCAATCGCCTTGATGCCTGTTTCTAATACTTCAGCAACAGGTTTGCGATCTATCAATGCTGGAGGTGCTGCGTGAATGGGATGACGTTCGCTATCCGTGATGACCGGCAAACCGTCAATGGGGGCGCCAAAGACATCGAGCATGCGGCCTAATACGACGTCGCCCACCGGAACCATGATGGGACCACCAGTAGCTCTGACCAGTGCATCCAGCGCCAGCCCCTGGGTGGGAGAGAGCGCGATACAGCGAACCGTATCGGCAGCTTCCAGCGACGCCACTTCAAGCGGCAGATCACCCGCATAAAGCAAGTCATTAATCCGTGGCACTTGGACATCGAAACGCACATCTACCACGCCGCCCCGAATCGCAACTACCCGACCGTGGGCGTGTCCGCAAGCCGACGGATTATCTGAGACAACCCGTTCAAGCACTTTCATAGCACACACCAAGCAAAATATAGTTGCTCTAGTTGATCAGAGCGCGTGTGAATAATTATTGAGTTTGATCAAGTATAGGCCCGATACGCATGACACTACAGGTCAAGCCGGTACTCAGAACGTCGTTGAACCCTGACGCCGACAGTCAGCCACAGCGGTGTGCTGCAATGAATGGCTCGTTGACGAGGGGGCGTGGCTGCGCGGCGAGCTATATGTTATTCAGACTGTATTACTTGAGCTACATCAAGTCTTTGGAATGCCAGTGTTATAGACTAAAGCAAGTACTACACAATAATCATGAACGGAGGTTGCCCATGCTGGGACGTATTGCTCTTGATTTATCCATAGATGCCAACCTGAAGCGTCGCGTGCAGGCGGCCGTCAAGCTTGCCGCACAGCATGACGCCGAATTGATCGGTATATGCACTGACCCACCCATTCCGCAATACCTGGCTGGGGGAACTGCCGCCGCTGCCGGGGTGCTCAACACACTGCTGGCCCGTATCGACGAAGATAAAACTCAGGCCCGCGACATGTTTCTGGCTGAAGCGGAGGCGGCTGGCGTCAGGGTTCAGTGCCGTATGCCCAAAGGCCCGGTAGAAGAAGTTCTTGCAACACACGCCCGTCTGTGCGACTTGATGATAATGAGCCAGAACAGACAGCATGAGTCTTCATGGGCGATTCCACCCACGATGGCTGAAACAGTCATCATGACGGCAGGCCGACCAGTTTTGATGATTCCTTTTGCAAACATTGCCGACTACCCAATCGGAAAGAATGTACTGTTTTGCTGGGATTACGGTCGCAGAGCCGCCCGTGCACTGGCCGATGCGGCACCTATTTTGTCCCAGGCCTCGTCCTTGACCATACTGACGGTAGACCCCCAGCCCGATATGCTGATCGAACGCGATGTGCAGCCAGGCGACATGCTGGCATATTGTGCGGCACATGGTTACCCCGAGCCCAAAGAAGTCAGCAAGACCAGTGAGTATTTGAACGTGGGTGACACCATTCTCAATGCCGTCACCGATCATGGCTGCGACATGGTAATCATGGGCATATACAACCGCAGCCGCGTGCGTGAGTGGATACTCGGGGGTACTTCGAAAACGCTGATTCAATCGATGACCGTACCAATTATGTTTTCGCACTAGATTCAATTCGCGTGGTTTGCGAGACGGCCAGAGGATCAGGTAGTCGAAAGATCAGATAGTCAGAGGATCAGATGTTGAGAGGGCCATACAGGCCCTCTTTTTTTACCAACTTAGCCAGAGTTGCTGTAGTCGGATCTTCGATATACTGGTGGGGAGCACGCCTTTCGCGTTGCACCTTTTTTTATCTCTGTCCATCAAGCTTATCGCCCATGCCTGCTAAAAAACCCGACACCAACGTCAAGACAGCATTGCGGGTTATTGAGATTATCGAAATCTTCGCGCGAGAAACCAAGCCCTTGTCGTTATCGGAGCTGGCACGGTATCTTGATGCTCCCGTGTCCAGCTGTCTGGCCTTGCTGCGCACGCTGGCCAGCCTGGGTTATTTATACGAAGCTGGCCGCAGGCAAGGTTATTACCCCACCGGGCGCCTGCTGGCCATGGCTCAGCGTATTTCCAAGGCTGACCCCATTCTTGAGAAAGTGCTGCCCAGTCTTGAAGAGCTGCGCGACACTACAGGTGAAGCCGTGGTTTTTGCCAAGCTAGATTTAGTCAATAAGCGGGTTACGTATCTTGACGTGCTGGCTTCCCCGCACCCTATCAGCTATGTGGCAGTGGCGGGTGCTCAAAAAGAAATACACGCCAACTCCCTGGGCAAGGCCTTGTTGTCCAGGCTGGACAGCGATGAGCGCAAGAAACTGCTGTCAGATGGCGACCTGCAGGCCTACAACAAACGTACCCTCGTCAGTTTGGCTGCCCTCGAGGCAGACATCAAGGTTTCGCTCGAACGTGGCTGGTTTGCCAACCTGGGTGAGTCTATGGATGATGTGGGGGCGATTGCCTGGCCTTTGAAAGTGTCGGGTAATGATTACGCCGTTTCAATTGCGGGGCCCTTGTATCGTATTGAGGCCAATATGGCCGAACACGCTAAAAAACTGCGTGTTGCCTGCCGGTTTTTAGAACAGAACATATAGGAAGAGGGCGGGGCAAGCCGGTATTGTGGCTTGCGGCCATGCGCAGCACGGGCGCAGGTAATTTGCTGGAGTGTCAGGTATACCCCAGCACTATTTAATACGACTTAGGCAGCCCCAGCACTTTCTCTGCGATAAAGCACATAATCAGCTGCGGGCTGACCGGTGCAATGCGCGGAATAAAACTTTCGCGCAAATAGCGCTCTACGTGGTATTCCTTGGCATAGCCCATACCGCCCAGCGTTAGTATGGCGGTTTGGCAGGCATTGAACGCGGCTTCGGCAGCCAGGTATTTGGCTGAGTTGGCATACTCGCCGCAAGGCAGGTTTGCATCGTATAAATAGGCAGCCTTTTGCACCATCAGGTCGGCAGCTTCCAGTTGCATCCAGGCCTGTGCCAAGGGGTGTTGTATGCCTTGGTTTTGCCCGATAGCGCGCCCAAACACGACACGTTCCTTGGCGTATTCAACGGCGCGGTCAAGGGCTGCGCGGCCCAGGCCGACAGCTTCGGCGGCAATCAATATACGTTCAGGGTTAAGTCCATGCAAAATGTATTGGAAACCCTTGCCTTCTTCCCCAATGCGGTCGGCCACAGGAATACGCAGGCCGTCGATGAACAGCATGTTCGAATCAACCGCCTTGCGCCCCATTTTTTCGATTTCACGCACTTCTATCTTGCTTCTGTCGAGGTCGGTGTAAAACAACGACAAGCCTTGCGTTGGCTTTTTCACTTCTGAAAGTGGCGTGGTGCGGGCCAATAACAGCATTTTGTCGGCCACTTGTGCTGTGGATATCCATAGCTTGCGTCCATGCACTACATAGCTGTCGCCGTCCAGCACAGCCCGGGTCGTCAGCTTGGTGGTGTCCAGGCCAGCGTCAGGCTCGGTGACAGCAAAGCAGGCCTTCTGCTCGCCGCTGATCAGCGGCGGCAGCGCCCGTGCGCATTGTTCTGGTGAACCAAACACCACCACGGGATTCAGGCCGAATATATTCATGTGTACAGCCGACGCACCAGAAAACCCTGCGCCTGAGCGTGAAATAGTGTGCAGCATCAAGGCGGCTTCTGTCATGCCCAAGCCGGAACCGCCGTATTCTTCAGGCATGGCAATGCCCAGCCATCCGGCTTTTGCCAGATCCTGATGGAAGGCGTGTGGGTACTCACCGTCGCTGTCGCGTTCCAGCCAGTAGTCGTTGGGGTAGTGACTGCACAAGGCTTCGACCCCGGCGATCAAAGCTTTGCGGTCATCTGTTAATACGAAGCTCACAATGTTTTCCTGTGGTTGGCGGTTACGGGTGCACCGGGTGCAAGCAATCCTGGATTTCGGCTTCAGTCAGGCCCGCTTCGTGCAAGACCTCTTGGGTATGTTCGCCGAGCTGGGGCGCGTTGCGCCGTATGCTGATTGGCGTTTTAGAATACGTGCCCACTGGCGCAGGTGACCGTATGGCACCTTCGGAAGGATGTTGCAGGTTTTGAAGCATGCCCACTTGCTGCAGATGCGGGTCGGTGAGGAGGTCGTCGACGCTGTATAACGGCGCTGCCGGGATATCGGCGTTGCTAAAGGCTTGCAGCCAATACTCACTTGTATTGCCAGCCAATACCTCAGACACAAAACTGTAGGCCTCGTCGATGTGCTGGGCCCTGGCACCGTGGGTGTTAAAGCGCGCATCGGCCAGCATGTCTGGGCGTTCGATAATCTTGAAAAACCGTGTCCAGTGCTTGTCGTTGTAGATCAGTACGCTGACGTAGCCATTGGAGGTCGCATAGGGGCGACGGTAAGGCACTAACAGGCGTGCATAACCCGTAGGCCCGGCTGGTGGGCTGAAGGTTTCTCCACCCAGGTGATCGCCCAGCACCAGTTGCGCCATGGCTTCGAACATGGGGACTTCGATTTCCTGGCCCTGACCCGAAGCGCGTGCCTGGATGACGCCGGCCAATATAGCGATGGCCGCTTGCATGCCTACCGCCCGATCCGCCAGAGTAAGGGGCGCATAGCGTGGCACATCGCCCGAGTTCTGCTGATACAGCGACGGAATGGCTGTCATGCCCTGAATCAGGTCGTCGTAGGCGGGCTTGCCCGAATATGGGCCGCTATTGCCAAAGCCATAAGCCCCCACGTAGACCAGTTTTGGGTTGACGCGCGACACATCGGCGTAGCTTAGCCCAAGCCTGGCCATGGATTGCGGGCGGATGTTATAGAGCAGCACGTCAACGGTTTTGGCGAGTTCGAGACACGCCTGCCGGCCTTGGGGCGTTTTCAGGTCGAGAACGATAGAGCGCTTGTTGCGGTTCAGGTGCAGATACAAGGCACCCATGCCGGGGTTGCGCATGGGGCCAACCGCCCGCATTGTGTCACCTGACGGCGGCTCAAGCTTGATGACGTCGGCACCCAGGTCACCCAGTATTTGTGTAGCGTAAGGCCCCATGACCACCGAGCTGAGGTCAAGGATGCGTATGCCGTCCAGCGGCCCGGTGGAGGGTTTCATTTGGGTGACCTTATTGTGGCGTTATGTTTGCGTCCTTGATTAGTTTTCCCCAAAGAACATATTGTTCTTGCACGAATTTGCTGAAGTCTTCTGGGCTGCCGCTGAAAGCGTCAAAGCCTAGCTTGGCCAGACGTGCTTTGGTGTCAGGATCGTTGACGACGTTATTAATCGCGGTATTGAGTGTTTTGACGATTTCGGGCGACATGCCAGCGGGGCCGAAATAGCCGTTCCAGGAGTTGATGTCAAAGTGTTCGACACCGGCTTCTTCCATGGAAGGAAGGTCGGGCACCAGAGTACTGCGTTTGGCGGTAGAGACGGCCATGGCACGCAGGCGATTAGATGTGACAAACGGCATGCCAGAGGTAAAGTCAGTAAACATGAAGTCAACTTGCTCGCCGATCAGATCCGTCAGGGCTTGGGGTGTGCCCTTGTAGGGCACGTGCAGAAGGTCTAGCCCCGCAGCAACACCCAAGGTAGCGCCCGCAACAATGCCGGTGCTATTGCCAGAGGCATAGGTGACTTTGCCGGGGTTGGCTTTGGCGAAGGCGATGAGCTCAGCCAATGTTTTATACGGCTTGTTGGGGTTGGTAACCAGCAGGAATGGCAGGTTGCCGCCCCGCGCAATGGGGGTGAAGTCTTTGACTGGGTCATAGGCAACGTTTTTCATGAGCCAGGGCGCCGCTGAATGCGAGGTGTTGGTCGTAACAAACAGCGTGTAGCCATCGGGCTTGGCTTTTGCGACATAATTGGCCGCGATGGTGGCGTTAGCGCCTGGTTTGTTCTCGACAATAACCGGCTGGCCCAGTTGCTTGCTGATGCTTTCGGCAAAAATGCGGCCTACCGCATCCGTACCCGAACCGGCCGGAAACGGCACGATCAGGCTGATGGGTTTTTCCGGGTAGGCGGCCAGCGCGCTGGTGGCACTTAGCGCCAGACCTAATAGCGAGTAACCCAGCAGGCGCTTGCCGGAGACCCGGCCGAACATATGGGTTGATGACTGTGGACGTGAAAATAAGCTCATGGTTTGTCTCCTGCGCTGCAATTCGCCATGAATAAGGCGTTGCACCGTTGGTTATTGGTAGGTGGTATGTGTGATTTGTGGCTTAACGAATAACCCGATCGGGGTTTTCTTCATAGGGTGGTGAGTAAATAACCAATACCCGCGCGGGTTCTTCACTGGTGACGGTAAATACATGCATTTTGTCAGGAGGGAAGTAACAGCAATCGCCGGGAAGTAATTCGCCGCGCTCGCCTTCGACTTCGACAATAGCCGAGCCTGATAGCAAGTAACAGACTTGTTCGATGCCGGGATGCGCATGAGGCAGCGCGCCTTGATTTTTTTCAATGGTGCCGACCAGCACCTCTACGTGCTTTGCCCCCACGGTTTCACGACTGATCAGACGACGATTGACTGTGCCGAGATGATTAGCAGGGGAATAGCCGGTGACGTCAGATTCACGAATGATCCAAGAAGGTGTAGTCATGTATTTTATTCCTGTGTATGAAAAGAGTTTCACACATGGGAAAGAATTTGGCAAGCTGGGGTTTGCCTGAAGATCAATGCAGCGCGTTGTTTGCGAAGGCGAGTGACACTGTAGACGTTGAAGCAAACAAGGTGATCGCGATCAATGATCTATAGCCAGCCAGATGATGTCCTTCGCTATGCGATGGAAAATAACTGATCTTGAGGTGCTATACATAATGAAGTACATTATGTGTTACATAAATGTATGACATGGAGGCACTATGGCTCGTGTGACAACACCTAAAGGTGATACGGTAACATTTCGTATCGACCCAGGCCTCAAGGCCGAACTGACCGAAGTCGCCGGCCGGCAGCATCAGTCGCTGGGCGAATTGTTGCGCAACCTTGTCCGCGACCGGGTAGCTATGGAACGTCGTCATGCTTTCGAGGCGGAAGCCCGTCGGCAATCGCTGGAAGCGGCGGCCGTCGCCCGCGACCCGCAAAGCGACGAGCACGCCGTCATGCATGAGCTGGAATCTGACTTTGAAGAGTTCCGTGACGAATGGAAGTGAAACGCGGTGATCTCATTACCATCGCCTTGCAGGGCGACTATGGTAAACCTCGGCCGGCATTAGTCATGCAAGATGATGCCTTCGCCGCGCTGGCATCGGTATCCGTGTTGCGCCTGACAGGCGAGCTACACGATTGGCCGCTATTTCGGGTCACGGTTGAGCCCGACGCATCCAATGGTTTGCAAAAAACATCACAAGTGATGATTGATAAACCGGCCGCCGTACCGAAAACGAAGCTCGGCCAGCGGATCGGCCGTCTCGACGATACAACCATGCAGGCTGTGAGCGTGGCCTTCGCCCGCTTTCACGGCTTATGCAGTGTAAGGCAATGACTGAAAACTGTAATCCAGCGGCCTCATTGACAAAACAACACGGCACATGCTGCTAGGCGCCAACTAATTGATTACCTTTAGCCAAACAAGCTGATCGCCGCCGCCGCCGCCGCCGCCGCCGTCGCCGTCGAAGCCGACTAAAGGGCGCCAGTCGATCTGACCAGCGACATCAGTGGGCTAACCGGTGAAAGTTGAAGAGCAGATAAATTGGTCGAAGGGCCGCTATCAAGAAAGCGAACAGAGTACCGCCCCCAGCACGCTTGCCTGTTGCAACAGCAGCTCAATCGCGGCTAGCCCCCCGATCTGCCAGATACGCTTGCACAGAATCTGTTTAACCATACTCCGCACATTGGCGTTCACGCTTTTGCGTTGCTATCAGTTTTTCCATCACCTGGCCCTTGCAATGTATCGGTTTTGACAGCGAGAGCGGGTGATGATGTTGCCCAGCATTTCAGAGGACTTACGTTGCCGCACGATGTTGCGAGTGCCGGGATGAAGAGTAGGTTATCGTTAATGGCCCATGGCGGCGCAGCTGGCAATTTGTTCAGTCCAGTTAGGCTGCACGCCCGAGCAACCTCAAACATGAATCCGGCCAGAGGATAGTCCTATGTCTGAACGTTATCTAGCTACGCTTGAAACACCAGCCTTGCTTTTGGACGACACGCGTATGCAGAACAACATTGACCGCATGCGAAGTCGAATGAAGGAGCTGGGTGTCAGCTTTCGCCCGCACGTCAAAACCAATAAGAGCATTGACGTTTCACGCCGGCTTATGGATACGAGCGAAGGCCCCATCACGGTCTCGACGTTGCGGGAAGCGGATTACTTCGCCGGTTACGGGGTCAAAGACATTCTTTACGCCGTGTGCATTGCTCCCAACAAGCTCGCTCATGTCACACGTTTGCTGCAAAAGGGCGTACAGCTTTCCCTGATCCTGGACAGCATGCAAGCCGCGCAGAGGCTGGTCGAGTTCGCGCGCGGTATTGACCGGCCACTCGATGTGCTGATTGAAATCGACTCTGACGGCCATCGTTCTGGTCTCGCTCCAGACGCGCCGGAGCTTACCGAGATTGCTTGCTTTCTTGATGCCTCAGGAATAAACGTGAAGGGTGTTCTGACCCACGCCGGAGGTTCTTACGATTGCCGCTCGGTCGAGGCAATACGCGCCATAGCTGAACAGGAACGGCTGGCGGCTGTGACCGCTGCCACTCGTTTGCGGGCGGCCGGCCTGGCCTGTCCAGTGGTCAGCGTAGGATCGACGCCCACTGCGCTATATGCCGAGCATCTCGAAGGTGTCACAGAAGTGCGTGCAGGCGTTTTCGTTTTCTTCGACCTCGTGATGGCAGGGTTGAACGTATGTCGCGTTGAAGACATTGCGATTAGCGTACTGGGCACAGTTATTGGTCACCAGACAGCAAAAGGATGGACCATTATTGATGCTGGATGGATGGCGATGTCGCGTGACCGTGGTACCGACGGGCAAGCCGTAGACCAGGGGTATGGTGTGGTGTGTGATATTGAGGGAAGACCACTTGAAGGTTTTATTCTGAAGGGCGCAAACCAGGAGCACGGCATTATCGCGCATCGCTCTGACGATCCATCGATCAGCCCGAATCTGGCTGTCGGCGACCAGGTTCGTATTTTGCCCAACCATGCCTGTTCGACCGCTGCCCAATATGAAGAGTACAACGTGCTTAATGACTCCAACGAAGTCGTTGCCGTGTGGCCGCGGTTTAACGGATGGTGATGAAGAGATTATGAAATCGACAGATTCGTTTAACTCGACAGATTCGCTTAAATCAATAGACTTGCGCAGCGATACGGTTACCCGGCCCAGTGCGGGAATGAGAGCCGCCATGGCCGCCGCCGAAGTCGGTGACGACGTGATGGGTGATGATCCCACGGTTAACGCGTTGCAAGATCGTGCGGCTGCACTCTTCAATTATGGGTCCGCGCTATTTGTGCCCTCGGGAACTCAAAGCAACTTGCTTGCACTCATGACCCACTGCGATCGCGGCGACGAATTCATCGCAGGGCAAGAGGCGCATCTGTACAAGTACGAAACGGGGGGTGCGGCTGTACTGGGCAGCATTCAGCCACAGCCGATAGCCCATGAGGAGGATGGCACGCTGGCACTTGGAAACATCCTACGCGCGATTAAGGCGGATGACGTTCACTTTAGTCGTACCCGACTGCTCGCATTGGAAAACACCTGGCAAGGCCGGGTGCTGTCCCTGGATTATGTGGCGTCGGCCACGGCGCTTGCGCATCAGAAGGGTTTGTCCACTCACCTGGACGGTGCCCGCGTTGTTCATGCGGCGACCAAACTCGGCATCAGTTTTCCTGCCGCTGTACACGGGTTCGATAGCCTGTCGTTTTGTCTTTCTAAAGGGTTGGGTGCGCCTGTCGGCTCGCTTCTGTGTGGAACCGCAGAGTTTATTGGGCGTGCGAGGCGCTGGCGCAAAATGTTGGGGGGTGGTATGCGCCAGGCCGGCATTCTGGCTGCGGCGGGCTTATACGCTTTGGATCACAATGTGCAGCGCCTGCAAGAAGATCATGATAACGCCACCCGTCTAGCCAGTGGCCTTGCTGATATTACACAGATCACAGTGCAACAGCCTCAGACCAATATGGTCTACGTTCAAATTCCTGAGCCTGACTGTTCGGACCTTGGTGTGTTTCTCAGACAGCGCGGTATTTATGCCGGCATCGGACCTGTTACGCGTCTTGTGACACATATGGACGTGACCACAGCCCACATCGATGAAACCATCGCTGCGTTCAAAGATTTCTATTCAGAAGCGTTTAGCCGAAAAGCTCGCCGTGTGAACCAAGTCGGGCCAGTCTGAGCGTGTCGGGGTCAGACTTAATCTGACGGAGCACTTTTCATATGGCACACAAGCAAGTGCTAAACAGCTAACGAGCTATACACCGCAATGACACAACAACATGAGTGATACCTTTTTAGTCGTAACGTCCACTGCTGTCGGCGTAATCATCACCGCCCTGATTTTCTGGGGGGGGTTCAAGCTTACCCGTACAAAACTGCGGCGCGCCAGTTCGTCACAATTGATTTCGTCAAAAGACAACGGCGACATCAATATTCCATTGGTGGCCGCTTTTGCCGGCTGGAAAGCGATACCCTGGCTTACCTGGCTTCACTCTGACATCAGCCCGATGCTGCTTCTTCAAAAGCATCACGTCACGTATAAAGTGGTTCGCAAACATCGCCAGGCTTATCACGATATTGACTATGTTGATTTTCGACAGGCGCTTGCGACGACCAACATTATTCTTGTCTTTAAGGGAAAGTGGTCCACCTTTTCGGGCAATACGGCAAACATAAATCTGGCTACCCAAGCGCTGGAAATATTTCAACAAAAAGGCTGTCAGCTTTCACAACGTGCGCATCAGCTTGTGGAATCCGTTGCGGTAGAGCCACGATAAATTTTGCTGATATCACAACTTATGTTAGCGTGTTCCCATGACAATTGGTGTCGATTTATATATCAACATTACAAGCAGCAAGCAATCATAAAGAGATAACGAAGGCCGCAAAATCAAAGAATAAAAATCGAGTCACTGCTCGGCTTATCCCGGTCAATGACGCGCGACAGTACGCACGTGCGAATTGTGTCGACGGTGTGTAAACCAAAGGAGGTGTGTCATGGCTATTGGTGTCTGGGTCAGTTTGATTCTGTATTTCTTATTGATGCTTGCGATCGGCTTTTATGCCTTGCGTCAGTCAACTTCATCGTCGCAGCAATACTTGCTGGCAGACAGAAATCTTAACCCTGCCGTTGCGGCATTGTCGGCAGGTGCGTCAGACATGAGTGGCTGGCTGCTCTTGGGCTTGCCGGGGGCTATTTTTATTGCAGGTTTGCAGGAAGCATGGATCGGTATAGGTCTGTGGGTTGGTGCCCTTATTAACTGGATAGTCGTGGCACCCCGACTTCGTGAACAGACCGAACGCTATGACAACGCACTAACCATTCCAGCGTTTCTGGCCAGTCGCTTTCCCACACAAGCCATGGCATTGCGCGTGGTGTCGGCCATTATTATTGTGGTCTTTTTTGTGGTCTATACCTCGTCAGGTTTGGTTGCAGGCGGCAAGCTGTTTCATATGGCTTTTAGTGGCCTGTTTACCTTTGGCGGCCTTAGCGAATATCAAACCGGTGTCTGGCTCACCCTTATAATTGTGTTGATCTACACATCAGTCGGCGGGTTTCTGGCAGTGAGCCTCACTGATTTTGTGCAGGGCATGATCATGATGCTGGCGCTTGTCCTCATGCCAATTGTTGTCCTGTACGGGCATGGCGGCGGAGGTGTTTCCCAGGCTACCGAAACTCTGGCCACCATTACTGACCCGGCCGGCTATTTGTCCTGGACGCAGGGTCTGACGTTTATTGGCTGGCTGTCTGCGGTTGCCTGGGGGCTTGGCTATTTTGGTCAGCCCCACATTATTGTTCGCTTCATGGCCATCCGCTCTGTTAAAGACGTCCCCGCCGCACGTAATATTGGTATGGCCTGGATGTTTATTTCGCTGTTTGGTGCGATCGCCATGGCAGTCTTCGGGCGCGCGTATGCGATACGTAATGGTCTCGATATCAAAGACCCGGAAACCATTTTCATCGTGCTTGCAGACCTTTTGTTTAGTCCTCTGATCACGGGCTTTCTTTACGCGGCTTTGTTGGCGGCTGTCATGAGCACGATCTCCAGTCAGTTGCTGGTGTCTTCATCATCGCTGGTCGAAGATTGCTATCGCCTGTTTATGAACAAGCAGGCCACCGAAAAGCAGAGCGTGAGGGTAGGCCGTATCAGCGTTATTGCTGTTGGTATTGTGGCTGCCATCATTGCGCGTGATCCTGATGCCGAAGTGCTCTCGTTAGTTAGCCACGCGTGGGCAGGCTTTGGTGCTGCGTTCGGGCCTTTGGTGGTCCTGGCATTGACGTGGCGTCGTATGTCAGGGGCGGGTGCCATTGCGGGCCTTGTGGCTGGCGCGGTAACCGTCATGATCTGGACCGGCATTGGTTGGAATAGCTCATTTATGGGCGGGCCTGGTGTCTACGAGATTATTCCGGGCTTCATCGTTTCATGGATTGCCATTTACGTTGTCAGCCTGATGACTCAAAGTGAAGGTGAGTTCAGGGCTGTTGAACGCACCTGACTATCAGGAATTTATCTGTGATCCACCAACAGCCAGCCTTGGTCGGGCTGGCTGGGTTTCTCTGATCTGAAGTGTCATGGGCATCGCCTGACCCTGAGAAATCATTTATAGTAGCCAGACCATAATAGTAATAGGGAGACATTCATGAGCGGTGACTATATCCTTAAGCGTAGCGGTGAACAGTACATGTTCAATCTTAGGGCAGGCAACTATCAGGTTATCCTGTCAAGCCAGCGGTATACCAGTAAGTCGGCCGCCCAGAACGGCATTGCATCTGTACAAAAAAGTTCGCCCGATGATGCGCGCTACAAACGCCTGAATGCCAAAGACGGTTCAGAGTACTTCAATCTGACCGCCGGCAATGGCGAAATTATCGGCACCAGCGAAATGTACAAGAGCGCATCTGCAAGAGATAAAGGTATAGAGTCGGTCAAAACCAATGGCCCGACCACGACCGTTAAGGATCAAACCTAGACCAGGCGCAACGTCAAGCCCAGATCAACCAGCCAGCTTCTCGCTGGCTTTTTGTTGTTTGCTGGATGACTCCCTGTATCAGCAAGCGCTGGTAGCTTGCCAGGTGTATTCCTCGCAACTGCTTCGTACACTAATCTTGATGCAGGTTAAGGCCCGGCCAGAAAGGCAACTGTAGGCTCTGTTCAAGCGTGCCTACGAATCCATCACCACGATGAAATTTGCGAAGCGGCACCGCCGGCAACATCTCTTGGAGAGGGGGGTGGTATGGCTCAGCGGCTCATTGATTTCACTATTTCGATACTGGCCAGCGTGGTGTCGCTTTTGTTGTCCTGGCCATACTTTCGCGACTTCGAGTATTGGGCAGAATCGCACACGATGTGGCTGGTGTATTTCGTTGTTGGGTTTGTGCTTGCGGTGTACGTTTTCTATGTCCTTCTGCGCATCACACGCACTTTGTTCGAGCATGACGGACTAGATCGCGCCGAGACGGCCGCCGTCGCAGCAACGAAAGCGTCTGATAATACAAAACGCGACATCGGGAGGCAATCATGAGCTGCGGCGAAGGCAAACCGTGTCTAGAAGCGAAATACCGGCGCACCGCGCTGGTCGTGCTGCTTTTAATGCTGCTGATCTTTCTGGGGTTGTCGGCGGCCTCATTCATCGATTCGCGCAATCAGGTAACGCCAGATACCGTCAGTTTCGGGTCGCATGAAGCCGTGGCCGGCAAGCGTGTGTTCCAGGCTTATAACTGTATGGGCTGCCACACCATGGTTGGCAACGGTGGGTATCTGGGGCCGGATCTTACCAACACCTATGAACATGCGGGCTCTGCATGGCTGGCCGCGTTTCTGCCCTCGGCTGGTACCTGGCCAACCAGTGCCGCGTTGAAGATCCAGCTGCAGGGTCAAGATCATGCGGAAGACAGCAAGACTGCATCACTGGATGATTACTACAAGAAATACCCTGGTGCTGCCGAGCGTGTACAGCGGCGTGGTGGTCATGCGTCGATAATGCCTAATCTGCCGCTCACGGCAGACGAAGTGGCCAATCTGATCGCCTATCTGAAATACACATCGGCCATGAATACTGAAGGCTGGCCGCCCAAGCCGAAGGTTGATGGTCTGACCTTTAAGTACGCATCGCCTGGGTTAAACGTAGCTTCTGCCGCAGCTGTTCCTGCTGTTGCCGCTGCGACTGCTGCTACCGCAGAGGCAGTGGCAGACCCAACCATCCATGGCGCGCAACTGGTAAAGGATTATGCCTGTACAGCCTGTCATGCGGCCGATAAACAGAAACTGGTTGGTCCGGGCTGGGGCGGTCTGTACGGCTCCAAGGTCACACTGACAGATGGCACTACGGTGGTTGCCGACGATGCCTATTTGACCGAAGCAATCCGCAATGCCAACGCACAGATTGTTGCTGGCTATACAGCGGGTGTCATGCCCGAGTACGCGAATATGCTCAAGAATGATGAAGTCGCAGCGATAGTGGCCTACATCCGCAGTTTGCAGGAGAACGGGAAATGATCAAAATTCAGTATCAAACCCAACGTCTGAGCTTGCGGTTTTTCATGCTCATGCTGGTGCTGTTCGTGTTTCAGGCCGGCTTCGGCATGCTACTGGCATTGCAGCAGATTGATCCTACGTTGCTCGCGGGCGTATTTAACTTCAACGTGGCGCGTGCCGAGCATCTTAACCTCGGCATCATCTGGATTTTGTGCGGCTTCATCGGCACAATTCTGTTTGTCGGGCCGTTGCTGTCCAATCGCGAACTGGCCGCGCCATGGCTGATCAAGTTTCTGTTTCTTGCGGTCGTGGCAGTCACCATATGGAACGTGTGTACCCAGTACCTTGCCCAGACGGGCGTTGCCGGATGGTGGCTGGGGCAACCCATGCTGCAAGAAGGGCTTGAGTACCTGGAGGCCGGGCGTATTGCTGACATCGTGATCCTGATCGGTTTTTGCATCCTGTGCTATGTGGTGCTAAGAACCTTTCCCCCACGACGTGAATGGAATGAAATCCACTGGGCGCTCGGCCTCGGTGTTACTGCGCTGACCCTCGCATGGCTGTTTGGCTTCTTCTTCATTGAGCGGCTAGACCTGCAGGAGTATTTTCGCTGGTATGTGGTGCATTACTGGGTCGAGGGCGTATGGGAAGTCATCCACATTGCACTGGTCGGTTTCCTGCTCGTGCTCATGTTTGACGCCAAGGTCAAAAGCGTGGGTTATGCGGTGTTTTGGGGCGTGACACTAGTTTGGCTTTCAGGCTTGCTGGGCAATGCACACCATTACTTCTGGGTTGGTACACCCGAGTTCTGGCAGTTCTGGGGTTCGCTGTTTAGTGCGCTTGAGCCGCTGCCGCTTATCTTCTGCTTCTGGCACGTGTATCTGGACGCGCACCATGATCGCAAGCCGCTGAAAAACGCGCCCGCGTTCTACTTCATTCTTGGCTCGGTGGTACTTGAGCAGGTGGGCGCCGGTATTCTCGGCTTTACCATGACTTTTGCGCTTACCAACGTGTGGTCGCATGGCACCTGGGTAACACCAGCTCATGCGCACCTGGCATTGTTTGGCACATTCGGCATGCTCGGCATCGGTGCAGCCTACTACGCCGTTCCGTTGATGCGGGGGCTGACCGATTACGATCAGCGCGTGGGCAAGCTATCGTTCTGGCTACTGTTTATTGGCATGCTCGGCATGGCGTTCGCGTTCGCACTCGGCGGTACCGTGCAGGTATTTGTGTATCGCACGCTGGGGCTAGACTGGTTTGGCGGGGATGTCTTCCCGGCGATGAGTCTGTTCAAAATTCTGGTGCCGGTGTTCGGGGTGATATTCAGCGTAGGAACAATCACGGTGGTATACGATCTGCTCACGCTAGGGCATCGTTCGGCAGCGGCGGCCCCGGATCTGGCCATCTCGGGTCGGGGCCTTCCACCTGTTACTGGCTGGGGCAGCTACTTGACGGGTTTCGAAGCAGGCATGTGGCTGCTGGCGTTGTGGGTCTTTGGTGCGGTGATCACGCTTGGCCTGCTAAGTTTCAACCTGCCAGCGGTGCAGGCCGGTAATGCAACGCTACCCTACCTGTTGGCCAGTATCGGCTACCCGGGGTTGCTGCTTGTTACCCTGCTGTTTGTGTGGCGCTTTACCGCATCGCTGGGAACGCGCGTGTACGAACCCAACAGCACAGATACAGCACCGCCACCTTTGGTGCCTGTTCGTACCTGAGCGTCAGCAGGGCGCACGCTGTATTTTTCGGCATCGCGGACGGATCAGCGATGCCGACTTTACAACAATTCGGCCAGCTCGCGAGTGAGCGTTGCCGCAGACACCTCCTTGCAACCGGAGGTGTTTTGCCCTGCCCATAAAGGTGAGAAGGCGTCACTGCCCATGCTTTCTGCTTTGGCGCGCAACGGTGCGGAGGCTATCGAGGCCAATGGAAATGTTGGAGCAAGAGGGTTAATTGGCCCCAGTTCTTTCATCATGCGATTGAACATGGCGCGCGCGGGTCTGCCCGAGTAAATATTGGTCAGTGCCGTAACTTCAGACCACTCACCTTTGAGTGCGGCCCTATGAACTGCACTGGTGGCTGCTTCAGGGCAAAGCAGGTAAGCGGTACCCACCTGAACGCCTGAGGCCCCCAAGGTCATGGCTGCCTTCACTCCGCGTGCATCGGCGATCCCACCCGCAGCAATAACAGGCACTTTCACGGCCTGTACGACTTGGGGAACCAGCGCAAACGTACCCACCTGGGTGCTGATATCTTCGCTAAGGAACATGCCTCGATGCCCGCCGGCCTCGACGCCTTGGGCAATAATTGCATCGGCGCCATGCGACTCCAGCCACAGTGCTTCTTCAACTGTGGTCGCCGACGATATTATTTTTGCGCCGCAACGGTGCACGATGTCCATAATCTCTTGCGAGGGCAACCCAAAATGGAAGCTGACAACGCTAGGCTCGAACTCGCATATCAACTCGGCCATTTCCTTGTTAATGGGCATGCGTGTAGGGGCTGACGGTGCGGCTGGCTGAGGGATGCCTAGCTCTGCATAGTAAGCACTAAATTGCGACAGCCAGGCGCTGGCTTTGCTTTCATCTGGCATGGGCGGTTCGTGGCAGAAAAAATTAACACTAAAGGGTCGGGCAGACTGATCTCGTATGGTGTGTAGCTCACGGCTGATTTCTTCAGCGCTGAGCAGTGCACAAGGCAAAGAACCAAGCCCGCCTGCATTCGACACTGCAATGGTCAGCGCACTTTTCTGAACACCCGCCATAGGGGCCTGGATGATGGGAAGCTCAATTCCCAGAAGTTGCTGTAGCCGCATGTTGTTTGTCCTTTTCTGCACGTGTTATTTTTTCTTTGGCAAATGCTTCTTAAAGACCCGCCAAAGTCAGGTTGCTGTTGTGGCTGCAGTGTAGTCGCCAAAGCATTTATCGGTACCGCCGTAAAACTCCGTCGTTCAGGGCGGGGAGGACGTCAAGCAGTCTAGCGTACCTCAAAATACACCTTGCGCGTTATACCCATTCAACTGATCGATTTAGCCCTATAAGCTTCTGACGCCTTACGCACAACCACCGGTATTCGTATCCCAGTGCTCGGCCAGGTAGTTAACGAAAGAGGCGATACGTGCCGTCAGCGCCGTGTTGCGGTAGTACACGGCGTTGATGGGCTGGCGTATATCCAGGGTACGGCTGCGAAACAGCTGAACCAACCGTCCGGCGGCAAGG
Source organism: Allopusillimonas ginsengisoli (assembly GCA_005239165.1). Taxonomy (GTDB): domain Bacteria; phylum Pseudomonadota; class Gammaproteobacteria; order Burkholderiales; family Burkholderiaceae_B; genus Allopusillimonas; species Allopusillimonas ginsengisoli_A. The sequence continues at coordinate 263,539 of RAPG01000007.1, forward strand.
TCACGGTGGGTCATGAAATCGGACAGACAGACAATACCGGCCCCTTCAAGTGCCAATTGCCGCAACGTTTCGCCGCTTGATGCCGCCAGGCTGGGCGTAATTTGCAAAGGCATGTCGTCACGGTCGGGCAGTGGCCATTCGTTAAGTGTTGAGGGTCGGGTAAAACCAAGCAATTGGTGTTTGGCCAGATCGGCAATTTGCCTGGGCTTTCCGTGCCGCTCCAGGTAAGCCGGCGCGGCCAGCACCCGCAGGCGGCTGCTACCAATAGGGCGAGCGTGCAGCGTAGAGTCTTTGAGCCGACCAATGCGAATGGCCACATCAGTGCGGTATTCGAGCAAGTCGATCAACCCGTCGTTGCTGTTGAGCTCAAGCTGTACGTGCGGGTAGCGCGCGCGATAGCCTGCAATCAGTGGTACCACCGCATGCAGCATAAAGGGTGATGCGGCGTCTATGCGAAGGCGTCCAGCGGGAGACTCACGGCGTGTGGCCATTTGTTCTTCAGCGTTGCTGACCGCCTCAATGATTTGACGAGCCTGCTCAAGAAAAGCACTGCCTTCCTCGGTGAGTTCCAGTCTTCTGGTTGTTCTGCGCAGCAGTGTTGTTTGCAGCTTGCTCTCCAGTCGGCTCAGGGTGCGACTGACTGCCGACACCGCCAACCCCAGCTGGTCGGCTGCGCGAGATAACGCGCCGGTGTCTACCACCGTTATCAATACCTGCAATTCGTCCAAAGTAATTTTCATTGTTTACCTAAAGGCAAAAATCATTTGTAGATAATAGTCTTTTTCCATCAGAGTGAAACGGCGAAACTGAGTGTTCTTTGATTATTGCTGGACATCATCATGCCTATTGCCTTGTTGGCACTTACCATTAGTGCCTTTGCCATCGGGACGACTGAATTCGTAATCGTTGGCCTGATTCCTACTATTGCCACCGACCTTAGCGTGAGCCTGCCGGCCGCAGGTTTGCTGGTTTCACTGTATGCATTGGGCGTGGCCGTAGGTGCACCACTGCTTACGGCCTTGACCGGCAAGGTGCCACGCAAAGCGCTGCTGCTCGCGTTGATGGCGTTGTTTACGCTTGGCAATCTGGTCGCGTGGAAGGCACCTGGCTACGAAACCCTGATCGTTGCGCGCATCCTGACTGGGTTGGCGCATGGGGTTTTCTTTTCGATTGGCTCCATTATTGCCGCCAGCGTGGTCCCGAAAGAGAAGGCTGCCAGCGCAATTGCCATTATGTTCACCGGCCTTACCGTAGCGCTGGTAACGGGTGTGCCGCTGGGTACCCTGATAGGACAGCACTTTGGCTGGCGCGAGACATTTCTGGCTGTTTCTGCACTGGGTGTGGTGGCTTTCTTCGGTAGCCTGCTATTCGTGCCCAAGAGCGTGCCACACAGCAAGCCTGCAACAGTGCGCCAACAGCTCGGCGTTCTGGCGCAACCGCGCCTGCTTCTGGTCTATGCCATGACCGCGGTCGGCTACGGTGGCTCGTTTATCGCGTTTACCTTTCTGGCGCCTATGCTGGAACATGTTACGGGCTTTTCTGCCAGTGCAGTCAGTGCGGTGATGCTGGTTTACGGTATATCGGTGGCGGCGGGCAACCTGTGGGGCGGCAAACTGGCCGACCGTCACGGGGCAGTCCCGGCACTCAAGCTGATCTTCGCGTTGCTGGCGGTGGTGTTGCTGATACTGACCTTTACCGCAACAAACAAGTGGTTGATGCTGGCAACGGTGCTGGTGTGGGGGGCGGTTGCCTTCGGCAATGTGCCAGGCTTGCAGGTTTATGTGGTCAAACAGGCACAGCGATTTACGCCCCAAGCCGCTGACGTGGCGTCCGGATTGAACATCGCCGCGTTCAACCTTGGCATCGCCGGAGGCGCCTGGGCCGGTGGCCTGATCGTGGAACGGTTCGGCCTAATCCATACCGCCTGGGTGGGTGCGCTCGTGGTACTGGGTGCGCTACTGCTTACGGCATGGAGTGGCCGTCTGGATCGCCGAGACAGCGAGGGGGCGGATGCCGCCGCCATGTCGCACGCCGTGCAAGCATGACCTTATAAAAACAGCAACACACGGCTGTGCGTGCAAGCGCAACCAACCTGGCCGGCGTGTTGCATCAAGAAGCTATTTCAATACGGGTTTGTTTGTCGATGAATTGCAGCAGCACCGATGCCTGCAACCCAACGACAACGACTTCAGATCGACTGCTTGCCAACTTTACGTATGGCTAGCACGTGTTTCGCCTCTTACCTTTTTATCAAACTACGGAGAATTATTATGAACATCCCCGCCTTTGGACTTGGCACCTTCCGCCTTCAAGGTCAGACCGTCATTGATTCAGTGCGCAATGCACTGGACGTGGGCTATCGTGTTGTCGACACTGCCCAGATCTACGGCAACGAGGCAGATATTGGTCAGGCTATCGCTGAGTCTGGTGTACCGCGCAGCGAGCTATTTCTTACTACCAAGATCTGGATCGAGAATATGTCTGCATCCACGTTGATGCCAAGCTTGCGTCAAAGTTTGGAGAAACTGCGCACCGACCACGTAGATCTGACCTTAATCCACTGGCCGTCGCCTGGCGGTGCTGTGCCGCTGAAAGAGACGTTAAATGCGCTGCGCGAAGCCCAGACAGATGGGCTTACCAGCCAAATCGGCGTCTCAAATTTCACGACTTCTTTGCTGGCTGAAGCCATTGCGGTAGTAGGACGTGAGAACATCGCCACCAATCAGGTGGAAATCAGCCCTTATCTGCAAAACCGCAAATTGGCAGCTTTCGCGCGTGAACAGGGTATACATCTGACTTCATACATGACCCTGGCTTATGGTGGTGTTCTCAATGACCCCTTACTTGGTGAAATTGCCACGGCGCATGCTGCCACCCCAGCGCAGATCGCCCTGGCCTGGGCATTGCAGCAAGGCTATGCGGTGATTCCGTCGTCGACGCGCCGTGAAAACCTGCAAAGTAATCTTAACGCGGTGAATATTGTACTGACAGACGAAGACATGGCCCGCATAGCAACTCTTGATCGCGGCGAGAGACAGGCCAGTCCGGAAGGCATCGCGCCAGAATGGGATTGATAGTGCGGTAGTTGTTAAATGCGTGATTTTTTAAGGTTTTTTGCGTCCAGTTCACCAAACTGTGAGTTTATGGTTTGGTGATCTGTGAGCCGCCAGTCACGGCCCTGACTCTGACCCCAACCCCCAACCCCACCCCAACCCCGAACCCCGAACTCACCGAACCCGAACCCGAACTCGAACTCGAACTCGAAC
>RAPG01000008.1 GCA_005239165.1 Allopusillimonas ginsengisoli
CCGCTGACCACAAGCGCATCGGTGGTGAGCTGATGTATTTCCGCCCCAAGTCGCTAGAAGAGGGCGAGCCCGGCGAGTTGAAAGCACCGACCAAAGCAGGGTCATATCTTGTGCGTTACATATTACGTGGTGCAGGGGCTGACAGTGTCATTGCAAGCCAGCCATTCACGGTTACCGCTGCCAAGGCCAGTGTGTCGGCCCCGGAGAGCGTGCAGGCAGGGTCCACGTTTGACGTGGCGTGGACAGGGCCAGCGGGCGATAAAGACTACATTGATCTGGTGCCCGCTGACCACAAGCGCATCGGTGGTGAGCTGATGTATTTCCGCCCCAAGTCGCTAGAAGAGGGCGAGCCCGGCGAGCTAACTGCGCCCAAAAAGCCAGGGGAATATCTATTGCGCTATGTGCTTCGTGGTTCGGGACCGGCTAGCGTAATAGCCACCCATCCATTTAAGGTGAGTGCTGGAGATTGAAAGCTTTGTGATCACGTTTACTTCAGCCTGGTCGTCAGCGGATAGGTGTGTACAGACACGAAAACAAGGCACGGCGTCGTGTGAAGCAGTGCCTTGTAAGTACTAAGTCTGCATGAAATTATGGCCAGGCTGTTGCTGAAAGAAGTGGCCCATCAGGTTTGCTGCGAAACGTGTCGTTGCGGCAAATAGCAGTAGTTTGCGGTTCAGCTAGCTGCCTGGCAGCCCAGCAAATCTTTGTCAGTGATTACCCAACGGTCGGAGCCGTCTATTGTCACGTCTTCCAAGACACATTTATCACCGTCTTCGTCGACCAGCATGACGTCCCAATCACCCCTGTCAACCCCGCTCAAGGTAAGCGAATCGCCATTTTCGAGAACATCGTTTCCCAGGTGATCGTCGCCCCAGCTTTGCTGGCTTGCGGGCGAGAAATACACCTCATGAATCTCCCATGAAGTCTTGTTGACGAACTCGACGTTGGCGGCTAACGCGATGGTGGGCACACATAGTACGGTCGTCAATGCAAAACGCCATGTCTTCATATCTCACTCCAGTATTTTTGTTCGGGATAATGTTAAAAGTCACAAAAGGTATCGGAGTATAACTGGAGATTTGAACGAGTGACGAGCCTGCTCGAATATATGGCAAACTTTTTTTACGCTCGTATTTGAGTCAGTGACTGGGGCAGCCTTAGTTGCTGCTTCTTGGTGGCACGATAAGCACATCCATTTTGGCGCGGCTCAGTACCTGTGTGGCCACGCTTCCTAACATTAGTCTTTTAATGCCTGGGCGGCGGCTACCCAGAATGATGAGATCGGCGTCGATTTGATCGGCGAATGCGATAATGGTGGCGGCCGGGCTGGGTTCGATCTGGATGGCTATGGCGCGCCCCTTCAAGCCGGCTTCTGTCATTTCAGCCCTGAGTTTTTTATTAAGGTCGCGACGCCTTTCAGTAATGTGCTGGCTGAGTTCAGCCATGTTGTACGTGGCTGCTTCCACCATCATGTTTAACTGAGGAGACTCATAAGCATAGACAACATCACACTGCGTGGAGGCGCTAGTGAGCGTTTTGGCGACCTCAAGAATATCTGCGGGGCGGTGGGCGAGATCTACCGCCACCAAGATGCGACGATAGGTTTCCGTGACCTTGTTTTTGACCACGAGCACGGGTGCCGTCAGGTGCCGAATGATACGTTCGCCCGTTGTGCCGGTAAAGAGCTCTCCTGCGGTACGGCGGCGCGGCTGACCAAGTACGAGCAAATCGGTGTCTTGAGCCAGGCTGGTAATGATTTCGCAAGGATTACCAGAAACGCTTTCGATGTGTGTGTCGTCGTTTCCGGCCCATGAGCGGACTTTGGTGGCCGACGTTGGCTGAACCGGACTGTTTCCGTCTTCGGGCACGTGCACGATACGAAGTGTTGCGCTGAGGAAAGTGGCTAACTGCTGGGCACGTTGATGGGCAAGCTCAGATTCGGAGGAAAGATCAGTGGCGAAAAGAATGTTGTTCATAAAGCGTGGACTTTTCCAATCTGTCATTGCTCAATTTACTTGAAGCAAGAGCGTACAAAGTACGCTGCGCGCATACATATGCCGCAGCCTGAGGTAGCGCGTTCCATGATAAGACAGTTTTAGCCCGCGCGCGCTGGCTGCAGTGACGGCGAAGGCCTGATATAGCCATGTGCCGGATTCTGGCAAGCGTAGTGTGGGTTTTTTTGTGCTGTTGAGCACCGGGCTGACGCCGCCGATGCTTTAGCTGGATGTGATTACTGTGCAGATTAGTTTGTCGATTGCATGAAGCAGTATCGATCAAGTACAGCAGCAATACGTTGTTTGGTTGCGGGGACAGGATTTGAACCTGTGACCTTCGGGTTATGAGCCCGACGAGCTGCCAGACTGCTCCACCCCGCGTCTGATGAATGAGAGTTTACCCTATATTTTCTTTTCTTGCTCGGGATGGGAGACAATAGCGTCTTATCTCCCAATGGCGCTTGATTCCATGAACCGCAAACTCCTTCTGCTGACCCTCTGCCAAGGGCTGTTTCTTACCAATAACGTCACATTTATTGCTATTAATGGGTTGGTTGGGCTGGCATTGGCACCATTTGCCTGGCTGGCGACACTTCCGGTGACTGCGTACGTGGTGGGTGCCGCATTGTCTACTGCGCCAGTGGCTCGCTCCCAACGTTTTCTGGGACGCAAGCGATCATTTCAGATCGGGTTGGTGGTAGCGGCGGTGTCGGCCGGAATTTGCGCATGGGCAGCCGTAACGCAGCAGTTCTGGCTTCTGGTCACTGCTACCTTTATTGCGGGGTATTACAGTGCTAACGCGTCGCTATACCGCTTCGCAGCGCCAGAGCTGGCCGCGCCAAGTTACAAGGAAAAGGCCATTTCTCTGGTTTTGGCGGGTGGCATCGTTGGCGCAGTCGTAGGGCCAAATCTTGCGAACTGGACGCGTGGCCTGTTGCCAACACCGTTTGTGGGTGCGTATTTGGCTTTGGTAGTGGTGGCGCTACTTTCACTCTTGATTATGTCCTGTATTGGTTTTCCGCGTCATGAAGCACCTGTTCCAGGAGCCCAGAGCGGCCGGCCGCTCTGCCAGATTATTCGTCAGCCCGTGTTTGTCGTAGCTGTGGCGGGTGCCGCACTCGGATACGCCGTCATGAATTTGTTGATGGCGGCCACACCGCTTGCGATGCAAATGCTCGATCACCCCTTTGGTCATATTGCCATTGTTCTTCAATGGCATGTGCTGGGTATGTTCGTACCTAGCTTTTTCACAGGCCACCTGATCAAGCGCTTCGGGGTATTGCCCATCATGAGCGTTGGTGTGATGCTGATGGTGATCTGCGTGGCTGTTGCGCTGTCAGGCGTTGCGTTGATGCAATTTACGGTTGCGTTACTGTTGCTGGGCGTGGGCTGGAATTTTCTGTATATCGGCGGCAGCACGCTGTTAACCGAAGCTTATACTGCGGACGAAAAGAACAAAACGCAGGGCGCCATGGACTTTTGCGTGTTTGCCAGCGTTGCGATCAGCTCGTTTGCGTCGGGCGTGCTAATTACCACGGAAGGCTGGTTCTGGATCAACCTGGGTTCGTTGATGCCACTGGTGCTGATTGCTGCGGCATTGTGCTGGATGGCGCGCTATCAGGCTACGCGAAGGCTGGCCGGTGCCAATGGGCAGGCTGAGTAGCGGCACGTTATGGGTGGTCGCTGCATAGAATAGGGGGCTCGGGTATATTATCTGGCAATTAATTTTTATGGAATCCGAATGCGTCTGGACAAGTACCTTTGCGAGAGCTCCGACCTGACACGCTCGCTGGCGCGCTCCGCGTTGGCCGGAGGCGAAATCACCGTCAACGGCGAAGTGGTAAAACGTGGCACATTTGTTGTGCAAGAGGGTGATCAGGTGCAATGGGATGGCGAAACGCTTGAAGTCATCGGGCTGCGTTACATCATGCTGAACAAACCCGCAGGTTATGAGTGCAGCCTTAAAAACAGCCAACACCTGCCAGTGATGGATTTGCTGAATGTTGACAAGCGTGACCGCCTGCACACTGTTGGCCGGCTTGATGTAGACACGACAGGGTTGATCCTGATTACAGACGATGGCCAGTGGACGCATCGCATCATCTCTCCGCGACATCGCTGCGACAAGGTTTATCTTGCCACCCTGGCAGAACCTCTGCCTGATGACGCCGAAGCGCGTTTCGCTGCAGGCATTGTTCTAGAGGGTGAGGACAAAGCTACGCTACCTGCTGTGCTGGAACGCGTCGGAACACATCAGGCCCGCCTGACCATACAAGAGGGCAAGTACCACCAAGTAAAGCGAATGTTCGCAGCGCTGGGCAACCTGGTGACGGCACTGCACCGCGAACGCATTGGTCCGGTTGCTCTTGATGAAGACCTACAGCCTGGCGAATCACGCTACCTGACGCCAGTCGAGGTGTCAGCGTTGGCGCAAACTGATGAGGCATCAGTTTAGGCCCGCCGGTCGAGAGGCTCAGGTTGTGGGCGTGTTGGCAACAGGCGCGCTGTTCAGGTCTGATAACACTGGGCCAAGTCGCCTCTTACTGTGCTATCCCTTGGTACGGGCTACGGCAACGGGTCTGTCTCCATCATGTGAGTGGCCTGAGGGTTTGTTCTTGAGCCTGGTCAGCAGCAACGCTGTGTTGATCAGAGCCATGTGCGTCAGCGCTTGGGGAAAGTTACCGCGCATATGCTTGCTTGCGGGGTCATATTCTTCCGCAAGTAAGCCCACATCGTTTCGCAACGCCAACAGGCGTTCGAACAGTGCTTCTGCTTCTTTGTGTCGTCCGATCAATGCAAGATTGTCAGCCATCCAGAAAGAACAGGGCAAAAACGTGCCTTCTCCCGCCGGGAGGTTATCAATCTTGGTTTCACTTGCGTAACGCAGTACGAGTCCGTCGGGCATTAGTTCGCGCTCGATCGCTTCAACGGTGCCAGAAACGCGTGGGTCGTCTGGCGCCAGAAAGCCGACCAGCGGAATGAGCAGTAGGCTTGCATCCAGCTCGGATGAACCAAAGTACTGAACAAAGGTATTGCGCTGCGCATCGAAGCCCTTGTCGCAGATATGCGCATGAATGGTGTCGCGCAGATCGCGCCAGTGTGGCACAGGGCCATCAAGCCCAAAGCGCTGCGCATCCTTGATGGCGCGGTCGAATGCCACCCAGACCATGACCTTGGAGTGGGTGAACTGTCGTCTGGGCCCGCGTATCTCCCAGATACCTTCGTCAGGGTTTTGCCAGTTTGTTTCGAGAAAGCCGAGCAATGCCTTTTGGATTTCCCAGGCGTGAGGGCCTGGATGTAAGCCGGCGCAGCGCGCCAGGTGCATCGTATCCATGATTTCGCCGTATACATCCAGCTGAAACTGTTTTGAGGCGGCATTTCCGGCGCGGACAGGTGTGGCACCGCCATAGCCAGGCAACCAGTCGAGTTCCATCTCTTCCAGACGTCGTACTCCGGTGATGCCATACATTATCTGCAGATCATCAGGATCACCCGCGACTGCACGTAGCAGCCATTCTCGCCAGCCTACAGCCTCATCCTGATAATTGGCGGCCAGCAGTGCATTGAGCGTGAACGTGGCGTCGCGCACCCAGCAGAACCGATAATCCCAATTGCGTACACCGCCCGGTTGCTCCGGCAATGATGTGGTGGGTGCGGCAACAATTCCACCGGTGGGTTTGTAGGTGAGGGCTTTCAATGTGAGGAGCGAACGTAATACCTGATCTTTCCAGTGGCCATCATAGGTACAGCGGTCTGACCACGTATGCCACGCACGCTCTGTTTGATCCAGGGTCTGTTCAGGGTTTGTCGCCGGCGATGACGCATGGTGTGAGGCATGGTAAGTGAGAACGAACGATTTGCGCTGCCCCTTGGTAACGGTAAATTCTGCTTTGATGCTGGCCGTCTCGCGCGAAGTGGGTATGTCGGTGCGCAGCTCTACTGTGTCTGGCCCGGCTGTTGCTTGCCAGCAGTGTTCTGTCTGCCATACCCAAGGGACGATCAAGCCATAGTCAAACCGTATGACAAGATCCATGTTGAGTTTTACCTGCCCGCTCACGCCCTCCACCATGCGCACGACTTCTGTGTATTGATCGGTCATGGACATGAAGTCAATCAGCTTTACTGCGCCCTCGCTGGTTTCGAATTCGGTTTCCAGAATTAGCGTACCGTCCCGATAGCTGCGTCGGGTTTGCTTAACATCGGCTGCTGGACGAATCAGCCAGCGCCCGTGTTCTGGTTCTCCGAGCAATGCAGTGAAACACGCGCCTGAATCGAATCGCGGCAGACATAGCCAGTCTATGGAACCGTTGCGCCCGACCAGTGCGGCGGTACAGCAGTTGCTAATGAGTGCATAGTCTTCAATAAGCGTGGTCATTACCGACTTCCCGTGGTTATGACAACGGGCGTGGGGGTATGAATCGTACTCATGGTTCTTCTCCGCAGTTTCCAGCTTGCAGAGGATGGTTTGCACTGACAAAAATACCGGCAACCATTTCATGCCCTGGGAACAGGGTTCACGGGCGCGGAGCAAGCTATGTGAGGTTGAGAAGGCGTAGAGGGGATTAAGTTAGATCGGCCTGCGCCCATGCATGCAGAGCCTGACAACATATTGAAAACGGTGGCAGTGCACGTATTGAAACCATTATGTCACCCTGCTTTGCTGAATGCAAAGTCTCGCATGGGCATCATGGCTGGCACAGAAACGCCACCGTGCCTCGTGTTTTGTGTCTTTGGCGAGGCTCTGGTGGCAGAAGGCGCGATCTTTACGGCTTTTTTTCCGTCGCCGGATCAGTGCCCGGATCTGTCGACTCTGCGTTTGATTTGGTATCGCTCTTGGGACGGCGCGAGATCCAGGCTGGGGGGTCGCTGGCCGGAAATGACTCCATGCTTGCTTCGTCCAGCATCTCGTTCATATCGTGTAATTCATCCGCTGTCGGTGTTGCGCCTTTTGGGTTTGTGGGTTTCACGTCTATCTCCTGGGAAGTGATCAATCCAAATAGATCGATCGCACAGCGGGCTGACGCTGCAGCCTGCCGAAAAAAGCGCTACTCACACATAGATTTTGGCTTTCTTTTTATGGTCTTTTTGCGGACGGCGCTTAGAGTGCTGCAAGCAACTGCTGCACCACACAACTTACTGTAACTGTTTGGAGGTCGGCCTACAATCGCATCTTTTTCCCATCGAAGGCAACAATTATAGAATCAGCAATGTATTTCAGTGACTGCGGCTCTTGTGCCAGGTCGCCAGGCCATTGTTGTTCAGATAATTTATCGTGAAGTCATCAACCTTATTTTGTTCTGCAGAAAAGATCACCGAAGAACGTGATTCGGTTGGTGTGTTTTCGCTCAGAGGCATTACTGCGAAGGTGTCGGCGTTCCAGTGGTTCATGCTCAGGTGGTGCCTGGCAGGGCCTATGGCAAGTGTCAACCTATTGTCATTTAATATGATCTCGGCAGGACCAAAATATGCGCTTTCATACTGGCCTGTGTAAGCTTCAAGCGGTCGCGAAGGTTGCGGATCAACAGGCGGCGTCTTGCCGGCCAGGTCACCTTCAGGCGTATAAAAACCCATCATATGTGCGTGGTACCCGGCATACCAATCACGTAGTGGTTTACCAAATTGCACTGTATCCATGAAGTTCGCGTTAATACTCTCGGGCACGCCAACAGGAGCACCATTGGTCAATACTACGATGCCCAGATCTGCGGACGGAAGAATCTGAAACGCTGTACCTGCCCCAAGCAAAAAAGCGCCAGAATGACCGAAGGTGGTGCGACCGTTCGCGTTAACGCCGACATTAAAGCCGTATCCATAAAAACTGGGTCGTGCGGAGAGCGTACCGGGTTGACCACTGAAGGCATGGGGACTCAGCGCGGCAGCAAGTGAGTCGGGCGTAGCCAGGGGTTCACCGTTGTGCTGACCATTAGCGAGTAGAAATTTCATCCACTGAGCCAGATCCAGTACGTTTGATGATACGCCTCCGGCGGGCGCCTGAGCATCTGGAGTGCGATCATAGAGTGGCCGGAACTTGCCCTGCGCCAGCGCATGCAACACTGCGCGGTTGGGGCGTGCAAGGTAATCAGCATGTCGTGCGCTGGTAGATCGCATGCCCAAAGGTTCAAACAAGGCTTTTGATGCCAGCTCTTCCCAAGGCATGTTCGCGGCAGCTGCCACGGCTTCGCCAGCGATCGTAGTACCAAAGTTGGCGTAGTGGTATGAAGTGCGGAAGGCATCAAGTGGAACCTGGCGCAAACGCCCGATGATCTGCGAGCGGCTATAGCCCAAATCTTCGAGCTCGTCGCCTGCCGCTAACGGTAATCCGCTGCGGTGGGCCATGAAATCGCCGATGGTTGCGTGGGCCGTTATATACGGATCTAACAGCTTAAACCTCGGCAGATAGCGTGCAACGGGGTCATCCCAGGATACTCGTTTTTTCGTGACTTCCACGGCAATGACTGAAGCGGTTATAGACTTTGATATAGATGCGATCTGAAATACGGTAGATGTGTCAATTTTTTCTGGTTGGCCTATTTTGCGAACACCGAATCCCTGCGCAAAAACGATGTTGCCGTTATGCACCACAGCAACTGCCGCGCCCGGCACGCCGCTGCGCTCTAGCGTTGTGTTGACGAGTTGGGGTAGGGCGGCAAGCGCCGTGCTCAGGCCGTTGTCGGCCAAGGCGATGACATCTGAGGAAGGGTTAGCCCCCAGCTGCACGACGGGCTCATACGCAAGGGCGGTTGACGTCACGCACAGGCTTAGGGCCAGCATCAAGACGCAAGCGCCATGGTGTTGCCTCTTATCTTGAACACGCAATGTAAGCTTATTGAAGCTTAACCTGAAGCCTGTGTTGTGCATAATCATCGTCTCCTCTGGATGCACTGTCTTGAAGGTGCTGTGGTTATGGAACGCAAGCTTGAGGGCATCGCGTGAAGCATACGTATTGCCTTGATCTGGAAGCCACCCATCAAACCACCCATCAAACCACCACATCTTGTAACGCACAAGGATTTTTGCCGGTTTACGTAACGAAAATATCAGTTGTTTCATGTTGAATTGACAGGTAGTCTGTTGAAACAACTATAAAGGAGACAAAGTTATGTGCGAACTTTGTGTACACAAAGCCATGGAGAGCAATGCGCCGGCGTCAACCTCCAGACGCGCTGCCCTTGGCATGATGGGGGCTGTTTCTTTGTTCGGTATGTCGGCGCTGGCTCCTGCCGTTTACGCGAAACAACCTCCCAAACCGGGTAATGCTTTGTCTCCCGACGAGGCGCTCAAGCGCTTAATGAGCGGAAATGAACGCTACAGCACAGGCAAAACCCAGGAGCGAAGCTTTGCCTCGACGCGTGCAGCATTGGCGGGTGGGCAAAATCCATATGCGAGCATTTTGAGCTGTGCCGATTCGCGCGTTAGCCCCGAACTGTGTTTTGATGAAGAAAGAGGTGACTTGTTCGTGACGCGCGTGGCGGGCAATTACGTTACCAATGATCTGCTTGCAAGTCTGGAGTATGGCGCCGCAGTCTTGAACTCTCCACTTATTATGGTATTGGGGCATACCAGTTGTGGGGCGGTAGGTGCAGCCGTCAGCGCAGTCGAGGACAAAGCCGAGTTTCCCGGCCATATTCAGACTATCGTCTCAGCGATAGTGCCATCCGTGCGTGCTGCCGCTGCGCAAACTCATGAGGGTACATTGCTCCAGGCGGCCACCATTCAAAACATCAAGCATAATGTTGAACTACTGCAAAAAGCCACACCAATATTGGTCAATGCGGTTCAGGCCGGTAAGCTCAAGGTTGTGGGCGGCTTGTACCATCTTGAAACAGGACGGGTCGAGCTTATTGCTTAAGCATTTTTCACTCTCGAAGTCATTAAGACGATGCCATCCCCTCCAGATATGTAGGCTGAAGGGGTTGGCATGATTGTGGATGAGGGCGTATGCAGGTTTGTTATCATGCGAGCTTAAAACTCTCAAAGTAAAAGCCACCCGCCATGCCACCAAATGTCACGCTAGGTAAGCCCAAGACTATACCGACTATCGGCATCAACGCGGCCCAGCCGGTGTCCGGCGCGTCTGGTTTTCGAATCAAGTTAATGCTCATGCGCAATCAGGTAAAGCGTATACATGATTCACTTCCTTTGCATTGGCTACTGGCGATTCTGGTCGCCATCAACGGCTACACCTTATTGCGGCCTGGCGTCTCTGCCGTGCTCGCGTTGCGTCAACATGCCTGGAGCGGGTGGCTGACCAGCGACAGTCTCAATGTATTTGTGAATTCATTTGGTCTCGTCGAAGTGCCCCGGCTGATGCTGGGCATAGGCTTGCAAATTATGGCTGCCGGGCTCATCTTCAAAGCCCGCCTGGCATGGACAGTGTCCCTGGTTTTATTGGTGAGTACCGCCGGGTTTTTTGTATGGCGTTCAGACGGACACAGTGACCTGATCGCTTACACCATCGTGCTCGCAGTCATGTTGGTGGTTTACTGGCGACGCTTCGACCGCTCCAGCCTGGCCGCCGGCAGTTTGTTTGCCTTGGTATCCATTGCATCGTTGCTTGTGTATGCGGTCTTTGGCGCGCTTTATCTTGGCGATGAGTTTCAGCCGCCAATTACAGACGGCATTACGGCCTTTTATTTTTCAATTGTCTCCATGTCGACCGTTGGTTTTGGCGATATAACTCCACACACCAGCGCATCCCGGCTTTTTACCGCATCCATCATTATTCTTGGCATAAGCATTTTCGCTACATCGATCAGCGCCATTGCCGGCCCTATCATAGGTGGCAATTTACGGCGGCTGGTCAAAGGCAAGGCACATACTCCCATGAGAAAACAACACATCATTATTGCAGGCGTAACGCCTCTTGCCCAAAACGTCTACACGGCGCTAAGAGCGCGCGGACACGAAGTGACCGTTATCGTCGCCCCTGAAATCCAGCATGGTTATCCTGAGGGTACTGATTTGATTGAGGGTGATGCAACCGATACTGCCGTGCTGGAGGCTGCGGGCGCGCATGACGCTTTGTATATCATGGCGCTGCGCAGCGACGATTCCGAGAACGCTTTCATTATTTTGGCGGCAAAAGAAGTGTGCAGCGGGAAAACCCAGACGGTCGCCTTGGCCAATACGACCACGCATCTGAAGAAGATAAAACGGGTAGGGCCCGATATGGTGTTTTCTCTGCAGGCGCTGGGGGCAGAAATTCTTTCGCGCACCGTGGCTGGCGAAGTCATTGACAACGAAATGATTGCGAATTTACTGTTTCCGTCGGCAGAGCCGGAATAGCAACTTCTTCTGATCTGTTGTTTAACGTGGCAGGGGCTTAGTCCCGAACACCGCTTTACCTGAGAAAATGCCGCACAGGTGTCTTTCTGGTGCGTGTATAGAAAAGATCAACAGAACACGTCAGCCAGAGCGTCGTCCAGCCGTATAAATTGAAACCGATAGCCCGCAGCAAGAGCGCGGTCAGCCAGCACGTGCTGACCTCCCAAAAGCAAAGTTGACATATCGCCCAGTGCCAGGCGCAAGAGGAAAGCGGGTGCGGGCAAGATGGCTGGCCGATGCAAGGCAAGCCCGAGCGCGCGCACGAATTCACTATTGCGCACGGCCTGGGGTGCGCATGCATTCCAGGCGCCGGTGCAGTCGTCGCAATGTAAAAGAAAATCAATCAGGCCGACTTCGTCGGTAAGGTGTATCCAGGGCATCCACTGCTGTCCATTACCCAGTCGTCCGCCCAGCGCCAACTTGAAAGGAAGCTTCATACGCGCCAGCATGCCGGCATTGCGTGCCAGGACTGGAGCAGTGCGCACCAGCACCACCCGCATGCCCAAGGTTTCTGCTTGCCGGGCAGCGTCTTCCCATGCAACACATAGCCTGCTGCCAAAGTCGTCGGTGCCTGAGGGGCTGTCCTCATCGATTATGGCGTCGCCGCAATCGCCATAGATGCCGGTGGCAGAGCCTGAAATCAAAACAGATGGTCGTTTCGATTGAAGCTCCAGCCAAGTTACCAGGTGCTGGGTAAGGTCGACCCGACTCTTCCAGAGTACCTTGCGACGGGCCTGGGTCCACGGGCGATCAGCGATGGGAGCACCAGCCAGATTGATAACCGCATCGAAGGCGGGTGTTCCGTCTAGCTGGTCGAGGCGTTCGACACCTAACGCGCCGCTGCAAAGTTCGGAAACCTTCTGTGGCTTGCGGCTTAAGACGACAAGCTCATGGCCTTCGGCGCCCCAGCGTTTGCATAGTGCCCGACCGATCAGGCCGGTGCCACCGGTAAGCAGAATACGCATGGCATGGTCTCCCTATTTTCCTGCAAGGGCAGTCAATGACGGGTGGTCTGATTGCTGCGCTTTAGCAAGGTAAGCAATTTTTGTTTCAGGCCGCTGGAAAATATCGGTACGAATTGCGTTTGGCCGTCTTCGTTCACAAAGGCTTTGATGTCGATGAACTGGCCATCGAAGGCCGTCGTTTGCGGGCGTTGTTGGCGTAGGCTTTCAACAGCTTGTTGGCGGCTGCCTGGGCCTGGAAGATTCGGGTTTCAACTTGTTCGCCGTCCAGGGTTGCGTAGTGCTCAACCACGCGCTCCATGTCATCCAGAAAGAGGGCGAGGGCATATTCGCCGGTACAGTCTGCCCGTTCATAACCCCATTGTGGTGTCGTCATAGTAATTTTCCTGCTTAGGTTTAATTGATACTGCCACGCGAGTGGCTTTTTGCGTGCGCAGTTAACAGTCGGGGGTTTGCGTCTGCAAACTACGCGTTAATGCTCTGCACCTGTTGTGAGCAGGGCAAGCGTTGAAATGCTAGATCCACCGCCGGACTTTGGCTTTATAGGAAACAAATGCATCACCGAATTGGTGCTCAAGCAGCCGTTCTTCTGGTCGGATCTGGTAGCGGTTGATGTAAAGCACGAAGATGAATGCACCGATCAGCGCCAGTATGTTGCCAAGGTATATGCCCCAGGCTATCAGCAGGAATAGCACCCCTATATACATGGGATTGCGAGTAAGGCGATAAATGCCAGATGTGACCAGTACCGAAACGTGTGCAGATTTGCCTGGGTTGCTGGTTGTTCCCGCGCGGTGGAAGGTGATGACGCCCAACATACCGATAACCAAGCCAGCCATACTGATAATAATGGCTACCCACAGGTTACCAAACCAGGGCACGGTAAACACGGGAAACAAAAAAAACAACAACCACATGAGCATACCAACGACGAGCATGACCACGGGCGGTGGAACGACTAATTCAAGTGCGTCCATGCGTGTCTCCTGAATTATGTAGTCCATCATACAACTGAAGTGAGGGGCATGCCCTGCCCGCGGGTGTCCCTATAGCGGTCTGCATTCTCAGTTTTTTTCAAACCTGTGTACAATTTCGGCTCGTGGCATCTGCGATGGATGCTACAGCATTCCTCTACGTGGACCTGGCCTGGCCGGGTGGCTCGGCCGGGCGCCTATCCCCCGGACAACTCCAAGCGAATCACGCTGCCTCCCAGACCAACTTCAACACCCAATTTGGTGTGATGTCTCGCTTGCTAACTTCAGTTTAGCCAAATCATGTCTCTTTTTTCTGCGTTTCGCCGCGAATGGATGGCAAGTCCTCGGGCTGATATTCTCGCGGGTATCGTCGTTGCGCTTGCTCTTATTCCCGAAGCCATTGGCTTTTCCATAATTGCCGGCGTCGACCCCAGGGTGGGGCTTTACGCCTCATTCTCAATTGCTGTGATCATCTCTTTAGTGGGTGGCAGGCCGGGCATGATCTCGGCCGCTACAGCCGCTGTCGCGGTGCTGGTCGTGCCATTGGTTAAAGATCATGGTGTTGACTACCTTTTCGCCGCGACCATTTTGATGGGTATCTTCCAGGTTATCGCAGGGTTTCTTCGGCTCGATCTGTTAATGCAGTATGTGTCGCGATCGGTCGTTACAGGGTTTGTGAATGCACTCGCGATCTTGATCTTTATTGCCCAGTTGCCCCAGCTAATCAATGTGACGTGGGTAACCTACGTCATGATTGCGGGCGGTCTGGCCATAATTTATTTGTTTCCTCGCCTTACCAAGGCTGTGCCTTCGCCTTTGATCGCAATCATCGTACTTACGATCATCTCGATCTTTGGTGGCTTGCACGTCAACACCGTTGGTGACATGGGGAAATTGCCTTCATCCTGGCCGACTTTCTTCCTGCCGAATGTTCCGTTCAGCTTTGAAACCTTGCAGATTATTTTCCCGTTTTCTATCACCATGGCAGTCGTCGGTTTGCTTGAGTCCATGATGACTGCACAGATCGTGGATGATTTGACGGATACGCCGAGCGATAAGCAGCGCGAGTGCAAAGGGCAGGGTATTGCTAATTTCGTGACCGGCTTTTTTGGCGGGATGGGCGGGTGCGCCATGATCGGCCAGTCTGTCATTAACGTGAAGTCGGGCGGATCAACACGGCTTTCTACGTTTGTCGCTGGCACATTTCTTCTTTTCCTGATTGTCGTGCTGGGGCCTCTCGTTGCAAGAATCCCTATGCCCGCGCTCGTCGCTGTCATGATTATGGTTTCCATCGGCACCTTTAGCTGGGGATCCATCCGCAACCTGCGCTCGCATCCATGGCAATCATCGGTTGTGATGGTGGCGACTGTGGTTGTCGTGGTCTGGACACATGACCTTGCCCGAGGTGTGCTGGTTGGTGTTTTGCTCAGTGGAGTATTCTTTGCCGGCAAAGTACGAAGGTTGTTCGCGGTCACATCACATTTGTCGCCCGATGGTCTGACTCGCACGTATTACTACTCTGGGCAAATATTTTTCGCCTCTACAGAACGATTTGCCGAAGCGATCGATTTCAAAGAGGTTCTTGACCGTGTTGTGCTTGACGTCTCTGCCGCGCACTTCTGGGATATTTCCGCTGTTGGTGCACTCGACAAGGTTGTTATCAAGCTGCGCCGCGAAGGAGCGTCGGTAGAGGTGGTTGGGCTCAACGAGGCCAGTGCCACCATGATTGGGCAATTTGCCATGCATGACAAGCCGGGCATTGACGCCAAATCGACAGATCACTAAGGAGTAATTATGTCGAAGATACTTGCATGCATCGACGCTTCGCCGTACGCGGAGTCGGTTTGCGACTTAACCGCGTGGGTCGCAGTCCGCCTTGCCTGGCACGTCGAACTACTTCACGTTGTGCAGCGGAAAAGCGCAGTAACCGCAAGACACGATCTTAGCGGCGCAATCGGGCTGGGGGTAAAGAGCGAACTTCTTGAAGAACTGACACGTATAGAGGAAGCTCAAGGCAAACTGGCTGTGGAAGGAGGGCGGGCACTTTTGGCTGCGGCCCAAAGCAGACTGCAGGCTGCCAATGTTGCCCAGGTGAAATTGGTCCATCTTCATGGCGGGATCGTGGAGACCATCCTGGAGAGAGAGGCCGATACGGATCTGGTTGTCATGGGCAAGCGTGGTGCTTCTAGCCAGTTCGCTCCCAGTCATATTGGTTCAAAGATCGAACGCGTGCTGCGAGCCAGCACTAAGCCGCTTTTGGTGGCCCCACAACGGCATACTGATATTAAGCGAGCCGTAATCGCCTACGACGGTGGAAAGTCTATTTCCCGTGCGCTTGCGGTTGTGACAAATTCTCAAGTGCTTAAGGGCTTGCAGATTCATCTGGTCATGGCAGGTTCCGACTCTTTACAACGTCGCGAGCAACTGAACGAGATTGTCGGGTTACTGGAGAGAAGTGGGCATGAGGCGAGTTGCTCGCTTGTGGCAGGTGCGCCTGAGCAGGTTATTGCCGATTGTGTAGCGGCTGATCCACACTCAATGCTGATCATGGGTGCCTATGGCCACTCTCCACTCAGGAACTTGATTGTAGGAAGCACGACAACGGCCATGATACGGACCATTGAAGCACCGATTCTGCTGGTTCGTTAATGTGCCGGTCAGTGTCGATCACGGCGCAGGCGCTACCTGCATAATGCGTTGGTGGCTCGCCTGTACCCGGGTGGCGGCTGATACCCACCCGCCTGAGTGCGCGTAGAATAAAACACCCAGACTACCGTTGCGCCGCTGGTTTCTGGTGTCAGAGTGGACGCCGGCGGCTCTGCGGATAAGTCCAGCCGTACATTGTGCATAGAACACGCGCTCTCCCAGGCAGCAGTCTTGGAACACTCAGCATGACGGATACCGTCAGTACGCCAGCCCGTCGAAACGCCATCTTTGCTGTTATCGCGATGGCACTTCTCATGATGTCGATTGATTCGACTATCGTTGCTACAGCACTACACGCCATTCAGCAAGGGCTGAACACCTCCATCAATCTGGCGGGCTGGACCATTACGGCTTATTCTTTTGGCTTTGTATTGATGCTGCCTGTCAGTGGCAAGCTTGCCGAACGCTATGGCAGGCGCCGGGTGTTTATCGCTTCTTCGCTGGCATTTACCCTGGCTTCACTGGGCTGCGGGATGGCCGACAACATCTATGTGCTGATTGCTCTGCGTGCGTTGCAGGCTGCTGGAGGTGCCGGGTTTACACCCACTGCCACCGGCATCATCGTGGATCATTTTGGCCCGACGCGTGATCGCTATGTGAGCCTTTTTGGCAGTATTTTTCCGGTCGGTGCCATGATTGGCCCTATCTTTGGCGGGTACTTTGTTACTTATTCATCCTGGCGCGATGTTTTTTTTGTCAATGTACCCATTGGGTTGCTGATTTTCCTGCTTGCCTGGCGTTTCATACCGCACGATCATCCGTCACGTGATTTTCCCGTCAAAAAAATGGACACCAAGGGCATTGCTTTACTGGGGTCTGCTCTGTTCGCCGGGATGCTCGCCGCGACGGCGCTCGGTGAAAAAGCGTTGACGAGCAACGTGATGATATTTATTGCACTTCTGCTGCTGGCCATCATGGCCTTCGTGTTTTTCTTGCGGCATATCCGACGCAGCGAGGCGCCTTTTATTCACCCCAGATTTATCTACGGCCCGGACTTTGGCGTAGTAAACCTGGTCAACATGATTTTCAGCGGTTTTATTATTGGGGCTATGGCGCTGGTGCCGCTTTATGCCATCAATCGCTACGACATCAGTGCTGTGGGGTCGGGCACGCTACTCACGGCGCAAGGGGCTGCTGCCATGGTCTGTTCGCTAACAGCTGTCATGCTATTGCGCCGCACTGGCTACCGCCTTCCTCTGTATGTAGGCAGTGCAGTCACGATAGCGGGGTTGGTACTGCTTGCTGTCCCACCCTTGGCAGGTATTTCGCCTTATGCCTGGCTTGCCTTTGCGGCATTTTTGGTTGGCGCGGGAAACGGCACTATCAATCCGTCAATGCGCAACGCCGGGCTGCAACTGGCGCCCGAATCGTCCTCCATGCTGGCGGCACTGCGTACTTTGTCGCTGCAAATTGGCGCGATAGCCACAATATCGATTGTTGCGGCCATCCTGGCTCATCAGAGTAATATGGGCGCAATACTTGCCTGGGTTTATGCCATTCTCGCTGCAATCAGATTACTGGCGTTATTGCTGGTGAGATACGTCCCCGAACAGCGCGGCGCATGGTAGGGTACGTACGCGCCCACTATGGCAACCTGAATGTTCAGTCTTTGTGAGCGTGCGCTATCGAAACCATGATCGGACAGGCCTTCAGGCCGTCAATTACGCAAATTTATGGTTAGATTTCTTACAAGCACCTTAACGTGCCAAAATAGAAGCTATTTATAAGGAATATGGCATGTGGGTTTGGTTTGGCGTGGCTGCGCTGTTTCTGTTATTTGAGATGGTTACAGGCACTTTTTATTTGTTGCTGGTTGCCTTGGGTCTGGTGGCATCTGGTGCGGCGGCTTACGCGGGCTTAACTCTGATCTGGCAGATTATTAGCGGTTTGGTCGTATCCCTGATAGGCTTGGTGCTGGTGCATCGCTATCGCCTGTCTAAAGGCCATGTAGATACCCAGTCTGATCCCGATGTGGTGCAAGACGTAGGCCAACGCGTAATAGTGGACGCCTGGGATGAAAACGGGCAGGCCAGGGTGTTTTATCGAGGCGCCAACTGGAACGCACGTATAGATTCCAACCAGCCCGCGCAACCAGGCGAACACTATATTCAGGCAGTGCAGGGTCTGACGCTAATTTTGCGCCCAGGCCCGTACCCGTTAACGGGTACTCAACATTAGGCGTTTGGAGTCCCAAATGCTTCCACCTTTTTTTCTTATTGGATCCCCATGGATGCTAATTTAGCGACGATGTCATTTTGGATAATCGCGGCTTTGGTCGTGTTTGTCATTATTAAATCTACAATTCAGATTGTGCCTCAGCAACATGCATTTGTGGTCGAGCGATTGGGTAAATTCGATCGCACATTGTCTCCCGGGCTAGGGTTTACGGTTCCCTTCCTGGAAAAGGTTGCTTATCGCCATTCGCTTAAAGAAATGGTGCTTGATGTCGCCAGTCAGGTTTGCATCACCAAAGACAATACCCAATTGAAGGTCGATGGGGTGCTTTACTTCCAGGTTACTGATCCACGTCAGGCTTCTTATGGTTCGACCAATTACGTGCTGGCCATTTCCAATCTGGCCCAGACGTCATTGCGTTCGGTAATTGGCAAGCTTGAAATGGACGAAACGTTCGAAAAACGTGACCTCATCAACCTGGCTGTAGTGAAGGCGCTCGACGAAGCCGCCATGAATTGGGGCGTCAAGGTATTGCGCTACGAGATCAGTGATCTGACGCCTCCAGAAGAAATTCTGAGAGCCATGCAGTTGCAAATTACTGCAGAAAGGACCAAGCGTGCGCTGGTTACCGAATCTGAAGGTAAAAAGCAGGAAGACATCAATATTGCTCAGGGTAATCGTCAGGCGGCAATTCTTAAGTCTGAGGGTGAGCAGCAATCCATGATCAACTACGCTCAGGGTGAGGCTCAGGCGTTGCTGACTATCGCGCAAGCAACTGCAGAATCTCTGGAACGGGTCGGGCGAGCCACGCAGACTCCTGGCGGCATGGATGCCGTGAACCTTAGCGTGGCCGAACGCTATGTAGATGCTTTCAAAGAAGTGGCCCAGAAGAACAACACCTTGATACTGCCTGCCAACATGGGCGATATGGGTGGCATGATTGCTGCAGCCATGACCGTCGTCAAGGCTGCAAAGCCCGCCGGCTAGACGCATCAGCACAGGTGCTAATCCACCTGTGGCAGTGGCCCTCGTTAATGATGGGCGGTTGCTGCCGTCGCGGTATTTTGGCTGGCCTTGGTTACGGTCGCTAGTATTTGCTAAATGACATCTGACGCCCGCGCAAGCGGGCGTTGGGCTTTTTGCCGCCTACGTTGCCAGAACGGATGATCAGACCAGCGCGGCTGAGTACCGTAGAAGTAATCTCGCTGCGTTACGTACGTGTCCCACAGTTGGCGCTGTTGCTCATTGTATTGGTGGATGAACGTACTGCTGCTTCCTAATCCGTCCTTACCCTGCGGGCAATCTGTCAACGCGTAATGAATCATGTGCCCAGCGTGACTGCCCGTTTTAGTGCTTTGTCCATGCCTTGCGACGACAGTGGGTCATAGGCTTGCGCAGCATCGCCCACCGCCATCCAGGCGTCACCGCAGAAGCGCTGTAATCGTTGACTGTTGGCTGGTGCACCTCTTATTGTCCCGCAAGAGCGATAGCCTT
This sequence comes from Allopusillimonas ginsengisoli, assembly GCA_005239165.1. Classification (GTDB taxonomy): domain Bacteria; phylum Pseudomonadota; class Gammaproteobacteria; order Burkholderiales; family Burkholderiaceae_B; genus Allopusillimonas; species Allopusillimonas ginsengisoli_A. The sequence goes on from RAPG01000008.1 coordinate 19,630, forward strand.
TGCTTTTAAGCAAGGGTGCAATATGCGTCGACTCGCTCAGCAGCTGATCAAAACCTTGCTGACGCGCAGCCATTTTCGCCACCGGCAAGTCCTTGTCAGAGTGCAAAACGACCAACCGCCTGATTTCATCGCTTTCCTCACTAGGCAGGCGGTTGCTATACCACCAGCCGTGTGGCGCGGCCTCAATTCGGGTGTAAGGATCATCATCATCACCGGCACAGGAAAACCATTGTGCATAAGCGAACAGCCGGTCATGTTCAGGAACAGGCAGGATGCCGAGCGCCCTGGCCACGACTGCACGCCGGCCTGAACAGTCGACAAGATAACGTGCGCGATGCTGCTGTGTTTGCGTATCCGAGCTTATCCGCAGTTGCCAATTAAACGAGCTATCGGCAATACGTGCGCAAGATTCAAAACGAACGCCCTTGAGCAAGGTTGCGCCGGCCGTAACGGCATTTGAACGCAAGGCTTCATCGAACGCCAATCGTTCAACATTCAGCCCAAAGCCAGTAAGCGTGAAAAAAAAGTCTGTGACTTCGGGCTGCTCAGTTGCCCATACCGATATGTTGCCAGCCGTTCTGAAAAGGCCGGGAATACTATGTGCCGAACCTTCAATATCACCCAGGAAGTGCTTGACCAGACTGATAGCGTTTGGCGGCAGCGATTCACCCAGCTTGAATGCGGCGGTTACCCGTTCCTCCACCAACAATACACGCTGGCCAAACTTGGCCAGCGTGATTGCGGTTGCTGCACCCGCCGGACCGGCGCCGATAATAACCACGTCCCACGCCGTGTTGGCCTGGTCGGGTCGGGTCGACGACACGTATTATTTTCCTTTGACAGGTGGCCGGTTTAGTGCGGGATGGCGTTCTTGCTCGACGAATACAGTTGAGCCGTTGTCTTTCAGAAAACTGCCGTCGTCGGTTTTGATGGGTAGAACCATGCCCAGTTTCGACCACGCATACTCCATCTGATCATACCCATCGGTGGACGATAGAGGTTCTCCATCAGCATCGTATCCGCGGAACCACTCTTTATAGGTTCTGGTCTGATTCTGTTGATCGTACTCAAAAACAATGTCTGGTCGTTGGGTGGGCCACCATGACACGTTGCACGACCAGAAGTCGCCTTGCCACGGGCTAGACATATACGCAGCAACTGCGCCAGGCTCGATGTCTTTACCCACACGAAACGCACCGGCAAAATACTCTTGATAAAGTATGAGATAAGGGAATTCAATACCGGGATGAAAACCACCTCCAATGGTAGGTTGTAGTGCCGAGCTATCTAGTGCATGCGGCTGCTCTGTCAACGGTAATTTTTCCAGGGCGACGGGTTCTTGCAGGCTGCCAACCTCAAAGTCACCGTCAGCCCAACTCTTCATATGGTTCAATTGCCAGTCGGTCAGACTCAAGAATTGATCCGGAAAATTATTGCCCAGTTGCTGATTCTGTAAAGGCTTACCTGCCGTACCCCACAGCTTGGGCATTTTCGTGTCGTCCTCTGTCCGCTGGAATTCTTCGTTTTTCCAACTCGTTGGCCGTTGGGGTGGCGCGGGCAGTAACGAATCAACAAGGCGTCCGCGCTTTCCTGGAGCATGTCGCATCAGGCTGTAGATTCTTTGTCTTAATGGTTTGCTGCTCTCGGCCGGATCAGCCAACACCGAGATATACCCCGGGTTGAGCACATTGCCTGGTTGCTTGGGACCATGGGCGATGCCTTTTGTTGGGGCCTGCACGCCCGCCGCCTCAGCACTGACCCAGCCATAGTTAACCGCATTGGCGAATATCGGATACACGTCACGGTAAAAGTTCGTTTTCTTCCCGGTAAAAGGGTAGGACTCAGGGAACGTCTCGTAAACCCGATCCAGAATCGACACCACGTGGTACATGTGCGGGGCAAATTTTGGTGGGGCAGTAACTATCCATGCCCCTGCCTGCGGATTGCGCGTGCCTTCGTCCGTTGCCGATTTCACGTTGTCACGTGTACTCAAAACAGTGCCATCTTTAAGTGTGACCGTAACGTCAATTTCGCCACCACAGGTATCGTCCCACCAGCCTGGAATATTGAAATACCCGAACTGATTTGTTAGTGGGTTTTTACCGTTGTCTGGGCCGTTGGGAGGGTTGACTGACTCACTTGGATTGGACAACGCCACTTTAGGTGTTGTGACACATTCGCCTTTTCCGGGTGCGGGAACGAATAACAGTCTATCCTTGGCATCAAGGCGAAGCTGCCCCAGCTCGATATCCTTGGCCGCTTCGTAAGTGACCTCAACGTCCTTCGAAGTGTCCTTAGGTGTGAAACCTTCAAACCGCAACTCACCCGGCAGCGAACCTTTTTCAATGCCAGTGAAAACGTCACCCTTCATAACAACCGGTCCGGACTGTCCGGATGCGATGGTATGCACACCAGGATCGATGATGAGCTGATCGCGTTCGATCGGCTTCTTGCCAGGCTGAATTGCGGGGTTCCGCAACTCGTCGGGATCAAACAAATATGCACCTTGAAATGCATAGTTTGCTGCTTTCATGTTTCTTACATGAACTCGCCAGTTCACGGACTCAATAAGACCTGAATCTGATGTGAGTTCTGCGACAACCTTGTCGTTGGCATCGTACCCATATACGCGATAGCGCTGGGCCTGACGCTTCAATCGCGCCTGGCTGTCCCGGTAGGTTCCACCGTTTGGTCCCGGTCCGTCGCTACCGCCCGGATCCACCACCACTCCCGGTGCTTCAGGACCGATATAAAACTCGTCACTGTCTCCCAGGCGGGCAATACCAATACCGGGGTGGATGCGGATGCTTTTGATCTTATCGGGCACGGCTTATCTCCTCTGTAAAACATTCTTGTTAATTCGATGCAGAAAGGGTAGCCGGGATAAAGATACGCCTATCTTCCGTTAATGTGAAAATCGGCAAGTTGGCAATGGATGGGAATCTGGCATTGCTCAAACAGAACGTACGATCTTCCAGTCCAGCAAGTCAGCAGAAGTGACTGTGTAGCGGGTATCGAAATGTTCGATGTCGGCGTGGGTCAGTCCGTTTGACCTGCCATGGGTCCGTACCGAGAAGCTGCCGCCGAAGCTTGCCTTGATCGACTTCTCAATCTGCGCTCTGGCATCTGATGTTTTGATAATGCTCGCGTCACGTGCGCCCCAGCTGATGCCCGGCACCAGCAACGCGCAGGTTGCTGCACAACCCTTGACGAAATCTCTACGCTTGATTTGCATGTCTTACTCATCCTCTTTTTATCTTTTTTTGTCTTCTTTTTTCCTCAACGATTGTACATTTTATTTAGATGTAAAACATAAGCAATGTGCTGCGTGTGGTGGCTGCTCCCCGTGGTAGTGCGTTCGCGTCAGAAGCTGCAGTGCGAAGATGTTTGTAATTTCTTATTACCTATAGTAAAAAGCTACCTTTCTGCATGGCACGGATTCATTCCAGCAAGCTTAGTTGCGTCCATAATAAAATTAGGGTGAGTCTGTGATAAAAAATTTAGTACTAGCTGTTTCGCTGGCCTTTGGCTGTACAAATGCTCAAGCATACACGTCGCAGATGGTCTCTGACCCTTCCGGACAAATCGTTTTCGATGTTCGCTTTTTCGACGTTGGTGACGGACCTTTCATGGAGGACGAACCAGACGCACCCAGCCAATCTACCTGGAATCTGAATCAGCCACTAAAAGACGGAATAATCGAAGCTATAGCCCGCTGGGCAGAAATTATTAAAGCCAAGCCAGGTCAACTGCCAGCTGTCATCAATGTTGGCACCTTCTCTGAAGAAAATGCTGCCGCCACAAGCGACCATTTCGGCACGCAGGGTCTGACACTTTTGCAGGCCGCCTTAACCGGCTCTCCTCCGGGATACAGAGTCTTCGACTCTCATGCCCAAATCATTATGGGGGAGTTCAATTTTGACGAAACAAAACGGGCTCCTTCGCAATTGCCTGAATCCCTGAATCAGTCCGATCTGCAAGGCACGACCTTTCACGAATTGGCTCATGGCCTGGGTATTTCCAACTCAGTTGACCTCCGTGACCCGAGCGATGAGGGTACTCCTTACTTTGCAGATCAACTGAGCCTATGGGCGCAGCACCTGCGCGATGACAACGGCAATCCGGCTCGCCCTGACCAAAATATTATTTGCGAAGAATGCACAAATAACCCGTTGGAGTCGGCTGCCTTCGATGTGCGTAAGGACCAGGGCTATTTCACAGGGGATCACGTACGAGAAGTGCTGGCTGGCGCAATGCCGGGTGTGCCAGTAAAAATGCTGGCTGAAGACGGAGACTTAGACAACAATTACATGAGCCACACTGAGCTCAAAGCCAGCATGATGAGCCACCAAAGTTACGGCAATTATTCGAGCTTTATGGAGGCCGAACTGGCCATCATGCAAGATTTGGGCTATGACATTGATCGGCGTAATTTCTTTGGTCATTCCATTTACGGAAACGGCAAGACTCTCGTCAATACTAATGGCTTTTTTCTGCGTAATTCGGCCGGCACCGCCTACATTGACGGTTTGTACAATACCGCTACCCTGGGGTTGGGCCTACATATCTACGGCAGTAATAATAAGGTTTTTCAGCAGGCCGACTTACTCAGCATAGGCCAAGGCGGTGCGGGTGTGCGCGTGGACGGTGGCGGCAATACGCTGGTCATACAACCAGGCACGCGTGTTTATGCCGACGGCCTGAACGGGCGCGGCATTATGTTTGCGTATGGAAAAGCCCATAATCTAATATTACGGGGCGATGTCCACGCACTGGGCGAACAAGGCATAGGCGCAAGTTTCGACTTTGGCAATAGCAGCAACGGCAACGAATCGGGGTATCGCGGTTCTTATATCAACGAGGTTGACTTCCTGCCTGTCGCCGTACTCCCCGAATTGCGCGGTGCCCTGGTCGATAACTTTGATCTGACCGGGCGCCTGGCGGGCAAGGAAGCTGCCATTTACATCTCGCGCAATGCGCTGGTCGGCAACATCAATGTCATGCGTGGCGCGCAAATACAGGGCGATATTTACTCCGCCTATAACCAGCAAGATGAGAATGGCGACCAGCGTCTTACACAGCTTAGCTTCGGGCGCTTGCCTGACAATACGGGCCGCTCCACAGATCAGGCCGACTCTGGCTTCGTGTACCGCTATGACGGCAACATCAATGGCGTCAATAACCTTGTGGTCAATACCAAAGGTGGAAAAACGTCTTTGAATGGAGCGCACGAACTTTATGGTGTGGTGGTTGACCCTGGTTCCACGCTGGGAGGAAATAGCACGTATGCGCTCAATAAGGATGGTGCATTCATCAATCACGGTACGCTTGCACCGGGTAACTCTATAGGAAAAATAGCCATTCATGGCGACTATGAACAAAGCGCCGAGGGTAGCCTGCTTATGGAGATCGACCCGAAAGGGCAGCACGACACCTTGGTAGTTAGCGGCAACGTCGACCTGAACGGCTCACTTACTCTGGCGCCGATCGAAGGCTGGTATGCCAGTGGTACGAATATCCGGGTCGAAAAACTGCTGCAAGCTGACAGTGTAACGGGCGACTTCAATACGATAAATAAACGCTTGGCATCGCCCACGTTACTCGTCCAGGCCAGTGACTTAGGCGGGTTTTCCTATCAGTTGAACTTCACGCGCCAAAAGGGCGCCTATAGCCAGTATGCGAGCAACAGCAATGCGCGTGAGGCGGGACGGGCGCTGGACGCTGTGGCTGGCCTCGCGCGACCCGACATCCAGCCGTTGTATCAAGAACTGGACTTCTCTGCCGCTGATGGCAGCGACATTGGTCCTGCACTCGACCAACTTTCGCCGCAAGCCTATAGCGCAATGGTCGCTAGCGCACTTGCTCGTGAGCACCAAATCGCCGATATCGTTGCGACACGCAGCCTAATCGGAACGAGCAGCCTTTTAAGTGATGAATGGCGGGGCTTTGCAACGCCGTTTGGCGGTGGCTTTCGCCAGCAAGAACAGGGCTCCATTGTGGGCTACAACTCGTCGAGCTACGGCGTAGTATTTGGAGCAGAGCGCATCAGTACACGTTCCCCGCACTGGACTTTCGGGATGTACGGGGCCGTCAGCGGACAATCGGTCAACGTTAACGACAGCCAGAACGCCACTGGACGCAGCACTGCCTTTAATCTGGGTTTGTCGGCAAGCTACGCACCCGATCAACGCGCCGGTCTATATGCCTTTGGCCAAGGTCAGTTTGGTATAGAAGATGGCAAGCTCACGCGCCGCCTGCGTGTTGGAAGTTACGACACCAGCCAGCATAGCGACTGGACCGCGGTTAGTGGATCTCTTGCTGCTGGCGGCGGCTATCGATGGGCTCTGAACCCGATGCTGAGTGTTGGGCCGTTGGCCACGCTGAATTACACCCGGTTAAGTCGTCCCGGCAAAACTGAGTCAGGCATAGATGCTAGTCGGCTGACACTGTATTCTGCCCATTTCGATTCGTTGCGTTCAAGTATAGGTGCCAATGCCAGCCTGAACCTGCCACAAAAGAATGGCGCGAAGCTTGTCGCTAATCTACAGGTAAGCTGGGATCGCGAACTGCTGAATAACAATTTTGTGCAAGATGCCAGCTTTGTTGGTTACTCTGACACACGTTTAAGCAGCCGTAACAAAGTCCGAACACGCGACGGCTTGGGAGTAAACGCCGGGCTTGGTTACGAAGTTGATAAGGGCCTTACGCTCAGTGCCAACATTAGCAGCCAATTATTCCGTTCCGGATATAGCTCGGTCTCGGGCAATTTTTCGTTGTCTCGACGGTTCTGATAGGGCGAGCGCCTGTGGCGGGCGCGATATGAGAAACTAAGAGACAACATGATTGGCTTGTGGGTTACGCATTGTGGGTTCGGGTAGCTTTTTGAGTTTGCTTATTCATCCTCAACGATAGACTGTATGTCTTTATTCTCGAAACTCAGCGTGAAACCGCTAGCTGACGTTGTGCCGCTTTGCTGGATTGTCAGCTCGAGCGACGCACCATAAAGTTTTGCGCTTTTCAGCTCTGCCGTTTGATCGGCCACCCACGCGCGCCCGGTTATCTCCTGGTATTTTTGCTGCAGTTCGACACGGTACGGCGTACCGTCGCAGCTATCCCATTCCCAAACGCCAGCAACCTGTGCCGGCACTATCCATTTGTAAATCTTGACGCCACTGAAGTCGAGCAGTTCATCAGCTTTCCAGTCACCCATGTCGAAAGCATGTGAAATGATGCGGGTCCCCGGGCTCAGATCTCGTAAAAGACGAGGTCGCAACTGAACATTAATGGAATCCAGAAGATATAGAGTTACTACAGTTGCATCGCTAAAATCAGCGGTGAAAATGCTCTCTTCAACAAAATCTACAAGATATTCAACGCGAGAGTGGCCGGCGTAGTCGAATGCGTCTGCGATTCGCAGTGGGTCAATTTCTACTCCAACCCCTCGGGTGTCACGATCTCGCGCGGCAGCGACCAGAATACGGCCATCGCCCGAGCCCAGGTCGTAAAGCAAGTCGGTTGGGCCGACTTCGCCCAGGTTCAACATGGCCTCGATTACGCCGTCATCGGTGGGTACGAAGGGGACATCCAAAAGCATGTCCGGTTCTACAGAATAGCTGTCAAGATCGTCAATTAAGTCTCTGAACAATGGTGATACCTATAAGATAGAGTCCGCGTCGGCAAGCAGAGGCGGCAGTGGGCAGTTCAGCGAGTCGGCGATGGCTCGCAGCAGCTCCGCCTGGCTAACAGTGACGAATCCGTCGTGTTCGACGGCTCGAGCCAGAGCATGAATCAGGCTCCGCTTATCAGTCGGTGTAACGTTGCACAAATGTATGACTGCCGGCTCCAGCGCCGCAGTCGACACGCCATCACGAGGCAGCAGTGTCAAGTCTTTGAATGGCAGGCCGGACGCAGCATCATCGAAAGCAGCTCGAGCCTGATTGTCGTCCATGTGGCCCGCATGAACCAGGGCCGATAACAAAACCTGGCACTCGTCGCGCAAATTGCCAAGCGCGGTAGTCTTCGGCCTGCGGGGTGGCGGCTCTATGTTATGAACCACAATACGGTACAACGCCCACTCCATTAAACTGACCTGCTCGTCGGCCATAATGAGCTGGCCAAGGCAGCTTTTAAACGTGGTGTATTGCGTACTTGATAACTGTTTGAGTGCGGGCAGGGCAAGCGCCACCAACGGCAGGCGCGAACGTGGGTCCAATGCGGCCAGCTTGGCCTCCAGTTTGATCACATACTGATATGCGTCAGGCTCGGCATGCTGTTTTAGCGCGGCCAGTTGGCCGGACCGTACAGGTTCGGAAGTGTCCAGTAGCAAGCCATAGACCAGCGCACGTGCAGAATAGGCATCGTGGGTGGCTTCGCGCAATTCGGGATCAAGTGCGGCGATGGCTTGCTGTGCGTAGGCGACGTGCCTGGCGCCGGGCTGGCCGATGGCCTCGATGGCGTCTCGCGATGCGTTGGCGCGCAAAGGCGTTCCCCGCATTAGCACCTGGCCGCCTGCCAGTGTACCGGCGGCTACCGCGCCCAACACACCCCGAACAGCGCGTGAGCGGTCAATGTCGGGCCCTGCCTCTACAGCGGACTCTGCCTGTAGCGTGGTGGTGAAGCGACCATCCCAATCGGGTTGCACGCGGCGGATGCGTTGTTCCAGGGGCGGATGCGTGGCCATAAACGTGCTGAACGCTCCTCCAACAGCGCGACTGAAGAACATATGACTGTATTCAGATGCGTTCGCCGCCTGAATCCGCGAGCCTGCCTGATAGCCACCGATTTTCTTGAGGGCATTGGCGATGCCATCGGGATTCCGGGTAAATTGCACTGATGAGGCATCCGCCAGGAACTCGCGCTGCCGGCTGACGGCAGATTTGATGAGATTGCCGAAAAACGTTCCTGCGAAGCCTACAACGATTAGCACTACGCCGATGGCCAGCATGATGAGTGCCGAATTGTCCTTGGAGTTGCTGCGTCGGAAAGGAGTGCTGCGCAGCAAAATATAGCCCACCAGTCCAATAAGCAGAATGCCGTTCAGTGTTGCCACCAAATTGGTGTTCAACCTCATGTCGCCATGAAAAATATGACTGAATTCATGAGCGATTACGCCCTGGAGTTCGTCGCGCGTCAGCAACCGGATGCAACCTCTGGTAACACCGATGACCGCATCCTGTGGCGTGTGACCAGCTGCAAACGCGTTGATGCCTTCGTCCTCCAACACATACACAGGCGGAACAGGGATGCCAGATGCAATAGCCATTTCTTCAACAACGTTGAGAATTTTCCGTTCTTCGAGGTTGGTGGTGGTCGGGGCTATAGGTTGGCCATTAAGAGACTCGGCTACCGCTTGGCCGCCGCTGCGTAACTGGAGGTATTTAAAAAGACTCCCTGCTACGACCACCCCGATCACCAGCACTGATATAGTGCCCACCAGCTGCCAGTCGAGTAAGGCGATTGTTTGCGTAAACCAGTTTCCTGGCATAAAGGGAGTGTTGGGGTCGCGCTGGCCAAGCAGAGCCAGAATCGCCGCAACGGCTACTGACGAAATTGCGACTAGACTGATGACCGCCAGACACATGAGCACCACCAGCTTGCTGGTATTACGCTTGGCGCGCTCTTGTTGTTCAAAAAAATTCATGGCGTGTTCGTTTAAAACGAGACCTTAGGCGCCGCTTGAATTTCTTTGCTATCTTCAAACTCGAGCAGAGCAGCGTCAGCTGAGTGGCCAAAAGTACCTGCCACCAGAACCGGCGGGAAACTTTGCTTGTAGGTGTTGTACGCCATGACTGTGTCATTGAATGCCTGGCGGGCAAATGCCACCTTGTTCTCGGTACTGGTGAGCTCTTCGGATAATTGCTGCATGTTTTGCGAAGCCTTCAGGTCAGGGTAGGCTTCCATCACCACATTAAGACGGCCCATGGCATTACTTAAAGCGCCTTCCGCACCGGCCAGTTGCCCCATGGCTGCAGCGTTGCCGGGATCGGCAGCCGCCGCCTGCAGGCCCTTGGCCGCAGTATTGCGCGCGGCGACCACGGACTCTAGTGTTTCGCGTTCATGCGTTAAGTACGCCTTGGCCGTTTCCACCAAGTTGGGGATCAGGTCATAGCGGCGCTTTAGCTGCACTTCAATTTGCGCAAAACTGTTTTTGTAGCGGTTTCGCAAAGCGATGAGCCGGTTGTAGATGCCGATTACATAGATGACCACTATGGCCAGAATGACAAGAATAACGATCGCGGTAACGCCCATATTTATTTCCCAGAATTGATGCCAGATGAAATCAGCAAGCATGAAGCGGTGCAGGCTGCCATAGCTGCTGAACGCTATGCACAGTTGCAATACACCCAATCTAGCACACGTTGAAGCAAGATTTAACCGAACACGGGTTTCATCCTTAGTCTGGAGATGTCTGACACTTATGGGAGGATGACGCGACACGCTCAACTCTGCGTATGGCAGTGGTGTAGCGACTAAATGTTGACTGACAGTCTGGAGGCCTGTAACCACATGCAGTTCGGTGCCGGATCTGCCGGGCCGTTTTCGCACAAGTGTTGGTTTAATCGTGCGTTTGAAATTTGGGTTACATTTATCAAAATATTTAAAATCCAGTAACTGGTTTCCGACCAGAAGGGTGACAAATGAACAAAAATTCTAATATTTATTGTGCACCCCGAGACAGTCTCAAAGTTAACGGTGCTCATGCAATGAAGGGGATTTCTGAGACCGCTTTATTCAGCGCATTATTGATGGCGATGATGTCATCCACTTCCGTACAAGCGTCGGCGTTTTACGGAGCGAAAGGGGGGGCTGGGGGCAATTATTATTACAGAGACTCTAGCGATATTGGAACGGGCGGTCCCGGCGGGGCTACGAACGAGCCTGGCGCATCGGGAAGCGGAGCTGGTGGTGGGGAAGCAGGCGGAGCTGCTGGAACATCTGAGAATCCGATGGGCGGCGACGGTTTATCAAGCAAAGGCATACCCGGCGGAGGAGGCGGAGGTGGGTACAGTAATGTGATTTCTGGCGATATTACGGCCTCTATAAGTGGTGGTAATGGCGGGGGTGGTCGTGACGCCGGCGGTGGCGGTGGCGGTGGCGACGGTGTTCGCAACACCGATTCGAGTCCCACGATTTCCGTCTCTGCAGATGTGAGTGGTGGTCGTGGTGGCGACGCCAACGTTTCCATGGACTCAGGTGGCGGTGGTGGTGGTGGCGCCGGGATTGTACTGGAGAGCCGTGGAGGTATTACCATTCACGGTTCTGTAACAATCGCGGGAGGTGAGGGTGGTTCTGATGATGGTGGTGGTGGCGCGGGTATCGTCTTCAATGCAGGTGGGTCGTTAACGAACGGTGGTCGTATCTTAGGCGGTATGGCAGGAGAAGGTGGGCGTGGCGCCGCCGGTGTTGTTTCGCAAGAGTTTGTTGAAATCGTCAATAGCGGCAGCATTCATGGTGCTGCGGCGTCGGGGCCTGCTCTCGCGGGCGCGGCGATTGATTTGAAAGCTGGAGGCTCTATTAGTAACACCAGCGGCGGCGTTCTTGCAGGCGGTGCAGGAAATAAAACGTCATCAGGTGGCACGAACACCCCTGCTGGCGGATCGGGTAGCGGTGGAGCGGCTGGTGGCACCGGAGCTAGCGGCTTCGGATACCCGGTAGCAGCCATCATCGGTGCCGACGTCAGTATCATCAACGCCGGCACTATTACAGGCGGAGAAGATTCGTATTTTGGCCAAGCCAATGCCATCACGTTCACGGGAGGTGCAAACCAGCTCGAATTGCAAAGTGGTTCGATTTTGAGTGGCAATCTTGCGATAGACGGTGGTGGTAGCCTGGCGCTGCATCAATCAAGCGACCAGACCTTGAGCAACAGGATCACTGGCGACGGTTCAGTCGTCAAGACCGGCACTGGCACGCTGACTCTGAGCATGACCAACACATATACCGGTGGCACTGTGTTCAAAGCGGGCACGCTCGTAATTGGTGAAGATGGCCGCCTAGGCGATGCATTGGGCGGGCTGACGTTTGACGGGGGCATACTGCAAACATCTGCAAGCATGACTTCCAGCCGGGATATCAGGCTGAACGCAGGTGGCGGGACAATCCAGATGGGTTCGGGAATCTCTTCTACGTTTTCAGGGGTCATCTCGGATGGCACCGGCGCAGGCAGGCTCACCAAGGCGGGGGCCGGCACCCTGACTTTAACTGGAGTCAATACGTATACGGGCGGCACAGCAGTGAATAATGGTCACCTGAATGTGAATAGCGGTGCCACGCTGGGTAGTAGTGGGGCTGTCGCTGTGGGTAATGCGGCAGGCGGTGATGTAGCGAGCCTGGCGTTTCAGGATGGGTCCAGCGCCAAGGGGTTGTCTATTACCAATAACGAAACGGGTACAACCACCTTCATCGGAGATGTAGCCACAGATGCTTCGACAACTCTGGTAAATGCCGGCACAGTTGACTTAACTGACGCGACGACGGACCTGCAGTTCGGCTCGTTATCCGGGCCGGGCACAGTGAGTTATGGCGACCACGCTCTGACCATTGGACAGGCAACAGGCACAGACACAATAGACGGGGTTATCTCGGCCACGGGCGGGCTGGTAAAGACCGGTACCAACATGGTCATTCTGAACGCCGTCAATAATTTTACGGGTGGCACCACTGTCAACGAAGGCACTCTGGAAATTGGAGACGCTAACACGCCCACAGCCAGTATCGCAGGCGATGTACAGGTTAATCCGCAGGGAACTTTGCGCGGGCACGGCACCGTGACGGGTAACGTTACCAACGACGGAGTGGTGCGGCCAGGTGGTTCGATTGGAACCCTTACGATCGGAGGCAACTACACACAGTCGCCCGGGAGTACTTTGCGAATTGATGTGAGTCCAACCATGGCCTCAAAACTGCAAGTGGGCGGTACCGCACAGTTGGCGGGCACGCTGGACGTTCTATATGGGCCAGGCACCTATACAACGAAGTCCTATCAGATCGTCAGTGCGGGAGCTGTGAATGGGACGTTTGCGACCGTCTCGGGTAATATGCCCACAGGTGTTACGCAAGACATTGCGTATTCTGCAACAGCCGTTGATCTGAGTCTGACAGCCGCTGCGCCTCCGCTCCCGCCCCCCGATGATGACGTGACACCCCCCCCACCCCATCGTAATCGCCCCGACCAACGCCACTATCTTTGGTGCCATGGGCTCAGCCACGCTGCGCGAAACTCAAAGAACGAACAGCACACTGCTTGACCGTCTGGCACGTACCTGTCAGTTCGCGACAGGCTGTGCACGCTCGGATCAGCCGTCGTGGATTGAGTTCAGTGGCACCTTCGCGCGTGTTGAGGGCAAGCAGGGTGCGCCCGACATACGAGATGATCGCTACGGGTTTTTAGCTGGGAGTGACCGCACACTTGGTGCCTGGACCGTCGGGCTGGCCGCCGGCTACAGCCACGGCGACGTGCGCGAGACGTCGGGGGAAGCCTCGGGCAAAATCGATACGCTGCGTTTGGCGGCTTACGGTGGACGCCAGCTCGGGCCAGTGGATATTGCTGGCACCATGGGTTACGCCTATAACTTTGTTTCGATTCGGCGCAGTTTTGGCTCGCTGGGGGACACACGTGGTACTGGCCATGCCCAGGAGTTTCATGCCGGGGTACAAGCTGCTGCTCCGTGGGTACTCGATACCACGGCGAAGAGGGTGATAACACTAACCCCACGCTTGGGGCTGCGCTACGCGTATGTCGATGGAGTCGGACTGACCGAGTCGGGGCTGACCAGCCAACGCCTGTCGGCGGGCAGTCAGTCGCTTAGTAGTCTGCAACCCTATGCAGGGCTGACGCTTGACGTTGCTTTTACACCCCGCAATACAGAGCGCACGGCCTATGTGCAAGCCCGGGTGGGCTACGCGTATGAGACGCAAAGCACCAAGCGCAATGTATCGGTCACTTCGGGCGATGGCACGGGGTTTGTCATTGCAGGTGCTGGCGACACACGCGGCCTTGCCACTGCCGGTCTGGGCCTGACGCTGCCGCTGGGCAAGGTGACAACGGTTTATGCGCGCTACGATGCGGTATTGCCTACAGGCAATGTGCGTGCGCAGTCTGTGCAGGCGGGAATAGATTACCGCTTCTAGGATGTTTGCTGGCGCACGATATCGCCATACAGTCACACTGACTCCAGGCTATCGACGCCAGCTATATTGAGCGGCTAAAATTGCTCATCGGCAACATCGAAGTTGACCTCGATGCCCCCTTGTCGGTGGAGGATGAGTGGGTTCGAGCAATCTCACGCCCATGCAGGTTCACAGCTGAGCGGTATTTGCCCATCTGCTGTTTCTTGCACAAGTTGAAACCTTTACAGAAGCGACGAAGCATTATCCAGCACATAGCTGCAGGCTTTGTCCTTCAGGTCACTCTTGAGCTTGCCGAGATCGAAGGAAGAGCCGCCGCTACCCGACAGCATGCCAGCCAGCCCTTGCTGATAACCGCTATCTTGCTGTTGTTCTTGCTTGCCGCCTATACCCACTTTGCTCAGCAGCTTGTCTTTAACACTGGCGGCATCAGTGCCACCCAGGTATTTGTTCTGAATGCAGTACTGCAGCACCCCGGCTGCATTGCCGGCTGTATCGCCTCCAATGCTGGGAAGACCCAGAGCCGCACCTAAACCACTCGTGCCACCCAAACCACCCAGGCCACTAGCGCTACCCATTGCGCTTGATCCGGAAGTCGATTGAGGTGCTGTGATACCGCCAAGGCTTTCTGTTGCCTGACTTTTGATGCTGTCCATCAGGCCCGACGACCATGCGGGGGTAGCCAGACAAACTGACACTGCCGACGCCAGTAATACCGTGTGTAGGGTTTTATGCATGAGATTTCCTTTTCAGCCTAAACGGCGGAATATAGGGCTTTCGCCTTGTCGGTAATTCTATCACTGCAGACTGGTCGTACTGTGCTGGCGGGCGTTGTGTTTGAACGATATGCAATAAGGAGAGACTACAACTCTTCCTATTGACAATGCTCCGGGGCATCAGTATATTGATCCTCACCTGATCGCAAAACGCATGCGATCTACATTGGTTATTCGATCCGCATCGGCTGTCAGTGTTGCCAGCCAGATGCAGGGCAAAAAAGCCCCATTCAAACACTTGTTGTTTGGATGGGGCTTTTTTTCGTCTGAACGAATAGCTTCATAGTAGCCGCGCATGCGTCACTGACGGGGATTTTATCTTCTGAGAACCAAAGGAGCAGACAATGAGTATATCCATCCGAGACACACTGGCCGCCAAAGGTATACACCCTAGCGATCAGCATCTGGTCAAAATAGAACAAAAATGGAATGAGATAGAGCAACTTAAAGGGGACCTGCAAGACATTCCCCTTGATGATGCCGATATTTCATTGAAGAACATTGCTGGGGGAGATCATCATGAATAAGGAGCTACTGGAAAAAACCGTCACTCAATTGGCGGATCTGATCAAAAACCGTAAGGTGTCTCCGGTAGAGGTGACACAGAACATTCTGGAATACATTGAGCACAGCAACCAGAAAACCAATGCCTATATTGCCATCACGGCCGACACAGCGCTACAGCGGGCCCGTGAGGCCGAGACTGAGATCACAGCGGGCAATTACAAGGGGGTTTTTCATGGCGTGCCCATCGCACTAAAGGACAATATTTACTTCGGTAATGAAGTTACCACCATGGCGTCCAAAATCCACGGTAATTTCGTGCCCGAAAATGATGCGACTGTTACTGCAAAGCTACGGGACGCAGGGGCGGTTTTCACTGGCAAGTTGAATATGCATGAATATGCCTGGGGCATAGACAATAACAGCCCGCACTTTGGTGCGGTGCATAACCCATGGAATCCTGAAAAAGTGCCGGGAGGATCTAGTGGCGGTTCAGGTGCGGCTGTGGCTTCACACAGCACGTATACATCTCTGGGTACAGACACGGCCGGCTCTATCCGGATCCCATCTTCTGCATGCGGTATTGTTGGGCTGAAGCCCACGCACGGGCGGGTCAGCAAATATGGTGTTTATCCCTTAGCATGGACGCTGGACCACGTGGGTCCAATGGCAAAGTCCGTTGCCGACGCAGCGGCGATGCTCTCGACAATCGCCGGCTTTGATGTCAAAGACCCCACCACAGCCAATGTACCAGTCAATGATTACATTACTGGACTTAACGGCAACGTTAAGGGCCTGCGTATTGGCATTAACGAAGCCTACTTTTTCAATAATGTGGATGCCCGTGTGGAAAAGATAATTCGGGACCGCATTGCCGATCTTGAGAAACTAGGCGCTGTTGTAAAGTCGGTCTCTATTCCTGCCTTGCGTTATGCCGAATGGACTGAGTTGGCAACCAGTTTGTCTGAGGCGTCGGCGATCCACCATCGGGATATGCAGGCTCGGCCAAATGACTTTGGTGCTGACATTCGCTTTCTCTTCGAGTTGGGCGAGCTGTTCACTGGCGTAGATTACTTGCAAGCACAACAAGCACGGCGCCAATTGAAAATTGAGTTTGCACAAGCCTTATCTGAGGTCGATGTCATTATTACGCCTACCTTACCCTTCCTGGCTCCGAATATTGGTGATGATAAGGTGGATATCAACGGCAAAAAGGTCGACTTCATAGAAAATTGCATACGCTTTACAGGCCCAAGCAACTTGACTGGATTGCCGGCACTTACGGTGCCAGCAGGTCTCAGCGAAGGCTTGCCGGTAGGCTTGCAGATCATCGGTCGAGCTTTTGATGAGGCTGTGCTGCTGAACACCGCTATGGCAATCGAATTAATGAAGCCACTGGGAAATCATCGTCCCGTATTGGCGCCTTAAATAAACAGCCCGTCCAGCTCTTTCGAGGGTTGGACGGGCTGTTAACGCCTAACGCCAATTAACGAAAAAGAACTTCGTTGGCATTCACAATGGCACCTGAAACCTGTTCTATTGTGGTGCGCTTATTCATGGCTTGTCCGCGGATGATTTCGTATGCTTCCTCTTCTGAAATACGTCTTGTACGCATCAGTATCTCCTTTGCCTCCACCACATACCTTATGCCCGATAGCTTGACTTCAAGCCGTCGTACTTTGCGGCTTAGCTGGCGGCGATTGTGGTTGAGCTGACGCGCAATCACCAGGGAAGACAAAAGCCCAAAAGGGCGGATAGGTGATGCGATCAGACCCTCGACACCCATCCTCAGTACAGCGTTTATCACCGTAGGGTTTTCGTAAGTCACAATCGCGATAACCGTTGGTCCGCCGATTTCAGCATCCACTCTCCAGTCGGGGATAACCACATCTGGCCGTACCGCCACAAAAACCACATCGGTACCTTCGGGTAGAGTGGGGCGTGGGGGCCAGAAGGCTTGTGCCTGGCATCCAATGCGTCGCAATTGCAGCAAGAGCTCTTCGCCATCGTCATCGGGCGGATGAAACGCTGCTACTCTCAAGGTGCGCAGATCACGTAAAAACTCTGAATCGGACCTTTTGTGGCCGGGGATATCTGGACGTGTCATGTCATATCACCGTATTCAAAGCTTTGGTCCAATCCCCGAGCGAATGGGTGACCAGGTATGGATCGGGATGAACGGCTCGCATCGCTTGCCGGACGATTGTGAATTGTCCTTCACTATTGGCTATGCCAATACGTGGATACAGGCAGGTATGGTGATTAGAAGGGTCCACCTTGATACGTCCTTGAGGAGCCTCGTATTCTTGGCCCAACAGATTCGGCATCAATTGGTCAATTGCATCGCTCTCCGATAAGCGCATGGCATTGGCAAATAAATGTACTTGAAAGTAGGCAGCTTCCCAACCTGCGTTGACGGCGAAGTCTGAACCAAAACGTTTTCGGAAACTGCTCAGGCAAGCCGTATTAGCAGGGGAGTCAATGGATTGAAAGTAGGGCGCTGAGGAAATGTGTCCCTGCCCCACGTCTGCGCCCATTTGTGCGAGCTCTGCCTCTAACGTCGTCAGACTGGCGATAGGCATTTCTCGCGAGTTCAGCCCCGCCTCTGCGTAAGCACGGTAAAAGCACGACGTAGAGTTTCCGACTACAGTAGAGAAAATAAAGTCAGGCTGGCAGTTCTTAATGTCGGCCACAATGTCTTTGTAATCAGCTTCGGAAGCATCCAGGGCAACATAGCGCTCGGCAACCTTTTCCCCGCCCGGGCGCTGTAACACCAAATCGGTCATGATCCGATTCGATTCGTACGGATAAATATAATCTGAGCCCACCATATAGACTCGCGCCCCGTAATTGGCCATCATGAATTCGGCTAAAGGCACGCTATTCTGATTCGGTGCCGCGCCTGTGTAGATGATATTGCTTGAACATTCAAACCCTTCGTACAGCGTGGGGTAAAACAATAAGCGATTCCACTTCTCAATAATCGGGATAACTGCTTTCCGAGTGCTGGACTTATAGCATCCAAATATCACATTTATTTTGTCTTTTAAGATCAGGCGTTCTGCCAGAACTCGATATAGTCCGGGGGACGATTGCGGGTCGTAATGGATTGGCTCGATTTCGCGTCCGTTAATACCACCGCTTTCATTGATCTCTTCGATGGCAAAAAGCGTCCCCATGAGTTGCGATTTTTCAATAGTGGAAATAACTCCTGTTGTGGAGAAGAGGATACCTACTCGAACTGGGTCAGAATTAGCCAAAACCGTTGTCTCCGTTTCATAATTATTTGTTATCTAAATACAATCACAGTACGGAGGCCTACGCTTTTTGCAGTTGCGTCGGCCACCCTATACGGTTAGGAAATGGCGTATGTCCTCAAGATCGACATCGCCTTTCTTTTTTTCGTTGACTATTTCGCCACGGTCAATGACCAAAAATCGGTCCGCGACCTCGAGCGCGAAGCTCAGCACTTGCTCTGAAACCAGAATTGCCACGTTACGCTCTTGGCGAAGTGCAACCAAGGTACGGGCAAGCTCTTTAATGATTGAAGGCTGTATTCCTTCGGTAGGCTCATCCAGGATCAGAACTTTTGGGTTAGATACCAGGGCCCGTGCAATTGCCAGCATTTGCTGCTGTCCGCCTGACAGATTGCCACCCTTGCGATGCTCCATCTCTTTGAGAACAGGGAAATATCGATGAATATAATCAGGTATTTCGCGGGACTGAGTTGTTTCAAGACCTGTCAGTATGTTCTCGCGCACACTCATCAACGGAAAGATCATTCGGCCTTGGGGAACGAATGCCAGACCTTTGGCGACACGGTCGTAACTGGGTTTGGCTTGTATCTCTTCCCCCGCCAGAGTAATCGTGCCGCTACGTACGGGCAGCATACCAATCATGGCTTTAAGCAAGGTCGTTTTGCCCATGCCGTTACGCCCCATGATGGCAATCGCTTCATTTTGGCCTAAATTCAGAGATACGTTTCGTATCGTATGACTCTGTCCGTAATACACGTTAAGCTGACTTGCTTTGAGCATCTCGCCTCCTCAGGCACCAAGATAAACTTCGATGACTCTTGTGTTATTTTGAACTTCGGCCAAGCTGCCCGAACACAAAACTGTGCCCTGATGCATGACCGTCACCGTGCGGGCTATCCGTTTGACAAACTCCATGTCGTGTTCTATGACTACAATGGATTTGCCGGGCGCAATGGCCATGAGCAGCTCCGCAGTTTGCTCGCGTTCCCGAGGACTCATGCCTGCAACTGGTTCATCTAACAATAATAATTCTGGATCCTGAATCAACAGCATTCCGATCTCCAGCCATTGTTTCTGGCCATGGCTTAGAACGCCCGCTTTGGTGTGTAAGGCATCCTGCAGAAATACCTGAGTGGCAATCACCATCACTCTGTCCATCACTTCTTTATTACGACGGAAAAGCAGTGATCCGAAGACGCCTCGTCCCTGGGGAAGGGATATCTCGAAATTTTCAAGCACGGTCAGGTCTTCATACGTTGAAGGTGTTTGAAATTTTCGGGCTACACCCGCGTGGACAATCTGATGCTCCGCCAGACGGGTTAACTCTTGCCCTTTGAATATCACCTGACCGCTGCTGGGACGCGTTTTACCGCATAGCACGTCCAGGAACGTGGTCTTTCCTGCGCCATTAGGTCCGATAATTACCCGTAGCTCATTTTGAGCAATTGACAGGCTCAAATCATTAAGTGCCTTGAAGCCATCAAATGCTACTGTAAGACGGTCGATTTCAAGTATGTTTGCTTCCATAGTCTTAGCTCGCCCTGAGGTCAGTGGAATATCCCTGTGCTGGGAGAATGTCGCAGTAGTCATTTTGCGTACCTCCGTTTGCCAAGTTGCTGAAACATACGGCTGAATGCATCCGCTAGCCCGTTAGGAAGAATCATCACTACCGCGATGAACAAGCCTCCCAGAAAGAAAAGCCAGGTTTCAGGAAAATATTCGGAGAAGTAAGATCGGGCGAACCCGACTAGCAAGGCGCCCACAATGGCGCCCGGCACGGATAGCCGGCCACCGACCGCAGCGTAGATGACCATTTCGACAGAGGACATCACACCGACGACCGACGGTCCTATCAGACCTACCTGTACGGTATAGAACGCACCACCAATCGAAGCAAACACCGCCGCCACCATGAATACAAATGCCTTGATCATGGCGGTGTCATAGCCCGAAAACCGTACCCGGTCTTCGCGATCACGGATCGCGATCAGCAATTTTCCAAGACGGGTCCGTATCATCAGACTGGCCAGGGCGGCTACGCAAAACAGCAATACGAGTTGTATGTAATACAGCGTCGTTATAGCCTCATCGCTAAGAATATCGTGGCCCAGCAGGGTGCTGAAGTCTGTGATCCCATTGGACCCGCCGGTCCCGCCTTGCTGTCCGATAATCAGAACAGATAAAGTCAGTGCCAGGGATAGCGTCACAATGGCGAAGTAGACACCGCTGACGCGTTTCCGGAATATGGCATAAGCAAAACCAAAAGCGAGCACGGCAGGAATAAGTACGATGGACAACAGCGTCATCGTAAAGCTGCTGTATGGTCGCCACCATAGCGGCAACACATCGACGCTGCTCCAGACCATGAAGTCGGGTAAATCGGGAGCAGATGCTTCCAGCTTGAGGAACATGGCCATCAAGTAGCCACCGATTCCAAAAAATACGCCCTGTCCCAAACTTAAAATTCCGCCATACCCCCACGTCAACACGATACCTATTGCGACAAACGCCAGCGCGAGATACTTACTGACGATGTTGAGTCGGTAAGCATCAAACCACAGTGGAAAGACGGCGACCAGGATGATAAACAGGAAGGCATAAGCCCAACCCGAGATTTTCAGTGAATAATTATTCATGATTTATTCCCTGACTTTCGATGAAAAGAGCCCTTGAGGCCGGAAATACAAGGTGACGATGACGCACAGCAAAATCGTCACTTTGGCTGCGGTGCCGCTCATCAGATATTCCAGGGTAGTTTGCGACTGCGCAATTGTGAAAGCAGATAAAGCTGTTCCAAGCAGGCTTTGCACCCCACCAAAGACCACGACAATGAATGAGTCCACGATGTATAACTGTCCGGTGCTTGGGTTGGTCGAACCAAGCATAGTAAAGGCGCTACCCGCAATGCCAGCCAGGCCAGAGCCGAGGGCAAACGTCAATGCATCCACCCGATTGGTATTGATGCCTACTGCCGCGCTCATGGCACGGTTCTGTGTCACCGCTCTGACTTTCAACCCCCAGCGGCTTTTGTACAGCAGAAAATACACACCAATCGCCACTAAGATAGTCAGGCCAATAATAAAAATTCGACTCAGGGGCAACTGAATGTTTGCTGTTGGCTCCCACGCTCCGTTGAGCCAGGAGCTCAAGCGCACACTAACCTCTTGGGAACCAAAAAGCGTGCGATAACATTGTTGCAGCACTAGGCTCAAGCCCCATGTGGCCAGCAGCGTGTCTAGCGGGCGGTTATAAAACCAACGTATAAAAGTACGCTCTAAGAAATAGCCAAAAGCAAAGGTCACGGCAAATGCGGCAAAGATCGCCACGAATAGATAAATTCCCATGAGTGATGGAAGAAAGCTTTCAAAAAGACGGAGACCATATAGGTCACATATGCACCCAACGCCATCAGCTCGCCGTGTGCCATGTTAATGACGCCCATAAGGCCAAATACAATTGCCAGCCCCAGAGACATCAACAGCAATATGGTGAACAGGCTAAGCCCGCTAAAGACCTGCATTACAACGATATCTGGATTCACCCCTATCTCCTCCCACGCACTCCTGCCCATCCTTTAAGCCTGATGGTCAGGAGTGCACGCATCATCGTCCGGTCATTGCCTGATCCGGAGTTTTTTGTTCATTTATAGGAAATGATGCAGTCAAAGCTTGGGAAAGGGTACAGGCTCCACAAGATCAGGTGTTTCATACTCGATATCGAATTGCCCATCTTCGCGAGCTCTGCCGACCCGAACCTTCTTCCAGACATGATGGTTTTCATCATCAAAGCGAACAGTCCCTTCGGGCGCCTGGATGCTTAAGCCGGCGCTAGCGGCAATAACCGCTGCAGGCTCGAAAGAGTCTGCCTTTTCAACAGCATTTTTCCACAAGTACACCGAGTTGTAGGCGCATTGCATAGGATCGCCGATCACGCGGTTCTGGCCGTACTTGTCCTTGAATGCTTTGATAAATCGGGCATTGTCTGAGCTCTCCAGCGATTGGAAATACCCCATGCAAGCGTGATAGCCCACCGCGTTGTCTTTTCCAATGCCTTCAACTTCATTTTCGGAAACTACGGTGGAAAGCAATGTGATTTTTGAGCCGTCTAAGCCGGCCGCACGGAGCTGCTTGTAGAAGGCAACATTACTTCCCCCCACTACAGTGCTATAGATGCAATCCGGCTTTGCTTCTTTAATCTTGTTGATGATGGATGAAAATTCGGTGTGGCCCAGGGGCGCGTATTCTTCGCCGAGGACTGTGCCTCCCAGACTCTTGATAGCAGATTTTGCAATCTTGTTGCAGGTGACGGGGTAGATGTAGTTGGAGCCTACCAAGAAGAATTTTTTTCCGCGCTCGCGTGCCATCCATGTTACGGCGGCAACCACTGACTGCGTTGCTTCCTGTGAGGTATACATGCAGTGCTTGTCCTGCTCCTGTCCCTCGAAGTAGGTGGGGTAATACAAAAGGCTCTTTGCTTGATTCACTGCGGGTAATACCGCCTTTCGGTGTGCCGACGAATAGCATCCGATAATGGCAACCACTTTGTCCCTGCGCAATAGCACCTTGGCCTTCTCCGAAAATACAGGGCTCTCACTGGCCCCATCCTCAAGGTAAGGTACGATTTGCCGTCCCAGCACGCCGCCCGCTGCGTTAATTTCTTCTATAGCAAGCTTTTCTGCATCGACCTGGGCGACTTCGGCGATGGCAAACGTGCCGGTCAAGGAGTGCAATAGTCCTAAACGGACTTTATCAGCGGAAACTCCCGCAGGTTGCGCACGCACCAAACCAGGAAATGTACTGATTGCTGCTATTGCTCCACTGGTCTGAAGGAAATGGCGTCGAGATACGTATGTCATAGTTATGTCTCCTTTGGATTTACATTACAAAGATGCAATCTGTTATTTTCTAATCTGTACAACGTGCAGCGCCGTCATTTTTGAAGACGCCCATACTGCGGTCATCGGTTGGACTCACTGATTTTCTAGACACAGCCCTGTAGGCAAAACGCAAAAAGGCCCCGCTAGGACTGGTAAAGTCCTAGCGGGGCCTTTTTTGCCCTGCACCTAGCTGGCAGCGTTGACAGCCGGTGCGAAATGGTTTGATCTGTTCTAAATAAACTTAGATGAGGTGTGAATGCTTGCTCACCGATCAGTGTGAATCAATATACTGACACAAGTTTGCTTTGTCAATAGTGGACGGGACAGTCGTTATGAATCTTTATAAGACCAAAAGCAAAGTCATCAGAACGGCGAACGAAACACGAAAAACGCGCCCAGTGCAATAAGCCCAAAGCCTATGCCATGGTTGATTGTTAAGCTTTCTTTTAAGAAAAAAACCGAAAACACGGCGAATATAATCAGTGTAATTACTTCTTGCAGAGTCTTTAGCTCGGCAGCGCTATAGACGGCATGACCAATGCGATTTGCCGGAACGGCCAGGCAGTACTCCAGTAGTGCGATAGACCAGCTGATCAAAATTACCTTGAGCAACGGGCTGGTGGGATAGCGTAAATGACCGTACCACGCGAAGGTCATAAACACGTTGGACAACACAAGTAACACAATAGGAAGAAATTTCTGCATGTCCCCTCGCCGACAGAGTAAAACAAACCCGACTTATTCCGTATTCTTACGCCACTACGGCGGATGATCCCAATCTGCACGACTTGTTAAACACATCCAAATTCGGGCCAGACCAGCTCACAGGCTGGCCGCTTTCTGCATATTGATGTTTCTCATGGCGACCCCTGAGTTGGTTTTCGTCGTCATCATATCACCGGGGATTGGGGGGGCGTTTTCGTACGAGCGGGTTTCAACTGCAAACAGACGCATGGAAATCTGCGTGGCTCCTGGATGTTGATCATGGTTTTGGGGAGGGCAGGTCAGTTCGGCACAACATGCGCCGATACTCTTTCATTGCTTGCGCTGCTTATTGTTTATGCCACCAACCAACTGCCTAAAAGCCTGCTCACATAAGCAGGTTCTAAAGCATGTCCCGCGTTTGGGACTACTGACACTTTAATGCCAAGCGGGGTGGCAAGTTCAACCACATTCATCGGATTGCTTTGCCAGTCGTGTTCTCCAACATGGATTTCACAACACGTGGGGACAGGATATGAACCATTTTTAACGAGGCTCTGTAAATGACCGGCTAAAGGCGGGACAAAAAACATCATCTTTTCTTCATATTCTGCCTCGCCAACGATAGGCGACAGCAGTAACGCACTACCGATGTACGGGGCCAGTAAGGATTGGGCGTGCAGAAACAAATAGGCGCCAAATGAATTTGCAATCACTTTGGCGTCTTTGTGCCAGAAGTTCGTTTTTAAATCGTTTGCTACGATTTTGACCTGCTCTCCGAAACGGAGTTTTTGGAACTCACCATTGAGCTCCCTGCCAGATATCACGTATCCGCGCGCACTTAGCTCTTTGCCAAGTCCTTTATTCAGATGACCACCTCGGCCGGGCAGAAGATAAATCGATTTATCCATGGGTTGGAGAAGTCATATGGTAGCGCCTTGGATCTCTCGGGGAGCTGTTGATCATTACAATCATTGTATGCAGTTTGGAGGGCTTCAGCCCCAACCTGAACCCTAAGAACGAAATCGTTTGTCCCGAGGATTTTACTTAGCCCGATTTCCGATTATGTTGTCTCGGCGTCGACTGGTTAATTTACTACTAAGCACTTGCTCTTGAGCGCTGCGCATTCATGGTTAGATGCCCTGAGACTACTGTTAGCACTAGAAATAACCCCTTGCCTGTTGGGGAGAAGGGCAGGGGCGATGTTTACCCTGAAACTGGACCAGATCGTCATTGCTTCTGATATTTACGCTCGATAGGAAAAGCCATCAGTCCCGTGCAGCTTAGCGCTGCAGGACAAAATAAGCCCCGACTGATACCACTCAGGATTTGAATGTTGGTGGTGGTGTAGGGGGATGAACTCGGAAAGAGTCTCCGAGCAGAATGGTAAGGGATGGCAGAGAAGGGCATGGATTGGGGTGTTTGCCTTCGGGTCTACAGTCGAATGGCGATGGCAAATGGTTGGACCATTATAAAAATTACTAACCAGTACTACCATTTAAATTTGAACCGATTCTGCTGAATTGTGGTGGTCTAATGAACCTGCACACCAATATCGGAATGGGTGCCGAACGTGGGTCACATGACGGCGCAGCAAGCACATCGTGACATCAGCCACTACCTGATGCACCGGTATAACTACATACGGTCACATTATTCAACGACGGACTGGCGCAGGCAGCGGTAGAAGAAAAATTAACGCAGTGTCCGGGATTACTTGACCACTACACAGTGATTTGCATAGGCTAACTTCGAGCCGTAAAGCCGCGCTAACGCTTTACTAGCGGCTTAATGGTGTTCTGTGAAATTACCTTAAGGTTGAACATTACTTGCCTTAAACAAGTATTTTGCAGTGGTTCTTGAGGGTGTGATGCCCCGTAGGCTGAAGCTGGCAGGCTCTGATGGGCTTTTTCGAGTTTTTTCCGATAGCATTAACCGTCCTTATGTTTTGGCTGTAGTGCTCACGAAGAAAGGAATTTTCTGCCTCATTTTACAAATCTTGGGCTGGTGATTGCAGGGAGGATATTTCGATAGCGGCGTGCAATAATTTGAACAACTAAAAAAAGGGAGTGATTATGAAAAGAAAGATTTTGATTGCAGCAGCACTGGTACTGGGCATTTCAGGGGAGGCGCATGCTGACGGCACAACAAAAATGTGTCACAGCATTGCAGATCTTTCTAAGGCATATGCGGCTGCTGTTCGGGATGCCAAGCCAAAAAGGACTCTGACAGAGGGGGTGCTTTATATCTCGGGGATAGAACCAAACAAATATTTGTCTGCAGAAGAGCTGCGCAAAGTGATAACAGATAATATTTTTAACCTCGACATACCCTATAACCGCTACAAGCATGTCCCTGCATCATCCATGGACGCCAGCATATTTGCCGACTGCATGGCTAGTCCGGTGGACTTTGTGCCGCCGTCTTTTAGGTCACGTAAATAATATTGAAGTTCAGGCTGAACTCTATATTCGTGTCCGCACTGACTGGGTAACAAACTGTGGCGTCATGAGTAGTACCTCATGGCCTTGCTCTTGAAGTTTACGTGCCCGGTAGTGCGCACTGCCACAGGCCTCCATACCAATCAAACATGGCGGAAGGTTCACAAAAAACGAAGCCATTTGGACACGTCTTAGTTGCTTCCGGAGCACAGCCCTTCCTTGTGCATCCACACCGTGAATCTGAAACACATCCTTTGCCAGATCAATACCAGCCGTTGTAATCATGCATGATGACGCTCCTCTCCGTTTAAACAGTGGGTTCAACGCTTCCACTTTGGCACATTAAATGCCGGTACGGGCGGGAGCGTCCATTCCATTGTTATTGGGGAAAAGCCAAAAGCCCCAAATTTTTGCACTTGGGCTTAGTCGTGCGAAGGTCATTTCTGTCTCCAGTGAATTACTGAGGGACAGTGGGTTCTAATGAAATCCAGTTAAATTTAATTCGGACATCGCCAAAAATAAAAGGGCAAAGGCTTAATTAAATCAAGCCTTTGCCTCTGTTTTTCTGGTGGAGACGAGGAGGATCGAACTCCCGACCTTCGCATTGCGAACGCGACGCTCTCCCAGCTGAGCTACGTCCCCTGAGCCGATATTCTACAAGCTTTTAGCTCCGGTGGGCGTCACCGGGAACCATATAGATCAACAGGTTAGGGCGCGAAGCCGCTGCCACCACAGGCCAAATGAATTAACAAAATATCGAGAGTATTCTAGATAAGTACTAGGGTGGTGCATATTGAGTATTTATGCGGCATAAGGGCACCTTGCGCTTGCCGCTTATAAATTGAAAATTTCGATTTTGTGCGGCCTGACAAGGCTGCAAGGAAGGCTAGGGTTTACCGCCTAACCAGCCCCAGCAGGCAGCGTCTGGCGCAGGGCCTTATAATGGCGGGTTAGAAAAAACTCTCTGTACAAGGCCTGCATAACTCATGACAACCATACTCGAAGACGTTCCCGTCGGCCAGAAGGTCGGCATCGCATTTTCTGGCGGGCTGGATACCAGCGCTGCACTGCTGTGGATGCGCAACAAAGGCTCTATACCCTACGCCTACACGGCTAACCTGGGCCAGCCCGATGAAACCGACTATGACAGCATCCCACGCCGCGCCATAGAGTACGGTGCAGAAGATGCACGCCTTGTAGATTGCCGGCCCCAGCTAGCGGCTGAAGGGATTGCCGCACTGCAGTGCGGTGCGTTCCATATTTCTACCGCAGGTGTCACGTACTTCAACACCACCCCCATCGGGCGGGCAGTTACCGGCACCATGCTGGTCGCAGCCATGAAAGAAGACGACGTCAACATCTGGGGCGATGGCAGCACCTTTAAGGGCAATGACATTGAGCGGTTTTACCGTTACGGTCTTCTGACCAACCCTGATCTCAAAATTTACAAGCCATGGCTTGATCAAACCTTTATTGACGAGTTGGGTGGTCGCTCTGAAATGTCTGAGTACATGCAGGCAGCAGGGTTTGACTACAAGATGTCGGCCGAGAAAGCCTATTCAACCGACTCCAATATGCTCGGTGCTACGCACGAGGCCAAAGACCTCGAGTACCTCAACACTGGCATCAAGATCGTGCAGCCCATCATGGGTGTGGCCTTCTGGCGTGACGACGTCGAGGTTAAGGCCGAAGAAGTGCGCGTGCGCTTTGAGGAAGGTCAGCCTGTTGCGCTAAACGGCAAAACCTTTTCCGACAGCGTCAGCCTTATGCTTGAAGCCAACCGTATCGGTGGCCGGCATGGTCTGGGCATGAGCGACCAGATCGAAAACCGCATTATCGAAGCCAAAAGCCGCGGCATCTACGAAGCCCCGGGAATGGCACTGCTTCATATCGCTTACGAGCGTCTGGTGTCAGGTATCCATAACGAAGACACCATTGAGCAGTACCGCATCAATGGTCTGCGTCTGGGGCGTCTGCTGTACCAGGGCCGCTGGTTTGACCCACAGTCCATCATGCTGCGCGAGACTGCCCAGCGCTGGGTGGCACGTGCCATTACGGGTGAAGTGACCATCGAACTGCGCCGGGGCAATGATTACTCCATACTCAATACTGAGTCTGACAATCTTACCTATAAAGCCGAACGCCTTACGATGGAGAAGGGTGAGTCAACCTTCTCGCCGCGCGATCGCATCGGCCAGCTCACCATGCGCAACCTCGATATTGTCGACACGCGAGAAAAACTCATTACCTACACCAAAGCTGGCTTGCTGGCACCTTCAGACAGCTCAGCGCTGCCGCAGCTCAAAGGCAAGGAAAACGAGTAAGCAGCCAGGGGCCTTTACCGGCCGCTCTACTGCGAATCGAAAGAGCGGCCTGTCATACCAAGGCCGTCGCAAAAAAAACGCCCCAAAGGTCTAAATGGCAGCTTTGGGGCGTTTTGTTTGTAGGGGGCATGCCGCTCTTGAGCAACTGCTGCGTAATGCAGCCGTAACCGCCAGGTTGGGGAGCTAAACCGCAGGCGTTTGTTGCCCGCAGTGTCAGCGGCAAAAGCCCGAACCGGTTCAGTCTTCGATTTTGCCCAGTAGCAAAAACTCCATTAAGGCTTTTTGCACATGCAGTCGGTTCTCGGCCTCGTCCCACACCACGCTTTGCGGGCCGTCGATAACATCACCGGTAACCTCTTCACCGCGGTGGGCAGGCAGGCAATGCATGAAAAGGGCCTTGGGGTCAGCGGCGGCCATCATTTCGGCGTCAACACACCAGTCGGCAAAAGCCTTGCGGCGCTCTTCGTTTTCGTCTTCATAGCCCATGCTGGTCCAGACGTCAGTGGTGACCAGGTGTGCGCCGCGGCAAGCCTCCATAGGGTCGGAATACTCTTGCAGTACGTCTGACGACACTTTACCTACGCGTTGTGGATCAAGCTTGTAACCGTTAGGAGCTGAAACGTGAAGGCAGAAGCCCAGCAGCTCGGCAGCCTGCAGCCAGGTGTACGCCATGTTGTTGGCATCGCCGATCCAGGCAATGGTTTTGCCCTGGATGGGCCCGGCATGCTCTATAAAGGTAAAGATGTCGGCGAGAATCTGGCAGGGGTGGAATTCGTTGGTAAGGCCATTGATAATGGGTACGCGCGAATGGGCAGCAAAACGCTCAATGCGGCTTTGCTCAAACGTACGGATCATGACCAGATCAACCATGCGCGAGATGACGCGCGCCGTGTCTTCGATGGGCTCAGAGCGACCCAGTTGCGAATCATTGGTGGTCAGGTGGATGACGGAACCGCCCAGCTGGTACATGCCCGCTTCGAACGATACCCGTGTGCGTGTGCTGGCTTTCTCGAACACCATGGCCAGATTGCGGTCATGCAGAGTGTGATGCGGCTGATAGCGCTTGAATTTGTCTTTAATTAGACGGGCGCGGTCCAGCACGTACTGAATCTCTGTGGTGGAAAAATCGCGAAATTGCAGAAAATGCCGCAAGGGGCCAGTGTGCGATGAGGCGTCCGACATAAATTACCCTGAGTAAAAGGCTAATCTTACCCTGTCGCAGCGGTGTTCGGCCAGCATCTGGCGTGGCGATAGATTACAATCCACGGCGCGGGGTGTCTGCGGCAGCAGCCAGTAGCCTTGTCTAGTGTGTGCCTGTCGCAGCAAAGCCCCCGGGCGCCTCACAAGGGCGGTTATTTGTTCCTGGAAGTTTATGACTCAGTGTGTACAGCAGTTGGTGATTCACGGTCTTACCAAAGAGGGCCAGCGTTTTCGCCCGAGCGATTGGGCCGAGCGTCTTGCCGGCGTAATGTCGCAGTTCAGGCCTGCAGGTTCAACGGGTGGTCACCTGACGTATTCCCCGTATGTCGTGCCAATGCTTGTTGGAGGCGTACGCTGTGTTGTCGTCGACGCCCGATTGCGCGAACTCGAACCTCTGGCATGGAAGTTTGTGTGCGACTTTGCCACCGATAATCACCTGCAGACTTCCGAGCAGCAACTACAACTACAGCCGTCGTCGGTCTGAGGTGGTTTTAAGGTTTACAGCGTCGGTATTGGCGTAATTACTTTGCCGGTGGCAGCAAACGCGTCTACATTACTGAACACCAATTCTGCCATGGCGATGCGGGTTTCAACGGTTGCACTGGCAATGTGGGGTGCCAGAAGTACGTTATCCATGGTTTTGAGAGCGTCGGGCACTTTGGGTTCATTTTCATAAACATCCAGGCCCGCGCCGCCTAGTACACCTTCTTGCAGAGCCTGCACCAGTGCATCTTCGTCAATAACCGAACCGCGTGAAATATTGATGATGATGCCTTTGGGCCCCAGGGCTTTGAGTACTTCGGCATCAATCAGCCCTCGAGTGCTCGGGCCACCAACGGTGGCAATGACCAGAAAGTCTGCCCATTCAGCCAAAGCGTGGAGCGAGGGCTCGTAAGTGAGGTTGGTTTCGCTGCGCGGCGTGCGATTATGGTAACGAATATCCATATCAAAACCCGCTGCCCGCTGGGCGATGGCCATGCCTATGCGGCCCAGGCCCACAATGCCCAGCTTCTTGTGGCTGACTTTTACTCCCAGTGGGAAGCGCTGGTCTGAACCCCACAGGTTGTCGCGTACGAAGCGATCTGCATGACCAAGGCGTCGGGCAGTAGCGAGCAGCAGGCCGAAGGCATGGTCGGCCACACAGTCATTCAGTACGTCAGGAGTATTGCTTACCTGAATGCCCTTTTTCTGCGCGTGCTTTACGTCCAGAGAGTCGTATCCGACCCCAAAGCTACAAATGGCCTTAAGGTTTGGAAACTGGTCAATAAGATCGGCAGACGTTGGCTGGGTGGCGCTCGTCACCATGACTTCGACATCAGCGCGCACTTTAGCGATGGTGGCGTCGTGCTCGGGGCCGTTTTTGAGCTGGACTACGTTGTAATGCTTTGCAAGCTGCGCATCAGTGTCATGGTGGGCAATAGTTACAAGCTGGATAAGTGTTGGTTTTTTATTGGTCATAGTCCGTTTGCAAGGAATGGGGTTGTCTTCGTAAAAAGACTATACCTTAGCTTGAAATGCATACAAAAAAAACAGGACGTGAGAACGTCCTGTTTTTAATCGCCGGCAACAGGCCAACGAGCAACCATGCCGATCAAACCATTACAGCAATCTTAGGCCAGTGCTTTGACTGCAGCAGCAAGACGGCTTTTATGGCGAGCCGCCTTGTTTTTGTGAATGATGTTTTTGTCGGCAATGCGATCAATGACGCTGGTGGTTTTACGCAACAATTCAGCAGCAGCGTCTTTGTCGCCGGCTTCAACAGCCTGGCGAACGCGCTTGATCGAAGTGCGCAGCATCGAGCGCAGGCTGGAGTTGTGCTTGTTGCGCTGCACCGATTGGCGCGCGCGCTTGCGGGCTTGGGCGGTATTGGCCATTTATTTAGGTAATCCGTATTAGTAAGGTTTGTTCGGCAAAGACCGCTATTCTAAATTATTTGGCCCGTCGTGTAAAGTCAACTGGCCTAAAGCCGCATACAAACAACAGGGCGAAGTATGTGACGAGGCAGGTAACCATTACGCCTGCCAGCCAAAGCACCCTTTGTAGCGGGTGAGCACCGAGTGCAACCCAGTTTAGCGTTTGACCGACATACCACAGCAGGCTTGCCAGCCCCGCCAGTGCAGGGACAATGCGCAGGCCAAATCGCAGCCAGCCAGGTTTGGGCACATAGATGCCACGGCGACGCAGTAACACGACCAGGAGCAATGCATTGATCATGGCCCCCAGTCCGATGGACAGAGCCAGACCCGCATGCGCAAAGACAGGGACGAGAATGACGTTGAACGCTTGGGTGAGCACCAGTACCAATATAGCGATTTTGACTGGGGTGCGTATGTCTTGCTTGGCATAAAAGCCCGGCCCCAGTATTTTAATGGCCAGAAGCCCAACCAGTCCGACCGAATATGCCATGACGGCCACGCGTGTCTGCATGACATCATGCCCGCTGAATGCTCCGTAGTTAAACAGCGTTGCCACCAGCCCGTCAGAGAGCATGGCCAGGCCCAGTGCGGCTGGGAGCCCCAGCAGCAAAACCATGCGCAGGCCCCAGTCTAGCAGTGCGCTATAGCCGGCATGATCTTGCCGGGCATGGGCGGCGGAGAGTGTAGGCAACAGAACAGTGCCAAGAGCCACCCCCAGCAATGCCGTAGGAAACTCCATCAATCGGTCTGCAAACGACAGCCAGGTCACACTGCCCGGTGCCAGCCAGGTGGCGATATTAGTATTGATCAGCAGAGAAATCTGTGCAACCGAGACGCCCAAAATGGCGGGCATCATTTGGCGCAGTATGCGTTGTACGGTGGTGTCTTGCCAGGCCTGACCCACGCGTAGCGAATAGCGCGGCAGTAGTTTTAGTTTGGCCAGGGCTGACCACTGCACCACCAGTTGCAGGGTTCCACCTATCATGACGCCGACTGCCAGTGCGTAGATGGGGGTATCAAAATAGCGGGCCAGAAAAACAGCTGCCCCGATCATAGACAGGTTTAGCAGCACGGGCGTCAGCGCCGGCACGGCAAAGCGACTCCACGTATTGAGCACGCCCGAGGCGAATGCCACCAGTGACATGCATAAAATATATGGGAACATCAGCCGCGTCATCCAGACAGCGGCTTCAAACTCTGTATGGCGTTCAGGTGCACGCATGCCACTGGCCATGGCGCTGACCACCCACGGGGAGGCCAGCATCCCTAGTGCGGTGACAAGCATCAATGTGACAGTCAGCAGCAAGGCCACACGATCAAGCAGCAGTTGCACGTCGCTGGCACTGCGGGTACTGCGCGCTTCGCCCAGGATAGGTACAAAGGCCTGCGCAAATGCGCCCTCTGCAAAGAGGCGCCGCAACAGGTTGGGTATGCGGAAGGCTACCCAAAATGCGTCGGTCAGCGGCCCTGCGCCAAACGTGCTCGCAATGAGTACATCGCGGACCAGGCCGGTTACACGAGAAATTAGCGTAAAGCTACTGACCGTGGCCGCTGAACGAAGCAAGCTCATATGTAGGTCGGCTTATCTCGGCGCCATGCGGATGGCACCATCCAGGCGGATGGTTTCACCATTGAGCATTTCATTGGTGACGATGCTGTGTACCAGCTTGGCGTAGTCGTCGGGACGACCCAGGCGCGAAGGGAAGGGGACGCTGGCAGCCAGGTTGTCCTGAACTTCCTGTGGCATACCAAACAGCATAGGCGTGCCAAAAATGCCCGGAGCGATGGTCATACAGCGGATGCCCAGTTTTGACAGGTCGCGTGCCACAGGCAATGTCATACCCGCAACGCCGGCTTTTGACGACGCGTAGGCAGCCTGGCCGATCTGGCCATCAAAAGCGGCAACAGAGGCCGTGTTGATAATGACGCCGCGCTCACCGGTAGCCTCAGGCGTGTTTTCGCTCATGGCCTGGGCTGCCAGACGCGTCATGTTAAACGTCCCGACCAGGTTGATCATGACTACTTTTTTAAACAAATCTAGCGGGTGAGGCCCGTTTTTGCCGACGGTACGGGTGGCGGGCGCGACACCGGCGCAATTGACCAGACCGAACAGTGACCCGACCTTCTGCGCGGCGGCGACTACGGCCAGGCCGTCAGCTTCTTCGGTAACGTCGCAGTGTACAAATGTCTGCCCAAGTTCTGCAGCCAGCTTTTCGCCTGCTTCATCCTGAACGTCGGCGAGCACAACGCGCCCGCCGTGTTCGACCAGCATACGGGCAGTGCCAGCGCCCAAACCCGACGCGCCGCCGGTCACAATAAATACTTTATCTTTGATGTCCATATCTGTCTCTGTAAGCCTCTTATAGGTAGAAAACCATCGTGCTGCCGATAAGATCGGCAGAGCTGGGGCCAGACACTCTTTGGCCGGCCTGCCAGCAAGGTGTTGAAAATTGAATCGCCTGCGGCAGAGGCCGACCCAAATTGTCGGCCAGGCCTTGCCTGGGGCGGGTCAGTCGTTCAGGCTTTGAGCGCTTCGAAAATGCGTCCGCGGATTTCATCTACGGCACCAAGCCCCGAGAGTTGCCGGTAGGCGGGGGCGGCGGCATCACCGGAATCGGCCCAGTCAGAGTAGTAGTCGACCAATGGACGTGTCTGCTCACGGTAGACAGTAAGGCGCTTTCTGACTGTTTCTTCCAGGTCATCATCGCGCTGCACCAGTGGTTCGCCGGTTATGTCGTCGACATCAGGCGTCTTGGGCGGGTTGAATTTGACATGATAGCTACGCCCGCTTGCGGGATGCACACGACGGCCACTCATACGTTCAATGATATTTTCTTCGGGTACGACGATTTCGACAACATAGTCGAGCTTGATGCCGGCCTGTTTGAGGGCATCAGCCTGCGGAATTGTGCGCGGGAAACCATCAAACAGGTAACCCTGCTCGCAATCTGGTTGCGTAAGGCGGTCTTTGACCAGCCCGATGATGATGTCGTCCGATACCAGGCCGCCGGCATCCATGATTTTCTTGGCTTCAATGCCCAGTGGCGTCTGGGCCTTGACGGCTGCGCGCAGCATGTCGCCCGTGGAGATTTGCGGGATGCCGAATTTCTGGGTAATAAAAGCGGCCTGGGTGCCTTTTCCCGCACCGGGAGGACCGAGCAGTATCAGTCGCATGAAGTTTCTCCTATTCATTGGTTTTATAAAAGCAAATTATATGCGGCAGCGCAGCAATTTATGATCGCCTGTCACGCTAAACCATGTGGAACATGGCTTTATAACCGATTTAAGAAAGCAGCCCGCACCCGTTCGAGGTCTTCGGGCGTGTCAACGCCCGCTGCAGGCGGTGTGTCAGTAACCTGTACGGCAATGATGTAGCCATTTTCAAGAGCGCGTAGTTGTTCGAGTGCCTCAAAGGTTTCCAGCGGGCCAACTGGCAGCACTGGAAACTTAGCCAGAAACGATGCCCGGTATGCGTAAAGCCCTATATGGTGCAGGGCAGGCAGGCCTGGGGCGAGTGTACGCTCACCGGACGCCAGAGCATCGCGCGCCCATGGAACCGGTGCGCGTGAAAAATAAAGTGCACGCCGGTCGCGGCCGCATACGACTTTTACGGCATTTGGGTTGAACAAGGTGTCTGCGTCGGTAATGGGTGAGGCGCAGGTTGCAATGGCAGCATCTGGCGCATTTTGTAGCAGTTGGGCGACCAGGTCGATTAGCGAGGGATCGATCAGCGGTTCGTCGCCCTGCACATTTACAACGATGTCGTCAGGAGCCAGCGCCAGCAGGCTCGCCACTTCTGCCAGGCGATCGGTACCTGTGGCATGGTCACTTCGTGTCAGGATGGTTTCAATATTGTGTATTTGTGCCGCGGTCATGACACGGTGATCGTCAGTGGCGACAATTACGCGGCTCGCGCCAGACCGCGCAGCCTGCTCGGCGGTTCTTACCACCATGGGTTTGCCGCCAATGTCTTTGAGCGGTTTGTCAGGCAGGCGCGTAGATTTTGCGCGAGCAGGAATGACGGCGATAAACGTCATGGTTGCTCGGTTTTGCCTGCAGACTTCGCGTCACCTGTGGAGGCGGTGTCTGATAGGGATCTCGCCTCGTCAGGCAGCATGACTGGGACGCCATCACGAATGGGGAAGGCCAGACGTTCGCCCTGACAGATCAATTCTTGTTGGGCGCGTTCATAGCGCAGAGGGCCTTTGCACGTTGGGCAGACCAGAATTTCGAGCAGACGGGATTCCATGCGTGGCTCCAGTAATCAGGCAGATAAATGTCAAAGTTTAATCCCTTGAGGGCGGGGCGGCCATGTTGGCCTTCTTCGGCGCCAGAACGCCGAGGCGCTGATGCAGCCAGTCAAGCCAGTGTATGTCTGAAAACTCTGGTTCGGCGTGCAGAACCCAGAGGCGGTCATCGGCAAAATTTGCGCACTTTACGGCATCTTTGGCGGTAATCAGAATGCTGTTGGCAGACATAGCGGTGAAGGGTGAGTGTACATACGCGTCATGGTCGGGCAGTGCCAGTGTCTGGTCCAGGGCCAGACCATGATGGCGCAGCATAGAGAAAAACCGTTCTGGCTGACCAATGGCGGCTACTGCGCTGACAGGTATTTGCCCGTATTGGGCGAGCCAGTCGGCCCACTGCATTTTCCGCCCGCTGGTCAAATGTGTGACCTGTACCGGTGCCAGACGCATGGTGATCTGCAATGCCGGACCCACAATGACTGGCGGTGCCTCCTGCCCTGATGACAGGTTGGTAATAATGACGTCAACCTCAGTGAGACGGCTGGCAGGTTCACGCAATGGCCCGGCCGGAAGTACACGGCCGTTACCTATACCGCGCACATCCTGCACCACAATTTCCAGGTCGCGGCCCAACGCCAGGTGTTGCAACCCATCGTCGGCAATGATCACATCGATGTCTGGGTAGGTATGCTCCAGCGCCGTCAGTGCCAGGGCCCGACGCGGATGAACCGCAATAGGAGCCTGGGTCTGTTGCGCAATAAGGGCGGGTTCATCACCAAATTCATTCGCCTTGAGATCGCCCTGGCCTGTGAGGGCGTGCGCACCAAGGTGCACCCCATAGCCGCGGCTGACAATACCCGGTTTCCAGCCACGCTGTTGCAGGGCCTGGGCGAGTGCGATTACGACGGGTGTTTTGCCGGTGCCGCCAACATACAGATTACCGACGACGATGACGGGCACTCGGCTTTGTTGCACAATTTGCGGATGATGCTGATAACGCTGTCGTTTGCGAATGATGATTGCCTTCGCTATCCACGAGAACGGTAACAGCAGCGTGCTGACAAGCCCTTTACGCTGCCAGGCTCGCTGGATGGCGGCATGAAAGCAGGCTTGTATGTTCACGGCAGGTTCTGTGTTGCGAAGTTGACGCGTGCAATACCGGCCAGACGTGCAGCCTCCATGACGCGCACGACTGAGCCGTGGCTTGCCAGTGTGTCAGCATTAATGACGAGCACAGCGTTTTCGTTGGTACCCGCAGCGGCGCTTAGTGCGCGTGCGACCTCCTGTGCCGTGGTGGCAGAGAGTAGTTGACCATTGAGTGCGTAAAGGCCTTCCTGGCTGATAGCCAGCTGCATGGCCTGAGGGTCGGGCGCATCAGCACTGGCCTGAGGCAGATCGAGCTGCAACTGGCTGAAACGCGTGAACGATGTGGTCGCCGCCAGAAAGATCAAGATGACCAGCAAAACATCAATGAGTGGGATCAGATTGATCTCAGGCTCGTCGTCATAATGCCGGTGCCGGAAATTCATGCCCGCGCTCCGCGGTTGATGATGCGGTTGAGCGCGCTGGCCTCGCGCTCCATGCGATGCAGGTACTGCTCGACGCGCGAGCGAAAGTAGCGGTGAAAAACAAGAGCGGGGATGGCAATAATGATGCCAAATGCCGTGTTGTAGAGTGCGATGGAAATTCCGCGTGCCAGCTGAGACGGGTCACCGCCGGCAGGGGTATAGGAGCCAAAAATCTCGATCATACCGATCACGGTACCAAACAAACCCAGTAACGGCGCCACTACGGCAATGGTAGACAGGGCTGGCAGGTAGCGATTGAGGCGATAGGCAACGTCTTTGCCGGCATCTTCGGCCGCAGCGACGCGATAGCCATTGGTTTCGTCCCGGTTCATCAGTACTTCGGCTAACACGTGCCCCAGCGGCGCCTGATCTGAAAGCCGAATCAGTCCTTCTGCACCAAGCTTGCCCTGGCGCAACATGTCGAGAGCCTGTGCAGGCAGACGGGCAGGAAACACCACGCTGGCGCGCAGTGCCAAAAAGCGTTCGATGATTACTGCCAGGCACAGAACCGAAGTGGTAATCAGCAGCCAGACAGGCCAGCCGGCTGCATTAATGATGTCGAGCAAGTTTTTCTCCGCTCTTGTGAAGTGTGTCGGGGTGGTGGCGGGCATTTTAGCCCTTTCAGTCGCCGTGCCGACACTATAATCGACTGACAGTAGGTCGTGGAGAATCCTGAATTTCTTGGCAATAATAGGTTAGATTGGCGTGGATCCTAGCTTTCCAGACGGTATCCACAAAATCTGTGGATAATTCTGTGCATAACTTACCGTACAAGCGCTGTTTACCGGCCTTAGAGGTTCAGTGGGTAATTTCCGATCAATTTTTTTATTTCTGGTGAATCGTTATATATCAATGGCTTACAGGGTTATATTAAAGCAGCAAATGACGTGTTGCCCCAATTAGGTTGATATTGCATTGATTTGACAAAATTATTTCTTCTGTGGACAGAACAATGACGGCTAGAGGTTTATTGCAAGAAAATGGCTCGGAACAGAAGACGGACGAGGTTTGGACGGTAGGCCAGTTGAACCGCCGCGTGGGCGATATGCTGCAAGGGCAGTTTTCACGAATATGGGTGCGTGGCGAGGTGTCCAATTTTACGGCGGCGGCGTCCGGTCATTGGTATTTCTCCATTAAGGATGAGCGAGCGGCTGTGCGTGCCGTCATGTTCCGGGGGCGCGCCCAGACGGTCGGGTTTGTGCCTAAAGCAGGCGAAAAATTCGAGTTCCGTGCCACGGTAACTCTGTATGAGCCCCGCGGTGATTACCAGCTACAGGTCGAAGCCATGAGGCGGGCCGGTCGTGGTGATTTGCACGAGGCCTTTCTGGCTCTCAAAGAAAAACTCGCTGCCGAAGGCCTGTTCGATGACGCGCGTAAGCGTACGATCACGACTATGCCGCGTGCAATAGGCGTTGTGACATCCCTGGCGGCGGCGGCCCTGCGAGATGTGCTGTCGGCGCTGGCTCGGCGTGCTCCACATGTGCCTGTCATTATTTATCCGGCGCCGGTCCAGGGAATGGATGCGGCCGGGCAATTGTGCCAGGCTCTGCATACGGCGATAGACCGCAACGAGGTGGACACCGTGCTGCTGGTACGCGGCGGCGGCAGTCTCGAAGATTTGTGGAGCTTTAATGACGAAGCCTTGGCTCGTCTTGTTGCTTCCAGTTCTATTCCGGTCATCAGCGGGGTGGGTCACGAGACTGACTTTACGATTTGCGATTTTGTCGCTGATCTTCGCGCACCAACACCAACGGCGGCTGCAGAGTTGTGTTGCCGCAGCCGGGACGGGTGTCTTGAGGCGATCAATGTATTGAGTGCCAGCCTGGCATCGCGCCATGCACGTATTCTTGAGCGGGCTGCGCTAAGACTGGACCGGGCGGTGGCCTTGCTGGTGTCACCCCAAGATCGTTTGCGTCAGCAGGGCGACCGACTGCAGCAACTTAAAGAACGACTGGTACGGGCGGCAGCTCATCCGCAGGAACGGCGCGCATCCAGTCTGGCCGCCATGCGCTCGCGTTTGCTGTATGCCAGGCCAGACCTTGCGGTTCAGCAGCAAAGTCTTGCGCGTGCTCGCAGAGATCTGTTCGCGACCTCCCTGCGGTTGATTGAACGCAGGCAGCAGCGCATGGTTGCGGCGCGACAAACTCTGCAGGCGCTTAATCCTCGTACCATTCTGGATCGCGGGTACGCCATCGTCCGCAAAGATGACGGGTCCATTGTAAAAAATGCGTTAGACTTAAGTGTTGGCGAACAGCTGGGCGTTGAGCTAGGGCAAGGCAGTGTGCATGTCAGTGTTTTACAGGCACACGGCTTGCTCTGAACCACTTGTCTTTGCATTGCACACATATGCAGATGATTCAGGCTTGCTGCCTGAAACCTGCATATTTGAGGCCATATGCTTAAGGCTAATGACGTCAGATCGCAGTTTGCAGGCTTCAGGTTTGGAAGCTCTGTTTTGCGTCTTGCGCTTCACGCCCAAGGCTGGGCCCGGTATAACACGCTTGAATGTGTATCGATCACTTCGAATGGCTTTTATAAAGGAATTGAACATGGCTTTTACGCTTCCTCCTCTCCCATACGCCCTTGATGCCCTGGCTCCGACCATTTCCAAGGAAACTCTCGAGTACCACTATGGCAAGCATCATCAGGCATACGTCACCAATCTGAATAATCTGGTCGCCGGCACTGAGTTCGAGTCCGCTTCGCTTGAAGAAATCATCAAGAAATCTTCGGGTGGCGTTTTCAACAACGCAGCCCAGGTCTGGAACCACACGTTCTACTGGAATTCCATGACGCCCAAGGCTGGCGAACCCAGCGGCAAACTGCTCGAGGCGATCAATGCCAAGTGGGGCAGTGTTGATGGTTTCAAAGAGGCATTCAATAAATCAGCTGCTGGCAACTTTGGCTCGGGCTGGACATGGCTGGTGAAAAAATCAGACGGCTCGCTTGATATCGTCAACACCAGCAATGCGGCAACACCACTCACAACCGACGATGTTGCACTGCTTACCTGTGACGTCTGGGAGCACGCGTACTACATCGATTACCGTAACGCACGCCCCAAATATCTCGAAAGTTTCTGGAAGCTCGCTAACTGGGATTTCGCCGCATCCAACCTGGGCTAATCAGCCCTGGTGATGACGCGTCTGTACAAGCCCGTAAAATACTGAACACTCGGGTATAAGTCTGACGCAGACGGCACAGATGTCACGCTTGTACTGCCCCTGGCTTGTTGCGCTTACTCGTTAAAACGGGCGCAAACAGCCGGGGGCTTTTTCTTTTAAGTGGCTGGTTACCTGAATCCCAGTACGCCGGCGGTCAAGTAGTCATAAGCACTTGTTCAGGGATGACGTTTCCAACGGTTTGGAGAGCACACGCATACAAAATGGCCATAGTGTGGACAGTGAGTCTGCCAAGGCCCTTAATAACGATGTGGTGAGCTATCATTGCGATTTTCCGGCGACGCTTTGCACACCCTTGCTTCGCAAGTGTTTCGCACCGCAAAACACGCCGATCCAAAAACTACTCTGCAGGCAATCTTCATGACAATTGACGCATTTATCTGTGACGCCATTCGTACACCATTCGGACGCTACGGCGGCTCACTGTCTCAGGTACGTACTGATGACCTGGCGGCAATTCCAGTCAGGGCGCTGATTGAACGCAACCCGGACGTAGACTGGTCGCGTCTGGATGACGTGTTGATGGGTTGCGCCAATCAGGCGGGTGAAGACAATCGCAACGTCGCGCGGATGGCCGCGTTGCTCGCAGGACTGCCGGTGTCCGCGCCGGGCGGTACGATTAACCGCCTGTGCGGATCAGGGCTTGACGCTGTGGGTACAGCGGCGCGTGCCATCAAGGCAGGCGATGCAGGCTTTATTCTCGCTGGTGGGGTAGAAAGCATGAGCCGCGCGCCTTTTGTTATGGGCAAGGCTGAAACTGCGTTTTCGCGTAATGCGTCTATTTATGACACGACAATAGGCTGGCGTTTCGTCAATAAACTGATGAAACAGCAGTTTGGTATCGACTCTATGCCTGAAACCGCTGAAAACGTGGCCGATGAATTTAAGGTCAATCGTCAAGATCAGGATGCGTTCGCACTGGCCAGCCAAACCAAGACAGCTGCCGCCCAGAAAGCCGGCTACTTTAAAGAAGAAATCACAGCAGTATCCATTGCCCAGCGCAAGGGTGATCCACTTATCGTCGATAAAGACGAGCATCCACGCGATACCACGCTAGAAACGCTAGGCCGCCTCAAGCCGATTGTTCGTCCTGACGGTACCGTGACGGCCGGCAACGCCTCGGGTGTGAACGACGGTGCTGCGGCGCTGCTTATCGCCTCTGAGCAGGCTGCCAGAGAGCATGGCCTGACACCGCGTGCGCGGGTGGTAGCCATGGCTACTGCTGGCGTTGAGCCTCGTATCATGGGTATCGGGCCTGCCCCCGCCTCTGAGAAAGCCCTGGCGTTGGCCGGTCTTAGCATCAATCAAATGGACGTAATCGAATTGAACGAAGCATTCGCGGCTCAAGGCCTGGCGGTGTTGCGCATGCTCGGCGTCGAAGACAGTGACCCGCGTGTCAACCCTTATGGTGGCGCCATTGCTTTAGGCCATCCGCTGGGAGCAAGCGGTGCCCGTCTGGCGCTGACTGCTGTGAGTCAACTGCATCGCACAGGCGGGCGGTATGCACTTTGCACCATGTGCATCGGGGTGGGCCAGGGTATTGCCGTCATCCTAGAGCGCGTTTGAGCCCGAAAGCAAGGCTGGTCCTGCATTGCAGGACCAGCCTTGCTTTTAATATTTGAGTCACTTGTGGGTAGGCAGTAACTGAAGTGGCATGTGGGGTGCCGCTCCCCGTGTGCCAGGGATATTGGCGAGTGACAGGCTATGGAAGGTTCTCTACCGTATCGCCTGCCTTAATATGTTGTCCGGCGAACCAGCCCTGTTCCATTTCAAGTGCATATCGCACGGGCGCGGTTGGGCAGTGTGCGTCAAGGCTGCGCGGCTGCATGTCGGCAATATTGGTGATCTTGCCCTGCGGATCAATAAACGCGATAGACAATGGCAGTGGCGTGTTTTTCATCCAGAAGCATGGGGTGGCCACTTGCTCAAATACAAACAGCATGCCCTGATTTTCCGGCAATGATACACGGTTCATCAGCCCATAAGATCGTGACGTTTCGGTGGCTGCAACTTCAGCCTGCACGGTCACGTTATTGATTTTTAGCTGTGTTGTAGGCAGCAAGGCCTGTTGGGCCGAAGCTGTCAGTGGCACG
The DNA here is from genome assembly GCA_005239165.1 of Allopusillimonas ginsengisoli. Classification (GTDB taxonomy): domain Bacteria; phylum Pseudomonadota; class Gammaproteobacteria; order Burkholderiales; family Burkholderiaceae_B; genus Allopusillimonas; species Allopusillimonas ginsengisoli_A. Next base: position 62,843 of record RAPG01000008.1, read on the forward strand.
AGCGCTGCAATCGTGACAGCAGCGCTGGCCGTCTGTGCTGCGCGTACAAGCCGATTCCCGGCGGCCTGGTATTTGCGGCTGCGGCTATGTGGCACACAGCCCGGTTTGGCGGCATGCTTGCGAAAAAAAACAGGGCCAAAAGGCCCTGAGGTTCTAGTTATTTTATACATTGTTATTAATTGATGATGGCGGAAAAGGGAGCCAGAAACGTCCAGTAGTTGGGTTCAGGCCGCCGTAATGTTCAGCGCTTGCTTGCCCTTAGGCCCCTGCGCTATTTCAAAAGCGACCTTTTGGCCTTCTTTTAAGGTCTTGAAGCCGTTCATCTGTATGGATGAGAAATGTGCGAATAGGTCTTCACCTCCGTTGTCTGGGGTAATAAACCCAAACCCTTTGGCATCGTTAAACCATTTGACTGTGCCAGTCAGCGATTGGGTGTCCCCGGTGGTGGAGGTGGTAGTTGAATCGGACATGCGGACTGCCTCTCGACTATAGTGTTAAATTAAAACTTGACTACAAGGGTTACCTTTAGCCTTACGGATTCTGGCACGCATAATTCTTCCTGGCACTCAGAATACTTTGATAATGAGCACTTGCCCATGTGCCGTCAACTATGGAAACCACTAGTGTATTTGTTATGGCAACACAGATTGATAACCAGCGCGACACGGTAGTTGAGCGCAGCTTAGCCAGGCTGGCGCCGCCACCCATGTATCAGGTTGTGCTGTTAAATGATGATTACACACCCATGGAATTCGTGGTCGCCGTACTTCAACGAATATTTGGCAAAACAGAAGACGAGGCCGCCCGCATCATGCTGAAAGTGCATCACGAAGGGCGTGCGGTGTGCGGGGTTTACACGCGAGATATTGCATCCACTCGGGTTGAGATGGTTCGTCAGATGGCACGTGCCAACCAGCATCCCCTGCAATGCATCATGGAGCCGGCCCCCGACGCATGAGCTGCCGATCGAACTTGGTTTTTGAGTTTTTCCACCCCAGGCCGCTTACCTCAGCCAGCTTGCCCGGGTTTGTTCAGGCGCAAACTGGCTCTGCTATTCTGGCCAGCAAACATAAACAAAGCCCAAAAAGTGCGGGTATAGTAAGCACATGGCCCCAGTGTGTGTTTTTTGACGTTACAGTGGGGGTCCCGATTTGTTAATCTTGATACGCAACGTCGATTTAGTCATAGAATAGAATTTATCGAATTGTTTGTCCGCTCCGATAAGTCATGGAGGAAGCGTGATCTCCGAAGAACTTGAAGTCAGCCTGCACATGGCGTTTGTAGAAGCCCGCAGTGCGCGACACGAATTTATAACTGTCGAGCATCTTCTGCTTTCTTTGCTCGATAATGCTGCAGCCGCAGAAGTCTTGCGTGCGTGCTCGGCCAACATTGACGTACTCCGTCAAGATCTGCGTAAATTCATCAATGAAAATACGCCCATCTTTCCTGGCCCGGATGACGTCGACACCCAGCCCACGCTGGGCTTTCAGCGCGTCATCCAGCGCGCCATCATGCACGTCTCTTCAGGTAACTCCAATAAAAATTCCGTTACCGGGGCCAACGTATTGGTAGCCATGTATGGCGAAAAAGACTCGCATGCTGTGTATTTTCTGCAGCAACAGGGGGTCAGCCGGCTTGATGTCGTTAACTATCTGTCGCATGGCATTACCAAGTCGGCCGATGAATCTCCGGTTGAACAACCCAAGGCGCAGCAAGTTTCTGACGTTGAACCAAAGTCAGACCAGCAGAAGTCACCACTCGAGCTGTATGCCACCGATCTCAATGGCGAGGCGCGGCGTGGCCGCATTGACCCGCTTATTGGTCGCGAGCACGAAGTAGAGCGTGTCATTCAGGTTCTGTGCCGCCGGCGCAAAAACAACCCGCTGCTGGTTGGTGAAGCGGGTGTGGGCAAAACGGCCATCGCCGAAGGGCTTGCGTGGCGCATCACCAAGGGCGAGGTACCTGATGTACTCAAAGACGCCGAGGTTTATTCGCTCGACATGGGTGCGTTGCTGGCCGGTACCAAGTATCGTGGCGACTTCGAACAGCGTCTCAAGGGCGTGCTCAAATCCCTGAAAGAAAACAACAATGCCGTGCTGTTTATCGACGAAATTCACACCCTCATCGGTGCGGGGTCGGCGTCGGGCGGCACGCTTGATGCATCCAACCTGCTAAAGCCGGCGCTGTCGTCAGGTCAGCTCAAATGCATGGGTGCCACAACATACAACGAATACCGCGGCATCTTTGAAAAAGATCACGCGTTATCCCGGCGCTTTCAGAAAATCGACGTGCCTGAGCCCACCGTAGAGCAAACCATTCAAATTCTGCGTGGCCTCAAGGGACATTTTGAGGCGCATCACGGGGTCAAGTACACCAGTGCTGCCATTACTACCGCTGCTGAGTTGGCTGCCCGTTATATCAACGATCGTTTCTTGCCTGATAAAGCCATCGATGTTATCGACGAGGCGGGTGCCGCGCAGCGTCTGCTGCCCAAGTCACGGCAGAAGAAAACCATTGGCAAGGGCGAGATCCAGGCAACGGTTGCCAAGATCGCGCGCATTCCGCCACAAACTGTCTCTAACGATGACCGCAACAAGCTGGCAACCCTCGAGCGTGACCTGAAAACCGTCGTTTTCGGTCAGGAGAACGCCATCGAGGCACTGGCTGCCGCCATCAAAATGGCGCGTTCAGGTTTGGGTCGTCCCGACAAGCCCATTGGCTCCTTTCTGTTTTCCGGGCCTACCGGCGTGGGTAAAACAGAGGTTGCCCGTCAGCTTGCATTTACCCTGGGCATTGAGCTGCTGCGTTTCGATATGTCTGAGTACATGGAGCGCCACACGGTCTCTCGTCTTATTGGGGCGCCACCCGGGTATGTGGGCTTTGATCAGGGGGGCTTGCTTACCGAAGCCATCAGCAAGCAGCCGCATTGCGTGCTGCTGCTTGATGAAATCGAGAAAGCCCATCCCGACGTGTACAACATTCTGCTGCAGGTCATGGATCATGGCACGCTTACTGACAATAACGGGCGCAAGGCCGACTTCCGCAACGTCATCATTGTCATGACAACCAACGCGGGCGCTGAAGCACTCAACCGCAGCACCATAGGCTTTGCCGCCTCCGCAAACACGGGCGATGAAATGGCCGATATCAAGCGGCTTTTCACACCTGAGTTCCGTAACCGGCTCGACGCCATCATCAGCTTCAAGTCGCTGTCGCGCGATATCATTCTGCGTGTGGTTGACAAGTTTCTCATGGAGCTCGAAGATCAGCTCCACGAAAAGCGCGTCGATGTCGTGTTTTCGCAGGCCTTGCGCGATCATCTGTCCAAGGAGGGCTTTGATCCTGCCATGGGTGCACGTCCCATGCAGCGGCTTATTCAAGACACTATCCGGCGAGCCCTGGCCGACGAACTGCTGTTCGGCCGCCTTGTCGATGGCGGACACGTCGAAGTTGGCCTTGATGCCGATGGCAAGGTCGAGCTTTTATTTCCGGGCGGGCCCGGCAAGCCTGACTCAGACAGCCAGCCATCATCTTCGCGTCCGGAACCCGAGCTCGTCGATTAATGACGGAAGTGCCGCTTATAGGCTGCTCGCAGTGCGGCACAATACACGAACGTGTGCGCCTTGAAAACGGCGTCGTAGCCGCCTGCAGGCGCTGCGGCGCCGAGTTGTACCGGCAAAGTACACTCACGCTTAATAGCTGGCTTGCACTGGTTGTTACAGGGCTGGTGGTGTTTGCCATTGCCAACCTTTACCCCATTGCCACGCTGCGCCTTCAGGGTATGGTTGTCGAGGCGTCGTTGCCTCACGCCTTGTATCTCACGTGGCAGCAAGGGCACCGAACACTTTCCATCATGACTGGGCTTGTTGGCTTCTGGATGCCACTTACACAGCTTGTGCTGGTGTTCTGGGCCCTGTCAGCCGTGCGTTCCCGACGCCTTCCCAGCGATTTCAGCGCAGGCATGCGACTACTGAAATGGAGTGAACCCTGGAGCATGATACCCGTGCTGATGCTCGGCGTTCTGGTTGCCATGGTCAAGTTTTCGGGGATTGCTGTACTCACCGTGGGGCCTGCCACATGGGCCTTCGCTGTGCTGGCTTTCATCATGACTGCACTTAGCCGTTTGTCAGCTCACCGTCTGTGGCATTATGCAGAAGACGCTGAGCTGGTGCCGGTTTCCGGTCAGGGTGGAGTGCGACAAGGTGCTGCCCAGTGCGCAAGTTGCGGCTATTTGCAGCCGGCAGGCGAGGCCAGCAATAGTGCCGGATGCCAGCGTTGTGGTGCGCCTGTTTATTTTCGCAAGCCCCACATGTTTGCCAGGGTGTGGGCATTGGTCATTGCTGCCTGCGTGGTGTACATACCGGCCAATGTCTTGCCGGTGATGGGCATTCGCACGCCGACGGGCGTCAGCGAACACACCATACTTGGCGGCGTCATTGAATTCTGGCGTCTGGGATCGTGGGACCTGGCCATTATTGTATTTGTGGCCAGCGTGGTCGTGCCAGGCACCAAGCTGCTGGTGCTTATATTGCTGATGCTGCGTCGTCGATGGAACGGCGCCTCCATACAACGACAGCGTACGCGCCAGTACGAATTCATCAATTTTATCGGGCACTGGTCCATGCTTGATGTGTTTGTTGTAATCCTGATGACATCCATGGCTAATTTCCCCGGAGTGTCGCAAGTCGTTGCAGGTCCCGGCGCGGCCAGCTTTGGCATGGTGGTTGTTTTGACGATGCTTGCCGCAGCAAGCTATGATCCGCGCCGGGGCTGGGATAATTCACCAGGCAGTAGCGTTATCGGTGTTCAAACCGTGTCGCCCGCAGACCAGCCACAGCAATCAGGCCCACTTGGTGCCCATGACAGGGCAATTTCATGAACGAAAACGACAAAAATACAGATTCAGTCCCACCCGCCCGGGTTGAGACACCCAGGGCCAAACCACGCCGTGAAGCGCGTTTTTCTTGGATATGGCTGGTACCGCTTGTTGCTGTGCTGGTTGGTGCGTCTTTATTGTTTCGCGACTGGTTGCATACGGGGCCTACAGTCACCATCAGCTTTGAGTCCGCTGATGGGCTCGAAGTAGGGCAAACGCGTATTCGTTATAAAGACGTGGTCATTGGCACCGTAAGCGACATTAAAGTGGCGCCCGACCGAAAAACCGTACTGGTCAGCGCTGAACTGGACAGCGAAGGTTCTGAATACATCACTCAGAAAGACAGTCGTTTCTGGGTGGTTCGGCCACGTCTGGGCATTAGCGGCATTACGGGCTTAGGCACGATCTTGTCCGGCGCCTACATCAGCGTTGATGCACCCCAGACACTCGATGATAAGGCTAGCCCGGTTTACCACTTTGAGGGGCTGGAGCAGCCGCCAGAGGTCCGCAGTGGTCGGCCAGGCACACGCTTTGTGCTGGTGTCCAAAGACCTGGGCTCTCTTGATATTGGCGCACCTGTTTATTTTCGCAAGATCCAGGTAGGGCAGGTTGTAGGATATTCGTTGGAAGAAAGCGGAGAAGCGGTCAAGGTTCAAGTGTTTGTGGACGCCCCGCACGATAAGTACGTAACTCGGGACACGCGTTTCTGGAATGCGGGCGGAATCAATCTCTCACTGGACGCGGATGGCTTTAAGGTGGAAACCGGATCGCTGGTGTCGGTAGTGGCCGGCGGCGTGGCGTTTGCGGCGCCTGAAGGTAGCGATGCTGCGCGGGCAGCGCCCAATACGCAATTTGCTTTGGCAAGTACCCGGGAGAAGGCGCTGGCTGATCCCGATGGGCTGGCATTTCCCATTGTGATGAGCTTTGCCCAGTCAGTTCGAGGCCTGAAAGTGGGTGCACCTATTGATTTTCGCGGGCTTGAGCTGGGCAACGTCAGCGATATCGATCTAGCCTATGACGCTGAGAACAAACGTTTTTACGCTCGAGTTCAGGCGAACTTGTACCCCATGCGTCTGGGTAGTCTGTATGACGGAATGGTCGAGCGAGCGGGTAAAAAGGGAAGGCCAGGCGCAACCATGCTCTCATCTCTGGTGCTGCATGGGTTGCGTGCTCAAATGCGGGCGGCCAATCTGCTTACTGGCCAGCAGTATATCGCTCTCGATTTCTTCCCCGATGCACCTCCTCTGGCAATGGATACCAACTCGATACCGCTGGCCATACCTACCGTTGCCGGTAGTTTTGATCGGCTCCAGCAACAGATCAGCAATATTGTCGACAAGGTTGAGGCGATACCGTTTGAAGATATCGGCAAAGATCTCAGTGGTAGTCTTAAATCGCTGGATCAGCTTATGCGCAACCTCGATGGCAAGTTGGCACCGCAGGCAACCTCCATGTTACGTACGGCGGAGAAATCGATTGCGCGCATTGGACGCCTGCTCGATCAGAACTCGCCGCTCAATGACAATCTTGAAAGCACCATGCGAGAGCTAAGCAGTGCCGCACGCTCATTGCGGGCGTTGGCAGATTATCTGCAAACGCACCCATCGTCGTTGATACGCGGACGCGCTGCCGACCCCATGCCGGTTACCCCTTAAATGGACTTTGTGTAATGACCGCCAAAAAAGCCCTGATTCTTACTCTGCTGTGCGGTGTGCTGACGGCCTGCGCTTCAACACCTTCCAGCCATTATTACTCGCTGTCGCCACAAACACCGCTAGAGGCGTCCGCTCCGGGGTCGCCAGCCCATTTTGCCATCAGTGTCCGGCCTGTTGTCATCCCGGCGCAGGTAGACCGGCCTCAGATCGTGCTGACCGATCCTGACTCTACCCAGGTCATGCTTTTGAACAACTCGTTGTGGTCGGGGCCATTAAATGAGGAAATACGCAGCACGCTGGCGCGCGATCTTTCGGGTCAGCTCGGTACGATTGATATCCCGATGACGGGGGCAACCGAAGAGCAGGCATTCTGGAAAGTCAACGTGCTGGTTCAGCGCTTTGAGTCAATATACGGACAGCGCGCCGTACTGGAGGCAACCTGGCGCGTTACTCCGGTCAATTTGCCCAAATCCAGACAGTTTGCCTGCAGAGCGGTGCTCAGAGTTTCAGTGGGCGAGGGTATGTCGGCCCTGGTAGCAGGGCACCAGAAAAATCTTTTAGATCTGTCCTCCATTATCGCCAGCCAGCTTCGTGATGGTAAACCCACCACAGACAGTCGCGTCAAAAGCTGCAGCTAGTGTATATGCCCTGCCGGGTGGTTTGTGTCATGGTGGTTAACCGGGGCTCATGCGGGTTAACCGCAATGCACAAAAAGGTACAACCCGTTTAGTATTCCGTCCATAAATGGTGTTACCCACTCGGGGCGCTAACGCATTTTTGCTTTATGGCACAGGATACGGCATGGCAACGACGACATTGGGCGTCAAGGTCGATGAAACACTGCGTGAACGCCTCAGGGCTGTTGCCACGCGCCTTGGCTGCACGCCTCACTGGCTACACAAACAAGCACTGCTTGCGTATATTGATGCTATAGAGCGTGGTCAGTTGCCTGCCGAGATCGCCCGGTTTGCTGATGACAGTGAGACCAGCGGCGAGGCTACCGGGCCCGACGGGCCGCTTCCTTTTTACGATTTCGCACAAGACGTTCAGCCGCAGTCGGTGCTGCGTGCAGCCATCACCTCAGCCTACCGCCGGCCTGAAACTGAATGTCTGCCCATGCTGATTGATAAAGCACGTAGCGCTCGGCCCCAAGTGGTGCATGAGCTGGCGCATCGGCTGGTTCAGGCTATGCGTGGTCGGCGCAAAACCGGCGGTGTTGAAAGTCTGATCCAGGAGTTTTCGCTTTCCAGCCAGGAAGGGGTGGCTTTAATGTGCCTGGCCGAGGCATTGCTGCGCATTCCCGACCGTGTGACCCGTGATGCCTTGATACGCGACAAAATCAGTCATGGCGACTGGCGTTCGCATATGGGCGAATCGTCATCGCTGTTCGTCAATGCGGCGACTTGGGGCCTTATGCTTACCGGGCGGCTGGTTAGCGTCAACAGCGAGCAGTCTTTGTCTCATGCGCTCACCCGCATGATAGGCAAGGGGGGGGAACCCTTGGTACGCAAAGGCGTCAATATGGCCATGCGTATGATGGGTGAGCAGTTCGTGTGCGGGCAAACGATTGCTGCTGCGCTCGCCAATAGCCAGAAGTGGGAAAAACTCGGGTTTCGTTATTCTTACGATATGTTGGGCGAAGCGGCAACAACCGCTGATGACGCACAGCGATACTACCAGGCCTATGAGCAGTCTATCCACGCTATCGGCAAGGCCGCTCAGGGGCGCGGCATCTACGAGGGGCCAGGTATATCCATCAAGCTGTCGGCCTTGCATCCGCGGTATGCGCGGGCCCAGCGGGACCGGGTAATCGACGAACTGCTGCCGCGTGTTACCGCGCTGGCACGGCTTGCATATCACTACGACATTGGTCTTAATATCGATGCCGAAGAGGCCGATCGACTTGAAATATCGCTCGATTTGCTCGAATCCTTATGTTTTGATGCTGAACTGTCAGGGTGGGACGGCATAGGGTTTGTCATACAGGCTTATCAGAAGCGCGCGCCATTCGTCATCGACTATCTTATCGATCTGGCCGCCCGCAGTGGCCACAGGCTTATGGTGCGTCTGGTCAAAGGCGCATATTGGGATACTGAAATTAAGCGCGCTCAGGTCGATGGCCTGGAGGGCTATCCGGTATTTACGCGCAAGGTACATACTGACGTTTCTTACCTGGCCTGCGCGCGCAGACTGCTTGCTGCACCTCAGGCGGTATATCCACAGTTTGCCACGCATAATGCTCATACGCTGTCGGCTATCTACGATATGGCCGGGCAAAATTATTACCCGGGTCAGTACGAATTTCAGTGTCTGCATGGCATGGGCGAATCACTGTATGAGTTGGTCACTGGCCCTGTTGCACAGGGCAAACTCAATCGCCCCTGTCGCATTTATGCACCCGTTGGTACACATGAAACGCTGTTGGCTTACCTGGTGCGTCGTCTGCTTGAAAACGGCGCCAATACATCGTTCGTCAACCAGATTGGTGATGCAGATGTGGCCATTGATACGCTAATCGCTGACCCCGTTCAGCAGGCGGAAGACATTGATCCCCTTGGTGCGCCACATGAGAAGATTCTGCTGCCGCGCGACCTTTTTCGTGAAGCTGACGGCCGTGCCAACTCGTCGGGCATAGACCTCAGCAATGAGCATAGGCTAGGTTCGCTGGCGGCTGCGTTGCTGGGCAGTGCCGACCGGGGATGGCGGGCCTCACCCATGGTGGCCTCCCAAAGCGGCGAGTGGGATGATACCCGCGCCCAGCCCGTGCGCAACCCGGCAGATCACCGCGATATCGTGGGGCACGTCATTGAGGCTGATCTTAATGATGTCGGGCAGGCCTTGGCTGACGCCAGCCATGGCGCACCGATCTGGGCTGCAACGTCGGTGGCCGAGCGTGCGCAGTGCCTGAAGAAGGCAGCGCAAATTCTTGAAGCCGACATGCAGCTGCTGTTGGGGCTGATTGTGCGTGAAGCCGGTAAATCTTTGCCCAATGCCATTGCTGAAGTGCGAGAGGCGGTAGACTTTCTGCGTTATTACGCCGGTCAGATTGAATACGAATTTTCCAATGACACACATCGCCCCTTGGGGCCTGTGCTGTGCATCAGCCCCTGGAATTTTCCTCTGGCCATTTTTACCGGGCAGGTGGCGGCAGCGCTGGCTGCAGGCAATGTCGTGCTGGCCAAGCCTGCTGAGCAGACCAGTCTGATAGCTGCGGCGGCGGTTTCCGTACTGCATCGGGCTGGTATACCGGCCCACGCTGTGCAATTGCTGCCGGGGCAGGGTGACACCGTGGGGGCAGCACTGGTCGCCAGCCCTATGGTGCACGGCGTCATGTTCACAGGCTCGACTGAAGTGGCCCATCTGATCTCTCGCCAACTGGCCGCACGCCTTGATGATTCTGGCCATCCTATTCCGCTGGTGGCTGAGACAGGCGGACAGAACGCTATGGTGGTTGATTCATCGGCTTTGTCTGAGCAAGTGGTGTTTGATGTGCTGAACTCTGCCTTTGACTCCGCCGGACAGCGTTGTTCAGCCTTGCGGCTGCTGTGTGTGCAGCAAGATTGTGCAGAACGTGTGCTGACCATGTTGCGTGGCGCTATGCGCGAGTTGCGTATGGGCAACCCTGACAGGTTGAGTACGGATGTGGGTCCGGTCATTGATGAAGAGGCCCGGGAAGTCATTGAGCAACATATTCAGGCCATGCGCAAAGAAGGTCATGCTGTTGATCAGATCGCAGCAGGGCGTGAATGCGACCACGGTTTTTTCGTGGCTCCCACCATCATTGAGCTCAATGATGTGTCAGAGCTGAAGAAAGAGGTCTTCGGCCCCGTGCTTCATGTGCTGCGTTACCGCCGCGAGGATTTGGACGAGCTGATCGAAGCAATCAATGCCACGGGCTATGGGCTCACCTTTGGCGTTCATACCCGGCTTGATGAAACCGTCGCATATGTCACCCGCCGCATACGTGCGGGCAACCTATACGTTAACCGCAATATTGTGGGCGCTGTGGTCGGTGTTCAGCCGTTTGGTGGAGACGGGCTGTCTGGTACCGGCCCTAAGGCAGGGGGGCCTCTCTACCTGCGCCGCCTGCTGCGCCAGGCTCCGCCTGGTCTGCCGGTGGGGCTGCGGCAAGAGGATGGCACACCCGTCTCTGCGGTCACGCTATGTGGACCTACTGGTGAAAGCAACATTTATGAGTTGAAACCACGTGGCACCGTACTTTGCGTCGCTGCCAGTGAGCAAGGCGTCCGGGCTCAACTGGGTACTTGTGAAGCAAGCGGAAATGTCGCCCTGTTTCTTGATACTGAAGCGGCTCATGAATTTATCATGACGCAGCCAGAACGCAAGGAGACGCGTCTGGCTGGGCTCGATGAGATTGAGCACGCTGACTATCAGGCTGTCTTGTTTGAAGGCGACAGCGACGCTTTGCGTGACATTAACCAGCAGGTGGCGGCGAGACCCGGTCCGATTGTGTCGGTGCAAGGGCTGAGCACCGAGGAAATTATTGCAGGACAAACTTACCGGATTGAGCGCCTGTTGCGTGAGGTCTCTGTCAGTACCAATACCGCTGCAGCTGGTGGCAATGCCAGTCTGATGATGATTGGATGACGTGTTCTTAAAGCTTTCCGGCAAGGCACAGCCGGTCAGTATTAACCTGCAGGTGTCTACGGGTAACCACCCGTTAACCACCTGTTGTGCCTCTGTTTTAATCGCGGCGCTCAACATGCGTCTTGGTCGCAGTTCTCTCAAACAATATCGGAGACAATTAAATGAAACCCACTCCCGGATTCAAACTTTTAGCCGCTACCGCGGCCATCATGGCTGCTATAGCGGCAGCCCCGGCCAATGCCGCAGACACCGAAACGGTTAAATTTGGTTTTGCTGCGCCGCTGACAGGGCCGCAGTCTCATTACGGCGAAGACATGAAAAATGGCCTGACGCTGGCCATCGAAGAAGCCAACAAGCAAAAAATTGAACTTGATGGCAAGGTTGCCAGTTTTGAACTGGTCTCACGCGATGACCAGGCTGACCCACGTACCGCCGTTCAGGTCGCACAACAGATCGTGGACGAGAATGTGCAAGGCATACTGGGGCACTTCAACTCGGGTACGACGATTCCTGCATCCAGTGTGTATAACGACGCCGGCCTGCCGCAGATCGCCATGGCAACGTCGCCAGAATATACTCAGCAAGGCTACGACACCACGTTCCGCATGATGACCAGTGACACACAGCAGGGTGCCGCTGATGGTGAGTTTATCGTCAAAGACCTGGGTGCCAAAAAGGTCGCTATTATCGACGACCGTACTGCTTACGGACAAGGCCTGGCCGACCAGGTGGCCAATGCTGTAAAAGCAAATGGCGGTGAAATTGTTTCACGGGAGTACACCAACGACAAGGCCAATGACTTCGCGGCCATTCTTACCAACATCAAAGAGAAGCAGCCTGATGCCATCTTCTTTGGCGGCCTGGATGCCCAATCTGGACCTATGCGGCGTCAGATGGCCACGCTGGGCATCGAAGCACCTTTGGTCTCCGGTGAAATGACACGTAGCGAAACCTTCTTGAAGCTGGCTGGTGATGCCGCTAATGGTACTTATGCCTCGCTTGCTGGTGTGCCTTTAAAACAGATGGCTGCAGGTGAAAAATTCGAAGGTGATTACAAGGCCCGTTTCAACACAAATCCTGGCGTTTATGCCCCCTACGCGTATGACGGAGCCTGGAATATGATTACGGCCATGAAAGAGGCGGGTTCTTCCAAGCCAGAAGCCTATTTGCCTAAACTGGCTTCGCTCAAGCGTAGTGGTGCCACCAGCAATAACATTGAATACGACAAAAACGGTGACCTGAAAGAAATCTCCGTTACCATTTACCAGGTTAAAGACGGCAAGTGGGAAATGGTCAAGACCATGGTCAGCAAGGCTGCCGAATAACCTCTGGCAGTCTCTTTTGCCGGGCCGGCTTTCAGGCCGGCCCCACCAGCGAGTCATAACTCATGGACATATTCCTACAACAGCTGATTAACGGTGTGACTGTGGGTAGCGTATATGCGCTGGTCGCGCTGGGCTACACCATGGTGTACGGTATTATCGGCCTCATTAATTTTGCACATGGCGATGTGGTCATGGTGGGTGCCATGGTGGCGACGACGCTGGTCGTTACGTTACTTGGTGGTGATGCGGGCGGTATGCCACCCTGGCTGGCCATGGTGACGGCGCTGCTGGCAGCTATCCCGGTTTGCATGGCCCTGGGCTGGGTGGCCGAACGCTATGCCTACAGACCGTTGCGACGTGCTCCCCGGCTGGCCGCCCTGATCACGGCAATCGGTGTTTCCATCATTATCCAGAACCTGGCAATGATGGTTTGGGGGCGTAACTACCTTAGCTTTCCGCACATTATTGAGCCAAATATTTTCGAACTGGGCGGTGCGCGCATCAGTATGCTGCAAATTATCATCATACTGTCCGCCACGGCCATTATGGCTGGTCTGTTGCTAGTCGTGCATCGTACGCGCCTGGGCACCGCCATGAGGGCCACGGCACAAAACCGTGAAGTGGCAGGGTTGATGGGCGTTAACATCAATACAGTGATTTCAGCGGCGTTTTTGATTGGTTCGGCGCTGGCAGCGGTTGCGGGCGTCATGGTTACTACCTACTACGGCGTAGCTCAGTACACCATGGGCTTTATGCTGGGTCTGAAGGCCTTTACGGCTGCGGTGCTAGGTGGTATCGGCAACTTGGGCGGTGCCATGCTGGGCGGCTTGCTGCTGGGCATTATTGAGTCGCTGGGTGCAGGCTATATCGGCGAGCTGACCAATGGTGTGTTTGGCAGCAACTATCAGGACGTCTTTTCCTTCATCGTGCTCATCTTGGTGCTTGTGTTCAGACCATCCGGGCTGATGGGCGAACGCGTGGGAGACCGGGCATGAATTCATTGATTTCCCGTCGTGCACCGGTTCCTGTCTCTGTCTGGCTCGGGGTCGCCCTGTTTGGCGTAGTCCTGGCCATACTGCCGTTTATGCTCGGCATGGCCGGCCAAAGCTGGGTACGGCTGCTTAACTTTGCCCTGGTGTATGTCATGCTGGCGTTGGGACTAAATATTGTGGTGGGCTTTGCCGGCCTGCTTGACCTTGGCTACATTGCGTTTTATGCGGTGGGTGCCTATATCTGGGCCACGCTGGCTTCTCCGCACTTTGGTTTGCATCTGCCCTTCTGGGTTGTGCTTCCGATTGGTGTGATGATGGCGGCGCTGGCCGGGGCATTGCTGGGCGCACCAACCCTCAAACTGCGTGGCGATTATCTCGCTATTGTGACGCTGGGTTTTGGTGAGATCGTGCGTATCTTCATGAACAACCTTGATGCGCCTATCAACATCACCAACGGTCCACAGGGTATCAACCGTATCGACACCTTCAAGATCGGCAGCTTCGCCTTTGGGCGATCTCAGGAGATGTTCGGCTTCCGCATCACTGGTCCCGAAAAATACTATTACCTGCTTTTGCTGTTTACCATCATCATTATCATTATGTGTGTGCGCCTGCAAAATTCGCGCATAGGGCGTGCCTGGGAGGCTGTGCGCGAAGATGAGGTCGCAGCCAAGGCCATGGGCATTAATACTCGCAACATCAAACTTTTGGCATTTTCCATGGGGGCCAGTTTCGGCGGTGTGGCCGGGGCAATGTTTGCGTCCATGCAAGGCTTCGTCAGCCCAGAGAGCTTTAGCCTTACCGAATCCATATCTGTTCTTAGCATGGTGGTGCTGGGCGGCATGGGGCATATTCCCGGGGTGATACTAGGGGCTCTGCTGTTGTCTATTTTCCCTGAAATATTGCGAGCGGTGGTCGTACCCATTCAGCAATCCGTCTTTGGCGATGTTATTTTTGACCCCGAGGGCATACGCATGCTGATGTTCGGGCTCGCCATGGTTCTGGTCATGATTTTCCGTCCGGCCGGGCTGTGGCCATCTGCCGTGCGGCGTCGCGAGCTCATGAGTTCACGGGAGGGTTCGACATGATGGCAACTGCAACTGTGACGGCGACCAACCCTGATGCGCGTTCCATGCCCGAACTGCTGCTGGTCGCCAACAAGCTCAGCAAACGCTTTGGTGGTTTGCAGGCATTGTCGGAAGTCAGCTTCTCAATCTGCAAAGGTGATATCTACGGTCTGATCGGTCCCAATGGCGCCGGCAAAACGACGCTGTTCAACGTCCTGACCAGTCTTTATGTGCCCGAATCAGGTACATGTATTTTCAAGGGACACCACCTGACGCGTCTCAAGCCCCATGAGATTGCGATTGCCGGCATCGCCCGTACGTTTCAGAACATCAGGTTATTTGGCAATCTGAGTGCCATCGAAAACGTCATGATAGGGCGCCATATTCGTACTCGTGCCGGCGTGTGGGGCGCCATCACACGCAACCGTAGCACACGTGACGAAGAGTCTGCCATTGAGCAGAGGGCACATGAGTTGCTGGCTTACGTGGGTATAGAGCATAGGGCCAATGATCTGGCAAATTCCTTGCCTTACGGCGACCAGCGCCGGCTCGAAATTGCCCGTGCCCTGGCGACAGAGCCCGGGCTACTGGCCCTGGACGAACCGGCGGCCGGCATGAACGCGTCTGAAACTTTAGTGTTGCGCCGACTTATTGAAAAGATACGCGACGATGGCGTTACGGTATTGCTCATTGAACATGACATGAAGCTGGTCATGGGGCTGTGCAATCGCGTGCTGGTGCTTGAGTATGGCAAAGTGCTGGCAGAGGGCAAACCGGCTGATGTGCAGCATGATCCACGTGTCATTGAGGCGTACCTGGGGGTTGGGGCGGCCGAAGAAGGTGCGCACTCCGCCCCGCCTGGCGTGGCAGAAATTGATGCAAACACAATTTCGTCGGGTATGGCCGGGGATGACACAAGTTCAGTATCGTCGACCATGCGCGGAGATAGCACAGGCTCAGTCTTGCAGGGCACACCCGCAGATGACACAAAGTCAGCATCGTCGACCACGGCGGGAAATGGCCAAAACTCAATTCCGTCGACCGGCGCTGATGCGGCTGGGCAGCACAAGGATACATAATGGATGATGCTAACTATTTGCTTGATGTGCGCGGTATCGACGTGTCATATGGCGGCATACGCGCTGTGCGCGGTCTGGACCTTAAAGTTGCCAAGGGCGAGCTGGTCAGCCTGATCGGCGCCAATGGGGCCGGCAAAAGCACCACGCTGCGGGCCATCTGTGGCCTGGTGCCGGTGGCTAATGGCGACATTCTCTATGACGGCAAGTCTATTGTTGGCGTGCCGTCATACATGCTGGTGCGTCAGGGCCTGGTTATGGTGCCCGAAGGGCGGGGTATATTCGGCCAGCTCACCATCGCCGAAAATCTTGCCATGGGTGGTTATACGCGCAACGATACCGCCCAAATCCATCGTGATATCGACCATGTGTTTGAACTCTTTCCGCGCCTGGCAGAACGTCGCAGTCAGTCTGCAGGCACGCTGTCAGGTGGCGAGCAGCAAATGCTGGCCATGGGTCGCGCCATGATTTCCCGGCCGCGCCTGTTGTTGCTGGATGAGCCATCCATGGGGCTGGCGCCCCTGATGGTAGAAAAAGTCTTCGAGGTCGTGAAAGCAGTTGCAGCCGAGGGTGTCACTATTCTGCTCATCGAGCAAAACGCCAGGCTGGCGCTAGAGCTAAGCCAGCGCGGCTATGTGATGGAGTCGGGGCAGATTATTCTTGAGGGCCAGTCCAGCCAGTTGCTGCATGACCCTAAAGTGCGTGCGGCCTATCTTGGAGAAGAAGAAACCGCATAACTTTGTACGGCCTGCCACAGCAAAGAAAGGTTAGCAGTCTGACAGCCCATCTTGGCACAAAAGAAGCTGTCAAGCTGGGCGTGGCCTATCCAGGCAAAAAAGATGCTGTCTGGCTGCGTATAGCTTATTCAGGCAACGAAGAAGCCACCAGACCGAACGCCATCCGCCTTGGTGCAGCGGAAACTGCCTAGCTGCGCCCGGTGCTGCCAAAGCCGCCGGCGCCACGCTCGCTGTCGTCAAATTCATCAACAATATCAAACTCTACCTGCTGCACCGGTACAACCACCAGCTGGGCCAGACGCTCCATGGGCTGCAGCACAAACTCTGTGTCGCTGCGATTCCAGACCGACACCATAAGTGGTCCTTGGTAGTCTGAATCGATCAGGCCTACCAGATTGCCCAGTACTATGCCGTGTTTGTGGCCTAGCCCCGAGCGCGGCAAAATCATGGCCGCGTAGGCTGGGTCAGCGATATGAATGGAAAGCCCCGTGGGTACCAGTTCCGTTGCGCCTGGCGCCAGCGTGAGCGGTGCCTCGACGCATGCCCGCAGGTCCAGGCCAGCTGAACCCGCTGTGGCATAGGCCGGCAGGTAGTCGTTCATACGCGGATCAAGAATCTTGAGGGCAATTTTTCTCATGTGTTTTCCAGTCAGTCAGAGTGTGGTGGCTAGCGTCAAAACATGACGGCCAGCGCTGCCTGTAGGCAAATGCAAAGGGCAGGTGGGTATCGGGCATCAACATCGGGCTATGCGATTATTTTTATTCTTTCTCGCGGGACCAGTGCTCAGCAATTGCTTGTATTAATTGGCGAGCAGCCTGAAGCTTGGGCAGCCGGGCAAGTGGGTGTGCGCCCGTTTCGTCAAATAGTACGAGCTCGGTGTCGTCAGCGTTCATGGCGTCCTGAGCTAGGTTTCCTACGAGTAGCGGCACGCCTTTGCGCTTGCGCTTGGCATCTGCGTTTTGGTGCAGGTCCTCGGTTTCGGCAGCAAACCCTACGCACCACGGACCAGGCCGCAGCGCGGCGACGTCGGCAAGAATGTCGGGGTTGGCAGCAAACTGGAGCTCTGGTGCCTGTTTATTGGCATCTTTTTTAAGTTTTTGATCGCTGGGATTGATCACACGCCAGTCCGCAACGGCGGCGACGGAGATGAAAACATCTGCCATTGCGGCTTCATTCATGACGCTTGCGTGCATTTGCGCCGCGCTTTCCACATTAATGCGCGTTGTTCCGTAGGGAGCGGGCAGGGCAGTGGGGCCCGAAATAAGCACTACGTCGGCACCGGCTTCACGTGCCGCCCGCGCTATGGCATAGCCCATTTTTCCCGACGAGCGATTGGTAATCATGCGCACCGGGTCGATTTTTTCAGAGGTAGGGCCCGCCGTGATCAACACTCGTTGTCCCGCCAGCCGTTTGGGCTGGAAGAAGGCTATGAGTTCGGTCAGCAGCTCGTGTGATTCAATCATGCGTCCACTGCCAACTTCGCCGCAGGCCTGGCTACCTTCGGCCGGACCAAGAACGACGACACCATCTTCAGCAAGCTGAAGTACATTGCGCTGGGTGGCTGGGTGTAGCCACATTTCTCGGTTCATGGCAGGCGCGATCAGCAATGGGCAGTTGCCTTTGGCGACGCAGAGGGTAGACAGCAGATCGTCGGCATTACCATGGGCCAGCTTGGCCATGAAGTCGGTGCTGGCCGGTGCAACAAGAATGGCATCTGCACCACGTGTCAGATGAATGTGAGCCATATTGTCTGGCACGCGGCTGTCCCAGGCATTGACGAATACAGGGCGACCCGAAAGTGCCTGCATGGTGACCGGAGTAATGAATTGCGTGGCGGCTTCCGTCATGACCACATCAATGATTGCGCCCTCGTCGCGCGCACGTCGTACAAACTCGGCGAGCTTGTAGCAGGCAATGCCGCCGGTCATGCCCAGCACGATGCGTTTGTTGGCTAAGTCAAGCATGGATTCGGGCACCTCGGTGGTTAGTCATACAGATGCAATGTTACCCGTGGAGCGTGTGGTCAGGTAGGGACACGCCCTTGCGTTCATCCTTTGCCGGGCTTGCGCCGCTGGCGACGCATTTTCAGTAACTCATCGAGCACCAGCAAGATAGCGCCTATAGTGATGGATGCATCTGCGATATTGAACGCCGGAAAAAACCAGTCATTCCAATAAAATAACAAAAAATCAATAACATGGCCGTGTTGAATGCGATCAATAACGTTGCCGATTGCCCCCCCAGAATGCATGCTAAGGCCGTGCAAAACAGAGGTTCGCCGAGGCTGCGTCGCAATAAGTACACGATAAGGCCAGCGGCGCCTATAGCGATGGCTGTAAAAAACCAGCGTTGCCAGCCCTGGCCATCAGCAAGAAAGCTGAAGGCCGCGCCTGTGTTGTACAGCAGCGTGAAATCAAAGAAAGACAGCACATGCAGGCGCTCGCCGAACTGCAGATTGGTATCAAACCAGATCTTGGTGATCTGGTCGAAAAGAACGACCAAGGCCGCCAGAATCAGCCAGCGCCAGAGGCTGCTTCTGCCAGAGTGCACCGCCTTGGCGACACCGGAGCCGCCGTTCGAATTGTCCGTCAGGCCGTGGTGCACAGCGCTATTTATGCCAGTGTCAGGCGTCGCACCGTAAGAGTGCGGCGCAGGCACAGAGGGCGATGTGCCGGCTTTTGTGTCTTTGTTCTGGCATGGTTTGCTGGCGTCAGGCATAAGCACGGGTCTCGCCTTGGCCGAACAGGTTGTCTACGCAGCGTCCGCACAGCTTGGGGTGCTCAGGGTCACGCCCCACGTCGTGGCGATGGTGCCAGCAACGCTCGCATTTTGGTGCCTCGGTGGCGCTGACCTCAATGCGTGGCTGGTCTTCAGGCGCATCAGAGGCATGCAAGGTGGCACGCGAAACAATCAGTACAAAGCGTAAATCATCTTTAAGGCTTTGCAGCAGCGCGTGGTCGTGGCCGCTGGCATAGATGTCGACTTCTGCATCGAGCGACGAGCCTATGGCGCCGGTGCCGCGTACCGCCTCAATGTTGCGCATGGCCTCGGCGCGAATGTCGCGCAGTCTGGCCCATTTTTCGTTGAGCTGGGCGGCATCTGCCTGTTCTGGGAACGGGTGATACAGTTCGGTGAAAATGGTGAGCAGGCCCTCGTGATCGGGGTGCAGGTCTTTCCAGGCTTCTTCTGCCGTAAACGACAGAATCGGCGCCATCAGCTTGAGCAGTGCGTACGTGACATGATAAATGGCTGTCTGTGCAGAGCGTCGTGCCAGACTGTCTGCGCCTGCGGTGTACAGGCGGTCTTTGAGGACGTCCAGGTAGAACGCCCCGAGGTCTTCAGAGCAGAAGATCTGAAGGCGTGCGACGGCGGGATGGAATTCATACCGCTTGTAGTGCTCCAGAAGCTCGTCTTGCATGGCGGCTGTCATAGCCAGCGCATAGCGGTCTATCTCAAACATTTCCTCGACGGAAACGGCGTCTTTCTGTATGTCAAAGTCGGCCAGATTGCCCAGCAAAAATTTGAGGGTATTGCGAATGCGCCGATAGCCCTCTACCACACGTTTCAATATCTCGTCTGAGATCGACAGTTCGCCAGAGTAATCAGTTGAGGCGGCCCAAAGCCGCAGAATCTCTGCCCCCAGCGTGTCAGAGACTTTTTGTGGTGCAACAACGTTGCCCACCGATTTGCTCATTTTGCGGCCCTTGCCATCGACCACAAACCCATGTGTCAGCAAGGCTTTGTAAGGTGGGCGACCGTACATCATGCAACTGGTCAGCAACGAAGAGTGGAACCAGCCCCGATGCTGGTCTGATCCTTCTAGGTACAGGTCGGCTGGCCATGCCAGGTCGTGGACGTGTGAACCATTGAGCTCGCCGTCTTTGCCGCCCAGCACATGCGCGTGGGTGGTGCCTGAGTCAAACCACACATCAAGTGTGTCGCGATTTTTCTCGTACATCGCCGCCTCTTCGCCCAGCAGTTCGGCTGGGTCAAGTGCTTGCCATGCTTCAATGCCATGTTTTTCAACCCGTAGTGCCACTTGTTCAAGCAGTTCAACGGTGCGCGGGTGTAGTTCGCCGGTTTCTTTATGGACGAAAAACGCCATGGGCACGCCCCACTGGCGCTGGCGGGAGAGCGTCCAGTCTGGGCGGTTTGCAATCATGGCATGCAGGCGGGCACGGCCCCAGGCCGGATAAAACGTGGTGTTCTCAATACCTTCGAGCGCGGTCTCACGCAGCGAACGACCTGATGTGGGCGTGACGTCCATGCCGGCAAACCACTGGCTGGTGGCGCGATAAATTACAGGCGTCTTATGGCGCCAGCAATGCATATAGCTATGTGACACGTCTTCGGTAAGCAGCAGGCTGCCTGCCAGCTTAAGGGCTTCGATAATTAGCGGGTTGGCCTTCCATATATTGAGGCCACCAAACAATGGCAGATTTTCGGCATAGCGGCCGTTGCCCATGACCGGGTTGATAATGTCGGTGTCGGACAGGCCATGCGCTTTGCACGACACAAAGTCTTCAACACCATAGGCGGGTGCCGAGTGCACAACACCAGTACCCGTATCGAGCGTAACGTAATCACCCAGATACACGGGTGACATGCGGCGATAGCCTTCGTGCGCTTCCCATAGCGGGTGTTTAAATTCTAGACCTGCCAGCGCCTCACCTTTGGTCGTGGCAACGATCTGGCCTGACAAGCCCCATTGCTGCAGGCAGCTTTCGACCAGATCAGCCGCCAGAATAAGCATAGACCCGGTGGAGCGGGGCGTATCTAGCCTGACCAGAGCGTAATCGAACTCTGGGTGCATATTGAGCGCCTGGTTGGCCGGTATGGTCCAGGGCGTGGTGGTCCAGATAACGACGGCGCCATCATCGACCGAATCAAGGCCAAAGGCCTGTGCAATTTTGTCTTTGTCGCCAAAGCCAAAGGCAGTATGAATAGATGGGTCTTTGCGGTCGGCGTACTCAACCTCGGCCTCGGCCAGTGCTGAACCGCAGTCAAAACACCAGTTAACCGGCTTTAGCCCGCGAAATACATACCCTTTTTCCATGATGCGCGCCAGCACACGAAGCTCGTTGGCTTCGTTGCCGAAGTTCATGGTGAGGTAGGGGTTGTCCCAGTCGCCCAAAACACCCAGCCGCTTAAAGTCTTCGCGCTGACGGTCGATTTGCTCCAGCGCATAGGCGCGCGCCTTGGCTTGTACCTCAGCCACAGGCAGGTGCTTGCCGTATTTTTTCTCGATCTGGATCTCGATGGGCATGCCATGACAGTCCCAGCCGGGCACATACACGGCGTCATAGCCCGCCATGTTGCGACTTTTGACGATAATGTCTTTCAACACCTTGTTGACAGCATGGCCGATATGGATGTCGCCATTGGCATAAGGAGGGCCGTCATGCAGTATGAACTTGGGGCGCCCTTTGCTCGCCTGTCGAATGGCTGCGTAGACTTTGTTTTCTTCCCACTCGGCGACCCATCCGGGTTCGCGTTTGGCGAGATTTCCCCGCATGGGGAAGGGGGTGTCAGGCAAATTCAGGGTGTTTCTATAGTCCATGGGAGGCGGCAAAGTAATCGCGAGCGCGCTGCGCATCTGTATTGATGGCAGCCGTCATTGTGAGAAGGTCGGGAAATTTTTCTTCGTCCCGCAGAAAATCGAGGAACTCAATACGTGTGAGTTTACCGTAAGCTTCTATCTGGCAGTCGAGCAAGTGCGTTTCAAGCATAAGTCGCCCGCTGTCATGCACGGTGGGGCGCACCCCCAGGCTGGCCACGCCGGGCAAAGGCTGAGGACCGAGCCCGTGGGCACGCACCACGTATATGCCCGACCGCAACGCACATCGTTGGGGAACGCGCAGGTTAAGCGTGGGAAAGCCCAGCGTACGGCCCAGCTTTTGTCCATGAATGACATGGCCGCTGATACAGTAACGATGGCCAAGCAGGTGGTGGGCAAGCTCAAGATTACCCACGGCTAGCGCCACCCGCAGTTCGGAGCTTGAAATACGCCGGCCCATGTCATCTGCCACGTCTGCAATGGTTTCTACCTCAAAGCCAAAGCGCTGGCCATACTCGCGCAACAGATCAATATCTCCGCCGCGCTTGTGCCCATAGCGAAAGTCTTCGCCCACCAGCAGCCAGCGTGTTGCCAGGCCGTTTACCAGCAAATCTTCGATAAATGCCTCAGGCGACATGTCAGCCAGGCATTGATCGAAGCGTTCAAGTACGACTTGGCTGATGCGATGTCGCGCCAGCGCTTCAATTTTTCCGCGCAAGCTGCTGATCTGGGTGGGGATGAGCTCGGGCCGCTGGCCGCGCTGCGCAAAATAGGCTCTGGGGTGCGGCTCGAAGGTCATGACAGTGGGCGCGAGCCCGCGAAGGGTTGCCTCGTCATGCACGCGCTGGAGGATAGACTGGTGCCCGCGATGCACGCCGTCAAAGTTGCCGATTGTCACGGCGCTGGGACGTTGTGTATCGAAGCGCGGCAGGTTCCGGTAAATGGTCAGATTATTTTTCACAGATGAGAGTTTACAATTTTGCGATCATCAACTCAGGAATTATCCTCTTGCACGTACAAAACCCCCCGGGCTGCCGCCTTGTCATACTGATTTCAGGGCGTGGCTCAAATATGCAGACCATAGTTGAAACCGTACGCCAGCAAGACCTGGCGGCTCAGGTGTGCGCCGTTATCGCCAATAAAGCTGATGCGGCAGGGCTGGACTGGGCCCGCGAGCAAGGTATCGCAACCGCCGTGGTGCCGCACCGCGAATATGCCAGCCGCGAAGCCTTTGACGCTGCGCTGACACAGGCCATTGAGATCTATCAGCCTCATTATGTGTTACTTGCCGGATTTATGCGGGTGCTGACGCCGGGCTTTGTTGAACGCTTCAATGGCCGCCTCATCAACATCCATCCCTCATTGCTGCCTTCGTTTCCAGGTCTGCACACCCATCAGCAGGCGCTGGCACTGGGTGTGCAGTGGCATGGCTGTACTATGCATTTTGTTACCCCTGTGCTTGACCACGGACCCATCATTGCCCAAGGCATTGTGCCTGTGCAGGCAGACGACACCCCCGACGACCTTTCAGCTCGACTTTTGCTGGTTGAGCACCGACTTTACGCAGACGTGGTACGCTGGCTGGCTGAGGAGCGTGTTTCGCTCGATGCCATGCAGCGCGTACAAGTGCGCGGCATCGCCAGCCGCTCCTTTGTCCTCACGCCTGTCGGCGTTGTCTCGTCGGAACAGCTTTAAATCATGAATAAATCAAATACTCCCGGCCGTAGCGCTACGGGCACCCGGCCGGCGCAAGCCAGACGGCAAGCAGGCCGCACTACCGACGAAGAGCGTCGGGCCAGTCGCCCTCAAAAAACGACACGTCGCCCTGAGCGTCGTGGCGAAGGTGCTGATGAAGTAAAAGGGCCATACGTCATGGCTGCCGTGCGTATCGACCAGGTACAGAGCGTCCTGGGCGAAGTATTGCAATGGGAATACCCCGCAGACGCCGTGCTTTCGCACTGGTTTCGGGGCCACCCCAAGGTGGGTATGCGGGATAGGTCCGAAGTTGCCAATGGCGTTTTTGACGTGCTGCGTCACCTGCGTCGCTATCGCAATTTTGCTGAAAGTGGCACAGGCCCGGCTGCGCGTCGTCTGGCCATATTGGGGCTGGCGACGGTGTTTCACCGCACTGTGCTCGATACCGGGCTCAGCGAGCAGGAGCAGCACTGGCTGACGCATGTGCACAACATTGACATTGCTGCCTTGCCGCGCGCCGTACGCGACAGCGTACCTGACTGGCTCGAAGAGCGCCTGGCCACACTAGAGGCGTCTGACAGCCTGATTCAGGCCTTGAATCAATCTGCACCCCTCGATATTCGCATTAACCCCATGCGCACCGACCGAGACACCGTGCTCAAGGAGCTGCGTGATGGCCCAGCCGCACGCAATGATCCTGAACCCACACCGTATTCGCCCTGGGGCATACGATTGCAGGGCAGGCCGCCACTTAATCGCTGGCCTTTGTTTGAAAAAGGCCTGATCGAGGTGCAAGACGAAGGAAGCCAGATCCTGACCGCGCTCATGGCACCCAAGCGTGGAGAGATGATTATTGATTTTTGCGCTGGTGCAGGCGGAAAAACGCTGCTGCTGGGTGCGCTTATGCGGTCCACCGGCCGCCTGTATGCCTTTGATGTATCGGCAGCCCGTCTGGCGCGCGCCAAACCTCGCTTTGCGCGCAGTGGGCTGTCCAATATTGTGCCGGTCGTGATCAATGCTGAAAACGATCAGCGCGTAAAGCGCTTGCGTGGCAAGGCTCACCGGGTTCTGGTAGATGCGCCATGCAGCGGGCTCGGCACATTGCGCCGCAACCCCGATCTTAAATGGCGCCAGCACCCAGGCTCACTCGACGACCTTAAGCGCACCCAGGCCGGCATTTTGCGCCAGGCTGCACGCTTGGTCGCCCCTGGCGGACGCCTGGTTTATGCTACTTGCAGCATCCTGCCTGAAGAAAATGAAGACCAGGTTGCGCTGTTTCTTGCTGAAAACCCCGAATTCACACAGATCGATGCGGGCAAAATTGCAGCCGAACGTTGTAAAAATCTGACGGATCAAGGACTTAACCTGAAAATGCGCCCAGACGTGCATGGAACTGACGGTTTTTTCGCCGCTGTCTTCGAGAGGGCCAAGCCTGCGAAACAGCCGCTGGCAGAGACACCGGTTGAATCGCTGAAAGAGTTGCCTGCAAAGCCAGAAATTGACATAAATTAAGCCTGTGTATTGATACGTATTAAGACTATGTTGAAACTTTCCTGTCTTTGCACGTCTAACTCAGCTAAACTTGCTTAACACATTACTAGGCCTTATAGAAAGGGTTATGGATCAAATATTAAATTTCCTGTCGGGCGGCTTTCTTCATCTGACATGGTGGCAGGTCGCTCTGGTGACGCTCGTAATCACCCACATCACTATCATTGGCGTAACGGTGTTTCTGCACCGCAGTCAGGCGCATAGGGGGCTAGACCTGCATCCAGCAGTCATGCATTTCTTCCGCTTCTGGCTTTGGCTGACTACCGGTATGGTCACCAAAGAATGGGTGGCTATTCACCGCAAGCACCACGCCAAGGTCGAACGCGAGGGCGATCCTCACTCGCCCGTGGTATTCGGGCTGGGCAAGGTTTTCTTCCGCGGCGCAGAACTGTACCGCCTGGAGGCCAACAACCCTGAAACACTCAAACGTTTCGGTCACGGCACGCCTGATGACTGGATGGAGCGTAACGTCTACACCAAGCACAGCCTGCTTGGCGTGCTGATCATGCTGGGTATCGACCTGGCCCTGTTCGGCGTGCTGGGTCTGACGGTCTGGGCTGTTCAAATGGCATGGATTCCATTCTGGGCTGCAGGTGTGGTTAACGGCGTGGGCCATGCTTTTGGCTATCGCAACTTCGCAAGCCCCGACACCAGCACCAACGTGTCGCCTTGGGGCATCATTATTGGTGGCGAAGAGCTGCACAACAACCACCACGCCTATGGCACCTCGGCTAAGTTTTCTACCAATGGTACGAATTCGACCTGGGCTGGGCTTATATTAAAGTGCTAAGCGCTTTGGGACTGGCCACGGTCAAAAAGCGGGCTCCCAAGCTTAAACTTGAGCCCGCCAATCAGGCCGCTGATGTCAACGCCAGCACGCTGCAGGGTGTTATTACCCATCGTTATGAAATTCTGGCACGCTATGGTGACATTGTTCGTCATGCCGTAAGCGAAGAACTGGCCAAGCTCAAGCACACCCAAGAAACTGAGTCTAACTCTAACTGGCTGTCGCTCAAGCGTTGCCGTATCTGGCTGTCACGCAGCGAAGAAGTGCTCGAGCCTGAACAGCTTGCCGAGGTTGATTCCGTACTGGCACAAAACCAGTCGCTGTCCACACTAGTGCAAATGCGCCGCGATCTGGCCCGTGTATGGGAAAGCTCCAGCGCCAGCAGCGAGCAACTGCTTGCTGATCTTCAGGCTTGGTGCCAGCGTGCCCAGCAAAGCGGTAACGAAAGCCTTGAGCAGTTTGCTTACCGGTTGCGCCGCTACGCGGCATGATCGATAGTCTTAACCCTGAACAAAAAGCCGCTGTAACACTTCCCCCGCAGCACGCGCTGGTACTTGCCGGCGCTGGCAGCGGGAAAACACGGGTGCTAACCACCCGTATGGCCTGGCTGATGCAAACAGGGCAGGCCAGCCCTTTCGGGCTTATGGCGGTCACCTTTACCAACAAGTCGGCGCGTGAAATGCTCACGCGCCTTTCTGCGTTGCTGCCTATCAACACACGTGGCATGTGGGTAGGTACCTTCCACGGTCTTTGCAACCGCTTGCTTCGTGCCCATTACCGCGATGCTGGTCTGGTACAAACGTTTCAGATTCTCGACAGTGCTGATCAACTGGCTTCCATCAAACGCCTTATCAAAGGGGCGGGTATTGATGATGACAAGTTTCCTCCGCGCGATGTTCAGCGCTTTATCAACAGTGCCAAAGAAGAAGGCTTAAGGCCTGGGTCTGTTGAGGCGTGGGACGCCTATCGGCGTCGTATGGTCGAAATCTACACGATGTACCAAGAGCAATGTGAACGTGAAGGCGTGGTTGATTTCGCAGAGCTGCTGTTGCGCGCCTATGAATTGTTGCAACGTAATGCTCCTGTGCGTGAACACTATCAGCGACGCTTTCGGCACATTTTGGTAGACGAGTTTCAAGACACCAACTCGCTGCAATATCGCTGGTTGACGCTGCTGGCCGGCGGTGGTGCGTCCATTTTTGCCGTGGGCGACGACGATCAATCTATATACGCCTTCCGGGGTGCCAACGTCGGAAACATGGCAGACTTCGAACGTGATTTTGCCCATGGTAATGTCATACGCCTCGAGCAAAACTATCGTTCGTATGGGCACATTCTTGATTCTGCCAACGCACTCATCGCAAACAACACGTCCAGGCTGGGTAAAAACCTCTGGACCGAACACGGTGCTGGCGAGCCCGTGCGTGTCATTGAGCAGCCATCCGACCAGATCGAAGCCCAGTGGGTGGTTGATGAAATCAAGGCCCTGATCAACGACGGGCGGCTGCGGCGCGAAATTGCGGTGCTATATCGCAGTAACGCGCAGTCGCGCATTATTGAGCACCACCTGTTTTCTTCGGGCATATCGTACAAAGTGTACGGTGGTCTGCGCTTTTTCGAGCGACAAGAAGTCAAGCATGCGCTGGCTTACTTGCGGCTTATGAACAACCCCTATGACGATACCGCGTGGTTACGTGTAGTTAATTTCCCCACTCGTGGCATTGGTGCGCGCACACTTGAGCAGCTGGGCGATATTGCACGCCAGCAGGACACCAGCCTGTTCAGAGCGGTTCCGGCGATGTCGGGCAAGGGCGGCACCAATCTCATGCGCTTTGCAGAGCTTATCCAGCAAATGGCGCACGAGGCGCAAATTCTGACACTGCCCGAGCTGGTCGAGCACGTCATTCATCATAGTGGGTTGCTGGCGCATTACCAGGGTGAGCGTGAAGGCGCTGAGCGTCTCGAAAACCTGCAAGAATTGGTGAATGCTGCAGCAGCGTTTGCTGCTGAAGAAAATTTCGAAGGGCTGCCCGCAGGTCGCATTCCTGAAACGCCTGTTCCTGCGTTGCAAACAGAAGTTGTCAGTCCTGTCCAACCTGAGGCTCACGAGCAGCTAACACCGACAGAGGCTATGAGTGCAGTCGAACAGGCCGATCAGTCTGCCTCGAGTCTTGTCATCGATACCGAAACCGGTGAGATCGAAGGCGGTCCCATGTCACCACTGGCTGCGTTCCTCACCCATGCCTCTCTTGAGGCGGGCGACAACCAAGCCCAGGCAGGTGAAGATGCAGTGCAGTTGATGACGGTACATGCAGCCAAGGGCCTGGAATTTGACTCGGTGTTTATTACCGGGGTAGAAGACGGTCTCTTTCCCCACGAAAACAGCCTGCTGGAAGCGGCCGGCCTCGAAGAAGAGCGGCGGCTCATGTACGTGGCCATTACGCGTGCACGCGAGCGTCTGTACCTTACGCTGGCGCAAAGCCGCATGCTGCACGGTCAAACCCGATACGCCATGCGCTCGCGCTTTCTCGAAGAAATCCCCGAAGAGCATTTAAAGTGGCTCACTCCCAAAGAAGGGCGTGTGACACCGCAACAGCATAGCTGGAGCGGCGCTTTTCGCCGTGGCGGCGATGCCTATAACCGTCCGGGCACAGGCAGTGCGGCACCGCGCGCCCCGCGCAGCCAGTCAAACGGCGTCACCGTAGGCGATCGTGTCTTCCGTATAGGCACGGGCGTAAAACACCCCAAATTCGGCGAGGGCACGGTAATCAGCCTCAGTGGTTCGGGGCAAGACGCGCAGGCACAGATCCAGTTTCGTGATGCGGGTATGAAAACCTTGGCCTTGGGTGTGGCCAAGCTTGACGTGTTGGCGCAGTAGTAGCTGCGGCTGCAGGTGCTGCTGCATCATCTCTATTCTAGGCTGGCACCCGTGCCATCGTGCCTGGCGTGCAATCGAGAGAACGGGGCGCTACCTATGCCGTATTCGTCATGACGCCCCGGCAGGGGCGTACCCGAAGCCAATAAAATGGCTTCATAAAGTGCGGTGTAGCCCAGCTGCTGGGCGATAAACCCGGCGACAACACCGCCTATCATGCTAAAGAGCCCGTCGATACACCGAAAGAATGTGAAATCGACACCTGCATCCTTAATAGTTGACCATCGCATAAAGCTTGGATTCTGTGCAAAGCAGCCAAACCCACATGCCTGTAAATAGGCTCTGGTTGCTGCGACTATACGCAGAACGACTGTTTACAGGCAGCGTGATGACTTACCCGCATGAAGGCAAGTTATCGGCAGAATCAAGACTCTCCCACCGAGCTACGCAGCAGGTGATGGCTATTCATCAGATAAATTCATGAATGCAGCAGTAAAAACTGTTTGTCTTATGGGTGGGTATTTCCTACTATTCAATGCACTAGTAAAAATATTTGCTGCAGCAGCCAAAGTGCGCAATTTTTGGGAAGAGGTCATGGACACAAATCAATCGTTTATCAGTATTGCTTCGGATAGCGATTTTTCTATTCATAATCTACCTTACGGCATCTTCAGTATTGCTGATTCAAGCCCTCGCGCGGGGGTTGCTATCGGTGAATATATATTGGATCTAAGCCTGTTAGAACAAGCAGGGCTATTGCCCACCTCAGATACCCCTGTATTTAACCAAGATACATTAAACCCATTTATTGCTCTAGGCAAAGACCAGTGGCAGCAAACACGGGCGCGTTTACAAACACTGTTAGCTAAAGATAATGCCGAATTACGTGATAATCAAAGCTTGCTTGAGAAAGTCTTGGTTAAACAACAAGAAGCACGTATGCATTTACCAATACACGTGCCGTCATATACCGATTTTTATTCCTCCAGAGAGCACGCATTTAATGTTGGCAGCATGTTCCGCGGCCCTGAGAATGCATTGATGCCAAACTGGAGTGAGCTGCCCGTAGGTTATAACGGGCGCGCCAGCTCGGTAGTGGTTAGTGGCACTAATCTGGTACGTCCAAGCGGTCAGATAAAAAGCGCTGATAGTAATCGACCCGTTTTTTCTGCCTGTAAGAAACTCGACTTCGAGCTTGAAACTGGCTTTATTATTGGTGCTAACAATGCGTTAGGCGAGCCGGTTTCCATAGAGAATGCTCACGAAAACATCTTTGGTATGGTGCTGTTAAATGATTGGTCAGCACGGGATATACAGCAGTGGGAATATGTGCCACTAGGTCCTTTTAATGCTAAAACCTTTGGTAGCTCAATTTCGCCTTGGGTAGTGACCATGCTGGCATTAGAGCCGTTTCGCTGTGCGTCTACTAAGCAAGATCCTTTGCCATTGCCATATTTGCGTGAGTCGCGTGAAAGCAACTACGACATCAACCTTAGTGTGGCTTTCGAGGTTGAGGGCGAAGAAACTGTTATTTGCAATACCAACTTTAAATATATGTACTGGACAATGGCCCAGCAGCTTACGCATCACACAGTCAGTGGGTGTAATCTGCAAATCGGTGATCTGATGGGTTCAGGGACTATATCTGGTAAAGATAAAGATAGCCGTGGCAGCTTATTAGAGTTGACCTGGAACATGACTGAGCCGATTACCTTAAATAATGGTCAGACACGTTACTTTATTGAAAATGGTGACGCTATCATCATGCGTGGCTATGCCCAAAAGGGAGAAGTACGAGTTGGGTTTGGTGAGGTTCGTGGCGAGATACTACCCGAGCACAATTTTAATTTTGAGGCAAACTGATGATTAAGCTGTATGGTTATTTTCGAAGTTCAGCTGCTTATAGGGTTCGTATTGCTTTAAATCTAAAAAACATACCTTATGAATATATGCCGGTTCATTTAGTTAAAAATGGCGGCGAACAAAACAGTAGCAATTATAAGGCGCTTAACCCACTTAAGTTGGTGCCGACTTTGGTTGATGGTTCGGTTGTGCTTTCTCAATCACTAGCTATTATTGAATACCTTGAAGAAGCCTACCCTGAGGCAGTGCCGCTTTTGCCCAATGCCGTCCAGCAGCGTGCACAGATTCGTGCTCTTAGTCAGATAATTGCTTGTGATATCCACCCTCTGAATAATTTACGTGTATTACGTTACCTAGATCAGCAACTAGAAGTTAGCGATAGTGATCGCAGCCGCTGGTACGCTCACTGGGTACGCGTTGGCTTTGACGCTTACGAGCAGTTAGCACGCGAAAACCAAGGTAAATTTTGTATAGGCGACAGTCCCAGTATGGCTGATTGTTGCTTGATTCCGCAAATATACAACGCAAAGCGTTTTAACCTAGACTTAAGCGCTTATCCCAATATTTTAGAGATTTATTCGCATTGTGAAAGTCTGCCGGCTTTTATAAAGGCTGAACCAGAAAAACAACCAGACGCAACTTAGTTTTAATCAGCTAACGACAGGGCTTTGACATTTAAAGTTAAATAAACACGCCATATTGCTTGCCGTTGTAATGCTGCTAAAGAGACTGTTGAGGTGCTTGGTGTAACTGATCACAGTCTGTTCCACTTCTTTTGTTTTTTTGATCCTAATGGCCATCGCCTTGAACAGATCTGTAACGATCCAAACGCTAATGAAGAGGCGGCATATATTACTGATGAGACGAAATATGAAATGTTCGAAGAGTGGATTAAGACGAAACATGCTCCTAGCTATACACGATTTTTGCATGCTTCGGAGTTGAATCAGTAGTTTTCTGCAATAAACATATAAACGTGAGGAGATCGCTGTGAGCACTATTACTACAGCGCAATCATCAGAATGTCCATTTCATGCCTCAGCTGATTTAGATCAGATGTCTAAAGATTTTGACATGTTTGGGCTTGAATATCAGAGTTGTCCTGCTACCGCTATGCAGAGTTTTCGGGAGGAGAAGCCGATTTTCTTCTCCGAAAAAATGAATTACTGGATAGTCACTAGGTATGAAGATATTCGTGAAATATTTCGCGATCCAATTACATTTTCTGCACGCAATGCATTAGAAAAGATAGCTCCTAATAGCGCCGAAGCAGACGAAATTCTTAAATCTTATAACTACGGTATGAATCGTACACTCGTCAATGAAGACGAGCCGATTCACATGGAGCGTAGACGTGAACTGCTCGATGCTTTCGCCGCACCAAACTTAGAACAGTTACGCGAGCTCACTAAAAAACTGATTACTGAGGAAGTTGATAGCTTTATAGGCAAGGGGCAGGTTGATTTAGTTGCTACCTTGCTCTGGGATGTGCCTGTCATAGTCGCGCTAAAATTTCTGGGTGTGCCTGATGACGATATTGCCGTGCTGCAAAATTATGGCGTTGCTCACAAGGTAAACACTTGGGGGTGGCCATCAGGAGAAGAACAAAAGCATGTGGCTACCAACGTCGGCAAGTTTTGGCACTATTCTGGTGAGGTGCTTGCTCGCATGAAGCAAAATAGCGAGGGTAAGTCGGGTTGGATGTACGACATGATTCACAAGAATAAAAGCAACCCTCGTGTCGTCACCGACAACTATTTGCACTCAATGATGATGGCTATTTTGGTGGCAGCGCATGAAACCACAGCTACTGCCACTGCTAATGCGATCAGGCATTTGCTGTTGCGTCCTAATTTATGGAAGAAGCTGCATGATCAACCTGAGCTGATTCCGGCTGCTGTTGAAGAATGCCTGCGTTATGCGGGCCCAATTGTGTCTTGGCGTCGTCAAGCCACTAAGGACGTTCAAGTCGCTGGCGTTGATATCAAAGAAGGCGATAAGCTGTTTTTAGTAATGGCCGCAGCAAATCGTGACCCTCAGCAGTTTGAAAATCCCGAAGAACTCGATATCCTACGTGATAATGCCAATGAGCATTTATCTTTTGGATACGGTGCACACCAGTGCCTGGGGCGCAATATTGGGCGTTTGGAGATGTGTGCATTTATCGAAGAGTTGACTCGACGGATTCCCGATATGAAGATAATGGAGCAAACATTTACCTCTTTGCCCAATACATCCTTTCATGGGCCCGAGGAACTTTGGGTGCGTTGGGATCCAAATGCTGTGGTACATCACGCTAAAGAACAATCTACTTTCCCTATTGGAAACCCTGATAAACGCAGTATTGTTCGTAGCGCAAAGGTTGCAGCAATCAATAATGTGACCTCATCCATCAAGCGGATAGTACTCGAATCTGCCGACGATATTTTGCCCTTGCCGGGCTGGACACCTGGTGCACATATTGAATTATCTTTGCCAAATGGCTTAAAAAGAAAGTACTCTTTATGCCCTAGTGAGCAACCTAATCAATATACTGTGTTGGTCAAGCATGAGCCTGAAAGTGAAGGGGGCTCTAAGTGGATTCATGAAGAATTGCAAGTTGGTGATCAACTTTCAATACAAGGGCCAAAGAACTTCTTCAAGCTTGATACTGCAGCAGATAATTACCTGTTAGTTGCAGGTGGTATTGGTATTACACCAATACTATCTATGGCCGCAGAGCTACATCAGAAAAACAAGCAGTTTGAGCTTATTTATTGCGGCCGCATGCGTGATAACCTTGCATATTGCGATACCCCTGAGCAGTTTATAAAAGCACCGCAGTTATATATTTCTGGCGAAGGTAGGCGAGCTGATCTGCGGGCACTTATTAGCACTCAAAAGCCAGGTACTCATATTTATGCTTGCGGCCCTGATCAGATGCTGGATGAGCTGGCGGCATTATCTGAAGAGTATCAACTTGGTCTGACTTTCGAACTATTTAGCTCAGCCAGCAGCATACTTGATCCAGAA
The DNA here is from genome assembly GCA_005239165.1 of Allopusillimonas ginsengisoli. Classification (GTDB taxonomy): domain Bacteria; phylum Pseudomonadota; class Gammaproteobacteria; order Burkholderiales; family Burkholderiaceae_B; genus Allopusillimonas; species Allopusillimonas ginsengisoli_A. Next base: position 96,519 of record RAPG01000008.1, read on the forward strand.
AAGGAAACTGCCTTTGAGGTCGAGCTGATAGATACTGGAAAAACTTATCTTGTACCTAAAGATAAAACTCTACTAGAAGTTTTATTAGCGCACGATGTAGAAGTCACAAACGACTGTGAGGAAGGTCTTTGTGGTAGTTGTGAGGTTGTTGTGGTCGAAGGACAAATCGATCACCGGGATCGTGTGTTAACAGCACGTGAAAGACAAAGCAACACAAAAATGATGAGCTGCTGTTCTAGGGCTGTCGGAAAAGTAAAGATTAAACTCTAACTTTATCAAGGATATAGTGATGATTAAAACAAAATTTGCCGCTATCTTAGCAACTGCTGCACTGCTTAGTGTGAATACTGGTGCTGTAGCGCAGGAGACTACACTTAACGTAAGTACATGGCTGCCACCTACTCATGTACAAAATAGCGTGGTTTGGCCAACCTGGGCTAAGTGGGTAGAAGATGCCACCGAGGGTCGTGTCAAAGTAAACATTGAATACACTTCCAGTAACCCAACTCAGCTGTTTCAAATGGTTGAAGACGGCGTAACTGATGCAGCGTTTAGTTTTCACGGTTTCGTACCGGGGCGCTTCACTCTGGAAGAAATTGTTGAGTTGCCTGGCCTAGGCGTGAATGCTGAGGCTGCTTCGGCTGCCCATTGGCGTACTTATCAAAAATACCTGGCCCAGGCCAACGAACACGATGGTCTCGAGTTGCTGGCTTTGTTTGCTCATGGCCAAGGCGTTATACAAACGAATTTTCCGGTTAAAAGTCTTGATGATTTAAAGGGCAAAAAAATTCGTATAGGTGGCGGTGTTCAAGCCGAAATTGGCAAACGCTTGGAAATCACCCCAGTAGCTGCCCCAGGAAATAAAGTTTACGAGCTCATGCAAACAGGCGTGGTTGATGGGGTATTTATGCCTATGACTGAGCAAAAAGCCCAGCGTTTGGTAGAGGTTGCGCCTTATGTAACGATCATTCCTACTGGTATGTATATGGGTAGTTTTGTGATGTTTATAAACCCTGACTTTATGGCTTCACTAAGTCCTGCTGATGCCGAAGCAATTCGTAGCGTATCGGGTGAGCGTTTGTCTATCCTGGCGGGTGCAACATGGGATAAAGCCGATATTGAAGCTAAAAAATTCGCTAAAGAAAATGGCGGCACAGTGGTTGAGCTAGCTGCTGATGACCCTATGGCTATTGCTTATGTTGAAAAAACCAAAGGTCTTGATGAGGCGTGGCTAGAGTCCGTTAAGGACAAAGGTGTTGATGCCAAAGCAGCTTTGGAGATGCTAAGAACTGAGGCTAGGGCTTACGCTGCAAATCACAAATAGCACTTTGGAGTCAGGTAATGACTTTTATCTCATGGTTAAACACACACTATGAGGATAGAGGGCCAATGAAAGCGTTGGCCTTCTTTTTCGAGCTGATAGCGGCAATCGCTCTATTCGCCCTCATGGTACTTACTTGCATTGACGTCATAGGGCGGTATTTTTTAAACCACCCCGTAATAGGCGCTTCTGAGCTAACGAAGATAGGCTTAGCTATTATTATTTTCGCAGTTATGCCTGTGGTGACCTGGCGCGGCGGGCATATTGCAGTCGATCTGATTGATAATTTTTTACCCAAGGTGGTACTGCGTATTTTTGCGTTTGTATCAATGTTGATTATCTCTACATCACTGTACTTTGTCTCAATACGCATATGGGAACTTGGTGCACGTATGCTGCGACGCAATATTACAACTGATTTCTTGCACATCCAGAGTGGCTATGTCCTTCAGTGTATTGCCATCCTCAGCTGGCTTACTGCCATAAGTGCCCTTATTTATTTACTATTGACAACCTTTAGGGCAAAACCACCAGAATCAGTATCAGGAGCAAAAGAGTGACAATTGTGCTTGTAGGGTTTGCTGTTTTGCTGCTCATGATATTGGTGTTCAGAGTACCAATTGCGTTTGCTATGGGTGTAGTTGGGTTTTTTGGTTTTGCAGTTCTGAATGGGCTGACCTGGGATAATTTTAGTGGCTTTAGGTGGGTGATACCGCTGTCCTTGTCAGCCAATCGAATAGCCGATACGGTGCAAGATTACGGTTTGTCGATTATCCCTCTGTTTATTCTTATGGGTAATTTAATTACACGTTCTGGGCTTTCCCAGGAACTGTACAACGCTTCGTATGCCTTTTTAGGCCATAAAAAAGGTGGCCTTGCAATGGCCACAGTGGTGGCTTGTGGTGGGTTTTCTGCTGTGTGTGGTTCTAGCCTTGCGACAGCGGCAACTATGTCCAAAGTAGCTATGCCCCCTATGCGCAAATATGGGTATGCTGATTCATTGGCTACGGCCTCTATAGCTGCTGGCGGAACACTAGGCATATTGATTCCACCAAGCGTGATACTTATTATTTACGGCTTACTTACAGAAACCAGTATTCGCGAACTATTTGCTGCAGGCTTGATTCCAGGTATTTTAGGCATATTTTTATATTTAGGGGCTGTTAAGTATACCGTGTGGCGTAACCCTAAAACTGGTCCGGCTGGTTCAGTGATGAGCTGGCCTGAACGTATCCGTGCACTGATTCAAGTGCGCGATATTTTGGGTCTGTTTATAGTTGTTATGGGCGGAATATATCTGGGCATCTTTACCCCTACAGAAGCCGCCGGTATAGGTGCAGGCGGTGCTTTTGTTATTGCCCTGTTGCGTCGCAGTTTAACCTGGACAACGCTTTTTCAAACCTTGGCAGAAAGCGCACGTACCTCAGCAACCTTATTCGCTATCATCATTGGCGCGCTGATTTTCTCTGATTTTATAAACCGTGCAGGCTTGCCCAGTATGATGGTCGCCTTTGTGCAATCCTTAGATGTTTCGCCTATGGTTGTGATCATGATGATTTTGGGCATCTATATTGTTTTGGGTATGGTTCTAGAAAGCTTGTCTATGTTGTTATTAACAATACCCGTATTTTTCCCGATTGTGGCAGAGCTGGGATATAGCCTTGTTTGGTTTGGAATCGTTGCCGTAGTGGTCACAGAAATAAGCTTGATAACCCCGCCGGTGGGTATGAATGTGTTTGTCTTGAGTAGTGTATTAAAAGATATCCGCACAGGAACAATCTTTAAAGGCATCTTGCCTTTTTGGGCTGCTGATATGGTTCGTCTCGCCCTGATCGTAGGTTTTGCTCAGATATCGCTATGGTTGCCTAATCTGCTTTATTAATTGTATTGGGAGGGGTTCACCAGCAAAGACTACAGGTTTGTATTTTAGGTGAACCGTCTCCATGCCGTCCATTAGGAAGAAATTAGCTTCAAAAGGATTTTTAATTACAGATGCGTTAAGTACTTGCTAGTACTGTGGGGCAGTCTTAGGCACACAAATGATCTTCTTACTTTAGGATGGCGTATAAGGGTTAAGGAAACAAATGGTCTAAGCCGAGGTGATCACGGACACGCAAATGACAACAACCGACTACTGCATTACACCCGCCTCAATCTCTTCCATCGCTTCCTGAAGCTCCAGCCATTGCTCTTCGAGCTCGCCCAGTCGCTTGCTCAGTTCACCATGTTCGGCCATAACTTTTTGTCGTTCAGTGCGGCGTTCGTCAGAATACAGGTCGGGGTCGGCAATCAGAACGTCAAGTTCGGCCTGACGGGTGCGCACACGGTCCATCTCGGTTTCCACCTTGCTCAGTTTTGATTCCAGCGGCTTGCGCAGTTTGGCCAGTCGTTGGCGGGTTTCAGCCTCGGCACGCCGCTGTGCCTTGCGGTCAAGCGGCGCTTCGCCAGACGCATCGTTTTGTGCCTCAGCCCGCGCTTCGGCGCGAGCCGCAGCGTTGCGTTCGTTTAGCCACTCTCTGTAGTCTTCGAGGTCACCATCGAACTCATGTACCTTACCGTCGGCGACGATCCAGAAAGAGTCAACCGTGGTGCGCAATAGGTGCCTGTCATGCGAAACCAGCAACACACTGCCTGAGAACTCTGCCAGTGCCGTTGCCAGCGCCTCTCGGGTGTCCACGTCCAGGTGGTTGCTGGGCTCGTCCAGCAGCAGCAGGTTGGGCTTTTGCCAGACTATCAAGGAAAGCGCCAGACGTGCTTTCTCACCGCCTGACATGGGCGCTACTTTGTTGTTGACAGTATCACCACTAAAGCCAAAACCACCAAGATAATTGCGCAGCTCTTGCTCACGCGCCTGTGGTGCCAGTCGGGCAAGATGCTGCAGCGGTGTTGCGTCAAGATCGAGCATATCAAGCTGATGCTGTGTAAAGTAGCCGATCTCCAGGCCTTTGGAGGCACGCCGCTCGCCTTCTAGCGCTGGCAGTGATCCCGCCAGAGTCTTGATCAGCGTACTTTTACCGGCACCATTGACACCCAACACACCAATACGAGCGCCGCCGCGTACCATGAGCGTTACGTTTTCAAGAATACGCCTGACCGTGCCATTGTGGACGTCATCAGCGTAACCCGTGGCCACTTTGTCGAGCACGATCAGAGGGTCTGGCATGCTTAGGGGTTCAGGAATGCGAATATCAATGCCTGATTCGGCCTGTATAGGCGCCAGCGCCTCCATGCGGGCCAAGGCTTTGACGCGGCTTTGTGCCTGTTTGGCCTTGGTGGCCTTGGCCTTGAACCTGTCAATAAACCCCTGCAGTCGGGCTGCTTCGCGGGTTTGTCGGTCCCAGGCAATATGCGTCTGTCGCAGCCGCTCGGCACGTTGCGTCAGAAAGTCTTCATAGCCACCGCGATAGCGCACCAGCTTTTGCTGGTCGAAGTGCAGAATGCTTTTTGCCACGGTATCGAGAAACTCAGTATCGTGCGAAATCAGTATGACGGTGCCTTGATAGGCGGCGAGCCAGCGCTCCAACCAAAGCATGGCGTCAAGGTCGAGATGGTTGGTTGGCTCGTCGAGCAGCAGCAGATCAGACGGTGCCATCAGCGCACGCGCCAGGGCAAGACGCATTTGCCAGCCCCCTGAAAAACTGCGCACCGGGCTCATCCATTGGTCTGGAGCAAACCCCAGGCCCGCCAGCAACTGCTCAGCACGTGAGGGCGCGCTCCATGCATCGGCTTCTATCAAGGCGGACTCGAGTTCGGCAATACGCTGGCCGTCGCTGTCTGGCGTTTGTGCTCGCTCGCTCTGCAGTGTGCGCAGATGTATATCGCCATCAATGACAAACTCACGTGCGGGCATGCTGTTATCGCTGATTTCTTGATCAACCGCAGCGATGCGCCAGCCTGGTGGCATGGACACTGTGCCCGCATCGGCGTCGAGCCGGCCTTGCAGCAACGAAAATAGTGTTGATTTGCCGGCACCATTCTTGCCGACGATACCCACACGCTCACCGGGGTTAACAACGAATTCAGCGCTCTCAAGCAATACCTTGGTGCCTCGGCGCAGTGTCAGATTTGTTACACGAATCACGGCTCGAGTTGATCCCGGGTCAGCAGCAAGATTTGATCTTCTGCATTGGCGGTACTTAGCCAGACAGGCTCCAGGTGTGGAAAAGCAGCCACGAAGTTTTCATATTCGTTGCCGATTTCCAGAACCAGGACGCCATCAGGCACCATGTAATCTGCCGCTTGGTCAATGATGCGTCGGATCAGCTCCATGCCATCCTCCCCCCCAGCCAGTGCTTCGGTAGGCTCATGCCGGTACTCAGCCGGAAGATTTTCCATAGACTGCGTGTTGACATACGGAGGGTTGCATACGATAAGGTTGTATTCGCATTGTGGCAACTGATCGAAGAGATCGCTGCAATGCGTGGTAATGCGCCCATCCAGCCCTGACAGTTCAATATTCTGGTCGGCCACTTCAAGCGCACGTTCTGACAGATCGACAGCATCTACCTGGGCACTGGGGAAGGCCAGCGCCGACAAAACGGCCAGACAGCCTGAACCCGTGCACAGATCAAGCACATAATCGACGTTGTCGGCATCAGGCACCCACGGGCTAAAACCCTCTGCAAGCAGCTCTGATATTGGGGAGCGTGGAATGATAACGCTGGAATTGACCACAAAACGGTGCCCCTGCAGCCAGGCCTCGCCCGTAAGATAGGCCGCCGGAATACGCTCATTGATGCGGCGATCAAGCAGCTTGAGAAAGCGCTCGCGCTCTTCGGGCAGTACCCGTGCATCAAGAAATGGTTCTAGAGTATCGAGAGGCAGGTTGAGTGTGTGCAGCAGCAAGTAAGCCGCCTCGTCCCAGGCGTTATCACTGCCGTGGCCAAAAGACAGCCGGGCGACGTTAAACTGACTGACAGCGTACCGTAAAAGGTCGCGCAGAGTGAAAAGCGCCTGATGAGCGGAATCGTGCATGAAGAATCCAATAGTTAACGCACGCTCAAAAGGTGTTGCAGCGTGCGCCGGTAAATGTTTTTGAGAGGATCAAGCGTATCGATCCGGATATGTTCGTTGACCTGGTGAATGCTGGCATTAATGGGGCCAAATTCAATGACCTGGGGGCACATGCGTGCAATAAAACGTCCGTCGGATGTGCCGCCGGTTGTGGACATCTGAGTCTGTATGCCTGTTTCGTCCAAAATGGCCTGCGTCAATGCCGCACTCAGTTCTCCCGGAGGTGTCAGAAACGGCTCTCCACCCAGCGTCCAGACAAGATCATAGTCTAGATTATGTTTGTCTAAAATTGCTTCGGTATATTGCTTGAGCGTTTCAGGCTTGCTGGCGGTTGAAAAACGGAAGTTAAAGTCTAGGGTTGCCGTACCAGGCACGACATTGGTTGCACCCGTTCCTGAGTTCAAATTAGATACCTGAAATGTGGTCGGCGGAAAATACGCATTGCCCGTATCCCAAGTTTTTTCAGTAAGCTCAGCCAGCGCAGGTGCCAACATATGAATGGGGTTGCGTGCCAGATGAGGGTAGGCCACATGGCCCTGCTTGCCTTTGACCACTAGCCGGCCAGAAAGCGACCCACGTCTTCCATTTTTGACGACATCACCCAGGGTGTCAGCGGATGTAGGTTCGCCGACGATGCAATAGTCAAAACGGGCGCCGCGACGTGACAACGTTTCACAGACCTTGACTGTCCCATTGATCGAAGGGCCTTCCTCATCAGACGTGATCAGCAAAGCGATTGAGCCGTCGTGATCGGCATTGCCGGCCAGAAACTCTTCAACTGCAACCACGAAAGCGGCGATCGAGCTTTTCATGTCGGCCGCACCGCGTCCGTAGAGTATGCCATTGCGTTCAGTTGGCACGAAAGGATTGCTCAGCCATTGTTCGAGCGGCCCGGTGGGTACGACGTCGGTATGGCCGGCAAAAACCAATAGAGGGCTGGCGCGTCCACGCCGTGCCCATAAATTGGTGACATCCTCAAAAACCATAATTTCGCACTCAAAGCCGACGGCTTCCAGACGTTGAATTAATAGTGACTGGCAGCCTTGATCATGGGGTGTGACCGACGGGCGCGAAAGCAAGTCGCGGGCAAGATCAAGTACAGCAGAATCAGACATTAAGCCCTCAGCAAATCATTGACACTGGTTTTGGCGCGAGTTTTGGCGTCAACGCGCTTTACGATGACCGCGCACGCCAGACTATGCGAACCGTCGGCCGCAGGCAATGCGCCTGGTACAACGACCGAACCTGACGGTACGCGGCCATATGTGATTTCGCCTGTTTCACGGTTGTAGATTTTAGTGCTCTGGGATAAAAACACGCCCATGGCGAGTACCGAGTTTTCCTCCACAATTACGCCCTCAACCACTTCGGAGCGTGCGCCGATAAAGCAGTTGTCTTCAATGATAGTGGGATTGGCCTGTAGTGGTTCAAGCACGCCACCTATGCCCACACCACCCGAAAGATGAACGTTTTTGCCGATCTGTGCGCAGGAACCTACCGTTGCCCAGGTGTCAATCATGGTGCCTTCGTCAACGTAAGCGCCTATGTTGACGTACGAGGGCATGAGCACTACATTTTTTCCGATATATGCGCCGTGGCGGGCCACTGCGGGGGGCACGACACGAAAGCCTTCATCGGCAAACTGCTGGCCCGTGTAGGACTCAAACTTGGTCGGTACTTTGTCGTAGAACTGCAGAGAACCGCAGCCCGTTACGACGTTTTCTTGCAGCCTGAATGACAACAAAACTGCTTTTTTGACCCACTGATGCACAACCCATTCACTTTCGTGCTTTTCGGCCACGCGGAGCTTTCCGCGATCTAGTGCGGCCAGTGTTTCCTGGACGGCGTGATAGATGTCGGCGTGGCCGGAAGTGGGCGAAAGATCGCTGCGGATATCCCACGCGTTTTCAATTGTGCTTTGTAAGTCAGATTTCATAAGCAAGTACCGCATATAGGTTGAGGAAAAGGCTGGCCGTGCAAGACGGCGGGTTTTGTATGAATGCTGGCCAGCTGGCGCCAGCGTGCCGAAGAAGAAGTGATGTTGCCCGCACTAAGCATGGCTTTGATGTACAAACAATGCTATGCGTTCAGCCGCTTCAATACATTGCGCCAAGGGGGCTACCAGTGCAAGACGGATACGGCCTGTGCCGGGATTGATGCCATGTGCTTCGCGCGCAAGAAAGCTGCCGGGAAGAGTGGTAACACCGGTAGTGGCGTACAACTGACGCACAAAGTTAGTGTCGCTGTCGGGCGTAGCTGCCCATAAATAAAACGAGGCATCTGGTCTGGCCAGGTCGAGCACTGGGTTCAATATGGGGAGAACAGCATCGAATTTTTCGCGATAAAGCCGTCGGTTTTCAATAACATGGTCTTCATCGCCCCACGCTGCAACACTGGCGGCAGACACCACGGCGCTCATCGCGCTGCCGTGGTAGGTGCGGTACAGCAAAAACGCCTCGATCAGCTGCGCGTCGCCGGCTACAAAGCCTGAGCGCAGACCGGGTACATTTGAACGTTTTGAGAGGCTGGAAAAACACACCAGATTGCGATAATTGGTGCGCCCCAGCTTTGCTGCCGCTTCCAGACCGCCCAGTGGCGCGTGCCCTTCGTCAAGATAGATTTCAGAATAGCATTCGTCAGAAGCGATGACGAAATTATGTTCATCAGATAGTGCGAACAACGTGCGCCAGTTATCGAGCGACATAACATTGCCTGCCGGGTTGCCAGGCGAGCACACATACAACAGTGCCGTGTTGCGCCAGACGTCGGCGGGCACGTCGGCCCAGTTGCAGCCAAAACCATGGGCGGCATCGGCATTGACGTAATAAGGCGCGGCTCCGGCGAGCAGCGCCGCCCCTTCGTAAATTTGATAAAAAGGGTTGGGGCATACGACTTGCGCGCCTGCTCCCGGGTTTATGACAGTTTGGGCGAAGGCAAACAGCGCCTCACGAGAACCCAGTACGGGCAACACTTGCGTGTCGGGGTCTGGTCGGGGTATGTGGTAGCGTTTTTCAAGCCAGCTTGCAATGGCCAGTCGTAACGTTGCATCGCCTTTGGTGGGTGGATACACAGCCAGGCCCGCAGTGGCGTGTTTAAGTGCGTCTTCAATAAGGATGGGCGTGGCGTGGCGTGGCTCACCAATCGAAAGATTGATGGGCTCAAGCCCGGCGGGGGGGGAGCCGGCCTGCGCTAGCAGCTCCCGGAGTTTCGCGAACGGGTAGGGATGCAAGGCGCTTAGACGAGGATTCATGGTGGCCGTCGATGCTGCTGTGGGTTGGTGTGGCCAGCTCGGTTATCGCGTCCGGATCAAGATCAAAGATGTAGTTAACAGCAAGGTGTTCTTAACCAGACGGGAGGCAGTGCTATGGGCCAACACGCTTAAAGCAGAAATTATAGAGGATAGTGAGTCGCCAAACGAGAAGATTCATGTGACGGAGCACATACTGCTTCAGTCGTGGGCACGTTGTCATCTGTGGAGAGGGGTTTGGTATCGGGGCAAACAAGTCCGGCCTGAGTGCCATCAAGTATTCAGTGTGTACAACACTAATATTGATACCTGTGAGGCCGTCAATCACAATAAATTGTAAACATATAAAACCCTTGCGGCGCTAACGGAGAACACTAATTATGCTTAGGTATTTCAATTCATTGAATACCACTGTCTGAATATTGCCATTTGCGCTTTTGGACATGGTCTGGCACTATAAAAGGCTTGACAATGAATTAAGGAGCATCCATGCCAATATCAAAAATATTCGGCCGACGTGCCCGTTTGGCCGTATCGGCGCTCATAGCCGGCGCCAGTTTCATCGCGGCACCGGTGCATGCCGAAAGTAAAGGCACCGTAAAACTGGCATATGTCGAGTGGTCCTCGACGGTAGCATCCACCAACGTGGTCAAAGTTGTACTTGAGAAGGCCGGGTACGACGTCAAAAATATATCACTGGCTGGGGCGGCAATGTGGCAGTCTGTAGCTACCGGAGATGCCGACGCCTTACTGGCCGGGTGGCTGCCTACTACGCACGAAGATTATTTTAAAAAGCTGGGTGACAAGGTCGATGACCTGGGCGTCAACCTGGATGGCACCAAGCTTGGTCTGGCAGTACCTGCTTATACAAAAATCGATTCTATCGATCAGTTAAATGATCATGCTAAAGATCTCAACAACGAAATCATTGGTATTGATCCTGGTGCAGGTCTGCAGCGTCTCAGCGGCGAAGTCGTTAAAAAATACGACCTGAAGCTGCGCCTGCGTGATGGCAGTGATGCCACGATGACTGCAGCCTTGGGTAACGCCATCAAAAACAAAGAAGACATTGTGGTTACGGCCTGGACGCCGCACTGGATGTTTTCACGCTGGGACCTAAAATACCTCGATGACCCCAAGGGTGTTTATGGTGGTGCCGAGCAAATCCACACTATTGCGCGTAAGGGCCTGAAAAAAGACATGCCCGAAGCCTATGCCATCCTCAAGAATTTTTCCTGGACGGCAGAAGACATGGGTAAAGTCATGCTTGCAAACGAGCAAGGCGGTGACCCTTACGAGAACGCCAAAAAATGGGTTGAAGAAAACCCAGAGCAGGTCAAGAAATGGCTGGGCAATAGCTAATCTTCTTAGCCATACCCACGACAGGCCAACGCAGCACATTAACAGGTGGCGTTGGCCTGGTTTTTTTGACGAGCAAGGCATGACTGATGAATGAAAACAACAATGAAAGCAAGACCGTAAAGATACAAGTACGCGATCTAAGCAAAGTCTTTGGTTCTAATCCAAAGCACGCGCTCAAACTGCGCGACTCAGGTATGAAGCGCCCTGAAATCTTCGAAAAAACAGGTCAAACACTGGCCTTATCCAATATCTCGTTTGATGTCTACGAAGGCGAGCTCTTGGTCATCATGGGGTTATCGGGGTCGGGGAAATCCACATTGATACGCTGCCTGAACCGGCTTATAGATCCCACTGAAGGCACCATACTTATTGATGATGAACCCATTACCGGTATCAGCGAGAAACGATTGCTGGAGGCTAGGCGGCGTCATTTTTCTATGGTGTTTCAAAATTTCGCGCTTTTTCCACATCGTACAGTTCAGCACAATGCTGAATTCGGACTAGAAATCCGCGGCACCAGTAAATCGGAACGCGCAAAGATAGCCCGAGAGGCGCTTGAACAGGTCGGCCTCAAAGGGTGGGAAGATTCTTACCCCCATCAGTTGTCAGGTGGCATGCAGCAGCGAGTCGGGCTCGCCCGTGCATTGGCCAACGATTCCTCGGTATTGTTGATGGACGAAGCCTTTTCCGCGTTGGACCCCCTCATTCGCAGAGATATGCAAAGCGAATTGCAAGAACTGCAATACCACACCAAAAAAACCACGGTTTTTATCACCCATGATCTGGATGAGGCCATCAATATTGGCGATCGGATCATTCTGTTGAAAGACGGTGAAATCGTGCAAGAGGGCACGCCCGAGCAGATACTCACCAATCCCGCCAACGATTACGTTGCCCGTTTCATCGAAGGGGTGGACAAGACGCGCGTGTTAACCGCCAGCAACGCCATGCGCCCAGTGCGCGCCACCGCTCGCGAGAACGATGGGCCGCGAACCTTGTTGCACAAGATGAGCGAGAACAGTATTGATTCGATCTACATCACGACGCGAGACCGCCGTTTGTTGGGTCTGGTCGAAGCGGCGGCGGCTAACGAAGCCATGCAGGCCAAACAAGACAACATACGTGACCTGATCGATCCCAATGTGCCTACCGTCGGGCCAGATGAGCCGCTCAGCTCTATTTTTGGCATGTTTGATGCGCGCAGCGTGCCTGTAGCCGTTGTTGATGAAGGTGGACGCTTGTTGGGCGTGGTCGTAAAGGGCGCCGTTCTTGATGAACTGGCCAAGGCAGGAGGTGAACAATAATGGAAACAATTATCCCCCGCATACCATTAGGCGACTGGATCGAGACCGGACTAGAGTGGCTGACGACGGAATATTCCGGAGTTACCCGGGCAATTGCCCGTCTTACCCAGAGTGGCATCGACGTACTGGATGGCACCTTGCTGGCTATACCAGACTGGGCATTGATCGCGATCATCGCATTGATTTGCTGGCGCCTGTCGGGTTGGCGGCTGGCCTTAGGTGCTGTTTTAGGTCTTGAACTTATTCTCAATATGGGCTTGTGGCAGCCCATGGTACAGACGCTGACACTGGTGGTGATCGCCACAGCGGTCGCGGTGATGATAGCGTTACCTATCGGTATCATGGCTGCCTTATCATCCCGCTTGTATCGCGTGGTCATGCCTGTGCTCGATTTCATGCAGACCATGCCCGCCTTTGTTTATTTGATACCCGCGATTCCATTTTTTGGTATTGGTTCAGTATCCGCTATTTTTGCCACGGTAATTTTCTCCATGCCTCCGGCCATTCGGTTGACCATTCTGGGAATTCGACAGGTACCGGCCGAGTTAGTCGAGGCGGCTGATGCCTACGGAGCAACGCGAACCCAGAAGTTGCTCAAGGTTCAGTTTCCGCTTTCTTTACCTACGATTATGGCTGGGATCAACCAGACCATTATGCTGGCCTTGTCCATGGTCGTTATCGCAGCCATGATTGGTGCCGAGGGCCTGGGAAGTGAAGTTTGGCGTGCGATTCAACGTCTGCGGCCGGGCGATGGCTTTGAGGCAGGTATTGCAGTCGTCATTCTAGCCATGCTGCTGGATCGCATCACGCAATCCTTGCGCAAGTCGAGCAGCAAGAAGGAATAACGTTAAGAGCTAGCATTAAGGAATTAACGCCAGGAATTAACGCTAGGGAATAGCACCAGTGCCTTTTCGGCTCGCGGGTTTAAGACGCGGTGTCGGCCTTGTGCAGAATCAATAACTATGCAGCAAAAAATGCGTCAGCCGATGTAGGGCTGGCGCATTTTTTATGGCACCTCTCAAACTATGGACGACAAACTCAGGCTATGAGTTTGCCGAACGCACGGTGACGCTATCGTGCGGGCATCTTGTTGCAGGCTCTCCATCACCCAGGGGACTACGCTCGCCATGCAAACCAAACGTACTTACTGCGCGGCGGGGATACTAAAGCATCGCGTTATTCACGCGGCATGCAGAAACATTTTTGTTAAGACTAGGGCGATAGGGATTTCACTAATAGGAACAAAACGTATCACTTTCTATATTAACGAGTAGATTGCAAACACAAACAGGGGCACGCGCACCATGAAAATTGCTAAATGTTTCAGCAGACTGCTCGATGGCGTGACCAATTGGATGGGCTGGACAGGCGTGATCATCATCCTGTATTGCCTGACGTTCTCGCTTACCGATGTGTTTTTGCGCTATGCCATGAACTCGCCCTCTTTGTGGATAGGCACAACTCTGCAGGCCGCCCTGGTCTTGCTGGCCTGCATGGCAGGCGCTTACGCCTATGTTCACGGCGACTTCATCAAATTAGATCTGTTCTACGCCAATTTTTCGACTCGTACAAAAGCCTTCTGCGACGTCATCACGGCCGTTTTTACTTTCATGTTCTTGGTCGTCCTCATCTGGAAAGGCTGGCAATCGGCCATGATTTCCATCAAATTGGGACAAGTTACGCCAACAGCCATACGCATTCCCATCTACCCCATCAAGACCATCATTCCACTTAGCGCCATCGTCATGCTGCTGCTGGTCACCCGTCAATTTTTTCGCGATCTGAGGACACTATTCGGGAGGTAAACCCGATTCCACCCTTACCAACCAAGCTGCACTTAGACAGCAAAGACAGGAGACATCCATGAAAAAACGTTTATTTATTGCTTCAGTGCTTGCCGCTTTTGCAAGTACTGCAATCTTGCCCAACGTAGCATTTGCCGCCGATAAAGATGGTCCGCCCGACAAGATCACCAAATGGACTTTCCAGCCCGCCTTCGATAGTTCGGATGCAGGCTGGGGACGCGGGCTTATCCCCTGGGTCAAAGCAGTTGAAGAGGCCACCCAGGGCACAGTGAAGATCCGCGTTGAACCCGCCGGAGCCCTGACCAGTGGAGCTGAAGCGTTTGGCGCCGCTGCTGCCGGCATGACCGACGGTTATGCGGGTTGGGCAACTGTTTATGGGGGGGAAATGCCCGAAGGCATGCTGGCTTATGGCTTGGCCATGGGTGCAGATGGCCCCGAGCAAGCCTGGGATGCCATGTGGGGCGACCCCAAATACCGCATCGGTGATCTGGTTCAAGAAGCGGCCCACGAGCGCAATTTGCACTGGATTGGATGGACTGATCAAGGTCCCAATTCCATGTTCACCAACTTTCCCATTAATAAACTCGAAGACCTGAAAGGCAAAAAAATGCGTGCTGGAGGGCCACAAGCCATCTTTCATGCTGCCATGGGTGGCGCTCCGGTCTCGATGGATGCCGGTGATATTTACACCGCCATCAAGCTGGGTACCATCGACGGCACATACTGGGATACGGGCGGTATTGCTGACATGCACTTTCCAGAGGTCATTAAGTACGCCAGCATGCCAGGCTGGAACCCGGCTCAGCACCAAGAGACATTCGTGAATCTGGATAAATGGAATGAGCTCACCGATTGGCAGCGCAAGCAAATTGAAGGGATCTTCAAGAAAACCTACTTCGAGACCAGCAAAATGCATATGGATGCCGTGGACAGCTCGATTAAGGCGCTTAAAGACGCTGGCGGCGAAGTCATCGTCATGCCTGAGAAAGAAGTACAGCGGATGCGCGAAAAGGCCATGACTGATGTTTGGCCCAAGGTCGCTGAACAATCAGAGCGCAACGCCAAGGGCGTAGAACTCTGGAAGCAGTATTTTAAAGACCATCCATAACGCAGCTGTCAGCCTGGCCCGGCATTTCGCCGGGCCTGCTTCTCGGGGCAGTCTTTCTGCCTTTGCCGATATCATGAATAAGGACATCCGATGAGCCTGGAAGTCATTACGGTGCTGTATTTCTGCACAATGTTTCTCGTCCTTTTCATGGGGCTTCCAGTAGCCTTCGGTCTGGGGGGCACAGCCGTGCTTTTTGCGGCTATTTTTTCACCACGCTCTTTGCTGGCGATTCCAAGCGCGTTTTACTATACCCCCTGGAACTCCATCCTCATTACCATTCCTCTGTTTCTGCTCATGGGGAATCTCATACGTTTTTCTGGTGTTGCTGACTCAGCCTATTCTGCGGTCTACAAGCTCATCGGCCATATCGCTGGCGGGCTGGCCATGGGTACGGTGGTCGTGTGCACCATTTTTGCCGCTGTCACAGGTATCACACCACCAGCGACCATAACGATGGGCCAGATCGCCTATCCCTCGATGATGAAATTTGGCTACAGTCGCAAGATTGCCATTGGATCTATCGGGGCAGGTGGTGCGTTAGGTGCTCTGATTCCGCCCAGTGTGCCGTTCATCTTTTACGGCCTGTTGTCCAACACATCTATCGGTGATCTGTTCCTGGCTGGCGTAGTGCCGGGCATTATGCTTGCGGTGTTTTACGTGCTGTATATCGGTATACGTTGTCATTTCCAGCCGCACATTGGACCACCGCTGCCTCCTGATCAGCGTTTCACGGCGGCCGAGAAAGCACGCTCAGTATTAGATATTTGGCCCTTTGTTGTACTGATCGTCATCGTACTCGGCTCGATCTGGGGAGGCATTGCCACGCCGGCCGAATCGGCCAGTTTCGGTGCCGCAGGTGCTTTGATCATCAACCTGATCTACCGTCAGCTTACCTGGAAAATATTTCGTGATTCTGTGATCAGCACCCTGAAGCTATGTGGCATGGGGTTCTGGATACTGATCGGCGCCAATATCTACCTGAACATCTTCAACGCCCTCGGCGCTCAAGACCTGCTCACTCAACTGGTGCTAAGTGTGCCGGGTGGCACCGTCGGTATCCTGGCGATGATGATGCTTATCGTTTTAGTGCTTGGCACGGTCATGGATGACTGGGCCATCATCATGCTGTGCACACCGCTGTTTCTGCCCATTATCAACGAGTTAGGCGTTGATAAAGTGTGGTTTGGCGTATTGTTTGTGGTCAATATTCAGATCGCGTATTTATCACCGCCCTTTGGTTTTGTATTATTCTGGATCAAAGGCATATTGCCACCTGATGTCAATATGGGCGCTGTCTATGGTTCGGTATGGCCCTTTATTACCTTGCAGTTACTTGGCCTGTTGCTGATTTTCTTTTTCCCCAGCATTGCGTTGTGGTTACCCAGCATTGTCGGATAGCCCCTCAGCGGACTTCCGCTTATTCACCCAGAGGTTAATATGAATGCCGGTACAATCAGCTCCTGTCATTGAAATCTCGAACCTAATATCTCATGAGTCTAGCTCGCGCAGTTTCTGCCGCCACGAAGTTGGATGGCGATACCCCCGCAATTCGTCTGTTCTCATTGCTGGAAGTCATTGCTGAGAAAGATCAGTACTTTTCGCTGCAAGGTCTGGTTGAGGAGCTTGGCCTGCCCAAACCCACATTGCACCGCATGCTGCAGCAACTGCACAATGCAGGCATGATCCAGCGCGACGGCGATGGCCGGCACTACAGTACGGGTGTTCGGTTACGACGCATTGCCGAAAACCTCATGCTCAATAACACGCTGCATGGGGCACGCCGCAATGTGCTGCGCGCATTGGTCTCCGAGGTGGGCGAAAGCGGCAATATCACCAGTTGCTCAGGCAACGAGGTGTTGTACCTTGAGCGGGTCGAGACTCCCGCACCATTGCGTTTCTACCTGCATCCAGGTTCGCGTGTGCCGCTGCATTGCTCTGCCAGCGGCAAACTATTTCTGATGCAAATGTCGGCTGCTCAGCGCAAGCGGTTACTGGTGCCATCCGCACTCGAAAAATACACAGAAAAAACACTGGTTACCAGCAAAGCTATGGACGCCGAACTGAAGCGCGTGGCCAGCGAAGGCTATGCACTGGACGTCGAAGAATTCTTACCAGGCCTGACCTGCATTGCCGTGTTGGTTCCTGTGCATGAAGGAAAGTCCAACCTCGCAGTGGCCATCCAGGCGCCTTCGATACGATTTCATGGCAAACGCATCATGTCTTGCTTGCCCGCCCTCAGGCAGGCTGCGCAGGAGCTGGCAAATATCGAAGCCGACAATTATCCCCATGAAGAAATCAACCAGGAACGTAAGAAGTCATAACCGGGCCATTTGATCCCGGCGCCAACATGCTGGACGTAGGGCGCCTCGATTTTGATCGCGTCAGCTATTGATGGGTGCGATTTTTTATGACGTGACTGCATCTCGCGGCTCGACGATCATGTCTTCTTCTAGACTTCAGTGCCCGTGGGTAAAGGCGCACAACTAACTCACTTGTTTATAAACACGGCATTTAGTTCAGAGTAGGGCGCTGCGTCGGCGAAACCATCGAAGCGCCCTTCCTGCGCCAAGATTCGGGCTGCTTTCTGCATTCCGCCCCAGGCAGCTCTGGCAAGGCCACCTCCTACGCTGACGCGGCGCACCCCAAGGGCAGTGATGTCTTGCAGAGTCAAATCAGAGACCGACCCGACCAGCAGATTGACAGGTTTGGGTGCCACAGCCCTCACAATGGCGATAATCTGCTCACGGCTGTGAATGCCAGGCGCGTACAGGCAATCAGCCCCTGCCTCGGAATAGGCCTTCAGGCGGGCAATCGTGTCGGGCAGGTCGGGGCGACCTACGATGAAATTTTCTGCCCGGCCCACCAGCAGCGTGTCACCACCCGCGCTGTCAATAGCGGCGCGCGCTGCACGCATGCGGTCGACGGCGTCAAGAATGTCGCGTAGCGGTGCGTCAGGGTTGCCCGTGGAGTCTTCGATTGACAGCCCGGCGACGCCCGTGTCCACTGCCATGCGCACGTTCCGCGCAACTCCCTCGGCGTCCACCGCGTGTCCGTCCTCGAAGTCAGCGTTGACCGGTAGGTCTGTCGCCTCGACAAGAGCATGCAGATGAGCCAATACACCTGCTAACGGAACCTCGCCGTCTGGCCGCCCCTGCGACCAGGCAAAGCCGGAGCTGGTGGAGGCCAGCGCCTGGAAACCAAGCGACTGCAGATACAAGGCGCTTCCAATGTCCCACGGGTTGGGCAGCAAAAAACAGCCCTTGGTATGAAGCGCTTTGAATGCGGCGCGTTTTTGTTGAACGGTCAGTGACATGAACTCTCCCGAAATATCCGTAATCTTGCCAAAAATACATGAGGGCCTTGGCCCTGCGCGGCTGGAACGGTGTAATTAACCGGATGTGATGAGTGCCTATCCCGCTTAAATGGGGAAGAACCCTTTAATGGGGAAGATCCATGTGACTTGCCCCCGGTAATGGGGAAGAGCCTATTATTGTTATAGTTTGATGCACGGGAATCAATTGCCGATGCTGATAGCCCCATGGTGCGAACGGAGAGACTCGAACTCTCACACCTCTCGGCGCCAGAACCTAAATCTGGTGCGTCTACCAATTCCGCCACGTTCGCTTTGGGTAGCCAAGTATTATAACGTTTTTTGCATTGTGTGCAACGCGGCCTCATACTACCCACCAACACGCACAAGTTGGGTCGAAAATTCCTTCCTTTTGGCACTTTTCATGCCCTGTGCAAGTTTCCGGTAAAATGCTCTGTTCATTTCTTTAATTACTTTTTAAATAGGTTCCCAATGCCCGAGGTTGAAATTTTGTCCGGCCTGGAACGCCGTGTTGATCTGACGGTATCGATCGCCGACGTAGAAAAGCAAGTCCAGGCGCAACTGAAGCAAGTTGCCCGTACAGCCAAGGTTCAGGGCTTTCGTCCCGGCAAGGCACCATTGTCGCTGATTGAGCGCAGCCACGCGCCGGGCATCCGTTACGATGTCATCAACGCTGAAGTAGGCCGTTCGCTCGACAAGGTTGTCGAAGAAGCCAAGCTGCGCGTAGCCGGCTCACCGTCGCTCGAACCCAAGACTGAAGGCGTAGAAGAAGGCGTCATGGCTTTCTCCGCTACTTTCGAGGTGTACCCCGAAGTGCAGGTGCCTGATCTGTCCACACTAGCCGTCAAACGTGCGCATACGCCCGTGGGTGACGATGAAGTGCAGCGAACCATCGATATTCTGCGCAAGCAACGTGCCGACTACGAAGCCCGTGAAGGCCGCGAAGCGCAAGATGACGATCGCGTCACGCTCGATTTCACCGGCACTATTGACGGCGTTGCATTCGAAGGCGGTTCTGCCGAGAAATTTCCGTTCGTGCTGGGCCAGGGCCGCATGCTTCCCGAATTCGAAACCGCTGTGCGGGGCATGAAGGCTGGCGAAAGTAAAACGTTTCCACTTAGCTTCCCTGAAGAGTACGGCAGCAAAGAAGTCGCCGGTAAAACAGCCGAGTTCGCCATTACCGTGACTGAAGTCGCCGAGCCCGTTTTGCCCGAACTTGATGCCGAATTTGCCAAGTCGCTGGGCCAGCCCGAAGGCGATGTCGAAAAACTGCTTGCCGACGTGCGCGCCAATATCGAGCGCGAAGTCAAGGCTCGCACCCATGCCCGAACCAAAGCCAGCGTCATGGATGCCATCGCCGAGGCCAGCACCTTTGACGTTCCCAAGTCTCTGGTCGAGCGCGATGCGCAAGGCCGTGTCGAGGCCGCACGCGAAGAACTCAAGCAGCGCGGCGTTCCTAATGCCGAGTCCGTGCCAATCCCTCTTGAAGCCTTCTCGGCTGAGTCCGAGCGTCGTGTACGTCTGGGCCTGCTGGTCTCCGAGCTGGTGCAGGCAGCTGATCTTCAGGCCAAGCCCGAGCAGGTTCGCGAACGTATCGAAGAGTTTGCACAAAACTACGAAGAGCCAGCGCAAGTCGTGGCTTACTACCTTTCCGACCGTCAGCGTCGTGCCGAAATCGAAGCCATTGTCCTGGAGGACAACGTTGTTGATCACGTTGTGTCCAAGGCGCAGGTTACCGATGAAGAAGTGCCGTTTGACGAAATCATGGGGACTAACTAAATGTCAATGTCACGATTTACCGATTTCTACGCTTCCATGCATGGAGGGCACTCGGTAACCCCAACGGGGCTGGGCTACGTGCCCATCGTGATCGAGCAATCCGGCCGCGGTGAGCGGTCCTACGACATCTATTCACGCCTGCTGCGCGAGCGCGTCATTTTTTTCGTGGGCCCGGTTAACGACCATACTGCCAACCTGGTCGTGGCGCAGCTGCTGTTCCTCGAGTCCGAGAACCCCGATAAAGACATTTCGCTGTACATCAATTCGCCTGGCGGATCGGTGTATGCCGGTATGGCTATTTTCGATACCATGCGGTTCGTAAAGCCTGACGTATCTACATTGTGCACGGGCCTGGCGGCCAGCATGGGCGCGTTCCTGCTTGCGGCAGGAACCAAGGGCAAGCGTTACTCTCTGCCCAACTCGCGTATCATGATCCATCAGCCCTCAGGCGGAACCCAAGGACAGGCCTCCGATATTCAAATCCAGGCACGCGAAATCCTCAATCTACGTGAGCGTCTCAACCAGATTCTGGCCGAAAACACCGGTCAGCCCATTGAGCGTATCGAAATAGACACTGAGCGTGATAATTTCATGTCAGCCAAAGATGCGGTATCGTATGGTTTAGTAGATAAAGTTCTGGTCTCCCGCGCCGATTCGGCATAGTGAGCCAGTTGGGGCGGGCTAGTCTTACGCCCGCCACTTATTCCCCGACATGGCTTATGCCTGTCCACTGAACTGAACGAAGAGTTTTATGCCCGAAAAAAAAGGATCGGCGGACGAGAAAGTGTTGCGCTGTTCATTCTGCAACAAGAACCAGCACGAAGTGCGCAAGCTTATTGCCGGCCCGTCGGTGTTTATTTGCGATGAATGCATTGACCTTTGCAATGACATCATTACCGAAGAAAGCCAAGAGGCCGCTCGCGATGCGATTCGCAACGAACTTCCTACGCCCCATGAAATCAAGTCTTTTCTTGACGGCTACGTTATCGGTCAAGACATCCCCAAGCGTAATCTGGCGGTCGCTGTTTACAACCACTACAAACGCATTCGTTACGGCGAAGTCAAAGGCGACGACGTAGAGCTGTCTAAAAGCAATATCTTGCTTATCGGGCCTACGGGTTCGGGCAAGACGCTGCTGGCGCAAACCCTTGCACGCATGCTTGATGTTCCCTTCGTCATGGCAGATGCAACTACGCTTACCGAAGCAGGCTACGTAGGCGAAGACGTAGAAAACATTGTTCAAAAATTGCTGCAAAATTGCAATTACGATGTGGAAAAAGCGCAGAAGGCGATTATCTACATTGATGAAATCGATAAAATCTCGCGTAAGGCCGATAACCCATCTATTACCCGCGACGTGTCCGGTGAAGGTGTGCAGCAGGCTTTGCTCAAGCTTATCGAAGGTACGGTTGCATCCGTCCCACCGCAGGGCGGCCGCAAGCACCCCAATCAAGACTTCGTACAAGTTGACACTACCAATATTTTGTTTATCGTTGGCGGTGCCTTCGACGGTCTCGAAAAAGTAATACGTGACCGCACTGAGCGTTCCGGAATTGGCTTCTCAGCGTCTGTACGTGCCAAAACTGAGCGCGGTGTGGGCGAACTCTTCGCAGAAGCAGAGCCCGAGGATCTCATCAAGTTCGGTCTCATCCCCGAACTTGTGGGTCGGTTGCCGGTGGTCGCTACACTGCAAGAGCTCGATGAAGCAACACTGGTGCGTATTCTCACCGAGCCGCGAAACTCCCTCATCAAACAGTTCCAGAAACTGTTTGAAATGGAAGAAGTAGAGCTTGAGATCCGACCTGAGGCGCTTACCGCCATCGCCCGGCGTGCCATCAAGCGCCGCACCGGTGCGCGTGGCTTGCGTTCCATCCTCGAGCAGTCGTTATTGGGCACTATGTATGAACTCCCATCTCAAAAAGATGTCCAACGAGTTGTACTTGACGAAAAATCTGTAACGGGTGAGGGCACGCCCATACTTATTTACGATGATGAAGCAAAAGGCAAGAAAGCCGCACAGGCAGATAGTCCCGCCAAAAAATTAAAGGATGCCGCTGCATAGCATGAAAGATCGTCCACGGCAGCTGTATATTGCAAACTCAGGTTTATGTGGACTTGAAACTGGGGCGATCGCCACTATATATACCTGCAGGTAGAACTGGAAAAGGGAGGCCGTGGCCTCCCGTTTTCATCTAGAGGTAAATTTTAAGGAAATTACTATGTCTGCGAGCCAGATTCTTACATCAGAACCTACGGACTTGCCGCTGTTGCCTTTGCGCGACGTCGTGGTGTTTCCGCATATGGTGATTCCACTGTTCGTTGGCCGTCCGCGCTCCATCAAAGCGCTTGAGCTGGCAATGGAGTCCGGTAACAACATTATGCTGGTGGCGCAAAAGTCAGCCGGTAAAGACGACCCCAGCCCTGAAGATCTCTACGAGATCGGCTGTGCAGCGAGCATACTTCAAATGCTCAAGTTGCCCGACGGGACGGTTAAAGTGCTGGTCGAAGGTGTTCAGCGTGCCCGCATCCAGAGTGTCAGCGACGCCGAGACGCACTTTATGTCGGTTGTCGTTCCTGTTGAACTAGACGCCGAAGAAGGGGCTGAGGCAGAAGCGCTACGTCGTGCTGTTGTCGCCCAATTCGAGCAATACGTTAAACTTAATAAAAAAATTCCCCAAGAGATACTCACTTCGTTGACGGGTATCGACGACGCCGGGCGTCTTGCTGATACCATCGCCGCTCATCTGCCGCTCAAGCTCGAACAAAAGCAATCCATGCTTGAAGTCGTCGGCACTGCTCAGCGCCTCGAAACCCTGTTGACGCAACTCGAATCTGAAATCGACATACTTCAGGTCGAAAAACGCATCCGTGGTCGCGTCAAAAAGCAGATGGAAAAAAGCCAGCGCGACTATTATCTGAATGAGCAAGTAAAAGCCATTCAGAAAGAACTTGGCGAAGGTGAAGAGGGCGCTGATATCGAAGACCTCGAGAAGAAAATCGAGGCGGCTCATTTGCCCAAAGAGGCCCGTAAAAAGGTAGACGCCGAAGTTAAAAAACTCAAGTTGATGTCGCCCATGTCAGCCGAAGCAACTGTTGTGCGTAACTACATTGACACCGTCATAGGTTTGCCGTGGCGCAAAAAAAGCCGCGTAAACAACTCTATTTCTAACGCTGAAGAAGTGCTTGATGCAGACCACTATGGTCTTGAAAAAGTCAAAGAACGTATTGTCGAGTATCTGGCCGTGCAACAACGAGTTGAAAAGCTTAAAGCACCCATTCTGTGTCTGGTTGGCCCTCCCGGGGTTGGTAAAACCTCGCTAGGTCAGTCCATTGCACGCGCGACCAACCGCAAGTTCACGCGGATGGCGCTGGGCGGTGTGCGCGACGAGGCCGAGATCCGTGGCCATCGTCGTACCTACATTGGTTCTATGCCAGGGAAAATCCTGCAGAACATGTCCAAGGTAGGGGTGCGCAACCCATTGTTCCTGCTCGACGAAATCGACAAAATGGGCGCAGACTTCAGGGGAGATCCTTCGTCCGCACTACTCGAGGTGCTTGACCCCGAGCAAAACCACACTTTTCAAGACCACTACATTGAAGTGGACTTCGATTTGTCCGACACCATGTTCGTGGCGACAAGCAATACGCTTAATATACCGCCGGCGCTGCTTGACCGTATGGAAGTCATTCGTCTGTCGGGCTATACCGAAGACGAAAAGGTGCATATCGCCGTTGACCACCTCCTGCCCAAGCTCATGAAGAACAACGGCGTCCAGGACGGTGAACTCACTATCGAAGAGTCAGCCATCCGTGACATCGTGCGCTATTACACGCGTGAAGCAGGTGTGCGGGCTCTTGAGCGTGAAATGAGCAAGATCTGTCGTAAGGTGGTCAAGCAGTTGCTGGGCAAAAGCTCAACACCGGCCAAAAAGAAGGCCAAGAGTAAAGCTGCGGTGCCCGTCGAACACGTGGACGTCACAGCTGACAACCTGGCTGATTTCCTTGGAGTACGCCGGTTCAGCTTTGGTATGGCCGAAAAGGAAAACAAGGTCGGCCAGGTTACCGGTCTGGCCTGGACCGAAGTTGGTGGCGACTTGTTAACCATTGAGGTTGCAGACATGCCGGGCAAAGGTCTGGTACAGCGCACTGGTTCACTGGGCGACGTGATGAAAGAGTCAGTCGAGGCCGCGCGTACAGTAGTGCGGTCCCGTGCTCAAAAATGGGGCATTGGTAATACAGCCTTTGAAAAACGTGACATTCATGTGCACTTTCCTGAAGGGGCAACGCCGAAAGACGGTCCGTCCGCAGGTATTGCCATCACAACAGCCATGGTGTCAGCCCTCACCAGCATACCGGTGCGTGCAGACGTGGCCATGACGGGTGAGATCACGCTTCGAGGTGAAGTGCTTGCAATCGGCGGCCTTAAAGAAAAGCTGTTGGCTGCGCACCGTGGTGGCATCAAAACGGTAATGATTCCCGAGGAAAACGTCAAGGATCTCGCCGAGATTCCTGACAACGTAAAAAACCACCTCGAAATCATACCGGTACGCTGGATCGATCGCGTACTCGAAGTCGCACTGGAAAGCATGCCAACGCCCCTGTCTGACGAGGAAGTGGCTCGTCTCGCTGCTGAGGCGGCCACGGCGGCTCGCGCTAACCAGGTTACCGATGCTGGGTCTGATGGTTTGATCAAGCATTAATTGACCGCACTGCGAGCATAAAACCCCGCCCTGCTGATGAACGGAAACTCCCGGTTGGACACTGTCCAATCGGGGGGAATGTTCACAACGGGCGGGTTTTTTATGCATTGCGAAACGTGTCCGCACCTGGAAATTCTACGGATAGACATTAACTGACATTAGGCATGTTTGGCAGCGATGTAGCTGTCTACATTAATGGCTTCTCATCTACAGACGCCTGCTACTGATGTCAATACAACCCACTGATTACGACAGCCCCTGAAAGGAGGCTCTCGACTATTTTTTCGAAGATTTCACGGCATTGCTGGCACCTGAGCTGCATGCGTTAATTGACTGGTCTGTCGCACCATTATTTCTCGATACCGAGCTGCAGTCTATTACTGCCGATTCACCAAACGGCCGCCGCTACGCCGACAAACTAGTTAAGTTGCGGCGTCTTGATCAAAGTGAGGCATGGGTTTTGGTGCATGTTGAAGTTGAGAGCGGGCCCCAAGGTGATAAAGCTCGCAGCTATCTCGCCCAGCGCATGTTCACGTATTTTTATCGCATTTGGGACCGCTATGTGCGCCAGGAGACCGGTGGGGCTGAGTCAGCAAAGGTCAACACGCTCGATGGCTTAAGCACTTCCTTTTACAGTCTGGCCATTCTTACGGCGAGCTCAAAGGGGCCGCCAGTGGTGCTATATCGTCAACGTCTGGGTAAATGTCATGTGAGTTTTGGTTTTCCTGTCGTACACTTGCGCCGTTGGGAGGACGACAGGGCGTCGCTGGTTGATCTTGCAGCGTTTAACCCGTTTGCGGTAGTGGTTATGGCTCAGTTAGGTGCCCAGGCACGTTGTGGCGCACAGGCCCGATTAGTATCCAAAATAGCGTTGCTGCGGCTGCTTTATCAGCATCGTTACGATCGCAGGCGTGTGCAGCAATTATTTCGTATTGTAGATTGGGTATTATCTCTTCCCCATTATCTTGAACCTGCGTTTGAGCAGGCCGTGGCTGCAATAGAGGTGGAATTCAATATGCCTTATGTTACAAGCATCGAGCGTATGGGCCAGGCCCGTGGTTTGAAAAAAGGGCTGGCAGAGGGTCTTCAAAGAGGACACAAAGAAGGTCGCATAGCAGGACGTGAAGAAGGTCGTGAAGAAGGACGCCGAGACAGTGCTGCATGGTTGCTGTCTTCAATGCTGGAGCGCCGCTTTGGTCAGTTACCGGTTTGGGTAACCGTTCGCATCACGCAGGCAAATACTGAAGCCCTTCACGGTTGGGCGCTCAAAGTACTGGAGGCCGATCGGCTTGAAGATGTATTTGAATAGCTTCAGTAAAGCT
The DNA here is from genome assembly GCA_005239165.1 of Allopusillimonas ginsengisoli. Taxonomy (GTDB): domain Bacteria; phylum Pseudomonadota; class Gammaproteobacteria; order Burkholderiales; family Burkholderiaceae_B; genus Allopusillimonas; species Allopusillimonas ginsengisoli_A. The sequence goes on from RAPG01000008.1 coordinate 122,811, forward strand.
ACATGCTTATCGGTCAATACAAAAAATGTCTGCGCAGGCATCAGTGACCTGGGCGTATTAGGCCAACCCGGTTATAAATCACATGCCCCCATGCAGTGGGTACTGTGGGCCAGGCAATTTGTCGGCCGCAGCGCCAGGTTATTACTGTAATGGCGTGCTGCGAATTAAGCCAACAGCAATGCCTTCCAGCGAAAATTCGTCTTCGGCGCTTACGTTAATAGGCTCAAAATCGGGGTTTTCGGGAAGAAGTTGTATGTGGCCGCCCTGGCGTGAAAAACGCTTTACGGTGACCTCATCACCTAGCCGGGCTATGACGATTTGGCCGTTTCGTGCTTCGAGTGATTTTCGTACTGCAAGCAGGTCGCCATCAAGTATGCCTGCGTCTCGCATACTGAGGCCGCGTACCCGCAAAAGATAGTCGGGGGTTTGAGTAAATAATGATGGTTCTATGCTGACCTCACGCTCTACGTGCTCGGCCGCGAGTATGGGGTTGCCAGCGGCTACACGCCCCACTAATGGCACTAACAGCGGTATATATGTACTTGCGAGTGAATGGCTGGGCATCTCGGAGGCCAGGTTTGCGACCGGACCTGCGTCGGTTAGACGAATGCCGCGTGATGCCCCCGGAGTAAGCTCGATAGCGCCTTTTCGTGCAAGTGCCTTGAGGTGGTCTTCGGCGGCGTTGGGCGACCGGAAACCCAGCGCCGTGGCGATTTCAGCGCGAGTGGGCGGAAAGCCCGTGCGTAGGATCTCGCTGCGGACCAGGTCGAGTATTTGTTGCTGACGGGCGGTGAGTTTGACGGCCATTTTCTTCCGGACTGTATTTTTATACAGTTTGAATTCTGCAGCATATTTGCCGGAAGATCAAGCGACACAGGGCTTTTCGGCTGTTTTAGGCTGTTTAGACCCAGATTTTGCTCTTAAAAGCACGCCGACGGGCCCCTCGAAGAAGCTAGAGCCGCTCTAAATGCTCAACACCAGGCGCCAATGCACGTTGATCACAATCGTATTCTGGTAACGTACCGTGTTCAACAGAAACGCAGAAATCACTTGAAACCAGGCACAAATATGAGTTTTCACACTTCTGGGCATAGGCATTTGTTATAAGGTATCAGCGCCACATATGGCCGGCAGCTTCGTTTTTAAAGATTGGAAACTGCCGCAAAACGAGGTGTCACCGACAGCTGTGGCGTAAAAAAATGCCCCCGCCGCAGAAGCCGGAGCATTTAATAGAGCATTGATGGCCAGACCGCTATCGCGCGGTGTACTGTCCCTGATCTGAACGATCAGGCGATCACAGCTGCGATCGCCTTGGCTACGGCATCGATGTTGCCGCTGTTGAGGGCCGCCACGCAAATACGGCCGCTGCTGACGGCGTACACACCATGATCTTCACGCAGGCGATCAACTTGCTCGGTCGTCAGGCCAGAATACGAGAACATGCCCCGTTGTTGCAGGACAAAGTCAAAATTTTGGCTAACGCCATGAGCCTTCAGTTTTTCGACTAGCTGTGCTCGCATGCTGCGGATGCGGTCGCGCATACCGGCTAGCTCGGATGTCCATACCTCGTAAAGCTCAGGCGTGTTCAGTACTGACGACACGATTTTGCCGCCATGCGTAGGAGGGTTGGAGTAGTTAGTGCGGATAACGCGCTTAAGCTGGCTGAGGACGCGGACGTTTTCTTCTTTGGATGAGCACACCAGGGTCAGCGCACCAACCCGTTCACCATATAGTGAAAACGACTTGGAGAAAGACGAGCTGATAAGCATGGTGAGATCATTGTCGGCAAAGAGCCGCACAACGGCAGCGTCTTGCTCGAGCCCATCACCAAAGCCCTGATAAGCGATGTCGACAAAAGGCACCAGATTCTTTTGCTTGACCACTTCGACGATCTGCTTCCATTGATCAAGCGTAGGGTCGACGCCGGTGGGGTTATGACAGCAGGCGTGCAGCACGACAATGGTTTTTTCAGGGAGTGTCTGCAGAGAGCTCAGCATGCCGGCAAAATCAAGGCCATGCGTGGCGGCATCATAATAGGGGTAGGTTTCTACCGTAAACCCTGCCGCCTGGAACAGTGCGCGATGGTTTTCCCAACTCGGGTTGCTGATGACGACCTTGGAATTGGGTAACAGTTGTTTGAGGAAATCAGCACCGATTTTGAGAGCACCTGTACCGCCCAGGCTTTGTGCTGTTAAGACGCGACCGGAGGCTAACAAGGGTGAGTTTTTACCCAATAGCAGAGTTTGAGCACCGGTGTTGTAGCCGGGGATGCCGTCGATAGGCAGGTAACCGCGGGGTGAGTGAGCCTGTACGAGAGTGTCTTCCGCCTTGCGCACGGCGTCAAGCAGCGGGATGCGCCCCTGGTCGTCGTAATACACACCTACGCCAAGGTTGACCTTGTTGGTGCGCGCGTCGGCGTTATATTGTTCATTTAGACCGAGGATAGGATCACGCGGCGCCAGTTCGACGCCTTCAAAGAGAGATGTCATGTCAGGGATGCTAAAAGTAGTGAGGAAAATAAAGGATATTAATGTGATAATAAGGGGTTTACCCTTAAAAAGTCTAGTACGCGATGGCTAGTGTCAATCTTTCAGCCCCCGGTTTTCTTGAGTTTGAAGGCAGCCCGTTTCAACTTTACCAGCCGTATCCGCCGGCGGGCGATCAGCCTGCTGCCATTGATGCGCTGGTTGAAGGCATTGATGATGGGCTTATGTTCCAGACACTTCTTGGCGTGACTGGCTCGGGCAAAACTTACACCATGGCCAACGTTATTGCGCGTACGGGCCGGCCCGCCATTGTGCTTGCGCCCAATAAAACGCTGGCGGCGCAGCTGTATGCTGAAATGCGAGAGTTTTTCCCGCGTAATGCTGTTGAGTACTTTGTGTCGTATTACGACTACTATCAGCCTGAAGCCTACGTGGCGGCACGTGATCTCTTTATCGAGAAAGATTCGTCCATCAACGAACATATCGAGCAGATGCGGCTGTCAGCGACCAAGAGCCTGCTGGAGCGTCGCGATACCATCATCGTAGGTACCGTGTCCTGTATTTACGGTATAGGCAACCCGGGCGACTATCACGCCATGGTGCTGACGCTTCGTAGTGGTGATCGCATTCCACGGCAACAGTTGCTGGGCCGGCTGGTCGCCATGCAGTATGAACGCAACGATGTTGAATTTACCCGCGGCAATTTCAGGGCGCGTGGCGAAACCATTGACGTATTCCCGGCCGAGCACGCCGAGCTGGCGTTGCGCATCACGCTTTTCGACGACGAAATTGAGTCACTGCAAATATTTGATCCGCTTACCGGCAAGATACGTCAGAAGATTCCCCGCTTTACGGTGTTTCCCAGTTCTCATTACGTCACACCGCGTGAAACCATATTGCGTGCCATCGAAACCATTAAAGCCGAATTGCGAGAGCGTCTGGCATTGCTGACTCAAGAGGGCAAGCTGGTCGAGGCGCAGAGGCTGGAGCAGCGTACGCGTTTCGACCTCGAAATGATGCAGGAGCTGGGGTTTTGCAAAGGCATCGAAAACTATTCCAGGCATTTGTCGGGTGCGGCGCCTGGTGATCCTCCGCCGACACTCATTGATTACTTGCCGCGCGACGCTCTGATGTTCATCGATGAAAGTCACGTAACCATGGGGCAGCTCAGCGCGATGTACCGGGGTGACCGTTCACGTAAATCGACCTTGGTGCAATTTGGTTTTCGCCTGCCGTCAGCCATGGACAACCGGCCGCTCAAGCTCGAAGAATTTGAGCAGCGCATGAGACAGTGCGTATTTGTGTCAGCAACGCCTTCGGTGTACGAGCATGAGCATGCCGACAACGTCGTCGAGCAAGTGGTGCGCCCCACAGGGCTGGTTGACCCCATGGTCGAAGTGCGGCCTGCGGTTACGCAGGTTGATGATTTGCTTGGCGAAGCCAAGCTGCGCATTGCTGCCGGCGAACGCGTATTGGTGACCACACTGACCAAGCGTATGGCAGAAGACCTGACTGACTATCTGGTAGAGAGTGGTCTCAAGGTACGTTATCTGCATTCGGATATCGATACAGTAGAGCGTGTTGAAATCCTTCGCGACCTGAGGCTGGGTGTGTTCGACGTGCTTGTGGGTATTAACTTGCTGCGTGAGGGTCTTGATATACCTGAAGTATCACTGGTGGCCATACTCGACGCCGACAAAGAGGGCTTTTTGCGCTCGGAGCGCAGTCTGATCCAGACCATAGGCAGGGCAGCGCGCAATATTAATGGTCACGCCATTTTGTACGCTGACCGCATTACCGATTCTATGCGCCGCGCTATGGATGAGACCGAAAGACGTCGCAACAAGCAATTGGAGTTCAATGAAGAGCACGGCATTACCGCCCGTGGCGTTAACAAGGCCGTGCGCGAACTCATTGATGGTGTCATGGGCGCGCCTGTGCAACCCAGGCCTGATGATGACATTCCGGCGGAAATACTGCGCGACGACAAAGCGCTGGCGCGTGAGATGCGGCGGCTGAGCTCATTAATGACGGATCATGCTAAAAACCTTGAGTTCGAAGAGGCTGCTGCAGCGCGCGATGCACTCAATCGTCTTAAAGAGAGAGCCTTGCTATCTTGAGCTGCAGTTCGGCCAGCTCCGCAGGGCAGGGTGCCGACGGCGCCAGTGGCAGGGAGCCCGCTGTAATAGTGCTGTTCCGCTTTACGAGACCTGTCGAGACGCCCCGGGAGCTCCAGCGCGCGTGGAAACTGATAAGGGGCTCGGCAATTGATTAGCCCTTTCCTGGGCGGTCTCGTGCGCACGTGGGAACAGGGTTGAAATCACCCGCCGTCACAGACTACTAGTCGCTATGTGATTTGCCTGGCCAGACCTCCAGAAGTTTTCTTATTGAGGGTGGCACAGTCAAACAGGTTGTAGTTCTCCTGGGTGCCGCGAGTTTTGTTAAGTTGTTGGTAACAGCCAACAATTTATAACAAACCTACGTAAATCGCGGGTTTGCTCTAGGACCTCGCAAATCAGGTATTGCTTTCCAGTTACCTAGGGTTTACCATGATAACTACAGGGGCTTTGTTCAAGCCTTTAGTTTTTGTTGCAGTGCATAATTATTGGCCTGCATAGCACTTCGCACGGCTTGTTGTCAGCACCGCGTGGGTTGTACGCAACACCATCAAATCTCAGCGCCTCGCCGTTTCTCAAATATTGTCAACAAGGCTTTAGAACTCTTTGTGGTTCTGCAAAAAGCCTTGCCTTACAACGGGTTTTCCCTCACACTCTCGTCTATGATGACTAAGGTACTTTTCGTTTGCATGGGTAATATCTGTCGCTCCCCGAGCGCAGAAGGCGTATTTCGTCATATCGTCGACGAGGCGGGGCTCTCGGGCGCCATTGGTGTCGATTCTGCCGGTACCCACGGCTTCCATATCGGCGACGCGCCAGACGCTCGTGCGCAGGCTGCTGCGCGTAAGCGTGGCTATGATCTTTCGCAATGCGTAGCTCGGCAAGTGACAGCCGATGACTTCCGAGAGTTTGACCTCATTTTGGCAATGGACTGGGAAAACCTTTCCGCACTGCAGCAGCAGTGCCCCAAGGTGTATCAGCACAAGCTTATGCTGCTCATGCGCTTTGCCAACGAGTTCGAGGAGGCCACCGTGCCTGATCCCTACTACGGCGGTCCTGATGGTTTTGCCAAAGTGCTCGACTACCTCGAAGATGCCTGTCAGGGCGTGCTCGAGCTTGTCCGCAAGCGAGCACTGCAGTACCAGGCCGCGTAAGCACAATCCATATCACTCGTGCGGCATCTGCCCGCAGCAAAAGCCGCTCCAATTCAGGATGCGGCTTTTTGCATGGTGCGCACGTTACCCTTCGTCTTTCTGCGTGAATACCCTATAAAAATAGTCGGGTATCGTGTATACTTGACTTATTTAGTCGGGTATTGAAAGGAGCACATTATGCGTCTGACCACCAAAGGCCGTTTTGCTGTAACCGCCATGATCGATCTGGCACTCCGGCAGCATAGTGGGCCGGTTACCCTGGCCGCTATCAGTAAGCGGCAGAACATATCGCTTTCTTATCTTGAGCAGCTGTTTGGCAAGTTACGCCGACACGAGCTTGTCGATAGCATGCGTGGCCCAGGAGGCGGGTACTCGCTAGCCAAGCTGGCGCGCAACATTACTGTTGCAGACGTCATTTTTGCTGTAGACGAGCCTCTGGACGCTACCAATTGTGGCGGCAAAGAAAACTGCAATATCGGCCGAAACGGTAGTTCTGGCAAATGCATGACGCATGAATTATGGGCATCGTTAAACCGCAAGATGATCGACTTTCTCGATTCCGTTTCTTTACAAGATCTTGCTGACCAAGAACGTATGCGTCAGTTGCAAGAGGCCAACAACACGCACGAGGTACCGATTCGGGTTCATCGCGCACCAGGGGCTCCCATGGCGATGGCGTTTACCAATTAATTTGGCGATTCCTGCACAAGGCTCTATGGGTTGCCAATGCTGAGGCTTTTGGCGCTACTATAACGAGTACGTAGCGACACGGCTCAGGAGTAATTTTTAATGACGTCACGCCCTATCTATCTTGATTACTCAGCGACCACGCCGGTAGACCCGCATGTGGTTGATGTTATGGTGCCGTGGCTTTACGAACGATTTGGCAATCCGGCGTCCAGCAGCCACGCCTACGGGTGGGATGCCGAAGAAGCAGTCGAACGCGCCCGCAGTCAGATTGCCAAGTTGGTTAATGCTGATCCGCGCGAAATCGTCTTTACGTCTGGCGCCACCGAATCTGACAACCTGGCCATAAAGGGCGCGGCACAATTCCATGCTGGTCGCGGCAAGCATATCGTCACACTTAAAACAGAGCACAAGGCGGTACTCGATACCTGCCACGAACTTGAGCGTCAGGGTTTTGAGGTTAGTTTTCTTGATGTTCAGGCAAACGGCCTGGTTGATATTGATGTTTTCCGCAATGCTCTGCGTCCCGACACTATAGTGGCGTCCGTCATGCTCGTTAATAATGAAATTGGCGTCATACAGGATATTGCCGCACTGGGTGAAATCTGTCGTGAAAAGGGTGTAATGTTTCACGTCGATGCCGCGCAAGCCACTGGCAAGGTTGCCATAGACCTGCAGGCTCTCAACGTTGACCTCATGTCGTTTTCGGCACATAAGACCTATGGCCCCAAAGGAATAGGCGCGCTGTACGTGAGACGCAAGCCGCGCGCGCGCCTTATGGCGCAAATTCATGGTGGCGGGCACGAACGTGGCATGCGGTCAGGCACTCTGGCCACGCATCAAATTGTGGGTATGGGCGAGGCATTTGAGTTGGCGGGGCAAGTGCTCAGCGAAGAAACCCGGCGCATTCACCAGTTGCAAGAAAGATTATGGGCCGGGCTGTCGGTCATACCTGAGGTTTATCTTAATGGTGATTTCGACCAGCGTGTGCCGCATAATCTTAATGTTAGCTTCAACTACATTGAGGGCGAGGCTCTTATGATGTCGGTCAAGCAATTGGCGGTCTCAAGTGGGTCGGCGTGCACATCTGCAAGCCTCGAGCCCTCGTATGTGTTGCGCGCTATTGGGCGTAGCGACGAGCTGGCCCACAGTTCATTGCGTATTTCGTTGGGGCGTTACACTACTGAACAAGATGTCGATGCCGCAGTCGCTGTTATCAGCGGAAAAGTGGCCTGGCTACGTAGCATGTCACCTCTCTGGGAAATGGCCCAAGAGGGAGTAGACGTCAACACAGTGCAGTGGGCAGTGTAGGGATATGCAACCGTATAATGATAAAGTTCTTGAGCATTACGAAAACCCGCGCAACGTGGGTTCGTTCGATGCGACTGACTTATGCGTGGGCACGGCACTGGTTGGCGCCCCTTCTCAGGGTGATGTCATCAAATTGCAGATCAAAGTTGACGCCTCGGGTATCATAAAGGATGCAAGGTTCAAAACCTACGGGTGTGGTTGCGCCATCGCAGCCAGTTCCCTGGCAACAGAATGGGTAATAGGCAAAACGCCGCTGCAGGCGCGGCAGATTAGTTACACGCAAATCGCCGAAGCGCTGGCGTTGCCTCCCATAAAAATGCACTGTTCCATCTTGGCTGAAGACGCCATTCAGGCGGCCATCCAAGATTACCAAACCAAACATCAGAGGTAATTATGGCTATTACGCTTACAGAACGGGCGGCTGACCATATCAACCGCTACATTGAAAAACGCGGGCAAGGCATAGGTCTAAGATTGGGTGTGCGGCTTACTGGCTGCTCGGGCATGGCTTATAAGCTCGATTATGTTGATGATGTTGAGGCTGAAGATATTGTTTTCGAGCAGCATGGGGTCAAGGTATTTGTTAGCCCTAAAAGCCTGCCTTTTCTTGAAGGCACGCAGCTTGACTATGGTCGCGACGGGCTTAATGAAGGGTTTCGTTTCAGCAACCCCAACGAAAAGGCTTCTTGCGGATGTGGTGAGTCGTTCACCGTATAAGCCTCTCTGAAGCAAACCAAGGTCTAGCGTGTCATCTTCAAGTATTTTGCGTTTCGGTCTTGCGGCCAACCGCCTTCATCACGAGGGGGCTGACGCAACCTTGTTTAAGTGGCTTCAACGCTCCGCAGACGGTCTGCGCGAACTCGGAGTAGAGCTTTACACGGTAGGGCGCACTTGCGACGCCATCGAGCGCTCTGATCTGTTGCAGGGGTATGCCGGCCTAATCCGCTATCCCTACGGCCGTCAGGGCGGGTTGATGAAACTGGTGGCTCGTGTCACCGAAAGCAACGACGGTGGTACACCGTTTGATGGTGCCATTTACCTTATTGATCCCGTTGATCCTTCATCGATCTTTCCAGAAGCACTGGCACTTAAGCGCCAGTGCATTACACATGGCCGGCCATTTGTATCAACCCTGTTAGGGGCTATTGAATGGGTTGAAATCGAGCGCATCAGCCGCGGGTTGCCTGCCGACACCAGGCTTGATGATGTGTTTGAACTGAACCATCAAACATTGGCACTCATCGCACACGATGCGCTCAAGAATCAAATGGTTGAGTTTGCAGACCAGCACTTTGACCTGCTGTCGCGGTTCGCAACCCGGGTGGGTACGGGCACAACCAGCGGGCGGCTCAATGAGCTGGCGTGGTCGCGCGGTTGGCCACGAGCCACCCCATGGGTTCAACCCTTTCTCAGCGGCCCGTTGGGCGGTGACGCACAAATTGCCGAACTGGTGCTCGAACGTCGCTGCCAGCGCGTAATATTTTTCGAAGACCCTCATGTGGCGCGTCAGCACGAAGCCGACATCCAGTTGCTTGAGCGCGCGGTGCGGGTCGTCACCGCCGACGCCAGCTGTGTCGCCTCACCCGTGGTTGCTCACAAGTGGGCCAAGGCTATGAGTATACGGGCAAGCTCCAGGGTTTAATCTGGTAGCGTATCTGCTTGAGCTCTGCCTTGGGCGCCAGAATACGCCATGCATTTTAAAATTCGTTTTGGGTTGCGCATTTTCAATTGGCAGCCCGTTAAATATACGCCAGAAAAACATTGCCAATATCGTTGGCGCTGCTACAGCGTAGCTTCATGCGCAAGATAGTGAACCACACAAGCCTCTTGACTAGTCTGTTATTTGGCTTGTCCCCTGAACCAAAAAGCCGAGGCATATTGCCTCGGCTTTTCAGACCATCAACAAGCAGATTAACTACTAAGGTTTAAAACTTAACCTTCAGGTACAGAGTACCGGCGCTATCGGTATTACCGTCGCCGAACTGACCCGCATAGGACAAGCCCATCGCTGCATTACGGCCTACGCCCATTTCAGCTGCCAGATCCAGCACCGCTGCGTTCTTGGCAATAGGTGCACCGGCTATTTTAAAGCCTGCGCCATTACCTTGAATGAAGGACATGGTACGCGTGGCATCAACGTCACCCGCGGCATGGCGCCAGCCAAGACCGGCCATTAGATTGGCTTGGTTTGCACCTACGTCTACCGTAGTTTTACCGCGCAGGCCTAGCGTGAACGTTGTAATGTCGTCCTTCTGGCTTTTACCTGACAAGGCTGCTGAACCACCCGACTCTTTAAAGCTCTTTGCGTCCTGGCTTAACCAGGCCAGACCCACATAGGGCTCTATCGTGCTGGCGGCACCCACTGGCAAGGCATAGCCAAGCTCAGTGAACAGTTGCGTGGTGTTCACGTCGTAGCTGGCTTTCAAGGTCTGATTGCCACCCACCGTGACGGAGCGACGGCTGTCTACATCATGACGTGTGTAAGCGGCGCCAGCCAGGAAGTTTACTTTGCCCTTGGCTGTTTCCCAGCTGTTGCCACCGTAAAGAGCAGCCGTGTAGCTGGTCACATCGGAGCGGGAGTTGCGATCATCCGTTTTGATCTTGCCATCGGTAAAGCCCAGGGCCCCACCCAGACGCCATCCGCTGCTGCCTACCGCTGCATCGCCACCGATGAACAGGCCACCGATATCGGTCTTGGTCTTGGCGGTATTGTTATTGCCATCCAGCGAGCTCCAGTTTCCAACCACCTCAGCCCACAAAGGATAAGCAGCTGAACGTGGCATAGAACCTGCGGTTGCACCATAAGCCTGAGCCGTTGGCGCACCTGCGACCATGCCGGCCCCAAGGTTGCTGCGCATGCGGTTGGACAAGGTACGTGCAACCACGCCACTGGAATTCATCAATGCGGTCTGCGTGCTGGCGTGTACTTCACCTGAAAGCTGATTTAACGAGCCCTTGGTGTCCGTTGACTGCAGTGCTGCATCAGCCGACGAGTTACGACCTGCCACCGAAAGCACCCCATCTAGCGTGGCGTTCTGGTTTGAAGATAACCCGGCGCGTGCCGCATCGATCTTGCTGTTGTCCGCCGACAGGCTGATCTTCACATCTTTGGCCCCGTACTTGACGGGATCAAACTTAACCAGTGTTTTCGCGAAACTGCTGTCTAGCTCCTCGCTGTCAAATGTGTTCAGCACATCGCCATTGACCGTTTGCACAATGGTGTAATCATGGTTAAGCACATAGCCGCCGTTGGCCACCCCATTGACTTTCTCCTGGCCCACGACCAGGTTAACGCCAGTCAGGTTAAAGTCGCCATTGCGAATGATGATCAAGTCTGACTTACCCGCTCCATTGACCTCCATATTCAGCGTGCCGGTAAAGCCACTGCTCGTGCCGTAGCTTTGCGTCCCAACCGAATTGCCAGGGCTTAAGCTACCACCCGAGCCGCTCAGCGCTCCGTCGACAAACAGGTTTCCGCCAAGTGTTGCCCCGTTAGAGACGCTGGCATTGCCCTGCACCGCGATTGGTGTTCCGGTAGTGCCACCTCTCAGCTCTGACTGGCCCGTCAAGTCTACATCGCCGCCAATTGTAGTCGGTGCGGACTGGCTGAAATTCAAAGTCGTGTCCGCGCCCAACACATCCTGGGCAATTGTTGTCGTGCCAGAAAAACTAACAGTTGAGCCTGAACCGCCCACCAAGCTCTGGCCAATCGACGTTGTCCCGCCAAACCCTACGTTTGCGCCTGATCCGGTGTCCAGGTTTTGAGTAATGGACGCCGTGTTGCCGAAGGTCACTGTCGAGCCTTGGGTACTCAGGTTTTGTCCAATGGTTGTTGGGCCGTTAAACGCCAATGTGGAACCGGTGCCAACGACGCTGCCACCGACGCTCGTCGTGCCCGCAAACGTTCCAGTAGTACCTGAACCGGTGGAAATGCCACCGCTAATGTCGGCGCCGTTGGTAAAGGTCACCGTTGCATTGCTTCCACCGGTCACGTTACCGCTGATAGGGGCCCCACCAGTATTCGTTAACGAACCGCCATCTGCTACAGCGGCATCGTTAATGCCTTTGACTATCCCGGTCCAGCTTGCGCCAGCCCCGACGACGAAATTAGTCTTGCCGCCTTTAGCGCGTGTGTTACTGCCGCCCTTGGTCAGGCCATCCAGGTCGACAACATCGCCAGTAGCGGTTGAGCCCTTGGCCAACGTCAGGTTAACAATACCATCCATCGCGGCTGTTGCACGATTCACCTGCAGCAACGTACCGTTGTTCTGCGTCAGGGTTGTTCCTGAACCTGCTGTGATGTTTTGCGTCTGACCAGCTTGTGTCAGTTGCGAAATAATAGAGGCATCAGAGGACTTCACGTTTACGCCAGTTAAGGCCACGGTGCCGTTGTCCTGAACGCGAACTGCCGCCGCGCCAGTACCGGTCGTCGTTATAGAACCACCGGTGACGGCTATGTTTCCACCACCTACGGCGTTAATACCATACGCATTGGCGCCGCTCGTTGAAATCTTCGTGTTCGATGCCGTGACCTTCCCTGTGCTTGACTCAGCACGCAGGCCATCAGCTGACTGCCCTGAGGTTGTAACCGACGTATCCGTCAGAGTGGCCACGCCACCATCTTTGGCCAGCACACCATAGCTGCCATCTTTACCCTTTCCACCTTTGGTTGTGATGGATCCTTTGTTCTGTGTGAACTGACCGCCTGTACCTTCGACAAAGGCACCGAAAGAGTTCTGGCCTTCAGTCAGCACAGTTGCGGAGTTGACGACTTTTGCACCATTGACATTAAAGCCCCACGACCGATCGGCCTTCGTCTGGATTGTGCCGCCCGTAATGGTGATTGCGCTGTCGGTGCCTGAGGCTTGTACTGCATGGGAATCGGCACCGGCCGTGGAAATAGTCACTCCATTAGTGCTGACCGTGCTGGCGCCAGCGGCATACACTGCACGCGAAAATGCACCCAAGGTCGAAACACTGCCGCCGTCCAGGCTGATGGTCGATGAATCGCTGGCGTTGAGTCCCATCGCCATGCCATTGGCCGTGTCAGGCGCGACGCCCGCGACGCTAATGACTACATTCTTGGCGGTAATGGAAGAACCCGCTCCGGTTGTAAACGCGCCATGAGCTGTCTTCCCAGTAGTAGTTACCGAACCACCCTGGAAATTGATTTTTCCGCCTGTATCTGCAAAGAGGCCGTTTGCCCCAGCCCCAGAAGTCTTGATATTACTTTGGGTCACCACCGTATTACCATTGAACTGAGCTTTCACACCCGCACTTCCGGCACCCTCGGTATTAATGGTTACATTATTCGCCAATAAGACGCCGCTACCGGTAACGTTAGGGTCAATTAGCGCGCCAACTATTAATCCGTTAGCTATGTCGCCTGTTGTGTGTATCGTGCTGTCATTTATTGTGAGATTGCTATCTGAGCGGTCGCCGGCATTGCGTTCAAAATAAAGAAATGCGCCATGGGCGGACTTGCCAGCAGTGGTAATTTGGACACGGTTAGCGACAATACTTGTGGCCGGATCCATTGAGCTGGAATTATAAGACTGCAAACCACCCCTGACGCCCGTGGAGTTAATGACGCTATCGCTAATATTGATTGAGCCGGCCTTGGCAAAAACAGCACCAAAGTTTCCACCTGAATCCATGTCATTATTGACCTCGAAATTCGAGGCGTTTAGCGTTGTGAGATCTTTGGAGGATGAAGCCCTCACATCTACCAAGCCATATTCTCCGCTCGTAAGCGTAGTTTCCTGCCCATCTTTCAGTTTGAGGTCTTCGGCATGAATTGGCGCAGACCCAAATGCCATTAGTAATGCAGTGCTCAGCGTTGTGACCCTTAAAACAGTCACGGTTTTGTGATGTGTACCCATTTTTCCTCCAGTTCGGCTTAATACTTCTTACGTATTGACATAAAAAATTAAATGAAGAAATTTTTTGACATTGTTTGAAATGAATATAGCACAACAGGTTTCTATATGTTTAAAACATATTAAAGTGTGACGTTACGGAGCAACGGTTCGTAATGCATTCCTTTTCTTATGGCATTTCGTATAAAAGGTCGTACGGGGATATTTGATGGGGAAGGGTGGCGGCGAATACTTCTCGGTTCATTCGCCTGTCGCGGCTTTCACTATATTCATAGGTTCTGTGGCCGGTCTGTTTTGTGTGCTGCCTCACAGAATCAAAAAAAGCCGAGGCATATTGCCTCGGCTTTTCAGACCATCAACAAGCAGATTAACTACTAAGGTTTAAAACTTAACCTTCAGGTACAGAGTACCGGCGCTATCGGTATTACCGTCGCCGAACTGACCCGCATAGGACAAGCCCATCGCTGCATTACGGCCTACGCCCATTTCAGCTGCCAGATCCAGCACCGCTGCGTTCTTGGCAATAGGTGCACCGGCTATTTTAAAGCCTGCGCCATTACCTTGAATGAAGGACATGGTACGCGTGGCATCAACGTCACCCGCGGCATGGCGCCAGCCAAGACCGGCCATTAGATTGGCTTGGTTTGCACCTACGTCTACCGTAGTTTTACCGCGCAGGCCTAGCGTGAACGTTGTAATGTCGTCCTTCTGGCTTTTACCTGACAAGGCTGCTGAACCACCCGACTCTTTAAAGCTCTTTGCGTCCTGGCTTAACCAGGCCAGACCCACATAGGGCTCTATCGTGCTGGCGGCACCCACTGGCAAGGCATAGCCAAGCTCAGTGAACAGTTGCGTGGTGTTCACGTCGTAGCTGGCTTTCAAGGTCTGATTGCCACCCACCGTGACGGAGCGACGGCTGTCTACATCATGACGTGTGTAAGCGGCGCCAGCCAGGAAGTTTACTTTGCCCTTGGCTGTTTCCCAGCTGTTGCCACCGTAAAGAGCAGCCGTGTAGCTGGTCACATCGGAGCGGGAGTTGCGATCATCCGTTTTGATCTTGCCATCGGTAAAGCCCAGGGCCCCACCCAGACGCCATCCGCTGCTGCCTACCGCTGCATCGCCACCGATGAACAGGCCACCGATATCGGTCTTGGTCTTGGCGGTATTGTTATTGCCATCCAGCGAGCTCCAGTTTCCAACCACCTCAGCCCACAAAGGATAAGCAGCTGAACGTGGCATAGAACCTGCGGTTGCACCATAAGCCTGAGCCGTTGGCGCACCTGCGACCATGCCGGCCCCAAGGTTGCTGCGCATGCGGTTGGACAAGGTACGTGCAACCACGCCACTGGAATTCATCAATGCGGTCTGCGTGCTGGCGTGTACTTCACCTGAAAGCTGATTTAAGGCGTTTTTGACGTCTGGATCCATCAGGGCAGCGGTTGCCAGGGTATTGCCAGCAGAAGCTGACATCAGCCCATCGTAAGTGGCGTTCTGGTTGTCAGACCAGCCCGCGCGCTCTGCATCAATGGCGGCGTCGTCGACAGACAGACCGACTCTGACCTCAGCGGGGTTGTCATATTTGACATTAAGCTTGAGCAGATCACCAAAATTGGCTGCAAGCGTTGGGTCACGGAATTCATTCTCAACCACACCCGCTTTGGTCTGCAAAATGGTGTAGTCATGATTGATCAAGTAACCGCCGTTGCCGTTCTCTTGTGCCACCGTCAGCTTGACATCACCAATATCAATATTGCCCGTGTTGATGACGATTTTGTCGGACTGGCCTGCCGCGTTGATCTCGGCCCGATACTCAGTATCGGTTAGTGTGCCGGCGCTGTCGAACGTCTGTGTGCCTACTGAGTTACCAGGGTTAAATAGACCGCCCTGGGATGAAACCGTGCCACCCACGTCCAGATTGCCACCCAGGGTGGAGTTTAGCACCGTCACGTTGCCAAAAATGCTAACCGGTGTTTGTACGGAACCACCATGAGTCGTGGAGCCGTCCGTCAACAACACGTTGCCATTAATCGTGGTTGGTGCTGTAGGGCTAAAGTTGATATTAGTTCCTTCGCCAGCGATTGCGGTGCCTGTGCCACCACCTATCGTAGTCGCGCCACCAAAGTTATATGTTGATCCGCTTACGCCCGTTACTGAACCGCCGACGGTTACAGCGTCGATGAACGAAACGATTGAGTTTTGTAGGGCCGCTAAATTGTGGTTGACCGTGGTGGGACCGGCGAACGACACAGTTGATCCTGTGCCAGCCGCTACGCTGCCCTGAATCGTAACAGGGGCAGTAAATGTCGTAGTCGAGTTTGAACCGCTTGCAACGTTTCCGCTGACGTTAGTGTCGGTGTAAGTTTGAGTGGCTCCGTCGGCGACGACAGTATCGCCGGCAACCAAAACAATACCTGCCCAATGTGCGCCGTTATTAGCGACAACGGTTTTGCCTGTGCCCGTGGCGCTACGGTCGTCCACGTTACCGGCCGTGAAAGCGCCAGACTCCAAAGCCAGGTTTACTTTACCGTCTTGGCCGTTTGCTGTGCGATTAACGAGCAGCAAGGTACCGTTGTTTTCCGAGACAGCGGAGCCATTCTTGATGCTGATGTTTTGCTCCGAACCGCTTGTGTTCAGATTAGAGACCAGCGATGCGCCCTTAGCCTGCAGCGTTGTTTTATCCAGCGTCACCGTCGCATTATCACTCATGACAATGCCGTCGCCCTGTGTGGACACCAGTTTGCTGCCGTTTTTCGTGGTCAGCGTGCTGCCGTAATTCACCTCTGCAGCAACCGCCTTGGCGCCGGTGACTGTGATGCTTGTGTTGTCGAGATTGATGGTGCCCGAGGTTTTGTCAGATCCGACATCTGCCCCTGCAAGCGCGCCTACGCTTTCATCGCCGGTGGTTTTGATCGTTGCGCCTTTGACGTTGATAACGCCGTCGCCCACCCCAGCCACACCGCCTAGTGCAGACAAACCATTGGCAGTCTCACCGCCGTCCACATGCTTTGCGCCCTGCACCAGGAGCGTGCCGCCATTTATTGTGGATACACCCCCCTTGTAGGCCCAAACGGCATCACCAACTGCGCCGGTGGTGGTGATATTTACATTATTCGTGGTAAGTGTGGAGTCGGCACCAGATGCGTACACACCATAGGCCATGAACCCATTGGTGCTGATGGAGCCGCCGTTTAGCTCAACTTTGCCGCCATCTATTGCATATGCACCGTATGACCTCTGGCCTTCGGTTTTAATAGTGGTGCCGTTCTTGGTAGTGACCTTGGAACCCGCGCCGGTTGCCTGTATGCCATAACTGCGAGATTCAGTGCCGTTCACCGTGCCGGCTGTAGGTTTGTTGGCGGTATAGATAGACCCGCCATCCAGAACAATACTTCCACCAGTTTCTGCATAGGCGCCGACGGCTTTCAAGCCATTCGTCGTGATGCTGCTATTGTTCACCACGGCTTTACCAAGAAGCTCAGTCTTTACACCGATACTCGTGTCGCCACTGGTGTTAATGGTTAACTTGTTGCCAGTTAAAACACCAGTGCCTGTATTGGTAGGGTAAAGCGTACCAGTACTGAGTAAGCCGTACCCTCTGACTCCAGTGGTAGTAATCGTACTGTTGTTAAGCGTCAGATTGGTGTTCGAGCGATTGCTGTTTTGCTCAATATAAATAACAGCGCCATGGGCACCTTCGTGAGAAGTCGTTATTGTGAGGTTGTTGCCAACAATGCTTGTTTCCGCTTCGCCCTGTTGGGAGGAATAGGCCTGCAAGCCGTAATTAATGCCCGTGGTATTGATTTTACTATCGTTGATGTTTATTGCAGCGCCTTTAGCCAATACTGCACCGACTTTGCCGCTTACGCGTGAATCATTAATGGTCAGATTAGTAGCGTCCAGCGTAGTCTGTTCCGACTTGGGGCTTCCGTACCTGACGTCCACGTAATCATATGATTCGTCTTCTGCAGTGTTTGCGTGCCCATTGTCGAGTGTCAAATTTGATGTTGGCACAGCGAAAGCCGGTGCAGATCCAAACGCCATTAATAATGCGGCGCTGAGCGTTGTGACCCTCAAAATGGTCGCAGTAGTTTTATGCTTTCTCATTTCCTCTCCACGGTTTGCCTTAGGACTTCTTACGTATTGACATGAAATTGTGTGCTTGAACATTTATGTTTTTATTTGAAGGGAATATAGCACGAGAGATTTCAAAACGAATGAAGACGTTAGATATTGTTGTAGGGAGGTCGCAATTTGAAAGATATTGTTAACGTTGTAAGTTATAGTGAATATAAGTGATTGGAAGTGAGCTTTTATTGGTAACTGTGTGCTCTACATCACTCTTTCACAGCGAGTAAGGTGACAGGTTTTTTAGAAGCTTTAGAGACTGAAAATTGGCGCAACGCACGCAATAATCAAGTTAAGACGACTTATGTTTAGGCATGCAAAAGACCACACCGTCTTTGCCGATTTATTCAGCCTGAATGTACCGGTGCTAATCAAATTAGTGCTTGTTATCGCTGCAGACTTTCATCTACATTAACCACGCTCTTACGAGCGGGTGTGTGCTTTCTTTACGCGATAAGCAGGTCGCTTATTTGCACGATATGCATGTGACAAATTTGAATATGATCAGGGCTTATGAAAAACCGCTTTGCGTTTTTCGATAAAGGCTTTTATGCCTTCTTGCGCAGCCGCTTCACCGCCTGAAGCAACCATATATCGACGCTCGGAATCCAGGTGTTTTTCGAAAGAGTGTGTGCCCGCACTTTCGACCAGAAACTTGGTGCGTTCCATTACATGCTTAGGAGCATCTGCCAGCAAATTAGCCAACGTTGTTGCCTCGCTCAGTAATTGCGCTGCGGGATATATCGCATCGACAATACCTTGTTGCAGGCAGGCCTGGGCATCGAGTGGCGTATTCAGAAAAAACAATTGTTTGGCACGCACAGACCCTGTGCGTCTTGCAAGAAACCATGAGCTTCCGGCATCGGGTGTAAGACCTATGGCCGAATACCCGCAGCGCAGCTTCATGGTTTCGGCGGCGAGCACAAAGTCGGCACACAGCGCAATGCCTATGCCGCCGCCGCCCACGGGGCCATTAATCGCCGATACAACCGGTAGCCCAGATGCGTTCAAGCGTACGAGCGCTTTATGTAGCGGAGTGATAATAGCGTCGAGCAGTTCGGCGAGATTGTCGAGCTCTGCTTCAAATGTGCGAATATCGCCGCCGGCGCAAAATGTTTTACCGATAGCGCGCAGTAGCACGACCCGCGTACTCGTGTCGTCACAGGCCTGGTTGATTGCAGCAGCGAAGGCATTAATGGTTGCAACGTCAAGCGCATTAGCGTGATCAGGCCTGTTTAGCGTAATGTGCGCCACGCCGTTTTCCAGCTTGCAAAGCACAGGATCGTTAACTGGGTCAGGTGTAGCGTCGGTATTTGTGTCCATCATTTTTTTCCGTCAAAGAGGGTGGCGAGTTGCCTGGGGTGCGCGGGCAAATTGAAGCGTGTTTTTGTGTGCACCACAGAAGTATCAATATTCAAGATACGTTATCACGTAAAGCTTTATTTATAAGCGCGTGGATTGCCATGATTGTTGCTCATGCTGGAGCATGACAGAGCCAGACGTGCCAGTCGGTGGATCTTCACGGATAATAGGGCAGGTGGAATAAATGTGGTGAAGCGCACATCGCAGGCGGCCTTGTTGTTTTACACTTCTAAAGTTCATTTGCCAGTGACCCATGCGTTGCAAGAAACACGTATTGTGATGTGCCAGATGCTGCCACCATGTCGGCAGCCGTCACTCAGAATAAATTTAACTGTATTGAGGTTTCAATGATTGTCATCAACGACCAGATTTCGGTCTCGAATTCAGCGCCGTTTGTATTGTTTGGCGGCATTAATGTGCTTGAGTCCCGTGATCTGGCTTTGCGTAGCTGCGCTGAGTATGTCCGCGTGACGACAAAACTTGGCATTCCTTATGTGTTTAAGGCAAGCTTCGACAAGGCCAATCGTTCTTCCATATACTCTTATCGCGGTCCTGGGTTAGAAGAGGGCATGAGAATATTTGAAGCGGTCAAGGCAGAGTTTGGTGTGCCGGTTATCACCGATGTGCATGAGCCCTGGCAAGCAGCTTCTGTGGCTGAAGTAGCAGATGTGTTGCAGTTGCCGGCCTTTCTGGCCCGGCAAACTGATTTGGTTACCGCGCTGGCAAAAACTGATCGTGTCATTAATATTAAAAAGCCCCAGTTTCTTAGCCCTGCACAGGTTGGCAATATTGTTGAGAAATTTAAAGAATCTGGCAACGAAAAGCTCATACTATGTGACCGGGGCACTTGCTTCGGCTATGACAACCTGGTCGTAGATATGCTGGGTTTTGGTGTGATGAAGCAAACGTGCAACGATTTGCCAGTTATTTTTGATGTTACGCACGCTTTGCAGCAACGCGACCCAATGGGCGCGGCATCGGGCGGACGGCGTCAGCAGGTGGTTGATCTGGCCAGAGCAGGTCTGGCAGTGAGTTTGGCAGGCTTGTTTCTTGAAGCTCATCCTGATCCAGACAACGCCAAATGCGATGGGCCCAGCGCCTTGCCGCTCGATCAGCTTGAACCGTTTTTGACGCAATTAAAGGCGCTCGATGATGTGGTTAAGTCATTTACGCCTATTCGTATTGCGTAAGGTTTAGATTATCTAGCGTGCAGCGTTGCTGGGTGGCGCTCGGGTTATGCAGGCGCGAGGTGGTTATTTACACTACCTGTGCAAACCGTTTTTTTTATCTGGCAGGCGCTGTCTGTAATCACTCAGACCACTTATCACCCAGGGCCCGCAGCAATTTTGCGCCATCGCCGTGCCATGCACTGCCATGCATACAGGCGAGCGTTGATGGGTTTGTGGAGGCCAGCCGCTCTAGCATCGCACGCGCGTTTTTGGTGTGTGAGAAATAATCCAACTCGTGACGAAAGGCTTCGCTGGGCCCAAGGATGTCTGACTCGACGAGCGGTGATTGGCCCGCGCCACCTTGCGAGAGCAGGTCGCCGCATAGCAAGGTAGAAGTTTTTTCTTCCATTAGAACGCCGCATTCCCAGGCGTGTGGCAGATGCGGTGTGTCGAACCATCGCACAGAATGCCTGCCCAGAGAAAGCAGCTCTCCATCGGCCACCGCACGCGGTGCACGATCCGCCAGATCGCTGATGGATACCATGGCTGCGATCGTGCCGCACAACGGCACAGCTTGCGGTGAGGCAGTCAGCCACTGGTTTAGCGAACCACACTCGTCGGCTTCGACGTGTGAAAACGCGATGTAACGTAGCTTTTCGACAGCCAGGACGCTTTGAACCGCTTCAAGCACCACGGCAAACATCTTTCGCGGGCCGGTGTGGAAGATGAGTGGCTCATCATCCATGATGAGATATTGGTTGAACGAGAACGCGCCAGCACCGTCGATAGAAACCGGTGTATTAATGCGATAGAGGCCGTCGGCAATCTCATGCACATTCGTCCCAGATTGACTGTTTGTAATCGTCATCAGAGTCTCCTTGCTGTAGATTGAGTGTAATGCTGCGCAGGCAGCATTACCAGAACATAGCAACTAGCGAGTTCTCTGGAAAACGATGCTACTTACTGTTCAATATATTTTTGAAGGGCTTCGTAGGCTGCCAGAACGGTTTCCATTTGCGCTGTGTGGCCATGGATGAAGTTTTCACCATAAATGGTTTCATCCGGGTATTCGGTGATGAGCGTAATGGGTACGCTGTAGTTGTTATCTGCAGTGATCAGGCACGGAAACCCATTAATAATACGAAAACCTGTTTCGCCGGCGTGTTTTTCAAACAAGGCGATCTGTGCGTTATTTTGCTGTACCAGCCCATCGATGGCCGTCAGGTGGCGGGTTACATGGTCAACCAGTTTTTCTGCTTGCTGCGTCCAGGCTATTTGATGGCGTACAACCAGAAAAAAGCCTTTGGGCAAGGTCCACATGCCGAAACCACGCGGTATATAGCCCGACAGTGGGCGTGTCCATTCGTGTGACGGGTAGCCGTGCAAGTTGACATGCAGCTTTGCGCCGGTTAACGCGAGTGCCTTGGTGCGAATGGCTTTTTCACCAGGGTTTTCGGCGCTGCGGTATTCCAGGTCGTCACCCATGGCGGTATAGCGGGCCGCATGGTGCATGTGTTTGGGGTTGACGGCACAAAGGCGACGATGCAGCTCATAGCCGTCGGGGTTTTCAAGGGGCGAGATAGTGAAGTGCGCGTTTTTGCGGGTTATTAGCTGCTGAGCAGCACGCAGTGCGCCAACCACGCCGCTGGTTTCATTGGCATGCTGGGCGCCGCTAATCATTATGGGCGCATCGCTGCCTTTGATGTAACGACCGTGCACGATACGGCCTGAGCGCGCGTGGGCCTGGTAGTGTTCACCACCCAGGGTGTTGAGCTCTTGGAAAACTTGCGCTGCAAAGAGCGGCGCTTGCGCTGTGCTGAGGGGCTGATGGGGGCCGGTGCTGTCTTCGGTGTTGAGCTTTCTGGTGCTGACGCGCACAGAGGGTGCACCGGCGTGGTAGGTAATTTCAGGCACAATCTGCCCGGGCTGTAAACCACGGTCGCCCAGTGGTCTGCCAGATTTTTCTGAAAAACTCCAGCAATGAAAAGTAGATATCTTCATGCAGGGCTTCAGTAAGGCTGATTACTTCTTCTGCGTACGGCAGCGCGCGCTCTTTAATCGGTAACTGCGCCGTAATGTTTAGTTCTTCGAAATAGGGCTCGGTGTCACCCCAGGTATAACCAGATATCGCTGCAATGGTGTCATGAAACAGCTGTTCAAGGTCGGTTTCAAGGCGTTCAGCGCTCACCTGGCCTTGATGCTTTATGTTGAGCCAACCCGTGGGCGACAGCAATGTTTGGCCGTCAATATCGCTATGGGTGCGATTTGGGGCAAATACCTGGTGGCTTTCTTCACGGCCATCTTGAAAAGTGAGACTTACCTGATAGGTAAAGTTTGGTGCATCGGTGGCGTAAAACTCAACCTTTGCCTCACCCACAAGCTTGGTTAGCGGGTAGGTTTCAAGCAAAAAGCGGTTGGGCGCACACGCTTCATGCATGGGGTAGCCAATGCTTGCCTGCGCCAGAGCGGTGCAATCAATTTCTTCTATAAAAAAATGCACCAGCGGCTTATAGGCACTGCGCAAGGTGGCGTTTACACCTGCAGCCTGAAGTGTATGTTCAGCCGCTTTGCGGCTTTTCTGGTCGTCGAACAGCCACGCTTCAAGGGTTGCGCCTTGCATTGCGGGCTTGGCAAAGCGAGTGATCAGGCTATCAATGCTGCGTTGGTAGGCTTTTTCAAAGAGGGTGCTCATCGTGATGTTCTGCCAGTGGGGTCGAGGCTGTCGCGCAACCAGTCGCCGAGTAGATTAAGACCAAGTACCGTTAAAAGAATGGCCAGGCCCGGAAATACGCTTACCCACCATGCGGTTTGCAAGTAAGTGCGGCCATCTGCCAGCATGCCGCCCCAGCTCGGTATGGATGGGTCAACACCCAAGCCCAGAAAGGTTAAGCTGGCTTCGAGCAGTATGTTGTTGGCCATGTTAAGCGTCATTAGCACAATAACTGGCCCGAGCAGGTTGGGCAGCAGATGCTGAAAGATAATGCGCGCGTCTTTTACGCCGATGGCGCGCGCAGACAAGATGAACTCACGTTCGCGCAATGCCAGTACGGAGCCGCGCACCAAGCGCGCAAACTGTACCCATTGGGACACAATCAGCAAAATAATGGTGTTCATTAAACTGCCGCCGACAATGGCAATAAACGTAATGGCCAGCAAAATAAACGGCAGTGCCAGTTGCACGTCGGCAAAGCGCATAACCACCATGTCAATAAAGCCACGGTAGTAACCGGCAATTAACCCCATGACCACGCCCAAAACCACGGCACCGGCCACGGAAGCAAAGCCGATTAACAATGAGATTTTGCCGCCGGTTACTACACGCGCCAGTACATCACGCCCCAGCGGGTCTGTGCCGAATAGGTGGCTGGCATTGGTAAATGGCGGTACAAGACGCGCCATCAGGTTGATTTTTTCGCCGCTATCTGAAAATAAGAATCCGGAAAATAATACTGACAGGCAAATGATAAGCATGAGCCCGGCACCAACAATAAACTCAAGGCTGTACAGGCGACTCAAGAGCAGAGAGGAGGAAGTTTTTGCAGCCATGGTCTACTCCGTGCGGATACGAGGGTCGATAAGGCCGTAGGCAATATCGACCAAAAGATTGACGCTAACAATTAACAGCGACAGCACGGTGATGGTTGCCTGAAGCACCGGGTAATCACGACCCGATACGGCATCAAAAGCCAGCGTGCCCATGCCTGGCCAGTTAAATACGCGCTCAATGACCACCACGCCGCCCAGCAGGCCGCCAAATTGCAGGCCAAAATACGTGATGAGTGGAATGGCGCAATTGCGTAGTGCGTGCTTATACAGCACGGTGTTTTCGCTTAGGCCCTTGGCACGCGCAACCAGAATGTATTGTGATTGCAGGGTTTCAAGCATCGCTGTGCGCACCAGCCGTACATTGGTAGCTGTAAGGATGATGCCCATGGTGGCCGCAGGCATGATAAAGCTGGTAAAGCCGATCATACCGCTGGGTGGCAGCCATTGCAGGCTGATGGCAAAAATGAGCACCAGCATGGTGCCCAGCCAGAAGTTTGGAAAAGACAGGCCCACCAGGGAAACAATGCGGATCAGTTGATCTGACCACTTTCCACGTGACACGGCTGCCTTAATGCCTAGCGGAATCGACAACACAATGGACACCGCCATCGAGGCAAAGGCCAACATAAGTGTGGCAGGCAATGCGTCTTTAATCAGCAGTGAAACCTGCGTACCACCAAGAAAGCTGCGCCCAAAGTCTAGTGTGAACATGCCCTTGATAAAACCGAGGTATTGCACGAGAAAGGGTTGGTTTAGCCCCAGGCCTTCGCGTATGCGTACAAGATCAGCCTCGGTTACGCTGCCAGCACCTTGCGTTAGCATGAGGGCGGGGTCGCCGGTTAGCCGGATTGCAAAAGCAACCGTCAATGTCACCACAATGATGACAAAGATGGCTTGTAATATTCGTTTGATCAGAAACCCGGTCAAGTCTTCTGTCCTTCAGCAATGAATGCGCAATGGTCAAATTACCGCGCCAGACTGCGCTGGCGCGGTAAGGCGTTACTTAGTCAACAGTTACTTCGTTCAGCCGCAAGCGGTTGTCAGGTGCCGGCACGAAATTTTTAACGCGCTTGTTAATGCCATAAATCGCTTTAAGGTTGTAAAGCGGCATTTCCAGTGCGCGGTCGGCGGCGTAATGGGCAATTTCCTGAAGAATTTTTTCACGCTTGGGGCGATCTGTAATAGAGCGCTGGGATTCCAGCAGCTTATCCATCTTCGGGTCATTGTCATACGGGTTCCATTTTTCACCAGAGTGATACATGGAATAAGCAGTGTTGTCGTAGTCGAATGTCCAGCCGCCCCATGATTGCTGGAACATCGCGCCAGTTTTACCCTGCGGGATAATGTCATTGAGCAGTACGTTGGTTTCATAGGGTTTGATGGTGGCATTGATGCCGATCATGCCTAAATAGCTCGCAACCGCCTGCACCACTTCATTGAAGGTGGCATCGTTGCCGCGAATGTCGATCTGTACGGCGGAGCCTTGTTTAACGCCAGCTTCTGCCAGCAGTTTTTTGGCGGCAGCCGGGTCAAAAGGCAGCGGCCTCATGGCGGGGTCATAGCCAAAGGAGAGGGCGCTCTGAAAGCTGGCAATGGGTTCTGCCTGACCACCAAGAATTGACTTGATAATGGTGTCGCGATCAACACCCAGAATCATTGCTTTGCGCACGCGCTCATCAGCCGTAATGCCGTCACGGGTGTTGTAGCGTAGCGCGTAAACGGTTGGCCCCGCCGTGGTTACCAGGGCCAGTTTAGGGTCGGCTTCAATGGTGGGGATCATGCCGATGGGGATAGTGGGCGGGATGACCAGGTCAACGCGGCCAGCCTGCAGCTCTGCCACGGCGGTGGATGGCTCAGAGATAAAACGGTAGTCTAGTTCTGACAGCTTTGGTGCACCGCCCCAATGGTCGGCAAACGCTTCCAGCTGAATGCCCACTTTAGGCTTGTAACTTACGAATTTGAACGGGCCAGTACCCACGGGGTGAGAATTGAAGTACTCATCGCCTTTTTCTTTAATGTATTTTGGCGGCACAATCATGGCACCGTAGCCGGCAAGCTTGGTAATGAGTACCGGATCCGTGTTCTTCAAGTGAAAATCAACGGTGTTGTCGTCGATAACTTCAACCTTGTCGATAGAAACGTAATTAGAGCGTTGCGGGCCTTTGGCACCTTCATCACCGAGCAAGCGTTCAAAGGTAAATTTAACGGCTTCGGCGTTAAAAGGCTCGCCGTCATGAAACTTTACGTTTTCACGCAGATGAAAGCGGATGCGTTTGCCGTCGTCCAGCTCTTCCCAGGATGTGGCCAGAGCCGGCACAATTTTTAGATCAGGGCCGCGATAAACCAGGCCGTCGTAGATATTGGTGGCGACAGAGGCCCAGTTGATCAGAAATGTATCGATAGGATCCCAGCTGCCTGGGTCTTGCGGCGAGGAAACGGTTAGTTTGCCGGCAGCCAGCGCTGGTGTGGCAGTAAGCGCTGCAACGGACAGTGCCGTGGCACTTAAAGCCATTGCACTGATAAGTGGTTTGATCTTCATTTGCTCTTTCCCCTTAGTGTAAAAACTGAAACAGGATGGGTGGTTGTCAGGCGCTTTGTGCGACGAAGTGTCCTTGGGCGATCTCTTTATATTGCCAGATGGCCGGCTTGTCTTCTATGCGTTGTGTGGTGTTGGGTATTTCGCCTTCCAGCAATAGCCGCTCACCGCGCGCCAGAGGGTCTGCGACGGGTACGGCAGACAAAAGGCGGCGGGTGTAGTCATGCGAGGGTGTTTCAAAAACCTGACGACGGGAGCCCAGTTCCATAATCTGGCCAAGATACAACACGGCCACGCGATGGCTTATTTTTTCTACCACAGCCATGTCATGGCTGATAAACAGATAGGCCAGGCCGTGTTCTTCTTGCAGGTCCATAAGCAAGTTAATGACTTGCGCCTGAATGGAAACGTCGAGCGCAGAAAGCGCTTCATCGGCAATAATTAGTTTGGGGTTTGAGGCAAGCGCGCGGGCAATACAAACCCGCTGACGCTGTCCGCCTGAAAACTCATGGGGATAGCGGTCGGCCACCGCCGAGCTTAACCCTACGCGCTCCAGCAGTTCATCAACACGCCGGGTAATGGCGGCTTCATCCAGGATGAGACCATGGGTGCGGATGGGTTCGGCAATAGAAAAACGCATGGTTTTGCGCGGGTCCAGCGAGGCGAACGGGTCTTGAAAAATGTACTGTACTTCTTGGCGCATGCGAAAGCGCTCTGCCGCGTTCATGTCTGAAAACGCTTTACCGTTAAAACGTATATTGCCGGAAAGCGGGTCTTGCAATTGCTGGATGGTGCGGCCAATGGTTGATTTACCTGAGCCTGACTCACCCACCAGTGCCAGTGTTTCGCCCGGGTAAATATCAAAGCTAACCTGGGAGACCGCGTTACACACATGCGTAACCCGGCCAAACATGTTCTTCTTGATGTTAAAGCGCACAGACAGGTTGTTCACCGACAGCAGCGGCGGCTCATTAAGGCGTGCCGTGTTCTGAATGCGGGTTTCACCCATCACAATGGGCTTGTCGTCTTGTAGAACGGTAACTGGCATGCGTATAGGGAAGGCTTCGCCTGTCATGCTGCCCAGCTTTGGTACGGCCGAAAGCAAGATCTTGGTATAGGCATGCTGGGGGTTGGCGAAAATTTGGCGCACCGAACCTTCTTCAACCTTTTTGCCTTTCCACATCACCACGACGTCATCCGCCATTTCGGCAACAACGCCCATGTCGTGGGTGATGAAGATGACGGCCATTTCTAGTTCTTTTTGGAGATCACGGATGATGTGCAGAATTTGCGCCTGAATGGTTACGTCGAGTGCGGTAGTGGGTTCGTCGGCAATTAGCAGTTTTGGACGGCACGCCAAGGCGATGGCGATCATGACGCGTTGACGCATTCCACCTGAAAGCTGGTGCGGGTAGCGGCCCAGCATGCCGTGGGCGTCAGGCAGGCGCACCATTTCTAACAGGCGCTGGCCTTCTTGTAACGCGGCTTTTTTACTCATACCTTCATGCAGCGTGAGCACTTCGGCGATCTGGTCACCGATTGTGAACACCGGGTTCAGCGAGGTCATGGGCTCTTGGAAAATCATGGCAATTTCTTTGCCACGAATGCGACGCATGGTTTTCTGCTCGGCGCGAAGCAGGTCGAGTTTGCCTTGCGCGCCAGCAAACAGAATTTTGCCGGTAGGAAATTGTGCGCCCATCATATCGGCCAGCCGCATGACGGATAAGGAGGTGATGGATTTACCTGAACCCGACTCACCCACAATGGCCAGTGTGCGGCCTGCTTTGACGGAAAAACTTAGGTTTTCAACCACCCGGGCACTGCCGAACGCGACCGATAGGTTATCGACTTCCAGGAGTTGCTGGAGATGATCGTTGGGGCTGGACTGCGTGTTGTTCAATTCTGTCGTCTTCATAGGGTAACGGCAGAGCGGGCTGCCTGATTGAATGCGCCTGACATAAACCGCAACAGCGCGGCAACTTCTGACAAGGCGTCTTCTGAAGGGCGGGCATGGGTTGTTGCGTCAACCAGCAGGCGTTCGCGTATGCGCGCGTAATTGGCGCATGCCTCAGCCCCTTTATCGGTAATGCAAACTGTTTTTTCTTTTGATGCTTTGCCGGTGGTTAGCAGCCCGGCTTTTTCAAGCTTGCGCAGGGCATAGTTGGCAATATGCGTGTCTTCTATATCTAGCACAAGGCAAATATCAGCCAGTTTTTTTTCGCGCCCGCGATGACGAATGGCGTGAAGGATTAGCACTTCAATAGGAGAGAGGCCAGGCAGGCCTGCCGCTGCCATGCAGCGCACCGTCCAGCGGGAAAAAGCATGAGACGCCAGGATCAAACCATATTCAACCTCAGACAGGGCAGGGGAGCCGCCTTCTGCCAAATGCGCGGAGGAAACAATGGGGCCTATGGACGACACTGAATGCAGATATTGAGGCAAGTTGCTGTCAGCCAGTGCAGCGGCATCGTCATTGTTTGTAGCGTCGCACGATGCGGCATCGGCCTTTTTGGGCTTTTTGTTTGTGCCCATGGTGTTCGTCCCCTAATCTTATCTACGATTTGTGATCATTTTGTCGATCGTTCGTCAATATAATCAAACGGTGTGTTCAAGTAAATATATTTAAGGGGAGTGTGTTTGTCGGGACGAGGCTCGATCAGCGGCAAGCTGATATTTTTTTTGAGGGGCCTGCAGGAATCAGGCAAGGGCTAGCCAACGATAACCCTCCCATAAATTATCCGTCGTTGAGGTAGCGTTTTCTAAAAGCCGTATCAGCGTCCAGTCGCGCTACAGAGCACGACGTCGACTTGACGGCTGGCCCGGTGCACCGCAAGGCGCTCCGTTCATGGTGGGGAAGGGTAGAGCGGACAGCGTAGCCGTACTTAGGTTTTAGATAGCCACTTTTGGCGGGTACTCCGCCAACAGGGCCGCCAACAGCACTGATATGTTTACAGCAATTTCATATAGTGCGAAAATAAGCGTATTAAACGTTACATTACAGTATCTGACTGACTAGTTATGGGAAGTTTAAGTATCATAATGACCAAGAAATATATTTTACTGGATCCATTGATTCAGTCGCTTATTGATTCGCGCAAGCAGCAAAAAGTGACGCAAGCCCAGCTTGCAGAAGCCGCCGGTGTCAGCCGAAAGACGGTGGGTACGATTGAAGCGGGCGGAGACTGCACGCTGTCCACGCTTCGTGCCCTGTATGCGGCCGTTGGCCTAGACTTGGTAAGCCGACCGTTCTCAGCCCCTACGCTCGATGATGTGCTGGCCGAGCGTGAAAACGCTTTCTCAACTCGCTCACAGCAAAAGTATCGGCCATGAAACTTGATGTGTACGTACAAGACAAGCATGTGGGCGTGCTCGAACAAACCGGTATCACTGAATATGTGTTTGCCTACTTGCACAACACGCCGCCCGAGCTGGCTGTTTCGTTGCTGATGCCTGTGCGTACACAAAGCTGGGTGAGCCCCGTGCTGCACCCGGTGTTTCAGATCTCTTTGCCTGAAGGCGCGCTACGGCTGTCGATTGAGAAGAATTTTGCCAAAAATTTCGATCGCTTTGGCGATATGGAGATGCTGGCGGTCGTAGGCGAGAGCCTGGTTGGCCAAGTCAAGGTGGTTGAGCACGGCAAGCCGCTTGGCGCGAAGAACATATACGAGTCATTAAGCCACTTGATGGGCGGTAACTTAGATGAGCTAATTGCCTATTACCTGGGCGATGCGCTTGATCAATCAGGCGTGTCCGGCGGCTTTCCCAAGTTTTTGGCTCGCAGCCCTATTGATGATGATGGGCGCGGCAGTACGATTATGCTCGATGAGTGGATCATAAAGCTCAATGGCCCGGACCACGAGCAGATCGTGCTCTATGAGTATTTTGGTATGTGCGTTGCCCAGAATATGGGGTTGCCCACGCCGCAGTTTCAACTGGGTGCAGATATGCAGCGTCTGCTTGTGCGTCGATTCGATAAAGACAAGCAGGGCCGTGCGTTGGGCTTTGAGGACATGTGCGCACTGACTGGCTTGTCTGCGCGTGAGAAGTTCGACGGCTCGGTCGAGAGCATTGTTAAAGCGATTCGAGCGTACTGCCCTGGAGTCTCAGGCAGTCAAAGCGTGCAGCGGTTCTATGAACAATATCTGCTCGCATGTGCCATCCGAAATGGTGATGCACATCTGAAGAATTTTGGTCTTCTGTATAGCCCGGGCGGTGCCCCAGGGTTAAGCCCTGCTTACGATATGTTTAGTATGTCGGTGTATGCGCCGGTTAATGATGATGGCGACGCTAAAGATACCATGGCGCTTTCGTTATCAGGTACTAAACGCTGGCCGCGAAAGCGGGAGTTGGACTACCTTGCCAACCTATGCCAAATTGCCCCGAGGCGGCAGCAGCAGCTACAAGCACGCTTGGCCACCGCTCTGGTCACTACCGCAGAGCAAGTGCATGCCTTCACCCACGCTGAACCCCAGGCCGGTTTTGCGCGGGCCGGCGCGAGAATGGTGCAGCTTTGGTCCCTTGGCATAAAGGAAATTGATCCGTCATGCGCTGAAAAATTGCATGAAACATTTAGGAAGATTCATGCTTTAGCTGAAAGTGAGCCGGTTCGTTCAGCGCAAAAACCTGCCAAGCCTCGAGGCAAGGGAATCTATACAATGTAACGTATTATTCGCTTTACATGAATCTCAGATCACTAAAAGCGAATAATACTACTCATTTAAATTGTGTCAGCTTAGTTTTCTATTGACGGGCGGAGAGTGCACCAGTCGGGGCAAATGCTGGTGGAGAAGCCAAAGCACTGGCTTTGGAAAGCAGGGCCCAAAACCGTAAAAAACAGATATCTTTAAGGAACGC
The DNA here is from genome assembly GCA_005239165.1 of Allopusillimonas ginsengisoli. Lineage (GTDB taxonomy): Bacteria > Pseudomonadota > Gammaproteobacteria > Burkholderiales > Burkholderiaceae_B > Allopusillimonas > Allopusillimonas ginsengisoli_A. The sequence continues at coordinate 154,037 of RAPG01000008.1, forward strand.
AAAAGGTTAGCGTTGAAATGCAGGCTTGGGACGGCCCCCCGACCAGCCTGCGCCGCGACTGTATCTCAGCCCTCGTTCCACTTCTTGTCAAAGTCCCACACCTTCTCAAAGCCCACCAGCTTGTTGAAGTCTTGAAACTCGTACAGTTGGCCTTTCAGTGCGTTGTCGGTGTCGTCTTGCTGAAGCGCGGTGTAGGCCTGCTCCAGGGCATGACCCATGGCGAGAAAGCCGGTTGCGGGGTAGATGGCCAGCTTGAAGCCCAGTTGTTCCAGGCGTGATTTTGGCAAGATGGGGGTTCTGCCGCCTTCCACGTTGTTAACCAGCACCGGCTTATCAAGTGTGCTGGCAATGTGGGCAAGCTCTTCTTCAGACTCGGGCGACTCTACAAACAGTATGTCTGCACCAGCTTTTGAATACGCCTCGGCGCGCCGCATGGCTTCGTCCAGGCCCAGGGTGGTGCGTGCGTCGGTGCGGGCAATGATAAGAAAGTCTGCACTCGAGCGCGCCTCAGAGGCCACGCGTATTTTCTTGACCATGTCTTCTAGCGGGATGACGCGCCGACCGGGGGTGTGACCGCATTTTTTGGGGAATTCTTGGTCTTCAAGCTGTATGCCGGCCACGCCGCCCGCTTCGTAGCCGCGTACGGTGTGTGCAACGTTAAGCAAGCCGCCATAACCGGTGTCGCCGTCGGCGATGATGGGCGTGTTTGATCCCTGAGCAAATGCGGAGGCGCGGTTGACCATGTCGGTATAGGTGGCCAGGCCTGCATCGGGCAAACCCAGGTAGGAGGCAACCGTGCCGTAGCCTGTCATGTACAGCAGATCAAAGCCCATGCGGTCTGCGAGACGCGCTGAAATCATGTCAAAGATGCCGGGGGCGGTAAGCAGGCCGGGTTGGGCCAGGCGGGCGGAAAGGCGTTGGCGCTTAGCTGCTGCAGTCATTAAGGTAAACCTCCATTGGTATAAATAGTCGAGTAATTTTCTTTTGATTGTATACAATAAAGTAATGTTATTCGCAGAAAAATAATGCGTACACGAGGATAGACATGACCAGCAACGCATCTGCTTCGCAGCACGGGCACGCCTCAGAAACGGCGTATCTATGGATCAAGCAAAAGATTCTTGCCAACCGCTGGCCTGATGGCGCTGCACTTAAAGAAAGTGATTTATCCAAAGAGATTGGCGTCAGCCGTACGCCCGTGCGTGACGCGCTCAGGCGTCTGACGCTGGAAGGGCTGGTTGAAACAATTCCTAATCAGGGCAGCCGGCTTAAACGTTGGGATAGCGATGATCTGGAAGAGATATTCGGGCTGCGCGTGGTGCTGGAGTCATATGGGGCTCGCATTGCAGCTACTCGCGTTACTGAAAAAGAGCTCGTGCAGCTGCATGCGCTTTGCGACAGTATGGAAGCTCTGGTTGCTGAAGGGGTGCAGTCGGCTGAGGCTAAGCAGCAGCTTACGCGTCTTAATGAGCGTTTTCACGAGGCGATTTTGCAGGCTGCGCATAGTCGCCGGCTGGCTGCTCTGGCGGCGCAGGTGATTTCGTTTCCATTGGTGTATCGCACCTTTGAAACCTATGATCCTAAAGAGATTGTGCGCAGCATGGCACATCACAGAGAATTGCTGGACGCTTTCGGCGTACGCGATCCTGTTTGGGCTGAAAGCATCATGCGAGCCCACTTGTCAGCGGGGCACAGGTCTAGTCGCCGTTCATTGATAAAAATTGCAAAAGGTGGGGTAAACGCCTAATTGCGGATCGGCAATGATTGTATACAATTACTTTGCACTTATACGGAGGAGATATCCAATGAAAGCTCGTTTTGCCAAATCGTTGTGCCTGACTGCCGTGGCTTCGCTGCTGCTCAGCGCAAGCCTTTCCGCGCAAGCCGCGCGCACCCTCAAGGTTAGCCTTCAGGTAAATACCAAGCATCCCGTGGGTGCCAACATCGTTCTGTTTAAAAACGAAGTTGAAAAGATCTCGAACGGTGAGATCAAAGTCGAATTGTACGACTCTGCCCAGCTCTACAAGGGTAGTGAAGTTCCTCAGGCTGTTTCGGCTGGCGCCGTAGACATGGGCCTGGTACTTATTGATGAATACGCCGGCACTATACCTGCCACAGGTCTGTTCTCGGTTGCGTTCATGTTCCCTGATTACGAAGTGCTGGCCAAGGCGGCATCGCCTGACAGCCCCGTACGCCAGGAAATCGACGAAATGATCCGCAAGACGGGCACGCGTGTACTGTGGTGGCAAGACTACGGCCCCGTGCAGTTGCTATCCAAGGGCGATCCCATGATTATGCCCTCTGACATGAAAGGCAAGAAGGTTCGTGTGCTGGGTAAGCCATCGGGTGACTTTATTTCTGCTGTTGGCGGCATCCCCGTCAAGATCGGTGGTTCAGAGCAGTTTATCGCCTACCAGCGTGGCACGGTTGACGTAGGCATGACGGGCACCACGGCTATCGAGTCGCGCAAGCTGTTTGAGGTTATGGATTCTGTCACCATTACCAATCATGCTCAAACTGAGTTCCTGGTCGTTATTAACGACAAGCTGTGGGACTCGCTGTCTGATCAGGAAAAGAAATGGGTATCTACGGCTGCACGTACGGCCGAAGATGAAATTAGGGCTGATACAAAAACCAATAACCTCAAGTCTGAGCAGTTTATTGCTGACAAGACGCCTATGAAGGTCATCCACCTTGAACCCGCCCAAATCGAGGCTTGGCAGAAGGCAGCAGCACCTGCAGTTGATGTTTATATCAAAGAATCAGGCGATGTCGGCAAGAAGCTTGTTGACGAAGTTAAAAAGCTTTATTGATTAGTTGATTCTTTATTGTCAGGCTGCGCGCTCACTACTGTGTGGGCGGAAGCGCAGCCTGACTATTGACGCGAGCACATCCCATGTTGAAATCCAGCACGGTCCCAAACCATTGGCTGTTACGTATTGTCGACCGTGTGGCTGACGTGTGTGGTCATCTTGGCGTTTTGATGATTATTTTCATTACCGCCGTCCTCAGTTACGAAGCTATTGCGCGGTATTTTTTTCATGCGCCTACGCAGTGGACACAGGATATATCGATTACCTTGCAGGTGTGGTTTACCTACATGGGCATGGCGTTGGTATTGAAAGAAGGCAAGATGATACGCATCACTGCCATGCTGGGCGTAGCACCCGCCTGGGTCAGATATGTGTGTGAAGCGCTTGCACTAATTATTATTCTTCTATTTTCGATTATGGCGACGGTAAAAGGTTGGGACGTGGTTACTGACTCGTTTCGCCTGGGCCGGCGCCAGCCTACCATGCTGGCTCTTCCTAACTGGATTGCCGAATTACCGGTAGTGTTAGGTTTTGCGCTGCTGGCCCTGCAATCTCTGGCTGAGTTGATCAGGTTGCCATTTCGGGGGCCACCCGAATTTAATCCGGAAAGTGAACTTGAACTCGACGATGAACCCACCCGCACTACCGCAGGCAAAGAGGCCAACGCATGACGCTTTTGTATATCGGCCTGGCGCTTTTGGCGCTATTGTTTCTGGGGGTTCCGGTAGCGTTTTCGCTGGCGGGGCTTGGGGCTGCACTGCTTATGCTCAAAGGCCTGCCTTTGGCCATGGTTGCTCAAAACCTGCATGGTGCGCTTGATAATTTTGTGTTGTTGTCGGTACCGCTGTTTTTGCTGATGTCCAACCTGCTACTGAAAGGTGGGGTAGGCAAAGATTTGTTTGATGCGGTTCAGAAATGGGTAGGCCATTTGCCCGGTGGCCTGGGTTTGTCGGCACTGGTTTCTTGCGGCATTTTCTCTGCAATTTCTGGCAGTTCGGTCGCTACGGCGGCCACGGTCGGTACGGTGGCCATTCCTGAGATGGCAAAACATGGGTACAGCAAGCACTTCACCCTGGGCTTGCTGGCTGCCGGCGGAACACTGGGTATATTGATTCCTCCCTCTATCCCGCTCATTGTCTATGGCGTGATTACGGACGAAAGTATCGGCAAGCTGTTTCTGGCGGGGGTAGGGCCGGGCATACTGCTGCTGGTCATGTTTTCGATTTATACCGTCGGGTACGCGTGGTTTACTGGTCTGCACCAAGGCCAGGAAGCGTCTTCGATGAAAGACAGAATGTCGTCGACAGTGCGCGCCATGCCGACCATATTGCTTGCTGTGTTGATTATTGGCGGCATCTATACCGGCGCGTTTACGCCGACTGAAGCATCGGCAGTAGGGGCTTTGGCGTCGTTTGTGCTGGTTGCGTTTATTTTGCGAACGCTGTCATTGAAAGATTTTTACGCCGCCGTAAGCCAGACATTAAAAACCACCATTGTGCTGTTTTTGATCGTGATTGGTGCCAAGATATTTGGTAAGGCGATCACGCTTTATCAAGTGCCGTTTATGCTTTCAGAGCTGGTCGACGTGCATATTTCTTCGGTCAATGGCTTTATGCTGCTGGTAACGGCAATTCTGCTGGTTATTGGCCTGTTTCTCGAAAGCCTTTCCATGTTGCTTATTATGGTTCCGGTGTTGTTTCCAACGGTGTTGTCACTAGGCATTGATCCGATCTGGTTTGGCATTTACTTCGTCATCCTGATTGAACTTGCACTCATCACACCGCCTGTCGGGCTTAACCTGTTTGTCATCCAGGCTATTGCGCGTACCAACCTGGGGGTGGTCGCACGTGGTGTGATTCCATTTATTTTCATCATGCTGGCCGGAGCCGTTATTGTTTATTTTGTTCCTGCGGTGGTTACCTGGATACCGAATAATCTGTAGGATATTCGCTGACACAATTGAGTGCGCTGGCGTCCGGCGCAGCTAAATTGGCATGAAACTGAGGCCCGTTACCCGCAAGCGTAACGGGCCTCAGTTTTTTGTGCGGTGCACAGAAAGCCGTATGCAACAAAGTAGTGTCACTACATCCATACACCAAAGCTTTTCTTACTGACAAGCAAATGTGTGACAGATGGCATTTTGGTTTCTAGTCTCTTTGGCTTGATGCGCCTTAGGCTCGGTAATATTTTTATAGAGGAGAGTTTAGTCAGTGAATTTTCGGCGGTGTCTTTTAACCAGGACATTTGCGTGCAATACGTCTTGTTCGTTGGCACTGGGGTCCATTACATTGTTTTTGCATGACAACCTCACAACAGTCTTTATGGACCAAACCCTCTCTGATTACGACAGCCCCTGGAAAGAGGCACTTGACCATTTTTTTGAAGATTTCGCAGCATTGCTGGCACCCGAGTTGTATGCGCTAATTAACTGGACTGTCGCACCCGTATTTCTTGATACGGAGCTGCAGTCCATTGTCCCCGGCTCACCAAATGGGCGTCGCTACGCTGACAAACTGATCAGGTTGCGCCGCCTTGATCATGGTGAAGCGTGGGTTTTGGTTCATGTCGAAGTTGAGAGCGGGTCTCAAAGCGATAAATCCCGCGCTCGTCTTGCTCAGCGCATGTTTACTTATTTTTATCGCATCTGGGACCGCTATGTCCGTCAGGTAGCAGGCGGGGAGCCTTCCCCAAGGCCTGTTGAGCTTGATGCCCACAGCACTTCCTTTTATAGTCTTGGCATTCTCACTGCAAGCGCAGAAGGGCCTTCAGTATTGGTGTACCAGCAACGTTTGGGAAAATGTCATGTGTATTTTCGTTTTCCAGTCGTACACTTGCGACGTTGGGAGGACGACAGGGCGTCACTGATCGATCTCGCGGCGCTTAATCCGTTTGCAGTGGTTGTCATGGCGCAGTTAGATGCCCAAACGCGTTGCGGTGGGCAGGGGCGGTTGGTAGCCAAAATAGAATTGGTGCGGCTGCTCTATCAGCACCGTTACGATCGCCGGTGCGTTCAGCAACTATTCCGTATTGTAGATTGGATGTTATCTCTTCCCCACGATCTTGAACCGTGCTTTAAGCAAGCCGTAGGAGAAATAGAAACGGAGTTCAACATGCCTTATGTAACAAGCATCGAACGATTGGGCGAGGCCCGTGGCCTGCAGAAAGGACTGAAAGAGGGTTTGCAAAAGGGACGAATAGAAGGTCATGAGAAAGCTCGCCAAGAATACCGAGACAGCGCTGCACGCCTCCTGTCTTCGATGCTCGAGCGCCGCTTTGGTCAGTTACCGGCCTGGGTAGCTTTCCACATTGCGCAAGCAGAAACAGAAACCCTTCAGGGCTGGGCACTCAAGGTGTTGGAAGCTGAGCGTCTTGAGGCAGTCTTCGAGTAGTTACGGCGTCAGAAAAAAACACAGATGCTCAGTCATTGCGATAAGTGGTTTGATTTTAGGTTGCAGCCTGTGCTTCTCAGACACAATCAGTCCAGGTCAGATTCAGCACGGCGTGTTGTGGGGTGCCAGTTGCTGTTATAGAACACGTGGCGGTACGCTATCATTGGCGGCAGTCAAGTAAGCATACTCACATGCAACCCCCGGAGCTTTAAATACGTGAAGTTTATCCACGCCGCCGACATCCATCTTGATAGCCCGCTGCATGGCCTCAGCGCTTACCCCGACGCTCCAGCCGAGCAGTTACGCAATGCCTCGCGCGATGCGCTGGTAAAGCTGGTGGACCGCGCCATCGAAGAAAATGTTGATTTTATGGTGATCGCCGGCGATCTCTATGACGGCGACTGGCGCGATCACAATACCGGTATTTTTTTAGCCAGCAGTTAGGGCGTTTGCGGCGTGCGCATGTTCCTGTATTTCTGCTGTATGGCAACCACGATGCCGAAAGCGAGATGAGCAAAAAGCTCACACTGCCAGACAATGTGTCTGTGTTCAGCGCACGCAAGCCCGAGGTCTTTCTACTTGAAGACTTGAAAGTGGCCCTACACGGGCAAAGCTTTCGTACCAAGGCGGTAGTTGATAATTTGGTGTTGGGATACCCTGAGCCGGTGCCCGGGTATTACAACATTGGTGTGCTGCACACCGCTCTTGAAGGGTCTAGTGTTCACGCCAATTACGCGCCATGCTCCCGCGCCGAGTTACACGCCAGAGGCTACGACTATTGGGCACTGGGGCACGTGCATGAGTTTCAGCAATGGGACGAGCAGTCTGTCATTGTGTTCCCCGGAAATCTGCAGGGGCGGCATATTCGCGAGACGGGGCGCAAGGGCGCCGTCTTGGTCACGGTAGACCAGGGCCATACGAAGGTTGAGCGCCTGTTCATCGATGTACTGCGCTGGGAGGCGCTAGACCTTGATATCTCAGGGTGTACTTCCATGGCCGACATTGCAAGGCAGACCGGTGCCGCGCTTGAGAATCTGCTTTCCGTTGATGAGCATGTGCCGCGTGCGGTAAGGGTAACCCTGCGCGGTCGCACCGCCATGCACGGCCCGCTGTTTGGCAACACACAGGCGCTACATGCCGAGGTGCGCAGTCAAATCGCCGTGTTGGGCAATGACAAGGTATGGCTGGAGAAGGTCAAGGTGGCCACCGAGCCGCTTGAAGATGCATTGGCGCTGCATTCGCGGTTTGATGCCATTGCCGATCTGCAGGTGATTTTGGCAGACGCAGCAGACGATCCAGATTTTCTGGGGGCGCTGCAAAGCGAGCTTCAGCCTTTCTTTGGCAAGGTGCCTGCAGATGCCAACAATGATGTGCCCTTGTTGTCGTTGGCGCGAGCGAGTGATTTTTCAGGCATGCTGAGTCTGGTTTCCCCTGCGCTGCTTGCCCGCCTGGCCGAGGGAGAGTAAGCCATGCGTATCAAACGTCTTGATCTGATCAAATATGGCAAGTTTCATGACGAGTCTTTGGTCTTCCCCGCAGCCCCCCACGACTTCCATCTGCTTGTGGGCCCAAATGAAGCCGGCAAGTCTACTGTGCGCAGTGCAGTTGCCGAGTGGCTATTCGGTATGCCCCAGCGTACACCGCTGGGTTTTTTGCATGAGCTTAGCGAGCTTCGGCTAGGTGGTGTAGTCGAAGCAGACGGCCAGGAAACCGTGTTTCACCGTGCGCGCGGCCGCACTCCGCTACGCACACCTGCAGATGAAAAGTTACCCGAAAGCTTTTTACAGCCCTTGTTAGGTGACACCAGCAAGGCCTTTTTTGAGAATATGTTTGGGTTGGATCACACCAGGCTGATCGCCGGCGGAGAAAGCCTGCTCAAGGCTTCTGATGAGGTCGGGCAAGTGCTGTTCCAGTCAGCGGCAGGTGTGGCCAGCCTTGGGCCGGTACGCGAAGCACTTGAGGCACGTGCCGCACAGCTCTGGACCAAACGCAGCAGCAGTACAGAGTACGCAAAGGCTGAGGCACGCTATCACGAGGCCCTGGCGGCGTTAAAGTCGTCGACTGTGCGCACGCGCGCTTGGTCCGAAGCCAAAGAGGCGCTTGATCAGGTTAATCAGGCGATTGACGCTGCCAACGAAAAACGCCTGCAGTTTGATACCTTGCGATCACGGCTGGAGCGGGTGCGGCGTGTGGCACCTTCCCTGCAGATGCTTAAAGAAAAAGAGGCTGAGCTTACAGCGCTAGGAGACGTGGTCACGTTCCCGCCGACGGCCTATACCGACCTGCAAAAGACACAGATTGATCTTGAGGTTGCCCAGCGCGTTCTCGAAGAACGCGGTAAAGACGTGCAAGCCAGAAAGCAGGAGCGCGAGGCCATTGTGGTTGATCGCGCTGTGCTTGAGTTGGCTGACGACATTGAAAACCTCGACGTGCTGCGCGGGGCATGTGTTAATCATCGCCGCGATATTCCGCTGCGTGAGGCCGAGGCTGATGGTTTGCTTGCCGCCGCACTCGACGGCGCTGCACAGCTGGGTTGGCCAACCCAGGCACAGGCCTTGACGGCAACGTTGCCCGATGAGCGTGCGCTGCGACGCGTTACGCTACTGTTGCAACAGTATGGCGGCCTGCTTCAGGCAAAACAGTGGGCTAAGGAAGCTGTTGATGAAAAAACCGTGAACTTCACACACAACAGCAGCAGGCGCAGCAGCTCGCTACCACCGAGGTGTCTGTGTCGCTCAGGCTGGCGCTTGACGAGGCGCAAGGCTTCAGGGCGAGTGCCGCACGTCTTAGCAGCCTGCGTCAAAAAGTCAGTGAGGCGTACGTGTTGTTGCAGAGCGCACTGGCCGAGTTAGGACGGTGGTCTATGGATGTCCACGCGCTGCGCACGTTGTCGCTGCCGTCCTCTGCCCGCGTGGTTGATTTGGGTCGCGAACGTGAAAGGCTGGTTCGACAGATAAGTGATGCAAACGAACGCGTTGTCCAGGATAAAGCCGAGCTCGCACGTCTCAAACTAGAAGCCACACAGTTTGAACAGGCTGGAAAATTAGTTACGCAGGCCGAGGTGCGGGAGGCACGTCTGAAGCGTGATCAGGCCTGGCAGCGGGTCAGACACGGCGAGCTCACGCTCGACGACGGTGGGCCGCTGGTAGATGCAGGTATCAGGCTGGCTGATGAACTGGTTGATGCCCAGCTTGGATCTTCTGCTGAAGCGGCGGCATTGCAGGCTGTGCGCCATGCTGCGGAGCTGACCGAAGAGGCATTACGCCATAAGTTACAGGCCGTGTCAGACTACGAGAAAGCGCTGCAAAACCATGATCTGATGTGGGCAGCGCTTGTCAATGAGGTAGGCGTTCCTGGAATGCCGCTGGCTGATATGCCAGACTGGCTGGGCAAACGCGATGTGGCATTGACGGCTGATGCTGCTTTGCGTCAGCGTGAGTCAGAGTTGAACGCCGAGCAACAGGCTTACGCTCGGGCGGCGCAGGCGCTAGCAGACGCATTGAGGGCAGAATCGGTCGATTTAGGCGATATGGGCGATACGCTTGATCTGCCAGCGCTGGTTGTGACCGCTGCTGCGCATGTTCAGCGCATGGATGCGGCGCGATCCCAGCAAGACAGCCTTGCCAAGCAAATTTCGCAGGCAGAATCGGCGCTGCATACCTTGAAGCTAAAGGCGCAACAGGCAGATGCGGCATTTGAAGCCTGGCAGCAGCAGTGGCTGCAGGCCGTGCAGGATGCCAGGCTGCAGCAGGCGATAGGTTCTCAGGCTGAGGCCGAAGAGGCAGTTGGGCTGGCTTCCCGCGTGGCAGACAAACTATCTCAGGCGCAGGTTATACGTCGTACGCGTATTGACACCATGCTGCACGACCTGCAGCGCCTGGACGAGACGGCGCTACACGTGGCCAACGCAGTGGGTGAAAAGGTAGTAACAGGCGTTGACGGGGCAGACCTGGCCCGTGTATTGATGCGCCGGCTGCGGGCAGCACAGGAAGCGCTCAAAGCAGCGGAGCGCATCGATGGCGCTATTGCCGTAGCACAGCAACAAAACCGCGATGCGGCAGCAGCCATTGCCAATGCCGAAGCGCGCATTACTCCCTTGCTGTCGCTGGCCGGCACGCGCGATGTTGCCCAGGCCTTGCCGATGGCCGAGCGTTCAGACCGGCATCGTGCCTTGCAGCTGGCGATTGCTGAAGCCGTTGCTGCCGTCACGCGCGGAAGCGATGGTTTGTCGCGTGAGGCTATCGAGGCTGAGGTGGCCGAGTATGCTCCGGCTGAAGTGGAAAGTTTGCTGGAACAGGCGAAACGTGACGTGGCTGAGGTCAGTGAACACTTGCATACGCTTTATCAGCAACGGGTAACGGCCGAGCAGGCGTTTTCATTGATTAACGGTCAGTCGGACGCAGCAACGGCCGAGGCCCGACGCCAGGAAGCATTGGCTGAAATGGAGGAGCTTGCCGAGCAGTACCTGGAGGCCGCTACGGCGGGTCGTCTGCTCAGATGGGCAATTGATCGTTATCGAGATCAGCAGCAGGGGCCTATGCTGCAACGTGCGGGTGAAGTGTTCTCAGGCCTGACGTTGGGCCAGTTTGTGAGGCTGGGGGTAGATTATGAAGTACAGCCGCCAGCGCTGGTGGCAAGACGGAAAAATGAACAACGTGTTGAGGTGGCGGGGCTGAGTGAAGGCACGCGCGATCAGTTGTTCCTGGCCTTGCGCATTGCTGCGCTGGAACTGCACCTGACTCATGCTCGCGCATTGCCCTTTGTCGCCGACGACCTGTTCATCAACTTTGACGATGCAAGATCAAGGGCGGGCCTGGAAGCGTTGCGTACGCTTTCGCAGCATACCCAGGTATTGTTTTTAACGCATCATGAGCATTTGCTGCCTTTGGCCTACGAGGTGTTTGGTAATGTCTTGAATGTTGTGCGGCTTGAACGCGGCGCGGCTTGAACAGGGTGTAGTTTGGGCGTGATGCACGTTTAAATATGGTGCAGCTTGAACGGCAAGAAGGCTAGCCTTAATGACTAGCCCTCTTGGCCCCGCAGCATGTTGTAACGCCTTTATCTTGCCCGCACATGCGTCACGCCGCGACTACGGGCGACGAAGCTGTTAAGCGTATATGCCTAGATAACGCCTTGGTCGCGCAGCATGGCCAGATCTTGCTCAGACAGATCAAGCATGGCGTGCAAAACTTCGTCGGTGGCTTCACCCAGTTGAGGTGGGCCGCGACGCACTGGAGGGCGTTCACCATTAAGCTTGTACGGCGGTGCCATGATGTGCGCCTGACTGCCATCGGGCAGGCCATAGTGCTGAATTAAGCCACTTTGTTGCGCACGCTCAGACGTTAACGCTTCGTGCAGCCCAAGTACTTCGCCGCACGGTATGTTTGCCGCTGACAAACCCTGGAGCAGGTCTTTGCGTTTACGCGCAGCGAGCGCCTGGTTGATGACCGGCAACAATGCCTCGCGGTGCTGGGATCGGCCAAGATTGGTGCGAAAGCGCTCATCCGCAGCCAGTTCGGGCCGCCCGATTACGTCAGTGCAAAAGCGTGCAAACTGGGCGTTATTGCCTACGGCAAGAACCAGAGGCCCATCTTGTGCTTCGAACACGCCGTAGGGCACGATGGAAGGATGCGAGTTGCCACAACGTGGCACGTCTTCACCAATAAGCAGTGATTCAAGGCCATAAAATGCCGAAACCATGACGCCGCTGTCGAATAGTGCCATCTCGATGTGCTGGCCTTTGCCAGTGCCGCGTCGCTGGTAAAGCGCAGCCAGTATGGCCTGCGTGGCATACATGCCGGTAAACATGTCAACGACAGAGGTGCCAAACTTGAGCGGCGGCTGGGTAGGCTCGCCGTTCATGTACATAAGGCCGGTTTCGCCTTGCATGACCAGGTCATAGCCCGGGCGGGCCGCTTCAGGCCCGCTGCGGTCATACCCCGAGATAGAACAGTAAATCAAGTCTGGACGAATTTTGCGTAGTTGCTCGTAACCAAGATTGAGCTTTTCTACGCCACCAAATTTGAAGTTCTGCACGACAACGTCGCATTGTGCTGCCAGTTTGCGGGCGATTTCCTGACCTTCTTTAGTCTGCAGATCAAGTGTGACCGACCGCTTGTTGCGGTTGGCACAGTTGAAGTAGGTGGTGCCAGTTGGACCGACACGCTTGCCCCAGTCGCGCGTGTCATCACCACGCACTGGATGCTCTACCTTGATGATTTCTGCGCCCAGGTCTCCGAGTGCCATGGTGCAAAGCGGCCCCGCAAAAACGCGGGAGAGATCAAGCACACGGACACCGGCAAGAGGAAGCGAAGAGAGCGTGGTGTTTGGCATGGCTTTAGTTACGCGCACCGAGTTTGTTGTCGTTGATGACTTTTTCCCAGATGGCGGAATCGCTAACGATGCGTTGTTGCATGTCGTCGGCATTACCATAAGCCGGATAAGCTCCGACCGAGATCATGCGCTCGGCAATTTTGGGATCTTGCAATACCTTCTTGAGGGTTTCGGCGAGCTTGGTGCGTGCCTCATCAGACGTTTTGGGCGGAGCGAACACGCCTACCCACGAGATAGCCTTGCTGCCTGTCACGCCTTGCTCTTTTAGAGACTTGACGTCAGGAAGAGCCTTGAAGTTTTCTGCGTTAACGGCAATGGCGCGCAGCTTTCCCGCTTTGATCTGGGGCAGGACGGCGACTGAATCAGAAAGCATAACGGGTACGTCACCGGCCAGTACGGCGGCGACGGCGGGTGAGCTGCCCTGATAAGGAATGTGGGTGGCGCCAAAGCCTAACTCGGTTTTGAGCAGTTCCATAGTGAGGTTGCCTGTGCTTCCGGTACCTGCTGAGGTGTAGTTTAAGTCACCGTTTTTACCCGCTTTGGCCAAAGAAGCCAGGTCAGTAACGTCAGGCATAATCTCGGGGTTGACGACAAGAATCAATGGCGTTACATAAGCAACGCCAATGGGTTGAATGTCTTTGCTGAGATCATACGGATTGCCGGCCAGCATATAAGGAGCGGTAAGGCTAGGTGCGGCTAGCATGCCAATGGTGTAGCCGTCAGGCTTGCTGCGCATGACGTTGCGTACGCCGATTGTGCCTGATGCACCGGGCTTGTTTTCAGCAACAAAGGTGGCATCCAGCTCTTTGCTGAAGGCCTCAGCCAGCACGCGGGTTGAAACGTCGGTTGGGCCGCCCGGGGGAAATGGAATGACCCACGAAACTGCGCGATCAGGGTAGGCGGCATTGGCAACGCCGGCGGCCATCAGTAGAGATCCGGCTGCGGCGGCCAGCAAGGTTTTGACCGGCATGTGTCGTTTGAGGGAGCTAATCATGTGGGGATGCCTCTTGATAAGGGGGGCCTGAAGCGTGGGAGTAGCCAAATAAAATGGCTAGCAAAAACTGCTATGCAGAACTAAAATCCATTCTATTGCATAAGGTTGTCAGGAAGCAAGGGTAAATAGGGACGATTTAGTTCTGCATTTGATATATTATTTCTGATACGCAGAATACTCCTAGATAAATGAAGTTGATCAAGAAAATGCCTGGCAATGCAAGCTGTAACGTCAGGGCGCTATCTCGCAAAGGTTAGTAAATATGAGTGCAGACCCATCCAACGCAGCGCTTCGCAAGCGTCCAGAAAAATCTCCGGTCAGCGAAGACCGGCATTTTGTCACGGCTCTGGCCAGAGGGCTGGAAGTACTTGCGTGCTTTCGGTCAGGCACTCGCGTGCTGAGTAATCAAGAACTGGCTGAACGATGCCGGCTGCCCAAGTCAACAGTATCGCGTCTCACCATGACATTGGTCCGGCTTGGGTATCTGACTCACGATGAAGAAAGTGGCAAATACAAATTAGGCATGGCAACACTGTCACTGGGGGTGGGCATGCTGGCAAAGCTTGATATACGCCAGGTTGCACGTCCTTTCATGCAAGAGGTGGCGGATTATTCGCAGGCCATGGTGTCGCTGGGTGTGCGCGACCGTCTGTCTATGCTTTATATCGAAAACTGCCGTAGCCAGGCTGCACTTACATTAAGTTTGGATGTGGGCGCCCGCATTCCTATTGTTACGTCATCCATGGGGCGCGGCTATCTGGCGATAGCAACTGAGGCAGAGCGCCGCGAGATTGCCGAACGGCTGGGCGAGCTTGATGCCTGGTCACAAAAAGACATTATGGACGGCATCCATAAGGCAGTGGCTGAGTACCAAACCCTGGGCATCACCACATCGTTCGGTGATTGGCAAAAAGATGTCAATGCGATCGCGGTGGGCTTTCAGCTCAGCAGAAATCAGCCCATCATGGTTATTACCTGCGGGGCACCTTCATTTACTGTATCAAAAGAGTTTTTACTGAACGATGTGCGGCCGCGACTGCTCGAAGCGGTTGAAAAAATCAGGATGGCAATGGGTCATTGAATGAAGATCAAGGCGCTCACAACTTAGTCGCGCCGTTCGACAACGGCAAACACGCCATTGGCTCTGAAAATTAGCGTGTCGTTTACATAAAGCGGACACTCAGCAAATGCCAGGGTTTTTCCTTTGCGATGTACGACTGGCCGCGCCTCCACCCAGTCGCCAATGGCGGCAGGTTTCAGGAAGTCAGAATTCATGCTGACCGTCACTAATCCAGACTTATAGTCGTACGCTCTGGCCAGGGCATCGCCCATGGCATTATCAGCCAGTGCCATCAGCATGCCGCCATGTGTGATGTCACGCTGGTTCATATGTTTTTCTTCAATTCGCACACCCATGCCAATGTGCACACCATGTTCGACCTTCTCAAAATAGGGGCCGCAAAGCGTATTGAAATTGCTGGACCGACTCATCGGTTGGTAACCGTCGGGTATGCCGGTTGTTAGTTCTGCAGCATCAACAGGTTTATTGCACATCAGCAGTCTCCAGCATATTGCTATAGCGTTGCAGATGAAACGATGTATCGCCCAACATCAGACTGAGTGTTGTGAGCCTCTTGAAGTAGTGTGCCACGTCGAGTTCGTCTGTAACCCCAATGCCACCATGCAGCTGGACTGCATCTTGTCCGACCAGCCGCGCCTGCTGGTTTACGTAGGCTTTAGCACCTGACGCCTGGCGCACTCGTGCGTTGAGGTCCTCGTTTTGCATTTCGATAGCAGCGCGTAACGCCATGGAGTCGGCCTGTTCGGCTGCAATGGCCATGTCAGCAAGACGGTGCTGTAACGCCTGGAAAGTGCTCAGCGGTACACCAAACTGCTGGCGTGTTTTAAGATAATCAAGTGTTGCTGCAATGAGGGCGCGCATAATACCTGTAGCCTCGGCCACTATGGCGCAGTTGGCCAGAGCAACAGCCTGACTTACTGCCGGTATGGCTTTGCCTTGCTCGCCAACAAGCTGATCGGCACTCACTTTTACGTGTTGCAATACGACGTCGCCTGCTCGCGTGCCATCGTGGTTTACCCAGCCCGTAATACTCAGGCCTGTGGTATCTGCTGGCACCAAAAACAACGATACGCCTTCCTCGCTTGTGTCGTCACCCTCGTGGCGGGCAGAAATCAGAAAATGATCTGCACTAGGTGCGCCAAACACAACAGCTTTGTGGCCGTTTAGCACCCAGCCGTCGCCGGCAGCAACGGCCTGGGTTTCCACCAGAGATTCGTTGTATCGTGATTTGGGTTCATAGTGTGCCAGCGCGAGCATGCTTTCACCTGAAGCCAGTGAAGGGATGAGCACTTCTTTCTGGCTCCGGGTAGCGAAGTTGTTGATCAAGCCGCCGCACAGCACGATAGTGCTGAGATAAGGTTCCAGAATGAGACCCTTGCCCAAGGTACGCATGACCAGGTAGGTGTCTACCGCTGTTCCGTCCAGGCCGCCAAACTCTTCAGGAAAGGGCAGGGCAAGAATGCCAAGGTCGGCGTAGGTGGCCCAGGCGCTGCGACTGAATCCGTCTTCGGTCGAGAGCAGGTTACGGCGCTTTTCAAAGGTATAGTCTCTGCTAAGAAAGCGTTGCAGCGTGTCTTCGAGGCCCAGTTGTTCTTCAGTAAGGTTGAAGTTCATAGTCTTTCCTTGTCCGCGATGTTTTTGAATGAGCGCGGGTGATCATGGTATTGGTTTGCGTTGTGGCACAGGCTGAAGAAAGGCTTAAATACCCAGTATGGCCTTGCAGATAATGGTTTTCTGAACCTCGCTGGAGCCGCCGTAGATAGTGGTCTTGCGATTGTTGAGGTAGCGTGCGGTAGAGCTGTAATATTCTGCAGCCATGGCGTCGGATATGCCGTCGGGGTACTGACTGCCGTCGGTTGCAAGATGGGCAATGCCGTAGGGGCCCAAGGCCAGTGAGGTCAGCTCGGCCAGTTCTTGCTGGATCTCGGATCCTTTAATCTTGAGAATAGACGCCTCAGGCCCCGGTGCACGCGGCTGACCGTCAGCGGCGATTAGTTTGAGGTTGGTGATCTCAAGTGCCTGCAGCTCAAGCTCGGCCATGGCCAAACGCTCGCGAAAAGACGCTTCGTCAAGAAGGCTGCCATCACCGTTGCCAGGCTGCGAGGCGGCGATGCGTTTCAGGCGATTGAGCACCGCCTTGGAGCGGCCCACGCGTGCAATATTTGTGCGCTCATGGCCAAGCAGATACTTAGCATAAGTCCAGCCTTTGTTTTCTTCGCCGACACGGTTCGCGACCGGTACGCGTACATTGTCAAACCAGACTTCATTCACTTCGTGACCATCATCCAGCATGATGATGGGACGCACGGTAATACCCGGACTGTTCATATCAATGAGTAAGAACGAAATGCCTTCCTGTTTGCGCACGTCACTATTGGTGCGCACCAGGCAAAAGATCCAGTTGGCATGCTGAGCAAGTGTGGTCCATGTTTTCTGGCCATTGACGATGTAGTCGTCGCCTTGCAGTATGGCCGTTGTTTTGAGCGAGGCCAGGTCTGAACCAGCACCAGGCTCTGAGTAGCCTTGGCACCACCAGTCTTCACCCGAAATAATGCCAGGTAAAAAGCGATTTTTCTGTTCCTGGCTGGCATACTTCTGGATAACGGGGGCAACCATTTTTAGCCCGAAAGGCAATTGCTCGGGTGTGAAGGCGCGACCGCATTCTTCTTCAAAGATATGTCGCTTGATGGCGTCCCAGCCAGTGCCGCCGTATTCAACAGGCCACGCGGGCGCACCCCAGCCTTGTTTGTACAGTGTGCGTTGCCAGCCCTGACGCTCTTCTTTAGTAAGGGGCTGATCGTTCATGACTTTGCGCTGTACGTCTTTGTTGAGATGCTGCTCAAGAAACGCACGTACTTCGTCGCGAAAAGCCAGTTGATCGCTGGTGTATTGGATATCCATGATGAGACCTGTTGTTTGATTTCGATTGCCATACGAATGATTCTGCATAGCGAAACATTCATCGATATTTCGGGCGGGTTTGCTGGTACGTATAGCTTTACAGCCTCTATACTAGCGATTAGTATAGCTGCAGTAAATCAAAATTTAGTTCTGCAATGCAGAATATACTTCGCATTTCAGACTCATCAACAGGAGTGTCCATGCCCGGCGCACATTATGAAGTGGTTGGCAAAACTGCCGTCATTACCTTTGATAATCCCCCCGTAAATGGTCTTGGTGTTGACCTGCGGCACGCCATTGTTACCTTGATTGACAGGGCCCAGGCCGACGAACACGTCGTCGCCATTGTGCTCACGGGTAACTCACGTGCATTTTCGGGCGGTGCTGATATACGCGAGTTTGGCACCTCCAAGGCTGGGCAAGAGCCCACCTTGCGCACTGTGATTAAGGTGCTGGAGTCATCGGCCAAGCCTGTAATTGCCGCCATCGATGGTGTCTGCCTGGGCGGCGGTCTTGAGCTGGCGTTGGCCGCGCATTACCGTGTAGCCACCAAGTCGGCAAGTGTAGGCCTGCCTGAAGTCAAATTGGGCATTTTGCCGGGCGCCGGCGGCACACAGCGTTTACCGCGGCTGCTAGGTCTTGAAAAAGCCCTGAACATGATTGTAAACGGCACCATTGTTTCGGCAGCCAAGCTTGCTGATACACCACTTTTTGACCTTGTGGTTGATAAAGATCTGGTTGCCAGTGCAACAGCCTTCGCCGAGAAAATGGCAAAAGAAAACACCTCGCATAAGCGCGTGCGTGATCTTAAGGTTAGCCAGCCTGATGCCGAGGCGCTGTTGCAGGTGGCCCGTGCCAATCTGGCCGCAGCTGCAAAGCGCTTTCCTGCACCGCTCAAGTGTCTTGAGGCGGTCGCGGGTAGTGTTTCGCTACCGTTTGATCAGGGCATAGAGCAGGAGCGTCAGCTCTTTCTGCAATTAATGAGTTCGCCTGAATCTGCAGCCCTGCGCCATATTTTTGCGGCCGAGCGCGCTGCGACCAAGATCCCGGGTATTGCTTCAGACATTGCGCTACGTGCCATCAAGGCCGTAGGTGTAATTGGTGCCGGCACCATGGGTGGTGGCATCACAATGAACTTTCTGAACGCGGGCATACCCGTAACCATGATTGAAACCAAGCAGGACGCGCTCGACCGTGGTGTAGCCACCATACGCCGCAATTACGAAAACACCATGAAAAAAGGTCGCCTGACGCAAGCGCAGGTTGAAGAGCGCATGGGCTTGTTGTCCACCTCACTCGACTATGCGGATCTGGCACAGGCAGATCTGGTGATCGAGGCCGTATTCGAAAACATGGACGTAAAAGAGCAAGTGTTTACCGCGCTTGACAAGGTATTGAAGCCAGGTGCCATTCTGGCCTCGAACACATCTACGCTTGATGTCGACGCCATTGCCAACTTTACCAAGCGCCCTGGCGACGTCATTGGCCTGCATTTTTTCAGTCCCGCCAACGTGATGCGGTTGCTTGAGATCGTACGTGGCAAAAAGACAGCCGACGATGTACTGGCAACGTGTATCGACCTGGCCAAAAAAATCGCCAAGAAGCCTGTGGTCTCAGGTGTGTGCGACGGCTTTATCGGTAACCGCATGCTGCATCGCTATTACTCCGTTACCAACGACCTGATCGTCGAGGGTGCATTGCCACAGCAGGTTGATAAAGTGCTTGAGGATTTTGGTATGGCCATGGGTCCATTCCGCGTGGGCGATCTGGCTGGCATAGATATTGGCTGGTCGATCCGCAAGCATCGTGCCGCACAAAACCCTGATCAAGATTTCTCCATGGTGGCCGACAAACTGGCCGAGGTTGGTCGTTTCGGGCAAAAGACGTCAGCAGGCTGGTATCGCTATGAGCCGGGCAATCGCAAGCCAATTCCTGATCCTGTGGTTACCGAGATTATTGAAGCCTACCGCGCCGAGAAGGGTGTTACGCCACGCAAAATCTCAGATGAAGAGATTTTAATGCGCTGTCTTTGCGCACTGGTTAACGAAGGCGCCAAAATTCTGGACGAAGGCATTGCACTACGTGCTTCTGACATTGATGTGGTGTATTTAAACGGCTATGGCTTCCCGGCTTTCCGTGGTGGACCCATGCACTATGCAGAGCATATTGGTCTGTACAACATTGCACGTGCTATCGGGCAATATGCACAGGTGTCAGACAAAGCTGCCAAGTTTTGGGCCGTTTCGCCGCTATTGCTTGAGCGTGTCGAAGCAGGTGGTCGCTGGACCTGAAACACTGGGCATTGTCACGAGGTTGTTACGCGCTGCGCGGTGTTCCAGTTGCGCAAGGCTCGTGAGCGTGGCCATGTACCTGAAGGCCTGGCAGTGGCGCTGACCAATTAAGCAAACAGGCATTTATTCTTTGAATTGAATCTGGAGACACGTGTGACTGAAGCCGTAATCGTATCCACCGCTCGCACCGGGCTGGGCAAATCGTGGCGTGGGGCATTTAACATGACATACGGCGCTACGCTGGGTGGCCATGCCGTTGAGCACGCCGTAGCACGCGCAGGCATTGATCCTGCTGAAGTCGAAGACATTATCATGGGCACGGCGCAGCCCGAAGGTACGCTGGGCGGTAACGTTGCCCGCGCCATTGGCCTGCGGGCCGGGCTGCCTGTCACGGCAGCTGGCGTAACGATTAACCGTTTTTGTTCCTCAGGCTTGCAGGCAATTGCCATGGCAGCACAGCGTGTCATTGTTGACCAGGTGCCTGTCATGGTGGCCGGCGGCGTTGAAAGCATCTCATGCGTGCAAAACCAGATGAACCCGCATATGAGGCGTGATCCCTGGCTGCTGCAGCATAAGCCCGAGCTGTATTGGAGCATGCTTCAAACCGCCGAAACAGTCGCTGATCGCTATAACATTTCCAAAGAAGCCCAGGACGAGTATGGGGTGCGCAGCCAACTGCGTGCCGCTGCCGCACAAGAAAACGGGTTATTTAATGATGAAATCGTGCCTATGACGACCACCATGGGTGTGTTCGACAAGCGTAGCGGCCAGATGACTTCGCGTGAAGTCACTATCAGTAGCGATGAAGGTATACGCCCCGATACCACACTGGAAGGCGTATCGCGCATACGCTCGGCTTTGCCTGGCGGTGTCATTACTGCCGGCAATGCCAGCCAGTTTTCTGATGGAGCGTCGGCGTGCGTGGTTATGAACAGCAAGCTGGCCGAGCAGCGTGGGCTTCAGCCCTTGGGTATTTTTCGTGGTTTCGCGGTTGCAGGTTGCGAGCCTGATGAGATGGGCATAGGTCCGGCGTTTGCCGTACCGCGGCTGCTTGAGCGCGCAGGTCTGAAGGTTGACGATATCGGCCTTTGGGAGCTTAACGAGGCCTTTGCCTGCCAGGTGCTGTATTGCCGCGATCGTCTGGGTATTCCTGACGACCGCCTCAACGTAAATGGTGGCGCTATCGCCGTGGGCCACCCATATGGCGTGTCGGGTGCCCGTATGACTGGTCATGCGTTAATCGAAGGCAAGCGGCGCGGCGTTAAGTACGTGGTGGTCACCATGTGCATAGGCGGCGGCCAGGGGGCGGCCGGGCTTTTCGAGGTCGCTTAACACACCGGGGGCAGGGCATGAGCAGACTTGATCAGCAGCACTGGCCCCGGGAGTTCTCTCGAAGCCTGAGCTTTCCCCAGACGCATTTATACAGAAATGTTGAAGTGTCGGCTTTGCGATACCCCGATAAGCCGTTTCTGGTGTATTACGACACCAAGATTACATTCGCGCAATTTAAGCGTGACGTGGATGCGATGGCGGGGTATTTGCAGACCCGCGTGGGTGTGCGCAAGGGTGACCGTGTATTGCTGGTTATGCAGAACAGCCCCCAGTTTGCTGTGGCTTACTACGCCATACTCAGGGCTGATGCCATCGTGGTGCCCGTTAACCCCATGTGCCGCACTGAAGAGCTGCGGCATTATCTTAAAGATACCGGCGCCGATACTGCTTTTATTGCACAAGATCTGTATGCGTCGCTGCGGCCTTTGCTACAAGAAGGGCTGGCGCATGTCGTGGTGGCAAGCTATTGTGACTACCTGCGCCAGCCAACCGACCTGTCTTTACCCGATTTTGTAGCCGAACCACGTCGGCAGTTTGACGATGCCGGTGTGACGGGGTGGGCTGAAGCCATGGCGTACCAGTGCCAGCCAGAGCCGTTGCAGGGTCAGATGCATGATGTGTGTGTCATGCCTTACACATCGGGCACGACGGGCCGACCTATGGGTTGTATGCATACGCACGCAAGCACCATGCATCCTATGGTGGCCACCGCCTTGTGGCACCACACGCATCAAGACACTGTGTATTTGGCCAGTCTGCCCTTTTTTCATGTTACCGGCATGCAAAGCGGTATGAACTGCCCTCTGTATTTGGGTGCCACCAGTGTTGTGTTTTCGCGCTGGGATCGAGACATCATAAGCACATGCATAGAGCGCTACCAGATTAGTCGCCTGCCCATGATCACAGCCATGGTGGTTGAGTTTATGTCCAACCCCAAACTTGCTCAGTACGATCTGAGCAGCGTTCGCAGAATTAGCGGCGGTGGTGCAGCTATGCCCGAGGCCGTGTCATTGCAGCTTAAGAAGAATTTTGGGCTGGATTACATCGAAGGTTACGGCATGACCGAAACCATGGCACCAACGCATAGCAACCCGTTGCACCGTCCCAAACCACAGTGTCTCGGCATACCAATCTTTGACACCATCGCACGCATTATTGACCCTGATACACAGCGTGAAGTTCAGGCGGGCCAGGTGGGTGAAATCATCGTTAATGGGCCACAGCTTATGCAGGGCTACTGGCGCAACGCCGCAGCCACCGAAGCCGCCTTTATGGAGTTTGAAGGTAAGCGTTTTTTGCGCACTGGCGATCTCGGGCGGCAGGACGAAGACGGCTATTACTTTATGGTTGATCGTCTGAAACGCATGATTAACGCTTCGGGTTTTAAAGTGTGGCCTGCAGAAGTTGAGTTGCTGATGTACGGGCACCAAGCCATCAGTGAGTGCTGTGTCATTGGTGTGCCAGATGAAAAGCGAGGCGAAACCGTTAAGGCGTTTGTTATATTGCGCGCCGGCTTTGAAGGCACATTGTCCGAAGAGCAGCTTATTGCCTGGTGCAAAGAAAATATGGCGGCTTACAAGGCGCCGCGGCATGTCCAGTTCGTCCAGACACTGCCTCGCACGGCGTCAGGAAAGATACGCTGGAAAACACTGATGGAATAGGTGAAATTTGAAATAGCGAGACGGTAGGCGACCCAGTAATCGTATTGCTGGCACCGTCACGTATAGAGCCGGGTAGGCTCTTGGCAAGAGTTCTCGACTACGTATCGGGAAGTTACTTAGCGCATCTGGCTGGCAGACGCGCAAAATTCTGCGAGTGCAACGTTGCGCTCACTCAACTAAAGGTATCAAGGAGTAGACATTGAATCATCAAAATGCCAAACGCACACTCACCTCTCTGTTTTGCGCGGCCGTCCTGGCTGCTGGCTTTGGCGCTCACGCCGCCAGCTGGCCCGAAAAATCCGTGGAAATGATTGTTCCCTATACCCCTGGTGGCGCCACGGATACGGTCGCCCGTGCAATTACGCAGCGTCTGTCTGAACGTTTGGGTCAGACCTTTGTAGTGACCAACAAGCCTGGTGCCAATGCAACAATTGGCACTGCCGCTGCCGCGCGGGCAAAACCAGATGGCTACACGTTTGTGACGGTTATTGCTGCACACTCGGTCAACCCGCATCTTTACGATCTGCACTACAAGCTTTCTGATTTTGCGCCTGTGGCGCTGGCCGCCGAATTGCCGCTGTTTCTGTTTGTGGCCAAAAACGTGCCTGCGAACACCCTCCAAGAGTTGGTCGAGTATGGCAAGGCGCACCCAGGAGAGCTAACTTATGGCTCTAGTGGGGCGGGCTCGAGCGCGCATCTTACCGGCGTTAATTTTGCCTATCAGGCAGGCATTGACATGACGCATGTGCCTTACAAAGGAAGTGCGCCCATTCTCACAGATCTCCTGGCCGGGCGCGTGTCAATGGTATTTGACCCTATTTTGGTGCCCATGCAGTACGCTAAAAAAGGAGAGCTCAAGGTGCTTGCGATTTCGACAGAAAACCGTTGGGCCGATGAGCCTAACGTCCGTACAGTGGCCGAGTCGGGGTTCCCGGGCTTTGCCATGGGTTCGTGGGCGGGTATTCTGGCTCCAGCCGGCACCCCACAAGACATCATCGACAAAATGGCTGCTGAGATCTCCGAAATCGTTAAAGAGCCGGCAGTTGCGCAGCGTTTCAAAGATGCCGGTTTTGTACCGGTAGGAGACGGACCACAAGCCTTTCAGAAGCGCATTGAGTCTGATTCTGCCATGTATGCAGAAATCATCAAGAAAGCCAAAATTTCGTTAAATTAATTTTTCGGGCGGGTTTACGAGCAAATGATCAACAAGTTTATAGACAGCCTGGAAGAGGCGGTCGCTGACATTCACGATGGCGCGACCGTTCTGGTGGGCGGTTTCGGTGGCGCAGGCATGCCTACTGAGCTTATCCACGCCCTCATTGACCAGGGAGCGCGCGAGCTTACTGTCGTCAACAACAATGCCGGCAACCACGAAAATGGTCTGGCAGCCTTAATCAAGGCGGGTCGGGTACGCAAGATTATTTGCTCGTTTCCAAAAGCCAGCCATTCGTGGGTATTCAACCAAATGTACAAAGAGGGCAAAATCGAACTCGAAACCGTGCCGCAAGGTACGATTGCCGAGCGCCTTCATGCTGGCGGTGCCGGGCTGGGAGGGTTTTTTACCCCCACAGCCTATGGCACTGAGTTAGCGGCTGGCAAAGAAACCCGCGAGATCGACGGCAAGCATTATGTGTTCGAGAAGCCTATACGGGGTGACTTTGCATTGGTCATGGCCGAGCGCGCCGATCGCTGGGGTAATCTGGTCTACAACAAGGCACAACGCAATTTTGGGCCTGTCATGAGCATGGCGGCCCGCCAGACGGTTGTGCAGGTCAAGCACTTTGTTGAACTGGGCGAGCTTGATCCTGAGTGCATCGTCACGCCGGGCATTTTCGTCAATCGCATTGTGCGCGTTTCTAACCCCGAATTATCCAGTTAAGCGGTATTTATTATGTTAAAGCGGTTAAACAGAAATGAAATGGCTGAGCGTCTTGCGGCCGATATCCCGGCTGGCAGCTACGTGAACATCGGCATTGGCATGCCTGAACTGGTCGCTCGTTATCTGAGCCCCGAAAAAGAAGTCATTCTTCAAAGTGAGAACGGCATTCTGGGCATGGGGCCACCTGCGCCTGAGGGGCAGGAAGACACTGAACTTATCAACGCCGGCAAGAAGCCAGTAACCCTGCTTACAGGCGGCGCATTTTTTGATCACGTTACCTCGTTCGCCATGATGCGCGGCGGCCATCTTGACATTTGCATTATGGGTGGCATGCAGGTTTCGCGTACGGGTGATCTGGCAAACTGGAATCTCGGCCGTCCGGGCGAACCTCCAGCTGTCGGCGGGGCCATGGATCTTGCGGTGGGGGCACGACGTGTGTTCATTCTTATGGAGCACAATGCCAAAGACGGTTCACCCAAAATTCTCGAATCGTGCTCGCTACCGGTTACGGGCGTAGGCGTGGTCAGCCGTATTTACACGGACCTGGCCGTGCTCGAGGTTGCGCCAGAAGGGCTGAAAGTTTTGCAGATCAATGATGGCGTTAGTTTTGACGATTTACAGGCACAGACAGGTGCACAACTGATTCGTCCTTAGGCAGGTTAGCGGCGGGTTATTACTCGCTTCTCGGTTGTTTTAACCCTCGTTGCGCTTCACCTCATTCTCGGCGATCAACTTGCTGGAAGACTTGCACCTGCAACAGTGCGCTAGCGCAAACGCAAAAAGGGCTTGCACATTTGGCAAGCCCTTTTTGTTACCCATATATCATGCTGATATGCCCTGGCTGTATGCCCTGACCGTACGCCCTGCAGGCATTCATGTGTTGCTCGTTTGTTCTATCGGTGTGTCTTGAAGGCATTCCTGTGTAGCTCGTTTGTCCTATCGCTATGTCCTGCAGGCATTGCGGCCAGGCTGTCGGCCTGGACTGGAAGTGGCTGGCGCTACGAACCGTTTACCGCTCGAAGAACCGCTTGAAAGCGGCCTGGGCTTCCTCAGAGTTTAAACGCTCCTGGAAGCGATCGCGTTCTATATCGAAAGCCTGCATCAAAGCAAGACGGCCCGGCTCTCTGAGCATGTTTTTGGACAGGCGCAATGCCGCGACAGGTTGCTTACCCAGTAGTGCCGCAGCCTCTTGAGCGTCAACCAGGGCCTGGCCGTTTTCAGAGATGGAGGTGAGCAGCCCGGCATCCAGAGCCTCGACAGCGTCGAAGCGCTTGGCCTGCAGCAGCCATTGTGCAGCTTTGCGTGGGCCCACAAGGCGTTCAAGCAGTATGCTGGAACCTCCTTCGGGGCAAAGCCCCAGCGTGACAAAGGGCAGGCTGAAAACCGCCGTATTGTCTGCATATACAAAGTCGCAATGCTGCAGCATGGTCACGCCCACCCCTACTGCATAGCCCTGCACCGCAGCGATGACCGGTACGTCAACCGATGCCAGTGTACGTAAAAAGGTGAGGGCAGGGCTATCGCCAGGCAAGCGCTGACGCTGGAAGTCGGCTAGGTCATTGCCTGCTGTGAAATTTTCACCCTCCCCGGTAATAATGACGCTATAGCATTCAGGGTTGTCGTGCGCGGCCTGCAGGCCTTCACTAAGCTGCAGGTACATGTCAGTGCTAAGTGCATTACGCTGTTTGGGACGGTTAATGGTTAGCAGCATAGTGCCGTTTTCATACTTGGTATCTATCATTGCATCATCACTGTTTTAGATAAATTTGTCATTGAGCGAGCGTACGGTTGCAGCATATTCACGCGTGAGCTGATCGACGATATCAGCGACACACAATACGCGTTCAATATTGCCAACGCCCTGGCCCACGCCCCAGATGTCCTTCCAGGGCTTGCTTCGGCTAGAACCAAAATTGGCCGAGCTTGGGTCAACATTAGGCAGGTTGTCGGGGTCAAGCCCAGCGGCCGTAATGCTGGCTTTAAGATAGTTGCCCGGGATGCCCGTAAAGTAAGGGGTGTAGAGTACATCTTTGGCGCTTGCATCGACAATGGCCTGTTTGTAGTCGCCTGTGGCATTGGCTTCATCGCTGGCAATAAACCGCGTGCCTATGTAGGCAAAGTCAGCGCCCATGGCGCGTGCCGCTGCAACATCTTGACCCCGGCTAATGGCACCCGACAAAATAATGGGCCCATCAAACATTTTGCGTATTTCGCCAACCAGGGCGAAGGGGCTAAGCGTACCTGCATGGCCGCCCGCGCCGGCGCAAACAAGAATCAGACCATCCACACCCGCCTCTATGGCTTTTTCGGCGTGACGCAGCGTGGTGATGTCATGGAACACCTTGCCACCCCAGCCATGCACGGCATCTACCACGCTGTGTGGTGCACTCAAGCTGGTAATGATAATAGGCACTTTGTGTTCGGCGCAGACGGCAAGATCCGCTTCGACGCGGTCGTTTGAACGGTGAATAATCAGGTTGATGGCATAAGGCGCGATGCGTCGGTCAGGTTCGCGCTGACGCAGTTCGGCCAGCGCAGTCTCGATTTGCGTGAGCCAGGGTGACAACTGCTCTTTTGGACGCGCATTGAGCGCGGGCATGGAGCCCACAATACCGCTGGCGCATTGAGCAATGACGAGCTCGGGGCCTGACACAATAAACATGGGCGCGCTGATGACTGGCAGGGTGAGCTGACTATACAGCTCGGCAACGATGGGATGCATAGCGGTCGTTTCCTCCACGTGGTTCAAGAGGTCTATTCTAGCTTTTGTCGCGGGGTGACTGGAAAGATAGACTAATCAATGATTCATCTAAACTGCCTGATTTCAACATCAGGCAGGCCGAAGTCTCACGCTTTTATCAAGTTGCGCATTTGACCACGCAGTTGCTGATTGTCGGGAACAAGGCATTAGACACAATGACGACGTGCCAAAAAAGCAATGATCGTACTGAATTTGCTCAGAAACTAAGCAGGTGGGTGACGTTCAAACCCTGAGTATGGCAAACATACTGACAGCCTTCTTAAAGCTGGCCGCACTGCGCCAGTTAGGGATGAGGCTGGTCGCTTTGGTGCGCGCCGAAGCGCGCACTTGCGTCCGTTGCATCGACGCTGCCCGATCATCCTTGAGCAGGCTTAGTCTTCACGGCGCAGATGCGGAAAGAGAATGACATCGCGGATGCTGGGGCTGTTGGTCAGCAACATGACCAAACGATCAATGCCTATGCCACAGCCGCCTGCAGGAGGCATGCCGTATTCGAGCGCACGGATATAGTCGGCGTCGTAATACATGGCTTCTTCGTCACCGGCGTCTTTGGCTTCAACCTGTGAAAGAAAACGAGCCGATTGGTCTTCGGGGTCGTTCAGCTCAGAGAAGCCGTTGGCGATTTCGCGCCCGGTAATAAACAGCTCGAAACGCTCGGTGATTTCGGGACGGGCGTCAGAGGCCCGTGCCAGAGGGGATACTTCGACTGGGTAATCAATGATAAACGTGGGGTTCCACAACTGGCTTTCGGCGGTTTCTTCAAACAGTGCCAATTGCAGGGCACCCATGCCAGCGCGTGCCAGCACTGGCCCATTGACGTCAGCGCCCAGGCGTTTGAGTTCGGCGCGAACAAAGGCTTCTTCGCTAAGCTGGGCTTCAGTGTACTGAGGCGCGTACTTGATAATGGCTTCGACGATGGTTAGTCGGTCAAAGGGCTGGCTAAGGTCGACAGGCTTGCCTTGGTAATCAAGCACGGCGCTGCCGGTGGCAATAATGGCTGAGTCACGCAAAAGCCGCTCGGTAAAGTCCATGAGCCACTGGTAGTCAACGTAAGCGGCGTAAAACTCCATCATGGTGAATTCAGGGTTATGCCTGGGGCTTACACCTTCATTGCGAAAGTTGCGGTTGATTTCAAACACCCGGTCAAACCCACCCACAATAAGCCGCTTGAGGTAAAGCTCAGGTGCGATACGCAGGTACATTTGCATGTCGAGTGCATTGTGATGCGTTACAAACGGCTTGGCCGTTGCGCCACCGGGTATGGGGTGCAACATAGGCGTTTCAACTTCAAGAAAACCTGCTTCAACCATGAAGTTGCGTATGCCTGCTACGGCTTTACTGCGCGTAAGAAAGGTGTTGCGGGTTTCTTCGGTCATGACCAGGTCGACATAGCGCTGGCGATAGCGTAGTTCTTGGTCTGCGACACCGTGAAATTTGTCAGGAAGCGGCCGTAACGACTTGGACAGCAGACGTATGGTGTGGGCGTTGACTGAGAGCTCACCCTTGTTCGTCTTGAATACGACACCCTCAACGGCAATGATATCGCCCATGTCCCAGGTTTTGAAACTGGAATACAGATCGTCACCCAGCTTGTTGCGGTCAAGAAATACCTGAATGCGGCCTGAGCCGTCTTGGATCGTGGCAAAGCTGGCCTTGCCCATGACGCGTTTAAGCATCATGCGTCCGGCAATTTTTACCTGTTTGCCAACAACTGCCAGTGCTTCTTTGTCGAGCTCGTCGTAGGCGGAATGCAGATCTGCCGAACGGGTGTCAGGACGAAAGTCATTGGGGAAGGCGGGGCCTTCGCTGCGCAGGTTGGCCAGCTTCGAGCGGCGCTCGGCGATCAGGTGATTTTCATCGACGGGTAGGGGTGACGTGGTGTCGTTCATGTTCTGTACTTATGCGTAGTTTCGGATGTCGTCGAGCACGTTACTGCCAAAGTCTTCACGGTCAATGTAGCGCAGGATGCGGGCGGCCGTTTCGTCGGGTGATGTAAGGCGCCCTTCGTCGTGCAGCTGGGTAAAGCGCGCCACATTAGGGAAATCGTGGACGTCGCTGGAGCGTATGGTTTGCTGCATGCCAGTGTCGATAACACCAGGGGCAAGCGACACGACGCGCACCCCGTGCTCTTCTGCATGCAGCACACTGGTGTAGTGGTCGAGTGCCGCCTTGGTGGCACAGTAAACCCCCCAGCCAGCTGTGGGATTGCGGCCAGCCCCAGATGAAATATTAAGGATGCGGCAGTCGGCACCCAAGGGCTTCACCATCTGCAGAAAGGCCGTTGTAAGCAGCATGACGCTGGTCACATTAAGGTTGAAGGCGGCGGTAATTGTCGCCGCGTCAGAGAGTTGGTCGGCCTGACTGATAGGCCCAACGGTGCCTGCGTTGTTGATTAGTACGTAGCGCTGCGCTCCGGCAGGCAGAGCAGCAACGATTTGTTCCGCGAGGCGCTCTGCGGCGGCGGGGTTGGCGAGGTCTGACTGAATCTGTTGCAAGCTACAGCCGGCCTCGGCAGCCTGTTGGGCAAGTGCATTATCATGGCTGCGTGAAATGGTGATCAATTTGTTGTCTGGCTGCAGCAGTCCTCGTGCAAGCGCGTGACCCAGTCCACGGCTTGCGCCAGTGACGAGTGCGACAGTATTAATTGTCATGCTTTTATACCCCTTGTTTGAGGCTGGCCTCGATGAATGGATCAAGGTCGCCGTCAAGTACTTTTTGTGTGTTGGAGATTTCGACGTTGGTACGCAAGTCTTTAATGCGGCTTTGGTCGAGCACGTAAGAACGTATCTGATGACCCCAGCCCACATCGGTTTTGGAGTCTTCCATTTTTTGCTGCTCCGCCATGCGCTGGCGCATCTCGAGTTCGTAGAGACGCGAGCGCAGCATCTGCATGGCTTCGGCACGGTTGCGGTGCTGTGACCGGTCGTTCTGGCATTGCACCACGATACCCGTGGGCTCGTGTGTAATCCGTACCGCAGAGTCGGTTTTGTTGATGTGCTGGCCACCCGCTCCACTGGCGCGATAGGTGTCGACACGCAGGTCGGCGGGGTTAATGTCTATTTCGAAGGTTTCATCGATCTCGGGGTAGACAAATACGCTGGCAAATGAAGTGTGACGCCCATTATTGGAATCAAAGGGGCTTTTGCGCACCAGTCGGTGCACACCGGTTTCGGTGCGCAGATAGCCAAACGCGTAGTCGCCTTCAACCTTGATGGTGGCAGACTTAAGCCCGGCCACATCACCGTGAGACTCTTCGAGAACCTCGGCCTTGAAGTCTTTATGTTCGCAATACCGCAAATACTGGCGCAACAACATTGAGGCCCAGTCTTGTGCTTCGGTACCCCCCGCGCCCGCCTGAATATCGACAAAGCAGTTGAGCGGATCGGCCGGGTTGGAAAACATGCGGCGGAACTCAAGCACTTCGAGCTTTTGTGCGACGTCCTGGGCGTCATGTTCGATGGCGGCCAGCGTGGCATCATCATCTTCTGCAGCTGCCAGCTCAAAGAGCTCGCGCGCATCAGAGAGGGTGGCATTGATGGCACTAAGCGTATTGACTACATTTTCGAGACTTTTTTTCTCGCGACCTAGATCTTGAGCGTGCTTGGGGTCATTCCAGACCTCAGCGCTCTCTAGTTCAGCATTGACGACGTGCAGGCGTTCAGCTTTGGCATCGTAGTCAAAGATACCTCCGGAGTGCAGCCTCACGCTCGGCGTAATCTTCAAGGTGGGCTTCGAGTTGGTTCTGGCGTTCGGCTTCCATGAGTGTTCCTGTGCGGCGCGTTGCGCGATAAATGATGGTGATTAATTACGGGTAACCTGCTATTTTAACCCGTAGTTGCTGGGGCGCTGTGGTGCATGGCGCTAGAATGAGTCTAACTCCAAGAATAACTGACCCTGTCCATGGCTTTTTCCGATACCCCACCTGACAATTCTCCGCTTGTTTCGTCTTCTGCCGGGCAGAGCGACCAAAACAAAAGCGCTGGCGGCCTGAGGGCTATGTCGCCGGCTAATTTTGGCATGGTCATGGCCACCGGAATCGTGTCAATTGGCGCTCACATGCTGGGGCATCCGTTCATTTCACAAAGTCTTTTTGTGCTGAACAATGCGCTTTTTCTGTTGTTGTGTGTGCTGACGGTGCTGCGCGCAGTACGCTACCCGCGTGATTTCTTTGCTGACATGGTAGACCATCTGCGCGGACCGGGTTTCTTTACTACGGTGGCCGCCTGTGCGGTGCTGGGCTCGCAGTATTTGGTACTGAGAGGCGACTCCCATATGGGACGGTGGCTTTGGGCGATGGCTCTTACACTATGGGTGGTGCTCACTTACACCATCTTTACAGCGTTGACGATCAAACGCAACAAACCCTCGCTTGACAAGGGAATAAATGGAGGATGGTTGCTGGCCGTGGTGGCTACGCAATCGATTTCGGTGTCCAGCGCGTTGCTGGCGACCAAGCTTGGCCAGCCCTTCAGGCTGGAGCTTAACTTTCTGGCGCTTTCAATGTGGTTGTGGGGCGGCATGCTGTATATCTGGACAATGGCGCTTATTTTTTACCGCTACACGTTCTTCCGGCTCTCGGCAGGTGACTTGACGCCACCATACTGGATCAACATGGGGGCGATGGCGATCTCGACACTGGCTGGTTCTTTGTTAATCGACAACGCGCCCGACGCACCTTATCTTCAGTCAGTACTACCGTTTTTAAAGGGCTTTACCATTTTTTATTGGGCCAGTGGCACATGGTGGATACCCATGCTGCTTATTCTTGGTGTCTGGCGCTATGGATACCGCCGTTTTCCGTTTGAATATGACCCTCTTTACTGGGGCGCTGTTTTCCCGCTGGGCATGTACGCTGCCTGCACCTGGCAAATGGATCATGTGATGGGGTTTGGTTTTTTGCAGCAAGTACCCAGGCTGTTCTTCTTGATGGCACTTTTGGCCTGGGTGTGTACAGCATATGGCGCATTGGCCAGCGTATACCGGCTAATGCGCCATAAGCGGTTCGAGCAAGGTTAACGAAGCAAAACCAGGCCAGGATGTTGCATCTACCTATTGCAGCAGATTAGGCAACCAAAGTGAGATAGTTGGCACGTACGAAATCAGCATCAGGAACGACAGCAAGACCAGTAGCCACGGGGATGCCGCCCGCACAACCTGACCTATGCTTAGTTTTGTGATGCCTGCCGTGACAAAAAGGTTAAGCCCAATTGGTGGCGTCACCATGCCGATTTCCAGGTTGACCACCATGATGATACCCAGATGCACTGGATCTATGCCTAACTGTGTGGCGATAGGAAACAGTATGGGTGCCATAATCAGGATGATGCCGGTGGGCTCCATGAACATACCGCCGATCAACAAAAGAATGTTAACGACGATCAGGAACTGCCAGGAGGCCATATCCCAGGCAATGATCTGTTCGGCAATAACCTGAGGTATGCGTTCGGTTGTTAGCACATGGGCGAAGAGCAGGGCATTGACGATGATGAACATGAGCATCACCGTGACCTTGGACGCATCCATGAGCACGGCGGGCACTTGGCGCAGCCCAATATCGCGGTAAACAAAAACGGCTACGAAAAACGCATAGACCGCCGAAACCGCTGCAGCTTCTGTTGGGGTGAAAATACCGCCATAGATACCGCCCAGAATAATCACGATAAGCATCAAACCCCAGAAGGAATCCCGGCCAGCGGCCAGAATTTCTTTGAGGGGCGCCTGAGGCTGGCGCGGATACTTTTTGATGCGGGCGACCACGTAAATGGTGACCATGAGTGCCAAACCCAGCAGTAGGCCTGGAACAACACCAGCCATGAACAGGCGCCCGACCGATGTTTCAGTGGCTGCACCATACACCACCAGTACGATAGACGGCGGAATCAAAATGCCCAAGGTGCCCGCATTGCAAACCACACCCGCAGCGAACGGAAGCGGGTAGCCCGTGCGCACCATACCTGCGATGACGATGGAACCCACCGCTACAACGGTGGCGGGCGACGAGCCAGATACCGCTGCAAACAGACAGCAGGCAAGCACCGAGGCGATAGCCAGACCGCCATGCAGATGTCCTACAGAGGCAACAGCAAAACGGATCATGCGCTTGGCAACGCCGCCCGTCGTCATGAACGCACCCGCCAGCACAAAGAAGGGGATGGCCATGAGGGTGAAGTGTTCGGAAGATTCGAACATTTTCAGTGACAATGAGGCTAATGAATCGGTGCCGAACAACATAATGGTCAGCAACGAAGAAAGCCCAAGCGCGACTGCCACTGGCGTGCCCAAGAACATGAACACGAACAGCATAATGAAAAGGCCGGCGATGTTCATTGTTGTTCTTCCTTGTCGATCACTGAGGGGTCGGCACTTTGGAGCTTGAGCGCGTCTTCGACTTCATCGCCGAGCAACCGTGAACGTCTGCCGCGCACCATGTCGTAGAGCACGCCGGCGAACCGCAGAAACAGGAAGGCGAACCCCAGTGGCATGACAAGACGGGGGACCCACTGTGGAATCGGAATATCTTGTGCCAGAATTCCGATTTCATACATTTTGTCGACGTAAACCCAGCTACCGTAGAAAACTATGACGGTGTAGATCAGACACAGCGACACAGCCAGAAAACCGGCGATACGCGCGGCCTTGGGCGGCAAAACCTTGACGAGTGCGTCGACGCCGATGTGGGCACCCACGCGTACACCGTATGCCATGCCCAGAAAAATAAGCCCGCCGAACAAAAACGTGGCGAGCTCTAATGCCCAAGTAAAGCTGTAGTTAAACACGTACCGAGCAATAACCTGGATAAATGTAACGAGAGTCATGGCAGCAAGGAATGTGGCGATTAACGCCTCCTCCAACCGCTCAAGCAAAGAAAACTTCATGATGCACTCCGAATCCGGAAAATGGCCGGGGACTACAATTTAATGTGGCGTAGTCCCCAGCTAGTATTTAGCTCTTGTTAGCCTTTTGGGCGGATTCGATCAGGTCTTTACCGATGTCACCTTCAAACTTTTTCCAGACGGGTTCCATTGCAGAACGCCATGCAGCGACGTCTTCTTTGGAGAGCTTTTGTACTTTGGCTTTGCCGGCATCAACAATAAGTTGACGATCACGTGCGTTAAGCTCAGCCGCCAGGTTGTTGGCGTACTTGGTGGCTTCTTCCATGGCTTGCGTCAAACCTGCACGCACATCTTCCGGCAGGCCGTCCCACCATTTGGAGTTGGTAACGACCATATAGTCGATCACGCCATGGTTGGTTTCAGCAATGGTTTTCTGCACCTCGTAGAATTTCTGCGAGTAGATGTTGGACCATGTGTTTTCTTGACCGTCAACCACACCTGTTTGCAGGGCCTGATACACCTCGCTAAAGGCAAGCTTTTGCGGGTTGGCACCAAGCGCCCGAAACTGGGCTTCGAGCACGTCAGAGCTCTGGATACGGAACTTGAGGCCCTTTACGTCTTCAGGACGAGTAAGCTTGTCTTTGTTGGTCGACAGCTCTTTCATGCCGTTATGCCAATAAGCCAGGCCTTGCAGACCACGGTTTTTCATGGCACCGAGTAACTCTTTGCCAGCATCGCTATGCTGGAAGCGATCAACGGCGTCCATGTCATCAAAGAGGAAGGGCAAGTCAAAAAGCTGTAGTTTTTTGGTGTAGCGATCAAACTTGGACAGCGACGGAGCAATCAGTTGAACGTCACCCAGCAACAGGGCTTCCATTTCTTTGGAGTCGCCAAACAGCTGTGAGTTGGGGAAAACCTGTACATCTACCTTGCCGGGCAGCAGTTTTTCGGCGATTTCTTCGAACTTGAGCGCGCCTTGGCCCTTAGGCGTTTTATCAGCCACAACGTGGCTGAATTTGATGACGATGGGGGACTGTGCTGCGGCTACTGAAGAAAAAGCCAGCGCGATGCTGGTGGCCAGTAGGCCTAGTGTTGTACGTGAGGTAAGTTTCATGGGTCTCTCCATGTTGGTTTTAGTGGTTGTGGAAAACGTTGCTCGACTACTGTATAGGCGTGAATGCCGACTGTCAAAATTCAGTTTTGGGGTGCCTCGCTGCTATGGCGGATGCGCCCAGAGCGCCTTCGTAATGCTTCCAGTCTTGCCAGAAACAAAATGGATACAACCATGAGCAGCGTCGCGATGGCGAGGATCGCCGGGTTGATTTGTTCGCGCAAGCCAGCGAGCATCTGGCGTGGGATAGTACCTTTTTCTGGGCCAGCATGAAACAGAACCAGTACGATTTCATCAAATACTGTTACAAACACAAAGAGCGCTCCCGAGATAACGCCAGGGCGTATAAGGGTTATGACTATATCGCCAAACACCCTGAACGGCGAGGCCCCATAACTGAGGCCGGCGCGATACAGCGTCTGGTCAAACCCCGTAAGCGTACCGGCAAAGCTGCCGACGAGATTGTAGCGCGTGTAAAAGAAGAACATGCCTGGTGCCACAATAATGAGCGGAACAATCATGGGTGAGCGTAGTAGCGCGGTAAAGCTTCGAGCGGATAAGCCTGGCTTTCGGCCTGGGTCATGTACGAAAACAGGGCGTATTTTTCAAAGACCATGCCTATATTGCGTTTGCATGGAGGGGTTTTTGTAATGGGGTGGTCATCACTCGCAGTGCTGCCGCTGCTCACGTTTTGGAAGCCGGCCTGCATCATGAGCACAGTGGTTTTGCCTGAGCCGCAGGGGCCCGGCAGTGTGACGAACCCTGCCTGTTTTACGTCCAGGTTGAAGCTTTTTACTGCCAGACTTTTTTGATCGTAGGTCTCTTTTACGTTGCTAAATTGAAGAGACCCATCTTCGGCCGAGTGTTCCATGCAGTCTCCCGTATGTGCTTTCTGGCAGCGCGGGCTAACCCGGCGCGATCAATTTCCGCGCAATTATTGGTATGCGTGGCGATTTCGAAATCAGAATAGCATCCGGATGTTACTGTGAGTACAGGGGTTTCCCCCCGCTGAACCGAATGATGTGCACATCAAGCCTGCACGCCAGCCCTGTAACACCCACCAGTACACCCTAGGACTAAAGCCAGTTGCTTATAACCGCACAAGGTTACCGCGGTTCAGACGGAAGCTCACGCGTTGTCGGGGATGCCGCGGCGCAGACGCATGGCACGTCCGATACGCTCAATATCGGCCTGGCTTAGTAGTCGGTCTGCCATGGGCAGCACTTCGTCTTCTTCGATCTGCATGTGGCGAGTATACGCAGCCGTAAATGTGTCGACAGTGTCGGTGTCAAGTGTGGCGCAGCTGCCTTCCGAAATATCGATCAATACCTTGCGCAGCGCCCGCCATGCGGCTTCGAGGTGGCGGTGTTCAACGACTAGAGCGTTGGTCATTTCACGAATGCATACGGCGTCAGAGCCAGCCATGGACTCGATCATGGCGGGAAAGAGGTCTTCTTCTTCGTCTGCATGGTGATGCACGGCAGCAGTATCAAAGTAGCGAATGACACTGCTGGCGGCGGTGCGAGCGTCAGCGTCGCATCCGTGCTGTTTCAGATGGGGAACCAGGCGCTGCAGAGTGTCGCATTGACGTCGTATGCGTATGTGGCAGGCAGCCAGCATTTCGAGCGGCGCTTCGGTACTTGCCTGTGGGCCCGAATACCCTGGAAACTCGGTAGCCATGGGTTATTTTCCTTAAATAAAAGGCACTTCGCCAGTGTGTGGCCACAATCTATTATTGTCTTGCTATCTGTGTGCTGCAAGCCTGTGCCAGGTGAGGATGCGCAGCGCGGGCTTGTCGATAGTGGACGCAGTGTCTGTAACAGTGCGCGGTGCAGGCGTATTGGTTCGGAAATGATACAGTGAGGTAAAGACCAATAGCCAACGTTAAACCGCAGCATGGAGGTAGACACATATGCCACAGCCAGATTACGTATCCGCACTGGGCGCACCTGATCCCAGCACCCTCGATGACGATCTCCAAGAGGTGTTTCAAAAGTGTGTTGAGAAGCTGGGCCTGGTGCCCAACGTGCTGCAGGCCTACAGCGCGCGTCCAAACAAGCTGCGCAACTTCATGGCGATGTACAACGAGCTGATGCTGGCGCCCTCGGGGCTGAGCAAGCTCGAGCGTGAAATGGTGGCGGTTGTGGTTTCTAGCGCTAACCACTGCTATTACTGCCTGGTGGCGCATGGTGCCGCTGTCAGGGCATTGTCGGGCGACCCCCAGTTGGGTGAAATGATGGTGATGAACTATCGCGTGGCACCGATCGACGCGCGGCAGCGGGCCATGCTGGATTTTGCCTGGAAGCTGACCAAAACCCCTGAGGTCGTGGTCAAGGCCGACAGAGATGCCTTGCGGGCGGTGGGGCTCACGACGGATGACATCTTCGATCTGGCGGATACTGTGGGTTTTTTCAACATGTCTAATCGCATGAGCATTGGCGTCGACATGATTCCCAACCCTGAATATCACGGTATGGCACGGCCTGAGCCGTTTAACCCGCCAGCGAAAAAAGCCTGATCAGACGCCTGGTACGCACGGCCTTTCATGGGCCGTCGCGGTAGCCTCTGAGCAGCCAGAAATATTGCATTTTGGGTCAAATATATACCCGAAGCTTATAAGCATAGTGCAGAAAAATTCTTGTTAAGCGAGATAGCGGCCAGTAAAGTTCGATATAACTAATAAGTTAATCGAGCTCATATGAAACTAAGTTTCAATAATATAGAAAAGCAGTTTTCCCGGCTTCCGGTAATTGAGAATTTCAGCCGCGACATCGCCGACGGCGAACTGGTTGCTCTTGTAGGGCCGTCAGGATGCGGCAAATCGACATTGCTGCACATGGTGGCAGGGCTTGAGCGCCCCAGTGCCGGTCAACTGCTGGCTGACGGTGCACCGATCGCCGGCCCACACCCCTCTCGCACGCTAATGTTTCAGGAGAACGCGCTTTATCCCTGGATGACGTTGGTGCAAAATGTGGCGCTTGCGCTTGAGTTTCAGGGCGCAAAAAAGAAAATCGCTCAAGGCCAGGCCTATGGGTGGCTCGAAAAAGTCAATCTCAAGGGTTTCGAAACATATTATCCACATCAGGTTTCAGGCGGCATGAGACAGCGGGCGGCTCTGGCCCGTGCGTTTATTTCACGTCCGCAGGCCTTGTTGCTGGATGAGCCTTTTGGCGCGCTGGATGCGCTTACGCGCCTGACGCTGCAAGACGTCTTGCGCGAGCTACTCAATGAAGCGGCTCCCACCGTACTTCTGGTCACACACGATGTCGACGAAGCCCTGTTTCTGGCTGATCGCATACTCGTATTCAGCAGCCGACCCGCTACTGTGCTCAAAGAGTTCAAACTGCATCAGCACACCAAAACACATGATCTATCTCAGTTTGCCGCACTGCGCAGCGAAATCCTGGTTCTGCTGGGCATAGAAGCTCACGCCCCAGACACATCAGAGGCCGCTGCTTCTGACGTGGCAGCCCGCGCCATCGCAAAAGCCAATAATCCTGTACTCGTCACTATTCCCGAGGAAGTTCAAGCATGAAGCTATCACGACTATTGCTGCCAGCACTGGCCGCATTTGCATTTACCACTCAGGCAGTCGCCGCCGATAAATTCAGAGTCGGCTATATGCGCGTCATGGATGACGCTCAGGCGATCACCGCATACGAGGGCGGGCTTTACAAAAAGCACGGGCTCGATGTGGAGCTCGTGGAGTTTAAGTCGGGTACCGACCTTATCAAAGCCATTGTGGGTGGTCAGCTTGACACAGGCGTGCTGGGCTTTACCAACGCGGCATCTTGGTCTTCGCGCGGCGCTGACCTGAAGGTGGTGGGCGGTGCGCAACATGGCTACCACGCAATTGTCGTACGCGATGATGCTGGCATTAATGAGGTAAAAGATCTCAAGGGCAAGACTCTGGCTTCACAAAAAGAAGGCAGCACGGCTGATACTGTCCTTAAAGGGGTGGTGCTCACGAACGCAGGCCTTGCGCCCAGCGACGTCAACATCATGGGGGTGAGCCCACAGGTTGCGGTGCAATCTCTGGTTGGTAAACGTGTCGATGCCGCTTTTCTATTCGAGCCGCAGGCCAGCATTGCCAAGCTGATTGCTCCCGTTACTCAAATTTATGAGATTGGCGAAGTGTGGCCGTTTCCATGCATGGTGGTCATCACTGCCGGCGATACGCTCAAGACGCGTAAAGACGATGTATGGAAATCTCTCGACGCACAGCGCGAAGCGATTGATTTGCTGCAAAACAAACCAGCCGAAGCTGCAAAACTGATTGCGGGCTACTTTGTTGCCGAACCTACGATCAAGACGCTGAAAAACGGCGAAGTGGCACGTGAAGATGTCATTCAGAAAGCCATTGAAAGCCAAACGTTTAGCCCCGTCCTTACATCGCAAGAGCTGGCGCGCATGCAAGAAATCGCTGACATCATGCAAAAGCAAGGTTCGCTGAAAACGCGTGACGGCAATCCGTTTGATGTAAGCAAAATCGTTGATCTCAACTGGCAGCAAGCCCGCAAGCTGTAACGCGGCGTCACCTGTCCAAGCCGCCACGCCTGGAAATTCAACTTCCCAGGTTTGGCATCGCAGCACCAGGGCGGTCGGTCGTGCTGACCGCCTTTTTCTTTAGTAATCATGAGCTCACAGAAAAGAATTTCTCCTACTAATAAGCGATTCGCAATGGCGGTGGCCGTTGTAGTCATCTTGCTGTTCTGGCAAACGGCTGCATGGTTTCTGCCCGATTTCCTCATGCCTGGCGTGCCATCGGTGTTTGCCAGGTTGGGGCTTGAAACTCAGTCTGCTGAATTTCGTGCGGCGCTTTCGGGTAGCCTGGGTCGCCTGGGCGTGGGCTATGGCTTGGCGCTGCTGTTCGGCATAGGGTTTGGTCTGGCAGGCGGTGTGCTGTTTTTCTTCCGCGAAGTGTTGAAGTCGGCCATTATTATTTTGCAGTCTATTCCGTCGATTGCCTGGGTACCGTTGTTCCTGATCCTGATGGGCTTCGGGAACATGCCCATTATTGTGGTGGTGGCGCTGGCGGCGTTTTTTCCTGCGGCGTTGTCAGTCATGAACGCAACAGAAAGCGTGCTCAGCGTTCATGTTTCTGCGGCGCGCGTCATGGGTGCCAGCCGTTGGGGCATGATTAAGCGTGTGTACCTTCCTGCCGTCACGCCCGAACTGATCACAGGCGCTCAGCTTGCTTTCGGCAATGCGTGGCGTGCACTTATCTCGGCCGAAATGCTGATCGGGTTTGGGCAGGGGCTGGGGCGGTCACTGGCATACTCTGGCGAGACGGCCGATATGATAGGGGTGATGGCCAATATTTTGACGATCGCCATACTCGCCACCCTGATTGATCAGGTTTGTCTTGAGAAACTCAAGCGGCGTTTATTGAGATATCAATACGTATGATTAAGCCGGTTATTAATCTAAAACAGGCCCGAGGCGCTCTTCTTACTGTGGCGGGATTTATTGCATGTGTTGCACCCGCGTCTGCAGCATCCCCAGAGAACTCTGAGGTCACCGGGGGCAAACCTGTGGTCATCGCCATGCACTATGTCATCCCGGAGTTCATAGGGGGCCAGAAGGTGCGTACACCTGAGGCACCCGATGCGGCCATGGCACAGGCCCTTGCTGTCATGCTGGGCGCATCGGGCGAAACTGCTTTGCCTGCGGACGCACAAATAGGCGAGCGCTTGCGCAGGGGGGAGGCCGATGTTGCACTGTTATCGTTAGCCGATGATGTCGCTACGCTGCCGGACGACATTGTCGCACTGCCCACAGGTTATCGTTCTCGGCCCATGGCAATTATGCGCAGCGATACTGACATCAAATCATGGAAGCAACTGCGGGGCCGTACAGTATGTGTCGCGAAGGGGGGGCTGTATGCAGGAAAAGTCGCGGCTCAGTATGGGGCCATCGAGCAAGTGTACCGGGCGCCTGCTGACTCGTTGCTGGCGCTGCGCACCGGCAAGTGCGATGCTGCCGTGCACGACGAGGCGTTATTTCGCAACCTTCTGAAGTTGCCTGAATGGAAGAAATTTTCTGCCAGCCTGCCGCCCACTGCCAATATGGATCTTGTGTTTGCGGTGCGCCGGGATAATACTGTGGTGCGTGAGGCGGCCCAAAAACTTGTACGGACCTGGCGCTCTGAAGGTTATCTGAACAAGCTGTTGGAACAGCGTGCCAACGATATCGCATTTGAGGTCTATCTGGACCAGGCTGTCCCAGACTGCCACTGAGCCATCACGTTTAACCGATAACCAGAACAACGTCACTGTTGAGGCCTTGTCCATATCGCAGTAAGCTGTCGCGCTGTGAACCCTCAAGGCAACTCAAATGAAAACCATAGGCTTGCTCGGCGGAATGAGCTGGGAAAGTACTGCAGACTACTATCGCGAGATCAATCAAGGCGTGCGGGCACGCCTCGGCGGGCTGCATTCTGCTCGTATCGCCATGTACAGTGTTGATTTTGCAGAGATTGAAAAACTGCAAAATACGGGCAACTGGGAGGCTGCGGGGGTTGTTCTGGCCCAAGCGGCTACGCGCGTAGAAGCTGCTGGTGCCGATTTTTTACTGCTGTGTACCAATACCATGCACAAGGTTGCCGATGACATAAGCAGAGCCGTGTCTATACCATTGCTGCATATTGCCGACGCTACTGGCGACGAATTACAGCTTGATGGCATTGAAACCGTGGGGCTGCTGGGCACAGCATTTACCATGCAGCAGGGTTTTTACAAAGACCGCCTGGCACTGCAATCAGGCATGCGCGTGCTGGTGCCCGACGACGCCGACCAGCAAGTGGTACACCGCATTATTTATGACGAGTTGTGCCAGGGCGTTGTACGGCCTGAGTCAAAACGCGATTACTTGCGCATCATAGACGGGCTTGCGGAGCAGGGTGCCGAGGCGGTAATTTTAGGCTGCACCGAAATCGGCATGCTGGTTGAGCAAGCCGATACACCGGTCA
This sequence comes from Allopusillimonas ginsengisoli, assembly GCA_005239165.1. Taxonomy (GTDB): domain Bacteria; phylum Pseudomonadota; class Gammaproteobacteria; order Burkholderiales; family Burkholderiaceae_B; genus Allopusillimonas; species Allopusillimonas ginsengisoli_A. The sequence continues at coordinate 196,386 of RAPG01000008.1, forward strand.
AACTGTTTGATACCACGCGTATTCATGCCCAGCGCGCTGTCGCCATGGCGCTGGCGTAATAAGGCTGGCGTGGCGCCGGGCGCATAGAGGTCTGTGGCGCTGCACTAGGCACACAAAGACAGTGCGGCGCTGATCCACGTAAAGACGGTGCCGCGCTGGGCACTTAAAGCCTGCGCGGCGCTCGCTACATAAAGGTAGTGCGTCGCTTACTCATATAAACGCGGTGCCGTGGGTGCATAAAGTGCTGCGGCGCTAGCCAGATAAGGCTGGTATAGCGCCTGTCACATAAATCTGTCGTGGTGCTGGCTTATTGGGCGGCGTCTTCAGCCGCCGGGTCGCAGGTAGCTGCCCCCTGAAACTTCGCCTGAGTAACGTGGGTACCAGGAGGCACGTCATCGATGAGCCACACGTTACCGCCTATGGTGCACCCTTTGCCCAGCGTAACGCGGCCAAGTATGGTGGCGCCCGCGTAGATAACCACGTCGTCTTCGACGATAGGGTGGCGGGGCAGGCCTTTTTCGAGTTTGCCGTTTTCATCAAGAGGAAAACGTTTGGCCCCGAGCGTAACCGCCTGATAGAGGCGTACGCGATCGCCAATAATGGTTGTTTCACCGATAACGACGCCAGTTCCGTGATCAATGAAAAAGCAAGAACCTATCTGCGCACCGGGATGAATATCAATACCGGTTTTTGAGTGGGCGATTTCTGAAGACATACGGGCCAGCAGAGGCAGCTCGATCTTGTAGAGCTGATGAGCTATGCGATGATGGATCATGGCCAGCACGCCCGGATAGCACAGCAGCACTTCGTCGACGCTGCGCGCTGCAGGGTCACCCTGAAAGGCAGCCAGCACATCGCTGTCGAGCAGACGCCGCATGGCAGGCAGGGAAGCGGCAAACGTTTGTACTGCCTGAATAGCCTGTGCTTCGACGGCGTCTTCAGCAAGCGTTTCGTGCCGTCTTTGGTAACGCAGCTCGAGCCGAACCTGACTTAATAAGGCATGCAGGGCCGAATCTAGCGTATGCCCGACGAAAAAGTCTTCGCTTTCTTGGCGTAAATCGAGCGGGCCCAGACGCATGGGGAAGAGTATGCCTTTGAATGCCTCAAGAATATGTTCAATGGCCTGGGGAGAAGGGAACTCGCGCCCGCCGGGCTCGCGCGACCTGCGCTGTGATGTGCGCCACGCCTGTCTTTCGGCGTTCAGTGAGGCAACAATGGGTTGGATGTCGAATACGGCCATGAGCGAGAAAACCTCGGGGTTGAAATAAAGCCTGTGTCAGCGCCGCTGCATCTGCACTTGATGGCAATGCCTGCGTTTGTGGTGTACAACTGCAATAACGTGACTGGCAGTGTGAACGGGGAGAAAACAATTATGATACCAATCTATTCACCTAAGTCAGAGTCTGAGGCAGCGGTTATTGCTTCCATGATGCAAGCCTATGGCATTCACTTCGTCATGCAGGGCGGGGCGTTCAGCTCCATGTATCCAGGCCCGCTTACGGGAAGTCTAAATGCCCAGACACTTTTGGTCGAAAAAGAGAACGCAGAGCTGGCGATGCAGTTGATTGCGCCCATGATTGCCGAGTAGAACTTGTCGACAAGCCGGCTGAGTGCATGCGGGTTTTGAGGGCTGGTGACCACACGCACTTGTTGTAAAGTAGTTTCGGCTCGTAGGGTGCCTAAAAATGGGCGCTTGCGCGGTAGGTTACGATAATGCCTGTCGCGCGCATCTGGCGCGCTGTTTCTATTGCGCAGCCTTTGCCTGATGAGTCATAAACTTACCCCCACAACTGTATTGCTGCTTGTCATTCCGCCACTGCTATGGGCGGGCAACGCTGTAGTAGGGCGTGCTGTGCACGATGTTGTTCCTCCAGTAACGCTTAATTTTTTGCGCTGGGCCATTGCACTTGTCATTTTGGCGCCATTTGGCCGGGTTATTTTCCGCAAAGGTAGTGGGCTTTGGAAACACCGCAGGCGTTACGCGCTGTTGGGCCTGTTGGGCATAGGGCTATACAACTCCATGCAGTACATGGCCCTGCATACATCTACTGCGGTTAACGTAACGCTGGTGGGCGCCAGCATGCCGGTCTGGATGCTCGTTATTGGGGCGCTGGTTTTCGGAACACGGGTCAAGGCCTGGCAGATTGCCGGGGCGGTGCTTTCGTTGGTCGGGGTGCTGGTCGTGCTTAGTCATGGCGAATGGTCGCAATTAATGAGCCTGCGTTTTGTGCCTGGCGACGTGATTCAATTGATTGCCACCATTATCTGGGCGCTGTACAGCTGGCTGCTTATCAAAGGGCATGATCCGGCCGAGATTCGTTCAAACTGGGTAGGGGTGTTGCTGGCGCAACTGGTGTATGGCGTAGCCTGGTCAGGTGCGATGGCCGGTGGCGAATGGCTGGTGGTGCCCGACGCACATATTACCTGGAGTTGGGGCTTGGGCGTGGCACTGATTTATGTCGCCATTGGGCCTGCTATTGTCGCCTTGCGTTGCTGGGGAGCTGGGGTGCAGCGCGTGGGGCCAACACTTGCCGGTTTTTTTGCCAATCTTTCGCCCTTGTTTGCCGCGCTTATGTCAGTGGCTTTTCTGGGCGAATCACCCCAGTTTTATCACGCCTTGGCCTTTGTGCTGATTGTCGGCGGCATTGTGGTGTCTTCGAGGTCATCGGCCTGAGCTGCGCGCGTGGGCAGGCTAAATAACAAGAAAAACTGCTGCAGTGCCGCTTTGTCACCGCTGTAAGCCGCTTCATGCCCACTGACGGCGGCATCAAGGCTGAGGTTGCCTAGCGTACGCCGTCCGGCCCGCAGGCGTATTCAATAATTAACTGAGCTGAAACCCTGCCGTTCCAGATGTTTTGATCGAGACGGTAGGCGCAGTCAATGTGCTCGGGCAGCATTTCAGCCTGGTTAAACCATATGGCATCAAAACGCTGATGGCCACGCTCCAGGCTTAGCTTCAGGTGTTTGTCTTTAAGCAGACGCTGCTGTCGTACATAAAATGTATCCCGAAATATGGGGGCCGGGAAGCCCGCTCCCCATACCTGCTGTTGCAGCAGGCCGGCAACATCAGCATTGGCATAACCTTCCTCAAGCGAGCCATCGGTTTCGATAATGGGCTCAAAGCTGCTGCGTCCGGTCAGCTCGGTAACGGCCGCATCAAACGCGTCAATAAACATCTCGTAGGCGTCTTCCCGCAAAGTCAGGCCGGCAGCCATGGCGTGACCACCAAACTTCAAAATAATGCCGGGGTAACGCTTGGAGACCAGATCCAGCACGTCGCGCAGGTGCACATCGGGAATCGACCGGCCCGAACCGCGCAGCTCGCCGCTGTCGGAGCGGGCAAAGGCCAGCGTAGGGCGCCAGTAGGTTTCTTTAAGCCTTGATGCCACCAGTCCAACCACACCTTGATGCCAGCCCGGGTCGTAAACGCAGACCGTGGCTTTTATGCTGGGGGTTGCCGCCTCAAACGCCACCAGGGCTTCTTCACGCATGGTGGTTTCTATGCTGCGACGTTCCTGGTTCATGGCGTCAAGCTGGCGCGCCAGTTCGAGTGCGCGCCCTTCGTCATCGGTGGTCAGGCACTCAATGCCGATGCTCATGTCTGCAAGTCGTCCTGCGGCATTAATGCGCGGACCCAACGCAAAGCCCAGGTCAAAGCCACTGGCATTGCGCGGTTCTCTGCCAGCCACAGCAAACAGGGCGCGCAGGCCAGCCTGCATGCGGCCGCTACGCATGCGTTTTAGCCCTTGCGTGACCAGAAGGCGATTATTGGCATCAAGGCGCACCACATCGGCGACTGTACCCAAAGCTACCAGATCGGCCAGCTGATCCAGGCGCGGCCCGCCGTCGGCGGGGAATACGCCACGTCGTCTGAGCTCAGCCCGCAGCGCCAGCATCAGGTAAAAGATGACGCCCACGCCAGCCAGGTTTTTCGAGGGGAAGCCGCAACCTGGCTGATTGGGGTTTACGATGACCAGTGCGTCGGGAAGCGTATCTGCAGGCAGATGGTGGTCGGTGACAATGACGTCCATGCCTGCCTGCCGCGCGGCATCGACGCCGTCTATGCTGGCTATGCCGTTGTCCACCGTAACCAGAATGTCGGGTTTGCCGGCATGATGCTGTTCTGCCAGGCTGACGACGGCGGGCGACAGCCCATAGCCAGTTTCAAACCTGTTAGGCACCAGGTAATCGACGTTGGCACCCATGCTGCGCAGAGCGCGCAGCCCGACCGCACAGGCCGTGGCGCCGTCACAGTCGTAGTCGGCCACGATTAACAGGCGTTTGTCATCGCGAATGGCGTCGGCCAGCAGTCCAGCAGCGTATTCCACCTGGGTTAATTGGCCAGGCGGGATCATCGCGCCCCAGGCCAGTCTCACGTCGTCGGGTTGATGCACACCACGGGCGGCCCAAAGGCGCGACAGCAGTGGGTGTATGCCCGATGCTTCAAGCAAACGGGCGGCTTCAGGGTTGGCAGAGCGTACGCTCAGTTTTGGGGTGACCACCATTTTCTCCATGCTTCTTTGCTGCCAGGCAGCCACTGGGCCCACAGACGCCGCGTGCCGGGGGTAAGCTTTATGATCGCGTCTCGCCCAGTCATAATAATCTCGCGGGGAGGCTGCCCGGCCAGAGGGGCGAAAACCTTCGCTTCCAGCTGGCCCAATGCGGTTATCCAGCCATTCCAGTCTTGCCGTACCAGTGGACCCAGCAGGTCAGTGTAAATGTTGACGTTGACAGGCGCAGCATGATGCAGCTGGCTGGCGCGTGCACCGCCGAATAGCCACAGGCTGTTGATGGCCGGCAGGCCTTGTTGTTGGCGCGCAAGGTTGACGGGGTGGTCAAACCACCGCATCTGCACCTCGTTGGCCAGCCTGCGCCATGGTCTTGAGGCCGCATCTTGCGACCACCAATCGTTAACTGATGTAAGGCTAACAAGCATAGGGCTGGCGACAGCCGCCCTGTGCCCGCTTGGCGGCTGTATGCGCCAGCGGTTTGTATCGCAAGGTTGCAGCGCAAACCCATCTTCTTCAAAGAAAGGCTGTACTGATTCGAACAACGCTACACTCTGTTCTGGCGTAATGGCCAGCTCGGACGCCGGTATCAGTGCGGCGCCATCACGCGAAGGCGCAACATGAACCAGCTCGACCAGCCAGACCGGTTTGTCTGAGTCGCTTATTTGCCCTGCCCAAAGTGGGCCCAAACCTGTGGCAAAATTCTGCCCGGCGTCTGGTTTAAAGCCACGCGCCATAAGTTGCCACTGCTCGTGCGGCACACAGCCGCTGTGAGCGGGGTCAGCCGCAAGGCGATGGGGTTTTGCATGGCTTAGCCATGTAAACAGGGTGGGCGCGGCTTTGGGCAGGTATTGAGCCAGTTCGCGTGCTTCACGCGGGTCAGGCAAGGCGCCAGGTAGTACGATTTGCATTCCAGGATTGTAGTGTTTATAGGGAAACGGTGGCTTGATGATGTCTTATGAGTTCTGGATAGGGGCGCGCTACGCGGGCCTGGCACGCTCCCGACGCAAGGGCGGGGGTGGTGATCGCTTTGTGTCGTTTATTGCCGCAAGCTCCATGGTCGGCATCGCGCTGGGCGTGGCAGCGCTGATTGTTGTGCTGTCGGTGATGAACGGCTTTCAGAAAGAGGTGCGTGATCGCATGCTTTCGGTCTTGCCGCACATTGAATTGTACGCGCCACGCATGGCTCCCGAGGAGGTGTTATCTCAGTGGAAAGACATCGCTCGCCTCGCCGAGAAGAACCCGGAAGTCAAAGGCGCGGCACCTTTTGTGGCAGGCCAGGGCATGATTGTGCGCGGCGAAACACTCAGTGGCGTGCAGATACGCGGCATTGACCCCAAGCTTGATGCTGCTGTATCCGACGTGGCCGACCAAATGGTGTCGGGCGAACTGACATCGCTGGTACCAGGTAGTTTTTCCATTGTTTTGGGTAATTTTCTTGCCCAAACACTGGGCGTAGGCATGGGTGATACGGTGCTGGTGCTGGCGCCGCAAGGTTCCATTTCCCCAGCGGGCTTTACGCCGCGCATGCGCCAGTTCACGGTGACTGGTCTGTTTTCCTCTGGCTATTATGAGTTTGACGCGTCCATGGCGTTCATCAACTACGAGGATGCAGCCAGGGTCTTTCGTGACAGCGGGCAGACGGGCGTACGTTTGCGAATTGCCGACATGCAGAAGGCGCCGTTAGTGGCTTCGGAGTTGCGCGCGGTATTGCCACCTTATTTGCAGGCGCAAGACTGGACGCAGAATAACCGCACCTGGTTTGCCGCAGTGCAAACAGAAAAGCGCATGATGTTTTTGATTCTGGCACTTATTGTTGCCGTGGCCGCCTTCAATTTGCTGTCGTCGCTGGTTATGGCTGTTAAAGACAAGCGCTCTGATATTGCCATTTTGCGTACTCTGGGCGCGACACCGCGCGAGGTGGCACGTATTTTCCTGGTTCAAGGCTCGCTTATTGGCGTGGTGGGCACTTTGCTTGGTGTGGGTTTCGGCATGCTGGTCGCCTTCAATATCGGGGTTATCGTGCCATTTATTGAGCGCATGCTGGGGGTGCAGTTTTTGCCGCAGCAAATTTATTTCATCAGCGAACTGCCGTCTGACCCACAAATGACCGATATTCTGATTATTGCCATTACTTCTCTCGTGTTGTCTCTGCTTGCCACGTTGTATCCCAGCTGGCGTGCGTCCAGCCTGCAACCTGCGGAGGTGCTGCGTCATGACTGATCGCACCACAACACAAAACCTCAATGGCGCGACCACAACGGGCTCGGGTGATCGAGCAGCGTCCAGTACCGAAAGCACTGCATCGCACAGTGTTGTGCAGCCCAGCAGCTATGGTGGCAGCCCGGCGCCTGCGCAAACCGCTGCACACGCCATAGAGGCACACAATCTCGTCAAAACCTATACCGAAAGCGGGCAGGAGATTCAGGTTTTGCGCGACGTGAGCCTGCATGTGGCGCAGGGTGAAATGGTGGCCATTGTGGGCGCATCGGGTTCAGGAAAAAGCACACTGCTGCATACGCTAGGCCTTCTTGACCAGCCCACATCCGGCACGGTATTGATTAATGGGCTGTCTGTGGCCGGTCTTTCAGAGGCCAAGCGCAGTCAGTTGCGCAACAGGCATCTGGGTTTTGTTTACCAGTTTCATCACTTGTTGTCTGAGTTTTCTGCGCTTGATAACGTAGCCATGCCGCTCATTGTGCGACGCGAGAAACGCAGTTACGCGCGCGAACAGGCCGAGCTGGTTCTTGAACAGGTTGGGTTGGCTGCCCGTGTTGACCATTACCCCGGCCAGTTGTCTGGCGGTGAGCGGCAACGTGTGGCACTGGCCCGGGCCCTGGTTACACGGCCCACGTGCGTGCTGGCCGATGAACCTACCGGTAATCTGGATCGCTACACGGCTGAGAGCATGTTTGAGTTGCTCACGCGGGTAAACCGTGAATTCGGTACGGCGTTTGCCATTGTGACGCATGACCCGGCACTGGCTGCGCTGGCGCATAGGCGTCTGGCCATCGAAAAGGGCAAGCTGGTTGATGATTAACGGGTAGGCTGGGTGTGGCCGTCACACCCAGTGATATCGACGTTAAGGTCTAAGCGCCGGGCGGGCTGCGCAACGTCAAGTGAGGAACACGCATGCTAATCGATACACATTGCCATCTGGATGCCGCCGAGTTCGACGACGATCGCGATGGCGTTATTGCACGCGCGGCCTCGAATGGCGTTCGTGCCATCGTCATCCCGGCGGTGGCGTGTTCAAACTTTGATGTGGTCAGAACGCTTGCACATTCATTTGACGGTGGGTTTTATGCCCTGGGCATCCACCCCATTTGTGTGTCCCAGGCCAGTAACTCTGATCTGCACGCGCTCGAAACCCAGATTGAGCAATCGCTTGATGACCCGCGGTTTGTTGGCATAGGCGAGATTGGGCTGGATTTTTTTCTGCCCGAGCTTAAACAACCTGAAATGGTCGCGAGGCAGCAGTTTTTTTACGGCGCCCAGCTAGACTTGGCCGCAAAGTACCAGTTGCCGGTGATCTTGCATGTGCGTCGTTCACAAGATCTGATTCTGAAAGGCTTGCGCCGGCGCGCCATTACGGGTGGCATTGCCCACGCTTTCAACGGCAGTTTTCAGCAAGCCAGGCAGTTTCTGGACCTGGGCATGGCGCTGGGCTTTGGTGGTGCCATGACGTTTGCACGCTCTTTGCAGATTCGCCGGCTGGCCAGCACCTTGCCTGACGACGCCTTGGTGGTAGAAACCGATGCCCCTGATATTCCTCCAGCGTGGCTGGGCCGACCCGGTGGGCCGACACCCAGGAATGAACCGGGTGAAGTGTCGGGTATTGTCGATGTGTTGGCTGATTTGCGTGGTGTAGGGCGTGAAGACATTGCGCAGTTGACTACGGCTAATGCCATGCGAGTACTGCCGCGGCTTGGGGGACGCGTGTTCCACCCTTAGAACAATGAGTGCACCAACCACATCGGCGTTTTCCTCGAAACCACATCCCACGCACTCGAGCCGAACCTACGTCTGCCGGTTGTCCGCCGACATATGGTCGCAACTCGGCCCCCTCGCTGAATCGCGGGATTTGCCGCGCACCGGGTCACGCCAATAGCGGGGCCTGCCGGTCGTCCACCCGTAATTCCCACACTGAACGATTCGCTCCTGTCTGCGGCCATCAGGGCTTCAGGCCGCTTACGCTTGCCTATTTTTGATGCGTGGCAGTATGAAAGGGCGTGTGTGTTTGTTGGCCTTTGTGGCCGCCAGCGGAGCGGTACACCTGCTTGCGCACTTGCCAGGGCGCAGCATGTGGCTGGTTATCGCGTTTATCGTCACCTTGCTGTCAATTGTGGCGTGGGTGGTGGGTTGGCGCAGCCTGGCCTGGGCCTTGCTGGCCGGTCTGGCGGGTTTTTTGTTCACGCTGGCACGGGCTGAGCACCGTTTGGCCGATGCCTTGTCAGCAGAAAATGAAAACAAAGTCTCCCGTGTCGTTCTCAGGGTGTCAGGCCTGCCCAGGTTAGATCCACACAAGCGCGTCTTTGACGCTGAGGTGTTGTCGTCCAACCCCGAAGGGGTGCCAACGCAGATACGGGTTACGTGGAATGCGCCCGGGTACTCAGGGCCTTACGGGCGTCGTGGTGATGCCTATCACTTTCCTGAGATTGTGCCCGGCCAGGTGTGGCGTATGGCACTTACGTTAAAGACGCCGCGAGGTACGCGTAACCCGCATGCTTTTGATTATGAAGGCCACGTGTTTGCGCAAGGTGTGCGAGCCACGGCAAGCGTGCGGGGTATGCCAAGACTTTTGCGGGATGAGCCCCACGCCAGCTTGAGCATTGTCGCGCAACGCGCCCGCTATTATGTGCGTGCCGCCTTGCTCGAACATGTGGGGGGCTATCGCTATGGCGCGGTTTTACTGGCGCTGGTCATCGGCGATCAGGCCAGCGTCAGCGCATCAGACTGGCAGGTGTTTAACCGTAGCGGCATCACGCATTTGGTATCCATCAGTGGTTCGCACATCACCATGATCGCTGCAATCGGTGGTGCGTCCATGTTCTGGTTCTGGCGACGGGTTCGCATAGGCGGCCGTATGCTGGCCGAACGGGTGCCTGCGCACGTGGCAAGTGCCACAGCTGCCTTGCTGGTGGCGTGGCTTTATTGTCTGCTGGCTGGGTGGGGCGTGCCAGCACGACGCACGTTTCTGATGCTGGCCGTGGTCGCCGTGTTTTACGTGCTGCGTCTGGGGCTGAACGCCTCGCGTCTTCTGTGTCTGGTGGCTTTTGTCGTAGTGTTGCTTGACCCGTGGGCGCTGCTGCAAAGTGGTTTCTGGTTGTCATTTTCAGCCGTTGCGGTGCTCATGATTAGCGCGGCCTGGGCCGGGCGGGCAGTCGGGAACACTGATATGTCTGCAGGGCAACGGCTTCTAGGCTATGCGCGTGCTGCCGTCGGCTTGCAGATGGCCATTTCGCTGGCGTTGACACCGGCGTTGGCGTTTATGTTTCATGAGGTGTCAGCGGTTTCACCATTGGTCAATGCCTATGCCATTCCGGTTATCGGTCTGGTGGTAACACCATTGGCGCTGTTGGCAGGCGGGGCGGCGCTGGTTCCGGGCATGGGCTGGCTGGCCGGGCTTCTGGCTTCGATTTCTCACAGCGCTTTGCATTTAGCCATGTTGCCGACCGTATGGCTGGCGTCGCTGCCAGCGGCCAGTTTTTCTGTGGCAGCTGCACCCTGGTGGACGCTATTGCTGTGTCTGCCTGGTCTGGCTTTAGCCCTGGCGCCTTATGGCCCGCCACTACGGCATGCGGGCTGGCTCCTGATGTTGCCTGCTTTGTGCTGGCAGCCAGCACGCCCCGACCAGGGAGGCTGGTCACTGTATGCGCTTGATGTGGGGCAGGCCGGTGCGGTGGTAGTGCGCACGGCGAAACATGTACTGGTGTTTGACGCGGGTGCGCGTCATAGCTCCGACGCTGACGATGGCACGCGCGTACTGGCACCGTTTCTGCGATCGCTGGGCGCGCGCCGCATCAACACCCTAGTGGTGTCACACGCTGATCTTGATCATGCTGGCGGTGTGGGCGGCCTGCTGCAGGCTTTTCGTGTGGATCAGGCGTATAGCTCTTTTGACCTGACGTCTTATCTGGCGCGTGAGACGCAGTTACTTGGCACGCAGACCATGTTGCCGCAGCGACTTGCCCGCTGCGAATACGGTGTGGCGTGGCAGGTGGATGGCGTTACGTTTGAGTTTCTATGGCCCACCAAACATTTTGCGGCGGCAGCCTCATTAGAGCAAAACACCGATGACCAAACGCACTCACCGAAGTTGAAAGGCCGACGCGGCAATGCTCGCAATGCCGGCAGTTGTGTGTTGCGCATACGCGGTGCCCATCACTCTGCCTTGTTACCGGGCGACATCGGTAAACGCGAAGAATTCATGCTGGTTGATCGTGGGTTGGAAAAGGTTGATCTGGTACTCGCCCCCCATCACGGATCAAAATCTTCATCCAGCCCTCGATTTGTGCGGGCCACCAAACCTTCTGATGTGATTGCACAGGCGGGGTTTCAGAGCCGTCACGGTCACCCCAGCCCCGAAGTGCAGTCACGCTGGTCAGATCATGGGGCCAGATTCTGGCGCACAGACCTGCATGGTGCGGTTATCGTGCACTCTGAGGAAAAGGGGCTATCGGTGTCGGCCGTACGTGATAAAAACCGAAGATATTGGCACGCTTCCCGCAAGGGTGATTAACGCATTGTTTGAAGGTTATTCACACAATCGCAGGCGCGGCCATCGAGCTGATAAATTATGGCCATCTTTCTTCAGACATCATTTCGCTAAACATTGAGCACCGAATCTTCTTTGCAGGCGCACTGCCTTACCCGTGAATTGATACAAATGAATCGCTTCATTCAGTGACGGCGGGCTTTCGTGTTTACGCAGCCAACTAGCGTATGGGCCCCAGAGCCCAAGCGCTATGGTGCGCACACTGTGACGGGGCCGTACAACTCGACGTGACGACACTTGCCACGAACATCAGGATGTCGGGCACGTCCAGAGCGTCACGCATTTAGCATGACGGTATGGCCGTTGGTATCGAAGGGGATGAGGGTGCCGACGGTGCCCGCCTTAATCATTTCAACCATGCGGTTTAAAGGGGCTTCGGCGTCTTCGGAACGTGGTGGCCTGTCTTTGGAACCTGATAGTGCGGCGGCAAAGACCAGTGTCCAGTCGGGCAGGTGTTGCCGCGCCTCCTCGAGCAAGGCCTCGAAACTGATTAATTCGTCTGATGATTTATCCAGACAGGCCAGCGGAGTTAAGGTACCGCCTTCACCCGCTTCAAACGCAGCCCGCTGTGCGGGGGTGCAGTCATCAGGCAATTCAACAGCAGTGAACACAAAGAGCAGGCGCTGGGGCTCGGGCTGCGCGCGGGCGGCGACAATAAAATCGTCAAAACTTGAGATACTCATATACGGGTGCCTTGCGATGCTTAAGCCTGAGCCACTGCCCAGGCAAAAATTGAGCTAACCGATGCTCAAGCCTGGAGCGCTGCCCAGGCAAGAAAACCGTTGTTTCAGCCTGGAGCATTGCTCAGGCCAGATTTCAGATAACTATACCCGAGGCATCTTACTGCAACAGCGGGTCTGGCCGCGCCCCGTGGCGCCTTACTGTAAGGGCTAGCCTGACCGCACCCCGAGGCATCTTACTGCAAGATCTGGCCTGGTCGCACCCCGAGGCGTCTTACTGCAACAGCAGACCTGGCCGCACGTCAACGGTAACCCCCTGCAGTTCGGCACTGGATGTCAGCAGGGTTAGATACTGCTGCAGGGCCTTGTGCCTGACGTATTCTTGCAGATAACGCGCAATGGTGTTGCTGACCATTTCATAAGGCATGGCCACCCCTGCAACCCTTCGTTCAACCAGAACAATGTGGAAACCATGCCTGGTTTTGATCAGTCCCGGCAGCAGGCCGGTTTCGGTGCTTTCAAACAGCGCCTTATCGAATTCTGGCACGCATTCTCCGCGACTAAGTTGCCCCAGATTGCCGCCCACTTTACCGGAGGGACAATTGGACAAGGCACGGGCTTGCTCGCCAAACGTACCAGGATGGCGTGTGAGATCGCGGCGCACCTCTTCGGCGCGTGTACGCAACAATGGCATAGAGACGCCCTCAGTCAAGGCGAAAAGTATATGACTGGCATGCACCAGATCCGGGCTGCGAAATTTTTTTGCATTGGCCTCGTAATAACGTCGGCACTCTTCCTCGGTGGGCTCAGGCGTACGGCACTCTTGTTCAATCAGTTGGTCTATGGTGTCATCATCGATGTCCTGATTTTGGTCAATAAGCCCTTTGGCGCATGCCTGCTGTCGAAAGAGTTCCTTAGTCATCAATGCACGCCGCGCCGCCTGATCGGGGTCAGTTTCATCGGCATGGGCGGTGATTTCAGACGCGATACTGCTGTCGTCGATCAACACGCCATTGACGCGCAGTTCAGTTGCGGGTGGGGTGCTTGGGCGCGAAACAGAGGTAGAGTCCATGAGCGAGCCTTGTCCTTTTAGCGCTTACGCACTATTTGATGTGGCCGGCCCAAATAAGCCACTGTGGCCACCCCGCTCCATATATGCACCAGCCGGGTAAAGGGCGACACCAGGAAAATGGTAAACCCCAGAAAAATATGCATTTTGTACACCAACGGTACACCAACGAGCAGTGCCGCTACGCTGGGGTTGAAGGTGACAATGCCTTTAACATAATCGGACAGGGTTTCAAACATAACGCCATCCATGTGCTGCAATGACAGCGGTACGGTCAGTAGCCCCAGCGCCAGCTGAAGCCAGAGCAGTGCCAGCACGAGAATATCGGCATTGGCGCTATTAATACGAATACGCGGGTCTGAAAGTCGTCGATAGAACAGAATACTCAGCCCAACAATGGCAACAATACCTGCGGCACCGCCGCCTGCCATGGCCAGCAGTTGATGCTGGGAAGCATTTATAAAGGGCGAAACCATCCAGTGCGGGGCGAGAAAGCCAACAAAATGGCCGGCAATCACAATCAGGATGCCAAAATGAAAGAGGTTGCTGCCCAGACGCAGTTGTTTTCGTCTTAGCAACTGAGAAGAGTCGCTCTTCCAGGTGTATTGCTCGCGGTCAAAACGTATAAGGCTGCCCAGCAGCAAAACCGTCATGCAAATATAAGGGTACACACCAAAAAGCAATGTATTCCAGATGCTGTTGTTCATGATCTGTCTCCCGAAGGTTTCCGTGTTCTGGGTGCGTACGTGTGCGGTCTGACACGGTCTCTGCGTGATGAATTAGCGTGGTGGTCTTTTCTCGTAAAACTGTACGGGCTGGTATTCGTTACTGAGTGGCGCTGGTGCGTTCAGAAAGCTTACGGGTTCATCCTGCCACTCTTTGTCCAGGGCCTCGGTGTCGATCGCGGCTTGCTCATCTTCAGCAGGGGATACTTCGTCACGATCCAGAGGCTTTGCCCCCGCAAGCGGCAGCAAGGCGGCTACGGCGGCATAGTGAGGGATGCCACGTTGTGCCAGATGCGTGGCGATGGTTCGATTGATTTCAGAGATTTCGTCCAACAGACCCTGGGCCCGTTGCGCAGATTCGCGTGCAGCAAATTCCAGAAACACCGGCAGATAATCAGGAAGCTCCCGTCCCTGAAGATACAGACCGCTTTTTTCATACATAGCGAGCAAGTCCACCATAGCCTGGCCTCGTTCGCGCGATTCACCATGCACGTGCTCGAACAGATAAAGCGAGTTAGCTCGTCCTCGATCGAAAATTTCGACGTAAGCTTCCTGCATGTCGATGAGATCAACACCATCGAGGTGGCCGATCAGATCAGACAGTGCTGCGCGACTATCGGCGGGCAGGGCACTGTGGGTGGTAACAATATCGCGGATCTCGGGCAAGGCGTCGAGCAGGGTCTGATCCGGGTAGTCTAGTAATGCGCCCAGCGCCTGGAGCAGGGGGCCATGATTTTTCATTTAGTCTCCCGCCGCACGTATGGGGATGGTTTTGCGTTTTTTGCCTATGCCTTTGTGGCCACCAAACAGGCTGGTTTCAGTGGTGCCTTCAGAACAGCCATTGCCAAAGGAGAAGCCACAAGATGCGCGCAAGTCGAATGCGTCTTCGGCATATTCGCGATGCGTGGTCGGGATGACGAAGCGATCTTCATAGTTGGCAATGGCCATGTACCGGTACATGGCTTCAACTTGCGCCAGACTCAGGCCGACCTCTTCAAGCAACGCCACATCATCATGTCTGTCTACATGACGTCCGCGCATGAATGCGCGCATGGCCAGCATTCTTTTGAGCGCAAGCCTTACGGGTTCTTCTTTGCCGGCGGTAAGAAGATTGGCCAGGTAACGCAGGGGAATACGCAGGGAGTCCACATCAGGTATTAACCCATTCGACGCCAGCCTGCCGTCATTGGCGGCAGTGCTAATGGGCGACAGAGGTGGCACATACCAGACCATGGGCAGAGTTCTGTATTCCGGGTGAAGCGGAAAGGCAATCTTCCACTCCATGGCCATCATATACACCGGCGACCTTTGCGCGCCTTGAATCCAGTTATCGGGCACACCATCACGTCTGGCCTGTTCGATGATTGCGGGATCATGTGGGTCCAGAAATATGGATAACTGGGCTTCGTAAAGATCTTCAGGGTTTTCGACGGATGCAGCTTCCTGAATGCGGTCGGCGTCATACAGCACCACGCCAAGATAGCGTATGCGCCCAACACAGGTCTCTGAACAGACGGTGGGCTGCCCCGCTTCAATCCGGGGGTAGCAGAAAATACATTTTTCAGACTTGCCGCTTTGCCAGTTGTAGTAGATTTTTTTGTAGGGACAGCCTGATACACACATGCGCCAGCCACGACACTTGTCCTGATCAATCAGCACGATGCCGTCTTCTTCGCGCTTGTAAATAGAACCCGAAGGGCAGGAGGCAACGCAGGCAGGGTTAAGGCAATGCTCGCACAGGCGCGGCAAGTACATCATGAAGGTGTTTTCAAACTCACCGTAAATATCGGTTTGCACCTGGTCAAAGTTGTAGTCGGCCTTGCGCTTTTCGAATTCGCCGCCAAGAATTTCCTCCCAGTTGGGGCCCCATTCTATTTTTTCCATGCGCTCGCCCGTAATCAATGAGCGCGGTCGGGCAACCGGCCCGACCTTTACGTCGGGCGCGTCGTGCAAGTGAGCATAATCGAAGGTGAACGGTTCGTAGTAGTCGTCAATTTCAGGCAGATCGGGGTTGCCAAAAATTTTGGATAACACTCGCCATTTACTGCCTGCGGCCAGTTCAATCTTACCGTTTGCCTTGCGCTTCCAGCCGCCGTGCCAGCGTTTCTGGTTTTCCCAATCTTTCGGATAGCCTACGCCGGGCTTGGTTTCGACGTTGTTAAACCATGCGTACTCCATGCCCTCGCGCGACGTCCACACGTTTTTACAGGTCACTGAACAGGTATGACAGCCTATGCATTTATCCAGGTTCATGACCATGCCGATCTGAGCGCGAATTTTCATTTTTCGTCTCCAGTTTCTTTGGTGGCCATGGATAAGGTTGGCGCGCCTTCCTCGAGTGTGTGCTGGTGTCGCGCTGCGGCGCTGTCCGACAGCACGGACTCTGGCGTCGACTCGTCTTTCCAGTCGATGACGTTCATTTTCCGGATGATGACAAACTCATCCCGATTTGAGCCTACGGTGCCGTAGTAATTAAAGCCATACGCCAGGTGTGCATAGCCGCCAATCATGTGGGTGGGCTTGGGGATGATGCGTGTGACCGAGTTGTGTATGCCCCGTACTCCGGTTACTTCGGAGCCAGGTTGGTTAATGATTTTTTCTTGAGCGTGGTACATCAGCACGGCCCCCTTGGGAATGCGCTGGCTGACCACGGCACGCGCCGTAAGCGCGCCATTCAGGTTAAAGGCTTCAATCCAGTCGTTATCGACCACGCCTATTTTTTGCGCGTCAATCTCAGACATCCAGATAATGGGGCCCCGCGCGACAGCGTAAGCATCAAAAGGTTATCGGTATAGGTGCTGTGTATGCCCCATTTCTGGTGCGGTGTTAAAAAATTAAGGGCAATTTCAGGGTTGCCGTTTGAATGGGTGCCTTCCATACCCAGGGTGCTGCGGGTATCCATGGGGGGCTTGTAAACGCACAAGGCCTCGCCAAAATCACGCATCCATGTATGGTCCTGGTAAAGCTGCTGGCGGCCCGACAAGGTACGCCAGGGAATCATTTCATGCACATTGATATAGCCCGCGTTGTAAGACACGTGCTCTGACTCTATGCCACTCCAGGTAGGCGATGAAATAATTTTTCTGGGTTGGGCCTGTATGTCACGAAAACGTATTTTCTCGTCTTCGCGGCTGCGGGCAAGGTGCGTGTGATCAATACCAGTCGATTTCGATAAGGCTGCCCATGCCTTGACCGCAACCGCACCATTGGTTTCAGGCGCCAGCGTCAGCACAACCTCTGAGGCATCAAGGCCAGTTTGAATAGACGGCCGGCCTTTGGATACGCCTTTATCCAGCACAGTATGGTTCAGGCCGCGCAATAGTTCGATTTCTTCGCCGGTCTGCCATGATATGCCTTTGCCTCCATTGCCCAGCGTGTCCAGCAGCGGCCCGACTGATGTATATTTTTTGTACGTGTCAGGGTAATTGCGCGTCACCTTGATCACATTAGCCATGGTTTTGCCAGGCACGGGGTCACATTCGCCTTTGCCCCAGTCTTGTATTTCGGGCCCCTGCGCGATTTCTTCTGGCGCGTCGTGCAACAGCGGAGCGAGCACGACGTCGTTTTCTTCACCCAGATGGCCAACCGCCAGCTCAGAAAACCGCTTTGCAATCCCCTTGTAGATATCCCAGTCGCTCTTGGACTGCCAGGCCGGGTCAACCGCCGTAGAGAGCGGATGAATAAAGGGATGCATGTCAGACGTATTCATGTCGTCTTTTTCGTACCACGTGGCAGTGGGCAAGACGACGTCAGAATACAGACAGGTGGTAGACATGCGAAAGTCCAGAGTTACCACCAGATCCAGCTTGCCTTGTGGGGCAGGGTTGCGCCATTTCACTTCCTGCGGCCGTATACCTGATTCTTCCCCAAGCTCCTTGCCCTGAACACCATGTTCAGCCCCCAGCAGGTGCTTGAGAAAATACTCATGCCCCTTGCCCGATGATCCAAGCAAATTGGAACGCCATACAAACAGGTTGCGTGGGAAGTTCTCAGGCGCGTCGGGGTCAGTACAGGCCATTTCCAGCGAGCCGTTTTTCAGGCCTTCTGCTACAAAGGTGGCCGTGTCGCCTTCTGCCGCCGCGCGTCCAATATCCAGCGGGTTGCTTTTAAAATGCGGGGCGGTGGGAAGCCATCCCATGCGTTCGGCCTTGACGTTGTAGTCGATGAGGCTTTCGGAAACCGCCTGCGTGCTGGCCAGCGGCGACAGTATGGTTGAGACTTTCAGCGTTTCGTAACGCCACTGATCGGTATGCGCGTAAAAGAAAGAGGTACCGTTCATGAAACGCGGTGGGCGATGCCAGTCTGTGGCGAAGGCCAGCGGGAGCCAGCCAGTTTGTGGCCGCAGCTTCTCCTGGCCTACATAGTGCGACCAGCCACCTCCCGACTTGCCGACGCATCCGCACATGACCAGCAAGTTGATCGCTGCCCTGTAGCTCATGTCCATATTGAACCAATGGTTCAGACCGGCGCCGATAATGATCATAGACTTGCCTTCAGTCTTGTGGGCATTGACGGCAAACTCACGGGCCACAGCGATAACGTCGTCGCGCCCTACACCCGTTATCTGTTCCTGCCAGGCGGGCGTGTAAGGGATGTCATCGTCATAGCTGGCGGCCACATTTTCGCCACCCAGGCCCTGATCGACACCATAGTTGGCAATAAACAGGTCGTATACCGTGGCCACCAGCACTTCGCCTTCGCGCGTATTTACCCGGCGCACGCCTATGCGTCGCGGCAATATGCTGTCATGGCCGGTATGCGTAAAGTGTGTGGTCTCGGTATTGCCAAAGTAGGGGAAGGCAACGTCGATGACCTCATCGTGGTGCTCTACCAATGAGAGACGTGGTCGGATGGCGTTGCCTTTGGCATCTTCTTCCTTGATGTTCCACTTGCCCGCATCACCGCCTTCCTTCTGGCCCCAGCGAAACCCTATGGAACCCACAGGCGCGACCAGATTATCGGTGATTTCGTCCAGAACGACTGTTTTCCAGGCTGCATTGTTGTCTTGCCCAAGCGCATTTTCGCACTCATCGGCGCGCAACATACGCTCAGGCACGTAATGATCGCCTTGTTTGACGATACGCACCAGCATAGGCATGTCGGTATAGCGCCGACAATAGTCCGAGAAGTACTCGCTTTTGCTGGACACATGAAACTCTTTGAGCACGACATGGCCCATGGCCAGGCCCAGCGCTGCATCCGTGCCCTGTTTGGGGTGCATCCACAGGTCGCCGAATTTTGCGCCTTCAGCATAGTCAGGAAAAATGGACACAACACGGGTACCGCGATAGCGCGCTTCGGTCATGAAGTGGGCATCGGGTGTTCGGGTTTGAGGTACGTTGGAACCCCACATGATGATAAAGGTAGAGTTGTACCAATCTGCCGACTCGGGTACGTCGGTCTGCTCGCCCCAGGTCTGCGGTGAAGCGGGCGGCAGATCACAGTACCAGTCGTAAAAGCTGAGGTTTACGCCCCCGATCAATGACAGATAGCGACTGCCAGACGCATACGAGATCATCGACATGGCAGGTATGGGCGAAAAGCCCACGACGCGATCCGGGCCATGGCGCTTAATGGTATGGATATTGGCCGCCGCGATCATCTCGTTGACTTCGTCCCAACTTGACCTGACAAAGCCGCCCAGGCCGCGGCGGCTGGTGTACGAGGCACGTTGTGCACTGTCGTCAACAATGGCCGCCCAGGCATCAACAGGTTCCAGCGTGGCGCGCTTGTCGCGCCAGAGACGCACTAGCGCGCTACGCACCAAGGGATACTTAAGCCTGTTAGCGCTATACAGATACCAGGAATACGATGCACCGCGCGAACAGCCGCGCGGTTCGTGGTTGGGCATGTCGGGGCGGGTACGGGGGTAGTCGGTCTGCTGGGTTTCCCACGTGACGATGCCGCCCTTGACGTAGATTTTCCAGGAACAGGAGCCCGTGCAGTTGACGCCGTGGGTAGAACGAACAATTTTGTCGTGTTGCCACCGCTTGCGGTAGGCTTCTTCCCACTTTCGGTCTTCTTGAGTTGTTATGCCATGGCCATCGGAGAACGCAGGCCTGGATTGCGAGAAATATTTGAGTCTATCGACGAAGTGACTCATATCGCGGCCTGTGTCAAATTACGAAAAATACAGGCAGCGCTCTGCGGACAATACTTATAAGGCATAGGTCCCTCCGGTGTCGCAAACAGGATAGGCCCTGGCCAGCGGGGACACGCGCACCATCAGGTGCAATGCGCGATAGCCGGTCGGTCCTGGCGATACAGCGTGTGGTCATGATAGTGCGGGTATTGGCATCGGGCAATACCCATGCAGGCATCAAGAGAAAATAAAAATCAGCCCTCACTCAGTGCCAGCCGACTGCCGTAACGACGAGCCAGCTTGCAGATCGCAGAGAATCGGCGATAATGTTTTAACCCTAGAAAAAGCGGGTGTGCCCGGCTCACAAGGCCGGGTAAAGCAAAGCAGCAAAGAAAATTCCACAAGATATTTTCAAGAAGCGAGTATGAGACAAACCAAACCATTACGGCTCCACGTGCCCGAGCCGTCCGGCCGTCCGGGGCACGCCACTGATTTTTCCTATCTGCGACTCGCCCCGGCAGGCGAAATGCGCAAGCCTCCTGTTGATACCTCTGCGTACGATACGCGCGATCTGGCCATTTCGCTGGTGCGTGTGCTGGACGATGACGGCAGGGCAGTTGGCCCCTGGGCCGAAGAGCGCATAGACCCCGACTTATTGCGCAAAGGCCTAAGGGTTATGATCAAAACGCGCAGCTACGATGCGCGCATGCTGATTGCCCAGCGCCAAAAGAAAATGTCGTTTTATATGCAGAGCCTGGGCGAAGAGGCCATAGGCACTGCCCAGGCCTTGGCCTTGTCCAAGGGCGATATGTGTTTTCCGTCGTATCGCCAGCAAAATCTGCTTATTGCGCAAGATGTACCACTGGTCGACATGATGTGCCAGCTGTTTTCCAACGAGCGTGACAGCCTGAAAGGCCGTCAATTGCCTGTCATGTATTCCATGCGTGAACATGGCTTTTTTTCAATCTCCGGCAACCTGGCCACACAGTTTGTGCAGGCAGTGGGCTGGGCCATGGCCTCGGCCATCAAAGGTGACACACGCATAGCATCAGCCTGGATAGGCGATGGTGCCACGGCAGCGGCTGATTTTCAGACAGCCTTGACCTTCGCCCATGTGTATCAGGCACCCGTGATTCTTAATGTCATTAACAATCAATGGGCCATTTCCAGTTTTCAGGCGATAGCTGGAGGCGAAAGCACAACCTTTGCATCACGCGGCATAGGTTCGGGTATTGCATCCATAAGAGTTGACGGCAATGACTTTCTTGCCGTCTACGCCGTATCAAAGTGGGCTGTTGAACGGGCTCGCAGCAATCTGGGGCCAACATTGATCGAATGGGTCAGCTACCGTGCTGGTCCGCATTCAACGTCTGATGACCCCTCAAAATACCGGCCTGCCGATGACTGGGCGCGCTTTCCGCTGGGCGATCCGATAGAGAGGCTGAAAAAGCATTTGATTCTGGAGGGCCACTGGTCTGAAGAAGAGCATAACCGTACACAGAAAGAGTGCGAGGCCGAGGTGATCGCCGCCCAGAAAGAAGCCGAAAGTTATGGCACCCTGGCTACCGGGCGCTCTAGCAGTGTGGCAACCATGTTTGAAGATGTTTACAAAGACATGCCCTGGCACTTGCGTCGGCAACGTCAACAGGCAGGGGTGTAATAATGAGCTATCGTCCCTCTACCGGTAAGACCCGCAACATGACCATGATTCAGGCCTTGAGGTCTGCCATGGATGTCATGCTGGGGCGCGATGAAAATGTAGTGGTGTTTGGACAAGACGTGGGTTATTTCGGCGGCGTATTTCGCTGCACCGAAGGCTTGCAGACCAAATACGGTACGTCTCGTGTTTTTGACGCTCCCATATCAGAAGGAGGCATAGTCGGCGCCGCGGTGGGCATGGGTGCCTACGGCCTGCGGCCCGTGGTTGAAATTCAATTTGCCGACTATTTTTACCCCGCCACTGACCAGATCGTTTCTGAAGCTGCTCGCTTGCGTTATCGCTCGGCCGGCGACTTTATTGCACCGTTGACCATTCGCATGCCTTGCGGCGGCGGTATTTTTGGCGGGCAAACGCACAGCCAGAGCCCGGAAGCCATGTTTACCCATGTCAGCGGCCTGCGCACGGTTATGCCTTCCAACCCTTACGATGCTAAGGGCATGCTTATTGCGGCAATTGAATGCGATGACCCCGTCATCTTTCTTGAGCCCAAGCGCTTGTATAACGGCCCGTTTGACGGCCACCACGACCAACCCGTCGTGCCATGGTCCAAGCACCCCATGGGGGCAGTTCCTGAAGGGTATTACTCCATCCCCCTCGAGTCGGCATCTGTGTTCAGACCCGGCAAAGACCTGACCGTGCTTACTTACGGCACCATGGTTTTTGTGGCCGAAGTGGCAGCACAAGAATCCGGTATTGACGCTGAAATTATTGATCTGCGCAGTATCTGGCCACTCGATATTGACACTGTGGTGGCGTCGGTGCGCAAAACCGGTCGCTGCGTGGTGCTGCATGAGGCTACCCAAACCAGTGGCTTTGGTGCCGAGCTGGTGAGTCTGGTGCAAGAGCATTGTTTTTATCACCTTGAGGCTCCCATAGAACGCATCGCAGGTTGGGACACCCCTTACCCGCACGCACATGAATGGGCGTATTTTCCCAGCCCTGCCCGGGTAATCGAGGCTTTCCGCAGAGTGATGGGAGCAACGCCTGGCCGCGAGGCTCAAGACGACAGGTTTGCGGCCGGGAGGGAGGGCTGATCATGGGTATACACATTATTAAAATGCCCGACATCGGCGAAGGCATTGCAGAGGTTGAGCTGGTCGAATGGCACGTGGCAGAAGGCGACAGCGTGGTCGAAGACCAAGTGCTGGCCGATGTCATGACCGACAAGGCCACGGTGCAAGTACCGTCGCCGGTTCACGGCAAAGTATTGGGGTTGGGCGGCAAGGTAGGCGAGGTCATGGCCGTTGGCTCTGAGCTTGTGCGTCTGGAAGTGGAAGGCGAGGGCAACGAGCATCTTCATTCTGGCAAAAGCAGGCGACCTGCGGCTGCTGCGACGGCTTCGGGCAGCGCAAGCAGCGAACACTCAGTACGTGTCGGTCAGTCTGACGACGGCACGCCGGGCAAAGACGGGGGCTCGTCCGCCAACGCACCGGCAGGCCATGGCAGAGATTCGGACAAGGCAGGGGAAACGTCAGCGCCCCATGAAAACAGACCCGGTCACAGAGCAGCTGGGCAGGTGCCTAGTTCCGGGCAAGAGCAACAAGGGCAAGGGCAAGGGCAAGGGCAAGGGCAGGCAGATTCTGGCTCGAATCAGCCTACAGCAAGGTCTGACGCAAACCATTCATCCGCATTAACGGGTGCACGTTCAGCTACGGCCAGTGCTGCAGGAAGCGGCATGCCCGCCCGACCTGATAGAGAAAAACCACTTGCATCCCCCGCAGTGCGTAAACGCGCCTGGGACCTGGGCATAGAACTGCAATACGTGGCAGGCTCTGGCGCGGCGGGGCAAATTACCCACGGTGATCTTGATCTATACGTTGAACAGGGGGCCAAGGCAAATGCCGCAGCGCGGCCGTCTGCCTATACCCGTCGCGACGACGAACAAGACGTACCTGTAGTTGGCCTGAGGCGTCGCATTGCAGAAAAGATGCAAGAGTCCAAGCGGCGAATTCCGCATTTTTCCTACGTGGAAGAGATCGACGTCACTGAACTCGAAGCCCTGCGCCAGAAGTTAAACGCACAATGGGGGGCCGAGCGCGGCAAGCTGACACTGTTGCCCTTGCTGGCGCGTGCCATCATCAATGCCTTGCGCGAGTTTCCGCAAATCAATGCACGCTATGACGACGAGGCTGGTGTTGTACAACGCTATGGTGCCGTGCATCTGGGTATTGCCGCTCAGACAGCGGCGGGCTTGATGGTTCCGGTTGTAAGGCATGCCGAAGCGCTTGATCTCTGGGCCTGCGGGGCGGAGATCAACCGGCTGGCCGAGGCCACACGTGCCGGTAAGGCTGCGCGCGATGAGCTCAGCGGTTCGACTATTACCATAAGTAGTCTTGGGCCTTTGGGCGGCATTGTGTCTACACCGGTCATCAACCGCCCTGAAGTCGCAATTGTGGGTGTGAACCGTATGGTAGAGCGACCAATGATTGTTGGTGGTGCCGTCGTCGCGCGCAAAATGATGAACCTGTCATCGTCGTTTGACCATCGTGTTGTAGACGGCATGGATGCCGCCCAATTCATTCAGCGCGTGCGCGGCTATCTCGAATGCCCCGCCATGCTGTTTATCGAGTAAGGAGCCCGGGTTTTATGCAAGCTACAACACTGTTGATTATCGGTGGGGGGCCCGGCGGCTACATCGCGGCAATCCGCGCTGGCCAACTGGGCATTCCTACCGTACTGGTTGAAAGCGACAATGTGGGAGGCACATGCCTTAACATTGGCTGCATTCCATCCAAGGCGTTAATTCATGCCGCTGATGAATTTCACAAGGTGGTGGGCTACGGTGGCAGTTCGTCACTGGGTATAAAGGTATCAACGCCTGCCATCGACATAGGCAAAACCGTTGCCTGGAAAGATGGCGTGGTCAAGCGGTTGACCGGCGGGGTGGCGGCACTGCTGAAAAAGAACGGCGTGCACGTCATCAAAGGCTGGGCCCGCATTATCGATGGCAAAACCATTGCGATTGATCAGGGTGACAAGGCGGGCGAGCGCTTACAGATCAGCTGCGAGCATTTGCTGCTGGCCACGGGCTCAGAGGCCACCGAACTGCCTGACATGCCGTTTGGTGACAAGGTTATTTCATCCACCCAGGCCTTGTCACCCACCATGGTGCCTGAGCGCATTGCCGTGGTAGGTGCCGGCTATATAGGCCTGGAACTTGGCATCGCCTATCGCAAGCTGGGTTCTCAGGTAAGTATTATCGAAACGCAAGACCGCATTTTGCCGGCCTACGACGCCGATCTGGCAAAGCCCGTGCTGGCATCGCTCAAAAAGCTGGGCGTCACGCTGCATCTTTCATGCGCGGTAAAGGGCATGAACGAGGCAGGCACCGCGTTGCGTGTACTAGACCAACACGACAGCGAAATACTGCTCGAAACAGACCAGGTGCTGGTGGCCGTGGGCCGGCGCCCACGCACAGCGGGCTTTGGTCTTGAATCGCTTATGCTCGACATGGACGGCCGGTCGCCTCGCATCGATGACCAATGCCGCACGTCCATGCACAATGTATGGGCCATAGGTGATCTGGTGGGCGAGCCTATGCTGGCTCACCGGGCCATGGCACAGGGCGAAATGGTGGCTGAAATTATTGCAGGCAAATCACGTCGGTTTACGCCTGCATCCATACCTGCCGTGTGTTTTACAGACCCTGAAATCGCCGTGGCAGGCCTTAGCCCCGAAGATGCCACGCAGCAGGGCCTGGACTGCATTCATGCCATGTTCCCCTTCAGCGCCAATGGCCGGGCCATGACACTGGAATCCACCGAAGGCTTTGTGCGGGTGGTCGCTCGCCGCGACAATCACCTTGTGGTGGGGTGGCAGGCCGTAGGGCCAGGGGTTTCCGAATTAAGCACAGCCTTTTCACAATCGCTGGAAATGGGCGCGCGTCTTGAAGACGTGGCGGGCACGATTCACGCGCATCCCTCTCTGGGTGAAGCCGTGCAGGAAGCCGCACTGCGAGCCCTGGGCCACGCACTGCATATTTAAGAACATGGCACCCGGGGTTGCCGACGATACAATAATCACTGTTTTACCCCTTTCACTTACAAACAAGGCAACCCTCCATGTCAGCAAGCGATAAAAACCCTGAGGCGACACAGCCGCGCCTGGACTATGTCATGTGTGCCAGCCCTGCGGGCACACACCGTATGGCGTATTGGGAGTGGGGTGACCCAAGCAACTCCCGTGTTCTTCTCTGCGTACATGGTCTTACGCGCACGGGGCGTGATTTTGACAAGCTGGCGCAGCGGTTGGCTCCGCATTACCGCGTGGTCTGCCCCGACATCGTTGGTCGCGGCTTGTCTGACTGGTTGATCAACCCTGCGGGGTACGTTGTGCCTCAATATGTGGCCGACATGCTGACGCTGATTGCGCGCCTGAAGCCTGCTACGCTTGACTGGGTAGGCACGTCGATGGGTGGTCTGATCGGGCTGGGCCTGTCTGGGGTACTGGCCATGTCGGCACTGGCCCGGCCCGTGCGCACGGGGGCAGGGCTACCAGAAGTTAGTGGTGTTCCGCTGGGCAAAATGGTACTTAATGATATTGGCCCCATGCTTAAAGCAGACGGGCTGGAGCGCATTGCCGCGTACGTGGGGCAGCCCATGAAATTTGACAGCTTTGACGAGGCAGTTGCCTACGTGCGCAGCGTGTCGGCAAGTTTCGGAGAACACGATGAAGAGGGCTGGCAGGCCTTGACGCGTTATGTGTTTGTTGAACAGAACGGCCAGTGGGTCAAGCATTATGACTTGCGTATTGCTGAACCGTTTGCCCTGCAAAACGAGGCGGCCATGCAGGCATCAGAGCTTATGCTATGGCGGGCTTATGAAAGCCTTGCTGCACCTGTGCTTATTGTGCGAGGCGAGCATTCTGATCTGCTTACCGAAGCCACAGCCCAGGAGATGCTGCGGCGTAATCCCCAGGCGCGTCTGCATATAGTACCGGGCGTGGGGCACGCTCCTACGCTGCGCAGCAACGACCAGATTACTCCAGTAGAAACATTTTTGCTGGGTAACACAGCGTAAACTATGCCTTTAAAAATAAAACAGGAGACTGGGTGAACGTTGATTTGCACTGCCATTCCACGATGTCTGATGGCGTGCTCGAGCCAGCCGTCGTTGCAGCCCGCGCGCATGCCAACGGCGTTGACCTTTGGGCGCTCACAGATCACGATGAGCTGGCGGGGCTGGCTGAAGCACGACAAACTGCCGAGTCACTGGGTATGCGGTTTGTTACAGGGGTAGAAATCTCCGTAACCTGGGCCGGTCACACCGTACACATCGTTGGTTTGAACGTTGACGAACACAACAAGGCCCTTAATGAAGGGTTGGCAGGCATACGTAACGGGCGTGCCATACGCGCACACGAAATGGCCGACAAGCTCGAAAGCCTGGGCATCCCCAACAGCTATGAGGGGGCGTTGCCCTACGCAGCCAACCCTGATCTCATCAGCCGCACCCATTTCGCGCGCTTTCTGGTCCAGGAAGGCTATTGCAGCAAGCTGCAAGAAGCCTTTGACAAATACCTGAAAGATGGCGGCCCCGCTTATGTGCCTATGCACTGGTCAACCCTGGACGACGCCGTGGGCTGGATTACCGGCGCGGGAGGACGGGCTGTCATTGCTCACCCCGGCCGTTACGACTACACACCCATGCAGTTTGATGCTTTGTATGATCACTTCTTGCAGGTGGGTGGGGTAGCTATCGAAGTCATGACAGGCAGTCATACGCCTGATCAGTACGCACAATACGCGACTGTAGCGCGCCAATATGGCTTTATGGCTTCCAGCGGGTCTGACTTCCACAGCCCCAGAGAAGGTAAACTTGATCTGGGCGAAGTGCCGCCTCTGCCAGCCGACCTCAAACCCGTCTGGCACGACTGGATCTGAACTTTCTACGGAGAAACGGGCCAATGCACGCGCCAGACGGCGCAAGCGCACCGTTGTCTGACGGTTAGCCCTGAAGTTAAAAATGAACAAGGCATTTGTCAAAGAAAACGACAACGACAACGATGATGACGACCTCGGCCCTGAGGCCGTCCCATTGCCTGTGGGTACAAAAAACTACATAACCCGACAAGGTTACGACCGACTGCGGGCAGAGTACGAGCATTTAATTAACGTTGAACGGCCTGAAGTGGTGCAAGTCGTTTCCTGGGCAGCCTCCAACGGTGACCGCTCAGAAAACGGCGATTACCTGTATGGTAAAAAACGCCTGCGCGAAATCGACAGGCGCATGCGGTTTCTGACCAAGCGGCTGGAAATAGCCGAAGTGGTTGACCCGGCCTTGCAGCCCAATCGCGACCAGGTTTTTTTGGTGCCACAGTCGTTTACAGCGACAAAGCGGGCGAAGAGTTCAGGGTAACCATTGTCGGCGTTGATGAGGCCGAGCCTCTGCAAGGCCGCATAAGCTGGATCTCGCCAGTTGCCCGCGCTTTGATCAAGGCGCATGAGGGCGATACGGTTGTCCTGCGCACACCAGCGGGTGTAGACGAGCTGGATGTGCTCGAGATCTCTTATCCCGAAGCTTGATTAAGGCAGTTCGTGCTCAGGCCGGTCAGAATAGTGCAGACCGGCCAAGAGAAACACTTTCTTTTATACGATCTTGTCGATCTTCAAAACCTCAGGCCTGGACTGCCTTGTGTCCGGGCATTGATCTGGGCCTTTTACCTTGACAGCCACGCGTACCAGGCCGCCATCAGGCGAGCACGTAGCGCACGATCCGGGCAGACTCATCCCCTGAGGGCACTGAACCGCAGGCAAGGCCTCGCTAAAGACGATAAAGACGAAATACCGTGTCACACCATTTCGAACGGTTCAGCCCTACGAGTCCTCAGCCTTTCCCCCCACGCTAACTGGTAAAATGCTATGTTTACCTCCCCCTCCTTTGCCTGCCTCGTATCGTGAACTCCTTTCTGCATTTTCCCGGCTCCCTGGTTTTATCCTCTTTCAGGCGCGAGCAATTGCTCCAGCGCTTTTCCCGGTTAGATCTGCCCGTTGCCGATATTCAAGGGCATTACGAGCATTTCGTGTGGGTTGACAGTAACCTTGACGACGCAGCGCAACAGCGCCTGCAACAATTGCTCGATTACGGTGTAGCGGGCGAGGCCCCCAAACAAACCAAAAACACCCTGATGTTAAGCGTGGTACCACGTCTTGGCACGGTGTCGCCATGGGCCAGCAAGGCCACCGATATCGCTCACAACTGCGGCTTTTCTGCTGTACGACGCATAGAGCGCGGTATCCGCTACGTTATTACGCCTGAACGCGGGCTGCTGGGCGCCAAAACATTCGATGAAACCCAGTTGGCGGCCATTGCCGGCTGTCTGCACGACCGCATGACCGAAACCGTGGTCGATCAAAACTTTGACGGCGCCGCACTGTTTGCCTCGCTGCCTGGCAAGCCCTTGCAAACCATTGATGTACTGGGAAGAGGGCAAGAAGCATTACAAGAAGCAAACCGCACGCTGGGCCTGGCACTCTCGGCCGATGAGATCGAGTACCTTGACAGTGCGTTTCGTCAATTGGGGCGCAACCCCACTGACGTCGAGCTAATGATGTTCGCCCAGGCCAACAGCGAACACTGCCGCCACAAAATCTTTAATGCGCAGTGGGTCATAGACGGGCAGGCTCAAACGGAAACCCTTTTTGGCATGATACGCGCGACGCACAAGGCGCAGCCCGAGGGCACGGTTGTGGCCTATTCCGACAACGCCGCCGTTATGGAAGGGGGGCAGGCCACGCTGTTTCACGCCAGCCGGCCGGGCCCAGAACCTGTTTACGGGCATCACGCGGCCCGTGTGCACACCTTGATGAAGGTTGAAACCCACAACCACCCAACCGCTATTGCGCCGTTTCCGGGTGCGGCCACGGGTGCAGGCGGCGAGATTCGTGACGAAGGAGCTACGGGCAGGGGGTCCAAGCCCAAGGCTGGCCTGACCGGCTTTACGGTTTCCAGCCTGCGTTTTGACGACGCCATAGAGCCTTGGGAGGCCGACAACTACGGCGCACCCGACCGTATTGCCAGCCCGCTCGACATCATGATAGAAGGCCCTATCGGCGGCGCCGCATTCAATAACGAATTTGGTCGCCCCAATTTGCTGGGCTACTTTCGCGCATTTGAGCAGACTTCTGCCGGTGTGCACTGGGGCTATCACAAGCCCATTATGATCGCAGGCGGCCTGGGTTCCATCGACGCGCGCCTTACTCATAAAGACCCGATCCCTCCGGGTGCACTGCTCATTCAACTGGGCGGCCCCGGCATGCGCATAGGCATGGGCGGTAGTGCCGCATCCAGCATGAGCGCCGGTGCCAATACCGCCGAGCTTGATTTTGACTCTGTACAGCGCGACAACCCGGAGCTCGAACGACGAGCCCAAGAAGTCATAGACCGCTGCTGGCAGCAGGGTGACAACAACCCCGTCATCGCCATCCACGACGTTGGAGCAGGCGGGCTGTCCAATGCGTTTCCCGAACTGGTCAATGACGCTGGCCGCGGTGCATTGTTTGAACTACAACAAGTGCATCTCGAAGAGTCTGGGCTGTCTGCCGCCGAAATCTGGAGCAATGAATCGCAAGAACGCTATGTGCTGGCGATTGCCCCTCAAGATCTTGCCCGCTTTGACGCCATTGCGCAGCGCGAACGCTGTCCCTATTCTGTTGTGGGCGTAGCCACTGAAGAGCGCCAGCTTAGGGTTACCTACGGCGAAGGTTTGCCGGGCGTCAGTGAAACCGTTCAGGCTTTGCCCCAAGGCGAAATCCGTCCGGTTGATGTGCCCATTGATGTCATTCTGGGCAAGCCTCCGCGCATGGAGCGCGACGTACAGCGTCACGAAATCATGCACGAAGAGGTTGATGTCGTCGGAATAGACCTGAGCGAAGCCATAAATCGTGTACTGCGCCACCCCACAGTGGCCAGCAAAAACTTCCTTATCACCATTGGTGATCGCAGCGTTGGCGGGCTTAGCAGCCGCGACCAGATGGTTGGCCCGTGGCAAATCCCCGTGGCCGATTGCGCGGTAACACTGGCTGACTACGAAAGCGTGCGCGGTGAAGCCATGGCCATGGGCGAACGCACGCCTTTGGCTGTCATTAACGCCCCGGCATCAGGCCGTATGGCGGTTGCAGAGGCACTGACCAACCTGGTTGCCAGCGATGTGCAATCACTCAAAGACATTAAGCTGTCGGCCAACTGGATGGCTGCCTGCGGTGCAGAGGGGCAAGACGCCGCACTGTATGACACCGTGGCTGCGGTCAGCGACTGGTGCCAGGCACTGGATCTGTCTATACCCGTTGGCAAAGATTCACTCTCCATGCGCACAACATGGGAGCAAGACGGCGAGGCGCGTGAGGTTGTTGCTCCGGTTTCGCTGGTGGTAACCGCTTTTGCGCCCGTCGCTGACGTGCGCGCCACGCTGACGCCACAGCTACGCACAGACATGGGCGACACGGTATTAATTCTCATAGATCTTGGCCTGGGCCAGCAACGCCTGGGCGGTTCCGTACTGGCACAGGTGTTCAACCAGGTAGGGCAAGATGCCCCCGACATGCACGATGCAACTGTCATGCGTGCATTTTTCCAGACCCTACGCAAACTGGCGCAAGACGGTGATATTCTCGCCTACCATGATCGTTCAGACGGCGGCTTGCTTGCTACGGTGTGCGAAATGGCATTTGCCGGCCGCACTGGCGTTTCTCTTAACATTG
Source organism: Allopusillimonas ginsengisoli (assembly GCA_005239165.1). Classification (GTDB taxonomy): domain Bacteria; phylum Pseudomonadota; class Gammaproteobacteria; order Burkholderiales; family Burkholderiaceae_B; genus Allopusillimonas; species Allopusillimonas ginsengisoli_A. The sequence goes on from RAPG01000008.1 coordinate 227,645, forward strand.
ACATGCTTACCTTTGACGCCAATGTGGCTGACTGGGGCGATTACAAGATAAGGTCTGAACAGGTGGCGGTGCAGCGTGACGAAGCCACGATCAAGGCTTTGTTCGCCGAAGAGGCGGGCGCTGTCATCCAGGTACCACGCAGCCGCCGCGATGCCGTGCTTGAGGTGCTGCATAAAGCAGGGCTGTCTACACACTCACACCCCGTTGGCACACTCAATACCAAAGACGAAGTGCAGATCTACCGCGACGGCCAGTGCATTTATCAAAAGCCGCGCGCCGACCTTGGCCGGCAGTGGTCCGAGGTTACACGTCGCATCATGAGTCTGCGCGACAACCCGGCGTGTGCCGAGGCCGAATTTGAACTCTGGAACGACGTCGAATACCCGGGCCTGACGCCTGTGGTGTCGTTTGATCCGCAAAAAGATGTCGCCGCGCCGTTTGTTGCGCGCGGAGCCCGGCCGCGCATGGCTGTACTGCGCGAGCAGGGTTGCAACAGCCAGGTCGAAATGGCGTGGGCGTTCGACAAGGCTGGCTTTGAGGTGCTTGATGTACACATGACAGACCTGCTTTCTGGGCGGGTACGTCTTGACACCGTGCAGGGTCTGGTTGCCGTTGGCGGCTTTAGCTACGGCGATGTGCTGGGAGCGGGAGAAGGCTGGGCGCGCACCATACTGTTTAACAACCAGTTGTCAGATCAGTTTTCAGCCTATTTTGCCCGGCCCGATACCTTTGCGCTGGGTGTATGCAACGGTTGTCAGATGATGGCAGCACTTGCCACCATGATCCCCGGTGCAGAACACTGGCCCCGGTTTACGCGCAACCAGTCTGAAAAATACGAAGCCAGGCTGTCACTGGTCGAAATTCCTGAGTCGCCGTCGCTGTTTCTGCAAGGCATGGCTGGCACACAGGTACCGGTGGCTGTTGCGCACGGCGAAGGTTACGCTGACTTCTCGCGTCAGGGGAATCAGGCCAAGGTGCAGGGCGCACTGTACTTTGTCGATAACCGTGGGGTACGCACAGAAGACTACCCCGCCAACCCCAACGGAAGCCCTCAGGGGCTCACTGGCGTCACCACAGCAGACGGTCGTTTCACTGTCATGATGCCGCACCCTGAGCGCGTCACACGCAATGTAATGATGTCGTGGGCACCCAGCTCTTGGGGCGAGCAAGACAGCGGCGGGCTGGACTGCCCTCAGGGCGGATTTACACCGTGGATGCGCATGTTCCGCAATGCCCGGGTGTGGCTGGGGTAATACGTCTCGCACCCACCCGAACAACTCTCCAGGCACAGCGGTAAATTCAGCTGCGCCGGAGAGTTGATGGTGCCAAACATTGCCTGCACGTGCCGTTCTGTAAGCTGAATAAATTGTTTTAGGTTTCGCCATTGCTCAAATCGGTTGGCGAGCCTGGGCTATTGCAGTTGATCGAACCAGCTAGCTGGCCCGGACAATGAAAACTGGCCCGGGCAATCAATGTGGACGTCGCAATCAGCCCACACGCAACGGCCGGTATAGCCAGCCCTCCGGGCCGGAGGCTAGGTAAATACCCTCAGGTGGCGTATAATTCTGCTTTGCACGGAGCTAGTTTATGCGTCTCATAAAAAAAGCGCTCACCTTCGACGATGTTTTGTTGGTGCCAGCATATTCAAACATCCTGCCGCGCGATTGCTCGCTTACTACGCAGTTTACGCGCGATATCACCATAAATATCCCCCTGGTTTCTGCTGCCATGGACACGGTTACCGAGTCCAGGCTGGCCATTGCCATGGCGCAAGAAGGCGGCATCGGCATCATCCACAAAAACCTGAGCACTGACGAACAGGCCCGCGAAGTTGCGCGCGTCAAGCGTCATGAGTTCGGTATTGTCATTGATCCGGTTACCGTAACACCCACCATGAAAGTGCGCGATGCCATTTCGCTTCAGCGCCAGCATGGTTTTTCAGGGCTGCCAGTAGTCGAAGGCGGCAAGCTGGTCGGCATAGTCACCAATCGCGATCTGCGATTTGAAGACAGGCTCGACCTGCCTCTGCGCGAAGTCATGACTCCACAAGACAGGCTTGTCACCATGCACGAAGGCGCCACGCTCGATGAAGCGCAGGCGCTCATGCACAAGCACCGCCTTGAGCGCGTGCTTATCGTCAATGATAAGTTCCAGTTGCGTGGGCTTGCCACGGTCAAAGACATCGTTAAAAACACCGAACACCCCAATGCCATCAAAGACAAGCACGGTCAGCTTCGCGTAGGCGCAGCCGTGGGTGTGGGCGAGGGCACTGAAGAGCGCGTCGAAAAACTGGCCAATGCAGGCGTCGACGTAATCGTGGTTGATACCGCTCACGGTCATTCTGCCGGCGTTCTTGAACGCGTAAGCTGGGTCAAGAAAAACTACCCTAACATCCAGGTCATAGGCGGGAACATCGCCACCGCCGATGCGGCGCTTGCACTGGTAAAAGCCGGTGCCGACGCCGTCAAGGTCGGCATAGGCCCAGGCTCCATTTGCACCACGCGTATTGTGGCAGGCGTTGGGGTGCCACAGATTACCGCCATCTCCGATGTGGCCAAGGTACTTCAGGGTACAGGAGTGCCACTTATTGCCGACGGTGGCATTCGCTATTCGGGGGACGTGTCCAAAGCCCTGGCCGCAGGCGCCAACGCGTGCATGATGGGTGGTATCTTCGCCGGCACTGAAGAATCTCCTGGCGAAGTCGTTCTCTTCCAGGGGCGCTCGTACAAGTCATATCGTGGCATGGGCAGTCTGGGGGCCATGGCAGACGGCTCGGCCGATCGCTACTTTCAAGACCCGGCCAACAATGTCGACAAACTAGTACCAGAAGGCATTGAGGGTCGTGTGCCCTACAAGGGCAGCGTCATCGCCATCATCTACCAGCTTCTCGGTGGTATCCGTGCCTCCATGGGGTATTGCGGCTGCGCTTCGGTAGAAGACCTGCGCAACAAGGCAGAGTTCGTCGAGATCACCTCTGCCGGCGTGCGCGAATCACATGTGCACGACGTGCAAATTACCAAAGAAGCGCCTAACTATCGGGCGGATTAAGCCGTCCAATGGCCTGCCGCGCCATCCATCGCCTTTAACGGACTGCGCGGCATAAAACACATAAGGTTTTCTACGTACAGAGTCGCTTTCGTGAGCTGACGCAGCAGCTTGGCGGCCACTGGTTCAGGCCAGCATCCGCCAAATTCAGTGCAACAGCGTCTGCGAGCCGCTGCTTAAACTGCAGCAGCAGCCAGCAAAGTTTTTATCACTTCTTCTGGGTGTGAAACCATGGCGCAATGCCCACCGGGCAGCGTTTCTACCGGCCATGCGGTGTTAGCCTTTACCCATTCAAGCGAATTTCGCACAGCTATAAATTCAGGCTCTGTACACTGCACGTAGGTGGCGGGCAGGTTGTTGCCAACGGGGTTTTTAAGCTGCAGGGCGGTGCAGTAGGTGTTATAGGGGTGTGGAGTAACGCGGCCTTCTTCAAATGCCAAGTCATCCGCCTCGGTAAGGCCAAGCGCCTCCAGCCGGGGAGCGGCCAGCACCGGCACTGGCCCACCAGCTTTTTCTACGCCTGCTTCCAGTTTCTCGATGATATTGGGTGGCAGCGTATCAAGCGTTGAAATACCGTTTTCCAGAATGAAGGCATCAAGATACACCAGCTTTTTGATGCGCTCAGCCGCAATATCTGCCACGCCGGTTATTGTCAGGCCCCCAAAACTGTGCCCCACAAGAACAACGTCGTGAAGATCTTCCCAGACCAGCACATTGACAATGTCTTGCACAAACGTGTGCAGCGTGATGTCAGTCGACAGCAAGTGACTGCGCTCACCCAGCCCGGTACAGGTTGGGGTGTAGACAACATGACCTGCGGCACGCAGCCGGTCGGCAACGCGAGCCCAGCACCAGCCGCCATGCCAGGCACCGTGCACCAGCACAAACGTATAGGGGTCTGTCACAGTAGTTGGATTAGAAACAGTCATGTGATGGGTACTCGTAGATATCAATGAAAAGGAGCGGCAAGCGACGGCGCAGACGGAAAGGGACGCAGCAGAAAGAAAACACCCAGCACCAGCACGGCACTCGCCAGCTGTAGCGCAACTGCGAGGCTGACGCCCAGCCAGTCATGGATGACACTGAAAAAGATTGGCCCAATTAGCTGGCCAAGCGCAAATGCGGTAGTAATGGCGGCAGTCAGTATCCGGGCATGCGCCCCGCCACGGGCCTGAGCTTCTTGCATGCCAATCATAGTGATGACCAGCAGCGTGCCCCCGACGCACAGGGCGGCGATGACGATTGCGACAATGCTGGTCCACAGAGCCGGTAGCAATACGCCCACCGCCATAATAAGCTGGGAAACAATCCAGATTTTACGACGCGAAAAAGCTTGCAACAGCCGACTGGTAACCAAGGTGGAAGCGGCGGCAGCAATGCCAAATACCGGCCATGCCAGACCAAAAACTGCAGGGTCAGACACCAACTGGCGCGCCTGTGCCGGCAGAAACGTAGCAGGCAAAATATAACCAAAGCCAAAGCTGGTGTAACAAGCAATCATGCGCCAATGGCGCAGAAGCACACTGTGAGCCGACTCGCCAGAAGGCGCTTGCTGCGCGGGAAGATCGGTGTCGGTGGCCGACTGCCCGGAAGATTTGGGAACGGGTACCGTCGAGCGGAAGGAAGTGGATGTGGACGCAGGTGAGCCCCAAAGGCGGCGTGCAGCAATTGTGCCAAGCAATGCCATTAAGCCCATGACAAGCCAGGCCGTCGACGAAGAAACATGGGCCAGAGCCAGGCCCATAGAGAGCAACCCAGCCAGGGCAATGCCGGCGCCCACCCCCGCAAACACAATGCCCGCCTTGTTAGACTTGCCCATGGCCGCAAGCCTGCCCATACATAAGGTAGCCGTGCTGACCAGCACAATGGCACTGCCCAGACCAGCGATAAAGCGCCACGCTGCCCAGGCAGTCCAACTGTCGCCAATGGCCATAAGGGCTGTGGTGAGGGCCACACCAGCAAGCCCCACACGTAGCTGTGTAGCGACGGACCAGGGAAGGGCACCCGCTGCCAGAGCGCCAACCAGATAGCCCAGATAGTTGGCACCCGCCAGCCAGCCGGCCTGTGCAAGTTCCAGACCAGCGTCTTGCTGCATCATGGGGAGTAGGGGGGTAAATGCGAAACGGCCTATGCCCATGGCGACAGCTAGTGCAATCATGCCTGAGAAGGCGAGTACGGCGGCAGAAGGTTGTTGATGTTGCATGCAGGCTCCAGAATACCCATTAATGTAGCCGCACAGACACCCACGCGCCAGCGCAAAGCCTTCCGATGCAGTACATTAACGCCTTGATTTCTTTTTTCTGCCAAGCCATGCACCAGCGTATCCTCATTCTCGATTACGGTTCACAAGTCACTCAACTCATTGCCCGCCGCGTACGCGATGCTGGCGTTTTCTGCGAAATACATCCTGGCGATGTCGATGACGACTTTATTGCCTCGCAGCGCGAAGGCCTCAAGGGCATTATTCTTTCAGGCAGCCATGCATCGGCTTATGCCGAAGCTTCCCTGAAAGTGCCCAGTAAAGTATTCGAAGCCGGTGTGCCCGTACTGGGCATTTGCTACGGCATGCAGTCTATGGCGACGCAATTGGGTGGCAAGGTAGAGTGGTCTGATCACCGCGAGTTTGGTTACGCTGAGCTGCGAGCACATGGCCACACCCGATTGTTAAGTGGGCTGCAAGACTTCGAAACACCCGAAGGTCACGGCATGCTCAAGGTATGGATGAGCCACGGTGACAAGGTTACCGCGCTGCCACCAGGCTTTAAGCTAATGGCTTCCACGCCATCATGCCCCATTGCCGGCATGGCAGACGAAGACCGCGGTTTCTACGCACTGCAGTTTCATCCAGAGGTTACGCATACTGCGCAGGGTGAAGCCATTTTGTCGCGCTTTGTCACCGAGATCTGTGGCTGCAATCATGATTGGAATATGCCTGATTATGTCGAAGAGGCGGTCGCGCATATTCGCGCCCAGGTGGGTGACGATGAGGTCATTCTCGGGCTGTCAGGCGGGGTAGATTCCTCTGTGGCCGCCGCGCTTATCCACAAGGCTATTGGCGACCAGCTTACCTGCGTGTTTGTTGATCATGGCCTGCTGCGGCTAAATGAAGGCAAAAAGGTTATGGAGACCTTCGCCGGGCACTTTGGCATCAAGATTATTCATGTTGAAGCCTCTGAAGTATTTCTTGGCAAGCTGGCCGGTGTTGCTGACCCTGAAGCCAAGCGCAAAATCATCGGCCGCGAATTCGTAGAAATCTTTCAAGATCAGGCAGGCAAGCTCAGCAATGCGCGCTGGCTGGCACAAGGCACTATTTACCCCGACGTCATCGAGTCGGCCGGCGCAAAAACCGGCAAGGCAGTGGCCATCAAGTCACACCATAACGTGGGTGGGCTGCCTGAAACGCTTAATTTAAAGCTGCTTGAGCCACTGCGCGAGCTGTTCAAAGACGAAGTGCGCAAGCTGGGCGTGGCCCTGGGTTTGCCACCTGCCATGGTTTATCGGCACCCGTTTCCTGGCCCAGGCCTGGGCGTGCGCATATTGGGCGAAGTCAAAAAAGAGTTTGCAGACCTGTTGCGTCGCGCTGATGCGATATTTATTGAAGAGCTGCGCAATACCATAGACCCTGTCAGTGGGCAAAGCTGGTACGACCTTACTTCGCAAGCCTTCGCGGTATTTTTGCCAGTGAAGTCGGTAGGCGTGATGGGTGACGGGCGTACCTATGAGTATGTTGTAGCGCTGCGCGCGGTGCAGACTACTGATTTCATGACGGCTGACTGGGCTGAGCTACCGTACTCCTTGCTCAAACGTGTGTCGTCACGCATTATCAATGAGGTACGCGGCATCAATCGGGTTACGTACGATGTGTCGAGCAAGCCGCCTGCGACGATTGAGTGGGAGTAGATGCTTTTTGAAATATTATTACAAATCAAATAGTTATTATTATTTATTAAAGTGAATAGTTAATATTTATTTTTGGATTAAGTGATTTTATTTCATGTGTAAAACCGGCGTTTTTGTGCCATAGGCGTCGCCAGTAACGCAGCATAGTGCGACCATTCCGACACAAAATGCTCCGCCACAGCCTGAGTGCTTGATATACCCAAAGAGCAAGCACCCGTTCACCGTCAGCCTGCTTTTTCTGGCGCGGCGACAGGGTGGAGTTTTGTTTAGGAAATTCAGGCATTCCCGGCGCACAGCAGAGCGGGCGCTGTCCAATTGAACCAGCAGATTGAGCAGACTTTGCTTGGGTGCGTCTGCCAGCAGGACAGTCAGGGGATCATCCATTTTGGGCTTCTCCACCATGAGGATTTATCTTGGAAATTGGAATTGCACGGCGTTGCCCAGCAGGGGCAGGGCTTTCACTCGATACTCGTGGCACAGAATATCATCAGAGACCTTTTCCACTTCGGCCAGTCCGAAAAAGCCCACGAAATCCACTAGAGTGCGCCAGGTATAGCAACGGCGTAAGTCCTCCTCGGCAGTAAAGATCGGGCTTGGTGGTACGTCATTCAACACAATGGGGAAGGCCCGCAAAAACGCATCTTCGTAGAAGGTCTGCGACCGCCAGGTATCACCGTGGCGGGTGAGTAGATACAGAGTGAACAAAGATGCCTGCTGTATAAAGCGCAAGTCCGCATAGCCATCCCGGTAGGCCCAATTGAATTGCTCGGCATAGGCCTTGAGCAGCCTGGAATAGACCACTGCCAGACCGCCCTCGGCCAACAGGCGACGGCAGTCGCGGCTGAGGATAAACCGCCCCTTGTATTTGCGGATCAGCCCTGCGAGTTCTGCCACCAGGCGAGTGACATGTAGATCGAAAAAATCCTCTTCCCGGTTTATGCCGCCGCATCGAGTACGTTCCTGGTGGGTCTTCTCGTCCCAGTAGGCCAAGGCGGCGTCACGGCAGAAGTTGCGTGGCAGATTGCCCTTGGCGGTTGGTTTTAGACCCTGCTCGCCGATGGCCTCCGCCAGCAGGCTGAAAAGTCGCGTTATCGGTGTGCTCGGCTGTGACTTAAGTACTTCTGGAAAGAGAACCAGGCGCACGGAGGTGAACGGCTGGTGTAGCATCCAGGCCATTAGCTCGGGGGACAGGCCCTCGAATTCATCCAGCTGGCGCTGATTTTGCTGCCAGGTATGTTCGGTTACAAAGACCTGTGCATCTTCCAGTGTGTCGAATCGCTGGCCTTCAAGCGCCTTACGCAATGCATCGGAGGGACTTGCCGTATTGTTATTTGGGGCCGGCCCGCTTGTCTTACCCAGACAGCAGTAGTTGAATTGCTTCCCACTGCCGCAGGGGCAGGGATCGTTGCGGTCGACGGATGCTGCTTTCATGGAGGCTCCGTGCGCGGAATATTAAGGGTGTCGATCTGGTGGGTTATGTAAATCAAGATGGGGAGGCCTCGGTAGTCTCCCAACGTTATTTCTTGCCGTAAGCGCCGTCGTGGTCTTTGTGTAAAGCCAGAAAGCGCATTCCGTTACCGTCTCTTGTAACTACAGCTCGGTAAGATTGAGATAGCCGTATTGTGTATTTCCCTGTGACCGTTTTTATCTCTTCCCAGTGCAGCCCTTTATCCCGAAATACTTCATTCCAGGTTAAAGACTTGAGCTTTTTAAGGGTTTTAAGGATTTTTTTAATATCAGGCGCTTCCAGCGCCAGCAAATCGTCTTGAAACGGTGGAAAATTCAGATCCAGCAAAATCTTCTCGCTGTTGCCACCTCTCATGCAGTGGCACTCAGGCTGTCTTCCAGGCGGTCAATATCTGTTTCTTTGAACGGATGATCTTGCAGCCATTTTTCTGCCCGAGCAAGCCTCTGCTGCATAGCAGGTTCGTGTAACCAGCGCTCGTTGGCGGGAATGACGATAGCGCGTTTCAGGATGATGTCGCCGTCGGGCAACTCTTCCAAGATGAAGTCCATACCAGCTAGCGCTTTGCCTAGCGAAATTTGACCGCTCTTTCCGACTGTTTTGATGTTCATTTCTTTCCTTTCATGCCGCATGAATACACAATTACATGATACATCGTTTCCCAGTAGAAGAGAGCATTATCGTAGTGCCTGCCTGGTATAAGATGGGTAAACAGCACAAACCCGGTACCACGACCTAGCGATCTGCCCCCAAAAGCACCATTTGTATACGAGAACTCGATATTCGCTAAAGGCCCTGGCAACGGCAAGCAGTATCAAGCAATGCCAAGCAGACTTCTGCGGATGGTATTGGCAGTAGCGATATCAAATGAACTCAATGAAATCAAGAGGTAAATTGAGCTATCGATAATTGAGTGGGAGTAGGTTCGTTATAAATATACTTATAAATCAACGTATTGCATTAATATATTAAAGTGATTTATATATTTTTAGCGTAAGGTAAAGTACTTTTACCTCTAGATTCCACGGGATTAGTCTCACAGCTTGTGGGACTAATTCTGAGCTACCGATGCCTACTACGAAACAGTACGTTTGCTAGTCAAGGTCTTATCAGCTGAATCGCACTTCCAGCTTCTTGCCCAGGGCAGCTGCATACTTCTGAAGCGTAGCAATTGACGGGGAATGCTTGCCGGTTACCAGCGCATTTTCCAGTCGTGCCACGGCCGGAGCTTTGGTACCCATGCGTTCGGCTACCTGGGCCTGTGTAAGCCCGGCTTCAGCGCGGGCCTTAAGGATGGTGTCCAACATTGGCATTTCCTCGCGCTCAATACGCTCGTACTCGGCACGTACGGCTGGGGCTCTCATCATTTTTTTGATCAATTCATCGTGTGTGAGCATGTTTGATTTCCTTTAGTCGGGCTTCGGCAATTCTGCGTTCTGCCAGCGGTGTCTTGTCGGTTTTCTTCACGAAGCTGTGAAGCATCACAATACGGCGGCCAATCAAGGTGCAGTAAAACACTCGGGCGATACCTTCTACTCCCTTTAACCGTAGCTCGAATAGACCTTCACCAAAAGCTTTGGTATGTGGCTCGCCCAGGTTCGGCCCGGTGTTTACCATCCGTAGCGATAGTGCTGCATAGCGTGCCTGCAGGGTCTTGGGTAGAGAAAGGATCTGAGCCTGCACTGATTCACTGTAATAGTGGATGGAGTGGATCATGGCGTTATGATAACAAATATGTTATTAACGGGCAACGAAAAGTAGCATGGTCCGGATCGGTCGGATAATGCTCGGCACAACTTCAGGCTGTTCGCTAATTCTACTTTATAGGCCTCGGTGTCCCCTTGATGAGGGGCACTTCAATCTCACGTCCTTGCGGTGAATAGTCGAAAAACACAGCATAGTGCGACCATTCCGTCACAAAATGCTCCGCCACTGCCTGAGTGCTTGGTATACCCAAAGATTGGCTAGACGGTGTCTGACCAATCTTTGGGTAAGCCGAACAATACCTGGCGCAAGGCGTCAAGCTCTTCGGTCAACCTCATTTAGCTCGTCCAAGTCAGGGGCAGGCCGGGCCCAAAGGGCAATCACCCGTTCACCGTCAGCCTGCCTTTTCTGGCGCTGTCTAATTGAACAAGCAAATTGACCAGACTTTGCTTGGGTGCGTCTGCCAGCAGGACAGCCAGGGGATCATCCATTTCAGGCTTCTCCACCATGGGGATTTATCTTGGATAACTGGAATTGCACGGCGTTGCCCAACAGGGGCAGGGTTTTCACCCGATACTCGTGGCACAGAATATCATCGGAGACCGTTTCGACTTCGGCCAGTCCGAAAGAACCCACGAAATCCACTAGAGTGCGCCAGGTATAGCAACGGCGCAAGTCCTCCTCGGCAGTAAAGAGCGGGCTTGGCGGTACGTCATTCAACACAATGGGGAAGGCCTGCAAAAACGCATCTTCGTAGAAGGTCTGCGACCGCCAGGTATCACCGTGGCGGGTGAGTAGATACAGAGTGAACAAAGACGCCTGCTGTATAAAGCGTAAGTCTGCATAGCCATCCCGGTAGGACCAATTGAATTGCTCGGCATAGGCCTTGAACAGCCTGGAATAGACCACTGCCAGACCGCCCTCGGCCAACAGGCGGCGGCAGTCGCGGCTGAGGATAAACCGCCCTTTGTATTTGCGGATGAGCCCTGCGAGTTCTGCCACCAGACGAGTGACATGTAGATCGAAAAAATCCTCTTCCCGATTTATGCCGCCATATCGAGTACGTTCCTGGTGGGTCTTCTCGTCCCAGTAGGCCAAGGCGGCGTCACGGCAGAAGTTGCGTGGCAGATTGCTCTTGGCGGTTGGTTTTAGCCCCTGATCACCGATAGCCGCTATCAACAGGCTGAAAAGCTGCAGTATTGGCGCGTTCGGCTGTGACTCGAGTACCTCTGGAAATAGAACCAGGCGCACGGACGTAAACGGCTGGTGTAGCATCCTGGCCATTTGCTCGGATGACAGGCCCTCGAACCCATCCCCGCCGTGCCGTGCCTGGCGGTCAGCGTTCTGCGAACACATATTGACACGGCCGCGTCAGCGGCCATTTGTCTTTTAGACAGTGGCTTGTGGCGACCAGCTGTGCGGCAACAATTCTTTGACGCGGTTGGCCGGATGGGTGGGCAGACGGGTCGCATGTGCCACTGAAGCTAATGTGGCAGCGATCGTCATTATTGTCGTCAGCAGGTACTGCCTCATGTTTAGTTGTGCGTAACGTTTCATAATTCCTGCTCCAGTGTCTGGCATTCAGTCCATACCCGGTGCACGATTTCTGCACTGAGATAGTGATCGACGCGTCCGCGTACATGACTGATTAAGGATTCTGAGCTCAGCTCATAAGACCAGTCTTCGGCGGCAGACTCGGCTGACTCGCGCTGCGAGAGCAGGCGCCATTTGGCGCACCAGGTAATCGACCACAGCCACATAGCCAGACGCAGGGGGCCATGCCAGCCGCGAGTGGCCTGCGCCGTGGCGTTGTCCATGGCGTCCTCCCAGGCGGTATAGGCCGATAGTACGTGTTCATGGGTCAGTTCGGCGTAGGTCTCGGTATCCCACGTTGTCGACGTATATAGCGTGGCGTGTGCGAGATCGAACGAGGGATAGCTATAGCGTGCCTTTTCCAGATCCACCAGAATGGCTAGATGGTTGGGTGTCATTAGAAAGTTACCGGGATGCGTGTCAAACGAAATCAGACGCCTGGGCGGCCGAGCAACTGCCTCGCATCGCTGGGCCAGGTTTTGCAGCCCCTGACGTATTTCCCGAAGACTGATGGGTGAGAGGCACGCTTGATCCAAAAATACCGCCTGCTGACTGATTTCATCGAGCATATCCTTCAAAGGATCGGTTGAGTGCCGTAGTGGCGCACGTTCGGGTTCAACAGGCAGCGGCAGAGCATGAAAACTGGCCATGGCGCGGCTAATGGCACCGAGATCAGCTGGCAGGCAGGGCGTGGTTCCGATGATTTCCTCGACCAGCAACGCCCCGCGGGGTAGCGATGGGCCAGGCAGCAGAATATCGATCAGCCTTGGCGCGTGGCCGCCGCGCGAAGCTCGTCTGAATGCGGCCGCTTGGTAGTGCAGGTTATCCTGGGGGCAGAGGCTCAACTGGCTTTGCTTGGGGATGCGTGCGATCACACCCGTACCAACGATGCGCACATGCTGGTGAGCAAGGCCTTTGTCGGGCATTACCTCCAAACGGTAGTCGGCATAGTCGGATTTTCTGGCCAGCAGAGCCTGCGCCAGAGAACGACTTATTGTCTGATCGGGTGCCACTAACTCTGAAACCTGCATATGTCTTTTCAATGGGTGAGTGCTTAGCGGTAATGTTAATCGCGATAGTCTCTCTTGGATGCAAAAAAGCTTATCCCTGCGACCATAGCATGCAGAACAAATAATGAACTGAGGGTGGATCTCATTCGCGCACTGGAAACGCTTCCAGAGAATTATCGCGAAGTCCCGTTGTTACGAGACTTTGAAGGCCTGACCATTGTGGAGATAAGTACACGCCAGGAAGAAACCAGCAGTGCAGTAAAGAGTCGCCTGCACCGGGCCAGGCAAGCCCTACGCCACAATATGGTCGGCAGCAGCTGACTGACGACATTATTCGAGCAACGGGCTTGAGAGATTGTTAGACCGGTTTTTGCTCTCGGCCACGCTCTCAGGCAAAAGAGCGCACCGACTGCTACTACCTATTGTCGATATTGAATGTTGCGAGCCTGATTTTGTACCTAACTTTAGGGGTAGGTCAGCGGGCATTTCGGTTAATGAAGAGGCCGGGCACATGCCAGGAAAGGCATGGTGGCGTCTACTGTGGCACCCCAATCCAGACTTACTTTATGAAAAACCCCGGTGCTTTTCTAGAGAATGCCGGTGGGCCAGGCCAGTGTGCTTGAACAGTATCTGGGCGTGGCGTAGTTAAGCCTGCATACCAAGGGCTTTACTGAAACGGGTGGGCCGGTGGCGTTGGCCTTGAAGCAGCAGAGCACAACGCTTGGCGGGACGGCTGAATACTCCTGTCAGTTCGAAAGCGCTGTGCCGCTTCGCAGCTGCCCGTCAGGCGTCAACGACATTAAAAATCCAATGACACACCGGCATAGTACCTTCTGCCGTCCAGCGTTTTGCCATACAGTTCGCTGCCGACCTGTTTGTCCAGCAGATTGTATATGCCCAAAAAGCCGGTGATATGGCGGTTGAACTTGTAGGTGGTGCCGACATCGACCAAGGTGTACGACGGAATCCGGTCTTCACCACCGTCTATGGTGTCGCTCTTGAATTTCAGCTTACCCCAGACCCCTAATTTGCTAGTCGGCTTCCAGTCCAGACCTACGTTGAACATGTGGCGTGGTGTGTTGTTCAGTGGTTTGCCTTCGTTTTGACCGCTGGTAATCTCGCTGTCAGAGTACGTATAGTTCGTCGTCATTCTGACTGGCCCCAAGGGCATGCCAAACGTGGCCTCAACACCTTGCAACGTGGCGGCATCCAGGTTTGTGTACTGCTGAATACTGTAACGGGTCTCGCCGTTGTAAGTGCAAGAGGGCGGGGCATTTTCCGGTGTATTGCAGATGTATTCTTTGCCTATCTTGTCCTTGAACCGGGTGTGGTAGGCCATGACACCGAAGCTCAGTTCGTCTGGTGAACTCCATGCAAACCCAAGCTCGTAGTTTGTGCTGCTTTCTGGTTTGAGGTCAGAGTTGCCCATGTCCCATGAACGACCGCGCCCGGCCTGCTCGACGATGTTTTCATCGGCCTGTTTCAGCGTAGGTGTTTTATAACCACCGCTTACGCCGCCCTTTAGAACGAGGTTATCGTTCCAGTGATAAACACCATACAACCGTGGTGTCACATGATTGCCGTAATGCTCATTCTTATCGAAGCGAATGCCGGCAGTGAGCGCAAAATTTTCAGTGAGGTTGTACTCATCCTCTGCGAACAGCGCAGTTTGCCAGCGCGTCAGGTTCAATGACTTAGAGCCAGGAAAGCGCCCCTCATCGTGATCAGTTTCTTCAGTTTTGTACTCGGCACCTACTGAAATCATATGTGCATCGAGCGGAATAATGGTCTTGGTGTTGAGGATGGTGGATTTGTATTCGGACTCATTTGTACCGTTAGTAATCTTGACATCTTCGTTTAGCACATAGGTTTTGGTGTTGTTGTTATTGCCCCATTTCCAGTCATGAGTCAGCCCGTAGTTGGTGCGTTTGTTGTCCATATCGCTTGGCGTGCCAGATTTCTCGGTGCGTAGATTATCTGTACTGGTTAAACCCGCCTCAAGTTGCAGGCTGTGGTCAGCGTTAAGAACCCAGTCAAATCTTGCGTTATTGCTGATGATGCGCTGTTTGGCGTACCCAGACTCTATTTCGTCTTCCATGCGCTGAAAGCGTGAGCCGTAAAGCGTCAACCCGAGCCTGTCTTGAACCAAGGGGCCACTCAGGTAGTACTTGCCCTGGTAAGAGTCTCCTGAGTCTGAATGTTGCTGCAGCGTACCATCCAGTGTGACGTTGCCCGTCCATTTGTCTGCTACTTTCTTGGTGATAACGTTGATCACGCCGCCCAGGGCGCTGGAGCCATAGAGCGACGACATGGGTCCGCGGATTACCTCTATGCGCTCGACTGCCGATACAGGTGGCAACCAGTTTACTTGTGTACCGCCGCCAAATCCGTTGTAGTAGGCCTCTGATGATGCCCCTAGAGGCTTGCCGTCTACTAAAAACAGCACATACTCTTCACCCATGCCACGAATTGTGACTCGTGTGTTTTCAAGTTTGCCGCCGGCGCCGCCTTCTATGGATACACCGGGTATATCCTGTAGTGCATCAGTGACGTTGCGGTACGCCTTGCCCTCGAGTTCCTCTTTCGGGATGACAGTAATGGTGGCCGGTGCGTCAGCAATGATCTGCTCGAACCCTGAGGCAGTCACCACGACGTTGGATAACGTGGGTACGTTCTTCTCCTGAGCCTGTGCAGATGGTGTTAATACAATCAGCGCAGCAGCTCCAGCCTGAAGATTGCATAGCCTTAGGTGCTCGGTGCCGGCTCGACGATAATTCATTCTTCCCCTCTATGGAAATTCAATAAAGCATTTACGCAATTGCAAACAAGAATCAGTTCTATTTGAATTTCGACATACTATTATGCAAGCCTGACCAAAGTCTGACTGAGGTCTGAGTTATTCGCTCAAACCCTCTGATTAATTTATTTTCAACGTTTCAGGCCGGATTTCCAGCGATCTAAGGCATGCAAGACACCTGGGTTAGGCTGCTTGCGGCGCTTCAGGCCGCAGGACACAATCTCGCCATTGACACCCCCCATATCCCGGGTCGGTGCATACCATCTCCGAAATACCGGCGGTGTTCTGTTACTCCACCGATGCCTGCTTTAGTCGCTCGTTCAGCGTGTGGTCATTGCTCCCACACAAGGTCGCGCGCCCACAGTCATGCCGGGCAGGCATCAAAGCGCAATCTTCGCGATCGATTCCTTTTTGTCTGCACGGAAACCTTCACTTTTCGGGTCGCGAGATTGCTTGATGCTGATAAAGACCTCTTGCCCATTGGGGCTTAACGCAAAGCTATTGGGAAAGGGTGGGGTGTCTATGGACTGCTTGACTACGAGACTGCGCGTATCCACGACGGTAACCGTCCCCGACTTTCTGTTGCTGACATACACCTCATGACGCGACGCGTTGTGCTTGACGCCCATTGCGCCAGCGCCTGTGTTTATCGTGCGTATCAACTGACCATTTTCGGGGTCTAGCACCAGGAGTTCGCCATGTTTGCTGTCGCTTGCAAATAGGCGATTGTTTTCAGGGTCAACGTCAATGTTTACTAAAAAGCGTTCTGCTTGGTCTTGCACTGAATGGCGGGCAAGAATTTTGCCGGTACCAAGGTCAATGCTGCTCCAGAACCCACGCCCGCTGGTGTAGAGTCTGTTGCGCTGCGCATCAAGCGTCAGGCCAGGGCCGCCTGCACCTGCGATCGTGCCGCGCACCTTCATGCTCGGTCCGTCAATGATCCAGACGGGGCCGTCGGCAGATGGGCTGCTGACATAGACCGTGTCAGTGCGCTCGTCGACCAGCAATTGGCGGCTGCGGTAAGGTTTGCCGGATGAATCTGCTCCTTCAAGCTGGATAACTGCCTTGCGCGTCATGGTTTGCATGTCATAGACACTGACACGACGGTCCATGGAGTGGCCAACGTAAAGCGTATTCGTTTTGTGGTTTGCCGCGAGTGCAAACGGCTTTTCAGGGCTCTGAACAGTTTGTGCGATAGCCAGCGTGTCTGGATCAATCAGCAAAATATGGCCTGCCTCGCCATTACGTCGGTCGTCGCCGGCCGACGTGGCGAACAACATGCCATTCGCATGAACAAGTTCGAACAGACCCGGTGCGACAGCGCTGCGAATCGTTTTTGCCGTTGATGTGATGCGCGCAACGTTGCTTGCACCGGCCTTGTCTTTTGATGTGTTTGCAATGCTCGCACATCCACTGAGCGCCAAGGCAAGCATAAAGGGTGTCGATTTTCTTATGAATGCTGCCAGAAGCATGCCGCGGCGGCGATAAGACGGTTCCACATAATCAGTCACTATGATTTCCTATAATTGTGCGAAAGCAAATGAGAATAAAACTCATATTGCTGGCATCATGCACGTATAGGCTGATCGGAACCTGACGAACAAAAAACCATGCGAACAATACATGGCGATTGTGAAGTAAACGCGATGGTTGCCCCCATATTCAACATATGCCGGCGGGCAATCGCCAGACCGAGGCCTGATCCCGTGGTGCTCTGAACGTTTTTGCGAAAACGCATGAACATGTCACTTTGTGTTGTCAGATCGACGCCATGTCCTTCATCGATGATTTCTATAATGCTGCCTGCCTCGGGCTTGGAAAAAACGCGCAAGATGACGGTGCCTGCACCGTGAAGCAGGGCGTTCTCCATGACGTTGATCAGGGTTTCATGAAGCAGATTTGCGTTACCGTGAACGAATACGTGCTCTTCAATTTCTACACTTAATTCGCGCTGGGCTGTTTCGAATAGGGGAATAATCACTGCCGCTGCTTCGCGAGCGGCACGAGACACGTTGACTGATTCAATGTGCTCAGCGCCGGGTGGCATCTCATACTCATGGCGTGACAGCGTAAGTAGCTGCCCCAGCAACCGTCGAATTTGAGACATATCACGCGTTACGGCCAGCCAGTCTGTCTGGCCACCCAGTCTAGCCTTTTGTAGGCGCAAATCGAGTACCGTCAGCGGCGTACGCAGTTCATGGGCAGCGTCTTCGAAGAACCGTTTTTCGAGAGTATAGGCGTGAGACATGCGATCCATGCCGCTATTGGCGGCCTGAGCCAAAGGCAGGATTTCGCGTGGAAGCTTGTGCAGGGGAATGCGATAGTCGGGATGGGCTGGTCCAAACTTATCTGTCAGGCGAGCAGCCTGCCTGATTGGGCGCATCATCCAATGCAGCAAACCTACGATCAAGGTGACCGCCACCAGACAGAATAGTAGCTGAATGACCATGCCTCGAAACATGCGCGTAGTTAGCAGGGCACCTATAGTTTCGCGTTCAAAATCATCTCTTTTGGCCACCATCAGCACTGAACCGTCGTCCAGCAGTACAGGAACGTTAATGACAAAGCCACTGCGCAATGGTTTGCGAAATAATCGGTATTCGTCTTGAAGTGTTAACAACCTGAGTCTTCGTGGTTGTTCAAGATTGTCTGATTTCCAGACGTACTCACCTTTCGGTGAATACAGAGTGTAAGACAGTTCGCCACCGGCAAAATGCGTGGGAAGGCTGGCAGGATCGCTGTCAGCGGTAAACCCCGCAGTGATTTCCCTGGACGCCCTTCTAAGTGTCAAGCGGCGATTTGCGTCTGACTGATTGTATGGTTACGTCTTTGCAAGACATAAAATA
>RAPG01000009.1 GCA_005239165.1 Allopusillimonas ginsengisoli
CCACCTCGCTTAAACGGGTTGGCTTATTTTAATTGGGATCAGGCGACCAGTGAAGCGTTTTCACACAGCCTCGATCGATACTCGCCGTGCTGGAAATGCTATATGAGGACCGGTTAAGATGAAACCATGAAATCAGTCATCCAACGCGTCAGCCAAGCCTCTGTCTCGATTGACGGCAATATTGCAGCCCGTATCAACCAGGGGTTATTGGTGCTGATTTGCGCCGAAACAGCCGATACCAAAGCTACCGCCGACCGCTTGTTGAACAAGCTGCTTAAACTTCGTATTTTTAGTGATGACGCTGGCAAGATGAACCGCAGCGTCCAGGACGTTGAAGGCGGCTTATTGATAGTCAGCCAGTTCACACTGGCTGCCGACGTGTGGAGCGGCAACCGGCCAGGCTTCAGCGGCGCTGCCCATCCAAAAATGGGTGAAGAACTGTACGATTATTTTGTGGAAGCAGCCCGAAAACGCCATCCCATTGTCGAAACTGGAACCTTTGGCGCAAACATGCAGGTCAGCCTGGTCAATGACGGCCCAGTCACCATCCCTATACAGCTTTAGCTTCAACCGCAACAGGAATACTCCATGAGTGACCTTCCCAACATTCCTGTTCCCAGCACCAAGCTGGCGCCAGTTATTGCGGTCGGATAGCCCCTGAGGCAACTGTCAAGGAATCCTTGACAGTTCAGTCTGACGGCGGTCGGCAGGTCAAGTTGACCTCCGAATATCAGGGCAGGCTTGGTATAGCGTATTGCATAGACAAAACAACTCACCAATTATGCGCATCACCCGTCAGACAGGGCTAAGCGTGGTGGAAGTAGCGTATGTACCTTTGATCCGACTCATTTTAAAGTTTGCTTTCATACCACCCCCCATATCAAAGCAATGTTTAATTTGAATCAAAAGTGTGAAAGAGAGATTTAATGTGAACTTCCGTGGAGACTATGAATGCGGTCGACCTAGCTGACATTCACCTTGTTGAAATATACAAAATTTTATATAACTCCACATGAGCAAGCAAAAATTCGACAGTATCTGGGACGCAATTGAAGACACCCCTGAAGAGGCAGAGAACATGAAATTGCGGTCTAACCTAATGACCGCTCTTAAGAACCACCTCGCACGGGCAGGGATAAGCCAGGCAGAAGCAGCCAAGCTCTTGGGCATGACTCAGCCACGCGTTTCTGATCTGATGCGAGGCAAGATCAACCTGTTTGGCCTCGACGCCTTGGTCAACATGGCGGCCGCGGCCGGGCTTCACCTAGAAATCCGGGTGCTTGAATCAGCCTGACGCTATTAACGCTCCACAATCGGCGACAAGCCACGCGCTAGCCAAAAACCCAAAATGAGCTTGATAAAACCCAATATAGGTACAACAAGCGGAACGGCCCAGGCAAGCCATTGCAGGATGCACAAGTCGGTGAGCAAGTTAATGAGCAAGTCACCATGCTCTTTCAAAAGAAGAGCAAACGCGGTATTGAAACGCCTAAGCCAGATATGGATATCATCCGTCAGCGCTTGAAGGCCGCCGCGATTGTCGCGCAGGAGTTGGGAAATGAATAAACGTATTGTTGAAGGAATCGAAGTCGAGGTCAGTTCAGGCAATGTATTCGCCGACCTGGGCTTGCCCGATGCCGACAAGCTTCAGATCAAATCAGGGCTAACCGTCGAAATCACCAAGGCTATTCGTGAGCGAGGATTGACACAGGCCGAGGCAGCAAAGCGCATGGGCCTCACCCAACCCAAGGTATCGAGTTTACTGCGTGGTGAGTTTTCGAACTTCTCCGAACGTAAGCTCATGGATTGCTTGAATCGTTTGGGCTACGACATTGAGATCCGCGTGCAAAAAGCGCCGGAATCAATTGGCCATTTGGTGCTGACGCACGCCTAAGGCGACCTTCGCGCAGACATCTAGGCCAGATCTGCATCTACGGCCCTAACCAGCCACTGCGGCCAGTGTCGGCCCACGCCCACTGAGCCGCTTATACACAGGCAAAATTCCATGAATGAACCTCTCTCCGAGGTCATCCGCATCCGGGTGACCCCGTCTCATACTGCGCGCCTGGGCGAGGCAGCCGCTCTTTCTGGGCTATCCCTCTCTAACTATATAAGGCGACGACTGTCCGCCGACGACACGCTGCAGGAAGAATTAACGCTGCTACTCCAGATCGTGGCCAACTTGGGGCATCTGCGCGATACCCGGCAGGCTGCCATCGAAACCGCCCACCTGGTCCGGGCCATGGCCAAGCCTGAACAGATCGCCATCGCTCAGCAGACTCTGCAGCGTCAACGCTGACTCATCCCCGGCCTGCTTGACGGCCAACCGCCTTACCCCCTCCCCGGAGACAACTTCATGAAATCCTTTCCCGCCTTGCGGGTTGAGGCGCTGGCGCTCGCCTGCGTCCTGGCTCCTGTTGCCCACGCTGTCGCTGCTGATGCACGCTACAAAGACGCGGTGCGCTACCGCTGGCGCAAGGATGGAACAGAGCGACTGATTCCGCCGGAATGGCCAACCAGCCCGAGCACATCACGAATGAAGCAAAGTGACGACGGGAATTAGCTTCAGCTGTGCGTTAGACCAGCGAGCGATTTGAGTCCGCCCGCTTTTGAGGACGCTTCAATTCCTGTGAGAATTAAGCCACGAGAAAAACAAACAAGTTATCAGTGCGTATCTATTGCCACACGGTCTGTCGGTATGCTTGTTTAGATCCCCTGAAATCGCTGCATAGACAGCAATCTCGCGCCTGCCACCTAAACTCTGATCACCCCTCCTGCCTTCCGGAGTCCCCATGATCTCGCACAGCCAGATCTACCGCGCCCGTGCGGCCCTAATGTCAGCGCAATCCGTTCCGTTGGACCGATACGTTTACGGCTGCGCTTGCGTACAACCAATCCTGCTTGTCGATATATCCGATAGGTACGCTTTACATTCACAGCCCAGCCCTCACGCTCAAGTAACACATGAATACGACGATAACCAAAACGGCAACCCTTGGGTCGATGATCCCACCAAGCATATTGCTGATTCTGTACGGCGTGTATTCAAACACGTCCATCGGGCAGTTGTTCATGGCCGGCGTGCTACCAGGGCTACTGACCGTCGTGCTGTGTTTCAGCATGATCATCATGCGCTGCAAACTAAACCCAGAGCTTGATGGCCGCGGGGCAAAACGGTCGATGTCCCTTCGCTCTTCATAGGCGGGAAGAGCGATTGGGGAACCTATTCGGCGCCGGCCACTGGATCCAGCAGGAACAGCCGGATCGCCTTGGCGCGCTCTTGCTCGCCTTCGCTCAGGAGGTGGGTGCGACGGATCACATCCGCGGTTACTCGTAGCACGCGGTTGAGTCGCGCGAGCAAACAGCAGTCAGAGTAGATGTTCCGCTCGGGCACATACGAGCGGAAACCCAAAAGTTGATCTGCGGGAGAGTTGTATGTCAAATACATCCCAGCGCAGGTTGAGCACGTAAGTCGGATGCGAAGCTAGGCCGTGCATCAGCCGCAGAATGAGCGGCGGCATTAATGTAACGTTCGCTTGCTATCAATACGCGCCCTATCGTACAAGCTTCTGCTCCAGCATCGTCTTCACATCTGGCCACTCAGAATCGATAATACTAAAGCGCACGGAGTTGCGTTTCCGTCCATCCGGCATGATTCGCTCATGCCTAACAATTCCTTCCTGCTTTGCACCTATCCTCAGAATCGCTGCTCTCGATTTCTCGTTAAGCTCGTCCGTCGTGAACTGCACACGGACCGCCTTCATAACCTCGAATGCATAGGCCAAAAGAAGGTACTTTGCTTCAGTATTAGCACCCGAGCGTTGGGCTGACTCACTTAACCAGGTATGTCCGATCTCCATCTTTCTGTTCGTACGGTCAATTTTCCAGAAGCGCGTGCTGCCGACGAGTAATCCGGTGTCGCGCCTGACAATCACAAAAGGCATTACGGTCTCGGATTCTCGTCCCTTTAATGCGGTCTCGATATACTTGCCGATGGTCTCGAGTCCCGGAACAACTGTAAATTTTAGGCTCCATAATTGACCGTCGGCTGCCGCTTTTAGTAGACGTGACGCGTGTTCTTGCTGAAGCGGTTGCAGTTCGACCGTCTTACCAATTAGGCGAGGTTGGATAAATTCATGTACTTTGCCGATCATTGCATTCCCCTCTTGCTCTCGGACTCTCACTGTACTGCCCCGTGGATCATACCGCTCGGAGCAAGGTCGGCGCGATTCGTCGTAACGACGCAGATCAGGTCTTCGACGTAGATGTTCAAACTACCGCCTCCCTTTTAACCACCAACGCAAAGAAAAATTTCGCCGTGGCGTTGGTCTTAGAGCATCTGCGCGACACCACGGAGACACCCATGTAAGGGACGACTATCTACCCTTATCGTCATATGATCTATGTCATATAGTTGACCCGTCGAAGGTTCGGGCCTATGATTCTTGCGTATGGCAATTCGATATTGTCGTTCAACCATTTAGAACGGCGCGCCATAACAATATGTCTGTTCCGAAAATACAGCCATATCCAAATATGCGGCACATAAGCCAGCAATTTACAACACAGGAGACTTAACATGAAACATAGATGGAAGCTGGGTTTGGGCGTGGTCGCCATCGCATCGTGCATGAGCGCGGTTGCCGCCGATTACCCCGACAGAACCGTCAATTACATCATCCCGTTCGGACCAGGAGGGGAGTCCGATATCTCTGCACGTCTGCAAGAGCCCGTCTTCGAAAAATTGACCGGGCAGCGCCTGGCCATTCAATACAAGCCGGGCGCGGGCGGCGCCGTAGTTTGGTCGCAAATGAACCGTATGACCCCTGATGGCTACACCATAATTGGCACCAATCTGCCTCATATTGTGTTGCAGCCACTTGAAAAAGACGTAGGTTATAAAACCGATGACGTCAATACACTTTATTGGTTTCACGTAACCCCCGACGCCTTGTTGGTGCCCGCCGACAGTCCGTATAAAACCTTGAAAGACTTCATCGAGGCGGCCAAGAAGTCACCCGGTTCGATTACTGTATCGGGTTCAGGAACCAATTCCGCTAATCATCTCGCCAAGCAACGCTTCGACAAGATGGCAGACATCAAGACGACGTATATCCCGTTTTCGGGAACGGGTAAATCGAACTTGGCCCTGCTGGGCAAGCAGGTAAACGGCAGTTGGGGCTATACCTCGGTGCAGATGCAGCTGGGCGACCAAGTCCACTGTCTGGCTGTGGCCATGGAAAAGCGCCATCCCAAGCTGCCCGATTGCCCCACGTTCAAAGAATCGGGTTTTGATCTAGTTGGCGGCGCTTATCGCGGTGTTGCGGTACCCAAGTCGACTCCGGCCCCCATACAGGCTCGACTAGCCCAAATCCTGCGCGACATCAACCACGACCCCGAATTCATCAAGAAGATGGAAAACAACGGTTTTTCCATGCTGGATATCGGGCCTAAAGAAATGCCTGACTTCATGGCAGAGATCAAAGACCGCTACGGCAAACTGGCCGAGGAAATGGGAATCACCAAGAAGTAAGTAAAACCACGGTATGAGTATCTGACGCTAATAGCTGGCGATTCGATTTACGCGAATCGTCCGGCTATTACCTGCACTATTTATCAAAGCTTACTTACATGAATGATTTTTCCTTCTTGATTTCAGCGCTCACACCGGTCAATGTGCTGCTCGCGTTGGCTGGCGTTATTGCCGGCACCATCATCGGTTCGCTGCCTGGGTTGACGGCAACCATGGCCATCGCCGTTTTAGTGCCATTTACCTTTGTCATGCCATCCGCGTCGGCGCTAATCACACTGGGCGCCATTTATACGGGTGCTATTTACGGCGGAGCGTACGCGGCCATATTGCTCAATACGCCCGGTACGCCATCGTCTATCGCCACGACATTCGACGGTTTCCCCATGGCCAAAAACGGGAACGGCGACCTGGCCATGACGCTGGCGTGCCTGTCTTCGGTTATTGGCGGACTGGTCGGCGCGTTTTGCCTGATGTTGCTGGCTCCCCCATTGGCCGCTGTGGCGCTGCGCTTTGGTCCGATCGAGTATTTCTGGCTGGCCATCTTTGGGCTTACATTAATCGCATCCCTGGACGAGGGCAGCACCGTCAAGGGCTTGATCGGTGGTTGCATCGGCATGCTGCTGGCCATGGTGGGCGTGGCTGAAGTGGGGGGCGATATCCGTTATGTGGGTGAGGTCCATGCGCTGCTGGGCGGCATCGATGTTATTGCCGCGCTTATCGGCATCTACTGCATTCCCGTCATCATTGATCTTGCCGCTAATGCGACGCCACACTTGAAGATACCAGACAAAGTACGCGGTTACCGTTTGGTTGAAGCAGTTGGTTACCTCAAGCGTGGCAAGGTGAACGTATTTCGCAGCGCGCTGATTGGCACGGGTGTCGGCATTTTGCCTGGCGCGGGTGGCTCGATAGCTGGACTTGTTTCTTATTCGGAAGCCAAACGGGTTTCGCCACGGCGCGATAACTTCGGCAAGGGCGAGCCCGATGGTGTGATCGCCACCGAGGCGGCCAATAACGCCACAGTAGGTGGTGGCCTTATACCCACGCTGGTGTTGGGGATTCCCGGTACGCCTCCCGATGCGATCATTCTTGGCGCTTTGCTCGTGCAAGGCATACGTACCGGCCCCACGTTGTTCAGCGACCAAAGCGCCATTGTGTATACGTTTATCTGGGGTCTGATTCTGGCGACCTTGATTATGCTGCCCGTTGGTCTGATCATCGGACGCTACGCCTTCAAAACCATTATTTCCATCCCCAAGACGCTGCTGGTGCCGGCCGTTGCGTTTCTGACCATTTTGGGCAGTTACGCTATTAATAACAACTCGTATGAGGTGCAACAAATGGTGGTGCTGGGCTGTATTGCCTGGGGACTGGCCAGGGTGGGGTTCACCGCTTCTCCCATTGTTCTGGGAATTATTCTGGGCCCGATTGCCGAACACGGCTTCGTGCAGGGGTATCTCATTGGCGGGGCCAAGGGAAGTATCGCTGCCCAGTTTTTCGGTCGCCCTATTTCGCTCGGTATTATCGCGTTCATTATTCTTGGTTTGCTGTATCCGATCATCATTAAGCGGCGTGCAAAGCGGCTTGCGCCACACTCTCACTAAGAGGCCAAAATGGACAACAATTCTGTAGCACGCTTCGACGTCGCTTCCGCCGTGGCCTGCACTGTGTTTATTGTAATAGGCACGGCGGCAATTTATGTGGCCAATGATTTCTCGATACTCGGCTCTGTATTTCCACAGGTCATTGCAGGGTTGATGATAATCCTGAGTTGCCTGTATCTGTTGCTGGCGTGGCGACGCCCCAAGCCGCGATTGACTCATGAACCCGGCTCGGGTCTGCGCCGGTTCGGTGTCATGATTACCATGCTTGCATGGGCGTTTCTACTCGATCCACTGGGCTTTCTGTCGTCGGGCGTGCTGGCTTTTGCAGCACTGCTGTTAATCGCTAACTTTGATCGCTGGACGGCCCGTACCGTGATGCTGTACGCGGCAGCGGGCGTATTCATTCTTGGTTCTTTGTTTACCATTTCAAGTTTGCGCTTCAGGTCCCGTTGCCGCAAGGGTGGCTCTTCTAGTTATTCAACTGATCTATGTCATATAGTTGACTTATATAATCCAGTGAATTACGATGAACCATTCGTGATTTATAGCGAATTAAAATTCAACCATTAGGAGCAAAAAATGATTCACGTTGTTTTGCACGACGCCAAAGACACCGTCGCGGTCGCCGTCGTTGAAGGCATTAAAGCGGGCACCGACCTTACCGGCTGGGTAATGGATGATGACCGTACTCTTACCGTCAAGGCGATGCAGGATATTCCCATAGGCCACAAGGTGGCATTGGCCGATATGGCGGTGGGCGACACGGTTTACAAATACGGCATTGATATAGGTAAAGTTGTGGCACCGATTACCGCAGGCGATCACGCTCACGTCCACAACATCAAGACCAAACGCTGGTAACTACGTAAAGGCTTGCGACCGCACTGCCGCCGGCAGCGGTACCGCAGCACGTAAACCGGCGTACGAACCGATTATTAACGCATTTTTAGATGGACACTCAATTATGATTAGCAAAGACACAACTTTCCTGGGGTATCGCCGCGAGAACGGGCGTGTTGGCGTGCGCAATCACGTCATCATCCTGCCGCTGGACGATCTGTCGAACACGGCATGCGAAGCTGTGGCCCACAACATCAAGGGCACCATGGCCATACAGCACCCCTATGGTCGACTGCAATTCGGGGCCGACCTAGACCTGCATTTCCGTACCCTGATCGGCGCCGGCTCCAATCCCAACGTGGCGGCGGTCGTGGTCATTGGCATCGAAGATGGCTGGACTAAGAAAGTCGTCGACGGCATTGCTGCCACAGGCAAGCCGGTGGTAGGTTTCGGCATCGAAGGCCATGGCGACCACGAAACCATTATGAAAGCCTCGAAGGCAGCGCGTGAGTTTGTCCAGATCGCTTCTGAAAAAAAACGCGAAGTGTGCAACATCAAGGAACTGTGGGTGTCGACCAAGTGCGGCGAAAGCGACACGACATCTGGTTGCGGTTCGAACCCCACTGTGGGCAATGTGTTCGACAAGCTGCATCCGCTGGGCAGTACCCTGGTGTTCGGCGAAACCACCGAGCTAACCGGTGGCGAAGACATCGTTGCGGCGCGCTGTGCCAACGATACGGTGCGCGACCAGTTCATGGCCATGTTCAATCGCTACCAGGATGTGATTAACCAACATAAAACGTCCGATCTGTCCGATTCCCAACCGACCAAGGGAAATATCGCCGGTGGTCTGACGACTATCGAAGAAAAAGCTCTGGGCAATATCCAGAAAATCGGTAAAAAATGCACGGTTGACGGTGTGCTGGACAAGGCCGAAACACCGGATCATCCCGGTTTATGGTTTATGGATTCGTCTTCGGCCGCTGCCGAAATGGTTACGCTGTGCGCTGCTGCCGGCTATGTGGTTCATCTGTTCCCCACCGGACAGGGCAACATTATCGGCAATCCCATTTTGCCAGTGATCAAAATGTCGGCCAATCCCCGTACCGTGCGCCTGATGCACGAGCATATCGATTTTGACTGTTCCGCCTTGCTGCAACGTGACATCAATCTGGATGAAGCGGGCGACCAATGTATCGAACTCATGCTCAAGACCGCCGATGGCCGTTTGACCGCTGCCGAAGTACTGGGTCACCGCGAGTTCGTGATGACGCGTTTGTACGAAAGCGCCTGATTCCCAACCGGGCTATAAGCGGGTCAGCCACGTCCGGGCCGCACTCGCGTTCATGACGAATATCAGCCGAAACGCTGCCGCTTGCGGCGGTTTCGGCTGGTCACTTAACAAGTACAAGCGAATCCATCATGAAAGTTGTCATTTCCGAGTTTATGGACGAGGCGTCGGTGGCCTCGCTCTCCGAGCAGTTCAATACTGTTTACGATCCAGGCCTGGTCGATCGCCGCGACGACCTACGGGCGCTGCTGAGCGACGCCCGAGCGTTGATTGTTCGCAACAGAACGCAAGTCGATGCCGATATTCTGGCGGCGGCCCCCGCGCTTGAAGTGGTGGGGCGGCTGGGGGTGGGCCTGGACAACATCGATTCCGAGTCCTGCCAGGTCCGCGGCATTGCGGTTATTCCAGCTGTCGGGGCGAACGCGCTGGCAGTTGCCGAATACGTCATCGGCACCGCCATGGTGTTGTTGCGGGGTGCATACACGCGCAGCGCCGAAACTGCGGCCGGGCAGTGGCCGCGCGCTGACTTGTCGGGCGGACGGGAAATGGCCGGCAAAACGCTGGGTTTGATCGGCTTTGGCGGTATTGGGCAACTGACGGCCGGACTGGCCCAGGCGCTGGGTGTAAGCGTTATGGCATACGACCCCATGCTGGCTGCAGATTCTCCAATCTGGGGCCAGACCAAAGTCAGGCCGGCCTCGCTGGACGAGGTGCTGACCAGGGCCGATATCGTTTCTCTGCATGTGCCGCTAACCGACCAAACCCGCAAGCTGATTGATCGGAATACACTGCAACGTATGAAGCCTGGCGCCATCCTGATCAACACCGCTCGCGGCGGCATTGTCGACGAATCCGCATTGGCCGATGCCTTGCGCGCCGGCTCGCTTTCCGGCGCTGCTGTTGACGTATTCGATAACGAGCCATTGCCCAAGGAAAGCCCGCTGGCCGACCTGCCCAATACGATACTTACGCCGCATATTGCCGGCGTTACCCTGGAATCGAACATTCGGGTAAGTGCCTTGATCGCCCAGCGCGTGGCGGAACACTTGCAAGGTAAAATAAAATAGCTGGGCATGACTGAACAGCAGGCCGACGCTTTGTCCGGACTGGACGTAGTACACCTTTTGAATCAGGATTGTTTTTTATGCCCGTGTTGAAAATCGACGAATTACAGAAACTTGTCACCCGAGCGCTACAGGCGTCAGGGGCCACGCCCAGCGCTGCTGCTGCGGCAGCGCGCATCGTGGTGGCAGCCGACGCCCAGGGTCTGGCCTCGCACGGCGTCTCGCGCATTGGACAGTACTCGGCCTTCCTACGCAATGGGCGCAGCAACCCGGCAGCCGTGCCGGTGATCACCCGCTCCAAGGGTGGTGCTTGCCTTGTCGACGCCATGTGCGGCATGGCTTACGAGGCCTGCGCGCTGGCCGTAGCGACTGCGGCGACCCGCGCACGCGAATTTGGTGTGGCCTGCGTCGGTGTCACCAACAGCAATCACTTTGGCGCGGCAGCGCTACATCTTGAGCCCCTGGCCCAGGCTGGTCTAGTGGGCCTAGCATTCAGCAATTCTCCGGCGGCTATGCCGGCGTGGGGCGGTAAGACGCCGTTATTCGGCACCAATCCGGTCGCCGCCGTCTTCCCGCGGCGCAATCAGCCCGCACTGTCCATCGACCTGGCTTTAAGCGAGACGGCACGTGGCAAAATTATGATTGCCGCCAAAGAAGGCAAGCCCATACCCTTGGGCTGGGCAGTTGATAAAGACGGTCAGCCGACCACCGACGCCAACGCCGCGCTGGCCGGAAGCATGCTTCCTGCGGGCGGCGTCAAAGGCGCCATGCTGGCCCTGACAGTCGAGCTGCTGGCCTGCGCCCTGACGGGTGCCGCCTTCGGCTATGAAGCCGATACCTTCTTTGTGGACGAGGGCAATAAGCCGCGCCTGGGTCACTTGTTTATTGCCATCGACCCGGACGCGCTGGCCGGGCAAGATGCCTATTTCGCCCGGACCGAGGCGCTGATCGAAATGATGCTGCAAGACCCAGGCGTGCGACTACCTGGAGACCGACGCCGTCTCTCGCACGACAAGGCGATGCGGGACGGCATCCAGATCCCTGACGCATTGCATCAACAATTGGTAACCTTAGCGTCCGGCTAGCCCTTTTTCCCGTCTTTTACTTCTATTGTGTGTCTCTATGGCTGAACTTGACCCGTCCGAATCTATTGGCCGCACGCTTTACAGCGAAATAAAGCACTTGATGCTGCGCGCCTTGTCCGAAGGCGAATGGAAAGCGGGTGATGTGATCCCTTCGGAAAGACGGCTATGTGATCGATTCGGGGTGTCGATCGGAACCCTACGCAAGGCGGTCGATGAGCTGGTCGCTGAAAACATACTTATCCGGCATCAGGGGCGAGGCACGTTCGTGGCCACCCATAACCGGGAACAGCAATTCTTCCGGTTTTTCAACATTGTTCGCCACAATGGCCACAAAACTTACCCCGACCTGTATCTTCTTGGGTTTTCAAAACGGCCCGCCGGCAAGATGGCGGGCGAAAAACTGCAAATCGCCAGTACGGCCGAGGTCTTCCGGTTCGTTAATGTACTGAGCCTGCAGGGTGAACCCACTGTCGTCGACGAGATAACTGTGCCCGAAACCCTGTTTCCAGGTCTGACAGAATGCGAGCTTCGAGAACGCTCCAACACGCTTTATCACCTGTACCAGGTCACTTATGGATTGAACGTCATTCGCACTGAAGAGCGTTTACGCGCCGGGCTGGCCACCGAGCCGCAGGCTGCCTTGCTCAATGTCGCACCGGGGGCGCCTTTGTTGCATATTTATCGCGTTGCGTTCACGTATAACGATCTGCCTGTCGAATGGCGCGTCTCGTACATCAATACCCAGAACTACGAGTATTTTTCGACCAACGGCCAATAAGCAATTCCCTGGCTTACGTTTTCGTCAGGCAGACCTGCACCGGCACGGCGCCCAGCAAGGCGATCAGCGCATCGGCGATCCCCTGAGCAGGTGTAAGCGCGCAGGACTGCTGTTGGCAGCGGTGGGCCCCCACTTGAGCAGTTCATACAATTCGTGGATGGTCTGATCGTCGACATCTCGGGCGCTCCACTCGTTGTAGGTTCTAGCCAGACGAAACAATTGATCGAGGGCAACAGCGGGTAATGCGCCTTTGTTGGTGGTGCGTGAAGGCCGAGACTCAAGGCTCGGCAGTTCGACGGTCATTGGGCGACTCGCCGGGACAGCGTCAAGAACGTCGGAATCACTATCTGGAAGGTTCATGTCGGTGCCTTTTCGGTTAGGTCGAAACCAAAATAGGATTTTCTGTTGAATCTGAAAAGTGGATAAAATCAGATTCGAGCTATCTAAATTTGGGATGGATTCCGATGCTGGACGGTGTTTCGCTGGACCAAATCCGGGCCTTCATCGCGGCAGCCGATGAAGGCAGCTTCTCGGCTGCAGGACGCAAGCTCTACCGCGTGCAGTCGGCAGTAAGCGGGTGGATCGGCAGCCTGGAGGCCCAACTCGGCGTCGCGCTATTTGACCGCACAGCACGGTTTCCGAAGCTCACGCCCGAGGGTGTACTGTTGCTCGCCGACGCACGCAACATCGTGGCCGGGGTCGATACGCTGAAGGCGCGCGCCAAGCTCATGGCCGGAGGACTTGAGGCCGAATTGTCAGTCGTCGTAGACGTGTTCTTTCCGACCGCTACCATTGCAGCGGCGGCAAAGTCATTCGCGGAACGGTTTCCGCTGACCCCGCTACGACTGTTTGTAGAGGGATTGGGCGCGGCGTATCAACCCGTGCTGGATGAACGTTGCAGCCTTGGCATCCTGGCGTCGTTGCCTGTCGAGTTTCCCTCACTGGTCAGTGAACGTCTGGACGAGATTCCCTTGGTCATGGTGGCGTCACCGCAGCATCCGCTGGCCAAGTTTCGCGGCCGCATACCCAAGCGCGAACTGGCCAAGCATGTGCAACTCGTGCTGACTGACCGTTCGAGCCTGATGTCCGGCAAAGACTACGGCGTCTTGTCTCCGTCGACGTGGCGGTTGGCAGACCTTTCGACCAAGCATGCATTTCTCAGAGATGGCGTTGGGTGGGGCAGCATGCCTCGGCACATGGTGGAATCCGACATTGCCCTGGGGAGCCTGGTGCTCCTCGATGTGCGTGAGGACTTCGCATTAACCATGTCTGCTTATTACCGGGCGTCGGCGCCACCTGGGCCAGCAGGAAGATGGCTCATCGACAACTTGAAGCGTTTGTCCGTCAATGCTCATGAGAGCGATGACACATCCACCACAAACGGGCCAGACCGAGTGTAGTTAAAGCGCATGCGTGGACCGTGACGCAACGACTGCGTGCGTCGGCGAGCAATCGCTCGCCCATGGTCGAGCGCTAACCGCCATCCAGCACTCACGCGTCATAACATCTCAAATATAGATGGATTGCATCTAAATATCCCCTCTTTTAAATATACATGTTGTCCGCCATCATTTGAATAGTGCGGGGCGATCTGAGGCGAACTGATCCACGATAGTCCCGGGATTGATAAACGTTCACTCAAGGAATTCAACATGACTTACTCCATCGTCGGAACCGGCAACGTCGGTAAAGCCCTAGCGCTGCAATTTGCCCGTAGCGGCATCTCGGTCGGCATCGCAAACTCGCGTGGCCCAGACTCCATCAGGCCGGTGGCCGAAGAGCTGGGCGACAAGGTTGTTCCCATGACGCTGCAGGAGGCACTCAAGGCCGACGTAATCATCCTGGCGGTTCCATTCTGGGCGCATCGCGACGTTGCCAAGGCCGCCACGACGTGGCAAGGCAAAGTCGTCATTGATGTCACCAATGCTTATGGTGTGCCGCTGTCCGACCTGGATAACCTGCCTTCCTCAGCAATCGTGGCAAAAGCGCTGCCCGGCGCGCACCTGGTGAAGGCATTTAACCATCTGCCCGCAGGTGTGCTCAAACAGGAGCCTGCCACCGCCGCAGGCCGTCGGGTGATCTTTCTATCGAGCGACGACGAAGGCGCGATCGCGACGGTCGCCGCACTGGTCGAGAAGCTCGGCTACGCGCCGATCAGTCTCGGCAAGATTGCGGAAGGCGGTCAGCTCGTGCAGGCCCGGGACAAGAGCTGGGCGCCGTTAATTTTTCAAGACCTATTCAAGAAAGAGCAGTGAGCGATGTACGACCACGTAATCTGGCCCGCGCGGTTTGATCCGAAGACGTCGGCCATCTACGCACTGAACGACATTGACGTGACCGAGTATGTGCCCAAGCAAAGGCTCGCTTGGGCTAGGACAGTCGACAGCGACGCGACCGGATCAGCGGATGGATCACTTAACTCACACACTATTGGAACAGAACAGCATGAAGATCGAACTTAAAGGCCGCAAGGCCATCGTTACGGGATCGACAGCAGGCATTGGCCGCGCGATCGCCGAAGGGCTCGCGCGCGCGGGGGCATCGGTCGTCATCAACGGGCGCGGAGAACAGCGGGTCGCCGCAGCGTTGCAAGCGCTGCGTGCGCTGTTGCCCGAGGCGGACTTTACGGGCGTGGTCGCCGACCTTTCAACGGCTGAGGGATCAGCAGCCCTCGTGGCTCAGGTGAAGGATGCCGACATTCTTGTCAACAACCTCGGCACGGCCCACCTCAACGGCTTCTTTGAACAGAAGGACAGCGAGTGGCTTGACTTGTTCCAGCTCAATGTCATGAGTGGCGTGCGCGCCGCGCGGCACTACGTGCCCGGGATGGTCAAGCGCGGCTGGGGACGGGTCGTTTTCATCAGCAGCGAGTCTGCGGTGGCGATTCCCAAGGAGATGATCGACTACGGCATGACAAAGACAGCACAGCTCGCCGTATCGAGGGGGCTTGCGGAGCTGGTCGGTGGGACTGGCGTCACCGTCAACGCGGTTCTGCCCGGACCGACCCGATCCGAGATCCTGGGCAACTGGATGAAGGCCACAGCTGGGGAGCAGGGCATCACGCAGGAGGAAGCGGAGCAAAATTTCCTTAAAACGATGCGCCCCACGACGCTGATCAACCGGTTCACGACGACCGAGGAAGTCGCGAACATGGTGATTTACGTCTGCTCGGAGCAGGCATCTGGTACGAGCGGTGCCGCACTGCGCGTCGACGGCGGTGTCATCCGCTCGATCCCCTGAGCTTAACCCCTGGAATCGCCACCCCACTGCTGGCGGGTCGAGCAGCGGCGTCCCTTGCAGCGGGCATCACAGCGTGCGAACGGACACCCTTCAGCAGCGTTCCGTCGCCATACGACGAATTGGCTAAAATCGA
Organism: Allopusillimonas ginsengisoli; assembly: GCA_005239165.1. Classification (GTDB taxonomy): domain Bacteria; phylum Pseudomonadota; class Gammaproteobacteria; order Burkholderiales; family Burkholderiaceae_B; genus Allopusillimonas; species Allopusillimonas ginsengisoli_A. The sequence goes on from RAPG01000009.1 coordinate 15,569, forward strand.
TACGCCATTTTCAGTGACCCCGAATGGCTGGTTCCCATAGACGCGAACTCTCCGTCGTATTGAAGCCGGAAGTCCAAGCCGTTGGCGTGCATGATCTGCAAGCCTGCGCCAACTCGTCCAATCACATTGTCGGTGGGCATCGTGGTGGTGAATTTTCCCGCACTAATCGAGGCACTACTCAGCCTTGACTCGGTTTTCCAACCATTCTCCGAAAGCAGCGAAACGCCCGCGTATGCAAAAGGTCGCAATATGGCACCTCCGGGCAGCTCGCTGCGGCCGCCGATTTCCAAGGTTGGCGCCAAGCCGAAGACAACCTGATCGCTGCCGTCGACCTTAAGGCTCAGGGCGTCGCCCGACTCTTTATAACTGGACATTCGCGAATATGTCACATCCAGATCCACATAGGGCTTGACGTAAAAATCGCCTTCGGTAAAGGTCCGGGCAATGCGCAAGCGCGCACCAAGGCTGTACACATCGGGGCTACTCGTGGCCTGCGTCTCGAAATTTGGAATCGAGCTGTTTCGACTCAAATCATAGGAACCATACCCTCCTCCCAATGACCCTGAAAACGTCCAGGGTCCGTCCTCGTGTTTAAGCACCAGGCCGGCATAACCCAAGTCCCCGGATGCAGCGACGCGGCGGTCATCGCCACTGAGATGCGCGTTCTGATAAGCGAAGGACCCTCCCAGAAACCACCCCGGCGAAATCTGCCGCTGGCCGCCCAACTGATACGTGATGCTGTCATAGGAAAATCCCGATGAGCCATTGCCGCCGTGCTGATTCGTGGAGCGCCCAGTCACTTGCCCCCAGACACAGTTTTGTTCACTGGTCAGCGCATCCTCTGTCGCGAACACCGGGCAAGACATCATGGAGCTAGTGAACCGCGCCATGCCAAGCTGCATTTGCGCAGCCGGCGCCAGCGCGACGCCAGGAGACAGATCCGATAAGCGGTTCTGATACGCTCCCGAGCCTTGCCGCGAGCTGGTGTCTAGTACCGCATACAGCTTTGCCAGCGCGGAAGATCCGCCTTGGTCCCAGTCACGTTGGAGATGGCTCGCCAAGGACGTCGCGTTGCTCTTCAATTGCATGGAATTCGCATTAAAGTCGGCAGCGACAGCACGCACGTGGGTGGTGTTGCCGTCCTGACGCGTTTCGTAGTTGACCACCGCTGAATCAGATGCGCTCAACGAGCCGGTCTGCGTGCCATTGACATTCAGCACGGCCAACTCCCGATTTGGCAACAAAGCGAGCGGTGCCACGAGCAATGCGCCGTTCAAGGTGGCAGGACCATTAATCGTAAGGAAATCAGATACCATGTTGTCGAAGTCTGCGCCCACTTGCAGCGTACCCGTTTGGGTTTGCGTGTAGACGGTATTGAAGGTCGTCGTGGCAAAGCGTGTACGATCATGCCCCCAGCGAGTTCCTTCGCGCCCGCCTAACGCAACCATTCCACTGTTCTGAAGCGAAGCGCCAACAAACTCGGGGCCAGCCGCCAAAGTCCCCGTATTCGTCATCGTTCCGCCATTCAAGTTTTGCGAGCCAGTCACTGTGCCGGCGTTGGTGACATTAAGCAAACCGGTAGTAGCCTGAATCGCTGTGTCTGCGGTTATCAAGCCGGTGCTAGCCACGGTCAGCGTGCTACTGACCAGGCTGTCCGTCCACACACCTGTGCCTCCTTCCGTGGTGGATCCGCTAAGAACGCTGCCGTCGACCGTAACGGTCACGCCAGGGCCATTTGCATTCTGCGCGAAGATGCCTATGCCGTCGATGGCTGTTGACGAGACGGTTGCGTTAGCGGCGACGGTGACATCGACCGTGGCTTCGCTGAGGGTCCCTGTTGACCCCGGCGCTGAACCCGCATAAACGGTATTTCCATCCGCAGCCAGTTTGAGCCCACCGGCACCACTGACACTTTGCGCCAGGATCCCGATTGCCCCAGATCCGCTGGCGCTGATGGTGCCGTTGTTGGTCACGGAGACGCTGCCTCCAAGTCCGCTGCCGGAGTTCAGGACACCAGCCTGGCTGGCATCCACGGTCAGCGTGGGCGAGGTGCCCGGTAGCCCTATCAAACCACCGCCACCGCCCACCGATTGCGCAAGCAAGCCATGAGCACCAGTCCCCGCTGTTATGATCTGGCTCTGGGCGCCGAGCGTTACAGTTACCGCTCCGCCGTTCGCCTGGGCCCCGTTCTCGGGTGTGCTACCGAAAATGCTGGTGTCGATCCCGGCGGTCGTCTGTTGATTCTGCGAGTTGATCACGATTCCACCGCCGCCGCCCACGCTCTGCGCGAGCAGCCCAAAAGCGTTGTTGCCCAGTGTCGTGATGGATACGGCGCCATTATCTTGCAGGGTTACGGCACCGCCGTTGCCTTCGCTCGTGTTCTGGGCCTGGCCGCTGGACAGCTTGATAGCGGGTATCGGATCGTCGGCCACGGCAACTCTAATGCTGGTTCCCGCGCCCGCGAAGCCACCGCCGCCGCCAACCGATTGAAGCACCGCGCCAAACCCGGCTTCACCCCCTGTCTTAATGATCGTGGTATTGGCCGGGGTGCCCGCCGTAGTAGCGAGGGTGACCGGGCCTGCATCACCAGCACCGCCGCCCGAACCACCATAACCGATGCCCACGGCGAGAGTGCCGAAAAATCCGTCCGAGCCATCCGCCGCGTGGCCTCCACCCCCTCCGACACTCTGCGCGTAGATGCCAGGTGCAGCATACCCACCTGTGGTAATTGAGCCGCCGTTGAGCGTCGTCGTGACGCTGCCGCCAGACGAACCCTTGCCGCCATCGCCGCCAACACTGTAGTTAGCATTCAGATCGACCTTCGTGGGGTCAGCCCAGCCGGAGCCGGTAGCGAATGCGCCTCCCCCTTTCCCTCCGCCGCCGCCGATACTCTGGGCGAATATTCCTGTGGACCAATCGCCAGAGGTGGTGATAGCCCCCGTGGGATCCAGGTTGACCGTTACCGCCCCCCCCGTATTGCCGGAGCCTCCAGCGCCGCCGACCGACACGCCCAGATTGAGGTTGAGTTGGTAGTTGGGCGGTGTCTCGCCTATCATTTTCTTGTAGACGTCCTGTAGGACGTCTTTAGCGTTGAACCGCCCATCGATCACATCCACAATCGGATTGTCGGCCGAACCATCAGACCCTGCCGACCCGCCTTGCCCACCACCGCCGCCGATGGATTGGGCTTGCACCCCCGCAGCGTCGCCGCCATAAGTGACGATGCTGCCGGCGACAGTCGCGCCCACGGCGCGCCCGCGCCAGCCGCGCCGCCCGTCTTGCCGACTTTAACGTCGACATTCGGCGAAACGTGCTTCGCAACACCAACGAAATTGTAGGAACCGCCCTGCGACGTGCCGCCTCCGCCGCCGATACTCTGCGCCAGCACGCCGATCGCGCCGGATCCGGCGGTCTGGATTTGTCCCGTTGGCATGACCTCGACCTGGACCAAGCCGCCATCGCCGCCGCCAGCACCCGAACCGCCCAGTCCGATGTTCGCCGATAGAACGGTTCCCGTACCGAACGCCTGCGTGTTACCGCTGCCAAAGCCGGCGTTACCGCCGCCGCCGCCGATCGACTGAGCCGTGATGCCGTTGGCATAGTCGCCGTAAGTCGCGATAGTGCTTGGGGCGGTACCAGCCGCATCGGGGGTGAACGTCGCCTGCCCGCCACTGACATTGATTAATCCCCCGACGGCGGTCCAGACGGAATTTCCGGCTCCGCCGGCGCCGCCATCGGCGCCTACAGCCACAGCTACGTCGAGGGACAAGGATGTCGCTTTGTCCGGCAGTGCCGACCCCACACCCAGCGCCGCTGCCAGCGACGAGGAATCACCGCCAGCACCGCCACCCCCACCGATGCTCTGGATCAAGACACCGTGCGCGCCCTGCCCTCTGGTCTCGACCTGCGCGCCTTGCGCTGCAGCAAAAGTCACGTAGTCGCCATGACCGGCAATCCCACCCGTACCGCCAACCGCGACGGAGATAGGAACCGAAATCTGATCCCCTGTTGTGTCCACCGGGATCGCAATCGCCGCCGCCTTTGCCGTGGCGTTACCGCCGAGACCGCCGCCACCGCCTATGCTCTGGATAACAGCGCCAAACGAATCAATGGGCATATTTGATGCCAGACAGGGCGACGCCGAGCAGGTGCCGTTTATCAACTGCGACGTCTGACCCGTCATGATGCTGCCGCCCACCAACTCTGAACTGACAATGCCGCCGTTGCCCCCGGTGCCACCACTGCCACCCACCGCCACGCTCACAGAAGTCGCAGGTCCGATGCTGTAGCCAAACGCCTGCCCCCCTGTGCCGCCGCCACCACCGATGGACTGGGCAACGAGGCCCGCTGCCTTGGTTCCTTTAGTAACGATATTGGAATCGCTCAGATTCGGGACGACAGACCCGCCCGATCCGCCGTTGCCGCCTGATTGACCGACCGCCACCGACAGGAAAAGGCCAAGGCTATCGGCATTTCCCGCATTACCGCCACCACCGCCGATGGATTGGGCGACGAACCCGTGCGCGTTGTCGCCGCTAGTAGTGAGCGTCAGGTTCTTCGGCGTACCGATGACTTCGCCGCCAGAGCCGCCTTTGCCGCCGCTGCCGCCGATACTGACTAGCCCCTGCGACGCGCCTCCCGTGCCGCCGCCACCGCCGATAGATTGCGCCAGAACGCCTGGCGCGGACAGCCCCGTGGTGGCAATGGTCCCGGAAGCATTGATGGTCACCATGCTGGCGTTGGATTCGAACGGATTCGTGTCCGCGTCGCCGCCTAGCGAAATAGCCAGGCCACCCCCACTTCCCGCCGAGCCACCGCTGCCACCAATGGACTGTGCCAAAATGCCCATCGCCATCGTTCCGGCTGTGCTTATCGTTCCGGTATTGGCCAAGGTAATGACGCCAGGCATGCCCGCCGCGCCGCCGCTGCCACCCTTGCTGTAGAAAATGCCGTAGTCGGTCGCCCCGGCACCGCCGGCGCCGGCCAGGGACTGCGCCAAGATGCCCACCGCGTCCGTACCGGCAGTTGTTATTGTGCCGCCGTTGGTGAGGGAGATTGCGCCCGCCGCACCACCGCTACCCCCGTCGCCATCGGTTCCGCTCGCCTGGCCGTTGCCATTGCCGCCGTCAGCGCCAGCACCACTGGCGGTTTGGGCCAGAATGCCGAGTGCACTCTGCCCCTGCGTTGAAATCGAGGTATTGGAGTCTGTCGATATCGTCAACGTGCCCGTCGAGCCTCCAGACCCACCGTTGCCCCCCATTACGACGGTTCCAGTTGCTGATGCACCAATGCCGCCGTTGTTACCCAAATTTTGCGCCAGAATGCCGTAGGCATTTGCGCCCTGCGTGGTGATCGACGTTCCCGTGACCGTCAGATCCATCGATCCGGCACTGCCTCCGGCACCGCCATTACCACCGGCGCCCCCGCCTATCGTTCCAGTAAGCTGACCGCCGTTGCCTCCCGGCCCTCCCTGGACCACCCCATAAATGCCGTGAGAATCATTCCCTTTCGTCGTGATGGAGATGGGCTGTGCCTGGCTTCCCGTGGATTTGATTGTCAAGTTGCCGGCATCGCCACCGTTGCCGGCATTGCCCGCATTGCTGCTGCCTAAGCCCAAAGCATCGCCGCCGTAGGCACCGCCCGCACCGCCCGCGCCCCCCAACTGCGAAGTCTGAATACCAGAAGCATAATCGCCAGTGGTGGACAAGGTGATGGGCGAGTTAGCTGTGGTGACCCATACTCCTGCGTCACCGGCCTTGCCGCCAAGGCCCCCGTTACGATCGGAATAACTGCCGCTGTTGAAGGTCCCTCCGCCGGCACCGCCGCGCGTCGATGCCAGCAAGGCCGGCAACTGGTTTCCCGTCGTCACCACGCTGGCGTCTGTTACGTTGATCTGCACGGGAACGCTAGAACCGTTAATGCTGCCTGCGTCGCCGCCATTGCCCCCCAGGGTCCCATCCTCGTCGGCTAGGCCGTTACCACCGCTGCCGCCGTAAATAATGGCAGCGACTCCCGCGCCTGCCGCTGGCGGCGTGCCGGTCTGGTTGACCGTTACATTACCGCCGCTCTGCAGGGTTACCATCGCGCTCAGATCTGCCGCATAGCCGATGCCTGCGGCACCGCCATTGCCAAGACCATCATCGAGCGAATCGCCACCATTGCCGGAATGGGTCTGGGCCAGAATGCCATAGAGAGCAGCTCCAGCAGTCGCGTTGTCGGCCCAAGTCCAATTAACGTTGACAGCGCCGGCGTTTGTGACCTTCGTGCTGCCGCCTCCAGCGCCGTCATTGGCTCCGCCGTCGTACTGATCACCGCCGCCGCCCCCACCGCTGGTCGCTATGATGCCCGAGAAGCGCCCCGTTCCTGCTAGCGTAGCGCTGATGTTTCCTGTATTGACGATGGCGGCCCCAGCCGATTGACCACCCGCACCGCCTGGATTGTGATCCTTCGAGGTCGTCCCACCTTCGCCACCCTGACTTAACGCTGCTAACCCCCCGCCGCCCGGGACGGTAACACCAGGCAGACTCATGGTGATGTCACCATGATTGGTCAACGAAAGGATCTGACCCAACGACTGCCCGGCTACCCCGCCATTACCGCCATATTCATTGTCGCTGCTGGTGACGCCATTGCCGCCCAGCATCTGGGAGAACAGCCCATAGACGGCGCCGCCCGTAACGATGGCGTTGCCCTGCACAGGCTGTAGAGTCAGATTCCCCGTGTTGGTTATCGTCACGCCCTGGGTGTCATCGCCGGTGAGCGTACCGTCTTGATTGCCGTTGCCGCCGATCGACAATACCTGTAACGCGGCCTTGAAAGATTCATCGACGATAACGGTAAACTCCGCGCTGCCGGTTACCTGCAAGGGCGGAATGGGATTGTAGGAGCCCGGCCGTACGGTAACGGGACTCGACTGGGTACCCGATATGGAGCAGGAAAGCCCGCCGCCATTCTCATCGCAGGGTATGGTTTGGCCAGGCGCTGCTGTACCGAACAGAGCTCCAGCAAGTGCGATGCAAAAGGTCTTGGGTTTAAATAAAAACGTGCTGTTAGCCATTTGCGTCATCCTGCCGAAATCAAAAAAGGAGCCCATCCCGGACGGGCAGCTTAGAAAGCTGGGGGGATGAACCAAATGTCCAGAGAAAAGCGGTGGGGTTTAGATAAAAAAACCCCTTTCTTCGTTCATACTTTGTTTTATGGGAAACCAATGTGTGCAACGGAAGGTTTCGATAATCCATCAGCATTATTTCTTCAAGGGTGTTTCACCGCAGTCCAGAACACCACTCCATGTGTCGCGCCATTCCTAGATGGTATTGTGGCTACAGTCTCCCAGGCCGTCTATCGGGTTCGCGCCATCCGTTATCGGAAAAGCGCCGTTCTTTTTATCGATGATCTCTTGGCTCGCCATGCCTGCACACGGCAGGTCACCCCGTCTACCCGTCGAGATCGATGTGGGAAAACCATGAACAATGAACTGGCCGCCATCGCCCAACGGGTCGAATTGCGCGGAGTACAGGCACGCCTGATTCACAGCAAATATCTGGGTGACTCCAAGCTGATCGTCACAATGACGTTATCGAAAGCCGCGTAGCCCACGCAGAAAATTATGCTTAATACCAGGCCAGCCTGACACCACGGACCTAGATTCTGTGTCTGTGATGAGATATGGCGCTACAAGGACCAAAACAAGCACACCGCTGCGTTGACCACCAAAGCTGAAGCCGTATTTAATAAGCTCAACACCTTTCTGGGCAGCTTCGAGAGAATCAAGAAAAGTCTGAGTACTGCGGCAGAGGCTTTTATCGACTTGCGACCTTCGCTTAACGCATGCCCCGCTTTCGCTCTCTGATACGTTTATTAACCAACAGTGCGATGAACACCACACCCGCAGCAGCACTCGTATGGCCGCCGTAGACTGTCAATCCGAAGCTCCAACCCATGCTTGCTGCAGCCAGCCATAAAGCCATCAGCAAAAAAACCAACCCGCTACACGCAGGCCTCTGGTGAGCGGCGCGTTCAATGCGTGGCCAAACAGATCCTCCTGATGGCGGATCATTGCCAGCGCCAAGCAAGCAAAACCCGCCAGCGCAAGGAGAAGAAGCGAGGCATGAGTTAGCCAGAAAACCTGGCCGATCATGTATTTTCTCCCGCGGAAGCCGGGGCTGGCGTCACTGAGTCACTTGCAGCCGAACCGGGCGCCGAAGCACGCGTCGCTAAAGCGGAACGTTTCTTATGCACCGGCTTGGTCCGGGGCTGATGGCGCGCCGTGCACATAGCCAAATAAGCAATCAAAGCCGCAAAAACCAGCATGGCAAGGTCAAAGCCGGCAAATAGCCAATCGCCGTCCTGCAGGCTTTTGAACAAGCTACGGTCTGTCGTGAATATATTCAACACCGGCAACAAAAACATCAGAGCCGCAGCCAGCCAGAACAGTTCAACCCAAGCCCGCTTGGCCGGACGCACAAACGCCCAAGCCAACGTACCGGCCCAAATGATGAAGAAACCATGGATTTCCCAGGCGGCCCGCTGCGCCGTACTTAACGGCAACAAACGGTTAAACCAGAAGAATGCTGTCATGGCTACCGGCAACCCCGCAATGGCGGCGATGTTCAGGCGCTCGACCAGTCGGAAGCCGAAGTAAGGTTTTTCCGGGTCAGGCAGCTTGGCTCGACGCTTGACCGTCCATAGCACCAGCCCCGTACCCACCATAGCCGTGCCAGCCATGCTGATGATGAAATACAGCCAGCGTGCGATGATGTCGGCAAAACGCCCCAAGTGCAGGCCATACAATACACCTTGGAAGGTGGCCGCTGGGCCGGAGCCATCCTTTAACTGCAGCAACTTACCCGATATACCATCGAACACCACGTACTGCGGTGTGGTCGATACTCGCAGTGCCTGTTGTCGAACAATGACGATCTTAGCCGCAGCATCGCCAGGATTGTTTACCTGAATCGAACCCACGCCTCCCTGGCCCCAACGCTGTTCAGCCTGTTGGATAAATGAGCCTACAGGCAGAAGCGCTGCTGTCTCGCCCGCTGGTTTGCCTGCGGGCATGAAGAACCGCATTTCACTGGTAACGGCGGTTCGATCCGCCTGCGAAGGCAAGGCCTGTAAACCGAAAGGCATATACATCACCATTAAGGTGATTAGTCCGCTCCAGGTAATCATGAAATGAAACGGCAGGCCCAAGACAGACAGCCCGGCATGCGCATCCAACCAGGAGCGCTGACCTTTTCCCCAGCGGAATGTAAAAAAGTCTGTGAAAATTTTCTTGTGAGTGATAACACCGCTGATTATGGCCACCAGCATGAACATGGCGCAGAACCCTGCAATCCAGCGCGCCCACAAAGCGGGCATATAATAAAAGTTGAAGTGAAAGCGATAGAAGAAATCTCCGCCGCTTGTCTCTCTAGCTTGCAATGACTGACCCGTCTCAGCATCAAACACACCATTACCGATGCCGCGCCCCCGTGCTTGGGGGTCGCGCCAGAAGGCGCTGGCGAACGGCTGGCGCTCAGTGGGTAGAGTAATGCTGACTTGCGTGGCTGCGGGAGTCCGGGTTTGTATGCTATCCAATACGCGCTGCGCGACTTCAGCAGGTGGAAGCGTCGCTGAAGCGACCAGTTCGGGGCGCATGTAACGCGTCATTTCCTCGCGGAAGTACGCGGCCGTGCCGGTCAGGAACATGGAGTACAGAATCCAGCCCGCCAGCAAGCCCGTCCAGATATGCAGGTCGGACATGGACTGACGTATGCCACGCGGCTTGACAGCGGGCTTGGCGGCCCGTGCCGGTTTTACTGATTCGGTTTCCGGTAGCGGATGCGTATTTTGACGGAGTTCGCTCATGCCCCGCCCCCATACCAGACCCAAGCAGCCACCGGCAACAACAGCACGGCGGCCACCAACAGCCCTACCCAGGCACGGGTGGCAGAGCGTACAGCAAACACCCAAATAACCGCAGCGGCATACACCAGAAAACTGGCCGTCATGCCAATCAAAGCCGCTTCAGACGGTCGGACGGGCAAAGCAAGCGCAGCGACTGATAGCAAGGCCGCCAGCGCGTAGCCACCAAGAATGGCAGCGGCTAATCGCGATATCAATGGACACATCCGAAACACGATCAGAAATTGACACTAGCCGAGAGCATGAAAGTACGCGGCGCGCCCAATGCCAGACTCGTGAAGTGTGGTTTTGCCCAATAGGCCTTGTTCGTCACATTATTGACCGCTGCACGCAAGGTTAGCGGATGGCCCGACACCTTGGTGGTATAGCGGGCACCCACGTCAAACACAGTATGGCCAGGCACCGATAACGAGTTATCTGCACTAAGGTATTGCTTGGACGTTGCAGTCGCGTTCGCCGTGAGCGTCAGCGCTTGCAGTGCCGGGATATCCCACTCCACACCAAGCTTGGCCTGCCATTTGGGTAGCCCTGTAGCCTGCTTGCCCTGATTAGCAGGGCTTGCTGCTTTCGTTACTTCTGGGTCTGAATAGGCGATGCCGCCCATCAGGCGCACGCCTTGCACTGGTGAACCAAAAAACCCCCATTCCACGCCCCGATTGCGCTGTTCACCGCCGAAAGAAAAGACGTTGGTGTAAGGATCGCTGTAGCTGCCTGGACGCTTGATTTCATACAGGCTGACCGTGTGGGCGAATTCGCCAAGGTCAAGTTTGATGCCGACTTCCTTCTGTTTGGTCTTGTAGGGTGCGAAGACTTCGCCCGCATTGGCTGCCGTGTTGGGTGCAATGGCGCCCTGGCTCAGGCCTTCAATATAGTTGGCATACACCGAGATTTTATCGGTTGCCTTGACCAGGACGGCTACTGCCGGCGTGGTAGCGCTTTCTTTATAACGACTACCTGTGCGCACGCCGGTCGTACCGTTGAAACTTTCGTTGATCACTTCCTGACGGCGTGCGCCAAGCGTGAGTTGCACTCTGTCCTGAGCAAACGAAAGGGTGTCCGCGACGCCAACACTGGTCAGACGCGTTTCGGTCCTGCTGATCTTCGGTATGTTGCTGGGGCGTGCAGATTCGGGACCCCACACAGGGTTGTAGATGTTAGTCACCCAGGCCTGGGGCAGCAGGTTTCTAAAGCCGTTAAGGTGATATTCTTCGCTGTAATGGGTGGCGTTGACCGCGAACTGATGCCCCACCGAACCCGTGCGAACTTTGCCCATCAGCCCCACCTCTGCCGACTTCCGCTCCACCTTATCGGATACGCCGCTGAAGTTGATCTGGAAGTCACCAGCCTGGTTGAAAATTTGGCCCGAACCCATGTTGGAATTAAACTCCGTCTTGCTGATGCCTGCTGCGGCATAGGCTGTCAGTTGATCGGTCAAATCGAATTCACCGCGCAGCAAGGCTCCTTTGTCCGTCGTTTCATAGAACGCCCATGGCGGATTCCACGACACATCTGGCTTCGGTGGCGTGGGCAATGGCAAGCCGGGGGCAAGCGTCATGCCTCGGGTTAAGCCATTTGCCCGATCTTTACTGTGGTACAGGTCTGCCGACACACGCGCGCGCTCACCGCGCCAGTCCAGTCCAAGGGAAGCCATCGAAATTCTCTTATCCTGCGCCTTCACCGCTGTCTCGCCATCCCGATAGACGCCATTGAAACGGATGCCAAACTGCTTGGTCTCGCCGAAGCGACGACCCATATCGTTATGGCCGCCAAAATGCGAGTCCGACATATAGGTTCCCGTTAGACGCGTTAAAGGCTCATCGCCCGCACGCTTGGTCACCAGGTTGATTGCGCCACCCGCCGATCCCTTGGGTGGCATGCCATTGAGCAAAGCAGAAGGCCCCTTGAGCACGTCAATACGCTCAAACATCTCGGGAGAGTTACGGTAATAACCTGCCATGCCAGCCAGGCCATTGATGGTCACATCGCCCACGTCAGATCTAAAACCACGGATCGAATAGCTCTCATTGCTCTCTCCAGGAATACCACTGGTAAATACCGACGGGTCAGTCTTGGAGATGACTTCGCTGATGTCCGTGGCTTGCAGATCTTCGATGAACTTGTCCGTGTAGCTGATGGTGTTAAATGGCGTTTCCATGAAGTCCTTGACGCCAAGTAGCCCGACGCGACCGCCGGTTGTCACCTGCCCACCCGGATAAGCCTGAACAGCTCCCCCTCTTGGCCTTGCACCGTGATCTTAGGCAACGCAGCGACATCGTCAGAGGAAGATGTTTGAGTCTGTTTTACTTGGGCGTTTGCCACGTCACCACTCGGCTGTGCCAATGTTGGTGTGGCCACAACTAAAGTGCATAACGCCAGTCCGAGCAGCAAAGCCATCCGCACAGCGCAAGCTGTGCGATTCAGGGTGAATGCGGGATATTGACTCGTTCTTCCTTGTAGAGAACATACGATGTGGTACTGATGGCACGGCGTGTGCATATCGGGATCCTTTCTGTAAGGGGGGATGGTTTTTTTTAAATTAGTAATAAAAACAATAATGAGATAGAGAACTATTAACTTTAATTTTTGAACGTTTAAATCATTGCGCCGCACTCAATCCATCTCGGCAACCGTTAATGACGCCGTCGATGACGCGCTACACATAAATCACGCTTGTACATATGACGTATCAGGCGTTCGAATCAAAAAACAACACACGTCCGTTCTTGCTGGCACCACTTTGCTGCAGCAGCGGATTAAGCAAATTCCATTGCAATCAGATCGTTCTTGCACTGAACGTGTCTACGTCAATTTGTGCTCTTCTGAAGCGCTGACGATGGCCGTCGTAGTGCCAGACCAATACGTGCAACTAAGCCCTGATAACATTCTGGCCCGCGCAACAGGCAGTGACCCAATATCAGTCAATTGGCCCCGAATGCTCGACCTAAAATCGGGCAAAAAGTCATTGATAACGCTGCGACCGATAATTAGTTGCATGATAGTAAACTAATTAACGGACGGTATGCAAACCCCATACTCGATTGTTATGATCAGGCAAGGAACAGACATGAAAATACCAAAAGACGTGGCTGCACGCGGGCGACCTCCTACCATCACGCGCGAACGAATTGCTGATGCAGGCATACAGATCGGCTTGCCCAACATTACCTTTGTTGGCGTCGCCGCCGCACTCGGCGTCAGCCATATGGCTCTCTATAAACACGTTTCGAGCCTTGAGGCGCTCAAACACCTGGTCGCAGAGGCCATCTTTACTCGTTGGGATCTTCCGCAGGGCGATGGCAATGGCGATGACGGACTGAAAAATTACCTGATCACGTTCACGACATCTATACGAGAGTTCGTCAAGGCCCATCCCGGGCTAACGCCCTACGTGATCCGTCGACTGGCAGCAACCGAGCCCATGCTCGCAAAAATCAGAGAGCACCAGAGCTATATCGCCTGTACGTACGGAATTTCTGAGGAAAAATCGCGCTGGCTACTTGCGACGGTGGCATTTCACTGCATCGCCGTAAGCGACACGGTGTATTCGGTAGCAGGACAAGAACCCACCGTGAAAGCCGACCGTGCAGCGGAAGAAGCCGAGATGGAAACTGAATTGATTCAGGGTATGCATGCACTCATCATCGGGGCACTGACCATGCTAGAGGAAGACGCAGGTATGATCGATGTACTCACCCCGAAGTAGCACCAGTCAACCATGAAACTACGGCGTTCCAGCATCGTGTTCTTGATCGAAGAAATCAAGCATTTTCTGTATGTCGCGTTTGTTCGTACCCGCATTTTTCAGATAAGACTGAAATTCAGAGCGGGTCATTTCTTTGGCTTTGGTCGTACTGCCTGAGAGCCCATGCGTCATTTGAGCAATCCCCTGAATAAAAAGGTAGGTTGCGTAGTCACGCTTGTCCGTATCATTCAGCGACGCTAGCTTTGCCTCGCGTGCCTGATTGCGCCCTTCCTGAATTTTTGCATTCGACAGCGCTTGCCGATCGGCAGTGAGTTGCAACTCACGAACCTCACAAGACTGCACCTTCACGGTGCAGATGGGACGACAGTACGAGCTGTATGTTTCCAGTGGTTGGCAGGTGCAGTCGCAGCTCTCAACCCTGCGAAACGTTGCGGCTGCGGCGGAGCCACCCGATTTCCCTCCTGACTGGCTAGCCGGCCCGCCCTTAGGCATCGGTACGTTGTGGCGACGTGCAAGCTCTTCCAGTCCGCCCCCAAACGCGAATGGAAACGCCTCCGTCAAACTCTGTAATGAAGACTCCTCACTCGGGGCCATCCGCTCTATTTTAGGATCACCTTCCCAAGGGGCCGTAATCACAAATTGGCCACTGATGGTTTTGTGGATAGGTAAGGTCTGGGTACCGGGCTTGACGCGATTCATATCGACAAGTTGCGCTTCAAACCGCCCGCGTAAAACGATGGGAGTAAATTCCTCGATCGACACGTGACCAGATAGCGGATAATGGGGCTGCATGGCGCCTGGCAGCACATTTTGCGGTCCGATCGACACATAACGTGTATCACCGCGTCCGCTCACGCTAATCAGTGCATTATCAAACGTGCCCGTAAATCCGTAAGAAATATTCGGAATTTGCATGTTGACATAAGCACCTTCCATTTTCGGCATACGGTCTGCGTAATCTTCGTAGCCCTTGGCGATGGCCTCCTTGTTTGTCGCCATGTTGCGTATTTGGCCAACCCAGCTGCCTTTAGAGCCGGTTATGAGCGTGTCGCTGGCCAACAAAGAACCCGGCGTCAATGACAAACCAATAGATAGAGCAGGCCCGCAGGGCTTGAAGCGAAAGGGCTCTTTACAGCCCGGATTGTAAGCTTCCAGGCGCACTTCTGTTCCGAGCGCACTGGTAGTCGTCAGGAAATCAAGATCAGCGGGACCCTCGTCCGGTTTGGTGTCAACTTCGGTTTTCTTTGCACTCTTGGCTTTCGGCGTTTTCGGCGTCTTCTTTTTAGTCGGGGCTTTTTGCGGAACCGGCTTTGTCATGCTGCTGTCCCAGGTGCTGATGGTCAGATCCAGCACCACCTGCTGAGGCTTGCTCTTCTCTGCGTCCTCGGCGACATTGCTAATCACAAAAACTTGATTTTGTCCCGTTTCTATACGAAACCGCCAATACCCGATATAGCCTCCGCCCCCGCCTTGTGACATGCCGACGATCCTCGGAGGACCGACCTTCTGGCCGCCGTCTGTACCGATATGCAGCGCCTTCAACGCTTGGGGGCTGCCACTGCGCGCGGTTATCGCAACGTCGATCTCAACATCCGTACTAAACAAACCTTGGGCGTTAACCTGAAAGCAGCCTGCCGCATTGCGATCAAGATTGAACTCAGCCTGTCCGGTCGGGGACGACGATGACATCGGCCTTACGACTTTACAACCGCCAAAAATATAATTGCGCCACGTCGAGGCCGCTTTCTCCGGCGTACTGCTCATTTTATTCAGGCGTGCAGGCACATATTCGGCAAATGTCGTGATGAAATTAGCATAGAGCCGGTTAAGACCAAGCCCAAGCTCTTGCTTCAGCGCACGATCAAGCCAGCGCAAGTCTGCGGTCGTGGACGACGGCCCTATGAATGGCTGCCCGAACACCTTCGCCAGGTAGCCGTAATCTGCGGCGATAGGATTGACACCGGCATGTTGGTTGGTCTTACTTGCCGCGTAGTGCTCACCGATATAGCGCCAGAACGAGCTTGTTCGGTAAGCCTCCTTCCTTGTCGCCTTCGCCAGTGGTTTGTAGTAAGCTCGGCCACCGAGCCGATAATCCTGTTTGTCGGTTTTGAACTGCATCACGCCGCGCAGTTTGTAGGCCGTGTCTACGCCCACGGCCTGAGCCTGGCCTTCATCCATCCAGCTGCCATGATCCAGCTCAAAAGCAGATTGATAGGCACGCTGTACGTTGTGGAACAATTCGTGGGCCAGATCCTCATACGCTCGTTCCGATGGCTTCCCATTTACGATGGCTCGGGCCAAGTCTACGCGTAAACTGACACTGCCATCAGGCGAATAACCGGCGAGAGCCGCCGTTTCGCCATCAGGAAAATCATAGACATAAACAACATAGGCCGAGTCGCCGTTGCTGTTCTTGGTCATGGGTAACTTTGGCGCACGAAATCCCATAGATTCGTAATACGCCGCCACCTCGCCTAAATATTTCTCGAAATCCCGAATAACTTTTTTCTGTTTGTTGGTGAATCCGGTGCCAGGCACCCAATCGGGCAGGTTAATCCACGCATCCGGATCATTGTTCGTTATTGCAAACTTCTTAGTCGGCCAACCTTGGGCGTGTGCAGGGATTGTTCCCAGGCTGAGCATAATCAACGCCGCTAACCATACCATTGCAAAAATCTGCTGGCATGTGCGTGTAGCGGTACGGCGCTGCTGCATGATCATTCCTATCTCACCCTATCGAATCGAAGAATTACGACAATGACTGGGACGGACGATCACTCACTTATTTTGTTCGCTGATCTCGCATGACTTGATTTATGCGAATGTCTGCCGCTCCAGTGGTAAATATAGCTGTACAAAATCGGCATGTCCCCGTTCATTCGAACGGGGACTACGAAATGCAGCTCTGAAATTTGGGTTGTCGTGGTCATGTTGCGTTACTGCTGAAGCGCCCTTACCTGCCTGATGGCATGTTGGACCGCTTCGGGATCACGTGGGGATTAGCGTGGGGTCAAGCCGAAATTGAGTGCCGAACGACATTTGTGACGCGGCGCGTCACACTTTGGAAGGGCCTGATGGTACCCTCAAAGCGATGCACCATATTGATGACGTTGAGGCCATTGCGGCCTGTGCAGAGGTCGCAATGGCCCCGCTCTCGGGTCGCATCGCGCGTGTCTTGCGCGCCGTGTTGAGCGAGAGATCTCGGCACAAAACGTGTCACCAACCAGGTGGGCGACGTACGTCCCAAGTGCCATACTCGAAACGCATGTCGTGCCCGTCGAACGTCACGACCTTGGGGCGTTTCTGGGCATCGAACGTCACCGGAACGCTTATGCCTTCCATGAGGAACACAAGCGAGGTGCAACCGCGACCACCATCCGGACAGGGCGCGCTGATCAATTTGGGCGCTCCGCCGTTCACGCCGCGTGTCTTTTTCAGATTTCTCCAGCTGAAACGTTCTGAAAATGCCTTGGGCATGACTGCCATGAAATTTCCGCTCACCTCATCGCCTGAAAGCGCCCCCAGGGTTTCCAGGCCGGTAAACTGGTTCTTCTGGAAAAACATTCTTATCATCATCTGCTTGGCCTCCGCGGGGAGTGGCATCCATCCGCCGCGCCAAACCGCGATATCTGACTTGCTGTAATAGATGGCTTCGCTCCGCCCTTTGACGGCGGACTGCGTAAACGGTCCATCCGCAACATAGGTCATCACTGCATCACCTATCGTCAGGCGTACCATGCAGTCGTCGGCGGCCACGTCGAAGCTGCCCAGTTCTACTCGCGTCTTGTCCGGCGCCTTCGGCGTGATCCCGGTCTGACCCCGCGTGATCGGACTGTCGATCTCGACACTGACGTTGATCTTGCCGGGTGAGGCGGGGGTGATCGTCCTGCCATCCACCACACCATTGTCGGTCTTGAACCGCCAGTTGTCGGCCTCTCCGTCGGCAAGGCCAGTCACCGAAATTTCGGACGGTTGCCCGGCCTGGAAACAACTCGGCGGCTCGAAACTGACCGGGCGGGTGCGCACCTTCAACTTAAAGCTGGCGGGCGTCGTTATGTCCGGCATCGGCGTGTATACAACCCGGTAGAAGCCAAGCTCGTCCGGCGCATCATTGCCATCGACGAGAAACACATCGCGCAGCTTTTCTCGGGCCAGACGATGTTCGCGAACAAGGACCAGGCTGGCGGCATCGCTCGCACCGATGACTTCGACCGTCGCCAGCACGACATTGTCGGCAGGCTGCGTATCGGGCGTTGGCGTCACGCTCAGCGACAGCAACATCGGATGCGCAGCAAAGGCGATGGCCGCGCCCGCAAAGATGTCCTCATGTGTGACATGGGTCGATGTCACTTTAACCTCGTGTTTGGCAATATCGCCGTAGTAGATATACTTGCCAGTGCGGTCCTGCTGCGCGCCCCCGTCCTCGACATTGTTGAATCGCGCGACGTAGTCTGGGAAAAACTCGTCGAACGTCGCGCTCTTGACCAGTGACTTGTCGTAAAACAACGCCATGCCGTTGCCACTGCGTAGGTCCGGCTGTTTGGCGGCGTTGATGAAACGGTCCTGCGCAAGATAGGCAACACCGTCCTGACTACCGACCCTGCCCCCCAGCGAGATCGCGTAGTCCCATTTGCCAAAACCCGGATCGTCCTGCCCGTCCCAGAATTCGCGGTCGAGGACCATACTGTATTTCGGCTCGTAGACTTCGCTGCGCCCGGTGCGCTTGCGCACCCATGCCGACCCGATGGCAGTCGCCACCATCTCGTTGATCCAGTCCACGCCCTGCGCATCCCGCGAAGGCTGGAGCGTGTGGGCGTATTCATGCACCAGCGTTTCGCCGTCGGCGAGACCATCGACATTCTCGATGGGCAGGATCACCCGCCCCTTGTCGAGCGGGCTGAGTGTCCGGCACGCCTTGGCCATCAAATCACAGCGTCGCTCGTGGGTCGCGCGGTCGAATTGCAAGCGCAGCGCCTTCTTGCCGTCGCTGCCATCGTCCATGTTCGCATTCGCAACGTCAAAGCCCATCCCGTCCAGCCAGGACCGCGCCTTCTGCAATTCCTCCAGCCCGCGTTGCGCGGCGCGGCGCTGCGGCTCCGAGACATCGCTGGCCGGACACCTCTGGTTGGTAAAGCAGAATATCTGGAAGTCCTTTGTCTCGGCAACGATCGCATCCCGGACGCTGACCTGCTGCGCCGCAGCCGGAGCTGACATGGTGCCGAGCGCGGCCACCAGACAAATGGAAATCCATGGATGTAAGCGTGACATACGCCCCCCCCTTACTGACCATTGTTAATCTACATTGTTTCTACTCTAACATCTGAAACTTCTCATGGGTCATGACGCGGAAGTTGTCTGAGAGTTTGGTTCAAAACCATGTTTGGGAATTCATTAACTTGCGAGCATGCGGGTGACGCGCCTGATATGGGCGATGAGAAGCCAGGCTTCGGCACTAGCGATAGTTTTTTCCCGGGCTTTTGCCATTTGGCAACATCTTCCCAGCCACACAAAGTCCGCTCGACAGCCCATCTTCGGGGAAGGACTTCGAAGCCCTGCGCAGTGTCAGAGCGCTCAACGATCAGCAGCGTCTAGCTTCCGATCTTCCCCAACGCCCTTCTAAGCTTAGGTCCGGCGTAGCCGCCATCAGCGAAGACATGGCGCAACAACGGATAAGCTGTCGCGATAGATTTCAACAGGTCCGGCGCGCCGTCACGATCCTGGATACCGGCGCCGTGAACGGCAAGACCAACCAGAAGTCCAATGGTTTGACATCCTCCCCTCCGTTAAGTGAGGGGATTCCTACCGTGTTCAGTCTGCAGGGACTGACTCACCTCGGCGGGTTCCTGCTGCTGGCGACCTTACTGCATCGCGCACTTCACAGGCGAACCGGGCGTGTCCCGCCCTTAGAATATTGATCGCACCGACCAGATCAGCATTTTCCTCGAAACCGCATTCCACACACGCGAACTGCGCTTGTGTTTGCCGGTTATCCTTCGACACATGCCCACAAGCCGGGCAGGTGCGGCTGGTGTTCTGTGGCGGTACGGCAATGAGATAACCGCCGTTCCATGCCAGCTTGTAGTCCACTTTGAGCGTCTGCTGTAACGGATGCACTGGCGCATCTTTGAGCCACGGCGTTTCAGACCCATTGCGCCACGCAGTGAGTTCCTTGCACAACCCGGCATAGCCCAACTTCTTCTCGCCCTGCTCGTAACGCGCCTTTTGCAACGCCAGCGCCTTGTTGAATACGAACCGGCAGGAGCCAGCGAAGCGGCGCATCTGGCGCTGCTGCTGGCCGTCGGGTCGAAGTTCGTATTTAAAGGCTTGGAGACGTTGCATGGCTGGAATTATACTTTTGGTCTATGAGCGACGAAAACGATATTCGACACGGTAGACACTGTGTATTTATGATCCACGTCCACTTGGTCTTTGTGACCAAATATCGGGGTGAGGTGTTCACAAAGGAAATACTCGACGATCTGCGTGACATATTTTCCAGCGTCTGCGCCGACTTCGAGGCCGAACTGGTGGAGTTCGACGGCGAGGACGACCACGTTCACCTGTTGGTGAACTACCCACCCAAAGTGGCCGTCTCCAATCTTGTGAACAGCCTCAAGGGTGTGTCCAGCCGGATGATTCGTAAGAAGAGCTACCCGAGCATCCGCAAGAAACTGTGGGGTGGTGCCCTGTGGTCACCGTCCTACTTTGCGGGTAGCTGTGGTGGTGCCCCCATCGAGATCATCCGCCAGTACATCGAACAGCAGCAGACGCCACACTGACCGCCCAAAGGACGCCTGCGGCGTCCGCGCTATCCTTGCCAGGCCTAAAGGCCGAGGCTTGCCGCGCACCGGGTCAATTTGACCTGGCGGCCAATCTCGCTCATAAGCGAACCCAGTTCTACACGGCCTTCCGGTCTTATGGCGGACTCAAGAATGTAACGCATTTCTGCCTTGATACTGCGTCCATGTTGAGCGGTCCGAACACGGATGGCGCGATCTACCTCTTCAGGTACATTTCTTACGGTAACTGATCGCATTCAAAACCTCCTTTTGCTTGAGATTAACATTGGAGTTTCTCCAACAACACGTGCCCTGCCTGCATGTCGGGGGCAAGAGCGCCCTAGCCATGCATGGTGTCAGGCACAACCTGGGCAGCCGCCATACGCTGGTGTTGTGGGGTAACGTCCGCCACACCCCGCCAACTTGGTTCACCGCACGCTTTCCGGCGCGCTACGTCTACGCCAGTCTTTTCGACTGGCCCGACAATACGCTGCCTGCCAAGAACGTGGGCACGCCGCCTGGCCAACCCGAAGGCTTGTGCGTATCGGTCGCCGAGCGCGCCGTGCTGGAAATGCTGTACGACGCCGGTACCAGGCAAAGCCTGTAAGAAGCACGGAATCTCTTTGACGGCCTACGTTCGCCACGCAAAAAGCTGCTCTGCCAGTTGCTAGCTTGCGGGATCAGCGTGCAGATCGTTAGCCTGCTGCTCACGGCTACGGGCACCTGTTATCGGGCTCCCCTGCAGCGGCCCGCTGGCGCGTATGTCTGAATACCCTCGCTGCAGCAGTTCGCGCAACCCGTCGGTGCGCAGGCAAGCTGCATACAAACGTAATTACTGATGATAAACACATACAACCAATCGTTTCAGTTTATTATGGTTTGTATTCAACAAAACCCATAATGAGAATGGCACATGACTAACACTAGGCCACCGCCGCCATGATGGTTACCCGGACTCAAACACTGCAAGATCCCTATGAGCAAGCCAAGTTTCAACATTGGCTGCCGATTGAAATAAATCAGATATCACCAGGTCACTATTCTGGCTATATACACATGCTTGAGCAAGACCAGCTATGTGTGTGCCGTGAGAACCAGAACCGCATCATCCATAAGCGCAGTGTTATTGATCCAGAATCCTGCACCGTCTCCTTCTTTCGGAATAAACAATATTCAAATGGCTTTTCTGAATATGCGCCCGCCGACGGCTCGTTGTTTTTCCTGCCTGCGGGCGCCGAAGCCGATATTCGTGTGGCAGCTAACGTCGAAACTGTGTATTTTCGTTTTAATCAGTCAGTACTCCTGAATAAAGCGAGGGCTATGGACCCGTCCCGCTGGGGCGCATCACCAACCAATCTTTTATGTCTTGACCTTGATAACCTGCAATCGCTGGACAAATTTGTAGAACATATTTTTCAGCTGGTGCAGGACAATAGTCAGTCAGACTCAGACGAAAACAACGAGGTGTTAGGCGATATTGTTCTGGAAGAAATATTGGCGACACTAAATTCGAGCCGACTCATTAGCTCAGAAAAAAACATCAACCTGATCGCACGCCGTCGTGCAAAACACACTGTTAACCGGGTCGTAGATTACATAAAAGCCCAGCTTGAGCAACATGTCTGCCCCAGTATCAGCGCTATCTGTGCTGACCTGCAATTATCAGAACGTACATTGCAATACAGCTTTGGCGCGATACTGGATGTCTCTCCCTATGCCTACCTTCGCTGCATGAGGCTCAATGGCGTTAGAGCTGCGCTCATGCAAGCCGATAATAAAAACATCACCATTACCCGGGTGGCTAGTCATTGGCATTTTTTGCACATGGGCCGGTTCTCCAAAGACTATCAGCAGATGTTCGCCGAACTGCCCTCGGCAACGCTTCGCCGGGCACTGGCAGCCTGATCAAACGCAAGTTATTGCGGAAATCGGATAGTGAAAATAGCCATTTGTACTTATTCTTTCCCTGTGTTGAGATCAAAAATATTTCTTACACATGTCCGCGCTCTGCCTTGAATGTATTTGCGTCCCGCGTCTGCCCCTCATTCGAAGTCAAGTGCGGTTCAAATGATGTCAGAACAGAGAGACAAATCATGTGCAAATTATGTATAAACAAAGCTGTTGCGAGCAACTTGCCCGAATCGAGCTCCAGGCGGGCTGCCATGGGCGCGATGGGCGCCCTGTCACTGCTTGGCCTGTCTGCAATGGCTGGGTGTGCTCATGCAAAACTACCACCCAAACCGGGTAACGTCCTCTCCCCAGATCAGGCGATGAAGCGCTTGATGGATGGAAACAAACGCTACATTTCCGGCAAGACCCAAAGTCGCAGCTTTGCCTCAACGCGTGAAGCGCTGGCGGGTGGGCAAAATCCCTATGCGTCTATTTTGAGCTGTGCTGATTCGCGCGTTAGCCCCGAATTATGTTTTGACGAAGAAAGGGGTGACCTGTTCGTAACGCGTGTGGCAGGAAATTACGTCACCAATGACATTCTGGCAAGTCTGGAATATGGCGCCGCAGTTCTGAACTCGCCACTCATTATGGTGCTGGGGCATACCAGTTGCGGCGCAGTGGGTGCAACAGTCAGTGCACTTGAAAAGCAGGCCGAGTTTCCCGGCCATATCCAAAGCATCGTCACAGCTCTGATGCCAGCCGTACGCGCCGCTGCGGCCCAGTCGCATGACGGTACGTTGGAGCATGCAGCTACAGTTCAAAATATCAAGCAGAACGTAAAGCGATTGCAAGAAGCAACACCTATATTGAGCAGAATGGCTCAAGAAGGAAAAATCAAGGTCATCGGGGGCCTCTATCACCTGGACACAGGCATGGTAGAGCTGGTCGCTTAAGAGGCTTAGCACGAACCCGGGGCCATAGGCGAATGGCCTGCGGGAACGGGTTGATAACTATAAGAAGAAGGCGGTATGGCGATTCACACCCGCAGTGCACGATACGAGAACCCCACGGTTTCGCCCATGCGACGCCGAATATTGCAGGCTGCACTGGCGGGCTCAGTGGGCGTTCCTCTGATCGGGTGTAATAGCTCCAACGGTTCAGGTGATTCAGGCGAAGTAGATTACACATCTACCATTACGGACGCCCGCGCGGCAATCCTGGAGGCCATGAGCGAGTCTGATACCTCTTCCATTTCGGTGGCGCTGGGCGATGGCAATCGCATTATCTGGCAGGAAACATTCGGCGTGATTGATCGGGTCAGCAATTCGCCGGCCACCACTGATACTCTTTACAACATTGGGTCGGTCAGTAAAGTGTTTGCGGCAACCGCCATCATGATTTTGGTTGATCGGGGACTGGTTGATCTTGACGCCCCCGTAACGGCTTACATACGCGATTTCCAGATGTTATCGCCTGCCTATAAAAAGATCACGGTGCGCATGCTGCTTAGCCACTCGTCCGGGTTTCCGGGATCAAACTATCAGAATATTTTTACGTTTCAGCCTTTGTCAGGATACGCTCGCGACACGCAAACCTTGCTGGCCGGAATGCACTTGAAACATGAGCCGGGTGAACTGGCGGTGTATTGCAACGATGGCTTTACCATGGCCGAACGCGTGGTGGAAGAAGTTGCCGGCAAAGCCTATGCACGCTTCGTCACTGACGAAATTCTGGTTCCATTGAAAATGATCCGCAGTCGATATCCGCTTGAGCATTATGCAGCAGGCAGTTTCGCCTACCCTTATTTAGACGGTATAAAACAGGGACAGGAGTTCGTGCAGGCACATGGCACGGGCGGGCTAAGCAGTACGCCAACTGAAATGATGCGCTTCGCCATGATGTTCATCCACGGCGGCGAGCTGGACGGACACCGCCTTCTTTCTCGCGCCGCTGTCGAACAAATGGGAAGTGACCAAACAGTCAACCTGCTTCTCAATCCGACACCTGTCTGGAAGTGGGGGCTGGGCTGGGACAGCGTCGAACAGCCAGGGCTGCTCGATGCAGGCTTTACCTGCTGGCAAAAGAACGGCGGCACTGCCTTTTACGGCAGTGAATTCTTCGTTATACCCAAAGAGGAATTGGCGGTAATGATTACCGGCACCTCGTTAAGCTATGGGGCGGGTAAGCTAGCCGAACGTATATTGCTGAATGCCTTGCAAGATAAACATCGCATTTCAGCGCTGCCTGCTCTGTTGCCTTTGGCCCCGCCGCCAGCCGTAACCGCGAGTGATGTTGAACTGCGTGATTTGGAAGGCCATTACGCCAGCGTGCAAGGCGTTACTAAAATTATGCGCGGCGACGATCAGACGCTGTCTCTGTTTGCATGGCGCACCAGCGAGTGGAAGGTGGTGGCAAGCGGCTTGCAATTG
The DNA here is from genome assembly GCA_005239165.1 of Allopusillimonas ginsengisoli. Classification (GTDB taxonomy): domain Bacteria; phylum Pseudomonadota; class Gammaproteobacteria; order Burkholderiales; family Burkholderiaceae_B; genus Allopusillimonas; species Allopusillimonas ginsengisoli_A. The sequence continues at coordinate 40,276 of RAPG01000009.1, forward strand.
CGCAGTGATGGATGGTTTGCAGCCAACAATTCAGCACGTTCTTATCGCCTGAGCGACATCGGTGGTAATCGCTTTGTGACCGTGCGCACGATAAGTGGCTACGGCCATTATATGTCTGCAATTCCTTATGCTGAGCGCGTGCAAAAAGCATCACCCATTTCACCCGCCTGGCGATCTCGTCTGGGAAGTAGCTGGGTGCTGGTCAACGAAGACGAGTCCTCGGTAATGCTGGCTCTGGACAGCCCTTTGCTTACGCTGGAAGAAATTCCCGAGTTGCCTGGGTATGTTCATATCGATGGGCAACAGCTGCTGTTACCCGACGACGATATGCGCACCCGCAATTTTCTGAAAATCCCGGTCAATTTTGGGCGCGATCTCAACGAGTTGATCGTCCAGCGCCAGGATGATGGTGAGTGGTTATTGTTCGGCGGCCATCGCTATCGGCCCGTGAGTTCGATTCAGTCGATCAGTGTTGGCACCCATGCTGTCCAACTGGACGCAAACGGAAATACGCAATGCGTGCATTTGACCGCTGCCGGCGCATTACAAATGGCCAATTTAAGGGCGTGGCGCTTGTACGACGCTGATTGGAACTCTGTCACCGCAGGCGAAGGCAACGGCAATGCCGTTTTGTCACCTGATGAGTCCTATTATTTGATGCTCTTTGGTGAACCCAATAGCCACACGATGGTGACACTGGCATAGCGACGCCTGCTATGACTGGTTAGTTGCTGATCATATCTTTTACTTGCGCTGCAATCGTCAGCATGCTGGTCAGTTGACACACATCAGTCACCACATCAAAGCCTTGCAGAAAAGCCAGGCTTTCTTCCACGCGCGCCGACTCCAGTCCTCCCAAGGGAACCAGTCGCCGGTATTTGGCGTCGATGTCATCCCAGCTTACGCCGCGCGGGCCTGATCCGCGTGGCGCTATGCAGGTGCTGGTAAATTCCCTGCCGTCCTTTAGCACAATGGTGACACTGCCGCCGTGACGATGCGGGAACCTGTCGGGCAAAGGGGCAGGCGACGGATCGAACACCACTTTATCCTGGAGCCGGCCAATTACCGGGTCGGTCATTTTTTCCACCGTCAGGGCGTCCCAGCCGAACTCGCCATCAACTATTGAGGCCGCCACAAAATACACCAGGCTGTGCGCAGCATCGACCAGGTTGCGCGGATGTGGCTCACCCTTAAAGTTTGTGAACTGCACCGCTGCAGAGATGGTGACGCGCTCAATGTCGTCGGGGCTGACCTTGCCCGCACGGGCCGCTTCCGCAGCCGCTTCGGCAGTGGCATGGAAGGGGTGGGCGCCAGGCATGAGCTTGATTGCCATATCGGTGACGATGTCCCAATCTTTGCCCAGACCCAACGTAATGTCTTCAATAGCCTGGCCGTTCATGGCGCTGAGGAAACCCCGTGGCGTTTCAAGAATGCTCAACTCAGCCTTAAAGCCGCGTTGGGCCGCCATCGCCGCCTGCACGCCTGTCATGGCTGCGTTGCCCGCATGGTACTCACGCGCGCAGCTGGTGTCGGCGGCCACAGCCATGCCGCCAATGGAGGTAGCGGCAAGCGCAATGGCGTGGGCCATGCGGTCCGCGTCCAGATCAAGCAGGCGGCCGGCGGCGATCACCGAGCCAAACACCGTCGACACTGATCCATGGAAACCGCGCTTCATGCGGCCAGGGGTAAGCGACTCATCGATGCGTCCGGCCACTTCGTAACCCAGCACCATGGCGGCCAGAAGGTCGCGGCCCGAGCTGTGGGTGTGTTCGCCGAGCGCGACTGCCGTAGTCGAAATAATGGTGCCAATATGGGCGATGCTGCGCAGGTCGCTGTCGTCGGATGCAGCGGCATCGCTGGCGACGGCGTTTACCCTTGCCGCTCTGGTTAACGGCAGGCGGGCATTTTGAAACCACACAGAAGCCTGCCCGGCGCCCCCCTCGTCCACCTCCAGAGACCGCAGGATGCGGGCCGAATCTATATTTTGACCCGCGGCCGCGCTGGCTATGGTACTGGCCAGACTCATTTTGGCGCGCTCCATGGCCAACTGGGAAATGCCGTCAGCAGGCATGCCCACAACGAATTCGGCCAGAGTTTGAGCTAGCGTCGTCATAGTATGGCTCACGTCTGCATGCCCCAGCGCCCAATGGTGTGCCGTTCCACCACCCTGAAAATCAGGTTTTCAACCAACAGGCCGAACAGGATAACGGTAAGCAACCCGGCGAATACATTGGGTATGTCCAGCATGTTCTTGTTCTGGAATATATACCAGCCCAGGCCACCTGAGCCAGAGCTGGACCCGAATACGAGTTCAGCGGCGATCAACGTACGCCACGCGAATGCCCACCCTATTTTCATGCCGGTAAGTATGCTGGGAAAGGCACCAGGTATCAAAATCTTCAACACGTACTGTAAGCCCGACAAGCCATAATTGCGGCCTACCATGCGCCAAGTCAGGCTGACCGATCGAAACCCGGCGTGCGTGTTCAGAGCGACGGCCCATAATACGGCGTGGATAAGCACGAAGATTATGCTGGCATTGCCCAGCCCAAACCAGATCATGGACAGCGGCAGCAAAGCGATTGAAGGCAAAGGGTTGAACATGGATGTCAGTGTTTCAAGCAAGTCTGCACCCACTCGCGTCGCACTGGCAAAGGCTGTGAACAGGGCGGCGATAAGCAGCCCGGCCGCATAGCCTTGCAGCAGAAGCGAAATAGACGACCACGTCGCCAACAGCAGCGTACCTGATGCGATACCGGCAAAGAATGCCTTGATGGTCGCCATAAAGGTAGGGAAAAGCAAAGGATTTCCTGACCAGCGGGCATAAACCTCCCAGACTATGGCCAGCAGGATCAGCATAATGCTCTTGCGGAAGGTGCCGTTATCCAGCAGGCGTTCCCATAAGCCCAATGGCTTCTCGACGATGCCAAAACCCTTGTCCTCGACGGTGTTGACGATTTCTTCGCGGTAAACGGTTGAGTTGGTAAGTGCTTCAGACATGAGCCATTCTCCCTTGCGTTGCGCTCTCTTGAAAAAGCAGCTCTTCAATGCGCTGGGTTAACAGCTTGCCGTCAGGCCCTGTTGCATCAATACCATCGCTATTTAATTCTGCCCGAACCTGGCCAGGATGCGGGCTAAGCAGCAAAATGCGGCTGCCTATGCGTACCGCCTCAGGTATAGAGTGTGTGACAAACAGCACGGTAAAACGGGTGTCTTCCCATAGCTGCAGAAGCTCTTCCTGCATTTTTGCGCGCGTCAGTGCATCGAGCGCTGCGAAAGGTTCATCCATAAGCAGGATGTCCGGCTCCATGGCCATGCCACGCGCAATGGCCACGCGCTGCTTCATCCCGCCAGAAAGCGTATGCGGCAGGCTGTCGGCAAAGTCTGAAAGGTTGACCTTGGCGATGTAGTGCATGGCCTTTTCTTCTGCCGCCTTGCGCTCCAGGCGGCCGCTGGCCGTCAGGGCAAACACGACGTTTTCTTTTACGGTCTTCCAGGGCAATAATTGATCAAACTCTTGAAATACCATCACCCTGTCCGGTCCGGGTTTGACGATTTCCTGGCCGTTCAGCTTGATATGGCCTTCGACGGTTGGCAGGTAGCCGCCCACTGCCTTCAATAACGTAGACTTGCCGCAACCCGATGGGCCGACAATAACAAACCGGTCAGAGCGGAAAACATCGAAGCTGACGCGGTATGTAGCTGTAATCAAGTGGTCCTTTGTGCGATAACGCAGAGTGACACCCTGTACCGACAGCAATGGTGTTGCGGTTTGAACCATGAAATTCGGTCTCCAGACATTCTTTTCAGGCAAGCTGCAGCCGGCGACAACCGGATGCGGCTTGCTCTGACGATCAGTTTCCTGTGGAAACGGCGGGACCAGGAAAGAACAGTTCTTCCAGACTCTCAGGACGATGCTTAATCGAACCGATGTCATTCATGAACTTGCCGTACTTCAGAACGTTTTCGGGCTTGGCCGTGTACTTGATCGATGGGTTGTTCAATATCTTGACCATTTGGTCGACAGCACCGCTGCCGCCCATTGAGGCGATCAGCACTTTGGCAGCACCTTCTTTGTCGGCCTTGATCATGGCCTGTGCCTCTTCCAATGCGGCCACGAAAGCGGCATAGACCTTGGGGTTCTGGTCATGAAACTTGGTGGTGGTCGATACCATGGTGAAGGTTGTCGAACTGCCCATGACGTCGTCTGTATTCTGAATGGTGCGAATGCCTTTTGTCTGCTGTTCGCGCTCTGCCAGCGGCGACGATGCATAATGCGCAACAATGCTGCCGCCCCCCGATAACAGCGCGGCTGCGGCATCGCCATGCTTCATGCTGACGGTATAAGGATCAAACCGAAATGCCTGGTCTTTGCCATATTTTTTGACCGCATACATCTGCATGACAATGGACGGAATCGATGACTTGACCGACGTTACAGCAATCTTGTCGCCATCCTTGAGGTCGTCTATGGATTTCAGGTGCTCTGCGTTGGTATTCAGATACATGGGCATGGAACTAATGGCCGCCACACCTTTGACATCAGCGGTTCCCTTGGTGCGATCCCACAAGAGCAAGAATGACGGTGGACCTGCTGAAATAAAGTCAGCCGAGCCCGACAGCAAGGCGTCGATCATGACTGAAGGGCCACCGATATTGGACCAGTTTATAGTGACTTTCTGACCCGCCTTCTCGGCATGTTTTTCGATGAGCTTGTGCTCCTTCATCATATGAAGGGGTAGAAACCCGAAACCACCCGCTCCTAACGGAATGTTCAGCTTACTTACTTCCGCGTGCGTACCCAGGGGCATCAGCCCTGCGGCGGCGATTAAAACCATGCTCAGATGCTTCTTCATTGCCTTCTCCTTTGGTTGTGGTACTGCGCCTCCTGGACTATGTTCCGGCCACGTTTCTGCTGACCGATAAAGTGTTATTGCTCTGGAGGTTTGCCTATCTGGATGCCGGCAAGCTGCTCACTGAGCAAAGCGACGGCGGTGTGATCGGCCTGAGGGCCCAGGACAGCGCTAGCCCCGGCCCACAAGTTGCGGCATAAGTCTGCAAATGGCGCATTTACGTTGTTCTCGTGTGCGATACCCAGGGCGATGGTCAGGTCTTTGACCATCAGGCTCATGGCAAACCCCGAATCGAATTTGCGCGAAAGCACGTACTGCTTGAACTTCTTCTGCGTGCTGTTGTTCATGCCCGTTGATACATTAAGCACATCGACCATGGTTTCGGGGTCAATGCCGAAGCGCGATCCGATGATAAGGGCCTCTATCCCGATCAGAAACCCGGCGGAAGACACCAGATTATTGAGCGCCTTCATGGCATGGCCGGTGCCCACCTTGCCTGTAGTGATGACGCTGCCCAGCGCGTTCAGGATAGGCCTGGCCGCATCGATATCAGCCTGTTCTCCGCCAGCCATAATGGTGAGTTCGCCCGTGCGGGCTCGTGGCACGCCGCCCGAGACCGGCGCATCAAACAGCACGACGCCCTGTTCGGCGAGCCGTTCACTGAACGCTACCGTCTTGCTGGGAATGCCCGAAGTCATTTCAATGACAACCGCTCCGGGCCGCAGGCTGGAAGCAAGACCCTGCGTGCCGAACAGTACATCCTGGACTATGGCGCTATTGGGCAAGATCGTAATGATGACGTCTGCCTCTTTTCCCAGTTCGGCAAGTGAGGCGGCGGGCTCTATGCCATGTTCTTTGGCAAAGGCTGCTGTCCGGTCGGGGTTGTTGTCGAACACGGAAAGGGGGTAGCCGGCCTTTAGCAAGCAGCCCGCCATGGGCGCACCCATGGCGCCCACGCCCACAAAGCCGATTCGGGGTAAGGTCGACGCCATTATTTGGCTCCGGCTTTATTGCCTTTGGCTTTTTCTTCGGCGATGACTTCCGAGGCAACCTTCATGCCGTCCAGAGCCGCCGGTACGCCGCAGTAGATAGCAACCTGCAGGAAGATTTCTTTGATGTCATCCTGGGTCAGACCATTATTGAGCGCGCCACGCACGTGCAGGCGGATTTCGTGCGGCCGATTCAGGGCAGCCAGCATGGACAGGTTGATGATGCTGCGCGTGCGACGGTCCAGCCCGGGACGCCCCCATAGTTCGCCCCAGCACCATTCGGTGACCAGCTTTTGCATGTCTGCCGTGAAATCGTTGGCCGCGTCCAGAGACTTTTGCACATGCTCGGCACCGAGTACCTCTTGGCGGTTTTTTAAACCCTTGGCAAACAGCTCTGTATTGAATTCTTCGCGCATGGTCGTTGTGACTCCTACATTGGTAACGGGGAAAATATGGAATAAAGTATGAAGTTAGAACTACAATATGTCAATAATATCGTCATACAATCTATCAAATATTGGTAGGCACAATAATGGTGTCTCCCTCAGACAGGAATGCCATCAAGCCATGGAAAACACCAAACAAGTCGACCATCTGAGTCCAGTTTCGGCGAAACTGTCCGCCTTCATCAGCAATACCACATGGGAACAGGTGCCCAAGCACATCCGCCATGAGATCAAACGGTCCGTGCTGAATTATTTCGCGGTGGGGCTGGCTGGATGCAACGACCCTACCCTGGATCGTGCAGTACGAACTTACGCGCGCTTCTCTGCGGGCCACGCAGCAACGCTGGTCGGCCGACCAGAACGTCTGGACATGCTTAACGCTGCGGCACTGAACGCCATGAGCGCGAACGTATATGACTACGACGACACGCATATTCCGACCATTATCCATCCAACATCGCCCGTCGCCCCCGCCTTGCTCGCCTTAAGCGAGACACAGCCTCTGTCCGGCAAAGACTTCATGCTGGCCTTTCTGCTTGGCGTGGAAGCGCAATGCCGGATTGGCCTTGCCATATCCCCCTTCCATTACAACCGCGGCTGGCACATTACCTCCACCTGCGGTGTGTTCGGTTCCGCCATGGCCATAGGCAAGACGCTGAATCTGACCCCGACACAACTTAGTTGGGCCCTCGGTTCGGCAGCCTGCCAGGCGGGCGGGCTTGTCGAATCCCTGGGAACCATGTCCAAGAGCATCAGCGTTGGCAACGCGGCCCGCAATGGCATACTGGCCGCCCTTCTGGCTCAGGACAACTTCGATGGGCCGGACCGGCCGCTGGAAGGGGCGAACGGTTTTCTTCAGGTTTTTGGCGATGCGCCGGATTTCGACGCTGTGACACGCGGCCTGGGTGAACAATGGGAGATCAGCAATGTGGCTTACAAGCCCTACCCCTGCGGTGTGGTGCTAAACCCCGTGCTCGATGCCTGCCTGGCATTGTCTGCCCGCATTGAGCCGCGTCGGCTCGATACTATCGAAGCCATCGAACTAACCGGACATCCGCTGCTGCGTCAGCGCACCGACCGCCCTAATATCAAGACGGGGCGCGAGTCGCAGGTAAGCGCCCAGCATGCCGCACCGGTCGCTTTACTGCGCGGCAACGCCGGCCTGGTGGCGTTTTCCGATCAAGCCGTCAGCGATCCAAAGCTGCGTGCGCTGGGAGCCCTACTGAACTTCAATGACGACGAAGCGTATTCAATAGACAGCGCCAAGGTGCTGCTGCGATTCCCCGACCAATCGACCGAGCACGAGTACGTGGAAATGGCACGAGGCTCGCTGCAGCGGCCTTTGACAGACGATGAACTGGAAACCAAACTGCACGACCTTTGCCGCTATGGACGTTCAGGATGTGACGCCGCCCCCTTGATCCAGGCCGTGTGGAACATGGAGAACACAGAAGACATGGGGCGCCTGGCCAAACTGGCCGGTGCGCCCGGTTGAACATACATCTCCTTATCTGATGAGGCTGCTGGTCATTGTCGTTTTTTAATACGCATTGTATTATCGAATGATTAAATGACGATTTTATAAGTTTTCTCGGCTTTAGCTCTGCAGTAAAACCGGCCTTCAGACGTTCAATCCTGGCGGCGTCACCCGTACTCAATCAGAAAAGCAATTAATGCGGAGAAGACAATGAAGCGAACTTATCAAAAAGCCGCTGTATCGCAGCCCACTGGAAAAACAAAAGGGCGGCTGCAAGGGCGGCGGCTAGACTAAACTTGGTGTCTATGCACGCTCTAGGAAAGGCATCGAGCGCCTGGAACGTGTACACCTTTTTAATGCTCGCTAAATACAGAGAAATAATATGAAGTCCCAAGATGCGAATGATGATTTCAAGGTGCATCGTGTTGCAGCGGTGTTGCGCCATAGTGTTACGGAAAGCATACGCAACGCCATTCTGGCAGGCCGCTTTCAGCCAGGCGAACGCCTGCCCGAACGAGAATTGTGCGAAATGACGGGCGTCAGCCGCACCTTGGTGCGTGAAGCGCTGCGCCAACTCGAGACCGAGAGATTGATCAAGGTCATTCCGCATCGCGGTCCCGTCGTCGAGACGATTACACCCGAACAAGCCGACGGCATCTATAGGGTTCGTGAGGAGCTTGAAGGCCTGGCCAGTCAACTGTTTGCCGAACGCGCAACACCGGATCACCTGAAAAACCTGAAGCAGGCTTACGCCGACCTTCGGGTTTCACATACCAAAGTCGACCCCCTGGGCCAACTGAAAGCCAAGAATAACTTTTACCGCTGCCTGCTTGATGGCGCGGGCAACGAGGCTCTATCGAATAGTCTGCGCCTGTTGAATTCACAGATCATGCTGTTGCGGTCCATGTCCATGGCCGCACCGGGGCGCGCTAAAAAAAGCCTGGCCGAATTGGGCGAGTTACTCAAGGCGCTGGAGGCCAAGGATGAAAAAGCAGCTCGCAAGGCGGGAAGCCGGCATGTCCGGAATGCGTCTGCCGTGGCAATTTCATTGTTGCGCCAGCAGGACGAGGAAACCGCCCTTAAAAAAGCGTGACATCTGCGTTTCGCCCCAGAACAAGAAGATAACAAAACGACCTGCCAGCCCGCTGGCCCACGAAAGAACCGGACTCGGGAGACTAATTCATGGATGCTCAAGGCATTGCACCCTTTGAACTCTACGCCATCCGATATGCCCGGCATGGCGGCCGCAAGGCGCATGACAACTATATCGGCCCCGTGGATTTCCATGATGCCGATTCCGACCTTGAGTATTACGTATGGGTGGCCCGACGCAACGATGAGGTGTATGTCATCGATACCGGCTTTGATCAGCATTCAGCGCAAGAACGCGGGCGCGAACTACTCATGCCAGTCAAAGATGGCCTGGCTCTTGTCGGCGTGGCTGCCGAAAGCGTCGAGCACATCATCCTGACCCACTTGCATTACGACCACGCTGGCACGCTGGACCAATTTCCCAAGGCCAAGTTCCACATCCAGGATGCCGAAACCGCTTATGTGACAGGCCGTTGCATGTGTCACCCCGCCTTGCGTCATCCCTTCGATGTCGAAGACATAGTCAGTTTTGTGCGCAAGCTCTATGGCGGCCAGGTGGCATTTCATCGTGGCGACACCGAATTGGCACCGGGCCTGACCTTGCACCTGGTCGGGGGTCATACGGCGGGCCTGCAGGTTGTCCGTGTCTGGACGAAGCGGGGCTGGGTCGTCATTGCATCCGACGCCACCCACCTGTATGGGAACATAGAACACCAGATACCCTTTCCCGCCGTCTATAACGTGGGTGACATGTTGGAAGGCCATAATTTGGTGCGTCGCCTCGCTGATTCACCCCAGCACATTATTCCTGGCCACGACCCTCAGGTCATGCATCGTTATCCCGAGATGTCGCCAGAGACCGCCGGAAAAGTGGTACGTCTGGATGTGGCGCCCAATAACCCCGCCAAATAAACGCGCATCCGCGCCTGCACGCCTCACTCACCCACCACCATGCTCGAAAACAAATGCGCCCTGATTACCGGCTCCATCCGCGGGCTGGGGTACGCCATTGCCGAAGACCTTGCCATGGCGGGCTGCCACATCGTATTGCACGGCCTGGACCCGGAAGACCTTGCACAAGATGCCGCCGAAAAACTGCGCCAGGCATCGGGACGCAGCGTACTGCTCAGCCGCGCCGACCTTGCCCACGTAGACCAGATCGAAGCATTGATGCACGCGGCACAGCAGCAGTTCGGCAATGTGGATGTCGTCGTCAACAATGCCGTAATCAGGCATTTCGCACCGGCCGAAGCGCTTCCCGCCCTGCATTGGGACGAGTCCATCGCCGTGAACCTGTCGGCCGCCTTCCATACATCTCGGCTTGCCATACCCGGAATGCGCACACGCGCATGGGGCCGCATCATAAACATGTCTTCCGTCTATGGTTCATCAGCAGCGGTTAATCGCGTGGGCTACGTCACCACAAAGACCGGACTTATCGGCATGACCCGCGCCATCGCGCTGGAAACCGCGACCAACGGCATTACCTGCAATGCGGTATGTCCTGGCACAGTCCCTACGCCGGCCATCCTGGAACGTATCGCCGGCATAGCTGCCAAAACAGGCGTATCGCAAGAGCAGGCCACACACGAATACCTGACTCAGCGCCAGCCCACCGGTCGATTCGTCGCAATGGAAAGCGTTGCCGCCATGGTCCGTTTTCTGTGCAGCGACGCGGGGCGGGACATCACCGGTTCAGTCTTGCCCATAGACGGCGGCTGGACGGCCGCATAGGTTAAGTCCTGATCACCCGATGTCAAATAAAGAAAAAGGAGCAAACATGAGAGCGAAGCGCAAAACAAACGGCTCGGATTCGTAGGAATAGGAAAAATGGGCGGCCCCACCTAGAAAATCATGCAACCTATAATTAGCCAAAAGGAGAGGGATATTTTATGGCTATACAACGTCTGCACTGCTGGATACCTGCCGTTGCCCTAGGTTTTGCAAGCACAATAACGTCTGCACAATCTGCATTTCCTGATTCGCAAACATCCAAACATACTGGTGCCTTCAATGGCGTTGTGATGATTGGCGATAGTTTGTCTGACGGGGGCAATCTGTCAATCTTGAACAACTCCCCGCAGCACATGCGCTTCACAACCAATCCTGGCCACACCAGTGTCGAGTTCATTTCCAGCTGGCTGGGCTCGCCGATTACGCCTTCGCTTGCGGGTGGCAGTAATTTCGCTTACGGCGGTGCAGGTATCATTCATAACGCACCCAACACGCCTGCAGCAGTGCCCACGCTGCCCACTCAGTTGCAAACATATCTGAGTGCCACACACGGGAAGGCCGATCCAGGTACGCTGTACAGCCTATGGGGCGGGTCGAATGATGTTTTTTACGGCACCACCTCGGTGGCGGCTCATGCCGCTGCACAACTGGCCGTCAAGAACGGAACGTCTGTAAAGCTGGCTGAGAAAGCCGCCAAAGAACTATTCGGTGTAAGCACCCTGATGACTGCAGACCAAGCCCGCGCAAGTCTGCAGCAGGCCGCCAATACCAAGCTTGCCATGATTGACACGCTGGGCAAGGCGGGTGCCCGCTACATTATGGTCTCGAACTTGCCCGATATTGGCCTGACACCCTTTGCGCATAAGCTTGGCCCCGACATGGCCGCCCAACTGACCGGCGTGTCAGCCGGCTTCAACAATACGCTTTACGTGGGCCTGGCGCACACAGATGTCAATATCATTCCGGTCAATACATTTGGGGTGCTCAACGAGATCGTTGCCGACCCAGCCCGCTATGGCATGACTAATGTGACCGAACCCGCTTGCACCGGCGGCAGCAGCCCTATTGCGTCTATCCAGTGCGCACCCGAAGGTACCCCGGGAGCCACGGTAACGTACGAACCCGGCACGCAGTACACCTATTTGTTTGCGGACGACGTGCACCCCACCGTGGCCGCACACCAGATGCTGGCTCAATACGCCGAATCCATTATCGTTGCGCCCGGCCAGATGTCGCTGCTCAGCCAGGCACCGTTGGCCATCAACAATAGCCTGACGCGTTCGATCAAAAGCCAGATGGAAAGCCGCAGCGTGGCCGCGCCAAGCAACGGCCTGCGCGGCTGGGCCAATTACGATTACAGCTACCAGAAGCTGTACGCGCAAACCAATTCACCCGGTAGCGGTAACCACATTAATGTTCTCAGCATTGGGGCAGACGTTCATCCGTCACAGGCGTTCACGGCGGGTTTCGCATTCACAGCGGGCAATCAAGACAGTCAGTTTTCCAACGGCAGAGGCAGCTTCAAACTGAATAACTACGTGGCCAGCGGGTATGCGATGTGGAACTGGGACCAGGCCTATGTGGGTGCCGTTGGTAGCCTGGGCTACCTTGATTACGGCAGTATTCGCCGAAACATTCCCATCGGGCCAACCGTCCGCCATGAGCAGGCTGATACGTCTGGCTCCACGGCTGCGGCAACCCTGACCGGCGGTTGGTGGTTTAACTTCGAAAAATGGCGCACCGGCCCTTACGTGGATCTGACCTGGCAGCACACGCACGTAAAGGGGTTTGAAGAAAATAGCGGCGATGCAATGGCCATGGTCTTCGGTAGCCAAAATCGTGATGCGCTGATCACTTCGATCGGCTGGCAGATGGATGCTGAAATCGCGACCAGCAAGGCAACCCTGCGCCCCTTTGTGCGCGCTCAGTGGAGCCATGACAGCAAAGCCAGGCAACGGGATGTCAGCGCGGGCCTAGTCAGCATGCCCGGCACGTTCGCCCTCCCCGGATTTGTACCCGACAAGAACTGGGCCACAGTCAGTGTGGGTCTTGTCGCTGAGTTTGAACCGAATTTTTCGGGATGGATCGGTTACCACGATCAGTTTTCTGACTCCAGCCAGCGCCTGAACAACATAAGCGCCGGTATCAGGATGGCATTTTGATCGATAGTGCTGCGCTCCGTAAATCCGAGAATGCGGCCTTCGCATAAATCGCAGTACGATTGTGCAAACAGTACCGCAAACTGCTTCGTCAATCATTTCCAGGCAGACCATTTGCACAAGAGCACTGATCTCCGCTTTCCGTTAACCGCTACACCAATACAGCGCAAGAACGGCAAGAGCGCGATGGGCCACCAGTTGTCTCCAACTACGAGGCGTCGGAGAAGGCAGCGATCAGCGCATCGAACACAACGCGCACTCGTGGCTGAGTACGCAGGTCTTCGTGAGTCACAATCCAGGTGTCGAGTATTGCCACATCAAACTCCGGCACGACGCGTTCGAGCGTAGAGTCCCTTTCTGCGACCGGCACTTGTATGACTCCAATGCCAACGCCCGCACGCACGGCTGCAGTGACGGCGGGGTGGCTGTCCGTCCTAAGTACGAAGCGTGCGCGATCTAACTCCGACCATAAATGCTCGACGACCGCCATGTCACGCAGGCTTCGGTCAGGGCCGATCAGGTCGTGTGCAGTGAGATCGCCCAAGCTTGACGGCCTACCCCGTCGCAGTAGATACGATTTTGCTGCGTACAAGCCGAGCGCGATCGGTGTCACCTTCCGCGCGACCAGTGCTGCCTGCAAAGGCTGCGTATTCCGAATCGCGATGTCTGCCTCTCCTGCAAGCAGATCGGCGGCTACGTTGCTGAGTACAAGCTCGATACGAATGCGCGGGTGACTGCGGCGTAACGCGGCAATTAGTGGCGGTGCGACTTCGACCCCGTTGAACACGGACAGGCTGAGCCGGACTATGCCAGCCGCCTCACCGAAGGGGGCAGCAGCCTGCCGGATAAACAGATTCGATGCCGCCGACATAGAGCGTGCCGCAGCACACAGTTCCAAAGCATGGTCGGTTGGCCTCAAGCCGTTGATCGAGCGCGTGAATAGCGTGGTGCCCAGCGCCTTCTCCAGAGCGGCGACTCGCGCTCGCACCGTGGGGTGAGACAAGCCCAGTCGCCGGGCCGCACCCGCAAGACTGCCCTCCTCGATCACGGCTAGAAATACGCGTTGGTCGTTCCAGGATACGGGTTCGCTCATAAGTTATTTTCTAATAGATAGATATTTCTTTGCAATTTTCTTTTAGGTGAGTTTAGTTGATGATCGTTATTGTCAACAACGCAAGGAAGGAATATCTATCATGAAAACAAACGCACAGTCTTGATACTGGGCGCTACCGGCGGTATTGGTGGTGCCATTGCAGAGGCGCTGTTGCGGCACGGATGGTCGGTTCGCGGGCTTGCGCGTAACATGCAAGCGGCCCAACGCAGCACGAACCTCAGCATTGATTGGCACCAGGGCGACGCAATGGACCGCGATGATGTGAGCCGAGCCGCAACAGGTGTCTCGACCATTGTTCATGCCGTCAATCCGCAAGGCTATCGCAACTGGAGCGCATTGGTGCTGCCAATGATTGACAACACGATCGCAGCTGCCCGCGTCGCAGGCGGGGCGCGGGTGGTCCTGCCGGGAACGATCTACAATTTCAATCCGGCAACCACGCCGGTGATCCATGCGAACAGTACGCAAGCGCCTCGCAGCCGAAAGGGTGCGATCCGGGTAGAACTCGAACACCGCCTGGAACTCGCTGCGCCAGAAGTGCCCAGCCTGATACTGCGTGCTGGCGATTTTTTTGGCCCAGGCATTCGTTCCAGTTGGTTTGCCCAAGCGATGGTCGCTCCCAACAAACCGCTCGAGCGTGTAACCGACGTGGCACGCGGGCCGGGGCACTCCTGGGCCTACCTGCCCGATCTGGCGGAAACCTTCGCCTGCTTGCTCGACATCACAGACCGCTTGTCTGCGTTCGAGCGCCTGCAGTTCGAAGGGCTTCATGATGCCAACGGAAGCGTTCTCTCTGATGCCTTGAACCATGTAGCGGGCCGCAGCCTGCGGCACCGCCGGTTCCCTTGGTGGCTAATGCACGTACTCGCACCGTTTGGCGGGTTCCCCCGCGAGGCCTCTGAGCTTGCGCCCTACTGGCGACATTCAGTCCGCTTGGACAACCACCGCCTCACCGAGTTGCTCGGCGAAGAACCACGCACGCCACTGAACGACGCGATGGTCGCAACGCTTCGATCGATGAAGAGCCTTTCCAATGAACCGGGCTGACCGATTGACAATAAAATTTTCCAGAGCAAAAGACTGCGCCATTCTTTTAACTCATATGAGGGTATCCGTATTCTCGATCAGGCACCCAAAATCGTCCGTGGAGACACCCAACGCATAAGATTATCTCTTCCCAGTCCTTGTCAGGATAGACGAAGATTGACAGCACTGGTCCAAATATTTCTTCGCGCATGGTGCGGGCGTTCGCATCGGCGACTTGAATTAAGGCTGGCTCGACGAAATAGCCATTTGCATCGCAATGCCCTCTTGCCTGAGATACAAAAAGGACGCCGTACGGGTTTATTGTTTCTCAGCATACGCTGGACCGCGGCGCGGGGAGCATTGTCATGCTGTTGCCTCAAAAACGTTTTGGAAGAGTGTTCGCCATAGGGGGCATGGTCCGCATAAGCTGAAAACAAAAAAAACAGGCCTCAAGAAGAAAGCTTCTGCATTTCGCTGTACAGGTCGGCCTTGCCCTCAAAGCCTATTCCGACCAGGTCGGGCATGGTGATGTAGCTGTTCTCGACCTTGACGCCATCGGGAAAGCCGCCAAATGGCTGAAACAGGTCAGGATAAGATTCGTTGCCCCCCAACCCCAGCCCCGCTGCGATATTCAGCGACATTTGGTGCCCGCCATGCGGCACACAACGGCTGGGCGACCAACCGTGCTCGTTCAACATGTCTAGCGTACGCAGGTACTCAACCAGCCCGTAGCTCAGCGCGCAGTCGAACTGGAGCCAATCGCGATCAGCACGCATGCCACCATATCGAATTAAATTTCGGGCGTCCTGCATGGAAAACAGGTTTTCGCCAGTGGCCATGGGGTTTTTGTAATAGCTGCGCAGTGTGGCCTGCAACTCAAAGTCTAGAGGGTCGCCCGGCTCTTCATACCAGAACAGGTCGTACTGAGACAAGGCTTTGGCATATGCGATGGCGGTATCCAGATCGAAGCGCCCATTGGCGTCGACACACAGCCTTTGGCCGTCTTGCAGAACGCTTAGTATGGAATCAATGCGGCGCAGGTCTTCGTCAAGGGTAGCGCCCCCAATTTTTTTCTTTACGACCGTATAGCCACGATCCAGATAGCTGCGCATTTCATCTTTCAGCTTGCCGTGATCCTGCCCGGGGTAATAGTAGCCACCCGCGGCATAGACAAAAACCTTGCGGTTTGGCTGGCCGTTTCCGTATTCATCGGCCAAGTACTGAAACAAGGGTTTGTTTGCAATCTTTGCCACCGCATCCCAAACCGCCATGTCTATGGTGCCGATGGCCACCGAGCGCTCGCCGTGGCCTCCCGGTTTTTCGTTGGTGTACATGCAATCCCATATCTTGTGCGGGTCAAGGTTGTCGCCTGCGTCATTCACCAGGCTGGACGGCTCGGCGGCGAGGATACGGGGGATGAAACGCTCGCGCATCAGATTACCCTGGCCGTAGCGCCCGTTTGAGTTGAAGCCGTAGCCCACTACGGGCTTGCCATCACGAATTACGTCCGTCATGACGGCCACAAGACTGAGCGTCATTTTACTGAAATCGATATAGGCATTTCGGATGGATGAGCTGATAGGCAGAGTTACTTCGCGAATTTCCAGGATTTTCATGCTGAAGTTTTGTTCCATAAAAATAAATTAGGCAACGTGATTTGCCGTCTATGCAGACAGGATAACCACACGGAAGCTAGGCTTTATTCACTTATAATTAATTCATTATTGTTTTTTATTGAATAATGATATGGAATCTGCCTTGTCGTTCTTCGTGCTGCTGGCTCAGCACAAGAACCTGTCAGCCGTGGCCCGCATTCTCGACATTACGCCGCCAGCCGCTACCCGCAAGCTGATGCAGCTGGAAAACCGTCTGGGCGTCCGGCTGGCCAATCGAACCACGCGCAGCATCAGCCTAACCAGCGAAGGCGAGTTGTTTCTGGTGCAGGCCAAGCGCATTCTGGCCGACATCAAAACCATGGAAGATTCGGTTTCCAATCATCGCCAACAACCTCGGGGCCTGTTGCGCATCAATGCCAGCCTGGGTTTTGGTCGCAGGCGTATTTCGGCACTGGCATCAAAGTTCGCCCTGAAGTTTCCCGACATTGAACTCGACCTGCAGGTGACCGACAAGCCGGTCGACCTTGTGGCCAATAATATTGATGTGGCCATACGCTTTGGCACGCTGCCCGACCGGCGTCTGGTGGCCCGCCGCCTGCTAAGTAATCGGCGGTTCCTGTGCGCCTCGCCCAAGTACCTGAAAAAGCACGGCGAACCGCAAAAGCTTGCTGACCTTGCACAGCATCGCTGCATCATCCACAACCAGAATGACGAAGCGCACGGCATCTGGCGTTTCACTTATCAACAACTTGCAGAAGTGGTCAAGGTCAGCGCAGCCATGTCGAGCAACGACGGCGATATTGCACTTGGCTGGACGCTGGAGGGCCACGGCATCATGATTCGCTCAGAATGGGATTTAAATAAATATGTGGCGGCCCGGCGCCTGAAAATCATTCTGCCCGAATTCACGCTGGAACCTGCCGACCTGTTCCTGTACTACCCCAGTCGGCAAAACCTGCCGGCCAGAGTGCGCGTGTTCATCGATTTTTTGATTAGTGAGTTCGAACCTGTATTGCCTGCAGAAAACGCTCGGTAATATCAACTGACAGGCTGTTTTCAACACAGGCATATTCTACGCAGCCCATCGTTGATGACAAAACGCACACACTAATCTAGACTTTTAGTATGAAACCATTCCGGTGGAGCCCCACAAAGGGCGATGCGCCTAAGGCTGAACGCGGCATATCGTTCGAAGCGATTGTAGTCGCCATCGAATCCGGTGGGCTGCTCGACATTTTGGCTCATCCAAATGTGGCCAAATATCCCAGACAGCAGATTCTGGTTGTCGGCTACGAAGGTTACGTCTATTTGATACCGTATGTCGAAGAAGACACCTACCTTTTTTTAAAAACCATTATCCCCGGCCGTAAAGCCACACGAGACTATCTGCATCAAGGTGAATCTGATGCCCAAAACTGACAGCTACGAACACGATATTTTGGCTGCTTATGATGCAGGCCAACTCAAGTCTGTTGCAAGCAAAAGCGAACTGGCAAGTATCCGGTCGGCCGCTCGTGCAACAGCCATCAAGGATAAACGCGTCAATATCCGTCTGTCGTCCGGCGACTTAAACGATATTCAAGTCAGAGCACTTGAAGAAGGTATTCCATATCAAACGCTGATTGCCAGCGTGCTACACAAGTACGTCACCGGTCGATTGCAAGAACGTTAAGCCGTCTCGTACTCGAACGCCGACAAGTTAAAACAAAACCAGGCTATCCGAAAGTCCCAGATAAAGGCTGCCATCCCCTGGACAGTGCGACCGCCGTAACGCCCACATACATAATCGACCAACAGCAACAGATCGATGCGCACACGGGGTTCTCACGCCTGGCGGCCAAGGCACTGACCGAACGCCGGTGCGTCAATCGCACGCTATAAAGCAACAGGTGTAGGGAAAATTGCGCCTGCGGCACTGATAAATTGATTCAAGCCAGCGTGCAGGGCTTCCCGGCCGCAGCGAGCGGCCACTCAACCCTGAAAATCAGCAGCCCCAACTTCGTGATGAAATTTGCGGGTTAGTGGTGCTCGAAGAGTCGAGCACAGCAATGAAGCTACAACAAAGCACATAGCGTATTTATTTTTGCTCGTTTCGAATGTATACTTTTGTATTCATTGGACAGCATGCCCTAGATCCTCGGTCTTGGTCGTAACGCTCTCACGTCCGTTTTACTCAGGAGGCAGGGTGAAAAACTCGCCAGACTATGATGTTTTAGTGATTGGCGGCGGCAATGCCGCCCTGTGTGCCGCACTGACCGCCCGCGAAGCAGGTGCATCTGTTCTCATGCTGGAATCTGCCCCTAAAGAATGGCGTGGCGGCAACTCCATTCACACTCGCAATCTGCGCTGCATGCACGACGAGCCTCAAGACGTGCTGGTAGAGGCGTATCCAGAAGAGGAATACTGGCAAGACCTGCTCAAAGTAACTGGTGGCATTACCAACGAACACCTTGCACGACTTGTGATACGCAGCACCGCAACCTGTCGCGACTGGATGCGCACACACGGCGTCAATTTCCAGAACCCGTTGTCAGGCGCCTTGCACGTTGCCCGAACCAACGCCTTTTTTATGGGTGGTGGCAAGGCGCTGGTCAACGCGTATTTCCGCAGTGCGCAAAATCTGGGCGTGGATGTGCGGTACAACGCCCCCGTAGACGCCATTGAACTTGACGACGGGCGCTTCGTTGCAGCGCGCATTGGCTCAGAGCGCATCACCGCGCGCTCCTGTGTGCTGGCCGCAGGCGGTTTCGAATCTAATCGCGAATGGCTGCGCGAAGCCTGGGGCCAGAACGAACGGGGCGAATGGCCAGCCGACAACTTCCTGATCCGTGGCACACGCTTTAACCAGGGCGTGCTGCTGCGCTATATGCTGGACGCCGGCGCAGATGCCATCGGCGATCCTGCTCAATCTCACTGTGTCGCCATCGACGCACGAGCCCCCTTATACGATGGGGGCATCTGCACGCGCATAGACTGCGTCTCTCTGGGCGTGGTGGTAAATCTCAACGCCGAACGGTTCTACGACGAGGGTGAAGACTTTTGGCCTAAGCGCTATGCCATCTGGGGCCGGCTGGTCGCGCATCAACCCAACCAGATCGCCTACTCCATCATTGACAGCCAGGCCGTAGGCAGCTTCATGCCTCCGGTCTTTCCTGGCACGCGCGCCGACTCACTATCAGAACTGGCACAGAAGCTGGGGCTGGACCAAGATCGTTTTGTAAGCACGGTGGAGTCGTATAACGCCGCCTGTCGTGTTGGCACGTTCGACCACACCATTTTGGATGACTGCCACACTGAAGGTCTGGCGATACAGAAAACACATTGGGCGCGCCCGATAGACACTGGCCCCTTCTTTGCTTATCCATTGCGGCCTGGAATCACGTTCACGTACTTGGGGCTTAAGGTCAACGACGATGCTGCAGTGCACTTTAACGGTCAGCCCAGCGACAACCTTTTCGTAGCCGGAGAAATGATGGCGGGCAACGTACTGGGCAAGGGTTATACCGCCGGGGTCGGCATGTCCATCGGCACCGCTTTCGGTCGCATCGCCGGTGACCGTGCAGCAACGGCAGCCCTTAATAAAACGAATAATCCTGCAGGAGCACAGCGTGACGCCGCTTAATCAATTGACTCAAGAGGCCCAGTCGCTGGCGGTTACGTCAGATTCCACCCCTCATCCCTCCCCCACTGTTCACGATGCCGCCTGTAATGGCACAGCCACGACATTAGGGCTTTTGACGGACAACGAAGCTGAAGTGGATCGAATTTTGCAGATCTGCAATGCCTGCCGCTATTGCGAAGGTTTCTGCGCAGTCTTTCCGGCCATGACGCGCCGCCTGGAGTTCGGCAAGGCCGATATCAACTATCTGTCCAACCTGTGCCACAACTGCGGGGACTGCCTGCATGCATGCCAGTACGCGCCTCCACACGAGTTCGCCGTTAACGTGCCGCAGGCAATGGCGAAGGTGCGTGCACAAACCTATACAGACTACGCCTGGCCACCGGCCTTGGGGGTGCTGTACAAAAAAATGGGCTGACGGTGTCGCTAGCGACCGCAGCCGGTTTAATCTTGTTCTTGGTGCTCGCCCTGGTACTAACAGGCAGCCTCATCCATGAACCACTCGCCGGCAACTTTTATGCCATATTTCCACACAATATGATGGCGCTGATGTTTGGCGCGGTTTTTGGTTTTGCCATCTTCGCACTTGCCATGGGTGTCAGAAAATTCTGGCATGAAGTGAAGCCCGGACGGGCAAGTGGAACCGCCATTGCTGAAACCACCAGCGATGTCTTGCGCTTGCGTTATCTGGACGGAGGCCATGGCAAGGGTTGCAACAATGAAGATGATGCCTTCACCTTGTGGCGTAAGCGCTTTCATCATTTCACGTTTTATGGCTTTATGCTTTGCTTTGCTGCCACCAGCGTGGCAACGCTTTACCACTATCTGCTTGATTTTCATGCGCCCTATCCTTTCTTCAGCGTCCCGGTCATTCTGGGTACCTTGGGCGGAATTGGTCTTTTGATTGGTCCTGCCGGCCTGCTGTGGTTAAACATCAAACGTCATCCTTTGCACGGCGATGCAGAACAAAAGCCCATGGACCGAGGCTTTATCGTATTACTGTTCATAATCAGCCTGACCGGTCTGATGCTGCTCGGATGGCGCGACACCCGTTATATGGGTCTGCTGCTGGCCATACATCTGGGCTTTGTCATGGCTCTGTTCCTCACCATGCCTTATGGCAAGTTCGCCCACGGCATATTCCGCAGCGCAGCCCTGCTAAAGTGGGCAATAGAAAAACGGCAACCCGTAAATCTGAAATCAAGCTCCGACTAAGCCTAAAGGAGCACCCACGCGGTGTTCCCCTTTTTCCCGCAATCCCCACTGTAAAACCCAGCGTCTTAGTGTCATCCCCATATTGACACGCTTAATAACATCTCACTAGAATGTTCTATCTCTAAGAATACACGTTCTCTCAGAAAGAACTTAAATCAGCGTCACGGAGGAAAAATGGGAGACACAGAGACCGCAAACAGCGGCGCATCATTAGCACAGCACTTTGCGCACGTCGCCGCCGGCCATGCCCGGAATCGATCTGTCAATGCCATCGTGCTCCTGCAGTTTGAACAGGCTCAGCTCCTGCTACAAATTCAAGACGGGTGCGTGATCCAAGTTCTTGATACCTTCCCGCCGCTATCCTCCTGGGATTTCGCAATCAAGGCCGACGCCGAAGTCTGGTCACGATTCTGGCAAGTCATGCCCGAGGCCGGCAGCCACGATATTTTCGCCTTGGCCAAAAGCGGCCATATGCGCATAGAAGGAAATTTGCATCCACTTATGGCTCATCTTCAATACATGAAAGACCTGCTGGCATTGGGCCGGAGGGCTTCTGAATGACCGCGCACATTGAACCCATTACAGGCCGCTACGTGTCGTTCGATGTCGCAGGCAAACGATGCAGAGTCTATTTTGAAGAAACGGGCGAAGGTATTCCATTGGTCTGCCTGCATACGGCGGGAGCCGACAACCGTCAGTATCGCCACATGCTGTGCGACCCGGACATCACCAGCCAATACAGGGTGCTGGCGTTTGACATGCCCTGGCATGGCAAGTCATACCCACCGGAAGGCTGGCAAGACACAGAATATCGGCTCACAACCGAACTCTACGTAGAAACCATTTTGTCGTTCTGCCGGGCGCTGGACCTCGACGCCCCAGTCCTTATCGGGTGCTCTATCGGGGGGCGCATCGTTCTTCAGCTGGCCAACGACCATGGCGCTAAATTTCGGGCCCTGATCGGTGTTGAAAGCGCCGACTACCAGCAGCCCTGGTATGACACGTCATGGCTACATCGGGGTGACGTGCACGGCGGCGAAGTTTGTGCCGCGCTGGTTTCAGGGCTGGTAGCTCCCCAATCCCCTGCCTTGCACCGGCACGAAACACTGTGGCAGTACATGCAAGGCGGGCCTGGCGTCTTTCGTGGCGATCTGTATTTCTATCGCGTAGACAGCGATCTTCGCGGCAAGCTGAACAACATTGATACTAAACGTTGTCCGCTATATCTACTGACAGGCGAATACGATTTCTCCTGCTCGCCCGCCGACACATTACGCACCGCTGACGCCATACCGGGTGCCAACGTGACCATCATGTCTGAAGTTGGCCACTTCCCCATGAGCGAAAACCCACAGCAATTTCGCAAATATCTTATGCCTGTCCTGGAAGAAATCCGTGACGGCACAACTGCTCTACCGGCTTGAACCGGACTATTCTTGGAGACTACACATGAAAATCAAAACCACCGTCGCATTGCTGGCCTGCCTGGCCGCCCCGCTTTCCGTCTCTGCTCAAGAGACTCTTAATATCGGAGCGCTCGTCACGCTGTCCGGCGCTGGCGCATCGTGGGGGCAAGGCATGAAAAATGCCGCTGAAATCGCCGCCGATGAAGTCAATGAAAAGGGCGGCCTCGAAGTTGGCGGCAAGAAGTACAAAGTCAATGTCATCGCTTACGACGACAAATACCAGGCCAATGAGGCGGTAACGGTGGCCAACCGTCTTGTCTTCGAAGACAAGGTTCAGTACATCATTGGCCCTGTGGGTTCAGCTCCGGTCTTGGCTATACAGCCCATCACGGAAAAGAACAAAGTCATCGTCATGACGCTCGGCTTCACCTCGAAGGCCCTGCAAAAAGAAAAACCTTTCACATTCCGCCCCAATGTCACGACCGCCGAGGTATCGCAGCCGCAAATCGACTGGATCGTCGAATCACAGGGAATCAAGAAGGTCGGGGCGTTATTTCCTAATGACGAAACCGGACAGCAAATCGCGATCGACCTTAAGGCCGCTTACAAACACGCAGGTGCCGATCTGGCAGCTGTCGAGTTTTTCGAGCGCGACAGAGTAGACTTCGTTCCCTTGCTAACCCGCATGGCCGCTCGCGGCATCACCGCAATCGAACTCGATGGCAACTCACCAACGACAGCGGGCCTCATCGTCAAGCAAGCACGCGAAATCGGATTCACAGGGAACATTATCCGTACCGGCGGCCCGGCCACTCAGGAAATCGTTAACGTGGCCGGCAAGCAAGCCTCGGAAGGCATGTTTGTGCATACACCTATTGACCCCGAGCTGGATAGCACCAAAGCCTACACCGAAGCGTATGCAGCTAAATACAAGACTGCAATGAATGGCTTCAGCCCTGCGTTCTACGACGGCACACGCATGCTGTTTGAAGCCATGAGGCGTGCCGGCACAACCACCGACACCGACAAAGTGCGCGCTGAGCTCGAAAAAATTACAGATTTCTCCGGTGCTCTGGGCAATCTTAACTGGACGGGCCAAGAGATGTATGGCAGCAACCACCAGTTAAATGCTCCCTTCTATGTCGCCGAAGTCAAAGATGGAAAAGAAGTCATACGCGCCCGCTGCACAGTAAGCGGCTGCAAGTAAGTAAAAGGACAGATCGTGGACTGGAGTATTCTCATCGCGCAGGCGACGGTCAATGGCTTGATCGTCGGCTTGCTTTACCTGTTGATGGCAGTCGGCTTCACCCTGGTGTTCGGCGTCATGCGCATGGTGAACTTCGCCCACGGCGAGTTCTACATGCTAGGGGCGTTCGGCGCCTACTATCTGACTGCGGGTCTGGGGCTGTCTTTCTTGCCCGCCCTGGCCATCACTTTCCTTGGTGCCGTACTGTTTGGAGCCGCCATTGAATGGGTGGTGCTCAAGCCGTTTCGCAATGACGAGCTGAACGGCATGATTGCAACCATCGGCCTGGCAATGATTCTTCAAAACCTCGCACTGATGTTCTTCGGTCCCGATCCTTTGTCCATGCCCTCCCTCGCACAGGGAGCGACCCGCTTTGGCAAGATCGCGATTCCAACTTCGCGAATTTATGTAGTCATCTTTGCCCTGGTGGTTCTTGCCCTGTTATATGCGTTCCTGAAGCACTCCCGACCGGGGCGCGCGCTGCGCGCCGTGGTCGAAGACTTCGAAATCGCCTCCATACAGGGCATACGTGCACGTATTTACTATCCCATTGGTTTTGGCATTGGCGTCGGGCTGGCGGCAGTGGCCGGCGCGCTCATGGCACCACTGTTCTCGGTATCCCCTTTCGTTGGCGCCGCACCGCTGCTAAAAGCCTTCATCGTCGTAATCCTGGGAGGCTTGGGCAGCATACCCGGCGCTGCCGTCGCAGGCTTGGCGTTGGGGCTACTAGAAAGCTACAGCAGCCTGTTTTTCAGCAGCAGCACCGCAGACATGCTTATTTTTATGATTGTTATTGCAATGCTGGTGATTCGCCCCAAAGGCTTGCTCGGACAAGGAGAAGCCTGACATGAGTACCTCACTCAGCATCAACGCTCAAGCCCCGATCCGTCGCCACGGAATGCTTGCATTGGGTCTGGCCGTTCTGGCCATTATTGTCATCTTGCCTTGGTTCGCCAGCCAGTTTGTGCTGCACCTGGCAATCCTGACAGCGCTCAATGTGCTCGTGGTCAATGGACTTGCTCTCATCAGCCGGTCGGGCCAGTTATCTTTGGGTCACGCGGCCTTTATAGCTATCGGTGCCTACGTCGGCGTATTGGCCAGCCAGTACCTTGGCCTGGCTTTCTGGAGCTCGGCACTCGTAGGCACAATAGCCACCGCCATCATCGCATTAATGCTTGGCTGGATTATCTTACGCCTGAAGGGGGTGTACTTCGTTCTGGTCACCTTCGCTTTTGGCGAGCTGGTTCGCCTGGTCCTGCTGGACTTTTCAGCGTTCACCGGTGGAGCAAACGGCATTACCGGGATTGATCCAGCAGCGTTGCTGGGCTTTACCTTCGATACCCGCGCTTCCTTCTATGCCTTGGCGCTTGTCGTCGCCCTGCTATCCGTCCTGATCATGCACGGTCTGTTCCGCTCGCCGCTCGGGCACGCCATCGACTCCGTCGCTGACAACCCCGGACTGGCCGAATCCACAGGTTTAAGCGTGCATCGCCTGCAGGTGTTTGCCTTTGTGTGCGGCTGTGCAATGGCCGCGTTTGGCGGCAACCTGCTGGCCCGGTATATAGGCTACATCTCGCCAGAGTCCTTCAATATCAGCATCTCCGTGGGCCTGATCATTATGCTGGTGATAGGTGGACGGCGCTCAACCTGGGGACCCTTGGTGGGCGCCATTGTTCTTACGCCACTGCCCGAACTTTTCCGGGGAGCCGTCCAGACCCAGCATATTTTCTACGGTGCTGCGCTGATTCTCATTCTGCGCTTTTTGCCAGGAGGGCTGGCTGCACTACCGCAGGCTGTACGAAGCCTGGCTACACGGAGAAATCCATGAGTTCTGAATTACTCGCCGTTCGTGGCCTGACCCGCCGATTCGGCGGCCTGATCGCATTGAACAACCTGAGCTTTTCCGTACAAGAAGGCGAGATCATTGGCCTGATTGGCCCCAATGGCGCAGGCAAGACCACGGCCTTCAATGCAATCACCGGCACCGTGCCGCCTTCGTCGGGTACTGTGCACTTTAACGGCATTAACATTTCGGGCGGGCCGGCCAGCCGCGTGGTCGCCGCCGGACTCGCCCGCACCTTCCAGTCGACATCAACTTACCCCAACGAAACCGTTGCAGAAAACGTTTATCGAGGCATGCTGTCACGCATCGCAGGATCTGCTGTCGGCCTGTTGACCGGACGGAGAAACCGGAATTTAAGCCCGTCCTCTATCCCGGCAGAGATCGATCAGATTCTCGGCGTAACCGACCTGCAGTCCTGGCGCGATGCGGCGGCCGGCAGCTTGCCCTATGGCTTGCAGAAGAAGCTTGGAATCGCTGTGGCGCTGGCCACTCAGCCGCGCATGCTGCTGCTCGATGAGCCCGCTGCCGGCCTGAATCATGAAGAATGCCGTGACCTGACCCTACTGCTGCGTCGGCTGCGCGACGACGGATTAACGTTGCTGTTGGTCGAACATCATATGGCGCTTGTGATGGATTTATGCCATCGCATTGTCGTACTAGTGCAAGGCGAAAAGATAGCCGAGGGGACGCCGGAACAGATCAGCCAGGACCCCGCCGTTATTGAAGCCTATCTCGGAGCACCCGATTATGCCCATGCTTGATATCCAGAACCTGACGGTATCCTATGGCCCCCTGGAAGCAGTGCGCAGTATTAGTTTCAACGTGGAGGCGGGTCATATCGTTGCCTTGATTGGATCCAACGGCGCAGGAAAGAGCACGACCCTGCGTTCTATTGTCGGCTTGACACCCGCCGCTAGCGGACAGATTTTGCTTGAGGGCAAGGACATCACTCGCGTCGCTGCGGCTACTCGCGTGCAGGCAGGCATCGCCCTTTCGCCGGAAGGACGACGTCTGTTTGGACGCATGTCCGTTCAGGAAAACCTGCTGACCGGCGCGCACGGCGTTCGCTCGCGCAGCATTATCAACCGCACCCTGGATGAAATCTACGCCTTATTCCCACGCGTTCTGGAGCGGCGGCGCCAGCTCGCCGGTTCGCTATCGGGCGGCGAGCAGCAAATGGTGGCCATTGGGCGCGCGCTAATGGCGAACCCCCGCCTGCTCATGCTCGACGAACCTTCGTTAGGCATTGCGCCAAAAATCGTTGCCGAGATTGCCGCAGCGATCGAGCGCATCAACCGCGACAAGAAGATGTCCATCATCTTGGTCGAACAGAACGCCCGTCTGGCATTGCGTTTATCGCATTATGCCTTCGCACTCGAGCATGGCGAGATCATACGTAGCGGTCCGGGTCATGAGCTTCTGTCGGACCCCATCATACAAAAATCCTATCTGGGAGTCTGATCTTGTCTGACTTAAATGCCAAGCCCATACCCGAGTACGAGGTATATGCATTGCGGTATGCCCATATGCCTCGCGTCCGGCGGGATAACTTCCTGGGCGGAGATCCGCATGACGGTCCAATGCCCATGGACTTCTTTGTATGGCTGTTGCGTTCGCCTGAGCGCATCGTACTGGTGGACACGGGGTTCAATGCTCAGACTGCCGCAACGCGTCAGCGCGCACTCATACGCTGTCCCATCGACGCCCTTTCCGACATTGGAGTTCGGGGAGACGAAATTCAAGATGTGATTCTGACCCACTTGCACTACGATCACGCCGGCAATCTGGACAAGCTGCCCAATGCGCGTTTTCACGTGCAGGATGGCGAGGTTGAATACGCTACGGGGCGCTGCATGTGTTTCCAGCCTTTGCGCCACGCCTATGCCGTAGAAGACGTCGTCACACTGATCAGAAAGGTGTATGACGATAGGGTGGTGTTTCATGAGGGCGACCAGCCCATAGTACCGGGCGTCAGCGTGCTTAAGATCGGCGGTCACACCAAGGGCTTGCAGTCCGTCAGGGTGAATACAGCGAGAGGATGGGTCGTTCTCGCTTCCGATGCCTCACATTACTACGAAAACATGGAGAAACAACGGCCGTTTCCCATAGTGCACAACGTTGCTGACATGCTTGCAGGCTACGCCCGACTGTCGGGCGCGGCGGACAGCGTGGATCACATCGTGCCGGGGCATGACCCCATGGTCATGAACTTGTACCCGGCCATTTGCCAGGAAAACCCCGACACCATCATGCTTCATGTAGCGCCAGGGCGGCCGGTTTAGTCGACCTGGGCGCCAGATGCCTTCACTGCCTTGGCCCATTGGGCAGCCTCGTCCACCACCAGTTTCTGGAAGTCGGCAGGTCCGCTGTTAATCACTTCCGCACCCATAGCCTCCAGACGTTTGGTGAACTCAGGCTCTGCAACCGCTTTATGCGACGACTTGAAAATTGTCTCAGACACGTTAGCAGGCAAGCTTTTCGGTCCGAACAAGCCAAACCAGGTTGCTGCGCTAAAGCCGTTCAGGCCCGCCTCCGTCATTGTGGGCACATCGGGGATGGCTGCGATTCGTGTTGGGTTCGCGACTGCAATAGCGGTGAGCTTGTTGCTCTGAATATATGGTAATGCGGCAGAAAGCGTTACAAAGGCCGATTCCACCTGGCCGCCAAGCAAATCATTAATCATGGGCGCATCGCCGCGGTAAGGAATATGTACCAGGTTAGTTCCCGTCCTTTCTTTAAACAGCGCTTGCGTCAAATGCTGAGGGGAGCCATTGCCAGGCGATCCTACCGTCACACCTTCGGGACGATTCTTAGCGTACTTGATGTATTCGTCCAGTGTTTTTACTTTCAGTTCCGGCGCGATAACCAGAACAATAGGGATGCGGGCAACAAGGGTAATGGGCGTGAAGTCGGCGATAGGATCGTAAGAAAGATTTTTGTAAAGACTGCCACTAATGGTATGCGCGGCCGTTGTCATGTATAGCTTGTACCCATCGCTCTCGCTGCGCGCGACTTCTGCGGCGGCCAGGGTAGTGCCCGCGCCAGGCTTATTGACAACGACAATAGTTTGCCCAAGGTCTTTGGAAACATCGGTAGCGACCAGGCGCGCGATGACATCCGTCGCCCCGCCCGCAGCATAAGGCACCACCAGATTGATCGGCTTATCCGGGTAGTCGGCGGCATTGGCCAGTGAACTGAACAGAACGCCGCTCAGACCCGCAAATACGGATAGTTTCTTGTAATTCATTGCTCTTCCTTATTGAGTATTCCGATGAGCACACCCCCACGTCATTGCGCAGGCTAAAGGGCCCCTCACAAACAGAACATACGTTCTATCAGAAAGAATTCTCGCATATCTTTAACCAACTCGCAAAGAAAACAAACGGCAGCGGCACCTAGTCTTTTCCATGATTGACATCAGCAATAGCCAAGTCATAAAATAGAACGACTGTACCGCTAGAAAGAACAATAATGCATACAACCTCAAAGAACACCTGCATTCCTTCGGAGTCACTAAACATGCCGCAACAGCCCGGCCAAGATCCCAAACCTCTGCTCATCAACGGTGAATGGGTATCAGGCGCGACCGAGTCATTCGATTCGATCAATCCCGCAAACGGGAAAGTCAATTACGCATTGCAGGTGGCTTCGCACGCACAGGTCGACGCAGCGGTCGCATCTGCCAAGGCTGCGGCTGCCGAGCCTGCCTGGAAAAATATGCTGCCCCATGTACGGGCACAGCTGCTCGTGCGCATGGCAGACCTCATCGTCCAGCATGGAGATGAATTCGCGCGCTTGCAAATGCAAGAGAACGGCAAGGTATGGTCTGAATGCAAGGCACAAGCCAACAGTGCCGCAGCAACCTTCCGCTACTTTGCGTCCGTCTGCGAAACACTGGGTTCCGAAATTACCCCCTCACGCGGCAATTATTTATCCATGACCGCATACGAACCCTACGGTGTCGTTGCAGCGATTACTCCCTGGAACTCGCCCCTGACCATGGAAGCACAAAAGGTCGCGCCCGCTCTGGCCGCCGGAAATGCTGTCATTCTCAAGCCTTCTGAAATCACCCCTTCGCCTGCCTTGCTTCTCGGAGAAATCGGCCTGCAAGCGGGCTTGCCTCCTGGCATCCTGAATGTGCTGACCGGTGACGGTGCAGTAACCGGCAAAGCGCTGGTCCAGCATCGCGACGTACGTATGGTGTCTTTTACCGGCGGTACGGCCACGGGCCGCAGCATCGGCATGATAGCTGCCGGGCGTTTAATCCCTGTTGCTCTAGAACTGGGAGGAAAATCTCCACATATCGTGTTTGAAGATGCCAATCTTGACGCAGCAGTCCAGAGCATTATTGGCGGTATTTTTGAAGGTAGCGGGCAGTCTTGCGTTGCAGGTTCACGCCTGTTCGTTCAGGCCAGTATTTACGACGAGCTCATCGCTCTTCTGGTAAAGCGCAGTAGCACTATCAAGGTCGATCAGCCAGAGGTCGCCGGCGCCCAAATGGGCCCTCTTTCCAGCTTCGGACACCGGGCACGCATCGAAAAATTCGTCGAATCGGCCAAAGCAGAAGGCGGCCAGATCGCACTTGGCGGAAAACGTCCAGATGGCCCTCAGTTTGAACATGGCGCATTTTTTCTGCCCACAATTATTACCGGTCTGGATAATCAGGCCACCGCCGTCCGGGAAGAAATTTTTGGTCCGGTCTTGTGCGTGTTGCGGTTCGACGATGAAGCTGACCTGATCGCACAGGCCAATGACAGCGCATTCGGGCTGGCGTCCGGAATATGGACTGCTAATTATCAACGCGCATGGCGTGTTGCCCGTGCACTGCAAACCGGGCTGGTCTGGATCAACACCTACAAACAGTTGTCAATCTCTACGCCCTTTGGTGGCTTCAAAGAAAGTGGCATTGGGCGAGAAAAAGGTGCTACCGGCTTGCGTCTTTACCAGCAAAGCAAAGGCATTTACTGGAGCATGGACCCCAACAATATGGGTTGACGCACAAACGTCTCCTGAACGACCACAGCATCAATGGACAAGCGAGAAAAGGAAGTTATTCCATGTCAGCATTTAATATCATAGGTTTCATCGGCGTCGGTGTCATGGGTGAACCTATCTGTCGCCACCTCGCCACCAAAAGTGGCTTGAAAGTACTCGCGCACGATCACGACTCAGTACCCTTGCAGCGCCTGGCCGAACACGGTGTGCAAAGCGCCACAGCAAATGAAATCTCAGCCCAGGCCGATATTATTTTCCTGTCTCTTCCGTCCGGTCAAATTGTCGAGAAAGTCATTTTGGGCAGCCAGGAGAACGGCTTGCTGCACAATGGCCGCAAGAACCAACTAATCGTCGACCTCAGCACCTCACCTGTTGACCTCAGTCGCCGGGTCGCGGCTGACCTTATCAAATATGGCATGCGTTTTGCAGATGCGCCCGTCATGCGCACACGCGCAGCAGCCGAAGCCGGCACGTTGGCGGTACCGGTCGGCGCGGACGACGATGTTTTCCTTAGCATAAAGCCCTTGCTCGACACCTTCGCCTCAGACGTCACGCATGTGGGCGGAATCGGCGCCGGTCAAGTGGTCAAAATCCTTAACAACATGGTTTTGTATGAAACCGTTCTTGCCCTCGCTGAAGCTCGTGCAATCGGTGCACGTGCCGGTGTGAATCCTGACATGCTCTTCTCAGCGATGTCGACGGGTTCGGCAGACAGCTTTGCCCTTCGTAACCACGGCATGAAAGCGATCGCACCTCAGAATTTCCCCGAGAAGGCTTTTCCAGTTTCTTATGCAAGAAAAGACTTACTGTATGCCGTGGGTCTGGCTGACCAAGTTGGGGTCGACGCAACAGGCGCGAAAAACCTGGTAGCGTGTTTTGATAAAGCCATCGCAGCCGGACACGGCGACAAGTATGCGCCCGCCATCTCGCTGGTCTTTGAAGGGAAATAAAAGTCAGCCAACAGAGCCCGGCATTCGTCAGGCTGCTGTTGCCCTTGCGGGTCGCATGGCATAATCAGAACCTAATGCCATCAATCTCTCAAATACTTACCTCATGAGCACCAACTCTGTTCCGGAAAATGACGGCGTCGCTGCGGTAGATCGCGCCCTGGCTATTGTTGACGTTGTATCGCAGCACCACGAACCCATTACCCTGGCTGACCTGTCGCGCGCAACCGGCTTCTATAAAAGCACGCTCCTGCGCCTGATCTCATCGCTCGAAAGAGCCAGGCTGGTAATTCGGCGCAGCGACGGGCGCTATGCGTTAGGGTCTTATGCCCATCAACTGGGCCGTGCTTATGAGGCAGCGTACAGGCTATCCGAAGTGGTTTTGCCCTTGCTGCAAGACATGGTCGACAATGGCAGCGAAAGCGCCTCTTTCCATACCTATCACGACGCTAGCTTGCGCATCTGTTTGCTGCGTGTCGATTCTCACCATTCCACACTTGACCGCATACGGGTCGGTGAACTCCTTCCCCTGGACCGGGGTGCCGCTGGAAAGCTGATCACCCAATACAGTGAGACCATTCCCAAAAAGAACGAGCTTCTGGCATTATCCATGGGTGAACGCGACCCTATCTGTGCCGCAGTCGCGGCTCCGGTTTTCGGTGCTGACAACATATTTTGCGGCGCAATATCACTGTCCGGACCAAAAGAGCGATTTACGCCCGCCGCAATAAAGAAAATGTCGAAGATGGCACTACAGGCAGCCGAAAAAGCCACTTTGACTTTGGGCGGGCGCTGGCCCAAACCATAGCCCGCCCATTTTTGCTTATCCTGACACCTCAGGGCCTACCGGCCCGATAATACTGGTAACAGCATTCGCTACCGCCAGCAATCGAGTGTCTTGCCCGTAGCGAGCTATCATTTGCACACCCAATGGCAAGCCCTTGGGACCAAGATCAATGGGAAACGATACAGACGGCAAGTGAAGTAAAGTCCATAAAGCTCCAAATCGAGGGTCTCCTGCCGAGGCAAGGCCTTCATCAGCCTCACCTGCCGCAGCCGGATACAAGACGGCATCCACCCCTTTGAACAATGTTTCTACCTTCTGCTGCGCCTCGCGTACCTGCTGACGCATTGATACGTACTCATCATATTCAATATGTTCACCAAGCTGTAGTCGCGTTTGCAAACGATGACTAAGTTGATCCCCATGCAATATGCGTTCGTTGACCAGAGCATGCCGGGCTTCGTACATGAACAGACGCGGTTGTATCGCAAGCAGCGTATCGTATTCGTCGGGTAACCACGTACGCTTTACAGTACACCCTGCCGATTCAAGATGATGAACAAGCGACTCGATGGCACGCATGGTTTCCGGCAAAACATAGTCCCATTGCCGGGACAAGCATAGCGCCACGCGTGGTTTCAAAGACGCCGTACGCACTGTTGCAGCACCATGAAGACCGAGCGTAAAAAACGCAGCATCCTCAATGCTTCGGGTGATGATTCCTACCGTATCTTGCGAAGGGCTAAGGTCCTTCATACCGGCAGGCGAAATAAGATCAAACGTAGGTTTGTACCCAACCACACCGCAAAAAACCGCTGGTCTGATGATGGACCCAGTGGTCTGAGTGGCGTAGGCCACGGGCACCATGTAGTCACCAACCGCGGCCGCCGATCCACTAGAAGAGCCGCCAGGCGTGTGCGCAAGATTCAACGGGTTTTTGGCTTTACTGGGCGTCTGCGTTGCAAACTCTCCGGTTGCAACCTTGCCCAGCAAAACGGCCCCCCGACTCTTGGCCAACCGCACGCACACCGCGTCTTGATGCGGTTGGTGACCCTGATAAATTGGTGAGCCGTACTCAGTTGGGTAGTCCGCCGTGTCGAGGATGTCTTTGACAGCAAAGGGAATACCGCGCAGTGGTCCCAACTGAGTGTTATTGTCGGCTTCTGCAGCGGCGGCCAATGCCTTTTTTGAATCATAGGCAACAAACGCAGCGACCTCTGCATTTCTTTCTTCGATCCTGTCCAGGCAGGCCTGCAACAGCGCGACGCTGCTGATTTCACGCTGTTCTATCGCTGCCGCTGCCTGCACTAACCCTAGTCGGTTCAGTTGTTTTGATTTAAAACTCATTCTATGCTGATTCCTGCATCCTTGATGACTTTTGCCCATTTGTCGTGTTCAGCCCTGACGAAGGCATCAAATTCCTTGGCAGAACCGCCACCTGGCTCCGCACCTTGAGCAAGCAATTGCTTTTTGGTGTCAGGCTGATCAAGTATTTTGCGCATCACTGCATTGAGTTTTTCAACAATGGCAGGATCAGTGTTGGCGGGAACAAACAACCCAAACCACCCGTTGACCTCATAGCCCTTTAACCCCGCCTCACTCATGGTGGGCACGTCTGGCAATAGTGCGGATCGCTGCGTGGATGTCACGGCCAGCGCACGCAATTTGCCACTCTTTATATGCGGAAGGCACAAAGGCAGATTGCAGAACATGACCTGTACGCGGCCCGGCAGAAGATCATTGAGTGCGGCGCCACCACCCTTGTACGGGATATGAAGTATCTTTGATTTTGTCATGGAGTTGAACATTTCCCCCGACAGATGCATGCTGCCTCCGTTGCCGGTAGACGCATAAGACAGATTTTCTTTGGATGCAAGTTCAATCAGTTCCTTCACAGATTTCACAGGAACATCTGGATTCACCACCAGCACATTCGCAACAGTGGCTACGTTGGTAACAGGGATGAAATCCTTGAGCGGATCAAAGGGCAGATTCTTGAAAAGACTTGGGTTTACGGCATTTGTGCTAGTTGGGCCCAGCAAAAGGGTGTAGCCATCGGGCTGTGCGCGCGCAACAGCAGCCGCGCCAATATTGCCACCCGCACCTGGCTTGTTCTCGACAACGACGGGTTGCCCCAGCGAGTCTGTCAAACCCTTGGCGGCTATTCTTCCCAGCGTGTCAGTCACGCTGCCTGGGCCGAAAGGCACAACCAGGGTAATGGGTTTGCTGGGATAGCTGTCCGCTTGGGCAACGGCAACCGGCGATGCGAAAGGCAAAGTGCCCACAGCCAGCGCCACGACGGAGCGAAAACATCCGAATCTGAACCTCGTCATAGACTGAACTCCTGAAAGCAGTAAGAGGATTACGCAAATAACGCGCATTACGATGACTAAGCTTACGAGGCGTCAATTAGTATGTCTATTACAATTAACACTTCCTATTAAGACTTTTTTCGACATAAAACTATGCTGCACTCTCGCACCCTGGAAGCCTTCCTGACCGTTGCCGAAGAATTGCACTTTGGCAATGCGGCTCGTCGCCTGCACGTCAGTCAACCCCCTTTAAGCCAGCAAATTCGACGATTTGAACAAGAGATTGGTACGCCGCTTTTTACACGTACTACCCGGTCCGTAAAGCTCACGCCAGCTGGAGCTGTTCTGTTCAAAAAAGCAAAGCAACTCGTTGTGGACGGACAAGCCGCCATCCTGGCCACCCGACGGTGCGCAGAGGGCGATTCTGGCCAGCTAACCATAGGTTTCACCAGCACAGCTGCCTATCAGCTCTTGCCAAAGCTGCTGGCGGGATACCACGCACACCATCCTGATATAGGACTCACCCTCAAAGAAGACCTGTCCACCAATCTGATCACGATGCTTGCTGAAGATAGGATAGACCTCGCACTATTACGCCGTCCTGCAGCTGTTTCCCATGAGGCCCTGGTCTTCACCCGTGTAAGTCGGGAGGCAATGTGTGTAGCCATACCCGGCAACCACCCTTATGCTGCGCTTGCGAGCATCGAGCCGGAAAAATTACACGGTCTGCCATTCATAGGATTTAGCGCTGATGCTGCTCTATATTTCCGTGAGCGGATACAAAGTATCTTTGCCCATTTTCAGATTCAGCCTCGCATCGTTCACGAAAGCGTCATGCCAACGCTTTTGTCGCTGGTCGAAGCAGGTATGGGGTTAGCTCTGGTACCCGCTTCTGCTTCCAGCCTTCGGCCCGGTGGCTTGCGCTACCTGCCACTAGTGGATGAGGAAAACATAGCCGCCATCGACCTCTTTTGCGCACAACGCTGGAACGATGAAAATCCGGCGATAAAGGCCGCATATTCCATACTGAGCAACAGTGACTAAGAGTTCGCAAAACACCTTATGTAGTGGGCAGCTTCGTGCTCTGACTTAAGGATTTCTTGGGCATGACATTGAAAGACTGCCCTGCACGCCAGCGTCTATTTCAGTTGGGTGGCAAACATGATTTGCAGCCGCACCTGGCCGGCATTATAGATATGCTCGCGAGCCGCTTTCTCGGCTGCAGCAGGGTCGTGGCTGGCTATTGCATCGACAATGGCCCGATTCTCTTCAAGCCCGCTTTGCATTCGTCCCGGTTCCAGGTACGTTGTCTTGCCCAGCAAAATCAGTGCATTTGATAGCACGTTGAAAGCACTTGTGAGGTAAGCGTTATGGGCCGCATCCACAATAGCCATGTGCAACCGCCGGTTGCCTTCAGCCGCCTCTTCAGCAGTTTGAGCCAATGCCATTCGCTCGACCATATGCTGCATAGACTGAACTTCGAACGCAGACGCCTGGGTCGCTGCAAAGCGTGCCGCCGCTCCTGCCAGAAGCTCCCGCATGGCGTACAGTTCCATTACACGAGCAGGCGAAAGCGTAGTGACGCACAGGCCTCTGGCCGAATTCGTTTCTATAAGACCTTCAGCCTCAAGACGTTTCAAGGCTTCGCGTACCGGCGTACGGCTGACCTCCAATCTGTCTGATACCTCGACCTCTCGAAGACGGTCTCCCGGCCTTAAAGACTGATGGCTGATTTCTTCGCGCAGTCGTGAATAAACAAATTCTGCACGGGACACAGAACGGGAGTCGTTAAGTGCAGTGGTCGTTTCATTCCGCTTGGGCAAAACACTCTCCATGGTTCATGCTTGTGCGTGATTTCGAGGTACGAATGCGAGTATACACAGGGATGCAGGAAGCAATCAGGTTCAAGCCTGGCACTCCCGCTCACGGCCCCTAGCCAGCAAAAGCTCGAGACCTTAAATTATCTGATTAAAAACCCCGACAAGAGCTGACAAAACCCCATCAAACGGGATTGACCAGATCCTTGCTTATGAAAACAATACCAGGCACATACATGCGCAGGGCAATGTCGCAAAAAGCAGAGCGTCGTGTTAAAACGCGCCACCCGTAGCGCTCGCCTCGACGCCAGATCCACTCGCGTTAATAATATTGCCCGCCTCAGAGACTGATCCGTATAGGTGTAGATGACCGGATCGTCCGCAAATGCTGTTGACACTACGAAAACAGATAAAACCAAAGGAAATGCGACCGGTTTCATGCGTAGTTTCCTGGCTATTGCGAGGCATAGCCATTCTCGTCTTACAGTATGCTTGCCTCATGCTGTTTTCAATGTAGGAGGAAGCCGGCTTTTTATTCTTAAAGAATCAGTACCGCTTCTTTCACATTTTTCTATAGCGGCCTCGAACATCCAAAATCGTCGCGACATGCAGTATGCTATGTTCAACCCCACATCTAAGACCGTCTATCGGTTTCACGCCATCAATTATCGAAAAAACGTCTTTCTTATCTGTACCGGTCAAGTCGAAGCCAGGCGCACAAATGCCTGAGCTTGCGGGCGTCGGCGCTTAATAGATAGCTTGGAACACAACGATGGCCCTTCCATACCATGTGTACACGCCGCACAAGTAACCCCTGATGATCGCCTCCCTATTTGCCCAGGTACCGTTCGAACAGCATCGCGTCGTGGATACCGCCGACTTCGACGAAGCGCATCCCCTGGTCTGTGAAGCCCTCAATTCGTGCCGATTTCAGGTACTGCGCGGCAAGATCACCCACAACCAGCTAGATATCTTGCCCTGTGGCAATTTGTCGCTAATGAAACTGCGATACGGCAATGGTGCGGACATGAGCGTCGACCCCAGTAGCCTGAACGGCTACTACCTGTTGGTGCTGCCCACCAAAGGACAAGCCGAGTTTTATTTCGATAGACGCACCATCGAGGTGTCACCACAAGGGGCTGTCCTCATCAGCCCAGGCAGACGGTTTCACTTTAAAGCCAGCCACGATTACGAGCAGGTACTGCTCCGCCTGAACAGATCGGCCATCGCCGACGCCTGGTGTCGCCTGACAGCGCAAGAATGCGCGCCCGATATTTGCTTCGATGCGATCATCCCCGTGAGTGCAGCTGGCTGGCAAGCGCTGATGCCCATGCTGCAATGGGTAGTGCGATGCATGCACTTGGGACAGGGCCAGGACGTCGCCCAGGCCGCATTGCTAGCTCAAACCGAAATGCTGCTTGCCACCACTCTGCTGCTGCACCAACCTCACAGCATGGCGGCACACTTATGGCCGACACCACCCCCGTCCGCGCCCCAGACCATACGACGTGCGCAAACTTACATGCTTGAGCATCTTGGCGAACGACTGCCGGCTGCCATGATCGCCAGCCATTGCGGCCTGTCGGTAAGGCGTTTGCAAGCCCTGTTCCAGGATGAGTGCGGACAATCACCATTGCAATGGCTGCGCGCGCAACGTCTGCAAGCGGTCCAACAAGCCCTTTCGCAGGAGGGCGATACTGGCAAGATCGGCGAAACTGCAGCACGTTTCGGCTTCACCCACTTGGGCGAATTTTCGAGGGCCTACCGCCAGACCTTCGGTGAAACGCCACAGCAAACGCGGGGCAAGTCAAAGGGGCGCATCGCTCAAGCACGACAGCGGCACCAGAGCTTTGGCTAGCGCATTGTCCGAAAGTCTTGAATAGTAATAAAACTACCGTAGATGGCGCTCTGCCAGCCACTCATTCTTGCCATAGCGATACCCTTGAAACTCGCGATCCAGCGTAGTTTCTCCTTGGAGAAGGCTGCGTGCAAGATTGGCGACGCTTTTAAGCTCCAGCTCGCTGCGCACTTCCAAAGGGGCGACAAGCTCTACCCCTGTGGCCCACGAAAGGCGTTTGCGACGCCAACTGGGGAAAACCTCGGAATCAATGCCACTGTGCTGCAGCTTCTTCTTGGTGGTATCCAGCTTGTCGTAATACTGGCGCAACTCGCCTTGTACGGGTTGCGAGGTGTCACTGACAATTTTCTTGCGTGAGCGGCCAACACGCCTATAGTTTGGCATGGAGTCGCCGAAGAGTCCGCCATCGCGTGGCGGGTCTCCAGCTTCACGCCAGGCACGTTCCGCGTTACGGGGATCACGCCGCGACCCATAAACTCACAACTTGCTTACGGATCCACGAAGTGCCATGTATAAATCAACTTCTATATTCACCCTAAGCCTTCTTGCCCCTCACTTCGGCATTTCCGAGGACCAACTAAGTGATCTTGCTTATGCCAACCTCAACGTCGAAGACGGATTAATGTGGATTATTGGTCCTCATGAGTCTGAAGAGATGGGGCTGACGCCTGATGGCATCAGAAACATTGCCGAAATACTGTCCGATCTTGGAAACGAGAAAGCCGCACGCGTATTAAGCAATCTTGATAAACGCACATTTTTTCCACAAGCCGATCCGGTATAAAAAAGTGACGTCCAAGATCGGCCACGGTAAAACCATATACACCGATTATTTGCGATACTAACCGACCAATAGCAACAGAATTCAACTAGGTATATGCTTAGCGATAAACATCTCCAGGAGTCAGCCACAGCTTGGGTAAGGTCTATAACAGTGCCGCCATTACCAACCGGATGAAGCAAGAGCAAGAGCGCAGCTTCACCATCATCTCATCGTATTTACCTTAAACCAAAAAACCGCTATTACTGGTACCTGAAAAATTGATAAATTGGCACTCTGCTCTGGCCGACAGTGGCATATGGATAGCTCAAGCCTACGGCATAACGCTTGCGCTCGGGGCCATCATCACTTGGCTGCTGGCGCGCTTTACAGTATGGGGGCAACAGTTCTGGCGACTGTCGGCAGAATATTTTTCACCGCGACGCAGTGTACGCCCGCTCGTGATGCTGGCCCTTATCCTGTTTCTGACGCTGTGCGCAGTACGGCTGCAAGTGCTGTTTTCAGACTGGTACAACACCATGTACACCGCACTGCAGAAGCTGGATGAGCGCGGTTTCTGGATGGCTATGGTGTTGTTTGCCATATTGGCAACCACCCATATATTTCGTTCGCTGCTTGATTTCTATCTGCAGCAGGCCTTCACCATCCACTGGAGAGTCTGGCTAAACGAAAAGCAACTAACACGCTGGATCGACAATCAGTCTTACTACCGTACCCAGTATCTCGATGTGCCTGTCGACAACCCTGATCAGCGTATACAGCAAGACATTACCGACTTTGTACAGGGCTCGCTAACGCTGTCTATGGGTGTCGTCAATGCCCTGGTGTCCACCTTTGCATTCACGCTGATACTCTGGACGCTGTCCGGCACGGTGAACATTGGCAGCCTGGAAATTCCGCGCGGTATGGTGTTTTTGGTGTTTATCTATGTAATCGTAGCTACGGCGTTTGCTATCTGGATCGGGCGCCCTCTTATTCAGCTTAATTTCCTGAACGAACGCTACAACGCCGACTACCGGTATGCCCTCGTGCGTCTGCGCGAATACGCGGAAAGCATCGCCTTTTATGCCGGCGAAAAAGTAGAAGGTGCCCTGCTTCGCAGCCGATTTGCTCAGGTTATCGCCAACGCCTGGGCCATCGTATATCGTTCATTGAAATTTCTGGGGTTCAACTTTTCAATTACACAGACAGCCGTTATCTTTCCATTCATCATCCAGGCCCCACGGTTTTTCTCCAAGCAAATCAGCCTGGGCGACCTGATGCAAACCGCCCAGGCCTTCGGGCAATTGCAAGACAATCTGTCATTCTTTCGCAATGCCTATGATCAGTTCGCTACTTACCGCGCCACACTGAAACGCTTGAGCGGCTTCACTCAGGCGGTAGAACAAGCCAGACTCCTGCCCCGGCCCGAACTACACGCACGAGACGACAGGCTTTCTATCCGCGACCTGACAGTGCAAACGCCTGGCGGCAACGTGCTAATAGCAGGGCTGAGCCTGGAGATTCTTCCCAGTGCACCGCTGCTAATACGCGGCCCCTCGGGCGCGGGCAAAACAACCCTGCTGCGGGCAATCGCAGGCCTTTGGCCCCATTGCCACGGCCATATTTTCCGTCCCGAACATAACACCCTGTTTCTGTCGCAAAAGCCTTATCTGCCGCTGGGCACACTGCGTAGCGCCTTGTACTACCCAAAGCCCCTGCCAGACGAGTTCTCCATAGAATCAAGTGTCGGCCAAGATGCTCCCG
The DNA here is from genome assembly GCA_005239165.1 of Allopusillimonas ginsengisoli. Lineage (GTDB taxonomy): Bacteria > Pseudomonadota > Gammaproteobacteria > Burkholderiales > Burkholderiaceae_B > Allopusillimonas > Allopusillimonas ginsengisoli_A. Next base: position 81,351 of record RAPG01000009.1, read on the forward strand.
CGCGCGATGTCCTGAATCTGGTCCAGCTGGGCCACCTGGCCGATCGCATGGATGAAGTTGCAGACTGGAGCCGAATACTGTCGCTAGGCGAACAGCAACGGTTAGCGTTTGGGCGCCTGTTATTGTCCCGTCCAGAAGCGGCGCTGCTGGACGAAGCCACATCTGCCATGGACGAAGGCCTGGAAGATGCCATGTACCGCCTGGTGACCCAACACCTGCCTCATCTGATTCTGATCAGCGTAGGCCACCGCAGCACACTGCACAAATTCCATGCGGCCCAATTAATCCTGAAGGGCGACGGGACGGGTCAGTGGGAATATGTTGAGGCTGCTTAGTTTCCCAACAGCTATTAGATAAGCCCAAAACCCCTCATGCAATCTACTGACCTCTACCATGGCCCCCTGATCTGTGATGGAAGTTCGGACATTTTTCTGCTATTTGCACAAACTGAAAGACCTTCCAAAATCAGCCTGTTATAACCGAAGCCTTGCGCATCAAAATAGATATCGATAACTGCTGGACTACACTATGACGGGTTGATTTCCAACAAAAGCTGCAGCAACGCAAGGCTCTTGAAAGACAGAGTGGCAATTTTAAAATTGGTGTGACGGAATGCTTATCCGATACTCAAAAATAGGCTTTGTGGCTTCGATTGCGCTTTTTGCGTCACTGGTGGCCTTTGGCAACATGACAGACTACGGAAGCAATTTCGAGTTTGTCCGACACGTGTTGCTCATGGACACCATCTTTCCGAACTCAACCATTCACTACCGCGCCATTCAACTCCCAGCTCTGCATCATGCCGCGTATATTCTTATTATTGCCCTCGAAGCCCTCACCGCCCTGCTCTGCTGGGCCGGCGCTTATCGGCTCGTCAAGCGGTTAAAGTCGCCAGCGAACGACTTTAACCGGGCCAAAAACCTCGCTGTTTGCGGCTTATCGTTGGGTTTTTTCGTGTGGCAGGTTGGCTTTATGTCGATAGGCGGAGAATGGTTTGGCATGTGGATGTCCGACCAATGGAATGGCGTACCCAGCGCATTTCGTTTTCTGGTCACCATCGCGCTGGTGCTGATCTATTTGGTACAGCGGGATGGTGATTTGGATGTGTAAAGAGTGGGTTTCTGATGGGATTCGACCGATGCTATACTTTCTTGGTCGTTCTGGTCAGCCGGGCTCCCGGCAGATAAATCGAGGCGCGAGTCATCATTTGTGGGCCACTGCAGCAGAAATTGCTTTATCGTCCCTACCGCATGCGTACGCATAGCTTGAGCATTATTGCCGGGGAGAGGAACTATGTATAAAGTTGGATCACCATTCTGGAAAATAGTAGCCCGTTTGGGCGTTCCAATTTCTTTGCGCGTTGATGTCCACCATGACAGCGAAGCTAATGTCTTTATCGCAACCAGCCCCGACCTCAGAGGCCTAATTGTCGAAGCGACAACCCTCGACGAACTCATCCATGAAACCAATGGTGCTGTGAAAATGTTGATGGAAGAATACGTGCACGGTTCGCCCCGCACCCCTGAAGCATGGTTCAACTTTCATGAGGTATTGGCAACTGCGTGAACGGGTACTACGAAAGCGTCATTGCCGTGTTCAAGCGGCACGGCTTTTTGTATGTGCGTCAGAAGGGGTCGCATCAGATGTGGCGTAACGGCGAAATCAGCGTAATTGTTTCTACCAACTGCGCCTCGCGACATACCGCAAATGGCATCATGAAGGCTGCCAAGATCAAGCATCGGTTCTGACCACCACGCCAGCGCAATGATTTCTGATGGACTTATCTTCCGTCCGGATAAGATACACAAATCTCGGGCGGGGGTGTTCTATGAACAATATCTAGACCCAGATCATGCCCAAAATCGGCACAGCCACTCCCAGCCAGATGTGGGTGCCGATTAGCTCAGCCTTCTCTATTCAACCAACCACCCCTGCATCCACCACCACCCCCTCCGCAACAAACCCATCAATATCAGCATCAACATAGCCGACCTCACGCAGCAACTCACGCGTATGCTGCCCCAGCACGGGCGCGGGTCGGCGCACTTGGGTCGGTGTTTGCGAAAAGTGAATTGGGCATCCCAGGGCTTTGGTCGGGCCTGCCTGGGCATGTTCAAGATCGATGACCATGTTGCGAGCCAGCGTTTGTGGGTGCGAGAGCGCCTGACCTATGGTGTGGACGGGCCCGGCCGGCACACCCGCTGCGTCAAAGGCCGCAATCCAGTGTGCGGTGCTTTGACGCTGCAAAACTGCATCCATCAACGCCACCAGTGCTTCCAAGTTGGCCATCCTGTCGCTATTGGTGGCAAAGCGCACGTCTTCACGCCATTCCGCATGGCCCAACACCTCGGCGATACGTTCCCAGTTTGCCTGGTTCGCACCACCGATGTTGATCCAGCTATCCTGCGTGCGAAACGCCTGATACGGCGCCGTCAGCAAATGCGCAGAACCGGTAGGCCCCACAGACTCACCCGTGGCAAAGTATGAAGCCGCGTGCCAGTACGTTTGTTGGATTGCCGCCTCCATCAACGATGTATCCACAATCTGGCCCTGACCAGTTTTTAGCTTATGGATATAGGCCGCCATAATGCCCGAAGCTGCGAGTAGTCCGGCATTAATGTCTGCAATCGAATTGCCCGTCTTCACCGGAGGGCGTCCGGGCTCGCCGGTAATCGACATTAGCCCGGCAAAACCTTGGGCGATAAGGTCAAAGCCGGCCTTGTCAGCATAAGGCCCGTCGCGTCCATAGCCCGACACGGCGCAATAGATCAGGCCCCGGTTAACCTTGGATAAGACGTCGTACCCCAACCCAAGTTTTTCCAGTGTGCCGCGTCGGAAGTTCTCAGTCAGGACGTCAGCATCGCGCACCATGCGCAGCAAAATATCGCGACCTTGGGGCAGTTTTAGGTTAAGCCCTATGCCGCGCTTGTTGCGGTTCAAAATCATGAAGGGCGCTGATACGCCATTTACCCGGGGTTCACTATAACCGCGTGAATCATCGCCGCCTGGCAGCTTCTCTACTTTGATGACATCAGCGCCCATGTCGGCCAGCATCATGCCGCACGTGGGCCCGGCCATGATCTGGGCCAGTTCCAGCACCCGCATGCCAACCAGTGGTCCGCTGTGAGCCTTTGATTCAGACATTGCGCCTCCTCAGTTACTGCCCGCGAAATGCCGGCGTTTTCTTGGCGAGGAATGCGGCATAGCCGATACGAAAATCCTCAGTGTCAAAACAGTCGAAACACTCGTCGTACTCAGCATCCGAAATTGGCGTGGGGTCAGCGAGACGGCGGGCAAATTTTTTGTGCCAGCGCGCCACTAATGGTGCCCCTTCGGCAATGCGCTGCGCCGCCGCCTGCGCCTGTGCAGCCACCTGTGCATCCGGCACAATGCGGGTCACCAGGCCTTTCTCTTTGGCCTCCGCCGCATCAAACACACGACCTTCAAGCAAGATTTCCAGCGCTACATCCGGCCCAGTCAGACGCACGATAGATTCCATTTCCTGGTAGGCCATCACCAGTCCCAGGTTTTTTATGGGCGCACCGAACCGGCTGGACTCACCGCAAATACGTATATCGCAAAGCGCAGCGATCTCCAGGCCGCCACCCACACAGATGCCATGAATCTGCGCCACCAGGGGATGTCTGCAGTGCGTCAGAGCCCGTACGGTCTCATGCATTAAGCGCCCGTACTCAATAGCCTGAGCCTTGTTGGAGCGCTCGGTCTGAAACTCCGAAATATCATTGCCCGGGGAAAAGGATTTTTCCCCAGCGCCGCGCAAGATGATGCAGCGTACCGCGTCATCGGCAGACAACTGATCGATCACCTCACCTAGCTGCCGCCACATGGGCCGCGTCATGGCGTTGAGCTTGTCAGGACGGTTCAGTACAACCGTAACGATGGGGCCATCGTGTTGTACCTGTATCAGATCAGACATGAAACTTCCTTTTTAGTCGCGTCAACGATAGAACATATCAACCAGACCCAGACCGGTCACGGGAACATACGTCACCAGCAGCAGCACAGCGACAAGTATGCTGATAAACCACAGGTTCACCCGTGTAACTTCCCATACAGAGGCCTTGGCGATTGAGCTCGCCACCATCAGCACGCTGGCTACCGGCGGGGTCTGCTGGCCGATGCCGAGGTTAATGGTTACCACGAGGCCAAAATGGATAGGATCTATGCCAACCATATGAACCAACGGCATTACCACGGGCACGACCAAAATAATGGCTGCCGCCGAATGCAGAAACATCCCCAAAAACAAGAACAGCACGTTGAGCAGCGCCAGCACCACCCACTTATTGGATGTGAAATCACTGACTGCCTGCGCCAGCGCCTGCGGTGCCTGAACCTCGGACAGATAGGTGCCCAGCAGAGCGCTGGTTGCGACCAGCAACATGACGATGGCGGTTTGTATGCCGCCCTCAAGAATCGCCTTTTTCAGCTGTTTTAGGTTGAGTTCACGATAGATGAGCAAGCCCACGGCGAGGGCCGCGACTACGGCCAGTGCTGCCCCCTCGGTGGCAGTAACCACACCACCAAAGATGCCACCCAAAATTATGAGAGGCAACAAGAAGGCCCACAGCGCTTCGCGCGCAGTATGCGCCACGCGCTTGATCGAGAACGCCTCGTCACGCGGCAGGTTGTAGCGGCGCGCGAGAAAAGACGCAACGCCCATCAGCCCCGCGCCCCCCAGTATTCCCGGCACAATGCCGGCCACAAACATCTGCACCACCGAGGTTTCCGCCATCACCGCATACAGAATCATGGGTATCGAGGGCGGGATGATGATAGCCAGCGTCGAAGCCGAAGACATAACAGCCGCCGCCATTGGCGCAGGATAGCCCTTTGCCTTCATTCCCGGGATGAGAATGGAGCCCAGGGCTGCCACGTCGGCCACTGCCGAGCCTGATATCTCGGCAAAGAACAACGAAGATCCGATGGACACATGGGCCAATCCGCCGCGTATCCAGCCAAAGAGTGAAGAGGCAAATGCGATAAGGCGGTGAGAGATTCCCGAAGCGTTCATGATGGCACCGGCCAGGATGAACAGCGGAATCGCGAGCAGCGGAAAATTGGTCGCGCCATTAAAGGTCACCAACGCAACATTGGGCAAGATATCCATGCCCTGGCTGGCTACCATGGCAACGACAGCCACAATACCCAACGACACGGCGATCGGCACATTGATGAGGACCAGAAACAACACAGCACCAAACAAAATCAGCATGATCATGAGAGCTCTCCGGTCAGACCAAACCATCGGACAGCGCCGACGTCGTTCCTGCATCATCCGGCGTGCGGATCAGATCAATAAGGTGCATGACCTCGGCAACCAGAATCAGCACCGCTGAAATAGGAATGGCTGAATGCACGAAATTGACGGGCATCCACGGCAAACTCACCAAGGTATCTCCGGCGAGGATGGGCATGATCTCCAGGCCCATCCACCCCAGCAGGGCAAAAAATGCGATGACCAGTAACTGGGCGACAATGTTGACGCAGCGCCGACTCCGCGCCCCCAGAGACTCCACCACCTCGGGGCAACCGATGTGGGCACGGCGCACCGAAGCCAGTGCCGACCCATAGAAAGTCAGCCACGCCAGCAGCAGAGACGCTGTTTCGTCATACCAGACCAGCGAGTTTCCGGACCATCGAAAAATAACCCCTACGGTCACCTCGATGGCCAGTATGATCATCAGCGCGCCGACCACCCACTCAAGCACCTTGCCGTAAGCGTGGCGAAAGCGATGCATGGGATTGCCAGGCCGTTCGAGTGTGTCTGCGTCCATAGGGGTCACCTCACGATTTATTTGCCAAGTTCGATTGCGCGCGCAATAAGTTCCTGCGCACCGTCGACCTCCTGGCCGAACTCCTCATAGATAGGCTTGCTGGCCGCGATGAAGGCGTCCTTGTCCACTTCATTCACCTGCATGCCGGCATCTTTGAGCTTACCGAGCAGCTCCTCATCGGCTTTGGCGGCCTGCTCATACACATAGGCCTGATTCTCGCGAGCGGTTTCCTCGAGTATCTTGCGCACGTTCTCCGGCAGCTTGGCGTACTTCTTGGTACCCACTGTCAGATAGGCAGGCGTGTATACGTGGGCTGACAGTGACAAGTACTTTTGTACCTCTTGAAGCTTGGCCGAATAAATCTGGGTAAGAGGGTTCTCCTGTCCGTCCATCACTCCGGTCTGCAGGGCGCTGAACAGCTCCGAAAAACTCATAGGACTGGGGTTGGCGCCGTATTCCTGAAACATCTTTACGCGCCATTTCCCCTTGGGGGTGCGCAGCTTGATGCCGTGCAAATCTTCGGGTTTGACGATGGGTCGCTTGTTGTTGGTGATGTGGCGATAGCCGTTTTCCCAGACCGCCAGTATCGTCAGACCTTTCTTTTCGGCAGCCGGCTCGAGTTTGGGCCAAAAGATCTCTTTTTCGATGCGCTTCATGTGCTCACGATCTTTGACGATGTAGGGCATCTCGAAAATGCCGAACAGATCAACCTCCGAGGACATCACGGTTGAGGGCAGTACCATATCTATGGTGCCAAGCTTGAGCTTTTGCACCATTTCCTTGTCTCCACCCAACTGGCTGGATCCAAACACCACGACCTTGTATTGATCGCCCAACTTGGCGTTGGCGCGTTTGGCGAACTCGTCGGCACTAATCTGAAAAGGGAACCCGGGTTACCCACGTGGCCGAGTTTGAGCTCAACCTGCGCCTGAGAAATACTCGGTATGCCCAAAGCCGCCGTTGCGCCTACGGCGGCGACCAAGGCCAGCATGCGGCGGCGCAAAGTACTGGACTGTGGAATTGAAGTGGTATTGATCATCATTGTCTCCGTCGGTCCGGTTGTGGATGGTGCCGTGCACCCGGACTGCGCACGACCCTGAAACGAGCTCACAGCATGTCTAGGCGCTTCCCCTCTTTATGCCACTCGTCAGCTGACGCCCAGGAATTGGGGGTTGAAAGTCGCATGTTGCTCTCACGTGGTGGTGTTGCTTCCTCACGTGTTTGGCTTTTGAAATTTTCATTCGGCGCGCACAGACTGCGTGATGTTCTCGCGGAAACTCGATCCGTCATTTGACGGCTATGGATCGAACCTCTGCTTTTTGTGCCAGATACTCCATGGCGGCCTGGACCCCGCCCTTTTTATGCGGTACACCAGCAAGCTCCAGGCTCATTTCTACACCGGCAAGTGTTCCGCACACAGACAGATCGTTAATGTCGCCCAGATGCCCAATGCGAAATACTTTGTCCTTGAGTTTGGAGAGGCCCTGTCCCAACGACATATTGAAATGCTCCAGCACGATCTTGCGAAACGCGTCAGCACTATGGCCTTCGGGCATAATCACTGCCGTCAGCGCCGGACTGTATTCGTCAGGGTCGGCGCATAAAATTTCCAGCCCCCAGGCACGCACAGCCCGACGGGTCGCCTCGCCGTGGCGCTGGTGTCGTGCAAACACGGTGTCCAGCCCCTCCTGAAATAACATTTCCAGCGCCTCATGCAGGCCATAGAGCAGATTGGTGGCGGGCGTATACGGAAAGTATCCGGTAGCGTTGCTGGCAATCATGGGGCGCCAGTCCCAGTACGAACGCCTGAGATTCGCGTGTTCAGCGGCGGCAAGCGCCTTGGCGCTGATCGCATTGAAGGACAACCCTGGCGGCAGCATCAAGCCTTTCTGGGAACCTGCCACGGTGACGTCTACGCCCCATTCATCGTGACGGTAGTCGACCGAACCCAGCGATGAAATGGTGTCAACCATAAGCAAGGCAGGATGCCCGGCCTGGTCAATAGCCTCGCGCACGCCCTTGACGTCGGTGGTGGCGCCCGTGGCCGTTTCATTGTGTACGATGCAGACCGCCTTGATTTCATGCTCTGCATCAGACTTCAATCGGCTATTGATAGCCGAGGCATCGGCACCACGACGCCAGTCGCCAGGCAGGAACTCCACCCGCAAACCCAGCTCCGTCGCCATTTTTTCCACATGGCCGCGAAATGCCCGGTCTCGGCCATAAGAACCAGATCGCCGGCCGACAGGGTGTTGACCAGCGCCGCCTCCCATGCGCCGGTGCCCGACGCCGGATAGATGATGACGTGGCTTTCGGTCTTGAATATTTTTTTCATGCCGGCAAGCACTGACTTACCGAGCTCGCCAAACTCTGGACCGCGATGGTCTATCGTGACGTTATCGATGGCGCGCAACACGCGATCAGGCACATTAGTTGGGCCAGGAATCTGGAGAAAGTGGCGACCCGAAGGGTGCGAGCTAAGTCTAAGCATGTCTAAGCCCCATCATTAATTGGTATACAAAACACAATCTGAGCATGGTACGCCGCCCTTTTGTCCGGTACAAGAGGAATTTTCCCTATCGTGCAGACAGGATATAAAATGTATGCTTCTTCAGGATAAGGCATAGAGTGCATTCACATGTATTCCCGTGCCCGCTCCTGGATCGCTATAATATATCCCTTGATGGTATACAAAATTCGGTCATGTCCAATATTCCAGCTCTCGCCCTTATCGACGACAAACTCGATCGACGCACTCTTCCGGCCGCTGCGGCCGAACGACTTCGCGAACTCATCATCGAAGGTGAGCTGCAGGCCGGCACGCGACTCAACGAGCGCGCCTTAAGTGAGCGCCTGGGTGTTTCGCGCACGCCTTTGCGAGAGGCCTTTCGCCTGCTGGCCTCCGAAGGCCTGGTCGCCATTCAACCCAATCGCGGCGCAAGAGTCATAGCCTTGTCGGAAAATGACATCCGTGAAAGCTTCACCGTGCTGGGGGGGCTGGAGGCGCTCTCGGGCGAGCTGGCCTGCCAGCATGCTACCGATGAAGAAGTCGCCGAAATTCGCGCACTGACCTTCGAAATGCAAGCCTGTCACGTCAGACGAGATCTGCCCTCGTACTATCGGCTAAATCGGGAGATCCACAGCTGCATCAATCAGGCGGCACGCAACCAATTGCTGGCGCAGGTTTACTCCACGCTGAACCAGCGCGTTCAGAATCTGCGGTTTCGCTCTAACCTGAACCCCGATAAATGGGAAAGAGCCATGAAAGAGCACATCGCCATGGTTGATGCGCTTTCAAGGCGCGACGGGGTCGAACTGGGCCGCCTTATGCGCGAGCATTTGCAACGCAAATGCGAGGCTGTCATTGAAAGCCTTGGCAAAGAACACAGCCAGACCGGGCATCCTGTTACATCATTACCCTCCACCAAAGACGGCTGAGCCACCCATGAACGCCCCCCTGCCCCAAAAAGTCATACACGCCAGCCAGCAACGCAATGAGCTCTCAGAGCGGCTTGCACGCGAAGTTCAGGGTGAAATTCTGTTTGGCCGGGGAGATCGCGGCCGCTATGCGACTGACGCCTCGATCTATCAGGCCGATCCCATAGGAGTGCTGGTTCCCAAGACCTTTGACGACGTACGCGTTGCGGCGTCAGTGTGTGCCGAGCTGAGCGCGCCTTTTGTTGCGCGCGGCGGTGGCACCTCACAATGCGGCCAGACCGTGGGGCTGGCCCTGGTCCTGGACAACAGCAAACACCTCAACCGCGTCCTCGACTTCGATCGCGAGGCCATGACAGTCACGGTAGAGCCAGGCATTGTGCTCGATCACCTCAACGCCTGGCTCAAGCCGCACGGCGTCTGGTTTCCTGTGGACGTAAGCACCTCGGCCCAATGCACGCTGGGCGGTATGGCTGGCAATAATTCCTGTGGCTCACGTTCCATCCAGTATGGCAACATGGTGCACAACGTACTGTCCATCGATGCACTGCTGGCCGATGGCACCGAGGGCCGGTTCGGGCCTCTGGCGGCCATGCCTACGGACAGCGGGCGCATTGCCTCTATCGTGCGCCGTCTTCAGGAAATTGCCGTGCGCGAGCATGACGAAATCGCCCGCACCGTACCCAAGGTTATGCGCCGGGTCGGCGGCTATAACCTCGATATATTTAATCCACAAAGCGAACGCCCCTATACCGCAGACAACAGCCCCAACCTCGCGCACTTGCTCGTGGGTAGCGAGGGTACGCTGGCGCTCACGCGGCAGATTACCCTGCAACTCGCACCGCTGCCTGCGCACAAAACGCTGGGGGTGGTGAACTTTCCGACGTTTTACCAGGCCATGGACATGGCGCAGCATATTGTGAAGCTAGGCCCGGTGGCGGTTGAGCTGGTTGATCGCACCATGATCGACCTGGCGCGCAACAACCCGGCCTTTGGCCCCACCATAGAGCGCGCGCTGATCGGCGAACCCCAGGCCATCTTGCTGGTCGAGTTTGCAGGTATCCAGCAAGACGAACAGGCCGCACGGTTGCGGCAATTGGTAGAGCTTATGGGCGACCTGGGCCTGCCCAACAGCGTGGTCGAAATGCCCGAGCCCGCCGCCCAGCAAGCTCTTTGGTCGGTGCGCAAGGCCGGCCTGAACATCATGATGAGCATGCGCGGAGACGGCAAGCCGGTTTCTTTCATCGAAGACTGTGCCGTACCGTTAGAGCATCTGGCTGAATACACCAGCCGCCTGACCGAGGTCTTTCACAAGCACGGCACCAGCGGCACCTGGTATGCCCACGCCTCGGTAGGAACCTTGCACGTGCGCCCCATTCTAGACATGCGCACCGACGGCGCGGGCAAGATGCGCGCCATCGCTGAAGAGGCCAGCGCCATCGTGCGCGAATACAAGGGCGCGTTCTCGGGTGAACACGGCGACGGCCTGGCACGCAGCGAATGGGTCTCCTGGCAGTTCGGCCCACGCATGACCCAGGCGTTTGAAGAGATTAAAGACCTGTTCGACCCACAGGGCCTCATGAACCCCGGAAAAATCGTGCGCAGCCCGAAGTTTGACGACGTCTCGCTGTTTCGATTTAACCCCAGCTATCAGGTTTTGCCGCTGGCGCCTGCATTAGACTGGTCCAGCTGGAACGTCACCGGCAACGCCGCCACGCAAACCACAAGCGCGCCAGGCACCGGTGGTGACCCCTCTCAAGGCTTTGCCAAAGCCATCGAGATGTGCAACAACAACGGCCACTGCCGCAAATTCGATGCCGGCACCATGTGCCCCAGCTATCGCGTCACGCATGATGAACAGCACCTGACGCGAGGTCGGGCCAACACCCTGCGCCTGGCGCTTTCAGGCCAAATGGGGCCCGACGCTTTTACCTCGGAAGAAGTACGCCAAACGCTGGATCTCTGTGTCAGCTGCAAAGGCTGCAAGCGCGAGTGCCCCACAGGGGTGGACATGGCCAAAATGAAAATCGAGTTTCTGTACCAGTGGCAGAAACAACACGGCCTGCGCCTCAAGGACAAGCTCATCGCCACCATGCCACGCTGGGCGCCATGGGCGGCACGCCTGCCGTGGTTATTCAACTTGCGTGACACTATGCCCGGTGCCGCATGGCTTTCAGAACGCCTGTTGGGTTTGTCCGCGCGTCGTTCGTTACCCCAATGGCGCCGCGACACGTTCCTGGCCACTGCGCACTCCGACCATACCGACGACGCAGACGTCGTTCTGTTTGCCGATACCTTTAATAATTACCTGGAGTCGGAAAACGCCCGCGCCGCGCTTATCGTGTTGCAGGCCGCCGGCTACAAGGTCCATATCGCCCGCGCCCACCCTAAAGATTCTGAAAAAGAGCGGCCCTTATGCTGTGGGCGTACCTATCTTTCCGCCGGCCTGGTCGATGAGGCCAAGGCCGAAGCCCGTCGTGTCGTACAAGCACTGAGTCCGTTCATCGCTCGCGGCGTTCCTATTGTCGGCCTGGAACCTTCCTGTCTGCTATCACTGCGCGACGAATTCCTGGTCATGGGAATGGGGGAAGAGGCAAACAGCCTCGCACGCCTGTCATTTTTATTCGAAGAATTTCTCGCACGCGAGCATTCGGCCGGTACCTTGCACCTGGCGCTCAAGCCTATACCTGAGAAAAAGGCGCTGCTGCACGGCCACTGCCACCAAAAGGCCTTCGACGCCGTCAAACCTGTACAGACGGTTCTGGCGTTAATTCCGGAACTGGCCGTAAACCTGATTGAATCGAGCTGTTGCGGCATGGCAGGCAGCTTTGGCTACGAGGCCACCCACTACGACGTGTCGATGCAGATGGCAGAGCTGTCCTTGTTGCCAGCCGTGCGCAAGGCCGACGCCGAGACACTGCTGGTCGCCGATGGCACCAGCTGTCGCCACCAGATAGTCGACGGGTCGGGCCGGAAGGCCGAACACGTGGCCTGTGTGCTGGCGCGTGCGCTGGCCTGAAAAACAAGCCCTGCAACACTGAACCCCCATCCCGCTTTACTATGGCTGAACTGTATTCACAAAACCCGGGGTGATTGAGTGTCTTTAAAACCTGCGTCAGTGCATAGCAGTACGGCAGTCGATAAGTCATCAGCCACTGCGTACAGGCCCTCGTGGCCAAGACGTATGCTACGTATTAGCCTGGTATTGGGCGTGTTGCTGATTGCTGCGGTGCTGGCATTACCCTACGCACTGCCTTGGCTACTTCAACAACAAGGCATTGATGCCCAATGGAAAGACCCGCAATGGCATCTGGACGGATTCAGTGTTTCGCAATTGCAATTGACGCTGCCTGGCGACGACCAGCATGCCCGACGGTTGCAATTCGACAACCTGCGTATTAACTGGGCATGGAAAACTTTACCCATACAACGCCTGCAGGCAGAGCACGTACAAATACACTGGCCTATTACCCGTGATCAAACCTCAGCAGGCCAGACCAGCCTGGCGGTGCCCGCAGCGTTACTAAAATGGCTTCCCCAGCATATTGAACTGCAAGACATAGATGCCAACCTGCCCGGGTTTGGGCACCTGCAAGGTTTACTTAATGTTGATGTCAGCGCACAAGGCGAAATATGGCAACCTGCTTCTATTCAAAGCCAATTCACTTTAAAAGACCTGCAGGGAGCTTGGCTGGACGGTATCCCTGCGGCGTTCCGTCCCACCCAGTTAAATGCGCAGATCAACACACACCAAGACGATTCCAGTGGCCAGCAACTACTCGTTATCGAGGTGGACAGCGACAAAGCAATGCAGTTACAGCTCAAAGGCTTATTAGACCTGCAGCGAACCCCTGACTGGCACGGAACGCTAAACAATGCAGAGCTCAATGCGCAGCTTGATACGCTGGCATACCCTGCGGTACGCGCCGAAAAACTACAAGCCCATGCCTACTTCACTGCGCAAGCCGACTCTGAGAAATTTGCGGTCACTTTCAGCGACCATTCCAGCCTGCAGGCCAACAACGTTCAGACGCCCGATGTTGCCCAAGTTAAAAAAATCATCATGCAACTGGCTGGCCTTAGTGTCAGTGGTCGCAGTAGCCTGCCCCATGACATTGCGATAAACGGCCCGGTCGACGTGCACCTGGAAAACTTGAACGCAGCGCAATTGCACACTCAAAACTGGGACTTTAACGGCAATCTCAACGGCCAGCTGCCACAACTTGAATTAACCGGTACGCTTGCCAGCCAAAAAGGGCTCGCCCTTAACAGCCATATTCGCCTGCAGGACAATGAAATACAAGGCAGCGCGACGTTAAATGAAGTTTCATTTGAGGCTGGCAACCCACTGCAAAAAACTTTAAAAAACTGGCCCGAGACCATTTCTCTGAATAACGGCCAGCTGCGCGGTCAAATAGAGTTCAATAAACCGGATACGGGTCCGCTTAACCTATCGTTTAACAGTAGCGCCAGCGCAATAAGCGGCTCTGTCTATGACAGCGAGGTGAAAAACCTCGGCATGGAACTTAACGGCCAGCTGACGCTGCAACAAGCACCGAGCCTGCAAGCCGCCCTGAAAGACACGAAGTTCATCGTGCAGCTTGATAGCCTGAAAAGCCCCACTGTAAACGCTCAGCAACTGCAGGCAAGCGCGCGGGTTACCGGGCATGTCGGCGCAGAGCGTTTTGCTTTGAATGTCAGCGAGGTGGCGAGCCTGCAGGCCCATAGCCTGCAGTTGCCGGGCATTGGCCATGCAGAAAAAGCCACCATAAAACTGCCTGATCTCAGCGTAAAAGGCAGTGCCGGTTCATCCCACAAGATAGACGTGCACAGCGCACTGAACGCGCATGTTGACAAGCTAAGCTCAGAGCAACTGCACACTCAAAACTGGGACTTCAAGGGATCTCTCGGCGGCCAACTATCACAACTTGAGTTAGCCGGTAGCCTGACCGGCGACCAAGGCCTGAGCCTTGCAAGCAAGATTCGTCTGGCAGATAACACACTACGAGGCAGCGCTACGGCAAATGACGTGTTTTTTAAAGCCGGCAATCCATTGCAGAAAACGTTTAAAAGCTGGCCTGAACTGGTGTCGTTTGATAGTGGCCGATTGCGCACCCAAGTCGATTTCAGCCTACCCCCAAAAGGGTCTTTTAGCCTGTCGCTAAAAGGCAGTGCCACAGGCCTGAACGGGGTTATCAATCGCAGCGAGCTAAAAAATGCCGATGTAAATTTCAATGGCCAGGTTTCTGGCCAAACGCTGAAGCTAGACATACCCAATCTGACAATTGGGCAGCTTAACCCCGGTATTCCGCTAGCCTCACTTGAGCTTACCAACGCACACTATCAGACCAGCCTTAAAACCCTCATGCAGGGCGTGCTCAACTGGCAAAGCGTAAAGGCCCAACTACTGAACGGCAGAGCCTGGCTAGACGCCCAGAAGCTTGATCTGAAGCGGACCAGCAAGGTACTGCTGCACGTAGAAGGTCTGGAACTGCAAGAGCTGTTTAAGGTTTATCCGGCTGAAGGCCTGGCAGGAACAGGTATCATTGACGGACAAATACCAATTCGTATTGAGCACGGCGCGGTGTATGTTGAGGCAGGCCAACTAAAAGCGCGACGACCAGGCGTTCTGCAGTTTCGCTCTGAAAAAATCCAGAGCCTGGGTAAAAACAACCCGGCAATGCGTATCGTCGCTGATGCGCTGGAAGATTTTCACTTTAACTTGTTAAGTAGCGCTGTAAGTTATGAACCATCCGGTAAGCTATTGCTAAACATTCGTTTAGAGGGAAAAAACCCCGATGTTCAAGAGGGACGCCCCGTGCACTTAAACCTCAACCTCGAAGAGGATATGCCCGCGTTACTCGCCAGCATTCAACTTAGCGGTCAAGTCAGTGAGATTATTGAAAAACGTATTCGGGATCGCCTCGAAAAGCGTTAATACAGGGTGAAATTATGCGTACACGACCACTTCCGATTATTTTTTTATTCGCCTTGCTCACGAGCGCATGCACCCCTACTGTGCAACTGGCTGCGCCCAGTGAGCCAATAACCATTAACCTGAATGTAAAAATTCAGCATGAAATTTATATCAAGGTTGATAAAGAACTTGATAATATTCTCGACAAATCTAGCGGTTTGTTCTAAGGAGCGCCACATGAGCTTTCGTAAATTCTTAATGCCTTTGGTCTTAGCATTGGCAACAAGCGTCCTCAGCGTAACAGCCCTGGCCATGGACCTTAACGGCGCCATGAGCAGCCTTAGCCAGGCTAAATCATCCGGCGCACTTGGTGAGCAGCCCGATGGCTATTTAGGAGTGGTTACGCAACAAGGCAATGCAGCTGAAATTGCGCGCCTGATCAATGACGCGCGTCGTGCTGAATATCAAAAACTGGCAAAAGACAACAATATACAGCTCTCTGACGTGGAAACCATTGCAGGCAAAAAGGCACTCGAAAAGACGCCGGCTGGCCAGTATATTCAGCTAAACGGGAAATGGATCAAGAAGTAATCAATATTGAATAAGGTGGTCGCTGGCCAGCCGACGTAATCAACGTGGGCTCGCTCTGCTTGATTGCGCCCAGGTACAGGCTGTAGCGTGCGCGCACACAATACGACAGGCAAGCCTCACACTGCTTATGCCAGCCTGACCAACTGACGAGAGGGCAGCTGCAATTGCCGATCAATCAATATAATTGATAAGCAATAAATTTTATATTCATACTTTATTATCAGACGCTATTATATTATTTTCAAATACTATTATTTAAAACTATACGGACAAAACCGATAATCGCCGGGCCAATTCTTCTGTTTGCTCCTTCACACTTTCTCCAGCCCCGCTCACGATCACAAGTTCATCGTCAGTTCTTTCTACCAAGTCGAAGCGGTCCACCGGAAAACCCAACTCAAGCAATTCGTCGGTTTGCGCCACCAAAATCAAGGCACCTACGTTTTTATTCATGAGTAGCGCCATGCAACGTGCAAAAAGCCCTCGCACAGCCAGTGGCATGATGCGACCATCGGGCTCCAGCGTTGTCTCGTGATTCGTTACGTAGCAGGTGTGCCCCTGGGCCAGCCACTCTTGCTGCAGCAAGCGCGCCCGAACTGCCGCCTTCTCGCCCCCCATAATCACTCCGACCGGAATACGGCCGTCACCACCCATCAGCCGTTCCATCAACACAGGCAGCGTGTCCATGGAGCTTTGGCTGGCGCCAAGCAAAGGCGCCGAGTTGACCTCGTTAATGGCAGCACCGTTCTCATACCAGGGGCGAGTGATATCCAGAGAGATAATGTCGACACCGGCAATATCCAGCCCAAAAAGTGCTGTCGCCTGGATTGCAATGGCTACGTTATCGGCATGCAGGCTTGTGGAGTAATCAATATCCAGTCCGCCCCATTGCGTTGACTCGATTCGCCGCAGCGCCGCCCACTGACCGATGCCCAGCACGCTCTCCATCGTCAAGCCGTCGTCGCCCAGAACTTCCATGGCCAGCTCGTCGATCGGATACATGGGCTGCCGGTTCCAGACCGGCATGTTTGACTGTTGCTCGTTGACTGCCTGAATGCATTGTGCAACCGTCATTCTCCCATTTCCTTGAACCGCAATAGGCATGCGCTTTACCGTGTACAAAACGTATCCCCGCACGACCAGCAGGCGGTGACAAACACCGGGTATAGCGCGCTCAACCAACACCTGCCTGGAGAACCGCGCCGCATCCTGGAACCCACTACGCACGCGGTCTGGCGAATCAATGTCGACCGTAACGCCCTCACCTCTGTCTCTATCAGCAGGCTTTACAACCAGCGGAAAACCCAGGCTGCGCGCCGCCTGCAATGCGCCATCTTCGTCAAGCACAAGCTGCTGCTCCGGCACTGGCAACCCCGCCTGGCGCATCCATTGTGCCGCCACGAACTTATGTTGGGCCGCATCGGCACCTATTTGGGAGTCAGTCTCTATTTTGCTGTGCCGAATGCGCAATGCATGCCTGCCCCAGCCTAGCTGAAACACACAATTGCCCAAGTGTCGCCACGGGACGCCGCTGTCTCGTGCGGTGCTAAGCATGTGAATAGAGGATTTTCCGGCTGGCAGAATTGACCGCAACGGCTGCAGCACGTGCTCTTCCAACTGAAGGTAAAGTGCTTCAGGCTTGGCGGGAAGGGTAGACGCCGCAGCCACCTCAAGTATCAGTGTCGTGGCCCAGTTATAGGCCAGATATGTGGACTGCGTTGGGATGAAATCTACGCGCGGCACGGCGACCGTACACAACCAGGCCCCCGGGTTGTCAGCATCTGGGCAACAAAAAAGAATACGACCGGGCTCGAATACTGGAATACGCGCTGCACGCTGCAGCCCCGCCGCAATTTGCAATACGCGCCACATCAAGCGCGCCGCTTCGTTGCCGGGCACAGCGGCTTTGTCGACCTCGGCCAGCAATGGAATAGCCAGCTTCTGCGTCAGCCAAGAATCGAACACCACCCAATCGATGGTGGGTGGACAGTGGGCCAGCCGGATCGTCAATATCTGATCTGGCTGTTGCAGCCCGTTAAAAAATCCGGCGTAGTTCAAACTATTAACGGTCATGGGCTGCATTGATGCGTTGCTCTTTGGTGGTTGCTCGCTTTTGCACGAATTCTGCCGAAAAGACAATAGACGTCCTTGTAAATGTCTCTCAGGTTCGCGTATTGCTGTGATGCTGTGATGCTGTGATGCAGTGATGCAGTGATGCAGTGATGCAGTGATGCAGTGATGCAGTGATGCAGTGATGTAATTATGCCCTTCTTCCGAAGTGAGAGAAGTTCCTTACGCTGCCTGACGCTCGCCGCAAATGGGCCGCCAAGCGTGATGGCGCGATGCACCCAAAGTAGCAGAGGCAGACGGAGGCCGCTGCCGAGCAGCTCCACAGCAACATACACACCCTACTTATCTAAATGCACGTCTGAATCGCAGAATAGATATAGCGCGGGAGGCCCATCGAGAAAAAGATGGTAGGCGGGTTCTCCCTGAAACAGGGCGGATTGCATGAGCAGTGCAGGGTACAAGACTATATTTCGCGATTGGTGCATCCAAATCATTATTTCGTTCGTATATGTATAGGTAAGGCACTTTTACCTACGCACAGAAAGGAATAATGATGAAAACAGCAATTCGTTCAATAGTTCTGGCATCAATCCTGGCGACCGGTTCGGTCGGTATAGCCAATGCGGCCAATACCCATGATTCCTCATTGTCACGCGCTCAGGTTGTCACCGAGCTTCAAGCAGCGCAACAATCGGGTGAAATTCTCGGAGATGAGGTCTCTGTGTACCCCATGGTCACTGACGGACCAGACAAGACCCGTGCTCAGGTTGTGGCCACACTGACAGCAGCGCAAGAAGCCGGTCATGTCCTTGGCGATGAGGCATCTGTGTATCCGATGCGCACTCATGGGTCAGACAAGAGCCGCGCCCAGGTTCTGGAAGAGCTACACGCTTATACGTCCAGCCATTCCAAATTTATCGAACACTAATAAGTTGTTGCCCGGGGCTGCCTGATGGGGCAGCCTCGGCCTGTCGGAGCGCATGCCTATGGCACTCGCAGCCTATGACGAGGGTTCTGCCCAGACAATGCCGAAGGCACCCGCAGCCTATAACATGGGTTCTACTCGGACAACACTGAAGCGCGGCTGCCAGCAGGTTGACGTGGTGGCCCGCCCTTCCAGCGGCGCACCACGCGCTGAAAAATCAACGCATTGGGTATCTGCAAGAGGGCACCCGGATGTTCGTCTGAGCTGTCCCGCAGGGTCACATATAACAAGCTGATATCCACGACTTCGCCTTTGGCTCCGGGCTTTTCTGCCGTATCCAGAATCTCTACATAATCGCCCAGACGAAACGGGCGCGCAGTAAAGATAAGGATGGCGCAGAATATATTCGAGAGCACGCTCCAGGCCGCGAAGAAAGCCACGGCACCCACTGCCGCAAACCCCGTAAAAGCCGTCCACAGCACCGTTCCGGAAACGCCTAGCAGGCCAAGCACCAGCAACGCGGCAGTTGCCATGATGATCCAGCGCACAATGGTTGCGGTGGGCTTCATCAAATGCACCGGTAAGTCGTAGTGCGCGCTCGCACGGTGCAAAATGCGTCCCAAACCGCGCTGCAAAAGCCAGGCTCCCAGCACGATAATCAGCAACTGGATGACCAGAACAAACGAGCCCAGCCATTCGTGGGTCCAGGCAGGGAAATACGGTGTCAAGGTGGCAAGCATGGAATGGCTCCAGAAAAAACGGGCTCGGGCAGAAACGCTATTCTAGTCGCCGCCAATTTTGTACAGAATAATACTGGGCGCAAGAGGCTGGTGTATTTAATACACTGCACTGGATCCAGGAGCCGTTCAACACGATATCGGGCCGGATTACGTTGATTGCCCTGGCGTCAACGAGCGACACGCCCCCACCTGTACTTCGAAAGAATCGCGACAATACTCAGGAGTTTTAGGCAAATCAAACAACACCTCAAAACTTAGACTCTTCTTCATACGCCACCATACCGGTCGCGACGTTGACGGAGAGACTTAATGAGTAAAGTCTGGTTTATCACCGGTTCAGGCCGCGGCATTGGCGCCCATATTGCCCGATCTGCCCTGCACGCTGGCCACCACGTTGTTGCCACCGGCCGAAGCGTCGAACAATTGCGCACAACCTACCGCGATGTGCCCGACGACAGCATCGCCTTCGTCGAACTTGATGTGTCGAACGAGCAGCAAGCCGAAGCGGCTGTTCAGGCAGCCGTCGAGCGATTCGGTCGCATTGATGTTCTGGTGAACAATGCCGGCTATGGTCTCATGGGCAATTTTGAAGAAATCGCTGCAAACGCCATCGAGCATCAGTTCAAAACCAACGTGATCGGAGTAATGAATGTAATGCGTGCGGTGTTGCCGGTCATGCGTCGTCAACGTTCGGGCCACATCTACAATATGTCTTCCATCGGAGGCGCTTTAGGTTTCCAGGGCGCTTCGATCTATTGCGCCACCAAGCATGCTGTAGAGGGGCTGTCGGCATCGGTGGAACGCGAGGTGGCACCGTTCGGTATCAACGTCATCATTGTTGAGCCAGGTTTTTTCCGCACTGATTTCCTGGACCCCAAGTCGGTTCAATACGGCGACAGAGTCCTTCAGGATTATGCCGACAATGGCACGGTCAAGGAAACCTATGACTCGTATAGCCATCAACAGCCCGGCGATCCTGCGAAACTGGGCGACGCACTGATAAAGCTTGCCAACATGCAAAATTCACCCAAACGGTTTTTGGCAGGAAGCGACGCCCTGGACGTAGTGATCCAATCTTTAGAGGCCCGTCTGGAAGAAATTCGTGCTTACACCGAATTGTCCAAATCTACGGATGGCGTGTTCTAGCCGCTGGCAAAGTCATAGATATACGAAGCGGGCAGACTCTCTTGTCATCTTGTTAAGCAATGCAGCACTATGGCCCAGAAGACAGGCAAGAGATAGCCCGTAGTTGTATGCTCCGCTTATGGAAAACAATTTGGCTGTCAACCCAGCGCCCGGTGCTCCGTCTCTCAAGATACAAGGCGTGACCAGCCTGGCCGATTTGCTGCTCGCCAATGCGCCGCATGACGCCAGCTTTGAGCTATGTACACCTGGCGTCCATGCTATTCGTGCCTCTCGCCCCACTACAGAGCTGGTGCATGGGTTGCAACAACCGGCATTGTGCATCATTGCGCAGGGTGCCAAAACAGTCATGCTCGGTACAGAGACCTATGAGTACGATGCCTCACGCCTGCTCATCTTTTCAGTAGACTTGCCTATTGCAGGGCAGGTTCGCCAGGCGAGCGCCTCAAAGCCATACCTGTGCCTCAGGCTCGATATTGACCCTCACCGTATTGCCGAACTGGCGCTAAAGGTCTACCCAAATGGAATACCGCAAGTACAAGAAGCCCGCGCGATCTATCTTGCACAAGCGAGTGCAGCCATTATCGACGCTGCTGTCAGGCTGATGGCCCTCATGTCCAACCCGACCGAAGCAAACCTGCTGGCTCCGCTCTTGATGGACGAGATCCTCATCCGACTGCTTCGCAGCCCCGTTGGTGGGCGGCTAGCGCAAATCGGAAATATCGGATCTCACACCCACAGAGTCGCCAAAGCCGTTACCTGGGTTCGACAAAATTTTGAGCAGGCAATAAAGATTGAGACCCTTGCAAACATGGCGCATATGAGCGCTTCGTCGCTCCATCAGCACTTCAAAGCCGTTACCTCCATGAGTCCGGTGAAGTATCAGAAGGTATTGCGACTGCAAGAGGCCCGACGACTGATGGTGTCTCAGGGTATGGAAGTGAGCACCGCGAGCCAGCGTGTTGGGTATGTGAGCCCTTCACAATTTAGCCGGGAGTATGCCCGGCATTTTGGGAATGCGCCTACTAGAGATATTGCCATGCTGCGCGGGCAGGCGCGACAAGAGCGCAATCTTGCCAAGCAATTGAAACCTATACATAAACTCTAGTTCATTGCGTCCGATCATAATAATCACGCAAAGGTAGCAGCTTCAACGCTCAAGTTGCGGCCTGTCCAATTTACTGCGGCACTCGCCCGATTTCCTGATCGATTGTTGTGTGCGTGCGCATACGATTTAGGCACAATCTTTCAATAAATATGTTTTAATACGACGCGTTCTCATTCTCGTTATCAAAATCTTAATAACAATAATTAGTAATTACAAACTATAAATGGAATCCTATGCAGCTAGACGATACGCAGCACACACCAGCTCCATCCACCCTTGCCTGGAATCGCGTGCGTCTGCATAAGAAGCCCATCAAAAATCGCCATCTGGCCATCGTCGTGATCAGTGCAGGCGGTATGTTGCCTATAGCGTATCTGCCCGATGCCTGGGCGCAGAACACGCCCGCAGTAACGAAAGAGATAAACGAGACAGTCTCTTCGGCTGCGAAGTCATCCACTGCCACATTGGCACCAATCACAATCACAGGCACCGGAGGCCTGAACGCGACAAGTGAAGGCACGGGCTCTTATGTGCCCAGTGCAATCACTGTTGGATCTAAGATCCCACAAACCATCCGGGAAACGCCCTTTTCTGTCACCATCATCACTCGCGAGCGTTTAGATGACCAGAACGTCACCAACATTCAGGATGTTCTAAAACAAACCACTGGCATGACCGTCACTCGGTACGATGGTGCAGGCAACGCCAACAGTATTTCCTCACGCGGTTTCAGCATCGGCTCTATCCAGCTCGATGGCTTGCCCACAAGCCAGGACACCAGCTACACAACCGGGCTTGATGCAGCCATCTATGATCGCATCGAAGTATTGCGCGGACCTGCCGGCTTGCTCCAGGGTGCGGGGGAGCCGGGCGGCACTATCAATCTGGTGCGCAAGCGTGCGCAGCCTGGCTTCGCCGGCAACGTAGGCCTTATGCTGGGCTCGTGGGATACCAAGCGAGCAAGTGTAGACGTCACCAGCAGTTTAGTGGAATCAGGCCGTATCCGCGCTCGCGTAGTCGGCGTGATCGACAAGCGAAACTCTTATGTGGATATCGTAAAAAACGACAAAACCGTTGGATACGGCACCCTGGAGTTCGATCTGACCCCGGATACGACCTTCTCACTCGGTGCGGCCCGGCAAAATCTGGATACCGTGCGCGACCTTGGGTTACCCACCTATGCCGACGGCTCTTTGCTTGATATATCGCGCTCAACGTTTGCGGGCCGAAGCGCCAATACGCAAAGACAGGAAACCAGCCAGATGTTCGCCGAACTGGAGCACCATCTGGACAACGGGGGTCTGCTAAAGCTGGCTGCCCGTGAAGGTAAGCGGTACTCATCCGATTATGGAGTACGCGCAAGCAGCCCAGTTAATCCACTAACAGGCGAAGTCAAGATGCAGGGCGCCGCATCGCGCAGACAAACCATTGATACAAATTTCGATGCCTTTCTTTCCACGCCTTTCGAGCTGGGAGGACACACCCAAAGAGCGTTACTGGGGCTAAGCCACAGCATCAAAGAGACCAAGCGGGCATCAGCGCCCAATAGCAATGCGGGCGGCATGCTTAATATTTTTGACCCTGACTACAACGTCGCCATTCCCGACATGGACATAGGGCCTTACAGCAGTGAGTCCACCCTCACCGAGACCGGTCTGTACGGGCAGTTGCAGTTAAAGCCAGTAGATCGTTGGACATTTCTGCTGGGCGGACGCATGAGCTGGTGGGACTCCGAATCACGCAACTTGCTTACGGGCGTAGTAACTCCAATTCCAAACTCCTCACCCAAATTCACGCCTATGGCAGGCGTTATCTTTGATCTGAACGGACACTCGTCGTTGTATGCAAGCTACGCACAGACTTTCGTTCCACAAACCAATCTCGACATTAACGGAACAGTTCTGCCTCCACGTACTGGCTCACAGATGGAGATGGGTATCAAAAGCGAATTCTTCGACAAACGACTGATTACTCATTTAGCCGCCTTTCGTATCCTGGACAAGAATCGCGCCATGGCCGACCCGGACGACATCACAGGCAATTCGGCGATAGCGGGTGGAGAGGTTCGGGCCCAAGGCTGGGAAGCGGAAATCAGCGGGGAGATACGACCGGGCCTGGAGCTCATTGCCGGATATGCGTACACCAATACCAAATACCTGAAGGCGCCAAGCAACCAGCGTGGACAAGTCTTCAGCGCCGTCACGCCCAAACATAGTGCGAACCTGTGGATCAAGAAGACCTGGCAAGACGGCATGCTTAGACGAGTAAGCCTTGCCGCAGGCTTGCGCAGCGTCAGCAGCTTTTATGCTGAAAGCGGCGGCGTGCGCATCCATGGCAGCGGTTATACGGTTGTCAACGGACAAATCGGCTATCAATTCAACAAAACAACCCACGCCAGCCTGATGGTCAACAACCTGCTGGACAAGAAGTACTACGAAAAGGTCAGCGGCACCTCACGTCAAAATTTCTATGGTGAACCTCGCAACGTCATGCTGACTTTCAGGACTGCGTGGTAACTGCGCCCCCGCACGCTCGTACACGCCGGCAAAGCCCGGCCAGATATAAATTTTTAACTCTTACTGGAGACACTAATTATGGCAAGACGTTTTTCAACACTGGCGCTACTGGCGACCCTGACTATGTCAGGAGCCTCCCAGGCACATCAGATATGGCTGGAACAGACACCCGATACAGCCAAGATGTATTTCGGTGAGTTCGACCGCAACCTGCGCGAAACCTCACCGGGCGTGCTCGACAAGCTTCCCGCACCTAGTGCCAAACTTTCGGATGCCCAGGGTGACAGGCCATTGAGTTCAAGCAAAACAGCGAACGCATTTACCCTTTCTGAACGAGCAGCCCGGGATCAAACGCTGTACGTCGAGGAGTCGACGATACCGGTGGTGGAATACAAGGTTGGCGGCGTTCCGACACGTGCCGCCAAAACACTGGCCGCGCGTCTGGCAACCTCCAGCACCGCACTACCTCCAAAGCTAACTCTGGACGTTGTTCCCAATGGCAAGACCGGCGAGTTCAAGGTGTACTACAAGGGTGAGCCGCAGCCTAAAACGAGAGTGGGCATTATTGTTCAGTCTGGCTGGGCCAGAGAGGCCCGCACGGACGACATGGGCGTTGTAAAGTTCGACCTGCCCTGGCAAGGGCGCTATGTTTTAGAGGTGCGCTACGCTGACAAGACGCCTGGCGAGCGCGGCGGCAAACCCTACGACATGCTGAACTACATGACGACGTTATCGATCATGCAAACTGATGGCCTAAAAGCTGTGCCTGCGCTTGCTCCCGCAGTTCCTAACAAGTAAACACCGGCGGAACACAAGCACATGAAGCCCGCCACACAATTGCAGTTCCGTCTGGGTGTCGCGTCGCGCGCTGCAGCCGCCATTTTTGGCGGTTACGCGCTCGCCGCGTCAGCGTCCTCCTTATTAGCGGTGGTGTTACCCCTGCACAAGTCAGATGCCGTACTAACCGCCACACTGCTTTCATTTGTGCTTTACACCTGTGCCGCCTTGTGGGCATTCGCGGCGAGGAGCGCACTTCGCGGCTGGTTCGGCATAGGCTTGCTCACCGCGATTTTTCTGCTAGGCATTCTGGCACATCGAGGCCTGGCATGAAAGAGACTTTTCGACAGTCAATGGCCTGGCTGCATACTTGGTCCGGATTGCTGACCTGCTGGGTGCTGTTGCTTGTTTTCGTCTCGGGAAGCGCCTCGTATTTCCGCGATGAAATCACGCTATGGATGCAGCCTGAACTGCATGAGATCGCAGCCACGCATGTATCGACGGTTCAAGCAGCCCAGACCGCCGTCGATTTCCTAAAAAGGGAAGCACCCAATGCACCGCGCTGGTTCATCACTTTGCCAAACCCAAGAACTGCAGAAACCCGCGCAGGCTGGATATCCTCAACCATCAAAGACGGGCAAGAGCGCCGTGTGGTTAAACAGGTTAGTCTAAATCCGGCTACGGGTGAGCGGCTGGCTAATGTCAGGACAACACGCGGCGGCGATTTTCTGTACCGGTTGCACTATGAACTGCACTACATGCCCAGGACGCTCGCTCGCTGGATTGTTGCGTTTTGCGCAATGTTCATGCTGGTAGCGATCATCAGCGGCATCATCACGCACAAGCGAATTTTTAAGGATTTCTTTACTTTTCGCCCCCGGAAAGGCCAGCGATCATGGATGGATGCCCACAACGTCGTGGCGGTGCTGGCACTGCCCTATCACTTGATGATCACCTACACAGGCCTGGTAACCCTGATGTTCATCGTTATGCCCTCCCCCATACAGCTCGCTTATGAGGGCAACGAAAAAGCGTTCTTCGCCGAGGTCTTCCCTCAGCCAAAAATCAGCAAACTCGAACATCAATCCGCCGCGCTATTGCCTATAGCGCCATTAATCACTAAAGCACAAGCGCACTGGCATGGTGGACAAGCAGGCCGTGTATTCATCGACCATCCCGGCGACGCGATGGCCAGCATTAACGTCATCCGAAGTCTGGAGAAGGGAATCTCCTCCGTGCGCCAGTCTGTGCAGTTCAATGGCGCTACTGGTGCGCTGATTGCCACGATAGGAGACGACCCAAGCACTGCGGCGGCGTCCAGAGGTGTGTTGTTTGGCTTGCACGTCGCCAACTTCGCCAATCCCTTGCTGCGTGTACTATTTTTCTTGTCCGGTCTGGCTGGTTGCATCATGGTCGCTACCGGCGCCCTGCTTTGGGCTGTCAAGGAAAGGCAACGTTGCAAGAAAACATTAGCGCAGGGCCGCCTGCACTTTGGCCTGCGTCTGGTCGATGGCTTGAATATCGGCGCCATCGCGGGCCTCCCCATCGCACTTGGCGCATACTTTTGGAGCAACCGTCTTCTTCCAGTTGTACTGGAAAATCGCGCCGTCATGGAAATCAACAGCTTTTTTCTTGCCTGGGGTGCTGCGGCCTTGCTGGCTCAAATCCGGCCAAACCGACGTATGTGGCAATGGCAGTTATCGGCAGGCGGCGTCTTGTTCACCTTATTGCCCGCGTTAAACGCCATCACCACTCACTCGCATCTTGGGGTAACACTGCTCCAAGGGAAAGGGCCGTGGCCAGTTGCAGGCTTTGACTTATTCAGCCTGGGTTTGGGGCTTGCCCTGGTCTACGCGGCCAAGAAGCTGGGGTCAGTGCGAAAACCCATACAGCTTCCCTTACCTCAAAAGCGGCACAATCGCGAAGACCGTGCAGTCGCGCAGGAGACTTCATGAACATGCTGGGGTTCACAACAGGGTGGGCACTGGCCTACTTCGGATGGTCGGCCCTCAGCCTGGGTATGGACCGCCATCATGCAGATATTCATGGCCGTGGCAGTGTGCTCGACTGCAGATGGCGTGCACGATATCGGCTGGCCGGATTCTTGGCGTTGGCGGCTTGTTATCTGGTAAATACTCATTCGGAAGGGTGGGCGGTCGGCCTCCTATCGTGCCTTGGGACCATGACGGTCGCTGCGCTACCGCTTGCGTTACTACTGGCCTATGCACCGCAAAGAACGGCGTCACTGGGCAAGCTGGCAGGGCTGCTTGCAATTTCCATCGGCATGGCGTGGGTTGCTTTAGTCAAATAATCTCACCCACGCGATTGGCAACCAAAAGCACTATCAAGCAAATCCAGACTCGCCTATCTTCACCAAGTTGTGCGCTGTCGTACAAAAAGCCACAGGTCTGGCTTATCCGCTACGTGAGGCGCTTGAACCCAAGGCTTCCCAGGTCACTGCTGCCTTTGTCTATGGCTCTGTCGCCAAGAAAACCGATACGGCCAGTAGCAATATAGACTTGATGCTGATCAGCGACGAAATCAGCTATGGCGAATTATTCTCGGCACTGGAAGACGCTTGCACCCAGCTCGGCCGGTTGGTAAACCCCACAATCTTGACGCGTGAAGAGCTCAAGAAACGCCTGGTTAACCACGAGTCGTTTTTAACTCGTGTGATGGAACAACCCAAGATCTGGATCATAGAGAAAAGCAGTGACCTCGGTGTTTGAAAATCTGTGCGGCCCAGGATGGCGCTGGTCGCGTTAGCCGAGCGTTTGGCGGCGATCGGTCGTGCTCAACGATTACCCTTGGCCGTCTGACCGACGTAGGCACGGCTTCGCGCAGTAACGCCCGAAACCAGCCCTATGCCATGCATAATCCGTCATCAAATCCTGCTAATTTTGCCCGCATAAAGTACCGCTCCCGTAGGCTGACCAGTTGGCGAGCCACCTGAGGGCTCCAGGCTTACCGCAAGGGTCACGTCGGACGATAGACGCGTTTTATCCAGAACAAGCACAGTATTGGAGTCAGCCTGAATCAGGCCCAGCGGCGCCGGTTTCTGATCTTTGGCAATCAGCCACAACTCCAGGCTGTGCTCGGTACCTATAGACGCCAGATTAAGCGGAGTAAGCACAAGCATGCCATTGTTCGCATCGAAGCTTGCCACAATCTGCTGACCGCCTTCTCCTTGCGCGCTTGCCAACACGGCCACGGGCCGTGGGCCTGTATCTGCTTCGTTCAAGACCTGAAAGCGCGGCCATAGCAGCACACCAACCAAACTGGCCGCCAATGCAAAACTGACAAGTTGCCATCCATGATTGGCCGCCCGGCTTTTTGGCTTTGTGATGGGGCTGAGCTGCCCCGAAGGTGTGGCGTCAATTGAAGGCAGGCTGGGTGGCGATACGTTGATACCTTGATCTGCGGCCTGAGGGTGAGGCAAGCGCGATTGAATTGCGCGCCACACACGTGCCGGAGGCTGAACGGGCTGATCGGTTGCATCCAATACCCCAAGCGTCTCCTGCCATTGGCCTACCTTAGTCACCAGTGCGGGATCGCCTTCCATCAGGGTTTCGAAACGGCGACGCGCAGCACCACGCAACGTGCCAAGCACGTATTCGGCAGCCAGTGCGTCGTTTCGCGTGTGTTCGCTCATAACCCCAAACATCCTTTCAACTGTGCCAAGCCGCGGCGCACCCAGCTCTTTACGGTTCCGAGAGGATGCTCCAACTGCTTGGAGATTTCACCATGGGATAAGCCGTGGTAGTACGCCAACACAATGCTTTGGCGCTGTTCTGATGACAACGTGCCCAGACAGTCGCCCAGACGGCTGTCGGAATCAGCCTGTTCTAATTGCTCCAACGGGTTGCCTTCGGTGCTGGGAAGCTCGTTCAACGTCGTGTCATCGAGCTCGACCCAGCGGTTGTCTGCCACGCGCATCCAGTCAATAGCCCTATTGCGTACGATATTGGTTAACCAGGTCAGCGGAGAACTAATTTGGCTGTTGTAACTGCCTGACTTGTTCCATACGGTAATAAAGGCATCTTGCAATACCTCTTCAGCCCATACGGGACGCTTAAGCAGGCGCAAGGCAACCGCATACAGCCGTGGTGACACGCTTGCATAAAGGGTTTCGAAAGCCTGCTGATCACCTCGTGACACGGCACTCAATAGGTCTCGATGTTCTTGGTCAGAGGGCCTAACCATGTGTTTTGTACTTTTGCACGCAATTCCGCATTAAAGTTCGATTCAACATACTCGCCCATAACCTTATCACCGGTCAATGACAAAATTGGGCGCAACGATATCAAACAAATGGCTTGACCCGGCCTGGTTGTTGCATATTCAACGTGGTGTTCGTGCTGATACAAACCACAAAAGTGTCCAAGATAGTGGCCATTTCAAGCTAGTACGAGCGCACATATTAAGACCCCGCTAACGTTCGAACCTCACATCAAAAATTTCTTTTTAGATCCATGCCCGTGTATAGCGATGCCACTTGATCCGCATAACCATTAAACATTAACGTCTCTGCGCGCGGCGCGAATACGCCTGCGCCGATGCGCCGTTCCGTGGCTTGACTCCAGCGCGGGTGAGGCACTTGAGGATTGACGTTGCCGTAAAAGCCGTATTCGCTGGGTGCGATCTTGACCCAACTGGTGACGGGCTGCTGCTCCGTCAACCGGATTTTTACAATCGACTTTCCTGATTTGAAACCATACTTCCACGGCACTACCACTCGCACTGGCGCCCCATTCTGGTTAGGAAGACTTTTTCCGTACAAACCAAACGTCAGCAGTGTCAGCGGATGCATGGCTTCGTCTATGCGCAAGGCTTCCACATAAGGCCAGTCAAGAATATGCGCACTTATACCTCGCATGTTTTTTGGCTGCTCGGCCGTCACAAACTCTACATACTTGGCCTTGCTAGTAGGGCCAACCTTTTTTAACAAGGTGGCCAACGAATAGCCTTGCCATGGAATCACCATAGACCACGCCTCAACGCAACGAAGCCTGTACACGCGTTCTTCCATGCTGGCCAGTTTAAGCAAGCCGTCCATATCGTAAACGCCGGGGTGTTCGACTTCACCCTCAATGGAAACCGTCCACGGTTCCGTTTGCATGGCCCCAGCGTATCTGGATGGATCGCTCTTGTCGGTGCCGAACTCGTAAAAATTATTGTAGGTGGTGATATCTTTTTCAGATGTTAGCTTTGCGTCTAGCTGATACTTTGAGTTTGGCAGGCTGGGCGGCAGCGTCGCCGACATGGCGTCACGCAGCCCAAAGGCATTGCCCGCCAGGGCCGCTGCCACCCCAAAGCCGGCCTGTTGCAACCACCGACGACGCGACTGCCATACAAATTCAGGGGTGATTTCTGACGAGGCTACATAAGGTACTTTGACTTTGGACATGATATTCCTTGCGCCTTGGCGATGCGACCTGCTTCAAGTGAAGAAGACCGATCCTGCCAAGGCTTGATCAAGAGACCGGCCTGTAAGCTGATTATTTAGGGAGCAAGACGTTGTCGATAACATCGATAACGCCATTTTTTTGCATTACATCGTATGTAGCGATGTTAGCCACGCCTCCCGATGCATCCATAACCTGAATGTTCTGCGGGCCATTCATCATGAAGGTCAGCATGTCGCCCGAAGCCGTTTTCAGCATGGCTTTGCCCTTGTGTTCTTTAATGAGCTTTTCCAGATCATGCTTGGTGTACTTGCCTGGCACGACGTGATACGTCAGCACCTTGGTCAGTTTGTTCTTGCTCTCGGGCTTGAGCAGCATGTCGACTGTACCTTCAGGCAATCGGCCAAATGCCTCGTTGGTCGGGGCAAACACCGTAAATGGACCTTTACCTTCCAGCGTTTCGACCAGGCCCGCTGCTTTTACGGCGGCGACCAAGGTGGTGTGGTCTTTGGAATTCATGGCGTTTTCGACGATATTTTTCTGCGAATACATAGCAGCGCCGCCTACGTCTACGGTTGCTGCGCCAGCGGCTCCTGTTGCCAAGATTGATGCCATGATTACCGAGCGAATTATTGTCTTCATCATTATTCCTTTCGAAAATATGCAGGTGAAATTTGCCTACATAGAGATATACGAATGGGATGGTGATTTGGATGCAGGGATGTGGTTTTTTTTAGCCATACCTGGCCTGGGTTCGCGCGACAAGCCAATAGCAGACGTCAGGCTGCGCATAAAGCCCACAAAATATGTGCAATAGGGACCACAGCTTTTACTCATCGAGCACGAGACAGTAGGCGTGAACGCTAGCTCCAGACATATGAACCCTTACGCGAACCTCGAGAAGCCGCTGACCCGATCATGGTGCCCCCTCCCCCGCCGACGCTTGCCTATATTGCTTGACCTGAAAATTGACTTAACTTACGATTGCGAATCATTCGTATTTACACCAAGCCCGACCATTTACCAGCACTAACGGAATTTCCCAACTGCAATGCCTGTTGCCAGCCCCAATCGACTTTTGGGCTGACGCCAACACTTTGAATTTGAAATCACACCAATGGCTATGACCGCAATCAACTTGAAACCAGCACGAAAAACTGCATGGCTGCCCGCGCCGCTGGCAGCATTAATTGTCGCCGGCTTGGGGGCCGGACAATCAGCTTATGCCCGGGATGTTACCCAAGCGAACAGGACTGTTCCCCAACTTCCAAAGGTGTCTGTAACTGGGACGCGAGTGGACGAAACACTGCAACACCTTCAATCGCCGGTCCAAAGCGGCGCACTGGGCAGTCGCAGCAAGCTTGAAACACCTTTCTCATCAACCGTAGTCACCAATGCCGACATCAAAGATCGGCAAGTCAACAAGCTGGGGGATGTGTTCATGACGGATGCCTCAGTGTCCGACAACAGTGCGGCCTATGGCGCCTGGGCTAGCTACCTTACCGTGCGCGGTCTGCCGCTAGACTGGCAGAACTCCTTCCGCATCGATGGAAAGCCATTCATCAGTTATGTCACCACGTTACCGTACGAGCACTTTGAGCAAATCGATTTACTCAAAGGAGCGACGGGCTTTATGTATGGCTTCGGCTCACCAGGCGGGCTGGTGAACTATGTCACCAAAAAACCTGCCAGCACGCCAGTTCGTGACGTAACAGTAGGGTACGACTCCAAAAGCCTATGGCGTGAGAGTGTCGATATAGCTGGACGCATGGGCGAGAGTGGCCGGTTCGGCTATCGGCTCAATGCCACACATCAAGAGGGCAATCTGGATAACGACGGCAGCATCAATCGAAACTCAGTGTCGTTGGCGCTGGATGCACACTTGACCGACCTCCTGACCTGGGATTTTCAAGGCATTTATCAGGATCTGAAAGCATTAAATACCGAACCTACCATTCGTACAGATCGGCTCGCCGGACACAATCTACCTTCAGCAGTGCGCAACGACAATCGGGGGCTCGTAGGTGATGGAACATACTTCGATAATGCATTCCGCTTTTACTCCACCGGGCTGAAGTACAAGATTTCGCCAGACTGGACACTTAGCACCAGCTACAGCCAGTCATCCACCACAACACGCCGCAATGAGCAGGTGGTACAGATTACGGATGAAGCGGGCAACTACGACGACATCCGCTCCGATTACGGCGAGGCTTATCAGTTCAATTATTGGCAGGCCATGTTGCAGGGTCACTTCTATACGGGCTCAATCAAGCACGATATTGTCGCAGGCGCTTCGTGGCAAAAACAGAAAAACGATTACGCAGGCGCCGGCTTTTACCGGCAGATGGGCACAGGTTCTTTATGGACGAAGAATACCAACGCATACCAAAGCGTCGGCACTATCAACAGACTGGGCTTGTTCCGGGGCGTAGAAGTTGGCCAGAAAGCAGTTTTTGCGAGCGACAAGGTACAGCTGTCGGACCGATGGTCAATATTGGGCGGGCTTCGCTATACCAATTATGACCAGAAAGCCTTTGGCCCCGGTGGCGTAAAAACATCAGATTACGAAAAAAAAGGCACTCTAACGCCAACGATGGCATTGATGTACAAGCTCACACCGCAGGCCATGCTCTATACAAGCTATATCGAATCATTAGAACAAGGCACTTCTGTTGGAGCGAATTATGACAATTACGGCGTACAGCTAGACCCGCTCAAAAGCCGGCAATACGAAATCGGCATCAAGACTCAACATGAACGCTGGGCAGCAACTGCTGCATTGTTCCGTATTGAAAGAAAGGCAGAATACCCCAACGCTGCCAACGAAATGGTGCAGGACGGGCTCTCGGTGTACCAAGGTGCAGAGCTGGGCGCATCTGCACGACTAGCTACCAACTGGGACGTCGGCGGCAATGTGATGTTGCTTGACTCAACCTATAAGAAAGGGGTCAACAACATTGGAAACCGGGTTGCGGGCGCTCCAAAACTTGTCGCAACAGCGCAGATTTCATACCGTGTGCCACAAGTTCCTGGTTTTAAACTTTTGGCCAACGCCAAGCACACGGGTAGTACCATGTTGCAGCCAGGCAATGATATCGAGCTAGGTGGATATACCGTTTTCAATATCGGCGCCAGCTATGACACCGCGATTAATGGGTACGACACAACATTTCGTTTGGCTGTGAAGAACATCACCAACAAACGACATTGGACATACCAGTACACAGACTACATCAAAGCAAGCGATCCCCGCAGCGTGAGCCTGACCGCTACCATGCAATTCTAGGTCTGTCTGCTCGCCTGCATGGGGGTTGCGAACAAGATAATCACGGGATTTCCCAAACCCGTATCGCTCCAAGAACGCCGTTCGGCCCAGTTTTGTAAGTTCGTCCAGAGCCGCCTGAACCGCAGCGGGGCTGCGCAGACGAGCAAGGTTTGATGCCAAAATTTGTCTCCCTTCAGTTTGGCCCACTTAAGGTGGTCGTCTACTAATTCTTATGCTCGTTCGCTTACTCGACGAGTGGACGCCGTGGTATCGGCAAAGACATCATAGTTCTTTCGCTGCACAGTAAGATTGCAGCCTGGTGAAATGCGCGTGCAACTGCTGCGGCGAACATCTTTCCCGAAGCAATCACCCCAAAACAAAATCAACCAACAACTTAACATTCAGCACAACGATCACCGCGGTAACAACCCAAGCCAAAACAGCCACACTGCGGCTCAGCACAAACGACCCCATCAGCTTGCGATCCGAAACAAACCGCACCAGTGGAATCACTGCAAACGGCAGTTGCATCGATAGAACAACCTGACTAAGCACCAGCAGCTTTGCAGTACCATTGCGCCATACAGACTGGTAACAAACACTACCGGGATCACAGCCAGGCTGCGCGTCAGCAACCGGCGCATCCAGCTGGGGATGCGCAGGTTCAGAAATCCTTCCATCACAATCTGCCCCGCCAAAGTCCCCGTCACTGACGACGTTAACCCCGAGGCCAACAGCGCTATTGCGAAGAGCAGCGACGCCACGCCTGCGCCCAGCAAAGGCGAGAGCAGACTATAGGCCTGTTCGATGTCTTCCACATCTGTGCGCCCGGCGGTATGAAATACGGCAGCTGCCATGATAAGAATCGCTGCATTGACAAAGAGGGCCAGGGTTAACGCGACAGCGCTGTCGGTCAGCGCCCAGCGCAATGCTGTGCGGCGCCCATCCGGTGTACGCGGGTAGCCCCGCGTTTGCACGATGGCCGAGTGCAAATACAGGTTATGGGGCATTACAGTGGCACCGATAATGCCGATCGCCAGGTATAGCGCCGAGGGGTCAGTCACTATCTGGGCACGTGGGATGAAGCCACCTAATACCTCGCCTATCACCGGTTGTGCCAACGCTATCTGTACGCCAAAGCACACGAAAATAATCAACAACATGGCCATGACAAAGGCTTCAAGCCAGCGGAACCCGCGCCCCATCAACAACAGTATGAGCATGACATCCAGCGCCGTCAGTATTGCCCCTATGGTCAGCGGAATGGAAAACAGCAGGTTTAACGCAATGGCGGTGCCAATCACCTCGGCCAGGTCGCACGCAATGATAGCGATTTCACTGAGTACCCAGAGAACAAAGCTTACTGGGCGGCTATAGCGCTCCCGACATGCTTGCGCGAGATCGAGGCCGGCGCCAATTCCCAGACGCACGGCCAAAGCCTGCAGCAGGATTGCCATCAGATTCGAAATGAGAATGACGGAAAGCAGCAGGTAACCAAAATGCGAGCCGCCGGCCAAGTCCGTGGCCCAGTTGCCCGGGTCCATATACCCTACCGACACCATATAGCCTGGTCCGGCAAACGCGAGCAGACGCCGCAGCCAGGAACCCGTCATCGGCACCGAGATGCTGGCATTCACACGGTTTAGGCTCGGCCTGCCGAGCAAAACCGCGTCGGGCAATTCCGATTCGGCCTTAGTATCAGGTTTTTGCATTATTTTTCGACAGAGCGAATTGCATACTGAAAATATACTACTCGCTATATTTTCGCTCTGTGCAATAACCCGTTTTTTACGCTAACGCCATGCTCGGTGCCGCATCGTCGTGCAGGCCGCTAAGGCAGCTCGATATCAGCTAAACCCTCTTCAGCCCCTCCCTATCCGAATACAGCATCTTTAGAATCTGACTCGCTTTGAAATGCGATCGCCAAGCGATTCCCAATGGTTAATGGCCGCGGCATGGAGCGTAATTTCACTTAGACCCAGCTCAGACGGCTCCTTGTGAACAGCATTGAAAACTTTATAGCGCGACACGCTCACGTACGGTAAAATTCCGTACATAGGAGAACACGATGAGTACAGCTACCGCCCGCTTAGATCTTCGCCTGAATGCTCGCGACAAAGACCGCATAGCCAAGGCCGCCGCGCTACGTGGCATGGCAGTGTCTACTTTCGTGCGTGACGCCGTGCTGCGTGAGGCCGATACAGCGATTACAGCAAATACCATTACCATGTTGTCTGAACAAGAGTCACGACGTTTTTTGGCCGCACTCGATCAGCCGTTTCAACCGAATGACCGGCTGTTCAAAGCCATGAAAGATGCGGCTAATCTAATAAAGCGTTGACCCATGGCGCTGACATTCACGTTGCTCGACGGTCGCTATCATGACCGTCGTTCTTTCTCTTGTGGCGTAGCCGCGCTGGATGACTATCTGCGCAATTGGGCGGGGCAACATCAACGCGACGGCATCGCGACCACCCATATCCTGATCGATGACACACAGCCCGCCCATATTCTGGGCTATTGCTCGCTATCGGCTGCACAACTGTATTTACATGAATTGCTTGAAGAACACCGTAAGCGTATGCCTGCATATCCAGTGCCGGCC
This sequence comes from Allopusillimonas ginsengisoli, assembly GCA_005239165.1. Taxonomy (GTDB): domain Bacteria; phylum Pseudomonadota; class Gammaproteobacteria; order Burkholderiales; family Burkholderiaceae_B; genus Allopusillimonas; species Allopusillimonas ginsengisoli_A. The sequence continues at coordinate 117,649 of RAPG01000009.1, forward strand.
ATGCGCATGGGGCGTCTTGCAGTATCTGCAAACGAGCAAGGTAAAGGTTATGGTCGGTTATTGCTTGGACACGCTGTCAACCTGGCTCTATCTGTGCGTCAGTCTATGGGAATAAGGGTATTAATTGTGGATGCCAAGGATGCGCGGGCAGCGAAATTTTATGAGGGTTATGGCTTTCAGCCGACCATAGATGCAAGGCCAACACTTTACCTGCCATTAGGGCGGCACAAACCTACTTCAGCCCCGCCTTATCCAGCCCAAACGCAACGTCCATAGAGCCCGGTTCATTTGTAAAGGAAATTGCCAGGCGGTTCCAACCATTGATGGCTACGATACGAAACGTAATTTCGCTTAGCTCCTGCTCAGAGAGTTCCTTGCGGACGGCATTGAATATTTCATCAGGAACGCCGTGTGGGGGCAGATTGGTAACGACTTCCGTCCATTCAAGAACAGCGCGCTCGCGCGGCGAAAAAAGGGCAGACTCACGCCATACAGCAATATGGTGCAGACGCAGCTCACGTTCGCCCTGGATTTTTGCTTCTTTTACATGCATATCCAGGCAAAAGGCGCAGCCATTTAACTGCGAGGCACGGATATCAATCAGGCTGCCCATTTCTTTATTTATTTCGTTGGCAGCGAGCGTCTGGCTGAACTCTTGAAATTTCTTGGCGAGGGTGGGGGCAAGTTTGTAATAATTTAACCGTTGTGTCATTTGAGTTTCTTTCAAAAGTATAGGAGTCACCAGTATCGACGGCGACTATGTCGACAAGCTTTCATATCATCTACGGCCAGACGACGATAGCCCGTCGCAACGCCGCCTATAAGCCTTGCATCCGCTCACTTTCAATCATTATAAATTCGTCACATGCTTCATCATAATCCCATCGTTCCACAACACAGTGCCGCGATCTGCCATCAACCCCATGACGAATAAGGTTAATAGAGTTGTTGGAATCATGACGAATCCGGGACGACACCGCTGTACCTGCCTGTACGGCCCAAACAGGACGCGGCAAATTGGCAATGTTATCGTGCAGCGCGCTTATATAAGGCCTATGGATATGGCCACCTAATATCAAATCGACGCCTGCCTCTGCCCATGTCTGGATGGCTAGCTCGTGGCCTCGCAACAGATGCTCTTGATCGATAGCGTGCTGTACATAAATAGGTTGATGGGTCACAACAATCCGCAACTGCCCGGGCTCAGCTTGCGTCAAGCGCTGTGCAACGCGTTTGATCTGCCTGGCAGAAACCTCGCCTTCTATATGCCGATAACGGCGTGTTGTGCGTAGCCCAATGACCAGCAGTTCTGGGGTTGCAAGAACGGGTTCAAGATCCGGCCCAAAAACCCGCGTGTAGCGCCTGTACGGCAAAAATATGCGGGCTAGCAGATCAAACAATGGGATATCGTGGTTTCCCGCAATGACTAATCTGGACGAGATTGCGAGGCGATCCAGGAAAGACTTGGCTGCGGCAAATTGTGCTGTCCGCGCGCGTTGCGTGATGTCGCCAGACAGAATCACTACATCAGGTGCTTGCACGTGTGTCAGGCGTTCTAGCGCGCTAACGACCTTAGGCCTTTCGGTACCAAAATGTGTATCCGAGATGTGTAGTGCTAGTTTCATGCCGCGTCGACTTCTGTGCGGCGCTTAATCAGCAGCAGTGGCTCGGGCGCCACGCGAAACTCCAGCGGTGACTGCAACCACATAATCTCGCCATCAGCAGCTACTTTTATACGGCGCTTGCGTGGGTTGTCTTTGCTGGTTGCAGGCCCGGTTTGATGCGAGCTGTGCTTACCCAAGAACTTACCACTGGGAGAGACAGTCAGACTGCGAAAGCTAAAGCTGGTGACATTATCGGCATCGCCCAATCTGCCCAAGGCACCACGAGCAGCCAGCCACAACATAGCCAACGTACCTACGTGATTGACCGCGATCGCGGCAAGCTGGTCCTGTTTGACCGCCTCTGCCTCGCGCATGCCCACCTGTTCAAGTTGCAGGCGATTATTGCCGATAAACAGCGTGGTTGACCGAAGATGAGCCCGTTCGCCGTCCTGCTCTAACACCAGATCCAACGACCGATGATGGTCCAGCGCCGTGACAAAGGCAGACCACAGCGCGACGAGCCGGCTTCTACCATAACGCTGTTTAAACGCTTCGCGGTCTTCAAGCAGCTCTGGGTACAAACCTACGCTGGCATTAACAAGAAAAACCCGATCATTAACCAACCCGACTTGTACCGGCGACGGCTCGCCCTGCAATAAGTCATCTAGCGCCCTTTGTAAATCCTCCGGGATGCCGTGCGTGCGCCCAAAATAATTAAAGGTGCCCTGCGGGAGTGCACCAAACAGACAACGGCTGCCCAGTGCCGTATTTGCTACGGCGTTGATGGTTCCGTCCCCACCGACCGCCACCACAACGCCGTTTTCTGTACTGGCTGTTTCCACGGCCTGCTTTACGGTTGAATCTACATCGTTGGGCCCGTCAATGACGAACATGCGGTACGTACGCCCTGCCGAACGCATTGCGGACTCAATCGTTTGGCGGGTGGCGCTTGAATCGCTAGAGCCTGAGCCGCCATTGATAACGAAGAACAAGGCTGGATTGGGGTGCATATGACTGACCAAACGGGCTCCCTACAGTGAGTTGAGTTTGATCGTAACAGCATAAAGCGGCGGAGCACAGCGCGCGCTAGCAACTGAAATTTACACGGTTAGTGGCAAAAGTGATGGGTATTATCCTTGTAAATGTATTGTTGAACGCTAAGATGTAAGCGATGATGCGACAGGATATCGTCGGGTTTTCCCACACAGTAAGCCTGTTCAAACTCAACATACTATCGCTTTGCATTACTAACGATATACGTTACTAGTCAGAATGATCCAGTCCTTTGCTTGTCACGACACAGCAGCCATGTTCAAAGGCACCCGTGTTACTCGCTTCGTCAATATCGAACCTGTAGCCATGCGCAAGTTGGCCATGCTGGAACGTGCCGCCCGAATCGCAGATTTGCGAATCCCGCCCAATAACCGGCTTGAATAGTTGAAAGGCGATAGAGAAGGCCAATACAGCATCCGCATCAATAGGCAGTGGCGCGTGTGCTTCGTCTGGACCGGCCAAGACGCCGAGCGCGTCGAAATTGTGGACTACCACTAAAGAGGTAATTATGCGTACTGTACCCTACCCCACCCCTGGCGAAATCTTGCTGGAAGAGTTCCTTAAACCCATGGGCGTTAGCCAATACCGGCTGGCGAAAGAAATCAGTGTGCCGCAAATACGCATCAGTGAGATTGTGGCTGGTAAGCGTGCTGTGACTGTGGATACGGGACTGCGTTTATCGCGCTACTTTGGCACTTCTGATGAGTTCTGGACTGGGCTGCAGCTAAGTTACGATCAGGCGTGCGCCAAAGACACCCTGGCCGATGTGCTTGCCAAAATAAAACCATTGGAACATGAGCACGTTTAGCCACCCCACAAATATGGATAAGCGGCGGCAACAGGGGCATCGTTCGCACACGACTCTTAAAAGCCACGTAGTGCTGATCCCTCAGAACTACGAAATCGGGGAGATTCTCACTCCGTATATCCACAACACAAACATATGTAAAGCCTTCCAAAGAAGCTTTAAGTCTTAACATTTGAGTAGTCCGTGTTCACTCCGGCCCAAGAATCACTCCAGCAGCCATCTCGACAGCTGGAGAATGTCAATAAGGACTCACGCGATGAAACTCAAACCTTCTCTACTTATGGCTGCCATGTTGGTCGCTGGATCTTTCGCCGTCCCGGCGCTGGTCGAGGCTGCGGCAGCAGCTCCCACCGATCATTCTTACACCGCAACCCTACAGCCGATGAACGCGAAGGCAATCGGCTTTTCGACTACCGGCGAGGCTACGTTCAAGATTCATGGCGACGACCTCACCATCGACATCAAGGTCAAGGGCTCGCCACCCAACCTCACACACTGGCAGCATTTTCATGGCCTTAAGGGGCAAATGGCAGCAACATGTGCAACGCCTGCAGCCGATACTAACGGTGATGGCTTTGTCGACCTGATCGAAACCGAACCTGCATCAGGCACAACCATGGTGCCGTTTGACGACATGCCTGCAAAAATGGATGTAGCACACGGCGATTACCCGAAAGCGTCTGCTGACGGGTCATATCATTATCACAAGGTCGTATCCGTAAAGGAATTATCAGCGGCATTTGCCAAGGCCTTTGATGGTCAGGCGCTTAATCTCGACAAACGCGTCCTGTTAATCCACGGCGTCGCAGATGACACCAAGCTGCCCGCAACGGTGAAATCCCTTGGCCCTATTCCTGCTCAGGTTACTTTGCCTATTGCCTGCGGAAAGATTGAATAAGCACGCCAGCATAGCCAGCACAGGGCGAAACACCCAACCCTGTGCACATCTAAAACTTATGCCCGGTGAGCAGGATTGTTCACCATCTCCTGCATCCTGCCCTTGTTCATTTCCCGATCGCCTGTTGGTCGCTGGCCGTCGTCACCGACTTTGCCAAAGTGCAATACCCTCAGAGGATACCTGAGCGTGCTAAGGCACCGATGACCCAGGTAATTAGTGGCTATGAGACGGCACCGCGCTGTAATACTTCAACCATCAAACGCCCTCAAATGCGGAAACCGCCCTTCTGCCAAATATTCCTCCTCAGCGGGCGTCGATAAACGACCTAAGAGCTGATTACGATGAGGATGGCGGCCAAACGCTGCGATCACCTGCCGCACATCACGCGCTTGTTTTACCAGCGACTGGTAAATGGGCTGCAGGTGCGGCGCGGCCGCTGTGTGTATGTCTTCACGAAGTGAGATCAGCAAATCGAGACGATCAAGATGATCGGGCCCTTCGCAATGGCCTAGCGGTAGACCAAAAACAATCTTGAGCCACGGCTTGTTCAATGCCTCATAGTGCCCGTTGGCGATACCATCCATTGTCAGCGACAGCGCGGCGGGATCTTGCGCATAGGCACGGGTAGTGCCGCGCCAAACAGATCGCGAAAACTGATCGAGCAAGATGATGAGGGCAAGCCTGCCGTGGGGATCAGACGCCCACTCGGTGAGATGGCCTTCGGCGGCTAGTGTGGTGAGTTCAGAGAACCGAGCCGTGATCTCAGCGTCTGCCCCACCGCGCATTCTCCAGAACCAGTGGTCGCGATGGGTAGTCGCATCGACCTGAGGCACGCGCTCTTCAGGAAACCAGAAATAGATAACATCGTTTGATGTTTGAAAATCAGTTGCGTCGTTCATTTCAGCACCAGCGTTTAGACGGGGTTCTTGAATGGCTTATAGCCGCAAGCGCGGCATGAGTCTAATTGCTGCTACAAGTTGCATTATTTATCCCAAAATTGAACAGTCATATCACATACAAGCATGATTAAATTCTCATCAGTCGAGTTCAGAGGATGCCACGCTAGTGGCAGAAAACCTCGGTATTACCCTTGCACATGAGATGGAAAAATTAGTGCGTGGAAGACCGTCGCCGTAAAACAGCCAGAGATGGCCTGCCCCTGTGCTCATCGATCTGAGCGGACCATACCCGACAACGGTGATTGATGATTTGCAATATGGCCATGCATGGGCATCACGTTAGCAGCGTGCATCACCCTACGTGAAGGATGATGGACTGAGAAGTGTTTCTCCTTGATCAGACTAATCCATTGGATTACACTACACCGTGCACAGTATTGCTGAACTGCCCACATACATTCGGCTAGTGAACAAGCTGCTGAGTGAAGACGAAAGCCGCGACCTGATCGACTATTTAGCCGATCATCCGCAGGCCGGTGACATTATGGCAGGTACCGGTGGCGTACGTAAGTTGCGCTGGCACCGAGGCGGACAAGGTAAAAGTGGGGGTGTACGCGTCATCTATTACTACCACGATGATCATATGCCGCTATATCTACTTACGATCTTCGCCAAAGGTGATAAGTCCAACTTAACTAAATCGGAGCGTAACGAGTTGGCCGATCTGGTCGACATACTGGTAAGCACCTGGAAAGGACAACAATCATGAGCACTGCATTTCAAAGCATCAAGCAAGGCCTGCTAGAGGCTATCACGCACGCCAAGGGCGATGAGCGCGGCGTGCGCGTACATCACCCCCGCGTTGTTGACGTAAAGGCAATACGAGCTAAGGTAGGAATGACCCAGGAGCAGTTTGCTGCGCGCTTCGGCTTTTCCACAGCAACCCTACGTCACTGGGAACGAGGTGACCGCACCCCACGCGGCCCGGCGCTGGTGCTGCTCAACGTAATCGAACACAACCCACAGGCCGTTATTGACGCATTGGCCTGATGAAGCGCCTCAAAGCGCATCTAAAGCGGCCTTCGCCAACGCTGTAGACTGCTCTCTGCGTTCATCTATGCTGTCCTGCTTCCAACGCGAAGTCGCCTCCTCCAAGGCCGCTAGCGTTAGCGTGTCAGGTTTTTTCATGCTTGGGCCGTAGAAGGCGTCCAGCTTCATCAGTAGGTTCCCGTGTTGCACATGCAGGACACCCTCATCGGTTTGAAACCGCGCCTGATCTGCAATACCCTTCACATCCTCAAACTGTACGCCGGTAGGCTGCGGATCGGGGAGGCCGAGTTCGCGCGCGAACTGCCTGTCTTCCTCATCGAACTCTATGCCAAACTCATTCAGCTTTTCGGCCATTTCCTGTGCTGTCATGCTGCGAGTGGAGCTAATGAAAGCATCTTCAGCTGACTTGTTTATGTCGAAGACAGCAACCGAAACTTTGACGTTTAAGATTCTGCCGTTTCCTGTCATCTCGTATGCACACAAGGACTCTACCGGTTCAGATTGCTTTAGTTGTTTTACCGGCACTTGGTATGTTGTGGCGATCATGTCGGCGGTTACGATGTCGCATGGCTGGCTCTCGAGCGCCACATCGTAAGATTTACTCGCAGCTACGGCGGTGTCAACGCTAATCAAACTAAGAGCGAATACATAAACAAGCGCAAATAAAAACCTTGTAGGCGTGCCCATTCTCATCCTCTTCTCCTGTTAGTTGCTGCCTGCCTCTATTCGGGCTGCACGTCATTAGTCTGCAGCGCAGTCTAAATAGTGATTGCAATAATACGATTCTTAAGCCCACTTTGCAGACATAGCGTATAAGGGTTGCATGCTTGGGGTAGGCTTCACAACGTTTGTTTAAACGGTGAGGTGTAATTACTTGTTAAGTGGCTTGGGTATTGCGGAGCGAGACATGTTGTACCCATCTGTTGAATGTGGAGCCATCTACGACTGGCCGCTTCATCAACTGAGCCGCCAGAAAGCGGCCAGACGTTCTGGCGAATAGAAGTTATCTGGGATAATCATCCAATGACTTCGCGGCAACGTCCTTTATATGACAACCCATACCTTTCAATACTGGTGTGGTGTCTTCTGGCGACATCGACGCTGGCTGCGCCGTCGAGGGCCTGAAAGCAATTGGTGCAGACTAAGCCAGACACAGACTTGGTGCAATAATATACTTGGCCGATGTCTGCGCACCGGTACCGCGCCGTGCTCACATCAGCAACGTTTTTAATTCCTGATGGAGGCCGTATGGCTAGATTCCTTGCAGCGATTGCCCGCGCCATGTTTTTGGCGCTCACTTACACAAGCGCATTCGCTGGAGGGCCTATGGGCTACGAACCTTTACATGTTGCGGCTGCAAACGACAACGTAGCAGATATAGAAAAACTGCTTGCCGAAGGGGCACTCATTGATGCCCACGATACCTCGGGCTCAACAGCGCTGCTTGTCGCGACCAGAGCCAATAACGTGCACTCCGCCAAGGCGCTTATAGATGCGGGCGCAGACGTCAATAAAAAAGACGATATTAACGATAGCGCCTATCTATACGCCGGCGCACGGGGGCATCTGGAAATTCTGAATATGGCCTTGTCGCATGGCGCAGATCTTCAAAGCACGAATCGCTACGGTGGAACCGCGCTAATCCCGGCTGCCGAGCGGGGCCATGTAGAAACTGTGCAGACACTGATTAAGGCAGGGGTAAATATTGACCATGTCAACAATCTGGGGTGGACGGCCTTGCTGGAGGCCATCATTCTAGGGCGCGGGGGTGAGCAGCACCAACAGATTGTGAGTATTTTGCTGGCGGCAGGCGCAAACCCCAATATTGCAGACCGAGATGGCGTAACCCCGCTTCTGCATGCGCGCTCACACGGTTATCGGGAGATCGAGGCCGCACTGCTCGCTGCGGGTGCAAAATAACTGAATCGCATGCGTCTACAAGCAAGGCCTTCACACAACTAACGTGTGTGCCTCCAGCAACTTATCAAGTCGTGGCTTAGGGCGAAACCAAACTACGACCATCTTCGTACAAGCGCGCAAACATCAAAAGAACCTGTCGGGCAAACGGCGCCTCTTTGATACCCGACCTTAGCTCAGAGACGTCGATGCCTTCCTCCCCAAGCACTGTTTCACGCGCATCAACAATTGCCTGGAGAATCTGCACAGTGAATTCAGGGTGAAACTGCACTGAGAGTGCATTCGGTCCATAGCGCAAAATTTGATAATCATCGTGCGCGGAACTGCCCAAGGCTTGCGCCCCGGGTGGCGGCGTGAGCACCGATTGCATATGCGTTAAGTGCGCATTGAACACGCGTGGTAGCTGGCCAAAGAACGGGTCTGCCAGGCCTTGTGCATTGAGGGTGATCGGCAAGGTGCCGAGCTCACGACCATCTGGATGATAGTCAACCACGCCACCCATGACATCAACCATTAGCTGGTGCCCATAGCAGACCCCAAGCAAGGGCTTGCCCGATTCAATCAAACCCTTAGCCCAAGCGCCGGTTCGATCACTCCAGTCATCATGATCAGTCACCATCGACCACGAGCCCGTGATAACTGCTGCCGAAAAGTCAGACTCATCCGGCAGGTCTTCTTGCAAGTCAGGACGAACAACAATGATGTTCTGTGTCTGACCTTGCAATGCAGCGCGGAACCAGTCAGATTGTTCACCAAGCTGATGCCGCAACACGCCAGAGGGGCTGCCCATCTGCACAATAAGAAGGGGCGGTGCTTGTGACATATTGGGGAACTCCTGTGCGCTGGAATAAGGATATGGACGGCAAACTGCGCCGGAACCTGTACTCATTGTGGCGAGCAGACGGAGTAGAGTCAATTGCAGTTCGGTGACCAGCGCAGAGGCAAAGCCAAACGTGGCGGCTTGCGTATATGAAAAAGCGCAATCTATTCGCTGAACTAAGAGAGGGTTTTGAAGCCCTGGCGAACTCGCGCGAGGGTAAAGCCACCCTCCGCCAACATACCGTGGAAGCCGCCGCCGTATTGGACATCAGTGCCAAAGAGTCATTGGCCTTACGTACACACTTACATTTATCTCGCGGCGTATTTGCTCGTTATTTGCGCACTAACCCACGCACGCTAGAAAACCGGGAGCAAGGTCGCGCCAAACCCAATGCACAAGCTACTTTGCTGATAAGACTGGTTCAGCAGTACCCGGACACGATCGAACGCTTGGCGACGCTCTAAGGTAACTCTTCCGAACAAGAAGCGGTGCCGAATCAATCGTTCAGATCACAGCAGCTTTACGCAGCACATTCAACTCATCCCGATCAAGCTCCAGCAAGCTACTGAGCACCTCATCCGTATGCTGGCCAATAATGGGCGGTGGCAGCTCATAGGTTGGAGGAGTCGCACTCAAGCGCAAAGGGGAGGCGGCAGCGCTGACGCGCGCTCCGTCTTCACGTTCGTGATCCACGCGCAGATCGCGATGTTGCACTTGTTGGTTGTCAAACACTTGCTCGTAGTTGTTTATAGGCCCACAAGGAACACCATGCTTTTCGAGCACGTCCAGCCATGTGGCTGAATCTCGAGTTTGCATGGTTTCATTTAATTCAACATCAAGCAGTTCCCGATTGACGATACGGCCCGTCACTTTGGCAAAATCGGGTTCAGCCGCAAGATCGGCCCGGCCCATGACGGCGCAATATCGCTGCCATTGCTCGTCGTTTCCAATGGCAATAATAATGTGTCCGTCTAGCGTAGGATACACACCGTACGGCACCAGGCTCATGTGCGCGTTCCCCATGCGGGCAGGCACCTTCCCACTCGCAAAGTAACCCGTGATCTGATTACTTCCGAGCGCGACGATACTGTCAAGCAGCGACATATCGATATGTTGACCTTCACCCGACTTATGCCGATGGTTCACTGCGGCAAGAATTGCAATGGTGGAATACAAACCAGTGACAATGTCCGCCAGCGCAATGCCTACTTTTTGTGGCCCCCCGCCAGGCAATTCGTCCTTCTCGCCGGTAATGCTCATCATTCCGCCCATTCCCTGGAACACGAAATCGTAGCCGGGGCGATGCGAATATGGACCGTCTTGCCCAAAGCCCGTAATCGAGCAATAGATGATCGAAGGGTTTTCCTTGCGGATCGACTCATAATCAAGCCCGTATTTCTTCAAGTTGCCCACCTTGAAGTTTTCGATGAAGACGTCACTGATTTTAGCCAGCCGCTTGATCAGCGACTGGCCCTCCTCAGTAGTGATGTCGACGGTCACCGAACGCTTACCCCGATTAGCCGCAGCATAATAAGAAGAGTCGGACATGCCCTCTTCGTTTTGACCAGGCAACCACGGTGGCCCCCAGACGCGGGTGTCGTCGCCTTTGCCGGGGCGCTCGATTTTGATTACGTCAGCGCCAAGATCGGCCAGACTCTGCGTACACCATGGCCCCGCGAGAATGCGCGATAAGTCCAGCACGCGAATATTTGACAAGGCCTTCTTATCAACCTTGCTCACGATCTGGTTAAGCATATTGTCTAGCATCACAATCCGTCCTGGTTTTTAGATCGATACCGGTTACCGCTGCAACGGTTACTTGTCTAATTTGATGCCAGCGGCCTGGATAACGTCTGCCCACTTGTCGATTTCGTCATTAACGTAGGTGTCGAACTCAGGTTGAGACATTTTCCCCGGGGTAGCACCGAGAGCACTGAACTTCTGCTGAATATCAGTAGACGCCAGGGCGCGGTTCACATCTTTGGACAGCTTCTGCATCACATCGGCGGGTATATCTTTGGGCCCATACATTCCAAACATCGCAATAGCCTCAAAGCCTTTGACGCCCGCCTCAGAAATGGTTGGAACATCGGGAAGCTGAGAAACCCTTTCCGCAGAGGTAACACCCAGCGCGCGCAAAGATCCCGACTTGATGTGCGGCAGAACACCAGGCACCGAATCAAACATCATCGGGATCTCTCCAGCCAGCAGATCGTTCAAAGATGGCGCTGCACCGCGGTAGGGAATGTGCGTCAGCTTTATCCCCGCCATATGGGCAAACAGCTCACCCGAGAGATGGTTTGCTCCCCCGATACCTGCAGACCCAAAATTGATGACGCCGGGCTTTTCTTTGGCTAACGCGATAAGCTCTTGCACTGTCTGCGGTTTAAAGTCTTTGTTGACGACCAGTACATTAGGAACGGTTGCCACCATGGCTACATTAGAAAATGTGGCCTTGGTATCGTAAGAGATAGTGTCTTTGAGCAAGGTGGGGTTGATGACGTGATGTGTGGCGGTCACCATGAGCGTGTATCCGTCCGGCTCACTGCGAGCCATCGAAGCAGAACCTATCGTGCCGCTCGCACCCCCGCGGTTGTCGATGATGACGGGCTGGCCCCACTCATTTGACAAGGCATTGCCCAGCTGCCTGGCGAGGATATCAGTTGTACCCCCCGCAGGAAACGGCACCACAATGGTAACGGCGCGGTCAGGATAGCCTGCGGCCGCAGCCGAAAAGCACATTGCCGCCACCATGGAACCAGCCAACATTCGAATTGTATTTTTCATATTGCCTCCAATGAGATATGGCCGCCGCCTGAATGCGGCGCCCTTTCCAAACACCCTTACCACCTGCTAATCGAGAAACTCCACCATGGCCTCTCCTTCAGCCACAAGCGTGTCCTCCTGATTCTTCACCTGTACTGAAATAACCACCCAATTGGCCTTGTCGGTCTTCTTGATCTTTTTCACGACTCCAGTTGGCGTAATGGTGTCGCCTGGTTTGACCGGCGATTTCCAGCGTGTTTCCAGACGACGATGGGTGCCTCCCAGAGGCAGTGCCCAGTCAGTCATCATTCTGCTGATGAGGCTGAAGTTAGACATGCCATGCATAATGATGCCGCCGAAATTGGTCTTGCCAAAATTCGACTTCATGTATTCATCATCCCAATGCAAAGGGTTGTAGTCGAGCGAGGCTTCGCAGAATTCCCAGATGGTCTCGCGTGTCGGGCTGAAAGACCTGCCTTCTATGCTCAGGCCTTCTTTGATATTGAATGTGTTTTCCATGGTGTGCTCCTTAAACCGGACGGATAGTCCAGCCACGGCCGGAACAAATCACTTCATTTTTTTCGTTAAAGAAGACGTTGTCATGCACGGCGAAAAGACGATCGCCTTTGATGAACTTGTCTAGCGCACGAGCTTGCAAGGTGATCACATCGCCTGGCCGGGCTGGTATGTTGTAACTCCAGGACTGACCGGCGTTGATCGTGCCAGGGCTGCGCATCCAGTCATCGTTGGGCGTGCAGGAAAACATAAGCAATACGTGGATCGATGGCGGTGCAATGATGCCTCCCCACTTTGTGGTCTTGGCATAGTCTTCGTCGATATACAGTGGATTCATATCGTCTGTGGCCTTGCACAGCTTGTAGATTGCTTCTTTCGTCAATGTATAGGGAAGTGTTTCGCGGGGCGCCCCCGGAACGATGTCATCCCATATCTTCCGAGCAGAGTTGTCTGCCCAGAAATCAGTGTCGTATTTGTAGTCCATGCATATCTCCACACCAGATATTGGTAATAAATTCTTATTCGGGTAAAATTTCAAATGACCGCTTAGCGGTTATCAACAACCGCTACACGAACAATATTAGAAGTTAAGCGTATCAATGTCAACGCCGAATACGTTTCTTATAGAACCAAATAGTGAGAATCAGCACGGTCAAAACGCTTGCGGCGCTGCCAACTCGCATGGCTGTGCGGTATCCTCCACGTCTTAACCCATTCAGCAGGAGATCGACATATGGCAAGTCCCGAAAGCGAATCTTTCGTACGCACTTTCGCACGCGGACTGCAAGTCATCGAATCTCTGGGGCGCAATAAGCCAGAGATGAACATTGCAGAGCTAGCGGAAGCTACTGGTCTGAGCCGGTCGGTCATCAAACGCTATGTGCTGACGTTGACCGAACTTGGCTATACCAGCACAAATGGACGCAGTTATGGGCTGACACCGAAGGTGCTTAACCTCGGGCTGTCATACCTCTACTCTTTGCCTTTCTGGAGACAAGCCCAGCTCGAACTGGAAGAGTTATCCCAGGTCATAAAGCAATCATGTGCCATGTCGATACTGGACGAAAACGAAATCGTCTATGTCGTACGTATCCCAACATACAAGATTCTGCGCGCCAGTCCCACGCTGGGCAGCCGCCTTCCCGCAAATGTTGTCTCTATGGGCAGAGCGCTTCTGGCAGAGTCCAGCGAAACTGTAATTACAACGTTTCTGGAAGAAGCACCGCTGAAACGGCTGACCAGCCAGACAATTACAGATAAAGCCAAATTGCACGCAGAGCTCTTGCGGGCCCGCTCTCAGGGCTACGCGTGGGTAGATGCAGAGTTGGACGAAGCCATTTGTGGCTTGGCCGTAACAATAAAAGATCTGGACGGCAAGGCTCTTGCGGCAATCAACGTCAGTCTTCCATCCGGTCAAATCACCGAAGAAGAGGCTGTAGAGAAGTATTTGATTCCGCTACGTGCCACTGCGTCGAATATACGCTCTGCACTATGAAGTTTAAGGACGGTGGGCCGGGCAAAACCCCACACCCTACCCCAGCATGGGCTCAAGCCAGGGCGGCACGCTCTGCGCCAGTTTGCGGTGCTCGTTGACGTGGGCGCGCCCCACAATAAAGCCGGTAGCTTCATTTGCGGCGTTGAAATAAGTAGCCTTGATGCTGGTTTCTGTCATGGTTTCGATCACCCAGTCTCCGTCCGCGATCATGGGCGGCGAAATGGCAATCGGAAATGCCGGCGTTTTCACGACAATAGGCATAGCCGCATAATTGACGGGTACGCGTTGGCCGCTAAGGGTTAGTGCCAGAGCCTTGGCGCACTGCATAATGGGCATTACGTAGGGTAGCAGCGTGCCTGACACCTGGGCGCAGTCTCCCAATGCATAAACGTCTGCTGCACTGGTTTCCAGATGACGGTTGACGATGATTCCTCTGTCGACGGCGATGCCGGCCTGCTCGGCCAGTGCCGTGCGCGGCCGCAAACCAATTGCGCTGATAACGATATCGGCATACTCAACAATGCCACCTGAAAGGTCAAGCTGCAGCGGCCCTTCGGCGTCATTGACCGCTACACAGACGGTGTCGCAATAAACCTTTACACCGATTCCAGTCAGAGCGTCCCGCATCAGCATGCCTATTTGCAGAGGCAGAAGGCGACTAAGCGGGCATGGCCCCGGATCAACAAGCGATACGGTATGGCCAGCCCTGGCCAGGTCATTGGCGAATTCACAACCGATCAACCCGGCACCCAAAATGGTAATGCGCTTCGGGCCGTCTAATTTAGAGAACAGTGCACTGTAGTCGTCCAGCGTGTTAATAGAAACGACACGGTCTGCGGCATTGCCTTGCAAAGGTATACGCAGTGGTTCAGCGCCAAGGGCCAGCACCAGTTTGCTATAGGACACGGGCTGACCCGCCACCATGATTTGATGGCATGCGGGGTCAATGGCCTGGATGGCCGATCCCGCGTATACCTGCGCCTTTAACTGCTCGCGCATGCGGTCAACCGCTTGCGCCCGTAATTGAACCGCGTCCTTGCCGGCAGAGATCCCATTAGAAAGCATAGGCTTGGAATAAAAATGCCCCTCATCCAGCGTAAACATGGCTATTTCAGCCTGCTCATCAAGGCGGCGCAGCTCTCGAGCTACTGCGTAGCCGGCCAGGCCAGTACCAACGATAACGATGGGTGAGGGATTCATATTTACTCTCGCTTACTCAGAAGTGGTCATGCGAAGCACTGCATCACAGATCTTTCCACTGTCAGGAATCAATACTTCCTGAAGGTGAGGTGCTGCCGGCATGCGAACATCGGGCACGCCCAGACGTCGTACAGGTGCGGACAGATTCATAAAATGACGCTCCTGGGTACGTGCTGCGATCTCAGCCCCGAAACCTCCTGTCACGTTGGCCTCGTGCACGATCAGCAACCGCCTGGTTTTGCTCACGCTGTTGTCCAGTGTTTTCCAGTCGAAAGGCGCCACCCAGCGAGCGTTAATTACCTCAGCCGAAATGCCATGCTTCTCGGCTAACTCATCGGCAGCGGCCAGAGCACGCGATAGCATTGCGCCCCAGGTGACAATAGTAATGTCTTTGCCCTGTCGCGCAATGTGCGCACCGTGCGCCATCTCAATGTCACCGTCAATTTCAACAGCTTGCGCCGCTCCGTAATAAAGACCACGATTTTCAATGACCAGAGTAGGGTCATTGCATTGAATAGCCGCCAGTGTCATGGCATAGGCATCCTGGGCCGTCGCCGGTAGCCCGACGCGCAAGCCCGGTACGTGCGCGTAGAAAGCTTCCAGGTTCTGTGAGTGTTGTGCACAAGATCCGGGCAATGCACCCTGCTGGGTGCGAATCGTCAGAGGTGCACCCAGTCGGCCTGCCGAAACGTACCGTACATTGGCGGCCTGATTGACGATCTGATCCATGGCTACGAGACTGAAGTCTATCCACATGATTTCGACGATGGGCCGCAAACCCGTCATGGCGGCGCCTACAGCAGTACCCAGCATGGCGGTTTCACTGATGGGCGTATCAAATACCCTGTCTTCGCCGAAGGCCGTTTGCAGATCTTTGGTAATGCCAAACACGCCGCCCGGCTTGCCTGCATCCTCACCAAACAATATGGTTTCAGGAAATGTGGACATGGCACGCAACAAAGCTGCATTGATTGCCTTGCCGTAGTTCATTTCCACCACTGACGTTTGAATGTCATTATGCATACAGATGCTCCAGAACGGTGTTTGTGTCAGCCAGTGGCGCGTCAAGCGCTTGCTGTGCCGCTGCCTCTATGGCGGTGCGTGCCGCGCTCTCACATTCTTGAAGGCGCGCGGCTGCCACCCCGGCGGCAAGCAATTTTTCGTGCAGCCGCACGATGGGTTCGTTTCTCTTTGCCTCGGCAAGCTCACCGCGCGGGCGATAGCTCTGCATGTCACCATAGTAATGACCGACGAGGCGCTGCGTCATCATCTCGATCAGGACAGGGCCTTTGCCTTCCCGGGCCGCCATGGCCTGCTCTGCCACGCAGTCGCGCACAGCTTCAAGATCGTTGCCATCAATACGCATACCCGCTATGCCGTATGACTGTGCACGCTTGTACAAATTCGTATCGCGTGTCATTTCGGCTATCGGCGTCAGCTCAGAGTAGATATTGTTTTCACAGACAAAAATTACAGGCAGATCGAGGTAGGCTGCAAAATTCATGGCCTCATGAATGGCCCCCTGATTCATTGCACCATCGCCAAATGCGGTAAGTGCAACAGCACCGTTTTTGGTCAGTTTATTGGTAAGCGCAGCGCCGCAAGCAATGGGTGCACCGGCACCAACGATGGAGTTTTCACCATAAAAGCCCCAGTCTGCAGCACTGAAATAGGCAGAACCACCGCGCCCTTGATTCACACCGGTTTGGCGGCCCAGCAATTCTGCCAGAATCGCTTCGGGCGGCACGCCGCATGCCAGCGCCCAGCCATGCCCGCGATAAGTCGAAAACACCTGATCGCCTTGTCGCAAAGCCTGCATGGCACCGGTATAGATGGACTCCTGACCAATACACAGATGTACCGAGCCCTGAACTATTTGTTGCTTGCGCAGGTCGGTAATCTTTTCTTCCAGAAAGCGTATTCTCTGCATCATGCCAAGACCGGCAATCGCCGTCTCGGTATTCTTGATAGGTAAATCACTCAACGTCATCGCTGCCTTCATTTAAAAAATTGATTGAGGGGCTGCATACAACCCCGAATTCAGAACAGGCCTTTGTAGGCGCCGCCATCCACGAGCAAATGCTGGCCTGTCAGGTAACTGGCACCTTGACTGCATAGAAATGCGCAAACATGGCCAATTTCCTCGGGCACGCCAAGACGGCCCATAGGGATGGCTGCGGACACCCGCTCAAGCTGTGCCTGCTCCGACACGCCCGCATTGCGCGCATCACGCTCAATGGCGTTTCTTTGCCGGTCTGTGAGTATTCTTCCCGGCAATATCGAATTGATCGTGACGCCATGCGGAGCGGCCTGCGCCGCCCTTGCACTGACCAGGCTGGCCAGTGCAGTACGAAACACGCCAGAAACAAGCAGATTGGGTATCGGCTGCTTGACGGCCACGGATGAGATCATCACCACCCGGCCCCAACCGCGCTGCATCATGCCCGGCAAAACCTGATCCAGGATGTCGACCATGGGAAGAAAGATGGTGCCGAATGCATTTTGCCAATCGTCTACAGACAAGTCGTCAGTTCTAGCTGTGGGCCCACCCATATTGAGCACGAGTACGTCTATGTCCCCAGCCTCCGAGACCAGATCTTGCCTATCTTTATGTACGTTCAGATCGGCAACGCAAGACGCAAGCTGCGCATGAGGATAGCTATCCAAGATATGACGCTCGGCCATTTGCAAACGAGTGCGGTCTCGTCCATTCAATTGCACTGCAAGGCCATCGTTCGCAAGCGCCCCCGCGCATGCACGGCCTATGCCTGCGCTGGAAGCCAGTACCAGCGCTCGGCGTTGTAAGGGCTTAGTCACACTGCTGCACCTGTCCGTGCTGTTGCCTGACTCGCTGCTGCAGGCTGTCAGCCCCCGCCACCAGAATGCCGAGTTCAGAACCAAGGGCGACTACCGTTGCTCCAGCCGTAAAGTACTGTTCACAGGCATGCTCGTTTGCGAGTACAGCCGCCACCTTTCCCGCCTGCCGCACCTGAGCAATGCCGGCAACTACCGATGCAACCACGTCAGGGTGTCCAGGCTGACCCAGCAAGCCCATGTCTGCAGCCAGATCATTGGGACCAAAAAACACAACATCAATCCCATCAACCGCAGCGATTTCAGACAGGTTTTCCATGGCAAGCCTGCTTTCTGCCTGCACCATCAATACACCGTCCACGTGCGGCTTACTGGCCGAAAATTTGTCGCGCCCATAGCGTGAGGCCCGTACGCTGCCTCCTACCCCTCGCTTGCCGAGTGGTGCATAGCGACAGTAACTCGCCGCCGTACGGGCTTGCTCGACAGTATCAATATTAGGCACCATGACAGCGTGGGCCCCAAGGTCGAGGCATTGCTTGATCTGCCCCGCATCCAGCCCACTCACCCGTACGACAGCAGCCGTGTCAGTGGCTGCAATCGCAAGCAGTTGAGCATGCAATGTTGTCAGGCTGCCTGGGCTATGCTCAGTGTCGATCAGCAGAAAGTCGTAGCCACTGTGAACAATGGCCTCGACCGCCTGTACGCTGTATGAACAGCAGAACAGTCCCAATAACCGGTGCAATCCTGTCAGGCGCGAACGTAGTTGTTCTGGATTCAAGCCTGTACCTCTTTCGTCTCGTCTTCCAGCGGCGCGCCAACATAGCCGTAGGGGTGGCCAAAACGTTCGAGCATGACCTGCTCAAGCTTCTTGTCGACATCAGCCACCCAACCCCCTGAGCGAACGGCATAGTGTGCGGCGCAGCCGGGTTCCGTCGGCTCGACACCCTCGCTCGCCAGTGCCCTGGCGCGCTTGAGCATGTACTGACGGAATTTAACCAGGCCGATATCAGTCGCGCCAAGATGTTCGCGGCTGCGATCAACAATGCCACCCATGCTGTTCTGTACTGCGGCGTCTTGTTCTGACACACCCTGAATACCCGTAAAGCTTCCCTCGCGCTGTGCTACGCGGTCGAGTAGATAATCATTGTGCGGGCCTCGTAACGGATGGTAGTTCTCGTCCACTTCAGCATGAACGGTGAGTCCTTTGCGGCATGCCTCGCGCTCTTCTTCTGTCAGCGGTCGGTCAGGATTCCACGTGTAGTTGTAGATCCAGCATGATGTTTCGCTGGCCGGCACCCACGTCTGCCCGTGGTAGTTTTCACCCGGGAAGGCACTGGGCACCAGAGCATGATTGGGTGCAAGAAACTGTGCAATGCGCCAATAAAGCTCCCGCTCTCCCGCAAGCCGCGCACCGCCGATGGTAAGCCCGGCGGGGAATTCATTGATCTCAAACTTGGGGCGTGGATCTTCCTGTACCCAGCGGATACGGTCGTTCTTGACACTCTGTGAACCGATGGCAGCGTGTTGCAAAAGCGTGGCGGCGTCTTCCCCTTCTTTGGGGATCACCATGTGCAGGAAAGAAAAATGCGCGGTATCGATCGCACCTTCCACGCACTGCACCCAATTGCAGTCTTGCCACTTTTTGGAGACAAATACATGTGAAGCCGGGAGCAGCGTAAATTCCATTTTAGGAAGCTCAGGCTGCTTTTCTGCCGGGCCCATGTATGCCCAGATGAAGCCGCCTGACTCCTGCGTAGGATAGCTCTTGATTTTTATCCGGTCCTTGTAGTTGGAATTACAGGGAGCGGTAGGCAGGTCTACACAATTACCATCCACATCAAACTTCCACCCATGAAAGACGCAGCGCAGACCGCCCTCTTCGTTGCGGCCATAATATAGGTTAGCCCCACGGTGCGGACAGACGGGTTCGACCAGCCCCACACGCCCACTTGTGTCACGGAACGCCAGCAAGTCTTCACCCAAAACCGTCACACGCTTCTGCGTCCCGTCCGGCACATCGAGTTCTTCAGAAAGCAGAACTGGCAGCCAGAAGCGTCGCAGCAACTCTCCCATTGGAGTGCCCGCAGCAGTGTGGGTCAGCGTTTGATTGTCTTCATTGCTTAACATGTGATTCTTCCTTGTGTGTATGCGCTCTCGCCCACCCGGGTAGAGTCGGTCAAACCTGCATCATGATGAATTCTGATTTGCCAACGCCGCAGTCGGGACAGACCCAGGTGTCGGGTACGTCTGCCCAGCGAGTGCCTGCGGGCACTCCGCCGGACGGATCGCCTTGCTCTTCGTCGTAGACCCAGCCGCACAAAACACACATCCACGTGGTCGGAGATGCTTCTTGAGAGGCGCCGGAGACTTCATTAGCCTCCAGAGAAACCGCAGATGTATTTTCCATGTCTAGATCTTTTAAATGTCGATAATTGAAGTATCGGATACGTGCTAATCTACCGACATTCGGTTCTCATTAATACTTCAGTTTCGAATATCGAAACGTCGGAAACCATCATGACCTACCTTTCCGCCATTCAGCAGGGAAAGCCACAACTGGAAGATTTCGAAGGAGATCCACAATTTGCCATGACTCTGGCAAAGGGTCTGGAGCTGTTATCCGCGTTTACACCTGAAAAGCCGGTCATGAGCAACAAAGAATTGTCCACGCTGTTGGGCATGTCCAAGTCCACCGTCTCGCGCTTTACCTATACGCTGACCAGCCTTGGGTACATGACGATCGAAAAGCAGTCGGGCAAGTTCCAGCTCGGAACTGCGGTATTGCCTATCGGCTATCCTCTTCTTGCCAATATGGCGATACGCCCGATCGCCAGGCCCCTCATGAGCGAATTGGCCGAAAGTATCAGGGGCTCCGTGTGCATGGGCGTTCTGGACCGTCTGTGTATCACCTATGTTGAAACAAGCCGCCATCGCTCGGTATTTAACACGCGCATGTCCGATATCGGGCTTTCGGTGTCTCTGGCGGGCAGCGCCATCGGCAGGGCCTATTTCTGCGGTTTGGCGCCAGAGGCCCGTACGATGCTGCTTAATACGCTGCGCATCAAAAAGCCCGAAGAATGGGCCAGACACAGCGATGCGCTGGAAAAAGGCATGGAAGACTACAAAAAACACGAGTTCTGCATGGCCACAGGGGATATATTCCCAGACGTCTACGGCGTAGGCGTACCCTTCTCGGGCGCAGGCCAGGGTGAACTGCTGGTTTTCAACTGCGTCGTTCACTCCTATCAGGGCAAAAACGGTGCCCTGGAAAACGATATTGGTCCACGCCTGCTGTCCATGGTCAAAAACCTGGAAAGCTTCGTACTGCCGCACAAACGCAGCTGAGGTCGTTGCGTGGATATCGCAGTGGCCGAAGCACAGCCACCGCGATCTCTTATTGCGTCGCGGATGATCCCAAAATAGCCGTAACCTGACTGGCCAGCACACCGCCATTACCGTGACACAAAACGGTTTCCACATCGGGCACCTGACGTTCGCCCGCCTGCGCCCTAAGTTGCCTGACCGCTTCGATCACGGTAAACACCCCATACATCCCCGGATGCACGCAAGACAGCCCGCCCCCATTGGTATTTACGGGAAGATTGCCGCCAGGCAAAATGGCACCGCTCTGCACAAACCCGCCCCCCTCACCTTTGCGGCAAAAGCCCAGATCCTCAAGAAACAGAATCACGTTAATGGTGAATGCGTCATAAAGCTGCAGAACATCAATTTCAGACGGCTGCATGCCGGCCATGGCGTAGGCCTTGCGGCCTGACTCAATCGCCGCCGTGGAGGTTAAATCTGGCATAGAAGATATTTGGCGATGGGTTTCTGAGGCACCTGCACCCAGCAGATAGACGGGCTTGTTAGGTGCAGACGTTGCGCGGTCGGCCCGCGTCATCACAAATGCACCAGCCCCGTCGGTCAGCAGACAACAATCTCGCACCGTCAGGGGGTGACTGATCATCTTCGACGCAAGCACATCCTCGACAGACAGCGGATCGCGTAAAAACGCTTCTGGATTGAGCTGTGCCCACTTACGCGCAGAAACAGCAACCTGCGCAAGTTGCTCCCGGGTCGTACCGAACTCATGCATATGACGGGCTGCGGCAAGCGCGTACGACGTCGCCGGATTGAAAGGTTGTATGGTGCCTCATAACGTTGAGGCTCCAGTTGCCCACGCGCACGGATATGTTCACGAAAGTCTCGCTGGGTACGGGCGGTGCTACCGTACACCACCAGCACTGCATTGCATAGGCCCGCATTGAGTGCGAGGGCAGCAGTCAACAGATAATTGACGTAAGAAGAACCGCCCACGTTGCTGCTGTCCATGAAGGCTGGCTGAATGCCCAGGTATTCAGCAACCGAAAGGCCTGGCAGAAACCGGCTAAAACTGGCCGTACAGAGACCGTCAATTTCTCCCATGCTCAGGCCGGCGTCAGCCACTGCGGCTTGCGCTGCGTGAGCCAGAATTTCCAGTTCCGTAAACCCGGCGGCCTCGCCCAGTCCAGCAATGCCAACGCCCGTGACAGCCACTGAGCCTCTAATTTTCTTATCCATCATTTTGCACCCTCGGGCACCGGCTCAAACAATATTCGGCTTTCTTCCCCGGTATTGTCCAGACGCGCCAGAACGTGGGCGCCGATCACCATGCCCTCGTGGCTAGGGTCTACAGCGCCACCCATCATCCGCACGCCCTCTTTCAGGTCTACCAACAGAATCAGAGGCCCATTGTCATCTTTGGATGCGACCCTGCTCATTGAGTAAACCGTCCCCAAGCCAGATGGCGTTATCCATTCGAGGTCGGACGATTGGCAATACGGGCAAAACTCACGTGGATAAAACACGCTGCGACGACATGGCTGGCATCGCTGAATTTTCCATTTGCCTGCCCGTAGAAAACCAAAGTAGGTTTCTTCGGCCCCCATCAGCGGCGTCGACACGTCGTCCGCACTCATGAAATTTTTTCCTCTGCGATCGCAACAACCCGCATGTCTGCGGCAGGCGTAAGCGCAGCCAGCGTCTTCTTTTGCAGCGTGTCAAAATCAATTGAATCGACTATTTCGCGCACCAGCAACCCTTCGGGCATGACATCAATGACAGCAAGGTTGGTATAAATTCGATCGACCACTTTACGGCCAGTCAATGGATAGCTGCACGTGTCGACAATTTTTGGCTCGCCCGCTTTGCTGACATGATCCATCATCACATAGAGGCGGCGTGCTCCGGTGACCAGATCCATTGCACCGCCGACCGCCGGCATCTCAGATTTCGTGCCTGTCCACCAGTTGGCCAAATCTCCCTGCGCAGAAACCTGATAGGCGCCAAGCAAGCATAAATCCAGGTGCCCGCCACGCATCATCGAGAAGGATGTGACATGATCGAAAAATGACCCACCGTCGCGCAGCCCGATTGGCCGCTTTCCCGCGTTGATCAGATCCCAGTCGGCTTGAGCAAGCTCGACGGTTTCCCCCATGCCAAGAATGCCATTTTCGCTGTGAAGAATAACTTCCTTGTCGCTGGGTACATAGTTAGCCACTTTTTCGGGTGCGCCTATGCCCAGGTTTACATACCAGCCGTCTTCAATGTCACGAGCCACACGGGCGGCCAGTTGCGTGCGGCTATAGCCTTGAATAATCGTCGAAGACATGCTCAACTCCTTGCCTCTGGCGTAATCTGTACCACACGATGAACAAAAATCCCTGGGGTGACCACGTGCTCGGGATCAAGCACCCCCAACTCGACCACTTCGCTAACCTGAGCGATCGTCGTCTTCGCCGCCATTGCCATCACCGGATTAAAATTGCGCGCGGCTTTCCGATAGACCATGTTTCCCCAACGATCCGCCTGCAGCCCCTTGATCAGGGCGAAGTCTCCATGCAAAGGATGCTCGAGCACGTGTTCTTCACCATTAATCTCCCGCACTTCCTTGCCCTCAGCCATAACCGTGCCGGCTCCTACACGTGTGTAAAAGCCGCCTATCCCGGCACCGGCTGCACGCAGCCTTTCGACAATGGTTCCCTGAGGAACCACCTCAAGCTCCACTCGCCCGGATAAATACCAGCTTTGAAAAATATTTGGATCGCTGCGGGGGTCTGCTGCACGCGGAAACGAACAGATCATCTTCTTGACACGGCCTGCGTCCACGAGCGCCGCGAGCCCGTCCGTACCCGTACCAGAATTGTTATTGACGATCGTTAGCTCTTTGGCACCCTGGTCGATCAGAGCATGCACCAGTTCGAAGGGCAGCCCGGCACCGCCAAATCCACCCACCAAAATGGTTGCCCCGTCGAACACCCCCTCCAGAGCCTGCTCAATGGAGCCGTTGATTTTATTCAGCATTACTTCATCCTACTGAGGAACCACACCAATACCGCGCATAAACTCGGGCCAGCGGCTCGCTTCGCTTTGCATAAACTGACCAAACTCTTGCGGTGTGCTGCCCTTGATTTCAATGCCAGTGCTACTGAGCGAACTGATAAATTCAGGATCTGATATGACGGCATTCACTTCGCTGGACAGGCGGTCCACAATGGGTTGTGGCGTACCGGCCCGCACGACCAATCCCCACCAGACTCCGATATCCACGGTGGGATAGCCCGCCTCCGCCATGCTCGGAACATCCTCCAGACCCGCAATGGACGAACGCTGGTCTCCCGTCACGGCGAGGGCGCGCAGCTTGCCTGCCTTAACCTGAGGAGCGACGGTCGATCCGCCATCAAAAATCATGGTCACAACGCCACCCATTACGTCTGTAATAGCGGGTACGCTGCCCTTGTACGGAACATGCAGCAAACTGATACCTGCGGCCTGAGAAAGCAGTTCTCCGGCCATATGCAGGCTACCCCCCATCCCCAACGATGCATACGAAAGATCACCGGGTTTGGCTTTCGCCATTTCAACCAGCTCCTTAACGTTGGTTACTGGGAGCTCGGCATTGACGGCAAGGTAAAGAGGCGTGGAAAACAGCCGGCTGACAGGGGCAAAATCTTTGACCGGATCATAAGCAAGCTTCTTGTACGACCCCAGGTTTGTGGCAAGACTGGTCATCGAGCCAAGAAAGACGGTATAGCCGTCTGCTGGCGAGCGCAGAACCTGTTCTGCGCCTATCACCTGGCTAGCCCCGGGCTTGTTTTCAACAACCACCGTCTGTCCAAGCTTGTCGCTCAGGCCGCGCGCCAGCATGCGCGAAAAGGTGTCACCCAGCCCACCGGGCGGATAAGGCACCACGAATTTAATGAGCCTGTCGGGATACGATGCGGCGGTTTCGCCAGCAGCGTGGGACGCGAAAGGAAGCGACAGGCTACAGGCCAATGCCACACTTAAAAAATACCGCATTTGATGTCTCCGGGAATAGTTTTTAGAAGAAGAGATCAATATATACTCGCCGAAAACGTAAACAATCACAGTTTCGATATTCGAGACATAAAATGTTTTGTTGATGGTGTGAGAGTGTGGCGATCTGAGACGGGCAAACCACGCCTGAAAAAACTGCCCACACATGCTGCCCTGCAGCATGTGTTATCTTAAATTTCAAAGCAAACGCCTTCGCCCTCATCAGAAGTCGCACAGCGGTCGCTGAACGGGCGACCATTTCATGTCACATTACCTCTGCGCCGCCCGCGTAACCGGTATCTACGCTGACGTTGCAGCCGCAGGGTAATTTCAAAACAAGGAAGACCCCATGGCCGACCGTTACCAAGATTTCCATCTGCAACTACTGGCAGGAGAATGGCGTGAAGGCAGTGGCGAAGCATCCCGCTCTGTCACAAACCCGTACTCCGGTGAAACACTGGCCACTATTCGCTCTGCCACCTCCGCTGATCTGGATGCCGCTTACCGCAAGGCCGCCGAGGCGCAAGTTGAATGGGCAAACACGCCCCCCAGTGAACGCGCCGCATTGATGCACCGCGTAGTGGCTATTTTCGACCAACGTAAAGATGAAATCATTGACTGGTTGATCCGCGAGGCTGGCAGTACACAATTGAAAGCCACGATTGAGTGGGGCAGCGCCCGCGCCATTACGCTGGAAGCGGCGAGCATGCCCAGCAGATCTCGCGGGGCTACGCTAGGCAGCGATATTCCGGGCAAAGAAAACCTGGTTTACCGCCGCCCTTTGGGGGTGGTGGGCGTGATCAGCCCCTGGAACTTCCCACTGCACTTGTCACAGCGTTCGGTAGCGCCAGCCCTGGCGTTGGGAAATGCCGTGGTCATCAAACCCGCAAGTGACACACCCGTCACTGGCGGCTTGTTGCTTGGTCGCATCTTTGCAGAGGCAGGCCTGCCAGCTGGCGTGCTAAGTGTAGTGATTGGGCCAGGGTCAGCCATTGGCGATGATTTTGTTGCGCACCCAGTTCCTGCCCTTATTTCATTTACCGGTTCAACGCCGGTTGGCAAGAATATTGGCAAGATTGCCACAGGTGGACGTTATCTCAAAAAAGTGGCGCTGGAGCTGGGCGGCAACAGCCCGTTCGTGGTGCTTGATGATGCAGATGTCGGGCAAGCCGTGAAGGCAGCCGTATTCGGCAAGTTTTTGCATCAGGGGCAAATTTGCATGGCGATAAACCGGATCATTGTTGATGAGCGCCTGTACGATCGCTTTGTCGAGGGCTTCGTCGCGCACGTCCGCAAACTCAAGGTTGGCGACCCCTCAGCCATGGAGACAGTTATTGGCCCCATCATCAACAAGTCGCAGCTGGAAGGTTTGCAGCGCAAAATTGCCCGAGCCAAAGAGCAAGGGGCCACGGTACTACTTGACGGTGAAGTGCAAGGGCAACTCATGCCACCGCACGTATTTGGCGATGTAACGCCCGATATGGAAATCAGCAGTGATGAAATCTTCGGCCCTCTGGCGGGTATCCAGAAGGCGCGCGATGAACAACACGCTCTGGAGCTGGCCAACGGTACAGAATTTGGTCTTTCCAGTGCGGTCTATTGCGGAGACCTGAACAGAGGCCTGACGTTTGCCCGCAAAGTGAAGGCCGGCATGACTCACGTTAATGACATGCCAGTCAATGATGAAGCGCATGTACCGTTTGGTGGCGAGAGAAACTCTGGGTTGGGCAGGTTCAGCGGCGAATGGGCAATTGAAGAATTCACCACCGTGCAATGGGTGAGTGTGCAGCGCACGCCGCGACAGTACCCGTTTTGATTCTGCTCATAGGTTGAAAAGGAAATAGTAATGAACATTCAAGCAGCGGTAACGCATGGTCTGGGTAAACCTTTCAAGCTCGAATCAGTCCAGCTTGCAGACCCAAACTTTGACGAAATCCGTGTACGTATTGTCGCAACCGGCGTATGCCACACGGATGTGGTGGCGCGCGACCTCGGGATAGCGCCATTTCCTATCGTACTTGGCCATGAAGGCGCTGGTGTGGTCGACGCAGTGGGAGCGGGCGTATCAGACCTGCAAATTGGTGATCACGTGGTGCTCTCGTTTGCACACTGTGGAAGTTGCGGGCATTGCCTGACCGGCCATCCAACAGTTTGCGACACATTCAACGACCTGAACTTCGGCGGTACCATGGATGATGGCAGCCGACGATTGGCCCAGGGCGAACAATCTCTGGCAACGTTTTTTGGTCAATCTTCATTTGCCACTTACGCAATTGTCAGATCCAGCAATGCGGTAAAAGTCGATTCCGACGTTGACCTAACGCTACTAGGCCCATTAGGCTGCGGCATCCAGACTGGCGCAGGAACAATTCTCAATCGGCTAAAGCCCGAATTTGGTTCCAGCGTGGTGGTCTACGGTGCTGGAGCTGTCGGCCTCAGTGCGATAATGGCCGCCAAAATTGTCGGGTGCCAGCACATTATTGCTGTGGATGTTCATGCCAGCCGTCTTGCTCTAGCCAAAGAACTGGGCGCTACCCACGTCTTCAATGGCAAAGAGGTGGATGTTGTGGAGCAAGTAAAAAAACTAACCGGTGGCGGCAGTAATTATGCCGTTGAAACGACGGGCGTGCCGCAAGTGGTCAAACAATCGCTAAATGCCCTGAAACCACTGGGCACTTGCGCGATTGTCGGTATCACACCTGAGGTAACGCTCGATATTCACAACGATTTGATGGCAGAAGGCAAGAGCATAATCGGTGTCATTGAAGGCGATTCGATACCGCGCGTGTTTATTCCGCAGTTGGTCGCCTACTATAAATCGGGGCAGTTCCCTTTCGACAGATTGGTTAAATTTTATGAGTTTGAGCAGATCAATCAGGCGTTTGAAGACTCGGCCAGTGGCGCCACCATCAAGCCAGTGCTGAAAATGAAGCATTGATGAGGTTATCCATTGGCGCTTTCGCGCTGATGAACAGAGATTAGCAACGCCATTGCGCCGGATAACCTCACCTGCGGCCAAACCTTACTACTCGATTAAGTCAAAGCCGCTTAAACCATTTGCATGCGCTTATTTGGCTTCCAGTAGTTTGATTTGGCCTACTCAGACACGAACTCAAGCAGGTCTGCATTCAGGCGATCCTTGTGGGTATCGGTAATGCCATGAGGCCCGCCCGCATACACGATGAGCTTCGCGCCCGGAATCAGCGCAGAAGATACTCGCCCAGATATATCAATTGGCACGATCTGGTCGTCTTCGCCCTGAATAACCAGCGTAGGAACATCAAATTTTTTCAAATCCTCCCGGAAGTCTGTTGCCGAGAAGGCGGCGATGGAATCATAGGCGTTCTTATGCCCCGCAATCATTCCTTGACGCCAAAATGATTGAACCGAGCCAACTGAAACCTGGGCACCTGGGCGGTTAAAACCAAAAAATGGTCCCGAAGCAATATCCAGATAAAGCTGAGAACGATTGTCGATGGACCCCTGACGCAGGCCATCAAAAACCTCAACTGGCAGACCCCCAGGATTGTCCGGCGTCTTTAACATCAACGGCGGAACGGAACTGACAAGCACAACTTTTTTAACCCGACCCGTGCCATGACGCCCGATATAACGTGCAACCTCGCCGCCTCCGGTTGAGAACCCAATGAGCGTGACGTCATTCAGGTTAAGAGACTCAATGACCTGAGACAGATCATCAGCATAGTGATCCATGTCGTTGCCATCCCAGGGTTGGCTGGAACGGCCGTGGCCCCGACGGTCATGCGCTACAACACGAAAGCCCTTGGAAGCCAGAAACAGCATCTGAGACTCCCAGCTGTCTGAGTTCAGAGGCCAGCCATGACTGAACGTAATGACCCTCCCCTCTCTTGGCCCCCAATCCTTGTAGTAGATCTGCACACCATCTTGTGTGGTGATTTCCATTGAACTGTCCTTTTGAAATATGGTCTTTCGGCCATTATTAGTGAGAGCAGCTCTATCGAAAGAAACGATGCAAACACTACCATTCGAAAAGATGCCCGAATACAAGTGTATAGCCTGCTGTGCATTTAAGCCCGCAGTAAATCTCTATCGCGATGGGGCCATACTTCGAAACACCGTATCCACGCTGGGTGACGCAAACAATAAGACAGCCTCGTTTGTTCCACGAATGGGGACAGCGATGTTAAAGGCCAGGAGCAGACTGGGCTCAGGACCCAATCCTTCGGCCAATATGCGCCAGCGCTTCCTCAACCTGATCGATCAGCACCAGACACAGGTCTCCTTCACGCAAGCGCTCCAGCGCAGTATCAATTGCCAGAAACTCGCCGTGAACTTCTTGCACGTGGCTCGCCCGGCTGGCATTTTTCAACCCCTGCCGCAGTAGGGCCAGTACCTCTCCGTCGTTGCGGCCCCGCTGACACATATCTTCGTAAAGAATCACGTCGTCAAAGGCATCACCAAGAATCTCGGTCTGACGACGGATGTCGACATCACGCCGATCACCAGCACCGCTAATGACCACACTACGGCGGTTAGCTGGCAAGGCGGATATGGCTTGCACCAGCGCTGTAATGGCATCCGGATTGTGGCCGTAATCGGCGATGAGCGTGGCACCCCGATATGAAAACATATTGAAGCGGCCTGGCGCACTGTGTGTGTCGTTGATGAAGCTTGCTGCGCCTTTACGTAGTGTTTCCCAGCTCAGGCCCAGCGCCCATCCTGCCGCCAGCGCCGCCATCGTGTTCTCAATCTGAAAGCCGATGGCACCGTCGCAGGTCAGCGGAATGCTGGTCAACGCTATACGTTGTTCAATACCTTCTTCGGCCAGAACAATAGCCCCTTCGTCTACATAAACGGAGCGCTGTCCTTTGGCCCTGTGCGTAGCCAACAAGGGGTGGTTACGATCACTGGCAAAAAATATGATGGAAGCTGGGCAATTGTCGGCCATGGCGGCCACCATGGGGTCTGCCGCATTCAAAACCGCCACGCCTTCGGGCGAAACATTGTCAACCACGACACGTTTCACAAACGCCAGATGTTCGACAGTGCTGACAAACCCCATACCGAGATGATCGCCTGTTCCCACGTTGGTCACGACAGCAACGTCACACCGGTCGAAACCAAGCCCCTCGCGCAAGACACCTCCACGAGCGGTTTCAAACACGGCGGCGTCCACGTCAGGATGCAACAGCACATTACGGGCACTGCGGGGGCCGCTGCAGTCACCCGTATCGATGCGTTGCTGAGCAACATAAACGCCATCAGAGTTGGTCATGCCCACGGTCAGCCCCGAAGTCGCGATCAGGTGCGCGATCATGCGTACTGTGGTCGTCTTGCCGTTGGTACCAGTAACTGCAACTACAGGAATGCGGCCATTCTGGCCCTCTGAAAACATGGAATCGATAATGGCCTCACCCACAGGGCTACCTTTGCCAAATGACGGGCTCAGATGCATGCGCAGGCCCGGCGCTGCATTCACTTCGACGATGCAGCCGTCCTGCTGGTCTAGCGAGTCATAAACATTTTCGCTGACCAGATCGATGCCGCAAATATCCAGCCCTACCATCTGTGCGGCGGCGACCGCGATCGCTGCCAGCTCAGGATGCACGTGATCGGTAACATCCGTCGCCGTGCCACCGGTGCTCAGATTGGCATTGTTTCGCAGTGTGACTTGCGCACCTTTTTCTGGAACAGACTCAGCGGTGTACCCTTGCGCTGCCATGGTGGCAAGCGCAATTTCATCGAGCTGAATTTTTGTCAGCGAGCTTGCGTGGCCCTCGCCGCGCTGCGGATCGGCATTAATCACGTCTACCAGTTGGGCAATCGTGCACTTCCCATCGCCGATCACCTGCGGTGGGTCACGGCGGGCGGCTGCCACCAGTTTGTCGCCCACCACCAGCAAACGAAAATCATGGCCAGGAAAATAACGCTCCACGATGACGTTCGGGCCGAACTCAGAGGCCGTCGCATAGGCAGCGTCGATTTGCGCGCGCCCTTCAATATTGACCGTCACACCCTTGCCCTGGCTGCCGTCGCGAGGCTTTAGCACCACAGGCGCTGCAATTTGTTTCGCAACCTCCCAGGCTTGGACAGCACTATTTACGCACCGTCCATCCGGTACAGCGACGCCTGCAGCAGCCAACAGGCTTTTGGTCAGCTCTTTGTCCTGAGCAATCGATTCGGCAATGGCACTGCTCGCATCCGTTTCTGCTGCCTGAATCCGCCGCTGTTTGCGCCCCCAGCCAAACTGAACCAGACTGCCTTGCGTCAGCCGTCGGTAAGGAATATTGCGCTTGACCGCAGCAGCAACAATAGCGCCAGTACTGGGCCCCAGCTTGACCTCCTCGTTCAGATCACGCAAGCGCTTAAGACCATCTGTCAGATCGATGGGAGTATCTTGCAGGGCCGCCGCGCAGAGCTGCTGGGCCAATTCAAATGCGAGACGTCCTACCGGTTCCTCGCTGTACTCCACTACCACCTGGTACACACCCGCTTCCATTGCCGCGGCCACCCGGCTGAATGCCACCACACACCCTGCCAGTGTTTGCAGTCTCAGGGTTGCATACGCCAGAGCGTGCGCCAACGAACTGACGGCGTTCTGACGAGTAGCGGTCTGCAATATATCAATGTCTGGAAAGCGCGCACGCAATCGGGTTTCAAAGGCCTCTACGTTGTCGATGCCGCACTCGACTTCCGAGCACGACACAATGGCTTCAATAACGGTTTGCCGACCCCACAAATTGGGACCGCGCAGCGCCCGCACTCTGGAAACTTCCATCAGGTGATTTTCCTTGTTGCCACAAAAGCCATCAGAAAGCGCCCAATCATGTTTTCAACATGGGTGCGCCAAACGAGTTCAGACAAAAGCGTGTATCGCAGACGACGCACTCTCAGCAGGAACCACTGTCGGCTCTGCATCGAATGCCTCAATACCTGCGCGTATCAAATCCAGAGGTATATTCAGCGCCCATGCGGAGGCAACAGCAGCCAGCACGTTGTAAATGTTGTACTCGGCGCTCGCGCTGACAGCCAGCGGGACAGCGGGCAATTCGGTAAGCACGATCTCGGGCCAACCCACCGACAAAACGATTTGCGCGTCGCGCAAGAACACGGCACGGCCACCGGCTGCTCTGTGTTCTGCCAACACGGATGCGTCAGAATTCAGACTGAAGAAAATGACCTCTCCATCACATAGCGGGGCCAGATCAGCCACAAGCGCATCGTCGGCATTCAACACGGCAGCGCCATCTGGAAGAATGATGTCGACCTGAGTGCGAAAGACCTTAATCAGCTGATCAGCGTCGTCTATATAGAGTTCGGGAAGCAAATCGGTTTCATCGATATTGGTGACGACGCCAATTTGGCAGCGCTCATAGGCAAGGCCATCGGTCAGAATGCTGCGGCTGCCGTTCTCGATCACCGCAGCATGAACTGCGCGGTTCATCAGCACGCGGTGCCCCGCCTCCCAGTTTGCACCGTCTGTTTTCTGAGCATGTCGGCGGCCGAAGTACAGCCCGTCGCTGCAGGCCAGCCCGGTGTATTGGCCGTTTAACTGCAAGAGACTGGCCACGATGCGGGCTACGCTTGTCTTTCCCTTACTGCCCGTAATGCCGACTACAGGGATATAACCTTGTTCGCCTTGGGGAAACAAGTGATCGACGATGGCCTGGCCCACCGGACGCGGTTGCCCTGCGGCAGGCTTTAAATGCATGAGCAGGCCCGGCCCCGCATTTACTTCGACGATGGCACCACGCTGGCCTTCCAGCGGCGCCGAAATGTTGTCCGCCACAAGGTCAACGCCGGCAATATCCAGACCCACGACTCGGGCTGCCAGTTCCACGGCGGCGGTCACACTGGGATGCACTTCGTCGGTAACGTCGATGGAAACATTGCCATTGCGCTGTATCAGGACGGGCGTTCCGGCTGTGGGAGTCGAATCAGCGGCCAGACCCTGGCGTGTCAGTTCTAGCAGGGCAGCTGAATCCAGACTAATCCGGTTCAAGGGATGATCCTCATCGCTTCCGCGGCGGGGATCAGAATTAAGCTGTAACTGAATGAGCTCACGTATCGTGCTGACGCCATCTCCCACAACCGTCGCAGCATCGCCTCGTGCCGCAGCAATCATTCGCCCGCCTACGACCAGAATGCGATGTTCATCGCCACGTATGAAACGTTCGACGACGACACCACTGCCCTCGTCAATGGCAACCGCATACGCGGTTTCGATTTCTTGTCGCGTCATCAAGTTAGTGAATACGCCACGCCCGTGATTTCCGTCGCATGGCTTGATCACCACGGGCAGGCCTATTTCGAGCGCTGCCTCCCAGGCCTCGTTCACACTTGTTACCAGTACACCCTCAGGCACAGGGACGCCGCAGGCCTGCAAAAGGCTTTTGGTCAAATCTTTGTTGCGGGAAACGCTTTCGGCAATGGCGCTGGTTCTGTCGGTTTCCGCCGTCCAGATGCGACGCTGGTTCGCCCCATAACCGAGCTGCACCAGGTTCGCTTCGCTGAGGCGAATGGTTGGAATGCCCCGATCATCGGCCGCTTCGACAATGCACGCCGTGCTGGGACCCAGCCGCAGGTCTTCAACCATAACCCGTAATTTTTCAACCGCCGCTTCAACATCAAACAATCGGTCTTCAATGGCCGCCATGACAAGATCGCGCGCCAGAAACAGGGCAGCGCGCGTAACGGGCTCATGCCAGGCCCGCACTATAACCTTGTAGACGCCGCGGGTTGAGGTTTCTCGCGCCCGGCCCAGCCCGCCCGGCATGCCAGCCAGACTTTGCAGCTCGAGTGTGACGTGTTCAAGAATATGACCGGCCCACGTGCCTTGCTGCAGACGTTGCAGAAACCCGCCACGTTCACCAATGCTGCAACGGTGCTCAATGAGCGTGGGCAGCCATGCCGTCAGCCGTTCGCTAAAACCCGGAATCAGGTTGGAAGGAAAATCTTCCAGAGCACCTATATTTACCCATGCTTCAATAACAGGCCTGTATGCCCAGATATTCGGACCGCGCAACATCACCATGTTGGTGAATTCAATCGTTTTAAATTGCATTTTTGGTCAAGGGTAGTTAGCAAAGCCAGCCGGCGTCACTGGAATATATTTAACTTCAAATACGCTTAAATCTGTTTGCCTATTTTCTGTAAATAGAACAAAATCATCAGTCAGAGGTAAAAAAACCACAGCTTCAGTACAGCGCTCTTAAAAAGCCGGCCAATTCCACATAACAAGCACGCACCTGTAGCCTAAGAGCGCTTTCGCAGAAGATGGTTCACCCAACACTGATGAGCAATCAAATTTCCCCTGATGGTGCGGCCGCCGGCGAGCTGCCCACGCCCTGGGGTGCAGCCCTGCAATCTCAGTTAGCTGAGGAAGAAACCTTGCTCGCCTGGTTTCAAACCGACCTTGACACCCAGCTTCACTTTGTAACTGGTGCGGTCGCGGTAACGAACCGACGGCTGCTAGCCAGGGGACCGCACGATGCCGAATGGCAAAGCTGGCCCATTCAGCCTGAGCTTCAGCTCCACCACCATGATTATGCCGGCGTCGGAACGCTAGAATTGCACGATTCCAAGGCCCGGCTAGCCATATGGCGCTATACGCTGGGAAACAATCCGGCCGCTCAATTGCTTATTGAGCATTTTGACCGCTTGCGCGCACTCAAGCTGGGCGGCCCGATAACGCCCACTTCGTTCCCCGAAGCCTTGCCAGACGATGTCCCTGTGCTCTCCCCCCCTTCCACCTGGGCCTTGCTGCGCCTATGGCGCTTTGCCAGACCTTACCGGGGGCTGTTGCTGGTGGGCTTCGTTCTGACACTGGCGTCTACCGCGGCCTCTCTTGTCGCCCCTTACCTGACCATGCCGTTAATGGACAAGGTTTTGATTCCGTTTCAAAACGGAACCCCTATTGATTACAGCCTTGTACGGCTGTACCTGGGTGGGTTGCTGGGCTCATCGCTGCTGGCATGGCTACTGGGCTGGGGGCGTACTTACATACTTGCCTGGGTCAGCGAGCGCATAGGTGCCGATCTGCGTACGGCCACCTATAAACATCTGCAAACCCTGCCGTTGCAATACTTTGGCGGAAAGCGCACGGGCGATCTCATCTCCCGCATAGGTTCAGAATCAGACCGGATCTGCGTCTTTCTTTCGCTGCATTTGCTCGACTTCGCCACTGACGTCCTTATGATCATCATGACGGCTGTCATCCTGTTTTCCATCAACCCCTCACTGGCGGCCGTTACGTTGCTGCCACTGCCCTTCATCGCCTGGCTCATCCACCTGGTGCGCGACCGCCTGCGCCATGGGTTTGAAAGAGTCGACCGCATCTGGTCTGAAATTACCAATGTGCTTGCCGACACCATACCGGGCATACGTGTCGTTAAAGCCTTTGCCCAGGAAAGACGTGAGGTTCTGCGATTCAGGGAAGCGAACAATCGCAACCTGGCCGTCAATGACCGCGTCAACACCCTATGGTCTGTCTTCGCTCCGACCATTACGTTACTGACCGAAACTGGCCTGCTCGTGGTTTGGGCCTTTGGTATCTGGCTGGTCGGCCATGAGCAAATTACCGTGGGTGTGCTCACCGCATTTCTGGCCTATATCGGCCGCTTTTATTTACGCCTTGATTCAATGAGCCGCATTGTGTCATTCACGCAGAAAGCGGCGGCGGGAGCCAAACGCATCTTTGATATTCTCGACCATGTTTCCAATGTGCCCGAACCGGCCAGCCCTGTACACATCGGGCTTATAAAAGGCCATATCGAACTGCGCAATGTTGGCTTTCGTTACGGCAACCGTTCGGTAATGCGCGGCATCAACCTGGACATCAGACCGGGCGAAATGATAGGCCTGGTGGGCCACAGTGGCTCGGGCAAAAGCACTCTGGTTAATCTTATTTGTCGTTTCTATGATGTTTCGCGTGGTCAGATACGCGTGGACGGCGTAGACATCCGCTCGCTGTCTATTTCAGACTACCGGCGCAATATAGGGCTGGTGCTGCAAGAGCCTTTTTTGTTTTTCGGTACCATCGCCGAGAACATTGCCTATGGCAAGCCTGAAGCCACCCGTCGCGAGATCATTGCCGCTGCACGCGCGGCGCATGCACACGAGTTCATCTTGCGTCTGCCCCATGGCTATGATTCGCTAGCTGGTGAGCGCGGACAAGCCCTGTCGGGCGGCGAGCGCCAGCGAATCTCGATTGCCCGCGCCCTGCTTATAGACCCACCCATTCTTATTCTGGATGAAGCCACCTCATCCGTGGACACCAGTACAGAAAAGGAAATCCAGAAGGCACTGGACAACCTCGTGCGTGGTCGCACTACGATTTCTATCGCCCACAGACTAAGTACGCTGCGACAAGCCGACAGGCTTGTCGTTCTGGATCACGGAAAAATCGTCGAAGTGGGCCCACATGACGAATTAATGGCCCGCAACGGTCCTTACTTCAGGCTTCATCAGGCACAAGAAGATGGCTCGGTGACCGTATCGAACACATACGACTGGGATGAGGAACAAGGAGGGAAGTCACTTGAAACACTATGACCCCGCCTGCGGCCACGCCTTCGCGCTTGGCCACGACACCTTCGGGCGTTTGCAGTTAGTCATGAACGGAAAAGTCGTTGGCCCGCTGACCCCGGTACGCAGCTTCCCGATATCGGCGCCTGGTGAAGGCATCGCACTTGTCGACGACAACGGCACTGAACAGATATGGCTGGACCGTCTCGAAGACTTACCACTGGATCAGCGCATGCTGGTGCAAGAAGAGCTGGCCAGCCGCGAGTTTACGCCGGAGATCCGTCGTATTCGACAGGTCTCCAGCTTCGCTACGCCCAGCCGCTGGCACGTCGACACCGATAAGGGCGAGACGACTCTGTTGCTGAAGGCAGAAGAAGATATACGCAGACTGTCAGCCAGCACATTGTTAATCGCTGACGGCCACGGCGTGCAGTTTCTTATACGCAACGTAAGTGCTCTGGACAAGAGCAGCCGCCGTCTGCTCGATCACTTTCTCTAGCCCGCAGGCGCCTGTTTCGGCTTAACCCGGCAGGCTCAATTGCGAGGTGTCCGGACGCACAAAACAGGCGCACTCCCGGCTTGTATCAATGCACCCTCCCTCACCGTATACGCCGCCCGGGTCGCGCCAACGCAACATACGCGCCACGATGCGTTCGACTTCGGCAGAGTCTCTAAAAGACTTTGCCACATACTCATCGACCGCATCCTCGTTCATTTGCAGTTTTCCGGTTTCATCGCGATACGTAGCGTGACGCCAATGGAAAAGCTCTACACATTTGAACGTGAGCGTAAAGGGAAGATCACGTTTCCAGAAGTTGGTGAACAACCCTGCGCCCAGATAAAACACCCACGAGCCTTCATAGCCTTCTATATTTGATGAGTGCTCATCGGGGTTGCGAAACCACAGACGATCGCCTGCAACGTAATACTTGGGCGGCAAGGGATGTGCCATGGAGCCATATTCACGCAAAAACACATCATGAAACTGGCCCGACATAATGGCCCGGGCTTGCCACTGACGCTCTAGCTGGGCGAACAGCGCAGGATTGATAATGGACAGTTCCTGGGCAATAGCAAGCAAAATCACATACTCTGTTGCGCGGTAACACGAGAACGAATACAGCCTGCCCGAGCGATCTGGCTGCGTGGTCTTTTGCAACGCCTCAATCAAGGGCTTGCCTGACAACAGGGTAAAGCCACGATCTTGTGCATAAGCCCAGAATTCTTCCGGTCGCTCGGCATGCTCAGTGTCGAACGCCAGTGCCGTACGCCGCGCCGCATGCACAACGTTTTGCCGTATACGAACCGCCGAGATCAGTTCCTCATAACTTGGGTAGGCAAAAGAAACTGGCCCCAACAGCATGGCCAGCAGTATTTCCCGCTCAAGATCGTGAACGCTTGCCACGGTATCCAGGGCAAGAATCTGGCATAACTGCGTCGTATCG
The DNA here is from genome assembly GCA_005239165.1 of Allopusillimonas ginsengisoli. Classification (GTDB taxonomy): domain Bacteria; phylum Pseudomonadota; class Gammaproteobacteria; order Burkholderiales; family Burkholderiaceae_B; genus Allopusillimonas; species Allopusillimonas ginsengisoli_A. The sequence goes on from RAPG01000009.1 coordinate 155,777, forward strand.
CAATCTGGCGCCCACTGGGCTGCCTTATCAGGCTTCAGGAAAAACCGAATCCAGCTGAAATCGGCGCGCTGGAAGGCGTGCATGTTCACATGCGCATTCAGATTGAGTGCCCGCAACGTTGCCATGAAACGCTGCCGTGATTGCTCCAGCCCTGGTTGCGTTGCGTCATAGAGCAAAATACCTGGCAGATTAATGTCGGCGGAAATCTGGCCTGCTGCGCTCATGGTATTTTCTCTCCCCGCGGGGACGAAAATGGTTAGGAAAGAATCGCCATATTACTCCCAGAAACACCTGAACAATTGCAGCTGACACGCATCTTCAATGCCAGTGTCGCCCATCACCACGACGGCGTTGGTGGCAATCAATATTTACAACATCAAGCTACCAGGCAATTCCGTCATTCGTATGCGTCAGGATGGCATGATCTTTGTACCGGGGCGACAGGTCGCTATAAGCCATGCATGCACCCTGGACACTCAGATACACCGATGCTCCGAGATCGGGAGCCGACAGCGAAGGTGCACGCAAGCTGATTTGTGCATTGCCCGCCATCAACGCCAGCATGGTGTGGTCGCCGCGAAACGAGCGATGCATGACGCGGGCCAAGGTGCCCGGTCCTTGGGACGCCACCCTTATCTGTTCAGGCCGCAGCATAATCAATGCGGCCCCATCCGTGGCCGAGACTGAGCCATGCGTAGCAAGCAGGCCCAGAGGCGACACCACGCCTTGCGCCGAGACATCGCCACTGAGAAAAACCGTTCCTCCCGTCAGCCGGGCGACAGCAGGGTTTGCCGGCTGCCAATACACGTTTTCGGGGCTGGCGCACTGCATGATTTCACCAGTCTGCATCACCGCCATGCGGTCAGACACAGCGAACGCCTCACCAGGATCATGCGTTACCAGAATGGTGGTGGTGCCGGTTTGTCTCAATACCCCTATTACGTCTTCACACATGCGCCGACGCAGATCCAGGTCCAGGGCATTGAAGGGTTCGTCCAGCAAGATAAGAGCAGGGTCTGGAGCCAATGCGCGCGCCAGCGCCACACGCTGCTGCTGCCCACCGGACAGCTCGTGCGGGAAACGTTTGCCCAGGCCTGACAGACCTGTCAGCGCCAGCGCTTCATTGACACGCTGATGGCAGCCCCGTTGTTTGCGCAAGCCATAACGCACATTGCCCTCCACCGTCAGATGGGGAAAGAGCGAACCTTCCTGTGGCACATAACCAATGCCACGGCGCTCAGGCGGTACAAACACAGAAGGTGAGGCAACGACACGTTCATCGAATGTAATACGCCCCTGATCCACACGGTCAAACCCCGCGACCAGACGCAGCAGCGTGGTTTTGCCGCAACCCGACGGCCCCAGCAGCGCGACCACAGTACCGTGCTCTACCGTCAGGCTGGCCTGATTAAGAACCTGGATATGGCCGTACTGCTTGCTGACGCTATCAATAGTGATTCGGCTCATAAAGTATCTCCGTGGCGCAGCATGCGTCGGGTAAAAAACCATACAGGAATAATCGAGACAAGTACCAGCAGCGCGGCAAAAGGTGCCGCCGCTGCGTATTCGGCATCATAGGTATACGACCATACCTCGACCGCGAGCGTAGAGACACCAGTTGGCGCCAGCATGAGCGTGGCGGTAAGCTCACGCATAATTTCAAGCATCATCAGTGCCAGCGCGGCACCTATACCCGGCGCAATATTGGGCAAAACTACTGAGATAAACGCCTGCAACGGCCGGCGACCAAGGCTACGGGCAATATGTTCGATTTGCGGTGACACCAGTTCGACCGATGCCCGCAACGAGGATTGCGCCAGCGGCAGAAACAGGATGGCATAGGCGCAAAGCAGCAGCAGACTGCTTTGATAGATGGCAGGCACCAGCCGTATAGACAAAAACACCAGCGCAAGTGCCACCACAACACCAGGCAGTCCATGAACAATATAAGGCAATCGCTCCGCGAAGGCGGACAGTCGACCGCGATGACGCACAGCCAGCAAGACCAGTGGAATGGCAAGTATGCTGGTCAACACGGCCCCGCTCAGTGAGAGCACGATGGTATCCCTAAGGGCCGGCAGGATATCCGCGTAGCCCAGCCCCCCGGAGCTGCCGTGCAGCAGCCAGTACGCCAGCGTGGTCAGCGGCACGCCCAGGCCCAGCACACCCAGCAATATAAAGAAAGCCAGAACGAAAGGCGCAGCGGCTTTGAGGCGTACCGTGGGTACTGCACGTGCACTGCCGCGCCCCACGCGTGCAACACGCCTGACGCCGCGCATGCGCATCTCGGCGTACGCAGCCGGAATACACAGCGTCATGAGCACCAGCGATTGCAGCGCCGCGGAGGCACTGTCGAATTGCAGCTCATAAGACTGGAAAATAGCAGTCGTAAATGTCTGTACACGCAGCAGGGCAAGTGCGCCAAATTCAGCAAACATATGAGTGAGCACCAGCAGCGCGCCGCCGCCAAGTGCTGGCAACAATTGCGGCAACAAGGCATGGATGAAAGTGCGCCATGGCCCATTTCCCAATGAACGGGATACATCCTCAAAACCTGGGTCTGTGCTGCGCAAAGCCGCCGCGACGGGCAGATACACCAACGGATAACTGGACAACGACAAAATCAGTATCGCGCCAGCCATGCTCTGAAACCTGACGTCAATGGACGACCAGGCATAACTGGATACGAACGCCGGCATAGCCAGCGGCAAGCTCGCGGCCACACGCCAAATATGCCGCGCGGTAAGGTCCGAGCGCTCCACGCACCACGCCACGGCGACGCCGATCAGGCTTGCCGTAACCGTTACACCGGTGGCGAGTATCAACGTATTGGCCAACAGCGTATAGGTGCGACCACGGAAAATCTCTTCCCACACGCCGCCCAGACCGGCTTGCGCTGCGCGCAGTGCAACATAGACCAAGGGCAGCGCCACCAGGGCCACCGGCACCAGCGCTGCGGCGATAATCCAGGGCGAAGGCGCCGCGCGCGCATGGCGCGCAGACGCCTTGATCTGACTCACGCCAGGCCAGCTTCGCGGCGCAAGGCCAGGGCATCAGCCGCATCACCCAAGTCGGCGGGGCTGACGTGTGGAGGATCAAGCTCATCAAAAGGTTTGATGTGAAACGGCGACACGATGCCGGAACGCATGGGATATTCAGCGACTGAATCCACTATCGCCTGTTGCCCCGCTTCACTTACCATGAACGCCACCAGTTGCTGCGCGGCGGCCTGATTGGCGGATGTCTTGAGTATGCCTGCCGCAGATACCGTGATAAGGCCGCCCGGGTCGTCCTTGTTGGTGGAGTAATGCAGCGCAGACTTCATCTTGTCTTCACCGACTTCCTTGGCCACGGCGAACCAGTAGTAATTATTTACCAGTGCAGTGGCGATCTCGCCCGCCTCGACCGCCTTCATCGCGGCCATATTGCCGTTATAAATACGGCCGTATTGCTTGAGCCCTTTGAGCCAGTTCAGTGCCGCCGGGCGGCCCTTCAGAAGTTTGATGGCGATGAGCTGCTCCTGGAAGGCGCCACTGGTCGGCACGAAACCGACTTTGCCCTTCCAGGCTTCGGTTGCCATGTCTAGCACCGAGGCAGGCAGCTCGGCAGACTTGACCATATCGCGGTTATAGGCAATGACGCGACACCGGGCGCTGACGCTGGTCCAGACGCCGTCTTTGGCGGTGTAACCTGGCAACACCTGGCTAAGCGTGCTGTCATCCAGCTTGACCAGCAGACCTTTCTCGCCCAGGGTTGCCACAGGCGGGCTTTCTTCCGCATAGAACACATCAGCGGGCGAACGCTGGCCTTCTTCGATGATCTGATTGGCCAACTGCGAGCTGCTGCCTTTGCGGATTGCTACCTTGATGCCAGTTGCTTTTGTAAATGCGTCAACCAGCGCCGCCGTGGTGCGCGCATGTTGACCGTTATAAAGCGTTAGTGTTTGGGCCTCTGCCGCCTGGGCAAAGCGCAATACAGGAGCACCTATCAGCACACCTGCCCCCATAACGATTCCATGGCGCAGCAAGGTGCGTCGAGTGATATCGGCCATATCGTAACTCCTGATGTTCAGAGTCATAATTTTATGGCAAATACGAATCATTAGCCTTACGATGCGCTGAACGACCGCTAAAAACCAGTGGTTCGCGCCTCCCCTAGCCCTGTCCCCTAATCCAGACCCGTATTACAAGCCCCGTGGTCGGCTCAGGCCCGGCAAACATGCGCCGCCAGGCCCGGCAGCCTCGCTTAGCTCGCTTTTTTAGCTTGCCCGGTATCGCCAGTTTTTTCCAGAAGCTTGCTGAAGTCACCGTCCAACTGTTTAAGCGAGGTATCGATAGCCTCGTGCTTCGCATCGATCCATGCCTGCTGATCGGCCAAGTCTTTTTTGGCTGCCGCGATCATGCGCTTCATTTCTGCAGGCTGTGGCCCACCCGCCGTCGCACGATTGTTCACGATAGCAACGGGATCCAATGTGGACTTGAAGTCCGCCTCGCTCATAGGAAGCTCCTTGGCGTATGACGTATCACGCACGACCTCTGCGTAAATACGTTGCGCTTGTGCATAAGGAAAATCCAGCGGCTTGATATTGTTTTTCTTGGCGTAGCTCACCACTTCCGATGCAAAATGGTGTCCGATACGGAAAGGCAGTTTGTGATTGCGCATTAACGAATCTGCCAGCTCCTGTGACGCTGTCCAGTCGCTGTTCAGCTCTTCCAGGGCGCGCTCAGGGTCTACCACCAGCGCCTTCATCACGTCGTCCCAGTTTTTCAGGGTCTTTATGGCACTGGCCACCATTTCACTATTGGTTTTGGCGCTTTTCGGATCGGCCATCCCCGGTGTGATGTTGTGCGTTTGTATGATGGGGCCGAATGCCAGCGTCAAAGCCGTAGAAGCGCTACTGCGTGTACGGTTGAGCAAACCAGGATTGCGCTTTTGCGGCATGGCACTAGACACATAGGTGTTGTCGCCGCCTTCTTGCAGCAAAATCCACGGACGCGGCTGTGCATACTGAGTCATCAGATCTTCGATGAAATTGCCGGTATGCAGCGCGACGGTTGTCACAATGGATGCAACCTCGACTGGTTCTTCCATAGAAGAAATTTGGGCGGCATCGTAGGCGTTGTCCACCGTGCGGGCAAAGCCCAAATACTGTGCCATGCGTTCACGGTTCAATGGCCAGCTTGTGCCGTTGAGCACCGTTGTACCCATAGAGGACCGATCAACCCGTACATACGCTTCGCGAATACGCTGTGCATCGCGCTGCAGGCCTGACGCATGACCGAGCAAATAATGACCGTAGCTGTTGGGCTGTGCCGCAACGCCGTTCGTATAGTTGGGAACCACGGTGCCTGCATTCTTTTCTGCCAGATTTACCAGCGTCGTGGATGTCTTTTGCAGACGCTGTGCCAGCGAAAGCAGGTCGTCGCGCAATATGGCAGAGCGAAAGGTAGCGTGCATGTCCTGGCTGGAGCGCCCCGCGTGCAGCAGCGTAATCTCTTGCCCGGCCGCGTCTATCATCAGCGGCTCAAATGTAATCACGGTTGACGGGCGCTTACCGCCCTTCTGGTTGCCGGCGTCAATGACTTTTTGAATACCTGCTGCAAAGCCCGGTGCCTCCGCTTTATCTATCAACCCCTCGTCCGAGTTAATGACGAGGCTTGCCTTGTTCATCTCACCCAGCCAGAAGAACTCGTCTCGTTTTAGCGTATCTGCAGCACCTGCCACAGAATAGGCAAGCATGCTCAGACATACGACCGAAAGTATCGGAGCTTTCATCATGGGTCCCCTTCCAATTAGTTTTAGTGGTTCTAGTGTACGAGATGGTGATAGCAAACGTAGCCCTGTCGCATTGCTTTACTATTGTCCATAAATAAAGACATAGCTAAAGATAGAGAGGAGCTCAATTTTCATGACCAAAACCCTTGCAGTACAACTGGCAGAGTTTGGCGCGCCAGAAGTCATGCGCCTGGTATCCGCAGACCTGCCTGGCCCCGCTTCAGGCCACGTGCAGCTCAAGCAAACCGCAATAGGCTTCAACTACATTGATGTGTACCAACGTAGCGGAAAGTATCCGCTACCCACGCCAACAGGATTGGGCCATGAAGCAGCGGGCGTCATCACAGCACTGGGCGATGGCGTTGCCGATTTGCAGGTAGGCGATCACGTCATCTATATGAATGCAGGTATAGGTGCCTATGCCACACATCGGAACGTGGCGGCCGAACGTGTCGTCAAATTGCCGGCCGGCATAGACGATGAAACAGCCGTGGCAATATTTTTCAAGGCCATGACGGCCCAGTATCTGCTTACCAAAACCTATGTCGTGGGACCAGACGATATCGTATTAGTGCATGCCGCTGCCGGTGGCGTAGGCCAGATTTTGAGCGGATGGGCCAAAGCCTTGGGTGCCACCGTAATTGGCACAGCCGGGTCACCGGAAAAATGTGCCATTGCCCGCGATGCCGGATGCGATATTGCCATCGATTATTCTCAGCCTGAATGGGTCTCCCAAGTAGTCGCCGCAACCGACGGCAAAAAGGCGTCAGTGGTGTACGACTCGGTTGGCCAGCATACTTTCCTAGGCTCGCTCGATTGCGCAAAATCATTCGGACACGTGGTGGTATTTGGTGCCGCCTCAGGGCCTATTGCACCGTTTGATGTTGAGCTGTTGAACAAGAAAGGCTGTCTTTATCTGACGCGCCCTTCTGTTTTCCCGCACAACGCCGATCTGGCAACATTTCGTGCCAATGCCGCCATGGTGTTCGACGCCTATCACCAAGGTATCGTGCGCGCGCACATTGGAGCCCGCTTCCCGCTGGCCGAAGTGGCACAGGCACACACCACCGCCCAGAACCGGGCAACCACCGGCGCCATTGTTATTGTGCCTTGACCAAATAGGTTCAGCCACGGCGCCGGATACCGCATTGGCGCGATACTCGCGGAGTTTTTAGGGTCAGCCGCCGTCGTGCTGCTTTCTATCGTAGAGATCGTACCGGTCTTTGGCATTATCTTGAACCCACGGCGTCGGCTGCATCGGTGGCCAGACAAGAACGCCTTAACGACATCCAAATCGTTGAACTTCGTCAGGCCATCACGGCAGGCTTGAAAGGTGGCGAAGGGGGCAACGCTGAAGACGTATTTGCGCGCCTTGAGGCCAAGTACCAAACTATGGCAACCAAATCTGGCACGTAACAGAAAATGCAGCCAATCCGTTTTTCATTGGCCGCTGAATCCGACATCGAATACATAGGCGACTACATTGCACTGGACAATCCTCGTCCCTTGTCACCAATGCAATCCTGCGACACCGCGACTTATATAGGTACACTGAAGCATCGCTTTTTTTAAATCCGGAGAAAACGAATGCTTGCTGCCTGGTACGCAAAAAATGGTTCTGCCCAAGATGTTCTGCAATACGGCGAACAGCCTCAGCCTCAGCCTGCTGAAGGTGAGGTTCTGGTTCAGCTTGTATGCTCAGGCGTCAACCCGTCTGATGTTAAATCACGTGGGGGCACCCGCCCGGTTCGGGAGGGCATCGTCATCCCGCACAGCGATGGTGCCGGCATCATTACGGCCGTAGGCAGCGGCGTAGCCAACTCTCGCATTGGCGAGCGTGTGTGGATCTGGAACGGCCAATACAACCGCCCCTTGGGCACCGCCGCCGAGTTCATCGCCCTGCCTTCGCAGCAAGCGGTTCAATTGCCCGAGGCAATATCTTTCGAGGCAGGCGCCTGCCTGGGCATTCCTGCGCTGACAGCCTACCGTGCTGTTGAACTCGCACAACTAGAGCCCGGTCAGACCGTACTGGTTATTGGCGGCACTTCCGGGGTGGCCTTTTATGCCGCCCAAATGGCCAGGCAGCAAGGTGCACGCGTAATCTGCACTGTGGGTTCACAAGAAAAAGCCAAAGTGCTTCAGGATGCCGGCCTTGACGACATCATTTTCTACAAAACTGAATCCGTCGCCGAGCGCGTCAAAGATATCACCTCAGGCGCAGGCGTCAACGCGATTATCGACATGGATTTCTCAACAAGCAGCAAACTGGTGGATGAAGGCGTATTGGCCACGCATGGCCAATTTGTTTGTTATGGCTCGAACGCTCGCGAGGTTGGGCCGTTAACATTTGGCTCCTGGCTAATGCGCTCAATCACGCTCAGTATTTTTCTGGTGTACGAACTTACGCCTGCCCAACGGAGCCGCGCACTTAATGGGCTGCAGGATTTTCTGAGAGAAGACTCCCTCAAACATCTTATCGGTGAGGTGTTCCCATTGCAAGATATCATCGCCGCCCACCAGGCTGTCGAAAGCGGCAAAGTCATCGGTAATATAGTCATGCGTTGTGACGATGTCTGAACAACCGCGCACCCGTATGCGCTGAAGGCGGGGCCCGAGAACAGCCAGAGGTGGGGGAGGCGGCAGACAAAACCATGACCAGAACAAAAGCTATTTTCGATATTTCCAACAAGGCTCCCCACAGCAACTCTCTCGCCTGGGTGTTTGAGAAACTAGAGCACGAACCAAGTTATATCCACACCAAAATGTTCGGCTGCGAAGCGGCCTATGTCGATGGCAGGCTATGCCTGGTTATAGGCGATCGCAACGAACCATGGAATGGCTTGCTCGTCTGCACTTCACACGTGGACCACGCTGCTCTCATTGAAGAAATGCCAGCCTTGCATCCACATGCGGTGCTGGGTAAATGGTTGTATGTCTCCCAGAACAGTGAAGTGTTCGAAGAGACAGCAGAAAAAGCCACCGCCCTCGTATTAACGCACGATCCGCGCATCGGTGTAGAGCCTAAGCCGCGAAAGCGGCGCATGCGGCGCTAATTCACCGCAGGCGGTTCCGCAAGAACCAGCCTATCAGTGAGAGCAAACAATGAAACAAACAACGCTTCCAATAAACAGCTTAAAAACGCTTGTTTTATGGCTACTGCTGTACGTGCTGGCCTGTGGCATAAGCCACGCCCAGATGCCCTTTCCTACTCAAACTGAAAGTGAATGGCGTCTGGAAGACAGCCCAAGCGCGCTGGCATCAAGAACGCCACGCGGTATGCGAACGCCCGTTTTGATCATGGGCCTGAACCGCGAGGTTGCGTCATACGCCGTGGTGATCTTGGTGAATGCCTCTTACAACGCGGTAAGCCCGCTTGTTGCGCAAGCGTGGAAGCAGCAAGGCCATCAGGTTGAGGATGCCGCCCTGGCACTGGCTGATTTGCCCGAGGCATGGCGACAAATGATGCTTGCCGCACAACTCAACTTGCGTGCGGCACTTGTCAAAAACGTGTACACCCCCGAGCTTGCACAAGCCGTGAAAGACGGCGCGCTCACTAACAACGAGCGCACACGTCGTCTACGCCTTCTGGGCGCCAGCATGCAGGCATCATCAGACATTTTGCGCAAACCAGCGAGTTTCAAAAACAAACGCAGCGCATGCGCTACCAGCGGGAACAGCAATTCGGCAAACACCATCGTACTGATGACTATGAAATTTTGAACGTCGAGCCTGTGCTGGGTCGCCCCGCCACGGCCATCACCATTCAACGACGACACAGTCTTCGCAACCCGCCAAGCTTGGCGCTCGCCGACACGCCTCAATTTCAGACCCAGCTCTTGGTGCCAGCCGCTGAATTCCAGGCTGCCTTAAATGCGATCACAGAGGCGTTGCCCAATGCAGCGATTCGGCTGGCCGAATCGCCAGAGGTGTGGATACCCTCCGTGCCTATGCCTGACACGTTGCCAGCCCCGAAATGGCGTATTCCCACCGAAGATGGGCGACAAATCAAACCCACTATTCGCACGTTCCGGACCACTGACAGCATCGAATTGCAAGCGGTACGCCCCCAAACCGACGGCAGTTTAATCATAGGCGTAGAGCGACTGATTTCAAATGATACGGTGGCAATGGCAATTGCCGAACTATGGCGACTGGTGCCAGACGCAACCGAGCCGCAAGTGCTGTGGCAAGGCATGTCGGGCGCCGACAAACTGGTAGCCAGCCCAGACGGCAAACAGTTGTGGTTTACCGGGCAGGAGCTTGATGGCCAGCACGACAGCCTGTTTCACTACACACAAGAAGACGGATTGGTAAGGATTAACTTTCCAGCTGGAAAGCGTCCACGACTGGACACTGCGCAATGGTGGATAGATGAGCAAGGGCCCATCATGGCTTCATACTCGGTGGGCACATTACAGCGACTGGGCAATTTAACCTTATCCTCGCCACAACCCGTTCCACGTGTGCAGTGGTTTTTCAATGATTTGCGTTTACTCCCGGGCGGCACACACCCCTGGGTAGATGACGACCAGGGCGTGGCTGAACTAAACCCACAAACCGGACGGGTGCTGCGCTCGATTGCAGTGCCGCCACGTGTGCAGGCACCTCCAGGGTTACCTCACTTCCCGTACCTGGACCCACGTGCTGCCAGAACATATGCACCGGGCGTAGCGTCAGCCAAGGGCAAGTGGCTGGCGACGGCATTCAGGTTGGACGACCAAAGTTCGGGTCATAGCGCAGGCGTGCATGTACTGGATACTGACAAGGCCACATTGCTTTATTCTGCCGTATTGCCAGACGCCGATCAGGTTCGGTTGGTAGCTGCCTCTCCGGACGGCCGTTGGCTCGCGGTTCACAGCTACGGCCGCAATCTGGTGCTCTGGGATGTACGTGCCGGCACCAACCCACTGCACCTGCTTGTACCCCACGTCACGCTGTCCGATCTCACGTTTTCGCTCGACAGCAATCGCCTGATTGGGGTGGGCAATGAGCATGTTCTGACCTGGCCGTTAAGCGGGAAATGAAACGCACTCGACGGAAGCATCAAAGAAACACTTCGCAAGCTACTCAAAAAACGACTGAAGCAACCGCATGTTCCGGGCGCTGAACTACGAGGCCAGTTGTGCAATTGCTACAAAATCAAGTTGCGTAAACAAGGCTATCGATTGGTCTACAACGTAGAAGATGGCACACTGATAGTGCTGGTACTTGCGATCGACAAGCGAGAAGACCTGGCAGCATACCGCTCGGCACTAACCCGATTGAACTCATCCATAGGTTGATATAGTGAAAACATTGCATCCCAAAAGCGCTCCTGCTCCTTTCGATCACCTCGTCCTGATGATGCGCGATCAACTCATGGAGCGCGCACCGCATTTCGAGCAAGAGGGTTATTACCTGACAGAGCTGGCCGTCCATAACCTGGGATCGATCAATCGCCTGATTACGCTAGACACCACTTACCTGGAATTACTTGGCTGGCCTGCAGGCAAGCCACCGGCACGCAAAGAAATTGCCGAGCAGCCCCTGGGGTTGGATGCACTGGTGTTCAAAACCGACAATGCACAGGCAACATTCGAACGGTTACGCGACGAAGGGTTCAACGTCAATCCAGTGTTACGCCTGGAGCGTCCCTTAACGTTTGAGGGTGAACAGCATTTGGCGCAGTTTGATACGGTGCGGTTTTCGACGCAGCCTGTTGCGGGGCTGCGTATGTATTTTTGCCAGCACCTGACGCCAGAGTTTGTCTGGACTGACGATGCCATGCGTCATGACAATGGTGCCAAGTCTCTGGATCACATTGTTATTGAGGCGCCCGACGCCCAGGCAGTTGCAGTGCTGCTTGGCAAGGTCGCTAACGCCGAAGCCAATGCTCAGGATGACGGCACCTACGTCATCGCCTTACGCAACATGCAGCTCGTTGTCAGGCCAGACGTAGAGCTAACAGCCGCAAAAATCTCACAGGCGTTTCTGCGCCACGCCGATGATGAAGTGCGCGAGTTCAACCCGCATATCAGCGTAGCAAGCCCATAAAGGAACACGGCAAGGGAACGCCTCTACAGAAATATCTTCGCCAGCCCTTTCGTGACCGCTTCGACGATTTGATCTTGTCGCAATGAGATGTGCGCCGTCATAAGCGCTTGCATTTTCTCTGCATCGCGCGCCTGTAGAGCCTCCAGCAAGGCCTTATGCTGATCTTGTGTCGACGCACGCATAGCGCCATCCATGGATATCCATCGCATGAACCGGATACGACGGCTGATCATGACCATCATTGCTTCGAGCTCGGCGTTACCCGTCATTTTGGCAAGCCTGGCGTGAAAGCCTTCGTCGAGTTCGACCAGCTCATTGACGGAGGTAGACGGTGCAACCGATCGACTACGCACAAGGTATTCGCCCAACTCTGCAATTTGTTCGTCTGTGGCGCGCTGCGCCGCATAGCGGCAGCATTCTTTCTCGATAGCCAGACGCAGCTCGTACAGATCTTTCATTTCTTTTACGTCGAGCCTGCGTCGTACATAGCCGCGGCCTGACGCTTCCAGAAACCCCTCATAAGACAGCGCCATCAATGCTTCGCGCACCGGTGTTCTGCTTACACCCAGCAACTCGGCCAGCTCTGCTTCGTTCAGCTTCTCGCCTGGCTTGAACTCATAAAAGATCGCCATGTTGCGAAGACGATCCAGCACGTCTTCACCGCGTTTTCCGCGTTCGAGGGAAATAGTTCGAGCTTGCATAGAAAGAATATTCTGGTTGGAAGGCACCGGGATTATCTCATTTTCTCTGAGACTCTTTTATTTTGCATCCAATTCAGTATACTGTTTTGCATACTTAAATTACGCGAGGAATGACGCATGTCCAAAATGAACGGTGCCGAAGCTGTCGTCAAGATGTTGCAACTCAACGGCGTCAAGCATATTTTTGGTCTCTGCGGAGACACCAGCCTGCCCTTTTACGACGCGCTGGCGCGCCTGGACCACGGCATAGATCATATCCTTACCCGTGACGAACGCAGTGCGGGTTATATGGCAGACGGCTATGCGCGGGTCACGGGTAAAGTCGGCGTCTGCGAAGGGCCCAGTGGCGGAGGCGCTACGTATTTGCTACCCGCCCTGGTTGAAGCCAATGAGTCATCGGTCGCCGTACTGGGCATTACGTCAGACGTTTCTGTCGTATCACGTGGCAAGTACCCGTTGACCGAACTGGATCAGCAGTCGCTCTACCGCCCTCTCACAAAATGGAATACCACCATAGACTTGGCCAGCCAGATTCCCGGTGCCATCCGTGGCGCTTTCCGGGCAATGACTACCGGCAAGCCCGGCTCGGCACATATCTGCCTGCCTTACGATATTCAAAAGCACGAGGTCGACGCGCAAGACATCTGGGCTCAGCCACAGCACGCAACGTTTCCGTCTATGCGTTCGTGCGCCGCCCAGCCCGATATTGAGCAGGCCGCCGAAAAGCTGGTGGCATCCCGCGCCCCAGTTATTATTTGTGGCGGTGGCGTGGTGTTATCTTCAGCTTGCCAGCAACTCGAAGCCTTGGCGGTATCGCTGAAAGCACCGGTCTGCACCACGGTCAGCGGCAAGGGCAGCCTTGCCGACGAGCACCCTCTGAATGCTGGCGTTGTCGGCACAAACGGCGGGGTACTGGCCACGCGTGAAGTGGTCCAGCAAGCCGATCTCGTATTATTTATTGGCTGCCGCGCTGGGTCCACCACGACTGAGCACTGGAAATTTCCCGACAGCAAGGCGTTTGTTATCCATATCGATGCAGACCCTATGGTTGTCGGCGCCAATTACCGCACCGAAATCGGATTAGTGGGTGACGCCCTGCTCACACTGACGGCACTAAACGAAGCCATCGCGCCGCAATTAAACCAACGAGTAGACGGCGCTGCAGACGGTTACGCCATTGTCCAGAAAGCGCACGCAGAAAAGAACCGGTTTTTGCAGAACTGGCCAAATCGAACGATACGCCTATCAAGCCCGAGCGCGTCGTCGACGCACTTAACCGTTTTCTGCCTGCCGAAGCCATTGTGGTGGCCGACCCAGGCACGCCTTGCCCTTATTTTTCGGCGTATTTCAACGCACCACAGGCAGGTCGCCACTTTATCACCAACCGTGCACATGGTGCACTGGGTTTTGCCATGGCGGCCGGAATGGGTGCGTCATTTGGTCGGCCCAACGCCATGGTGGTATCGGTAATGGGGGATGGCAGCTTTGGCTTTACCTGCGGCGAACTGGAAACCATCGGACGACACAACATCCCTCTGAAAATGATTGTGTTCTCTAATTCAGTATTCGGCTGGATCAAGGCCAGCCAGAAAACAGGGTATGGTGAACGTTATTTTTCCGTCGACTTTGACCAGACCAATCATGCGCGGGTAGCTGAAGCCTTCGGCATCAAGGCCTTTCGCGTTGAAGACCCGGCACAACTAGACCAAACCATTAAAGCAGCCATCGCGTTTGACGGGCCTGTGCTGATTGACATCATTTCACAGCAACTGCAGGATACCGCCGTACCTGTCAGCCAGTGGATGGGCTGATTCAACCCGAGCGTCCAAAACATCAAAGCGTAAAAACATCCAAACGTCAAAACAAAGTAATCAGGAGAGGGACAATGCAACGCAAGCTTAGATTAAAAATCTCCAGCACCAGAGTGCTCAAGGTGGCGGGCGCATGTTTTCTGGCGCTGTCAGCAATATCAGCAGCCAACGCCGATCAACCACCCATCAAACTTATCGTGCCCTTCCCGCCTGGTGGCAGTACAGATATTGCTTCCCGTCTTATTCAGCCCAAGCTGGCAGAAATACTGGATCGCAATGTAATTGTCGAAAACAAACCAGGGGCGGCAACGCAAATCGCCAGCCAATATGTAGCAGGCAGCAAGCCCGATGGCAATACGTTACTGGTCAGCTTTGACAGCCACTCGATCAATCCCATCATCCGGCCACTGCCTTACGATACATTCAAAGACTTCAAGGGCATTACCTTTGCCCTACGGTTTCCACTGGTGATCGGAGCATCGAAAGAAACGCCAGGGAACAACCTGAAAGAGTTCATCGCGGCGGCCAAAAAAACGCCTGGAAAGTACACCTATGCGTCCACAGGAGCCGGATCACTAAACCATCTGGCAGCCGAAGACCTCAAACGCGAGGCCGGCATTGACCTTCTGCATGTTCCTTTCGGCGGTGGCGGCCCAGCAATTCAGGCTTTATTGAGCGATGTGGCCAATATCACCTTCCTGAGCTATGCCGCATTAAGCTCACACATTGCCTCAGGCAATATCAAGGCACTGGCAGTTACCGGCGCGAAACGCCTGCCCGACCTACCCAATGTTGCCACGGTGCAAGAGTCAGGCTACCCCGATTTTGAGGTTTACTCCTGGATTGGCATCTTCGCACCCGCCAAAACACCCCAAGATGTCGCTGATCACCTGACCGACGCCTTCCAGAAGGCTCTGAATGACCCCAAAGTCAAAGAAAGACTGAGCGGTCTGGGCTTCGAGGTTATGGCGACAGATGGTCCGACGGTCGATCGCTATGCGGTGGAGCAATACAAACGCTGGGACGAATTCGTTAAAAAGACGGGGCTGTCGCTGAGTAAATGAGGTAGCTGTTACCCGAGCTGCCGCGATCAGGGCGAAGCCCATAACCATCAACAGCACCAGAGCAATGCGGCGCATTGACTCTGCTGAGCAAAAAGGTGGGCCGAGCCCGACGCGAACACTAGCTTACGCTGGATCCCGGAGTTCTGAGCACACCGAACGCGGCGGGACAACGCCATATCGTCGTTGCTTGCCGCTACTGCTGTAGTCTTGGCGCCGATAAACGCAGAGACTGAATACAGTAAGGCGTCTGCTAAAAAGTGCTGCAGATACAACAAGCTCCTCGCGTGACTCCTCAACGCGAGGGGCTCTTGTTTACGTACTGGTCACGCCGCCTTGCGCGCCGACGACGCAACATCGCGCTGGCGCTTGGCCTCTTCCAGCAGATAGACCTGGTAGTCGTCCAGATCGCCGTCAAAGTCTTTCAAGCCGCCGCGCGACACCAGCCAGAACTCATCGCACACCGAACGCAGCAAGGCCCGGTCATGACTAACCAGCATAACCGACCCCTCAAACTCATTCAGGGCAACGCTGAGTGCTTCGCGGGTGGCGAGATCAAGGTGGTTGGTGGGCTCATCAAGCAACAGCAAATTAGGACGCAGCCACACAATCATGCACAGCACCAGGCGGGCCTTTTCGCCCCCGCTCATACTGCCCACGCTTTGCTTGACCATGTCACCACTGAAATTGAACGTGCCCAGGAAGTTGCGCAGGCCCTGTTCGCGGCAGTCCATGCCGCTGGGCCGCACAGCGGCAGGGGTATCACGCACCAGCCGTATCATGTGCTCCAGCGGGTTGTCAGCGGGCCGCAACACGTCGAGCTCTTGCTGCGAGAAGTAACCAATGTTCAGCCCCTTGCCCGTAATAAGCTCACCTGATGTGGCCTGCAACGCGCCGGCTACGGTTTTAACCAAGGTCGACTTGCCTTGCCCGTTGGCACCCAAAATACCGATACGCTGCCCGGCCAATACCGAACGATTGACGTTTTGCACAATCACCGTAGGCGGCGTACCAGCAGGCGCGTCTTGCGCGGGCGGGTAACCAAAGCTGGCGTCCGATATGGTCAACATGGGGTTGGGCAGACTGAGCGGCTCTTTAAACTGAAACTGGAAATCAGCATCGGCCAGTATCGGCGCGATTTTCTCCATGCGCTCCAGAGCCTTGACCCGGCTTTGTGCCTGCTTGGCCTTGCTCGCTTTAGCTTTGAAGCGATCAATAAATTTTGCAGATGCGCAACTTTTTCTTGCTGTTTGGCATGTGCCGCTTGTTGCAGCAGCATTTGCTCAGCGCGCATGTCTTCAAACTTGCTGTAGTTGCCACCGTAGCGCACCAGCTTGCCCTGATCAATATGCAGGGTAACGTTGGTGATCGCGTCCAGAAATTCGCGGTCATGACTAATGACCAGAATAGTGCCCGCATAATGCTTGAGCCAGGCTTCAAGCCACACGAGAGCATCCAGATCCAGGTGGTTGGTAGGCTCGTCAAGCAATAGCAAGTCAGACGGGCACATAAGGGCGCGGGCCAACTGCAACCGCATGCGCCAACCACCCGAAAAACTGTTCACCGGGCGGTCCAGCTCGGCAACACTAAAACCCAGGCCAAGAATAAGCGCCTCAGCGCGTGCCGGAGCATCGTGCGCACCGGCATCATGCAATGCCATGTAGGCGTGCGCCATGCGCATACCATCATCGCTGTTCTCGGCGGCAGTAACTTCGGCTTGGGCCGTTTTAAGCGTGATGTCGCCCTCAACCACGAAGTCTGTTGCACTCTGTTCGGTTTCGGGCATGTCTTGGGCAACTTGCGACATGCGCCATTGCGCCGGAATCGAAAACTCGCCGCCGTCTTCATGCAGCGTGCCATTGAGCACGGCAAACAGGGAAGACTTACCGGCGCCGTTGCGCCCGACTAGGCCGACTTTTTCACCGGGGTTGAGTGTGACAGATGCTTGGTCCAGCAATACTTTGCTGCCGCGACGCAAGGTCACGTTTTTGAGGATGATCATGGGGAAAGCCGAGGAGAACTGCAGAGAAGGAGCAACATTTTACCATTTGAGCCACAATTTGACCGAATGGCCGCTTATGTGGGTAAAAGAGTGGTAAGACTTCAGATGCACTTTGGCAGTAACGGAACCCATGCAGAGGTATCGACTACGCACAGCAAACCAGCCATCAATAGCGATCCTTACGATCACGATAGTTTTGCTTGTTCGCGCCTTTGGCTATACCTGCCAACTCATCGAACTCGGGTACAGGTATAACAAGCACACCTGTCCCTTTCGGAATAAACACGAATTTCTGACCAGCCTGCCAGTGCTGATCTTCGCGTATCGCCTTCGGGATGACTATCTGGAATTTGCTGGAAAGTGTAGCGGTTGTGCTCATTCTTATTTTAATCATGTCAGTGGTAGCTTAGTAAGAATAAAACATCCAAAAGATGAAAGGTAGTTGCCATCGCAGGGCACCCAAGCGCTCGTCATCACGAACCATCACGCGACTACATACTCGACAAGCGCAGCATCAATTACGACATCGTTTGATGCTAAAATAGATTCATATGTCGAAATGGAGGAAATCATGCGTACGACAGTAACGTTGAACGATGAATTGCTTGCCAGGGCACGTTGCTTTACCGGCATACAAGAAACGTCCGCACTGCTTCAACTGGCATTACGATTAATGGTCGAGAGAGAGGCAGCCCAACGTCTGGCCCGATTGGGAGGCTCGTCGCCCGACCTTAAACCAATTCCTCGCAGGCAATCGGAACCCGGGCATGATCTTAGTTGATACATCCATATGGGTGGATCATCTCGGCCGGTCCGGCGAAACGACGCTCCAGGCGCTACTGGAAGAGGGCCAAGTCCTCACCCATCCATTTATCATTGGCGAGTTGGCAATGAGCAACCTTTCAAAACGTGAAATGGTCCTGGAAAGCCTTATGGTCTTGCCATCGGCAAAACTCGTAGCGATGGACGAGGCTCTACACCTTCTCCATCAGGCGCAGTTATATGGCATGGGGATTGGCTATATAGATCTGCATTTGCTCTCATCAACGCGCCTGACCCAAGGCACGAGCCTATGGACTCGCGACAAGCGTCTGTTACAAGCGTGTGTGAAGGCGGGTGTTCAGACGTTCGTGCCAAACTCCCAGTAACAGCCCTTGTAACCACGATCGTTAAGCTTCGCGCAGGGTTGCCAAAATGGGGGTCTGAATCTGGTATTGAATATGCATCACCAATGCCTCAGAGCATCACTCCACCCGACACTTCAATACGCTGGCCGGTAATCCAATTATTACCATCAGACAGCAGCGCAGCGACTGCGCCGCCAACGTCGTCTGGCAACCCCACGCGGCCAAGCGCCGTACCGCTGGCGATCTGTGCATTAACCTGCGGGTTGTCGCGCACCACACCTCCGCCAAAATCCGTTTCAATGGCGCCGGGTGCAATCGTGTTGACAGCAATGCCTCGTGGCCCCAGTTCTTTAGCCATATAACGGGTGAGCACTTCGATGCCACCTTTCATCGAGGCATACGCAGCGTGGCCTGGAAGCGTAAACCGCGCCAGACCCGACGAGGTATTAACAATGCGCCCACCGTCTTTAATCAGCGGCAGCAGCTTTTGCGTCAGAAAAAACGTGCCCTTAAGATGAATGTTCACCATCGTGTCAAACTGTTCTTCGGTTGTTTCAGCAAATGGGGCCAAAATACCGATACCCGCGTTGTTAACCAGATAATCAAACTGCTCACGCTGCCAGACTTTTGCCAATGCATTCTTTACCTGCTCAGCAAACGCGGCAAAGCTTTTGCTGTCTGCCACATCAAGCTGAAGCGCCACAGCGCGGCGGCCCATTGCTTCAATGTCATGAACGGCAGCCTTTGCATGGTCTTTGCCTTCCTTGTAGGTAAGGATGATATCCACACCTTTTCCTGCAAGCTTTAACGCGGCGCTACGGCCCAACCCGCGGCCACCCCCGGTGACAAGCGCGATGCGGGTAATTGACTCCGTCATGCAGTTCTCCTTCAAGATGAAATAAACTGTACGTTTAAGACTTTGCTCGTTCATGGTGTTTCCGCTTCCATGCAGCAGCTGGAAGCTCACGTGAATGCACGACTACTGCACCGAGTTACTTGCCACGGTAGTGCCTATAACCTGCGCCAGCCAGACATCCACCTCAACACCCTCGGGTATCGCTAGCATGCCATTCAGCAACAACATCGCCAGGCCATGAACCAGCGACCAGCAACCCATAGCCTTGACACTGCGCTCATTGGCTGACCCTTCTGGCTGAATGCTGCGCATCAGCGAATCGAAAGCCGCAGCGCGAGCGGCATCCAGTTCAGGGTTTTGCCCTTCCGGCATTTTCATGCCAAACATCAGTCCGAACAGCGCAGGGCAGTCCAGCGCAAACTGCACGTAAGCTATGCCCTGCTGCAGCAAAGATGAGCGTGCCGAGGCTGGCGACTGCTCCGCCGCTTCAAGGCGCGACTGCAATTGCCGATAGCCGTCGGCTGCGATCGCTGCCAACAATGCCTCTTTATCGGGAAAATGGCGGTACGGCGCCATAGCCGACACCCCGAGGTGCCGTGCGAGTTCACGCAATGACAGTCGGTCAGCGCCCTTCTCGGCAATCAATGCCATGCCGCCGCCCAGCAATGCACTGCGCAGATCTCCATGATGATATTTTTGCAATAATGTTGACACTGTAAACATTAATCCTTAAGCTTAAAACCTGAATGATTACAGTGTAAATTTTATTAAGGGAAACCATCATGTCTCTTCAACAAACATTACGCACGCAATGGGATGGCTATCAGTGCATCCATGCCACCCAAGTCAATTTTGTAGTGCACTTAATCACAGTATCTGTATTCATGGCCGGTACGATAGGCTTTTTCTGCGCTGCAGCGACCTTGTCTATTGGCTACTGTTTAATCAGCCTGTTCGCCATGCTGGCAGCCGTGGCGGCGCAGGGGTGGGGACACAAAAAAGAAGAATACCCTCCTGCCCCCTTTACCAGTCGCGGCAATGCATTTATGCGAATTTTTCTTGAGCAATGGGTAACGTTTCCTAAATACGCGCTGCATACTGCATGGCGTGCATTGCGCCGAAGCTAACACGCATTACACCAAAGCCCCGATAATGTCGGCCAGAGCTTGCTGCGTTTTCTGATCGACAGGCGCCAGCAGAGACTCGGCAGCCTGGTCAAGAACTACCCGGGCCTCCTTGAACACATTTTTCCCTGCATCGGTAAGCGCAACCAGCCTTACCCTGGCGTCACGCTCAACGTGGTCTTTTTCCACCAGGCCGATCTTTTCCATGGGGTTGAGCACCCGGGTTACGCCCGATGCGCTAAGGCCAACTGCTTCAGCAAGATCTATACGCCGCATTTTGTAATCTGGTGCCAGGCTAAGGCTGCGCAACACCAAAAATTCGGTAAGCCCGATCCCATAAAGAGAGAGAGGCCCACCAAGACGTTTTTGCACTGTGGTCTGAAACTTTGTAAGTTGAACTAGAAGTTCACCGGGAAACGATGTGGACATGGTGATTCCTTGCTATGTAGTTGAGTCAGCAAGTGTATTCCTGAATACTTGACCAGTCAACTATATAGCAAGTTAATTATTTAAATAAAGGAAAATTTTGCCCTCTCGTGGTCCTGCCGAACATAGGGCAGCCAGCCGATGCCGACTTCCTGCTCGAGCGCGAAGAGGTAATCGATGAAAACCGCTTCCTGAGTAACCACACGTGACTCCAACCAACCGCATGCGCTTGCATAGCTTGGTAAACTCGAGGCCGGCAATACACCCCGTCTTATCCGGCTCAGCGGCAACGATCAAGCCGAGCTGAAACACTTGCAGCACCAACGGAACAACCTTCAATGGCTTTACGCGCAACCATTTACAAAGCAGAAATCAACATTGCTGACGGCGATCGTAACTACTATGGCAGTCATGCCGTCACTGTAGCCAGACACCCTTCAGAAACTGACGAACGTTTGATGGTGCGCCTGCTGGCCTTCGCTCGTCATACCGATAGCGACGACACCCTGGCCTTTACGCGCGGGTTAAGTGATGTGGACGAAGCTGACTTGTGGCGCCTGGACTTAACTGGAGCCATCCAGCAATGGATAGAAATCGGTTTGCCAGATGATCGCCGCCTGTTCAAAGCCTGTGGCCGTGCCGACGAAGTTATCGTCTACGCCTACGGGCGCAATGTAGACATCTGGTGGGCCGGCATCAAAAACAAAGTTGCACGAGCACGCAACCTTAAGGTATACGCCCTGCCTACCGAAGCCACCCTGACGCTCGCGGCCTTGGCCAAGCGCAGCATGACGCTGCATTTCAATATGCAGGACGCCACCGTCTGGGTATCCACCGACGACGGAGAAGCCAGCATCGAGGTTATGCCTTTAAATTAAACTGGCCCGAACACCAAAACCCCTGAAAGAATTCCGCACCGCCTGCCTGGCCGAGAATCACCGACAAATGCGATTACACGACACCAGGATCGCTCGCGCTTTTAATTTGCCTCGCGCCAACCAGGGCATGCTTTACGCATCCACATTCGCTGCACCCGCAATAAGCAGCCCACCTCAAATGACACAGCCCGCAATAAGAGCAACATTGCAAAACCGCTACAAGTAGCGGCTTGCCGTTATCTTTGTAACAACCTTTCCCGTTATAACTTCAGGCCTTCTATCGCATCACAAACGGGTTACTCGCCACCGCGCCCGTATTGATCCAAACCGACTTGGTCTGCAAAAATGCCTTCACCGCCTCAATGCCATTTTCACGCCCCAGGCCTGAATCTTTGTAGCCACCGAACGGCACCATAAAACTCACCGCGCGATAAGTGTTCACCCAGACTGTGCCAGCCTGAAGCTTTTCAGACATACGAATCGCACGGCCTATGTCTGTTGTCCAGACCGCAGCGGCAAGCCCAAAGCGAACATCATTGGCGATGCGCAAAGCATCGGCTTCATCTTCGAAAGAAATAATGGAAAGCACCGGTCCAAACACCTCTTCCTGCGCAATCCGCATGTCGTTGCGTACACCGGTGAAAATAGTGGGTTCAACAAACCACCCATTGCCACACTCTGGCGCAGTACCCTTTTTGCCGCCCAACACAGCCGTAGCGCCTTCCTGCTGCGCCACCTCGATATAGTCCAGCACCTTCTTAAACTGCGGCGGCGTGGTAACAGGCCCCACTTGCGTATCGGCACTCATAGGGTCACCCATACGAGCGGAGCTGGCCACTTCCAGCAATCGCTTGACGAACTCATCATGGATACTGCGTTGCACCAGCAGCCGCGACCCCGCTATACATGTTTGCCCCGTTGCGGCAAAGATGCCAGATATTGCACCAAACACAGCCTGTTCAAGATCAGCATCCTCGAACACCACATTAGGCGACTTACCACCAAGCTCCATGGACGTGTGTTTGAGTAGTCGCGCCGCTTTTTCATTGATAATGCGACCGGTGGCGTCCGAGCCCGTAAAGCTGATCTTCGCAACAAGCGGGTGCTCGACAAACGCAGTGCCTACTTCTGCACCAAAGCCCGTCACCACATTAAATACGCCCGGTGGAAAACCCGCCTTTTCAAATAGCGCCGCAAACTCAAGCGTAGATGCAGACGTAAACTCTGACGGTTTAACAACCACTGTGCATCCGGCCGCCAAGGCAGGTGCCAGCTTCCAGGCCAGAAGAAGCAAGGGCGAGTTCCAGGGCGTGATGGCAACCACAACACCCACAGGTTCGTGACGCGTGAAGGCGAAATACCCCTTCTTATCCAGTGGCAGCGTGCTTCCTTCTATTTTGTCGGCCAGGCCGCCATAGTAATAAAACCATTGAGGAAGATAGTTCAGCTGCCCATGCATTTCGGCAAACAGCTTGCCATTGTCACGCACTTCGGTTTCAGCCAGGCGGGTCGCATCTTGAGCAATCAGATCGCCAAGTTTGCGCATCAACGCACCACGTTGCGTTGCCGTCATTTCGGCCCACGGGCCGCTTGTTAATGCCTGGTGCGCCGCCTGCACAGCCAGGTCTGCATCTTGCGCGTCGCCGCGCGGAATCTCAGCCCAGGTTTCTCCTGTGTAGGGGTTTTGCGTTTCGAACCACGCGCCAGACTGCGGTTCTCGATATGCACCATTAATATGCAGCTGATAACGTTTCATGTAGCCTCCCAGCTCCGCTTGCCCGACGTTCAGGACAGGGAAAGATCAATCTCAAATACCCGAAATCTCGCGCAGCGCCTGTTCAAAAACCTCAACCGTCTGACCACCCTGAATCAGGTGGCGATCATTAATGATGATGGCAGGAACTGAGTTAATACCCTGCTTGTGCTGTTGCTGCTCTTGTTCGCGCACCTCATCAGCGTAGGCCCCAGACGCCAAAACCTCTTGTGCCTGCTGTGCGTCTAGCCCTGCTTGCGATGCGACCTGAACCAGCACATCGTGTGCGCTGACATCTTTACCATCAGTGAAATACGCCCCAAGCAGCGCGTGTTTAAGCTGTATTTGCCGACCCTCTAGGCCTGCCCAATGCAATAACCGATGGGCATCAAAGGTGTTGTAGACGCGCTCCCTGCCACCGAACACAAACCCAACCTCAGCACCGCGTGCACGTATCGCATCACTGTTCTGTTTTAGCTGCTCGGGTGTGCGTCCGTATTTTTCAGCCAGATAGTCCACCGTATTGCGCCCCTCTGCTGGCATCTGCGGATTCAACTCAAAGGGCTGAAAATGAATCTGAGCACTCACTTCGTCGCCCAGTCGGTCTAGCGCGTGCTCCAGCGACGCCAAACCGATGGCACACCAGGGGCATGAAACATCAGAGATAAAATCAATTTTTAACTGAGCAGCCATGGCTGTATTCCTTATTGCTGTGTATCTGGATTGACGCGAGGGGGCAATAAACCTCTGCTCCACAGCCTCGTCGAACAGAACGTTACGACGAGCGCGCTCCAGATTTTGCACGGCCTGCGCTCATCGGCTCCATAACCGTATAGCTTACACCCGTCATGCCAAGCAGATCAGGCGGCACCTGTGACTACCCCGGGGCAAGCACACCATGCAATCAGAAAGCCTTTCTACCCATGGCAAGAGACACTGGCACGGAATTCAAAAACCAATAGAAAACGTATTGCGCTCCTGATCATCTATCTGTGAAACCAGATTGGTTTCCCATTCCAGATACTTGCGTGCGGCTTCTTTGTTGCCATCGTGGCGATCATGCACGAAGAACAGGTAATCAATACATGCCTCAGCCCGCAAGATTTCATTATCTTCTGCTAGCGGCAGGCCACTGGCCTTCAGCGCCTCGGCAACAACAACACACACGTACACTGCCGTGCAACCCATGCGCTCCAGGTCCTGAGCCAACAGCTTTAGCTTGCCAATGTTCGAGCCCATCAACAGCACGGGGCGATCTGCTCGTCGATGTTTCTGTCCCCGGCCGTCGCCCTGCCCTTGCCCTTGCCCTTGCCCTTGCCCTTGCCCTTGCCCTTGCCCTTGCCTATCCAGTATCGGGCGACCTGCCTGACCTTGCCCTTGCCTTTCCAGCACCGGGAGACCCACCTTCTCATGAATTTGCGCAGCCAGCGTTGGACGTATCGTCCAGGCGGCCTGCCTAAGACACACTGCACGATAAGCAGTGCTGGATCTGGCGTCGAGCAAGATTGCCTGAGGGTGTTCGTGCAAAAAACCGGACAAAGCGTCAGCTGACAGTTCTTTTGTATGCTCAAGCGCTGGAACAAATCGCGGTGCTTCGGGTAGGCCTGTTAACACGAAAGGGTCTGTCAGCAGGTAAACATTCCAACCCAGTTGCTTGAGCCAGCTAGCAACAGCGGGCGCACGTATGCCGTCGGTATCGCACAGAACCACTTTAGCCTTGCGCACACCCAGATACTGGTCCGTCGCCTGAATTAACTGCCCACCCGGCGTATGCTGCACCAGGCTCGGCAGCTCATGCTGCGCATACTCTTCGTCAGTGCGCACGTCACACAAATACACCGTATGCGTGTCATCATCCAACCACTGCTTTACCTGGCGTGCATCGACAGTTTGAATTTTTAGTTCTTTAATTAGCTTGGTAGCCCGCTCACGCTGTGCAGCTTTAGACGCTTCGCTAACCTGCTGGGGGTATAGGCGACTGGCGCCATGCTCTAAGGGTAGTCTTGCAGATACCACCCTTGCGTGCCGTTTTCCAGTGCAAGAACCCTGTTTGGCACGTTTAGATTGATAAGCGTCTGCGCACCGATGATGCTGCGCGTGCGGCCCGCGCAGTTGATCACGATGGTGGTCTCGGGATCGGGAGCTAGCTCTATCGCGCGCAGCGCCAGCTCACCATTTGGACAACAATACGCCCCCGGGATACTCATCTTGCGATATTCGGGAATAGGCCTGCCATCGAGCACAATGATGTTTTCACGTTCATCGTTAAGCATGTCACGCAACTTCGCGGCAGACACGCTGGGCGTGTTGTACACATGCTCAGCAAGCTCACCAAAGGTTTTGCTGGGCAGATTCACGCCTGCAAACGTGGCGTAGCCCGCTTTCTGCCACGCATCAATACCACCTTCCAGTACATATACATTGTCGTAACCCATGCGCAGTAAAGCCTGACCCGCCGCCTGCACTGCCTCATGTGTTTGCCCGTCACCGTATATGGCAATACGCGTGGTCTTGCGCGGCACCAGACGCAGCACATTGAGTTCTAAGTCGCTATAGGGCAGCGGAACAGCAAAGAAAAGATGATTTTCACCGTACTGACCGTGCTCGCGCACATCGAGCAGCGCCAGCTCCTCAGCATCGTGAATCCAGGCCTTCAGTTGATGGGCGTCGAGGTAGCGCAAGGCAGTTGAAGTCATGGTGCAGTATCAGCTTGCGCTTTGTCGCGTCTTAACACCCACCGACATGATGTTGCAGCTATTGTTTTCCATGTCGAAGGCGATGCGCTCGTCGAGCTTTTCAAGCGCCAGGCCATACATGTGCAGATGGCGAATGCCATCCTCATCATGAATACGCACTGCATGAATATCGTCTGCCAACAAGGCTATACCCTTGCCCGGCCCGATTTGTTTTTCACCCGTCTGCTCAAGCGTGGCATAGCCGGGTTTGTCACCGCTATCAGTGCGCTCGTAAAGATAGTTGCTCTCGATACCTTCGACTGCGGCAATACAGGCCCATGTTGTATGGTTGTGCGGCACAATTTTCTTGCCCGGACGCATAACATTCAGATACAGCGCATACGTACTGTCTGGCTCTTGATGGATAAGATAACGCGCTTGCAACTCGTCGCCTTCTGGCGGTGGGTAGTCATTTTCGGACCACAATTTGGTATGGGAGGCAATATCGATCAAGGCGCCAAGCACGACGTCAAGATTCTCCCGATTTACTTCCCCGGCTGTCTGGTGTTTTGCGATGTCAATAAAGCGCGATACAGCCGCCTGTCTTTCGTTTTCTGTATTCATAGCTATCTCCTGTGAGCTGTATCCAATATAGGACGATATAGCGAGAGGCACAATTTAATAGTATTTTGTATTACATAAGCGATGTTAATATATTGCCAGTGAAAACATTCCTGCCGTAAGTCGTCATACCAAGACGCACAATATGAAAAACCTGGATCTCGACCTACTCCGAACACTAGTAACCATCGAAAAAACTAATACATTTTCAGAGGCTGCCAGTATCCTGTGCAAGACCCAGTCGGCGATCACCCAGCAGATGCAACGTTTGGAGTCACAGTTAGAGTTACCGCTATTTCAGAAGCAAGGCAGACTGCGTGTTTTTACCCCGCAAGGGCAACAACTGGCAGACTATGGCCGCAGGCTGCTGGCGATTAATGACGAAGCCTTACGTACGGTGGGGCAAAAGCAGATGGAAGGGCAAATCCGCTTCGGTGCGCCGCTAGATGTTGCCGATACTATCTTGCCGCCCATTCTCACGCATATTGCACGGCATGCACCCAAGGTAAGGCTAGAGATTCGTGTCGATCGCAGCCCATTTCTTATGGACGCCTTGGCATCTGGCGACATAGACCTCACTATTTCGACACGCCACGACACAGGCCTGAACGGCTTTGCCTTACGCACCTCTCCCACCGCATGGATGTGCGCCGCCGACTATGTACACAACAAGCGTGCACCACTGCCACTGATTTTGGCGGATGAGCGCAGCATCTTCAGGAAGATTGCGCTGCAGGCCCTGGAGCAAACGCCGTTAACCTGGCACATTAATTACTTGGCCCCCACGCTAGTCGGGATTAAAGCAGCTGTACGCGCTGGCCTTGGCATTACCGCTCGCAGCGTCGAATTTCTCGGACCTGACATGCGTGTATTGGGTGAAAGTGATGGGCTGCCGCCATTGCCTTCCATCACATATATGCTGTGGTCCCGCAAAGACACCATCAGCCCGCTGACACTGCATATTTATGAAATGCTCAAGGAACACTTCGAGCAAACGGTGTCGGTTGCTGTTTAACTACGGAAGTCAAAAAAA
The DNA here is from genome assembly GCA_005239165.1 of Allopusillimonas ginsengisoli. GTDB lineage: Bacteria > Pseudomonadota > Gammaproteobacteria > Burkholderiales > Burkholderiaceae_B > Allopusillimonas > Allopusillimonas ginsengisoli_A. The sequence continues at coordinate 183,653 of RAPG01000009.1, forward strand.
TGCCCGCCCGGCGACTGACGACGACCATTGTTGACAGCCTACACTCTGCTCACAACGCTGGCCGCCGGACCTTTTCATGATTGCCTGCATCCCAGCAGCAACCAGTTTCTGAATCAACTGCTGGCGAAATAACGCTGCACTTGGTCACGCAAGACATCGAAATAAGCCCCACCAGCAGGCTCGTCAGGCGTCGTCTCCGCGCCTCAACCGCACATCTCAGTTCAAATGGCGTACGTTGCCTCATGGATGAATCAATTCAACTCTGGAAAAATCAAAGCCTCTCAATCCAGCTCGCACAACAGCTTAGCCCAGAATTCTTGACGCATTTCCAGCGTCGATACCAAGATATATTCATTTAGCGTATGGGCACCATCGCCATCGGCACCCAGACCATCTAGCGTTGGCACACCCATTGCAGAGGTAAAGTTGGCATCGCTACCACCGCCGGTCATAGGAGCGTCTTCGAGCGCAAAGCCGGCCTTGCTTGCGCATGCTTGCGCCATCTGAAGCAACGCCGTCGATGCCTCCGTCTTGACCATGGGCGGGCGATTAAGCTCAACGTCGACGTCCAGTTCAACATCAGGGTCCACAGCACGCAGGCTGCGCATGCGGCCTATCACACCGTCTGCCGCATCCATGTCAGGCACACGAAAATCAACAACGCAACGACATCGCCCCGGGACGGTATTGGTCACTGTACCGCCGGCGATGGTTCCTACGCTGACGGTCACACCGCGCTCGTAGTCTGTCATGCCTTCCAGCGCTAGTACCTGGTGGGCCATCTCACGTATGGCGCTGCGGCCTTTTTCGTGTTGCATGCCGGCGTGTGCTGGCCGCCCCTTAACGTTCAGGCGCAGCATGCCCGTTCCCTTACGTGCCGTCACGCATTTGCCCCCATCTGGACGGGCAGGCTCACAGACCAGACCATATTTGGCATTGGCCGCATACTGTTCGATCGACGGTCGGGATGCATGGCTGCCTGTTTCTTCATCTGGCACCATAAGAAAGTCCACTGGCAACGGCGTAGCATTGGGATCTGCCAGGCCCATCATTGCCGTCAATGCCAGATAGATGCCGGCCTTCATATCGTAGCTGCCTGGCCCGTACAAACGATCATCCTCAATACGGCAAGGGTTCTCCTGCAAGGTACCAATCGGATGCACCGTATCCAAGTGCCCAAGAATGAGTATGCCCGGGCGGTCATCTTCCTTAGCGCGATTGGTCACATAAACCAGCGGCCCCACTTCGTCGCCAATAGACGTAACCTCTACCCTCAAGCCGGCTTCTGCCGCTTTTTCCTGAACGAGCTTCGCCATGGCTGCAACACCCTCACTTGAACTAGAGGGCGACTCGCAGCATATCCATTCCTGGATACCCGAAACAAGCGCTTGGGTTTTCTGTGTAAAGGACATGGAGTGTGCTCGCTAAGTAAAAGGTTAAATAATCAGGCAACGTGCTGGCCGGTCAAGGCGTCAAGCTCTTTATCACTGGGCAATCGGTTCTCAAACCACAAGCTCGCGCACGCGGCTGACATGGCTCTGCCATCATGCCCAATGCCAGGAACGGTCTGCAAGGTCCAGTTGAACGGCACGCCAAGGCGTTCTGCTTCTCGCTTGCCGGTTTCAAAATAATGATGCGCCCGTGCATATCGATGCGGGCCTTGCCGCAAGGCAGCGGCATCGGACGGCAGGTTGGGGTCGTCTGTCGCCACGTCCTGGTCGCCGGCCAGAATCATCATGGGGTAGGCAAACAGGTGCTGCAGGTTTTGCTGGTTGAGGCCAATACCATCCATGCCTTCCGGAAAGGCATGGGCAAACGTAGGCATGGTGTACCAGCCCGCATTGGCAGGTGCCACAGCGTGGAATAGTTCATGCGACTGACTGCTCATTAACCGATGTACAAACTGCCCCCCGGCCGAATGCCCAAACAAATAAACCTTATTATGGTCGACGACACCCGAAGCACGCAGGAAATCGATAATGCGACCAACTACCGCATAGGCCCAGCTATCGCCCGTCCTGGGCTTGCCATCTGTTGAGCTAAAGACGCTACCGTTGTTGTAATGGTCTACATCGGGCCATGCTTCATCGGAAAAGGTGGGTGCAATGATCAGCAATTTATGCTTAACCGCCGCCGGTATCCAGAAATCGCGATATTCATCGCCATTGCGCAGCATGCCGTGCTGCACGATAACAACGGGCTGCCCAGGTGTATAAGCGCCCGAACGATAAGTATGCAATGTGACTGGTCTGTCTGCATTGTGTTCTTCGTCTATATACACAATTGCGTTGCGTCCCGAATGGGCAAGCTCACGTTCCATGCGAAAGATATTGGAATTATCAGGGGAGTTCATGCTGTTCTCAATCGTTCAAATGACAGGCAGACCAGTGTTCGGGTGCGATTTCTTTTAACTCTGGCACCTGCTCGCTGCATCGTGGCATCGCACGTGGACATCGAGGATGAAAGGCACAACCCGTAGGTGGATTCAAAGGCGATGGGATTTCTCCCTGAATCGGAACAAATGAACGGCCACGTCGCTTGACATCAGGTACCTCGGCCAACAAGGCCTGAGTATACGGATGATTGGCCCGCGCAAAAATATCCTTTGCAGAAGCGCGCTCTACGATTTTGCCCAGATACATGATCGCAACGCGATCAGAAATATGTTTGACTACACCAAGATCATGGCTGATGAATAAATACGTGAACCCATGCTGCTCGCGCAGATCCATAAACAGATTTATGATCTGGGCCTGTATCGATACATCCAGGGCCGCCACAGGCTCGTCACAAACAAGAAACTTTGGCGCAACCATCAGTGCGCGAGCAATGCCTATGCGTTGACGCTGCCCACCCGAAATCTGATGTGGGTAACGATCGCGATATTCCTTGTGCAAACCCACCTCTGACAGCGCATGATCGACACGGGCGCCGATTTGCCCGGTAGGCGACAACTTGTGTACACGCAAGGCTTCGCCCAGAATCTGGTGTAATCGCTGACGCGGGTTAAGTGACGCCTGCGGGTCCTGAAAAATCATCTGCACGCCCAGGGTGTAGTCAAGACGATCCGCCCCCTTCATCGCGGCAACCAACCGACCCTGGTAAAGCAGCTCTCCTTCAGTCTGTCGATGTAGGCCCGCAACGACACGACCCAAGGTCGACTTTCCGCAACCAGACTCTCCAACCAAACCAAGCACCTCGCCACGATTAATGGCCAGATCAACACCATTTACTGCATGTACCGTACGGCGATCCAGAGGTCTACCGGCCAGCGATAGTATCCGCTGTGCCAGATCGGGGTGCTGTTCAAAACGCTTGTGAACGTTACGCAGTTCAATGACGGGGGTGTCACGCTGGGTCATGCTTGTTCCGCCTGAAAGACAACAGGAACGTGGCAGCAAAAGCTACGCGATCCTTCATGGGTAACATCGGGGAATTTTTCCGCACAATAGGCAATGGCATTGGTACAGCGAGGGCGGAACGCACAGCCAGATGGGCGTCCGGTCAGACTGGGTGCCATCCCATCTATCTGGTACAGACGCGCGCCGGGTTCAGTTGTGGACGGCATAGACTCCAGCAACCCCTTGGTATAGGGGTGACGGGGCGCATCAAGCACATCATCGACCGGGCCGGCTTCAACAATGCGCCCTGCATACATGACAGCGATGTTATCGGCCAACTCGGCTACAACGCCCAGATCGTGCGTAATCCAGATCAGCGCGGTATTGTTCTTACGACAGATTTCTTGCATGCGATACAGAATCTGGCCCTGAATCGTGACGTCCAAAGCGGTCGTCGGTTCATCGCAAATAATCAGGTCCGGATTATTGAGCAAGGCAATGGCAATGGCCACCCGCTGCCGCATCCCACCCGAAAATTCGTGCGGATAGCTGTCAAGGCGTTTCTCCGGAGCCGGAATCCCCACCATATCCAGCGCCTCACGACATCGTTCGCGGGCCACGCTCGTCGAAACGCGCTCGTGTGTAAAAATGGCTTCCATCATCTGCTCACCGATGCGCAAAACCGGGTTCAGCGTCATCAGTGGATCTTGAAATATCATGGCGATGCGGTTGCCTCGCAGTCGACGCATTTGCTCTTCGTCCAACTTGCGAAGATCTTCGCCCTTGAACAGGATTTCGCCCGCAACTACTTCGCCCGGTGGGTCGATCAGGCCCAGCAGCGAAAAGCCCGTCACTGATTTGCCCGAACCAGACTCGCCAACCAGACCCAGGATCTCGCCGCGACGCACTGTCAGATCGACGCCATCCACAGCCGGCCACGCCCCCTGTTCCGTATGAAATGCGGTACGCAGGCCGCTTACCTGCAGCAGTATTTCGTTCTTCATTGGCGAGGATCCAGAGCGGCGCGCAGGCGATCACCCACGATATTGATGGACAGGATCAACAGCAGCAACGCAACACCTGGGAACATGCTGATCCAGTAATCGCCCGACAACAGGTATTCAAACCCAGTTGCAATGAGCAAACCCAGCGACGGTTCGGTAATGGGCACGCCCACCCCTAGAAACGACAGTGTCGCCTCGAGCGCAATGGCGGTAGCTATTTGTATCGTTCCAAATACCATGACAGGCGCCAGGCAGTTGGGCAGAAGATGAAAGACCATGATGCGCCACGCGGGGAAACCCAGATTGGCAGCCGCTTCCACGTATTCTTTACGACGCTCCTGCAAAGCACGACTTCGCATGATGCGCGCATAATGCGCCCATTGCACCACGACAAGCGCGAGAATTACCTTATCGACCCCACGCCCCATCATGGCCAACAATACCAGAGCGACCAATATCGTGGGAAACCCGAGCATGAAGTCGACCACGCGCATGATTAGCGTATCGACAAACCCGCCGATATATGCCGCCATCAAGCCCGCCAGACTCCCTATGGTGGCGGCCAAGCTTACCGCAGACAAACCTACGATCAGGCTGATGCGTAGCCCATAAAGAATGGCGCTAAGCATGTCTCGGCCTTGATCGTCTGTACCAAGCCAGTAGACGTGGCCATCCATTGATTCTGCGCCCGGCGCCAGTCGCCCATCGAGCAGATTCAGGCTGGCAAGGTCGTAGGGGTTTTGCGGCGCAAAGTATGGCGCGGCCATGACCAGCACGATCAGGACAACCAGCGCGATGACCGACCCGCTTATGGTCGGACGGCTGCGCAGCTTCTTTAGAATACTTTTACGGTGTGGCGTCTGGATCAAGGGTTCGATCGTGCGCGCGTTCTCGCTATTTGCGGGATGTGTCATGAGTTGTTCCGTTTATTGTGCAGACGCCACCAACTGAACGCGAGGGTCCAGTGCGGCGTACAGAAGATCAACGATGAAGTTGACGAGCACAAAAATCAGCGTTACCAGCATCACGTAAGCGACCACGACCGGGCGATCCAGCTGATAAACACTGTCAATCAAGAGCTTGCCCATTCCGGGCCAGGCGAATACTGTTTCGGTGATTGTGGAATAAGCAATAAGACTGCCAAACTCCATACCCACTACCGTCACTACCGGAATAAGTATGTTGCGAAGAATATGCCGCCGCACAATACGACCTGGCTTTACCCCCTTGGCGCGGGCAAACTTTACGTATTCCTGTGACTGGGCCTCAGCCACCCCTGATGCGGTCAGGCGTAATACCAGCGCAATATTGGCCAATGCCAGATTGACGGCTGGCATGGCGATGTGTGCCCAACCATTAGCCGTAAAAATTGACCACGGCACACCCAGTACCTGAACAGTATCGCCCCGACCCGATGCGGGCAACCAGCCAAGCAATACCGCAAACAGCAGGATCAGCATCATGCCCTGCCAGAAATTGGGCAAAGAAAAACCCAGCACAGAACTCGCCATAATTCCACGGCCCAGGGGGAGGTCCCGATACAGGCCTGCAACCAAGCCCAGTGGAATACCCAAAAAACAGGTCAGAAGAATAGCAACGAACACTAGTTCAAAAGTCGCCGGCATCCGCTGCAAGATGAGCGTTATGGCCGGAATACCATGCACAAACGATGTACCCAAATCACCGTGTAGGGCATTCCACAGAAAAACGAAGTATTGTTTCCAGATGGGCTGGTCCAGTCCTAACCGCACAATCGTTGCCAATCGGTCTTCGGCTGTAGCTTCGGGGCTTACCAACAGCTCGATAGGGTCCCCCACCGCATACACGGCGAAGAAGACGACAATCGAAACAGCCAGCAGTACAAACAGGCTCTGGAGTAACCTGCGCAGGGTAAACAATGCCACTTTAAAAGGCCTTGATAGTCATGAGTACAGTCTTTACAGCGCAAGCTTGCCGTTTGACTGGATGGGAGAAATGGCAGTGATATGAGCCATATCTAAACGCAGTTACGCCCTGTCGCATCCTGTGAAGCGGGAGCCATGACAGTTACACCATGAGGGTGAGTGTGTGCCACTATTGACTGGCCATTCTGCAAACAATCTGGTCGGGCGGGATGGCAACCGTGCGTCGTGATGGGCTTCGGTCGCCATGGCGAGTTCACGCACGACTCGTTTAACGATGCCAAAGAGTTGTTATGCGTATTTCACATATGCTCCCGCCCACGATAAGGCGGGCGGGAGCATAGAAGCGTACGCAGCGCTATTTACCGGCTGCCTGATGCACCGACATGGCCAGCGTGTACTGGTCGCGCCGGCCTTCGTACGTAAGACCTTTGCGGTAGCCCCAAACACTGCTCTCAAAGTGCAAAGGAATCAGTGGCACGTTGTCCAGAGCGATTTGCGTAGCCTGCTGAAGCAATTTTTCGCGTTGGACGGGATCTACTGTCATGATCGCCTGACGATAGACCTTATCGAATTCGGCATTCGAAAAACCACCATAGTTGCTCGTACCCAAGCTCTTTGGTGCATCTGTGGACGCCACCCACAATTGAAACAATGCCGATGCTTCACCCGTTTCGGACGGCCAGCCGCCCATAGCAAAACTGAACTCGCGCTTAGCACGCTTGGGGAAATAAATCGAAGCCGTCATGGCGTCGACATGCACCTTGATGCCAATACGCGAGAGGTACTGGGCAACGGCCTGGGTTACCTGACCATCATTAACATAGCGATTGTTGGTCGAAGACAGCGTCAGCTCGAAGCCATCCGGGTAGCCCGCCTCAGCCATCAGCTTCTTCGCGCCTTCGGGGTCGTACTTGATTTCAGGTGCATTCGGCAGAGCACCAAACATGCCATCAGGCATGTACTGATAGGCGGGAGTAGACAGACCATCCATAATGCGATCCTGGATCACCTTGCGGTCTATCGCCATATTGATAGCCTTGCGTACGCGCAAGTCTTGCAGTGGGTTCTTGCCGTCAGCCGCCTTAACAAATGGGCTGGTGTCGCGCCCAATATCAGGTTGGAAAAACACGAGACGTGTGGATGGTGTGGCAATATATTCAAAGCCGCCATCTTTCAAGCGCGGCAGATCGCGCGCAGCCGGGTTTTCGATGACATCAAAGTCTCCCGAAAGCAGCCCGGTCAGACGAGGGCCGGCGCTAGGCACTGGCACGAACTTAACGGTTTTCCATTCAGGCTTGGTGCCCCAATAGTTCTCGTTGCGCTCCAGTTCAATACCGGTGCCTTTTACGTATGACTTGAGCGTGTAAGGGCCGGTGCCAATCGAAAATTTGCCGTTGTTGAAATCAGCGACAGCCGGCCAAGGGCCTGTCACGCCGCAGCCTTCCTTGGGTGCAAATGTAAGCGCCCCATGTTCGGCAATACCGTTCCAAATGATGGGTAGTTGGCGCGCCAGCTCTGCAGGCATAAGAGGAAAGGGCTCGGCAGTCTTGAGAATCACCGTATGGTCATCGGGGGTCTGCACGTCTGTGAGCAGCTTGGTCACCGTCGTATATGACGCCGAAATATTGCCCTTGTTATTCAACGTACGACAAATGGAAAACAACACATCCTGAGCCGTAAAAGGTTTGCCGTTGGAGAAGTTCACCCCCTCTCGCAGCTTTAGCTTCCAGGTGAGATCGTCAATGTTTTCCCATGACGTCGCCAGACCTGGGATCATCTTCATGTCGGCAGTACGATTAATCAGAGACTCGAACACATGCGCAGCTAGTGCGTCGTTCTGAGTCTGCTTGTGATAGTGCGGATCGGCAGCCGTCGGCTCGGAGGACAGAGCGATGGTTAAGGTCTGCGCCTGCGAAATACCGCCCAGGGCGACAGCCAAGCTCGTGCTGACTGTAAACAAGGCCAATCTTACATGGGGTTTCATTAAACGGCTCCGCTCAGTATAGAAACAAAGACGCGATTATCTGCAACCAAGGGAGTGCTTGTCAATGCGGATAAGTCTGCATACACAAGAGACGAAAAATAGAGGTTCCGTCTTTGCGCTCTGTGATTGATTGCGCCCATTATTGAAGGCCCGTGCCCTGCTCGAGAAACCCGCCGCTAGGCCTTGCCATGAGCACAAGGTCCATAGCAGCAACCTAATTGTGCGTCACTTGCAGGTGTGATAGCACCGCACTCGGTGACGCCGGGCCTCGCAATAAGCCGCATCGACAGTCTGGTCAAAGATGGACACGGCACCCTCCAGCAAAAGATTGCGTAAACGGCTTTGGCCCTGTCCTTTACGGATCAAGCCAGACGCATATTCGGACACCATCCTCTGATTTTCATTTGTTTGAGTCATGTCTACTCTCTACCGAGACTTGTAGCCTTATACCAACCACTGTTTAGAGACGCTTCCCGGAAATTATGGCGTCTGAGCATAGCGTCTTTGCCCACGGGTACAAAAAAAGCAGCGTGAACCTGCCAACACCTGATATCCGTGTTAAATCATATACTCCATCGTGACCGCGACTACATTGCGATCATAGGAATACAGCCAGCCTACATTGCTGCGCACCTTGTTATGGCGCAGCGTGAGGCTTGGAACAAAGCCGGCAACCGACCACCGGGGTGAAGTGATCACAAATGAATAACTCTGCTCATTATCTCGGCGGCGGGCTTCGAGCAATGGGTTATAGGCGCGGTAACTGCGTTGCCTGAGCGTGGCCAGGGCAGTTCCGGTAAAGCCGTGGGTTTGCAGTGAAGCGCCTAAACGCACACCTTGTTGAAGGTAGCTTTGTATTCTGGCCTTGGCACGACTGCCTTCGGCATCAAGGCCCCCGAATAGCGTCCAACCCACACCCACATCGCGATAATAAGTGGCGCTCAGGCTTCGATTAGGGCCGTTGAAGTAACGAGCGTAAGCCTGCTGACGGTATTGCATGTTTTCGTAGTCAGCCTCCAGCGTAACGAGAGAGTGCGATGAGGGTGTGTATCGCCAGCCCGTACTCAGCCCCCAGCTATCGTAAAAAGAGTTTTTGCCCCATGTGTGATGTGAATACGTTGGCGCGAGGGTAATCTGGTGATTGGCATTACGATAGCTAAAGCCAGCCTCGACAGCCAGCGACGCTTCGTTGTAGTCGCGATCATTTCGGTACCAGCTGCCAGCTGTCTGCGCACGTACATAGAAGCCATGGTGCCCTATTAGCGGGAAGCGTCGCTGCGTGCTGGCTGAAAACTCTGGCCCGAATGCCTTAATAGGTTCAGGAACCGTACGCTCAATAAGACATAGACCATGACTAGCGGGTACCAGGCAGGTGCGGCTCGCAGATGTGCGATTGACATTGTCAGACCAGCGCGTGCCTATGCTTACCGATGTGCGCCAGGCCTTGCGCCGCTCAAGAACGTCAAGATAGGTGGCGACGGTTCTTCTAACACCCGCCGCACCGGCACCTGCCATACCAAGAAAATCATCAATGTCTGAAAATGCTCGGTGCGCTTCCCTGTCTTGCGCACTCTCGAACAAAACCCTGGCAAGCTCAAGCCGGGCGGGAAGAAACCACGGCTGCAAAGCCAGCAGTGCACGAAACTCATATTCGGCCTGCCCCAGTTGGCCGTCTGCCCGCGCAAGCAAACCTTGCGTGTAATAAACCAGTAGTGGGTCACGATCGGGCAAGCTCAGATACTCTGCCAGCAGTGAGCGCGCCATCATCCACTGGCGATGCTGTAGTGACAAATAGAGTGTCTGACCCAGCTCTGAAGTGCTGTGCTCTGCCCTTTGTGGCTGATCAGCTGCTCGTGGTGCATGCGGCTGCGGCGCCGGTTTAACAAAGGAATTATCTTGAAGCCCACGCTCTACAGCCTGTTGCTCGGTGCGCTGACGCAAGAGCTGCCGGGTGTCATCGACTGACTGTGCAAATGTGGGCACAGCACCGAGCGCGCCTGCCAGAAGAAGAGTGGGCAAGTAAACGTTTTTCATGAGACCTAGATATGCTGAAAATAGATGGCGTGCTGACAGTGCGCGATTTGATATCGCCGCAAAGCACGATTTAAAAATGGGTCGCAGCAAAAAAGGGCTTGCCGAAGCAAGCCCTTGTTCTAGCAACATCGTTTAGGAGATGCACGGATCAATGTGCAGTGCAGAGGCACAGCCATAAGACTGCGCCCCTTGAACTTAGCGAGCTTTGGTTCCGCCGAAGGCAGTGTCGCGATCGCGGTCTGCGAACTTAACAATGCCAGCAACTGCTGCAGCGCCAGTGCCGAAGAACTTGCCTTCGAGGCTGCCGCCTGTGCCGCCGCTGCTTGTTACCCTGACATTACGAGCAGCCAGACGCACGTCTTTATCAACCGTGCTGATCTCGCCCCGGCTAAAACCGATATCGCCCTGGGAGCTTGCTGCGCCAGTTGCGAAATTAGCTGTGAGCGTGCTGGTGGGCAGCGCCGCACCGGTATAGTTGTTGATAGAACGTACGGTGTAGTTGACGGGTGCGTCTGTAGGCAGGGTGCTGGCAACATTGCCGTTTTCACCCACATACCAAACCGTATGCGTGCCGGGCGTTTTGGTACCTACAGTGTCCGAGGCAGACTCTGCGCTCCACTCGCCAAACCAAACATCTTGGCTGCCGGCTTGGGTGAAGGACCATACGCCGAGTTTGCTGTGATCGCGCGGATCGCCGGCGCCTGGTGCACCACCTGCCACAAGTTTTCGCCCGCTGTAGTGGTACATACCGTTGCCGTCCTTATGCTCAGCATTGGCGAAATGCGACGTCGCAGCGATTGCACCGCGTAACTGGCCATCTACGCCAGCACCAGGTTTGCCACGATCATCTCGGGGATAGACAGCTGGCCCGACGCGTATGCCGCCAGCATCAGAGTAGCTTAGACCGGATACCACTTCGGCCTGCGACATACCGGCTATGCTGGCCATGCCAGAAACGGCAAGCGTCAGTACTGCTTTTTTCATAGCGCCATTCATAATAGCTCCTTGGAAATGACGTTAAAACAGAACGCACGCTTCATAAAAACCCCCGTTATCTGGCGGAAAATGGCTAAAAAATACAGCAAGCCTTACCGTTGATGGTGCCTTATTTACCTAGCACGGCCTACGTGGGATAAATTCTAAATAACAACACCTCTCATTTGCAATAAGATATTTTTGTCTACCTATGGATGTTGCACTTGATCGAAGCAGGCCGCGTGGAGCTCCTCACGGCGAGGTCGCCTTTTGCTGTAGCTAATACTTAAAGACGGTGGTCTTACACTGGAGGAGCTCCTCTTTGTGAACCGAGGAATCAAAATTTTATGGTAACGTTGCCGCGAATGGTACGTCCCGGCGCAGGCATCTGCGCGGCATTAATCGCATCCATGTAATATCGATCGGTCAGATTGTCTACGGCTAGATCAAAGCTAACGTTGTCGTTAAGCTTGTAACTGGAATACACGTCAAGCAGGGTGTATGGCTTCCAGCGAGAGGGTTGCACCCCGCCCATGCCAATTCGGCTACCAAAGCCTGGCGCAAATCGGCTACCTATGTAATTTGCCCTAGAGCCTATCTCAAGCTTTTCCTGTAGCAAGCGGGCACCAAGCTGTAATGTAATCGTGTTTTTGGGAGGCACTTGCTGCAGTGAATAGCTGTGAGGTAGGCCGCCGGCAAGACATCTAGGCTCCGTGGGTTTCAGTACACCTTTGCGAGCGCAGAACATAACGTGGGTGTAATGGTTCCAACCAATGCCTACAAGGAAACGGCCCGTATCGTAATTCAAGGAAGCTTCAAGGCCACGCATTTCAGCATAGTCAAGATTAACTCGGCCAAGCGATTCTCTATAGCGGCCAGGCATTTCGGGGCGTTCACGAGCAATTCCGGCTCGGGTGAGGTAATCATCAATATGATTATCAAAATAAGCGGCATGAATGCGTAATTTGTCACCGCTTAGCCACGCATCGTTCTTGACGAAATTAGCTCCAATTTCCAGATTACGAGCTCGCTCAAGCTTGAGCTGGTTTTCTTCTACGGAGTAATAGAATGAAGAGCCCGTGAGCGATTCAAAAATGCTTGGCGCTCGTACTGCCCGTCCAAACTTTGTATAAAGCTGCAGACCATCACGCGGCTCTACCATCAGGCTGAAAAGCGGTGACCAGCCCCCGTCCTTACGTTTGAATGTTGATGTTCTGGTGAAGTGGTTATCCAGTGTAATGAAGTGGGAATAACGCGTGCTTGCGCTGGCCGTAATCCACTTAACAGGTTGCCACTCAACTGTGGCAAAGCCGCTAACTTCTTCGCGCCGCCCCTGTCGTGGAGTGTCTCCCCCCAGTGTCCAAGCATAGTAATCCCGGTCTACTCCACTAGGCAGGCCAGTATCCTCACGAACAAACGCCCCCCCGTAACGCAACAGTAAATCACCTACATCAGTCGAGAAGCGCGAGGTGTTGGAAGCCCTAGCTCCCCAGCGTTTTGAGTCCGTCCACTGAAAGAATGGATAAAAAGTTTTGACTGTAGGTCGGATGCTACCGCTGCCATCCCATGACTGAACCAAGTCCAGCACGTTAATACGGCTTTCCACCGCTGAGAGATAGGCGTCAATCTTGAGATCGACAAAATTGTTATCCTGTGGTGTCCAACGATAGCGTGCTGTATACGTACCAAGGTCGATCGAACTCAGCCAACTTTGATAAGGAGCCCCGAATAGCCGAGAAGAAAGTAGGTGGCCATATTCACTCAAATACCTGCGGTAGCCCACCTCTAGTCTTTGAGAAGGTTCAATTTTGACCGTAGTCTTCAGCATCCATGACTTATTATCCAGCGAGGTATTGAGTATTTCTTCACCGGCGCGATAATCGCTCAATCCGCCATTACCTACTTCTAAATCCCCAAATCTCGGATTTCGTTTAGCGACCAGGTGAGCACTTCCGCCGCCATGCTTTCCCGCATGATAATTGCCATTTCCACGTCGTACGTATCCAGCAACAAAGTCAATGTAATCGCTTGTCGTAGCTACAACGACACTGCCCGATCCACCGGTAGGTTTGAGTAGAGGTGGGCGCCGCATACCATCGGAATAAAAGACTGCATCATCGGGGGGCAAGACACCACCATAAACCTCCAAATTGGTAGCCAGGCTATCCCATCCGCCGTTCGTACCCGCCGCCGGCACCGGAGAACTATTAGTCGTCAGCCCTCCCTTTAGCCGTATGCCATAGGTTTTACCGGGCAGCAGAATGTCATCGACACCAATAACGGTCGCGCGCACAACTCCACCAGTTGCGCCGGTAGCGTCTGCGGCCGAGCTAATGCCCTTTTCAATCGATACCGAACCGATAAAGTCTGGATCGATGTAGGTACGCGGGGTCGCGCCGTTATAGCCTTGCCATACGGTGGTTTCTTGCGTAGCACCGTCAACAAGCACAGGCACCCTACCCTGCCCTTGCATGCCGCGTATATTGACATCCACGGCACCGGAGTTGCGGCTGTCTGCGTTCATGACACCGGGGATGCCAGAGAGGAAGTCACCTACCGATGTGCCTCGAAAACGCTCGATATGCTCGCTGGACAGGTACGCGCTGGAGCCGGCTGTGCGGTATGGCTCGTCGGCGGGGTCAAGCTCTATCTGACCTTTGACGGTAATGGTGTCGAGGGTAGGATGGTCGGCCATTTTGCCACTTAACGAGCGGGCCGCAGTGGTAGGACGAGCGGCGCTAGTGGCACTGGCAGTGCGGGCGTTGCTGCTACTGACACTGTTCTGACTTCTGCCACTATTGCTGACCACCGCACCGCTGTCACTGCTATCACTGTCGCTAGCCGCCGTCCTGCTGTCACCGCTTTCACTGATCAGAACAGTATTGGCATCTGAATAGCGATAGGAAAGACCCGATCCTTCAAGAATGCTGTCCAGGGCTTGCGAGGCTGACACCTGGCCCGAGATGCCGGCAGACTGCTTTCCAACTGCCAGGCGTTCAGGATACGAAATGCGCAGACCGGTCTGCTGCTCAAAAGCTTTAATAACATTGGGCAGTGAGCCTGCCGGGATGTTGAAGGTTATGGGGCTGGCCGGCTGCGCGTAGGCTGTCGACGCTAAAGCTAAAGAAGTGAAAATTGGACTTAAAAAAAGAGCAGTAGAACGCAAGCGACGGGCTTTACTTGCCCGCTTGATATTGCATTGTGATTTCATCGTATCCCCGGTGAGTTGCACCAACCCTGATCACGTGACGCGGCAAGCAATCACTTCACAGGGCCTTGAGGATGAAACGAATGAGCGTGGATAATTTTCTCTTACTGGAAGCGCTCAAGCTCGAAGAAAAGTTTCTATCTGTTTAGCTGGCGCAATCAGACAAGCGCCCTACTGCCGTTTCATGCAAGCGCGTGTGTACATGAAGAGTGGCTTGCTTAACCAGAGCCCAGGCACGAGAGATAGACAGGTTTAGCTTGCCTGCTACTTGCGTAACCGTGAGATCACCAAAGTGATACAGCTCAAAAGCCTGGCGGGTGGTAGCGGGCAAAGTGGCCAGTGCCTTTTGCACCGTCAGCAATTGCTGCCGCCCAAAGACGATGCGGTCGAGTGAGGGCGTGGGATCAGGAACATCGCAATAGTTTTCTTCAGGCATGCTGGACACTGGGGCCACCTGCTGTCGGCGATATACGTCAGTGGAGAGGTTTCGCGCAATGGTGTACAGATAGGCACGAAGATGATGCCGGTGAAGCGGACGAGATGTGCCCAATAAACGTGTAAATACTTCTTGTGTCAGGTCTTCTGCATCGTCGCGGCTATGGCCGCACCGACGCAAATAACTATTGATTTCGGCTGCATGCCTCTGATAGAGGACTTGTGGATCTCCGCTCAAGTACAGCTCTCTGAAAAGGCCAGCACGCAGCAAGCGGGCAGGCCGATTTACCAACATATCTCAGTATAAAAAATCACATATGTAATTGAGAAGCATTTCGTATGAAATGATGCAAAGAGTGGGATTTTCCGGAAATGATGCGGGTGCAGGCAATGCTTGTTACCGAATGGGACAAAATACTGGTCATACCGACCGCGAAAGGTGGCGTGGCAGGTGGCTGGGCATTCTTCGACTTGCTGCACAAGGGTATTGCGCCATTGGGGCTGGTATTCGGAATACTGAACCCAGTGATGGTACAGGGGGCCGTCTTGGCGAATATTCCGATCACCGAAGGCTGGGATCGAAACATTCTGGATCTATTGAAAAACGGCGACCGCGCTACCGTTGACCTTCTCAGAAAGAGATTCGGCTAAGCTGAGAGCGTGCCTGAGCAAAAGCGCCAAAGCACGAGGCATGACCTACTTGCCTCGTGCCACAGTCGTGTATGGGAACTGTCTTAGAAAACGCTGAGAAACCTGCCTGCCTTTGATCAGGCGTGCGGTGCTGTGTCACGCATGGAGGGGCGTTCTTCAAATATCTTGAACCATGCCGACAGCTGTGGTCGGCCGGTGCGCCAATCGTAGTCGGTAAAACGAAAGTCCAGATAGCCCAGAGCACACCCAAGCGTGATCGCACCAATATCTACGTGGCCTTTCTCGTAGGTGTCTGCACCCTTTTCGAAATAATCTAGCGACGCGTCAATTTTTTTCATCTGCGCCTGCGTCCAGCCAGACCATTGAAATTCTTCAGGGCGAGCAGTGATTTCGTAGCGAGCCAGAATTGCTGCATCCAAAATGCCATCAGCCAGCGACTGCTCGGTGAGCGCACGCCAGCGGGCAGCACCGGTTCGCGGGAACATAGAACCTTGACCCCAATCGTCCAGATATTCGCATATGACACGGCTGTCAAACAGTGCCTGACCATCATCGGTTAAAAAAGTGGGTACCTGACCTAGCGGATTTACGGCAGCAATACTCGTGTCTGTTTTTACAGGGTGCGCAACACCCGGCAATTTCTCGATGCGATCCGCAAGACCTGCTTCGTGGGCCACCACCATGCATTTACGAACAAAAGGCGATGCTGAGGCATAAAACATTTTCATAGAAAGCTCCTGTGATGCCGTTGCAGTTAATTTGTTTTTCTTGAACAAGCCGCTACTGGCGACCCGGCCAGATTTCGGTGCCGATTCCAAAGTAACACCAGCTCGGGGGTAAGCGCCATCCATTATCTGAACCTGGCAACCTTTGCTGATAATGAGCTCTACCTCTGGCCCTGGCTGTGGGCTCTGGGCCCTGGCCGTGGTTGTGAGCTGCGGGATAGAGGCTAGAAGCTACTGGCTTTGCACCAGCAGCTTTGGACTCATAACGCAAAGCTGCCGGATATAAAAGCCATAGGCTCGGGCACGATAACGGTGCCGCGGGCAGCCGCATGCACGTAATTGGTGCACTGCCATATGCTGAATGCGCGTGCAGCCGCACAGCTACCCGGGGAAAATCCCACTTAGAACTGGCATGAGTTTTGCGTACACCTGTCTATGACTCATCCATACAGGAAAGAAACTCATGAAATCCACCCGCCTGTTCTTCGCCGGCAATTCTACTGAGCCCGACGCAAACGCCCTGAAGAAATACAGGCTTGTAGTCATTGGCAACGGCATGGCCGGCATCCGCACCGTGGAAGAGTTGCTCAGGCTCGATCCCGAACTTTATGACATCACGGTATTCGGCGCCGAGCCGCATCCGAACTACAACCGCATTCTGCTCTCGCCCGTGCTGACCGGCGAACAGACGCTGCAAGACATTGTTCTGAACGATCTGGACTGGTATCGCAACAACAACATTACTCTGCATCTGGACAGTACGGTGACGCAGATCAACCGTGCGCGCAAGGAGGTTGTCGCAAGCAATGGCCTCGTCGCCAGATACGACCGCCTGCTGCTGGCCACCGGCTCCAATCCTTTTATCTTGCCCGTACCTGGCCACGACCTTGACGGCGTCATCACCTTTCGCGATATACGCGACGTCAATCTTATGATTGATGCCGCAAGCCGCATCAAGCGTGCCGTCGTTATCGGAGGAGGCCTGCTTGGTCTGGAAGCTGCAAATGGGCTGGCAACGCGCGGCATGGAGGTTACGGTGGTGCACCTGGGCAGTGCGCTGCTGGATCGCCAACTGGACGATGCCGCAGCAAGCTTATTGCAGAAAAGCCTGGAAGCGCGAGGACTCCGCTTCCTGATGCAACATCAGACACAAGCCATCCTGGGCGATATGCATGGCGCCGTACGTGCCTTGCGCTTTCAGGACGGAAGCGAGATCGACACCGAACTCGTTGTCATGGCAGTTGGCATCCGACCCAACGCAGACCTCGCACAGTCTGCCGGTATTCATACTGATCGTGGCATCGTGGTCAACGATACCTTGCAAACGTATGACCCCAGCATCTATGCCGTGGGCGAATGCGTAAGCCATCGCGGCATGGCATACGGACTAGTGGCACCCCTGTTTGAACAGGCCAAGGTCGCCGCCAACCATCTGGCCATGTTCGGCATTGGGCGCTATTCAGGCAGTACGACTTCGACCAAGCTCAAGGTCACCGGCATCGACGTGTTTTCTGTCGGTGATTTCGTTGGGGGCCCCCAGACCGAAGCCATCACGCTTGCTGACCCTGTCGGCGGGGTCTACAAAAAACTCGTAATCCGCGATGAAAAGCTGGTGGGTGCCTGCCTCTATGGCGATACGGTTGATGGTGCCTGGTACTTTCGCCTCATCCGCGAAGGCAAGTCCATCATCGAACTGCGCGAACACTTGATGTTCGGTGAAGGTTCGATCGGCGATACCGGCCATGCGGGCGAAAACAGCATTGTCAACATGCCCGACAGCACTGAGGTGTGCGGCTGCAACGGCGTGTGCAAGGGCACCATCGTTAAGGCTATACGGGAACGAGGCTTGTTCACTGTCGACGAAATCAAGAAACACACCAAGGCCGCTAGCTCTTGCGGGTCTTGCGCCGGGCTGGTGGAACAGATACTCATCAGTTGTGTAGGAGGCGCAGCCGATATCAAGCCAAAATCTGAAAAAGCAATATGCGGTTGCTCCGACTTTACGCACGGCAACGTTCGCAAAGTCGTAAGGGAGCAGCATCTGATCAGCGTTTCGGACGTGATGCATTTTCTGGAATGGCGTACGCCCGACGGCTGCGCCAGTTGCCGCCCTGCCTTGAACTACTATGTATTGTCGACCTGGCCGGGTGAGGCGCGCGATGACAGTCAGTCTCGCCTGATCAATGAGCGCGCCCACGCCAACATCCAGAACGATGGCACTTACTCCGTCGTGCCGCGCATGTGGGGCGGCGTGACCACGCCAGCTCAGTTGCGCCGGATTGCCGATGTGGCTGACAAGTACAAGGTGCCTATGGTCAAGGTCACTGGCGGTCAGCGCATTGACTTGCTGGGCATACGCAAAGATGATCTGCCCGCTGTCTGGAAGGACCTGGATATGCCCTCAGGCTATGCGTACGGCAAAAGCCTGCGCACCGTCAAAACCTGCGTGGGCAAGGAGTTCTGCCGCTTCGGCACGCAAGATTCAACCGGCATGGGCATCGCACTGGAAAAGGAACTGGCCGGTATGGGCAGTCCGCACAAGGTCAAGCTGGCTGTCTCAGGTTGCCCTCGCAACTGTGCAGAGTCCGGCATCAAAGACATTGGCATCATCGCCGTGGAGTCTGGCTGGGAGCTGTATGTAGGCGGCAACGGCGGCATAAAGACCGAGGTCGCCCAGTTTTTTGTCAAGCTGCAGACCCCTGCCGAGGTGCTTGAGTACTGCGGCGCATTCTTGCAGCTTTACCGCGAAGAGGCCTTCTATATGGAACGCACTTGCCATTACCTGGCCCGCGTCGGGCTGGAACACGCCAAGGCGCGCGTAGTCAGCGATGCCGCCAATCGCACCGAGCTTTATGCACGCCTGAAGTTTGCTCTGTCCTTTGTGACGGACCCGTGGGCCGAGCGCGTGGCGGCCACTCCGCAGCGACGCGAATTCGAAGCGCTAACGGTGTGACCATATCTGACCTTCCGGTGCAAAGGCCTCAGCACGCCGTGCAATCACCTCCAAAATAAGGAAACACGCTCATGAGCACCACTGCCTCTGTCAAATGGACCGCCGCCTGTCATGTCGATGACATCCCCAGGCTGGGAGCACGCGTCGTACATCACCAGGGTTCAGACCCCATCGCCATCTTCCGGGCTTCAGACAACCATGTCTTTGCCGTGATAAACCGCTGCCCGCACAAAGGCGGCCCGTTGTCCGATGGCCTTGTGCACGGGCATACCGTCACCTGCCCGCTGCACAACTGGAATATCAACCTTGAGAACGGGCAGGCCTGCGAGCCAGACACCGGGTGCGTGCGCAAGGTTGATGTTCGCGTCTCCGAAGACCGCGTGTACCTTGCCCTGCCTGGCCCGGGATAGATCATGGATATCAAAGCCGTGCACGCACTGCCCCATGCAACACACGGGCCAGCAGCCATAACGCAACTTCTGGCCAGCCCCGATCAACGCACTACGCACTCTGTCTGCTGTTACTGCGGCACGGGCTGCGGCGTGCGCATCCACAGCACCGGGCAGCACGTGCTGGCGGTCGATGGAGATGACAGCCACCCTTCCAGCCTGGGCCAGCTGTGCAGCAAGGGCCGCACACTGGCCGCCACGGTACACCATGGCCATAGTCGCATCCTGAAGGCACAGTGGCGCGCCGATAAAACCGGCGTGCGCCATGACATCGCATTGACTGATGCCTGCGATTTGGCGGCAGGCAGGCTGGCTGAAACTATCAGCAGACATGGCCCTGATGCCATAGGTTTTTATTTGTCGGGTCAACTGCTCACCGAAGACTATTATGTCTTCAATAAACTAGCGCGCGCATTAGTAGGCACCAACAATATCGACAGCAACTCGAGACTGTGCATGTCCAGCGCCGTCTCGGGCTACAAGCTCACGCTTGGTGCCGATGCGCCACCCGCCAGCTATGAAGACCTGGATCATGCTGACACCGTGCTGATCGCCGGCTCGAACATGGCATTCGCGCACCCGGTGCTGTTCCGCCGACTGGAAGCGGCCAAGTTGCGCCGGCCTGGCATGAAAATAATTGTGGTGGACCCGCGTCGAACTGACACTGCCGAGATTGCCGACCTGCACCTGCCTATATTGCCCGGCAGCGATGTTGCTCTTTTTCATGCCATGCTTAACGTGCTGGTATGGGATGGCCTGGTCGATCTGAACTACATCAAGCTTCACACCTCAGGCTTTGCCGCCCTCAAGCAGCGCATACATGAATTCACCCCCGGCGCTACCCAGGATATCTGCGGTGTGCCCGCCGCCGACATCGTACTGGCCGCCCGCTGGTTCGGGCAGGCAAACGCTGCACTGTCGCTTTACACCATGGGTTTGAACCAATCGAGCAGCGGCACGGCCAAGAACGCGGCCCTCATCCATCTGCATCTTGCTACCGGCCACATCGGTAGGCCCGGCGCAGGGCCTTTTTCACTGACGGGCCAGCCCAATGCCATGGGCGGCCGAGAAACCGGCTCTATGGCAACCCTGCTTCCAGGCCATCGCGACCCAAACAACGCGGAGGACAGGAGCGCGATGGCCAATCTGTGGGGTGCAGACCAGTTGCCCGATACGCCTGGCAAAACGGCCGTCGATATCTTCGACGCCGTGCTGCAGGACAAAATAAAGGTTTTATGGATCGCCGCCACCAACCCGGCGCAGTCCATGCCCGATCAGGCCAGAGTACGCGCCGCCCTGGAAAAAGCAGAACTTGTCATCGTGCAGGAAGCCTTCAACAATACCGAAACCCTGGCCTATGCCGACCTAATCCTTCCAGCGGCCACATGGCCTGAAAAAGACGGCACCATGACCAATTCTGAGCGGCGCGTCAGCCGTGTACGCGCCGCAATCAAACCGCCCGGCGACGCCCGCCCTGATTGGGACCTAGTGTGCAACATCGCACGACGTTTGGCCGCACGCATCGCACCGCACAAGGCTGGCATGTTCAGCTACGACAGCGAGGCCGATATCTTTGCAGAGCATGTTCGTACTACCGCCGGGCGCGATCTGGACTGCAGCGCCCTGGACTATGGCGTACTCGAACGCGAGGGCCCGCAGCAATGGCCTTATCCGCCAGCAGACGGTGTGCGACGGCCATCCGCGCGTCTGTACGAAGACGGCATCTTTGCCACAAAAGACGGGCGGGCCCACTTTTTCGATACTGGATATGTGCCGGTCGCCGAAAGCGTAAGCCCCAAATTTCCGCTGCGCCTGACTTCGGGCCGTATGCGCGACCAATGGCACACTATGTCACGCAGCGGTCTGGTGCCATCGCTCACCCGCCACGTTGATGAGCCGCTGATCTATTTGCACCCTGACGACATGCAGCGGCACAAGATAAGCAATGGTGCGCTGACCAGAGTCCGTACACGCCGGGGCAGCGTCATCCTGCCAGCAAGCGCTGATACAACCCTAAGACCCGGTCATGCCTTCGTACACATGCACTGGGGAAGCAGCTTTATTGCTGGCGACGGAGTAAACGCGCTGGCCAATAGCGCGCGCGATCCCATTTCGCAACAACCTGAGCTCAAGCACAGTGCTGCGGGCGTGGAAGCGCTGCATTTTCCCTGGCATGCGCAGGCGTGGCTACAAGGCAGTGCGCCAGCTTTGCGCCAGAAGCTTCTTCCCTGGCTGCGCCGCTTTCCCTATGCGGTACTCATCCCGTCCGCCATTGGCGGCGAAAGCGTTAGATTGCGGTTGGCAGGCCCATCTCGCATTGCACCTGAGCTTCTCGATGAGCTGGTGCGCGATATAGGACTGGACACGCCCGACCTCGCCTTTGACGATCCCGCTCGTGGCGTTGTTCGCCGACTTGTCCGCGACGACGGCGTGTTGCGCGCCTGGGTACTGGCTGGCGACACAATAGCCGCCGATGCCCTACTGCAGTGGGCCGACACCGGCCACGCGCCGCTAAATGCCAGCCAAATATTCACGGGTCGCAGCGCTCCCGCCGTACGCGCACGCGTTATCTGCACCTGTGGCAACGTCACCGACCAAGCCATTCAGCAGGCACTAGATCGCGGCCTTGACCTTGATGCCCTGAAATCAAGCCTGGAATGCGGCATTACTTGCGGCTCCTGCCTGCCTGAGCTTCGCCGCATGGTGGGCCAGCACACTCAAACGGAGTACTCGAGCCATGCATGACCACAACACCTCACCCACCTTAGCGCCATACATCAAAGCACACAACGAACCGCTTGCGGGTAAAGTCTGGTTGGTCGGTGCCGGCCCCGGCGACCCCGAGCTGCTGACCTTGAAAGCCTTGCGTATTTTGCGCGAATGCACACTCTGGCTGGTCGATGATCTGGTCAGCGAGGGAATACTGGCGCTGGCAACACCCGGCACACGCATTATCAAGGTCGGCAAGCGCGGCGGTCGCAAGTCATCCACCCCACAGCCTTTTATATTGCGTCTCATGGCTCGCTATGCCCGGCAGGGGCATACTGTGGCCCGAGTGAAAGGCGGTGATCCTTTTATCTTTGGGCGAGGCGGCGAAGAAATTGCCTGGCTCCAGTCCAGGGGGGTGGCCGTTGACCATGTGAGCGGCATCACGGCGGGCCTGGCGGTCGCTTCAGCGCTTGGGCTCCCGCTGACTCATCGCGAAGTAGCACGTGGCGTTATTTTTGTCACCGCGCACACTGCGGACGGGGCGAGCCCGGCCTGGCGCGCACT
The DNA here is from genome assembly GCA_005239165.1 of Allopusillimonas ginsengisoli. Taxonomy (GTDB): domain Bacteria; phylum Pseudomonadota; class Gammaproteobacteria; order Burkholderiales; family Burkholderiaceae_B; genus Allopusillimonas; species Allopusillimonas ginsengisoli_A. The sequence continues at coordinate 206,589 of RAPG01000009.1, forward strand.
TGCTCAAAGCGGCATGACAATAGTCTGCTACATGGGCATGCGCGATCCACAGACTCTTATGGATGAATTGTTACAGGCAGGTTTCTCGCCAACGCTTCCCGTCGCCATCGTGCAACATGTTTCCCGGCCAGACCAGCGCCATGCTTTCACCACGCTGGCGCAGACGGCCTGTACCGTGAGAACGCATAATCTGGGAAGCCCTGCCGTCATCGTGCTTGGCGAGGCGGTGGGCTTTGCCGGTGCCCTTGCTATGTCATCTGTTGCAAGATCGCCTGCGCCGATAACGGACTCACTACGCATGACCATGTAGCCAAAGCCCGGGTAGCCGCACTGCTTTACCTATCGAAATGGATCACGCTACGAATACTCTTGCCCGCATGCATCAGTTCAAACGCTTCGTTGATCTGATCCAGCCCCATCGTGTGCGTAATGAAGTCGTCGAGCTTGAACTCACCCTGCATGTACTGTTCGACGATGCCTGGCAGCTCTGAACGGCCCTTAACACCACCAAAGGCAGAGCCACGCCAGACGCGACCGGTTACCAACTGGAACGGACGGGTTGAGATCTCCTGACCGGCACCGGCCACACCGATGATGACCGACTCGCCCCAGCCCTTATGGCAGCACTCAAGCGCAGAGCGCATTACGTTGACGTTACCGATACATTCGAACGAGTAGTCAACGCCGCCGTCGGTCAACTCGACGATCACATCTTGAATGGGCTTGTCGTAGGTCTTCGGGTTAATGCAATCGGTAGCGCCAAGCTTGCGCGCCAGTTCAAACTTGCTCTCATTGATGTCGATCGCGATGATGCGGCTGGCCTTGGCCATGGTCGCGCCTATGATGGCCGACAGACCGATGCCACCCATGCCGAAGATGGCCACGGTAGCGCCTTCCTCGACCTTGGCCGTATTCATCACAGCGCCCATGCCGGTGGTTACGCCACACCCCAACAGGCACACTTCTTTTAGGGGCGCGTCTTTGTTGACTTTGGCCAGTGAGATTTCGGGCAGAACCGTGTATTCGGAAAACGTCGAGCAACCCATGTAATGAAAAATTGGCTTGCCGTCTTTGAAAAAGCGCGTTGTGCCGTCCGGCATCAGACCCTTGCCTTGGGTTTCACGAATTTTCTGGCACAGATTGGTTTTGCCTGATTTGCAGAATTTGCACTCACCACACTCGGGTGTGTACAGCGGAATGACGTGGTCACCCACCTTAACGCTGGTGACGCCCTCACCGACCGACTCCACAATGCCGCCCCCCTCATGACCGAGAATGACAGGAAATATTCCTTCAGGATCATCACCCGACAGCGTGAATGCGTCGGTATGACAGACGCCCGTGGCAACAATGCGAACGCGCACCTCGCCGGCTTGCGGCGGCATCACATCAACTTCTTCGATGGACAGGGCCTGATTTGGCCCCCACGCGATAGCGGCCTTGGATTTGATCATTTGAATCATAGTTTCTTCTTGATGGGTTGCAATATATGGTGAGACTGCAGTGGCAGACTCTTGATCTGCACACTGCAAGCCTTATTCAAGTAACGGGCAGACGACCACAGGTATGGACATCGCGATCTCGTCATTTTGAGTAAGTGGAATTAGGGGCATTGAGGCGCTACTGCGCAGCAGTGGCTTTGTCCGATTATGAGAAGTTTACTATTGATTAAAACAATAACAATACCCCTTATAATAAAAATACTATTTCTACCTAGTAACAATTACGGTGTGCCAAGCGATCGCCGTTTTGGCGCACAAGGAAGGGATGATGTTTGCATGGGTAGGCGTCACAGAATTCGTGGCGGTCGCCGAAACAGAGAGCTTTACGCAGGCCGCAAAACGGCTGGGTATCTCGACGGCGCAAGTCAGCCGGCAGATCAGTGCCCTGGAGGCCAGGTTGGCAACCAAGCTGTTCTACCGAACCACACGCAAGGTTTCCGTGACGGAGTCTGGGCAGATCTACTTCCAGCATTGTCGCCAAGTGCTGGACGGCCTGGAGGAGGCCGAGCGCATAGTCACCAACCTTCAGATGGCTCCACGCGGCAAGCTTAGAATTACTGCGCCCGTGACGTATGGAGAAAAAACAATCGCGCCCTTGATAAACGATTTTGTACTTCGTCACCCTGAACTTCAGGTCGAACTAAACCTGACGAACATAACGCTAGACCTGGTCGAACAGGGGTATGACATGGCGGTACGCATGGGCACGCTTGAAAGTTCCAGCTTGATGGCCAAGCGGCTGGCCTCAAGAACCCAGTTCGTATGTGCCTCGCCCCAGTATCTGGCAACCCGTGGAACCCCGCACGCTTTACCTGATTTAGAAAGTCATAACTGCTTGCAGGGCAACCATGACTATTGGCGCTTCCAGGAAAACAATAAGGCGAGAAATCTTCGCATCAAGGGCAACCTTGTTTGTGGCAGCGGTTGGGCATTACTCGACGCGGCCCTAAAAGGCGTGGGCATTGTGCAACTTCCAGACTATTACGTGCAACCATCCTTAGACTCGGGGCAATTGATTGCGGTGCTGACACAGTACCAGCAGCCAGATGAGGGCATTTGGGCGGTTTACCCGCACAATCGCCACCTTTCACCAAAAGTACGTTTTCTGCTTGACCACCTGACACAAAGCCTTGCCTGATGACGTGAAGCAAGTCGAGATCACCGCCATTGGCCTCAGAATTCACGAGCGCCAGAGCGAAATCTTTCCGATGTTGAAGGAATGGCCGCGCGACTGGAAGTGTTGCCGTTCGACAGTGCTGCTGCCTCGCACAGCGGCCAGACCAGGTCAGAATTGAAGAAAAAAGGAACATCTATCGGTTCTTAGACGTGTTGATTGCCGGCCACGCACGCTCACTAGGGCTGGTTCTAGTGACATTGCACAGAACTTATTTGTTAGCAACAGCGAGCACAGCCTTTGGATTTGTGTTTGCAATCGCCAGAAGAGTACGGGCCGCACCACTCGGCTGTTTACGCCCCTGCTCCCAGCCTTGTAAGGTGCGAACGGAAACGCCGAGCAAAGTGGCAAACTGAGCTTGAGATAGGCCCGTTTTCTTACGCGCCTCGATAGCTGGCGATAAAACGACATGCGTCTGGCTGACTTTCATCTGCTGCACAGCCTCAAGCAGCTCTGCAGCAAGGTCGCGATCTGCTTCATAAGCGGCAAGCTCTTTATCTGTGAAGGATCTATTCTTCGAGGACACGACGGATCTCCTTTAACTTAGCGCCGGTGATATTGTTAGTTTTGGCCTTTGCATATAGCGTTAGCAATACAACTTCGCCTTCAAGTGTACGGGTGAAATAATTCAGTCCAATAGAGCGGCCACTGTCGTTGGAGGATAAGTGTTTCGACGACCGTTAGCATAGCTTACTATACTCCTAAGGCGTACTCCGCAGTATTAAAAAGTCGCTTGCCTTTTATCGTGACGGGCTAGGCCTCCCGACCGAAGGCATCGTCGGTCGGGAGTTCGCGCATGGTGCGGTTGCCTTCTTCGATCTGTCGGGTGGGCTGAAGCTCGCGATCTGGGCACAGGACGATATTTCTTACTACACCGGCCTGCCAAAGCAACCCATCTCTTCCACTTCCTTCACGATCGGACATAACGTTCTGGATCGGCAGGAAGTTGACGAGACGATGGACGCAGCGCAACGCGCAGGTGCTGAAATCATCAAGCCTCCGCAGGATACCTTCTATGGGGGGTACGCTGGGTATTTTCGTGATATTAACGAACACACGGGTAGTAACAGGGACAGCGGCCGGCCTTGCCCGGAGGCCATCCCGCCGACAACTTGCCTCAAACCCGTGCAGCGATGGCGACCTTATGAAGATGCATTTTCGCAAATAGTAAAAATGATATCGCGCAGCCAGCGATGGGCAGGATCAGCATGCAGGCGAGGATGCCAAATGGCTGAGACCTTGATCTCAGGCGTTTGTACCGGGAGTTCAAAGTGCTGAATGCCCGCACTGCGCGAGTGGCGGCCTATCAAGTCATTGTCAAGGCACGAATGCGGGACTAGCCCGAGAAGATCGGAGTAGCGTACGATCTGCATCGCGTTTGCATAAGTGGGCACCACCATAACTATGGTCCTGGACAGGCCCGACTGGCCAAGCGCGTCGTCTACGGGCCCTGAGTATTGCCGCTTGCGTGACACAACCACGTGCTGGTAACTCGCGTAGCGTTTCGCAGTCATCTTGGTCAAAAAAGGATGCTCTGCTCGACAAATGCCCACGAACCGATCGCGAAACAGCACCCGTGTCTTCAGTTCCGGCGCCGCGGTTCCGAGCACGCCGACCTCCAGGTCAATCATGCCTTCTCGGAGTGGTCGTGCATCCTTGTCTGGCTTCGAAACGAACCGGATTCTGACGCGGGGTGCGGTTTTAGTGATCGCCGCCATTAGCGGCGCGCCGATCAGTTCGACGAAGCTGTCATTCGCACGAATCGTGAACGTCCGCTCTAGTTTGGAAACGTCAAAGGAGCTGGTGGCGGGTTGAAGCACGGCTCTGGCGTTTTGGGAAGCATCATGGACACGCTCACGGATTTGTTCGGCATACGGTGTCGGAACCAGGGTACGTCCTGCTAGCACGAGCAGTTGATCTCCTGTCGAGATTCTCAGTCTCGAAAGAGTCCTGCTCATGGCAGAGGGACTCAAACCGAGTCGGTACGCAGCTTTGGTCACGCTGCGCTCGGAGAGCAATACGTCCAGTGCAGTGAGGAGATTTAAGTCCACGCTTTTCATGCCCACCCGTCCTTGCATTGACCATTCGTTGATTCCAATGCAATCAATTATTGCATGCTACGCGTCTGGTGCAATGAATTCTCCGTCATTAGAATCGAAATGACAGAAGCAAACAAGTTGGTCGCAAGGGAGTGGAAACGCCAGCATGCTCCCCCACGTATTGACTGTCTAATATCAAGGAATCTTTATGAAAAGCTCAAGTAACGATAGCGCGCCAGCGATCCTGATCATCGGCGCTTCGCGCGGTCTCGGGAACGCCATGGCAGCGGAATGCCTGAATAGAGGCTGGAACGTCGTCGGTACGGTACGCGACAGCAGTCGAACTGAATTGCACGATCTGGCCGATGAGTATGTGGGCCGTGTACAGATAGAACACCTTGACGTAACCGACCCTGACCAGATCACAGCGCTGTGTAACCGATTATCTACACGCTGCTTCGATATCCTGTTCGTAAACGCCGGCACTGCGAATAATAATCAGGACGAAACCATCGCGGAGGTATCCACCGAAGAGTTCATGCAAGTGATGATCACTAATGCCCTTGCTCCTATGCGTGTCATCGAAGGCCTGCAGGGTCTAGTGCCGACCGATGGCCTGATAGGCATCATGTCGTCAGGGCAAGGCAGCATTGCCAACAACGATAAAGGCGGGCACGAGGTTTATCGTGGCAGCAAGTCAGCCCTGAACCAGTACATGCGCAGCTACGCCGCCCACCACGCCGGAGAACGACGCGCCCTGCTGTTGTTGGCTCCTGGCTGGATACGTACCGCGCTAGGCGGGCCGGATGCGACGTTCGGACTTGAAGAAACCGTTCCTGAAATCGTAAACACGCTGCTCTCGAAACAAGGAAAGCCTGGCCTAGAGTACCTCGACCGCATGGGGCGCACGGTATCATGGTGAACAAAGCCGCAGTCATGAAAATCATCGGAATTGAAGAGCACTTCCTAACGGCAGAAATCCGCGATGCCTGGAGCGCCATTGGCCTGGACGCAACCGATCCGAGCGTAGCGTTTCATTCCGGCGTAATTGAAAGACGCCTGCTTGATCTCGCGCAAGACCGACTCGCACTGATGGACGAAACTGGACTAGCTGTGCAAGTCTTGTCGCTGAAGACTCCCGCGCTCCACGATCTAGGATTGGAAAGCGTCGATCTGGCACAACGAACCAACGACGCCCTGGCAGAGGTGGTTGCGCGCCATCCTAAACGCTTCCAGGCCATGGCAACATTGCCCGTGAGCATGCCGGAAGAGGCAGCTCTCGAATTGGAACGTTGTGTCGGGACCCTGGGTTTCAAAGGAACGGTACTGTGCGGAAAAGTGGGCCAGCGCAATCTCGATGATCCGACCCTCACGCCGATCTTTCAAAGCGCGCAAGCGTCAGGCGTTCCGATACTGATCCATCCCCGTGTACCTGACGCAACCGTTAGGGCGGCCTACTACTCGGGCTTCACGCCCGAGGTCGATGCGGCTTTCGCCACCTACGCCCTGGGCTGGCACTATGAAGCAGGTATACAGTTCCTTCGTCTCGTGCTCGCGGGCACGTTCGACCGCATGCCGGGCCTTCAGGTGATTCTCGGGCATTGGGGCGAAGTAGTGCTGTTCTATGCCGAACGTTTAGCAGCACTGGACAAGGTATCTGGGCTGGCGCGGCCGATTGCGAGCTATCTGCGAAACAATCTCTATGTCACGGCCAGCGGTATGTTTTTACCTCACTACCTGGAGCGTGCCACTGCAGTAGTCGGCGTCGATCGACTTCTCTTCTCGACGGACTTTCCTTACCAATATCGTCCGAGTCACGACGCAAGGCGATTTTTGGAAAAATGCGATCTCGCTGAGCAAGATAAAGCTGGATTCGCGCATGGCAACTGGATGAGACTTACCGGCGAGAAGTAGACAGCACCGGCGAGATGCAATTGATAAGCGGGCATTAGTTGAAGAGCGCTGCGCAGCTTGATCGAACGCCTCCTTAGGCCACAATGTCAGGGCGTGACTGGTGAGTGGCCTAAGGAAGACTTCAAAGCATTTAGCGTCCACCGGCCTCACGGCGTAGAGTCGGCAACCCGACGCCCGCTGCATCGAACCCGCCGTCGACGGCAAGCACTTGGCCATTCACATAGCTGGCGCCCGGTGTGCACAAAAAACCGACCGCCGACGCAATTTCTTCCATAGTGCCGTAGCGACCGAGCGGAATACTGTCGTGATAGTCGGCCCGGATTGCTGCCGAATGGACTTGTTTGGCCATTTCAGTCTCGACAGGCCCTGGCGCGATTGCGTTGACCCGGATTCCCATGGTTCCGAATTCAACCGCCTGTTGACGCGTAAGGTGGATGAGCGCCGCCTTACTGGTGCCATAGGCAACGCGCAAGGTGCTGGCGCGCAATCCCGAGATCGACGCGATGTTGACGATTGAACCGCCGCCGTTCTTTAACATCACGGGTACGCAGGCTTGCGAGCAGAGAAAGGCGCCATCCAGATTTGTCGCCATCACGTAGCGCCACTCTTCGAATGAGGTCGTGCCCAACGTCTTGAACACAGCAACGCCGGCATTGTTCACCAGCGCATCGATGCGGCCAAAGTGCGCCTCGACCCGTGCCATGGTCTCTTGCACTTGCTCGGGGTTCGACACGTCACAGGGCAGCGCAAGTACGCGCTTGTCACCTTGATATTCGAGTGCGGCTTTTGAGAGTTCGTCGGCATCGATGTCGAGCATAGCCACCTGGTGGCCGTGAGCCAGAAACCATCGAATGGTTGCGAGCCCGATGCCGCGCGCGGCGCCAGTTACGACACTGACCGGTAGAGAAGAGTTGGGAATTGTCATATTAAGTTTTGAAGATATTTAAGACGGTTGTAGATAGTCAGGGTTTGCGCCGCAATTCAAAGCAAGGCAACTAAACCCATAGCCGCCCCAATACCCATCGCGCCACCCGTTACAAGTGCGACGCGTCTGTTCTCCAGACCGCGGGAGGCAATTATATCTGGCGACGTGTCAAGTTCTTGCTTCATCTTGATTTAACCTTTATGTGGCATCTTACGCTCATTGGAAACAGGGGGCTGGTGCGATAGCAGAACTCATCAGAGCGCGATGTATGACTTCCAAAGACGGCCTTATATTGCCCGGACCGGCCACACAGATGGCCTAATAGCTCCTGTTCAGTGGGGTTCCCTCACACAGTAGCTATCGTTGATCCGACGTTGACGACAAGCGCTAACCAAAATTACGCAACAAAGTATGTATAACTGAAATACAGATATCAGACTGTAATTGGTATTTACAAGCCAGATCCTGTGAAGCAGCCAAGTGGCGCTGCAGACATCTATGGCAGGGCGCACCCTGATCAAGAGGCGGTAGTCGACCGCGGATAGCTTCGCGATGACTTCGGCCCTCTGTGTTTAGCTACGCTGGGCTATAAGCGACTACGAATTGAAGAAAGCTGTTCGTCAGGAAAGCAAGGTGTCAGCGAGTGCCGTAATACTGCGGGCGTGCATGGTGTTGGCCGGATGGGGACTCACATCCTTAAGCATATCAGTACCGAATTCGGCGGGCCTCTCAATATACGCCGTGAGCAAACCGCATTCTCGTGCTGCATCCAGGTCATCCTGATGGGCTGCGACCAGCATGACTTGATCGGGTCTGACATCGAAAATACGTGCCACACCGAGGTAAGTTGACGGATCAGGCTTGTACGCTTTGAATACCTCGGCCGATAAGACGCAGTCCCAGTTCAAGTTGGCTGCTTTTGCCATGTTGACCAGCAAATTAATGTTGCCGTTGGACAAAGTTGTCGTGATGTAACGTGTTTTTAGGCGCGTAATCCCCTGCGCCGAATCGGGCCAAGCCTGCAGCCGGTGCCAGGCCTGATTCAATTGATGTCTCTGCGACTCGTCAAGTTCGGACATTCCAAACTCTATAAGAATATCGTCAAGAATCATTCGGTGCAGATCGTCGATACGCGTCCATGGCAATTCGCCCGCTCTCACACGCTGCATAGTGGGCTGATAGCCTGCCCGCCACGCTCTTGCGAATACGCGCCCGTCAATTCTTGGGTTTAGCTGCTCTATTTCTGATGCGATTGAGCTACACCAGTCCACCACAGTGCCAAACACATCAAAAGCAAGTACACGGACATCTTTTAGACGTTCGTCGGTCATAGTGGTGTCCTGAATCAATCCGGTTTATGAATGCTCTACCGCGGATACTCGTTATATTCTAGTAGCTCGGGAGTATGCTCATGCTCGTGGCTCCCCCAATATGCTGCCAGCCACCGATAGCCATTAGCGCAGCTACTGCCTACTATTGCCAAGGCCCTAGGCGTGGTTGCTCGCGCCAAGGGGATGTCAGAAATAGCCAAAAAAACCGGGCTTTCTCGCGAACAGCTTTATCGGTCATTCAGTGAGCGCGGCAATCCAACTTTGAAGACTACCTTAGCCGTGATGCGAGCGCTTGGCGTCGATATGACGGCCAAGCCTCATGTCACAAGTTAATCATGTGACTGTTCGCATAAAAAAGTGAATGATATAAGCTGACCGTGCTGCTTCGACTCTGGATGGAAGCAGGGCTATGGTCGGCCAGAAGCAGCCACTGAGCGTCGGAAAAACTCAACCCGAAGAACGACGTCTCAGTGTGCCGGCAAAGGTTTACTTGGGCTGCGTCATCTTTTTGATTTCCTGCATATTTTGAGCGGCCCGCTCCATAATGATGGCCATGGCATCGGCTTGAGATTTTTGTGCGATCTCGGCCAGCCCTTTCATATCGGTTAACGCCTTTTCATAAGCCTTGCGCGCCATTTCAGTCTGCTGGGCCGGGTCGGCCATGCCGGAAGCACCCGCACTCTGAAAGCCTTGCATCGCCTGTTGCAGCATTTCAGTCTGCTTATTGGCTAGCGCCTGCATGCCTTCATAAACCGCTTTATTCGCCTGGACCAAAGACTCAACATCTTGGCGACGCGCATCGGCAATCGCTGACATGTCAACGCCTGGTATTTTGAATTGCTCTAGCATTTTGGTGAGGTCACCAAATGGATTGGACCCTGCTGCGCTGGTGTCACCGGCTTTACTTTTAGACATGGGCTATCTCCTTAATGGCAGTTTCGGTGTGTCTAGCATACTGTGCTATTGCCAATATTGCCAAAAATTATGGTTTACACATATTGAATGTATAAACTCGGTGTATTGCCCTGTCTTTTCGCAGCAGGTTATCAGCAATTCACAGTGATATAGCTGTACGTATGTGCCCGACCTGAGGATAACCCCGTTTTCATGGAGCGGACACACTAGGTCAGCACGCGTCGGGCATGGTCTTGGAGTGTTGCACGCTAGAATGCAATCAATAAGATGAGATGAGATGAGAGCCCTTCTACCATGCATACCGTTAACAAAGGCTCAGCGCCAAAACTGCGCGCATGTACGACGGCGGTCTTCTTAATACGTGCACCTGCCCCTTACAGGGCGTTGTTATGACACAAGCTTCCGATTTCGAATTTTTTTCCTGGAACACACATAGCGCCCCCAATACGTTGAGGTTGCAAGGCATCTGGACGCTTGACAACTATACGTTGCTGGGACGGCAAATCGAACACTTTCACGCAGAATACGCCAACCTAGGGATTCTATCAGCCGACCATGTCGACGCTGAAGGCATTACTGCTCTGGACACGGCCGGGGCCTCGCGCATAGTCGAATTGTTGGGGGCTGGCGAAGCACTTAATGGGCTGCTCGCCACATTGCCTGCCGAGCGGGGAGCGCTTTTGCAAGCGGTTGCAGCGACAAAGCGAGACGCTGGCACGAAAACCCCAAAAGCCAGGCCATCCCTCGCAACAGAGTTATTGGGCCGCATCGGGCTCAGCATGGAGCGAGCATGGCAGCAAAGCGCAATGCTGCTTGGGTTCATGGGGCTCACACTCGAAGCGTTGGTGCGAAACAGTGTTCATCCGAGCCGCTGGCGAATAACCTCGGTGGTCGCGCAAATCGAAGATACGGGGCTCAATGCCGTCCCCATTGTGGCGCTACTTACCTTTATGGTGGGTGCGGTTATTGCGTTTCTGGGTGCGACGGTTCTCGCTGACTTTGGCGCAACTGTTTATACCGTCAACCTGGTCGCATTTTCGTTTCTGCGTGAGTTTGCCGTATTGCTCACTGCTATCCTGATGGCGGGAAGAACCGCCAGCGCCTTCACTGCACAGCTAGGGTCTATGAAGGCCAATGAAGAAATCGACGCAATTCGCATGCTGGGACTAAATCCAATTGAGGTTTTGGTGTTGCCTCGCATACTTGCCTTGCTGGTGTCGATGCCGCTATTAACCTTTGTCGGGATGATTTCGGGCATATTGGGCGGAGTCCTGGTTTGCGCTGTGGCGCTCGACATCACACCAACGATGTTTTTTTCTATTTTCAAAGAAGGCATTGAGCTGCGACATTTTCTGCTTGGTATGGTCAAAGCGCCGATTTTCGCCTATGTCATTGCCCTTATCGGGTGCCTGGAAGGCTTTAAAGTATCCGGCAGCGCCCAGTCAGTCGGCGAACACACGACTTCTGCCGTAGTGCAGACAATTTTTATCGTGATTTTGCTTGACGCACTGGCAGCATTATTCTTTATGGAGATGGGATGGTGATCTCCCCTGCCTCAGTAAGTGGCGAAGCAATTGTCCAGGTACGCAATCTGACCAATCAGTTTGGTACACATGTGGTGCACAAAGACTTGAACCTGGATGTCTACCGCAAAGAGATTCTCGGCGTGGTGGGCGGCTCGGGCAGCGGGAAATCAGTACTGCTACGTTCTATCGTTGGGCTGCAAAAGCCGGCGCAAGGCACGGTACATATTTTTGGGGAAGACGCGCTTACGCTGACGCCAGAGCAACGTTCACGGATGGAGCGCCGCTTTGGTGTGCTGTTTCAGCGTGGGGCGCTGTTTTCTTCGCTAACCGTCACAGAAAACATCGCCATGCCCCTCATCGAACATGCCGGGCTAAGCCGGTCCGAGGCCGAGCATTTAGCCGGTGTAAAAATTGCACTTGCCGGGCTACCTGCCGCAGCCGGGGATCAGTATCCCGCTTCTCTGTCGGGTGGTATGGTCAAACGCGCTGCACTGGCCCGGGCATTGGCGCTGGATCCTGAAATACTTTTTCTGGACGAGCCCACTGCGGGGCTGGACCCGATCGGCGCGGGCGCATTCGACCAGTTGATTCTTACATTGCGCAATGCATTGGGGCTCACCGTGTTTCTTGTCACCCATGATCTTGACACGCTCTACACCATTTGCGACCGTGTAGCAGTGCTTTCAGATAAAAAGGTTCTGGTGGCTGACACTCTGCCGGTCGTTGAAAACACTGAGGACACATGGGTGCATGATTATTTTCACGGGCCGCGCGGACGCGCCGCAAGCAAGGCCAGTACACTGGCTCGGGAGGTCAAGTAATGGAACCACGCGCCCATCATGTTTTGATCGGTCTTTTCACGGTAATTGTCGCCGGCGCCGCTTTGGTATTCGCGTTATGGCTAGGCAAGTCGTATAAAGATGTGGAGCTTCGGCAATACACGGTCATTTTCAATGAAACCGTGAGGGGCTTATCCAAAGGCAGCGCCGTTCAGTACAGCGGAATCAAAGTAGGCGATGTAACCGATCTGACGCTCGACCCACAAGATCCCAGCAAGGTACGCGCACGCATACGCATAGACAGCAATATTCCAATTCACCAAGACACACGGGCCAAGCTTGTGTTGACTGGTATTACGGGCACGGTTGTAATAGAGTTGCGTGGCGGAACACCCGCCAGCCCTCCTCTGGAGGCCGAGGGCGGACAAGACCCAATTATTGTGGCGACACCTTCAGCCATAAGCCAATTGCTGGCCAATAGCGATAACCTGTCGACAAACCTTACAGAACTGGTGATGAATGCCAAGGCTATTTTGTCTCCAGAGACTGCGCAAAGTCTGAACAGCACTTTGGCGTCACTTGAGCAGGTAGCCAACGCGATGGCAGAGCAGAAGGATGACGTTTCTGCTTTGTTGAAGTCTTTGACTGCCGCGAGCAGACAGGCCACTGTCGCTCTGAAACAAGCCTCTGACTTGGTGAGCACTACGGATGCACTCGTAAAAAACCAGGGGACTGCCGTGCTTAATAGCGCACAGCGGGCAATGGTGTCGCTAGAAAAAACCACCGCCAGCATCAATGAGATAGTGCGTAACAACAAAAAGGCGATCAATGGTGGTCTGCAAGGCATGAACGAAATAGGGCCTGCCCTGCAAGAATTGCGTAGGACGCTGGCCTCTATGCGCACCGTTACTCGTCGTCTGGAAGAGAACCCGGCAAATTATCTGCTGGGCCGCGAAAAAATACAGGAGTTTCAACCATGACAGTGTCTGTATCCCGCGCAAAAATCGTTTGCAGCGCTTGGCTTTTTACGACTGTACTCATGTTGTCGGCGTGTTCGATACTGCCCAAACAAGAAACTCTGATTGTGTACCAGCTTCCGGCCATGGCCAGTTCCGGGCAAACAGAAACAACGAGGCCACATGCGCTGCCATGGTCATTGCGCGTTGCCACGCCTTACAGCAGCCAGGCTATCGACAGCGAACGCATATTAGTGGTGCCACAGGGCAGCCAGATCAGCGCATACAGCGGCGTTCGCTGGAGCGATCCGGCACCCGTTCTGATGCGCAACCGGCTCGTCAGTGCATTTCGTGCCAATGGGCTACTGAGTTCAGTCAGCATCGACAACAGCGGTGTAGATGCCGACTTTGAGCTTGGCGGCGATCTTGTGGCATTTCAGTCGGTATACGAGGATGGTGTTCCCATTGTGCGTATCCACTATGAGGCATCGCTGACGCAGCCTGACAGCAATCGAATTATCGCCACACGTCGCTTTGAGGTGGCCGAGCCTGTTCACGGAAAAGAAGCACCAGAAGTGGTCGAAGCGTTTGGCCGGGCTGCTGACCGGCTGGTCGCTGACATGGTTAAATGGACTTTGCAACACGCAAGGAGCGCGGGCTGAACACATTGCTTGTTTCTTCGACTGCTTCTGTCAGTTAGCCATATCGCACCTTCGCAACATTGAGCTAGCCCGGCTACATCTGCATTTTCAAAGGAAAACCCCATGACAATTACCGTTGCAATCACAGCACCCGGAAACATGGGGGCAGCGGTTGGTGCCCGCCTGGTTCAGCACGGAGCCATAGTGCTCACGTCACTGCAAGGCCGCAGTGCAGACAGCGCGAAACGAGCTGAAGCAGCAGGAATGGTTGCTGTTGAAGACGAGAAGCTGATCGAAGCGGACTTCTTGCTTTCCATTTTGCCGCCTAAAGACGCATTACCTATTGCCCTGCGCCTGGCACCGGCATTGCGGGCCTCCTCTAGCAAACCCATATATATCGATTGCAATGCGGTGTCACCCGACACGGTTACAGCCATTATGCAGGTCGTGCAAGATACCGGCACATCTTTTCTGGACGGCAGCATTATCGGCCCACCACCCCGGGGAGACGGCCGCCACACCAAGTTCTACCTGTCAGGACCGCTAGCGGATACTGCCCACAAACTCGAAAGCGTTGGCCTGCACGTGAAACCACTTGACGCCCCAGTCGGTGCCGCATCGGCCCTGAAAATGAGCTACGGTGGCATAACAAAAGGCCTTACCGCATTAGGGTCGGTGATGATTCTGGCAGCCGAGCGATACGGGGTAGGCAGCGAATTGAGCAGCGAGCTAGCGACCAGCCAACCGCAGTTATTTGCCTGGCTAAATCACATGGTGCCCGATATGTTACCCAAGGCCTATCGCTGGGTTGCCGAGATGGATGAGATTTCTGCTTATTTGGGAGAGCGCCCAGAGTCTGGCATATACAACAGTATTGCGCGGGTATACGAAGACCTTGCCGCAGATTGGGCGGCAGAGCGCAGCGATGCTGCGGTCCTCACGAAGGTGTTCGGTGGCAAGGGTACCGCGTAGACATATCGACCAAGCATGGTCTACTTACTGCAAGGACCGGTCATAGGTCATCGAAATGGAGTGGCTACCGAGTATGGGCCGGGAGCGGGCTGGCCCTACCCCGGTTAGCCCACATCAGCACATACGGCGGCGTGCAGTGCTGGACATCTATTGCAATGAAAATAACCCAAATCGCAACAGATTCGAAACACCTTCAGTGCTCATATACGAACTGAGCAGACCATCGGTAACAGTCAATACGCTAATGCCAGAGCAAAATCATTGACACGTTTTGGACTCCACCGATTGCGAAGCAACTACAGGGGTTTAATTATGATCAGTAAAATTCTTAGCTCTGCCTTAGTGGCAGCCTGCCTGGCAATGAGCGGTACGGCTTTCGCAGAGGGCCATCGTGATCACCAGAATAGCGAGCATAATTCGTCAGCCCGGCACGGTGCCCAAAATAACCGACATTGGCGCGGCACGGTTCACCCTGGCCCATCCAGCCGTGATGGCCACGCTCGCGGGCATGACAACCGAGCCTGGGGGCACGACAACCACTCCCGTGGACGCGACAACTACGCCCGTGGGCACGGCCACTATGAGCGCGGGCACCGCAGCTACTACGGGCGCGGCGCAGGGCCTCACCACAATTATTACAGAGGCGGATGGGTTCCAGCCCAGTATCGCCAAAGGCAATATATTGTTCACGACTGGCACCACTACCATCTGTATGCCCCTCCTCGCGGCTATTACTGGGTACAGTCCGGCAGCGATTTTCTGCTTACAGCCATCGCCACAGGCTTGATTGCTCAAATCATTCTTAATAACTAACCTTTTGTCTGAGCTGGCTTCAAAATGCGAAATAGTTAATTGGTCATGACTGTAGGCTTGGGCCCGGTAATCAACCGGGCCAAAGCCTTTTTTGGGTTTGCAATTTGGGTTTGCAGTGCACGTGGCCGCATTTGGTGAAACGAGGCTGTTGGAGCTCGCTAGCGTTCTTCAAACCTTGACTTAAGGAGACTCTGAACAAGCCCAAGGTCGAAAAAACAGATTCAATAAAACCAATCGTTTAGGACAGAAGGCTCAGCTGAACACTGACATGTTCAGACCTTCCTTAAGCTACCCCCACGATTTGCCGGTTAGGGTCGCTTTTGGCTGTGTCGCTGTAAACTGCCTGCTCAAGAAGCACAGCAGGGTAATCCACATATCCTGCCGCACCGCCCCCAAAAAATGTTGTGGGATCAGGCGTGTTTAGAGGCAAGCCCTTCTGCAAACGGTATACGAAATCAGGGTTGGCCAGTGCCCAGCGCCCTACCGGCGCCATATCGGCCAGCCCTACTTCGATGTCTTTAGCGATCAGTTCTAACGGCCGGTTGCCACGATTGACCAGCAGCGTGGCAGGCCAGGCACGACGAAGGTCGCTTAACAATGCATCGTTACCATTGTGCGCAATGTGCAAATACGCAAGATTCAGGTCCGCGAGCTGGGCGACCAGATAACGATACTGATCGTCGCTTTGATCCCCCTCGTCAATGCCAACAAGCTGTGAACCTGGGGACAGACGGATGCCTGTGCGATCTGCGCCAATTTCATCGGCAACGGCCGCTGTCACCTCCAACGCAAAACGTGCACGGTTTTCAATGCTGCCACCATAGGCGTCCGTACGGTGATTAGCATTGGGCGACAGAAACTGCTGGATCAAATACCCGTTGGCACCGTGTATTTCCACACCGTCAGCGCCCGCTTCAATTGCCTTTCTGGCAGCCAGGCGGTGATCGTTAACGGTGGCTGCTATCTCTTGGGTTGTTAGCGCGCGGGGAATGGGGATATCCATCATGCCTGCAGCGGTAAATATCTGTGCCTCTGGAAGAATGGCCGACGGTGCAACAGCCTGCCGGCCATGCGGCGTATTGCTTGGATGAGATACCCGCCCCACGTGCATCAGCTGAATGAACAAATGCCCACCACTGGCATGGACGGCGTCAACCACCTTGCGCCAACCCGCCACATGTGCGTCGGTGTATATGCCCGGGGTAGTGAGGTAACCCTGCCCATCGTCAGACGGCTGGGTTCCTTCTGTAATCAACAGCCCAAGCGACGCACGCTGCGCGTAGTACTGGGCGGCCAACGTTCCTGGCGTGCCATCGGCATGCGCCCTGCTGCGTGTCATGGGCGACATCGCCAGGCGGTGAGGCAGTTTCAAACGTCCAATGGTCACCGGACTCCATAAGGTATTGACGGTCATAGCAATTCTCCTGAGTAGCGTAAATTCGACGTTGTGCAGTGCACTTAGCACCACAATATGCCGTTTCATATTCATTGTGAAGACACTATAATTTGCACACACCGTCTTAAAATTGAAACAATCATGGATCTCTCATCGCTGACAGACTTCAATCTGGTTGCCATGCACGAAGGGTTTGGCAAGGCAAGCCGTATCAGTGGGCGATCCAAAGCCACCCTGTCAAGACGGGTAAGAGATCTGGAACAAAGCCTGGGCGTACGCCTTATTGAGCGGGGGTCACGTTCACTGCGTCTCACCGAAGAAGGGCAGGCCTTATATGAACGCACACATGGGCTCTTGGGCGAAATTATCGAGGCTGGCGCCGACGTGGCAGCAGGTATCGCCGAGCCCCGCGGGCTACTGCGCGTAAATGCCCCTGTCTTGTTCTCGCACGCCATGTTTGGGCCGGTTGCTGTGGGATTCATGCAGGCCTATCCCGAAGTGCGGCTCGAAATCACCGCCAACGATCGCAATGTTGACCTGATCGAAGACGGCTACGACGTCGTCATCAGAGTAAACCCACACCCTGATGCCACTTTGATAGGCCGTTGCTTTGCTCGCGATGAAATCGTGCTGGTAGCGCCCGCGTCGCTGCCGCGCCCCCCAAACAATCCGACCAAGCCTGTAACCGTACCTGCCGTTGCTCTCCTTCCCAACGGCATCACTACAAACCCGTGGCATTATCACGATGGTGAAACCTTGCGCACCGTCATTCCTGATGTTCGTCTAGGCCTGTCGTCACTGCTTATGGTCAGAGACGCGGTAATGGCCGGAGCAGGCGCAGCGCTGTTGCCACGCTCACTGCTGAAACCGTTAGGGCCAAACACTGGCCTGGCCGTATGGGGAACACTGCCAGACCGGCCCATAGAGCTGTGGGTACTGCATCATTCTCGCCGGCTTGCCAGCCCCAAGGTCGTCAGGTTTGTGGAGTATCTTTGTGATGCATTTCCGACGAAGACGCTGCAGGAAACCATAGGCTGAACCGCACAAGGCTTTCATTTGAGGCCGACGCTGTTGCGGTACCATTGTGTATCGTCATGGAAGGCAATACCCCGGTCAATACCAAAAAGGCGGTGTTGGTCAATCTGTAGTTTCGCCGGCAGCAAAGCGTGCGGGTCAAGAAATTCCTCGATCCGTACGCCGCTTTTAGTCACTAAATACCAAGCTCTTGAACAGTATTGAGCGGTGCATCTTTGGAATATATCTCAAACCGCAGTCGTCAAATGACGCTGCAGCCACGACCTGACATCTGTAGTCGGAATGCCGTGGCTTTCGTTAAAAGTGGCCGCCTTCTCCCACCACATTCCATCACCACGCGCAAAACCCGTCCGATAACGAGCCATCACGTCTTCGGGGTTGCGTTCGAGCACCTCTCTTAAGTGATCTTGAGTGAGCAGTTCACGATTGAACTTGGTGTTTGTCATATCTTCAACGACATCAGCGAGTGTTCCATAAGAAAGTGTGTCACTGGCCAGGTAGACAACCTGATTCGAAATCCGGGGTTCCTCAAGCACAATCTCCGTAGTGAGCCGCCCGATATCCTCGGGCGTGGTAACCGTAACCTTGGTTTCCCATGTACCTAAACCACGAACGACCTTGGAAGTAAAATCCACAACGCCAAAACTAGGCTCAAACAGAAAACTCGTGAACATTCCCGTCGACACGATCACCCATTCGGTTCTGTCCTGTGAACGCAGCAAGGTCCTAACGTCGTACTGCTCATCAAAGACTGGTTGCCCACTTCCTTTTCCTACGATGTCATAGTCGACACCAAACTGCCACGGAAAATATCGGCTGATCCCCGCATCAAGTGCAGCTTTCGTGATCTTCATCTGGGTACCGGGGCCCGCCACGAACCCGGTGCAATTGATGACGGTATGAAATGGCTTGAACAGGTCAGCCAGCTCCGACGCTGAGCCGTTGGATAGATCAAAACTAATTAGCTCAACACCCAGATCAAGAAGCTCGGCTCTTGACTGCTCCTCAAGTGGGCTTGGTGTACTTATGGCTTTGGGTGCGACCAGTGCAACGAGAGATGTTTTTGCATTCTTACGTCGAGGCGCGAGCTCACGCAAGACCGCCATGCCCAACTGGCCTGCGCCGAGCACCAGCATATCTTCGATATTGACTTTCATATTGTCTTTCATGGATGTAACTCCTCAACTTTAAGTACTTGTAGCTAAAAAAACTATCGCCTGTGCAGTGTCCGAGTGGCATCCAGATGTCGGCAAACTTGTCACAAAGCGGACACTTATCACTGCACTATTTCTCGAGACAATAACGTCTAAGGAACTTTCAAAATGGTCCGTTATCGATCACAGGATCGGAAATAATTTATCCCACACAGCAGCATAATAATCAGCGTTATGGGTAATTCGACGTTAATCATCAAAGTCACCAAAACAACTGGGTAGCTAGCGATATCCGGTCATACTATTGGCCACGATATCCCCGAAACGAGAGAGTCGCATCCTTGCCATTAAGCCATCCTTTTTCTATCCACAGCCGTAGTAATTTCCGCAGTTCGTCCCTGCCGTTATGGTCATTATTAGTTTTAAATAACTGTGTTTCTTCTGCCATTTAATGCCCCTCGATTAACAGGCCTATTTTCACATTACAGATAAGCTGTATCCCTATCTGCCCATGCATTACGGCCAGTATATCTACGCGAGGAGCCAACAATAAACTCATGGTTTGCGTTTTCAATATTGCTTTAAATGGGATAATAAGAGCTATATACTGACTATCTGACACGCGTTAACGAGATCTTTCCCACGCTTTGGGTCGCTTGTCCGAGTGTTTAAATAGGCGCCATACAGGAAGGCAAACATGAACGAGTTTCGGGCCATGCAAATTTTTGCACGCATCGTTGAAATGAACGGGTTTGCCAACGCAGCAAGAGGCCTCTCTATGCCCGCCTCAACGGTGTCGAGAGTACTGCAGGAACTGGAGGTCCACCTTGGTGTTCGACTGCTGCAACGAACTACGCGCACACTAAGTCTCACGCCAGACGGTGTTCTTTACTACGATCATTGCCAACGCATACTTGGCGAAATAGACGCGATCAAGTCGTCCCTTTCAGGCAGCACGGCACAGCCTGCCGGAAAGTTGCGTGTGGACATGACTGCTTCCTTTGCGCGACGTATTGTGCTGCCTTCTCTTAACGACTTTCAGAACCGCTATCCTGAAATAGAGCTCATCCTTAGCCTGGGCGACAAGCCTGTAGACCTCGTGCAAGAAGGAATTGATTGTGTGGTGCGAGCGGGAATACCCGAATCGTCGGCCGTTCTGGTAGCACGCCAGATCGGCAGCTTCAGATGGGTTACTTGCGCATCGCCGCAGTATCTTGAACAACACGGTACGCCCACATCCCTGGAAGAGTTGGTGTCTCATCGCCTAGTAGGGTTTGTGTCCAGCCGCACAGGCAGGGCAACCGATTGGCGCTTTGTTGTAGATGATGAAGAGCGGGCCGTACGCGTTTCTGGAAACTTAGCGGTCAACGACACTGACGCCTATGTCACCTGCGGATTGGAAGGGCTAGGTTTGATCCGTATCGCCGACTTTATGGCGGCTCCTCATATTCAGGAGGGCCGTTTGATAAACATTCTTGAACAATACCAGGCACCTAAAGTGCCTCTGTCGATAATGTATCCTCAAAACCGCCAACTCTCACCGCCTGTGAGAGCATTTGTCGGCTGGGCCAGCCAGTTAGTGCGTGACTCCGAGCCGGCTTGGCACCAATTTTTCACAAAATAGCGAAGACTAGCTTTCCCGCTCGTTGCGGCAATGCGGCTCTCTGAAAAGCTGCAGAGTCATGCCAAAGCGTCGGTCGAAAGCCTTTGTGATCTGTGCGCCCGTCGAATAGCCGGTTCGCGATGCGGTTTCCTTGAGCGACAGGCCCGTCGCGAGCGCCTAATTCCTTGATGACAAACTTGTCATCACCATTATGTTCTCCGCAACCGGTGCCATTAGCCTTTGTCTGCACCGTTGCCATCCTTATTGCGCCACCAAGAATACACACCATTTTTGATCAGACTTTCTTACCGTTTAACCCGCTAGATAACCAAATAAACACCTATGACAATTAAGCTTGTTAAAAAGCAGAGACGAAACGTTTTTGGCGAAAGTGATTTGCGCAAAGATTGGCCGATATTCATACCAAGCAAAGCAGGAATAAGCATCACCAGCGATGCGCCCACTGCACCGACTGAATAACTGTCGTTCATCCACAAACCAACCGCTAATGCCACGGTAGAGACCGTAAATGAAATACCCATAGTCTGAACCAGACTATCGCGATCTAGACCCATCGCCTGTAAATAAGGTACAGCGGGCACAACAAATACCCCAGTGCCTGCGGTAATTGCGCCTGTTAATAAGCCTATTAGTGAACCGAGCCATTTTTCTGAGCGGGCCGGTACGCTCAATTGTGTGCCAAACAGCGTCCATCCACTATAAATAATAAGGGCTAGACCTAAAGCCATGGATGCTGATCTGCCCGTCGGGGCTCCTAGAATCAATGCGCCTGCCAAGGTACCAACCACGATACCTAACTGCATTCGACCAACTCTGCGAAGCAAAGGCGCCACGGAGCGCAGAGGCCCTGCTTGCCAAAGGTTGGTGACCAATGACGGAATAATAAGCAAGGCGGCGGCTTCTGCCGGATCCATAAACAGTACCAATAACGCCATCGAGAACGTAGGCAAACCCATGCCGACGACCCCTTTTATCAAGCCCGCCAGCACAAAGACGACGGCGATGAGTAAAAACGATTCTGGAAAGAAATGTGAAAGCATTTTTGAGTGCCCTGATCTTTATTGCATAGCCAAACAGAAAAGACAGCCTCAGGCTGTGCCTGAGTGGCCTCGTGCTATGACTTTTTTATTCGCTTTGACCTGATCGATCTACGCCTGTTACCCAAGATCAACCAAAGAGCACGTCCGCAAAGGTGGGGAGCGCATGGCTGCGCTAATTTACGACACACGGCATCGCGTCAGAGGCCCAGGTCGCTCAGGCTGGGATGATCGGCAGGACGAGGGCCACTCCTGTCCCAATGAAATTTGAGATCAGTTTCTTTGATCGGAAGATCATTAATGCAGGCATGCCTGACCTCCATCAGTCCAGCCGCATCGAACTGCCAGTTTTCATTGCCATAAGAGCGGAACCACTGGCCGCTATCGTCGTGCCACTCATATGCAAATCGAACGGCAATTTTGTTATCGTTGAACGCCCATAATTCCTTAATGAGTCGATAGTCCAGCTCGCGCGCCCATTTACGCGTAAGAAATCCGACGATTTCCGCACGACCGACTACAAATTCACTGCGATTACGCCATCGACTATCCGGCGTATACGCGAGCGAAACGCGCTCAGGATTGCAGGTATTCCAGCCATCTTCAGCACCACGAACTTTCTGGGTGGATGTCTCGCGGTTAAAAGGTGGAAAAGGAGGACGGGATTCTGACATAGAGGTATCTCGATTAAGTTTTACGTTGATCGGTGCAAGAAGTCATACCTTGTGTTGATCAGCGCAGGAAGCCAAACTGTGGACGCTACAGATTACACCTATCGTCATCGATCCCGCATTTAATATGCGGTGCACATATAGCCTAAGCAGTGCTGATGGCACACGCATACTAGTGAGCGCGCAAGATTTGCCGCAAGCCCATCACCGCCATCTAAGCCGCACACATCAACACTCAACAATATTCACGGCCAACCCGCCACGCGCGGTTTCCTTGTATTTGTTGTTCATGTCGGCACCGGTCTCGCGCATCGTCTTGATGACTTGGTCCAGGCTGACATGGTGCACACCATCGCCCTGCAACGCCATCCGTGCGGCGTTTATGGCCTTGACTGAGGCGATGGCATTGCGTTCTATACAGGGAATCTGCACCAATCCACCCACCGGGTCACAGGTCAGGCCCAGATGATGTTCCATGCCTATTTCGGCGGCATTCTCGACTTGGGCAGGTGAGCCGCCCAGCACCGCGCACAAGGCACCTGCAGCCATCGAGCAAGCTACGCCAACCTCTCCCTGACAACCGACTTCGGCACCACTAATTGAAGCATTCTCTTTGTACAGAATACCAATGGCGCCCGCCGTCAGCAGAAAATCGATAACGCCCTGCTCGTTGGCCCCTGCAATGGCGTGCATGTAGTAATGCAATACGGCAGGGATAATACCGGCCGCACCGTTGGTTGGAGCGGTCACCACACGGCCACCCGCAGCGTTTTCTTCATTAACAGCCAAGGCCCATACGTTGACCCAGTCCAACATGCGCATTGGGTCTTCTGGTGTACGAACGAAAGCCCCCAGACGCTGCACCCATTCTGCTGCGCGTCGCCGCACCTTGAAACCACCCGGTAAAACACCCTGGGTACGACAGCCACGTTGCACGCAAGCCTGCATGACGGCCCAGATTTTCAGGAGTTCGGCGTCGATTGCCTCATCCGTTCGCCAATGATGTTCATTGCGTCGCATCAGTTCTGCAATACTAATCCTATGCTCTTGGGTTAATTGCAGCATCTCGTCGGCATGATGAAACGTGAAGGGCAAAATGCTCATATCAGGTGCGATAATTTTCTGCTTGGCGTCATCGGCCGCCACCGCATCACTGACGATAAACCCCCCGCCCACAGAATAATACGTTGCCTCGTGCAGCACAGCACCGTCCTGATCAAACGCCGCATATTTCATGCCATTGACATGAAATGGTAGTGATTCAAAAGGGTAAAAGACGATGTCTTTTGCTTCGTCAAAGCAAATATCGTGAACGTCACCCAGGCGAATCAAGGCATGGCTGCGGATGGCCTGCAAAATGGCTGAAATCTGGTCCACGTCTACGGTGTCGGGCGCATGGCCGGCGAGCCCCAGCAAAATCGCCTTGTCGCTGCCATGGCCCTTACCCGTTGCTGCAAGTGAGCCGTATAGCGCCACGTGTATGCGTGCTGTTTGAGCCATTTTGTCGTGATGCTGCAACGCCCGCGTAAATTGTCTGGCCGCGCGCATAGGCCCGACGGTATGTGAACTTGAGGGGCCGATTCCAACCTTGAAGAGGTCAAATACACTAATGGCCATCGTCCGATCTCCTTGCAGCGCAATCTACGCCACATTTACGCGATTTCTGGATGTTGAATGCTGAACTCTGACTGCCGACTGCTGATTACTGATTGCTGAACTCCGGGCGCTGAGTTCTGAGTTCTGAGTTCTGAGTGCTGAACCCTGTGTACTGAGTACCGAGTACTAAGCACTGAGCACTGAGCACTGAGCACTGAGCACTGAGCACTGAGCACTGAGCACTGAGCACTGAGCACTGAGCACTGATATCCATGGTAAAAACATAGTATCGTTACGTCTATTGATATATTTTTTATATATCCATTAAAAAATCTAATTATTTTGATTAGGGCTGAACATAAACCATGGATATCAGCCGTCTGCTGACTCTGCGCGAACTAGCCCGCTGCGGCACCATGGCGGCCGCCGCTGAATCATTGCACTTAACGCCCTCGGCAGTATCACAGCAGATCACACAGCTTGAATGCAGCCTGGATACGCCACTTACTGAAAGACGTGGGCGAGGAGTTGCTCTGACTCCTGCTGGTGACGCGCTCGTGCGCCACACCGAGCGCATCATGGTCATACTGGATGAGGCCAGATCTGAACTGGCTCAGTTACGCAGCGACATTGCCGGGCAACTGCGGATTGCAGCCTTCCCTTCACTCGCCGTTGCAATTCTGGCGGACACAGTGCAAGCCTTGCAGGCTGCCTATCCGCGCCTGCAGATCGTAGTGCAAGAAATGGAACCACAAGAAGGGCTGACGGCGTTAAGTGCCTGGCGCACCGACGTTGCGGTCATTGACGATCTGGCTGCCGATCCCGGCGTGCATCATGACGCGTATGATCTGGTTCCTTTGGCTGAAGACGTATTGCATATTTTGCTACCGGTTGATCACCCGTTGGCCAACCGCTCCTCGCTACAAATATCAGAACTACGGGAAGCTGCCTGGGCGTTAGACTCAACGTCCAGTTCGTTTGGTGAGTTTATTGCTAATTTATGTCGGCGCGCTGGGTTTGAGCCACGGATCAATGCACATTGCACGGGCTTTGAAATGGTGGCCGCTATGGTTGCTTCGGGCTGCTCGATTTCGATTGCATCGGGACTGCGCCTAATTAAGCCTCTCTACGGGGTTAAAGCTGTGCCACTACGCCCTGAAATCCATCGGCGTATTCTGCTCGCCTACCGCAAGGCAGACCGCTGCCATCCCGCCCTTCAGGCATTCTTGACAGAGATAAAACGTAACGCCGGCCGCACATTAGCCGTCAAGCCAACACAAGAGACTTAGGAGTGCATCACGCGCAAATCAAGGGCAGTGCTCCAAAGCGCCTTATTCCAACATGCACTGCGCGCACTATGAGGAATGTGTGGCGCATTTTCCGCACAAGAATATTGGCCTATCGTTGCGCCCAGAAAAGGTCTGAACAAGTCTGTTCTCAGTTGACTCGGCTGCTGTAAGTAATTGATTTTATTGAGGCTGCCTTTGTAGCCTCGGACTTGCGTTTTCCTAGCGTATTTATCAAAAAAGCCCAGACGCCATTGGAGGAATCTGGGCAATACGGAGACATCAGAAAAAACGGCGAGGAGCTCACCTGAACGCTACAAAGTGCGTATCAAGCCCCTGTATTGTCAAAGCTGTCGATGTAGGCTCTTTGTGCAGCCGTCAACGATTCCAGTTCGTTTATGACCTGGGCACGTGTTTTTGCAGGTGCAGCGTTAATTTGCGGCCACGAGCCTGTAGCCTCGCCCTGACGCGTATCCCACGTTGGATCGGCCTTGGCCTCTTTAAGCTCTTGGAGCACCTGTGCACGACTCTTCATGTTCGACCAATCGTATACCTCGGTACCACCTTGCTCGGAGTTGTCAGGGACCCAATACGCAAAGCTGGTAGCGGGGACAGCAGCAGCAACGGCAAGGATGGCGAAAAACAATTTAGAACGTACAGACATGGAGAATCCCTTTAGGTAAAGTGCTTACACAACAGTTTGTTCTGCGTGTTGGCGGTGTCAGACTCGCTGACCAGGACTCCACTTTAAGGGGCACGCACTGACGCCTCCATGACTGCAGCATTACAAAAAAGACACGCTCTCCACGGGTATGCTCTGAAGTAAATTGCCCGACATACGCCTGCCGGTTTATGCCGGAAATGGCTGGAAGCACTGATTCATCAGGGGTTACAGCACTTACTGTAACGTTGAGAAAATTCAATTGAGGGTCGGCTATGAGGAAACACTGGCAACTGGGCTTAACCCGTCTTGCCACTGCTTCTTTTGCGGAACTGGGCCGCCTTGTGGCGATTGCCGCACGAGGCCATGCTGCACCAGCGGCGCTTGTGCGCCTTCGTGCGGTCATAGAACCATAGAATGCAATCGGGGTGTTCGCACTGTTTAACAAGGGTGAAATCGCCTTCGACTAACAGCTGCGCCACGGCCTCGGCCACCGGCCCGAGCAACGAGGCGATTGGCTCACCATGTACGGTGCGAGTCAACACCAGATTGCCTCCACAGTTGCGTTCCAGATGCGGAGCGCTAAGGTAGGCATGCAAATACTTGTTTAGCGCATTGATGTCGCCTGTCTGACCCTCTTTGCGTTGAACGATCAGTCGACGCGCCAGCGTTCGTAGCGCTATCCCCTGCGCCAGCAGCTCTTCGAGATCAACCGACCTGGCCGTCAATGCGGAAGCGACTCCACATCGCTCCAGCCATCTGAGCACATCGTTGCCGCTATTCCAGTATTCAGTCACCTCGCCATTGTTGCGAGCCTCTGTATTGAGCAAATCCATGGCGAGATGGTCACCCAACATTGGTGGCTCAGCGGAGCAATTGTCTAGGTGCGTTTCTGCATTCGTCATAAACATAACCTATTAATACGATGTTGACAGGTTACTACAGCTTGTTCATACTTGGCTTAAGTAACCTATTAATTGTAGTTTAATTGGTTACTTTAATACTGCACTGGCTTTTAACCTCAAGGAAAATCATGAACACCAATAGCACGCTGTCTGCAGCAGTCCCTCTCACCACCACCGTCGCAGAAAATCCTGAACAGATTCACTACAGAACGATAGAAGTCCAGGACGTCAACGTCTTCTACCGTGAAGCCGGCTCGTCAGACGCGCCAACTGTTCTGCTGCTGCACGGGTTTGCCGCCTCGTCTTATATGTTTCGCGATCTGATCCCGCAATTGGCACAGAAATACCATGTGATCGCCCCTGATCTGCCAGGCTTCGGACAAACAACCGTAATGCCCGGCGTTGACTTCAACTACACATTCGACAGTTTGACCTCAGTGATTGACGCTTTCACTGTGGCTAAGGGGGTTAAGCGCTACGCTATGTACGTGTTCGACTTCGGTGCCCCGGTGGGCTGGCGTCTGGCGGTGCAGCACCCGCAGAAGGTCACCGCGATTGTCAGCCAAAATGGCAATGCCTACGAAGAGGGTTTAAGTGCCGGCTGGGCAGATATGCGCAAGGCGTGGGCAGAACCAACCGCCAATAACCGCGAGGCGCTGCGCCGGTTCAATACGCTTGAAATGATCAAGTGGCAGTACACCGAAGGCGTCAGCGATACGTCGTTGATTCCGCCCGAAAGTTACCAGCTGGCCTACGCAGCCATTGAGCGCATCGGCATCGAGGCGCAGATGGATCTCATGCTGGACTACGGCCAGAACATCAAACAGTACGCGCAATTGCACGAGTACTTTCGCCGCTACCAACCCCCAATGCTGGCGATCTGGGGCCAAAATGATCCATTCTTTACGCCGGCCGGCGCCCAAGCGTTTAAGCGTGATAACCCGAAAGCCGAAGTACGCTTTCTCGACACCGGCCACCTCGCCCTCGAAACTCATGGCAAGGAAATCACCGCACACATGCTGGAGTTTCTGAACCGCAGCATCAAGACTTAATGGCTAAGTTACTTCCGACCGCTGGGCGCAGCTCACGGTTCGGGTTCGGGTTCGGGCTCGGGCTCGGGCTCGGGTTCGAGTTCGAGTTCGAGTTCGAGTTCGAGTTCGAGTTCGAGTTCGAGTTCGAGTTCGAGTTGG